>CAYGDX010000047.1:0-1024 GCA_964348825.1 uncultured Gammaproteobacteria bacterium | reverse complement strand
GCCTTGGCCATGCGCTCCTGCATTTGTTGCGCCTGTTTCATCAGGCCGGCAATGCCGCCTTTCATCATGCTGCTCTCCTGGATGCTCGGTGAATGATTCAGTTAAGGGGTTTGATCGAAGTTTCGTTGATGGTGGCGTCGAACAGCTCCACCACCTCGCGCACGAAACCGTCCTGTTCAATCGCGGCGATGGCGCGCTCCTGGCGCTGGCGCTGGATGACGCGGCTGCGTTCCACCGGGGTTTCCGTCGCGGTGTCGGCCAGCACGATGTTTAAGCGGAGCGGGCGGCCGTAATAGAGCTGCAACTCGGACTGCAATTTGTCCTGATGCGCCTTGCCGAGCAGGTACTTGTGCGCCGGCGGCAGGCGCAGGGTGAGGACCTCCGCCCCCACCTCGACCAGTTCGCAATGCTGCGCCAGGCCACGCACCATGCCACCGAGGTTGAGCTGGGCGGTGATTTGATGCCAGTCATCCGCGACTTTTTCGACCTTAGCTTGCGCCGCGGCCCCACTGGGCTGAGCGGACGGAACTGGCTGCTGCGACGGCGCGGCGCTGGGCTTGGCCGCAGCGGCGGAGGAAGCACGCGCCGGCACCCGAGGAGACTCGGTGCCAAGAGGCGCTGGTGTCTCCGGGCGAAATGCGAACAGGCGCAGCAGGGTAATGCTGAAACCGGCGTACTCGTCCGGCGCCAGGCCCAGGTCATCGCGACCATGGATGGCGATCTGGTAGGCGAGCTGTAGGAACTCGGCGTCGAAGGCCGTCGCATAGGGCGCCAGGCGCAGCCGTTCGGCGTCGTCGACCAGCGCCTGGGGCGCAAACTGCGCCAGGGCGATGCGATGAAACAGCGTTGCCAGTTCCTGCAGCGCCGAGTCGAAACTCAGGCTGCGCGCATCCATGGCATCGGCCACGCCGAGCAAGGCGTGCACATCGCCGGCGACCAGTGCATCGAGCAGGGTGTACAGGTAATCGTCGCCGACGGTGCCGAGCATGTCGCGCACGTTGGCTTCCTCGACCCGGCCGGCGCC
>CAYGDX010000046.1:0-1076 GCA_964348825.1 uncultured Gammaproteobacteria bacterium | reverse complement strand
AAGTATAACGAAAAGGGTTTTCTTCAGAATAGCCATTTGAAAAGAAGAATGGCTCGGCACTAAGTGAGAGTTCTTTGTTTGACAATGTGAGTGTCTCCCCTACAGGGCGGTTGTACCACAATCCAAGGAGGGGGTGTTTTTCGTAAAAAAGAATAAAAGGTGTAGTGAGGGGGATAGAGAGTTTCATCTCTGATGCGATAGCGTCGTTGATCGACGATACACGCACGCGCACGTCCGCCTTCAGGTATGGTCGAGGACCTATAAAGCTAAACGAATTTTTCCCATACCCTGAAAATTCAGGGACATTTGAACCGTCCTTTGCCCAGATGTATACAAGATTGCCGGCATCTAGGGCGTTGGTTGTGTTGGCGAGGTCAGGAATCGCAATAGCGCGAATCTGTGCTTGCGCAGATGGGAGCGCCTTTCCTTTATAAAACGGAGGTGTGTACGTGTCCGCTTCCCAGAGAAGGGTTACCCCTACAGGACTAAATGCGAGACTTTTCACAATAGACTCCCCTTCGTTAGTGACAATAGAGATATCGAGCCGTGTTGTTGATCCTGGACCACCGTTTTTAAAGGTTAAAGATCTCTTACCGATACCTTTTAGGAGAACGCTTCCGTTAACAGACCAGGTAAGGATTGCCTTATCAAGATTGGAAAGGTAGCTCTCGACAGAGACGGTTATTGTTTCGTTTGGTCCCGGATTGCTTGGTATGGTTTCTACTTTTAAGTAATCACGGATGGCCATTGCTCGTGTTTCAGCTGGGGTTTGGATTAAGTTGAGTCGGCTTCTTGTTAAGTCGTCAATCTGTTTCTGAAGATACTCGTTTGAAAATATAGTTGTTGTTGCGGTTTGTGCTGATGCAATGTAAGGAATTGAGGCAAGCGCAAAAATACCAACGATATACACGAGAGTGTTACGGACATTCATATAGATAGTATAACGTCCTTTACGCTAATTTGAAAGCACTAGACCCTGTGGAAAGGTGAACCCAAAAATTTATGCGTTCTGTGCCTCCTCTGCCTTTGCAAGCTCCTGCTTTGCTTTCTTGATTGCAAGGATTTGAGATGGGTCT
>CAYGDX010000045.1:0-1159 GCA_964348825.1 uncultured Gammaproteobacteria bacterium | reverse complement strand
GTCTCCGGCTGGGTTAGAAAGAGAGATGCAAAGCACTCATTCAACCCAAGGAGGAACGGACATGACCACCGAGGAGAAGTTAGCACGTAGGAAGCTGAGTTTGCTAGAGCTGGCCAGCGAGTTGGGCAACGTCAGCCGGGCTTGTCGCATCATCGGCTACTCCCGGCAGCAGTTCTACGAGATTCGGCGCAACTACCAGGTGCACGGGGCGGCGGGCCTGTTGGACCGCCTGCCTGGTCCCAGGGGTCCGCACCCTAACCGGGTTTCGGAGGAGATCGAGAAGGCGGTGTTGGAGCACAGCCTGGCCAATCCCACCCATGGCTGCCTGCGGGTGGCCGAGGAACTGACCTTGCGCGGGCTGCAGGTAAGCTCCGGCGGCGTGCGCGGGGTTTGGTCGCGGCACAACCTGCTGTCGCGGCACGAGCGCCTGCTGCGGTTGGAGCAGGCGGTGAGGCGGGAGAAGATCGAGTTGAAGCCGGAGCAGGTTCGCCTGTTGGAGCGTTTCAGCCCTGAATTCCGCGAGCGGCACATCGAAACCAAGGGCGTGGGCGAGCTGGTGGCGGTGGACACCTTCATGGTGGGTCACCTCAAGGGCGTGGGCCGGGTGTATCTGCAATCGGTGATCGACTGCCACAGCCGCCATGCCTGGGGCCGTCTGTACACCTCCAAGCTGCCCCTGACGGCGGTGCACGTGCTCAACGAGGACGTGCTGCCCTTCTTCGAGCAACACGGGGTGCCTATCAAGACCATCCTCAGCGACAATGGTCGCGAGTTCTGCGGTCGCCCGGACCGGCATCCCTACGAGCTTTTCCTGCAACTTGAGGACATCGAGCATCGCACCACGCGGGTGCGTCGGCCCCAGAGCAATGGCTTCGTGGAGCGGCTCCATCGCACGCTGCTGGACGAGCATTTCCGGATCAAGGGCCGGCAGAAGTGGTACGAGTCGGTGGAGGAGATGCAGAAGGACCTGGAGGAGTATCTGGTGGTCTACAACACCAAGCGCCCCCACCAGGGCCGAGGCATGAACGGCAGGACCCCGCTGAAGGCTTTCATGGATGGACTGAAGCAAAAGGATCGAACCGGAGGCCAGGCCGCCAAGAAGGCAGCCTGACCAAGCCCCAGCCGGAGGCGACTGTCAGGGGAATACCATCACTGTACA
>CAYGDX010000044.1:0-1197 GCA_964348825.1 uncultured Gammaproteobacteria bacterium | reverse complement strand
CTGCAGCAACCTACAACTCGTTGGCTCATTCTTCAATAGGCACGCAGTCGAGGTTCATCATACAACCCTCGCCAATTGGCGAAGATGGACAGTGGAATCTTCTCTAAGTCGGGATGCTAACTTGCCGCGGCAAATCAATCATCTTAGATACTTCGATTCCTCCTGTTTAGCGGTTTTACCCGCGAAAGCGCGCCCGAATCTAGTCGCTTCCATAATCATCAGCCCTTCAAGAGCTGTATGATGAACCTCTTCTACTCTTTGTAAACATACGGTTTCAGTTCTATTTCACTCCCCTTCCGGGGTTCTTTTCACCTTTCCCTCACGGTACTAGTTCACTATCGGTCTCTAACAATATTTAGCCTTACCGGTTAGTTCCGGCTGATTCATCCGAGCTATTCGTGTCTCGAACTACTCAAGATCAAAAACAAAAGAGATATAATTATTTCGATTACAAGGCTATCACTTTCTTTGGCGTTGCTTTCCAACAACTTAATCTATAATTACATTTTATAACTCTTCTAGTAAACTACGTTTTTGTCTTACTACCCCGCACAGTATTACTACTGTCGGTTTGGGCTGTTCCGTTTTCGCTCGCCGCTACTTGCGGAATACTTATTTAGTTTCTTTTCCTCCAGGTACTGAGATGTTTCACTTCCCTGGGTGTGCTTCTGTGGAATGCTCCATCAGACCATACAACATTACTTGTATGAGGTTTCCCCATTCAGAAATTTCCGGATCGTAGGTTATTAGGCACCTCCCCGAAACGTATCGCCGCCTGATCACGTCTTTCTTCGCTTGCAAGAGCCAAGGCATCCACCGTATGCTCTTATGTTCCTATTAGGAAACATAACTACCACATAACTCCAGACCGCTCCTTCATTATGTGTGTGTTGTTTGCCGTTTTCAGTTTGATCTGAAAACGGTCTTTCATGTTTTTTCCGTGTCACCATTCCGCAAGACCCCAGTGAATAAATTCTACTGGATAACAGTATTGTTGGTGCGTTAGGTGCACGGGATTTAATTGTCAAATATCAATCATCCGATAAAAATTTAGAAAACAAAATCCGCCTTATCGGCGGCCTGTAACTAACGTCACAAGTCTCCGAGAATTAGTTGGTTTTTGTGTTCGTTTTTATCATTCAGTCAGTGATAGCAATCTTATCAAAAAAGATATGTAAAGTCAAGGATTTAGCCGGA
>CAYGDX010000043.1:0-1233 GCA_964348825.1 uncultured Gammaproteobacteria bacterium | reverse complement strand
TGACCGAGGCCGGACTGCCCATGCAGAAGATGTTCGTCTCCCTGGAGCGCCGCATGCACTGCGGTCGGGGCAAATGCTGCCGCTGCAACATCGGCTCGACCTACACCTGCCTGGACGGCCCGGTCTTTGATTACTGGTCGGTGATGAACCTCAAGGAGGCGATCTGAGATGAGCGAACAACTCTCCTACCTCGGCGTCCCCCTTGCCCGGCCAAAGGTCGGGTTCTTCGAGCTTTCCTCCTGCGAGGGCTGCCAGTTGCAGCTTTTGAACAACGAGGCCACCTTGCTCGACTTTCTCAATCTGGTGGAGATCGTCAACTTCCGCGAAGGGATGAGCGAACGCGCCGACACCTACGACATCGCTTTTGTCGAGGGCAGCGTCACCCGCAAGGACGAGATAGCCCGGCTCACCGCAATCCGCAAAAACGCCAAGATCCTCGTCGCTCTCGGCTCCTGCGCCTGTTTCGGCGGGGTCAACCAGCTGAAAAACCGCTTTCAAAATCTGGACTGGGTAAAAAAAGAGGTGTACGGCGACTTTCCCATCGAGACCATGGAAGTGCATCCGCTCGCGGATTTTGTCCAGGTGGACCTCGAAATCTTCGGCTGCCCCATCAAAAAAGAAGAGGTCGAGAAAATCGTCACCGATCTGGTGGTGGGCAAGGCGGTACGACACCCGGAATACCCGGTGTGCATGGAGTGCAAGGCCAACGAAAACATCTGCCTGTTCGAACTCGGCGAGCCCTGCCTCGGTCCGGTCACCCGGGCCGGCTGCGATTCCTGGTGCACCAGCAACCGCAGAGGCTGCTGGGGTTGCCGTGGTCCGGCGGAAGGGGCCAACCTCAAAGAGCTGGAAAAAATCATGCACACCTACGGCTTCAGCAGCGAGACCATCCTTGACCGGCTGGAATGTTTTGGCGGCTTTGCCTCCTTCGCCGACACCCTCCGCACCCAAGGCAAAAAGACCCCGGCCAGGAGGAAAAAATCATGAAGCTTTCCTGCGAGGTCAATGTCCACCACCTGACCAGGGTGGAAGGCCACGGCAACATCAACATCAGCATCAAGAACGGGGTGGTCAAAAAGGCGCAATGGGAGGTCATCGAAACCCCACGCTTTTTCGAGGCCATGCTGGTGGGCAAACACTGGGAGAACGCGCCCTATATCTGCGGACGGATCTGCGGCATCTGCTCCATCGGCCACACCCTGGCCAGCATCCGGGCCGTGGAAAACGCCTTTG
>CAYGDX010000042.1:0-1235 GCA_964348825.1 uncultured Gammaproteobacteria bacterium | reverse complement strand
GCTCCTTGTATTATTGTTTTGCATTGAATCAGGCGGTGTTGTGCAAGATAGTGCAGTCCGCCGGAACCGAGCAGTAAATCTTGAGGGGCACCTCAAGACTGAGCGACTGGATGCTGTGTCGCTCCTTTGGCCTTGAGCCAGTAATGTAGATTTTTGCAGCAGTCGCTCACCCTCCAGTAAAGATCGGACAGTATCTTTGGCCCGGCTAGCCGGCAGCCCGCATTGACAAGGTAGATCACGAGAGGATTTTTTATGCAGTTGTTTCATTTGGGAATTGACGTGGCGAAAGCCAAATTGGACTGTGCTTTGCGTCTTCCGGACGGCAAGCTCAGAAGCAAAGTTGTTGAGAACAATTCCAAAGATTTCGAGGTGTTGGGCGAATGGCTTGAGAAGCACGGGGCAACGACTGTGCATGTCTGCATGGAAGCCACCGGGGTTTATTGGGAAGCCGTGGCCGAGCATCTGGCAAATCAAGGAATGGCCGTGAGTGTGGTCAATCCGGCGCAAATCAAGGCTTTTGGCGCATCCAAAATGGTGCGCACCAAGACTGACAAAGTAGATGCCAAGTTGATCGTCGAATTCTGCCTTGAACGCCGTCCCGACCCATGGCAGGCGCCCACGCCCGGCGAGCAGGCATTGCGCGCCATGGTGCTGCGCCTGGACGCTTTGCAAGCCATGCGCACTCAGGAGAACAATCGGCTGGAGGTGGCGCGCGATGAGGTAAAGGCGGGAATCGTCACGCATATCGAGTGGCTGGATGAACAGATCAAGGCTCTGGCTAAAACAATCAGCGACCATATCGACGGCGACAAAAACATGAAGGGCAAGCGGGAACTGCTGGACAGCATCCCTGGCGTGGGCGAGCGTACCATCGCTACGCTGCTGGCTTTTTATGCCAATCTCGACCGCTTCGGCAATGCCCGGCAGGCCGTGGCTTTTGCCGGGCTTGATCCGCGTCAGCATGAGTCCGGTAGCAGCGTTAAAGGCAAACCACGGCTTTCCAAAATCGGCCATGCCTTTCTCCGTAAAGCGCTCTACATGCCTGCCATGGTCACCCTCTATAGAACTGCCTGGGGCAAACTTTTCCGCGACCGTCTTGCGGCTGCTGGAAAGCCTCCCAAGCTTATTATCGGGGCAATGATGCGCAAACTCGTTCATGTCGCTTACGGCGTCCTCAAGTCAGGAAAATCTTTCGATCCGGCCTTGCATGGGTTGACGTGAATAACAGTATCTAC
>CAYGDX010000041.1:0-1258 GCA_964348825.1 uncultured Gammaproteobacteria bacterium | reverse complement strand
GTGGTCTATACTGACTTCAGTAGACACGAAGTTTTGTTACGCAGTAGGCTGGAGACAGTATGAGTGAACGCAAACGCTATAGTCAAGAACTGAAAACAGAGGCCATTAGCATGGTCCTCGTGCAGGGTCGGGTCCAAGAGGAAGTAGCCCGTCTTTTAGGAATTCCGTCCGGTACACTGGCAAACTGGGTAATTCGCTCCCGGAAAAAACCAGCCAGTGGTAAGCCAGGCGACATCCAGACCGCTGATCTTATGGCCGAGAATATTCGCCTCCGCAAGGAGTTGGCAAAGGCCACCATGGAGCGCGAAATCCTAAAAAAAGCCGCCGCGTACTTTGCAAAGGAGTCGACGCAAGGTACGCGGTCATGAATGAACTTCGACACCAGTATCCAGTTCGCCTGATGGCCAAGGTACTCAAGGTATCAAGCAGCGGCTTCTACGCTTGGCTGAAGCGCCCGCCATCCCAAAGAGCCATGCGCGACGAAGCACTGGCAGTCCATATACGTGCAGCGCACAAGAAGAGCCGCGAGACCTACGGCCCGGTCAGACTACAGAGAGAATTGGCCTGTCAAGGCATCAGGGTCGGCCGTGATCATATTGGCCGCCTGCGGAAAGCCTTGCGATTAATATGCGTCCAGCGCAGGAAATACAAGGCAACGACTAATTCGGCACATGGTCTTCCCGTAGCGCAAAATCTACTGGAGCAAAACTTTTCTATCACTGAACCGGGGCGAGTCTGGGGCACTGACATTACGTACATCGCGACGGATGAAGGCTGGCTGTACCTGGCGGGCATCAAGGATTTTGCCAGCCGTGAAATCGTTGGATATGCGATGGACAAACGGATGACCAAAGAGCTGGTACGAGCGGCGTTGGCCAAGGCTCTCCGGACCCGCAAGCCACGGCCTGGATGCATCCACCATTCCGACCGGGGTAGCCAATATTGTGCTCTGGAATATCTTAAGGACGTACTGGCTGCTGGTATGACCAGTTCAATGTCGCGCAAAGGCAATTGCTATGACAACGCACCGACGGAAAGTTTCTGGGGGTGCCTGAAGCAGGAATTGGTGTATCGACGTCATTTTGCCACTCGCCTAGAGGCCATGGCCGCTATCCAAGAATATATCGAGGTTTTTTATAACCGTGTCAGAATCAGTGCTGCATTGGGTTTCGTCGCGCCGTCGGCGTATGCCGACTTATTTTATCGTGAGAGGAAAACTGCATAAAAACTAACTGTCCACTATTGACAGTATAGGTCA
>CAYGDX010000040.1:0-1272 GCA_964348825.1 uncultured Gammaproteobacteria bacterium | reverse complement strand
AATCAGAAATCGCCAGATAGGTGGCGATCGCCGATGATAGCGCGGCCAATCCAAGGCCAAAGGTTACCTTGCCACTGGCGATCGTATCTGCATGGCGCTCGACAAAACGGCGCATGGCCCGGGCAAAATCCGTGACTCTGGATTTTCGGGATACCCCCGGAATATCTGTGCCGCCTTGCGTCTGGGCGTCCATATGCTCACTGCGCCTGCTTGTTCTGTGTTGCAATGAAGCCTAGCAGATTGTTGTAAAATAGCAACGCCTATCCTCGGCAAAACTTAAGGCGTAACTATCCCCCTCACGTCAAATCAAGCAACGCGATCCAGGCCAATCCCATCCAGGACAGTGCAAAAAGTGAAACCAGAGCCAACGTGTCTTTGAGCCATGTATGCATGATCGTTCTCCTTAGTTTCAATATATGTACGCTATTTGTTCTTGTCTTGTCAACCATAATTCTCGTGCCCGGATAATGGCGGCAAATAACGCAAAAATCACCCCGCAACCACCACGCCCCGGTCCAGCCGCAGCACCCGGTCCATGCGCGCAGCCAGCGCCGGGTTGTGGGTAACGATCAGCGCGGCCAGGCCCTCATGCCGCGCCGCCGCCACCATGGTGTCGAACACCTTGTCCGCCGTCTCGCTGTCCAGATTGCCGGTCGGCTCATCCGCCAGCAAAACGGCAGGACGATTCGCAAAGGCCCGCGCAATGGCGACGCGCTGCTGCTCCCCCCCGGACATTTCGGCGGGGCGATGGCTTGTGCGCGCACCCACCCCTAATTTATCCAGCAGTTCCCGCGCACGGACGGCGGCGGTTGCCTTATCAACCCCCGCGATGATTTGCGGCATGGCGGCGTTTTCCAGCGCGCTGAATTCCGGCAGCAGATGGTGGAACTGATACACAAAGCCAATCTCATGGCGCCGCGCCAGGGTGCGCGCCTTGTCATTCAGGTTCGAGCAATCCCGCCCGTTGAGAATAACCGCCCCCGAAGCCGGACGCTCCAGCAGGCCCGCAATGTGCAGCAGGGTCGATTTGCCCGCCCCCGACGGTGCGATCAGCCCCACCACCTCGCCACGCGCCAGCGAAAGCGAGACGCCCTTCAACACGCTCAAAGGCCCGGCCGCCGTGGCATAGGCATGCTGAATATTCTGTAACGCCAGGGCGATTTCCATGGCGCTACTCGTACCGCAGCGCTTCAACGGGATCGAGCCGCGCTGCACGGAACGCCGGATACAGCGTCGCCAGCATCGAAAGCGTCAGCGCCATGATGATCACCG
>CAYGDX010000039.1:0-1303 GCA_964348825.1 uncultured Gammaproteobacteria bacterium | reverse complement strand
TGCGGCGGCGGCAGCCCTTCTGGGCCAACCGCGACAAGGCCGCGCCCTGCGCCTACTACTGTCCGGTGCACATCCCCACCATCGACCGGTTGCGGCTGATCCGCGAAGGCAAGGGGGATGAGGCCTACAAGATGCTGCTCGATTACACCCCGATGCCCGCCTCGGTCTGCGGCTATGTCTGCCCGAACCTCTGCATGCAGAACTGCTCGAGGCAGATGGTGGACGAGAAGATCGACGTGCAGATGCTGGGCCGCGCCTCCCGCGACGCCAAAGCTCCCAAGCCTGCCAAATCGCTGGGTAAGAAGGTCGCCATCATCGGCGGCGGTCCGGCCGGCATGAACGCAGCCTGGCAACTGGCCAAGGCCGGGGTCGAGGCGCACATCTTCGAGCGCGACCAGCAATTGGGCGGCAAACTGGCCCAGGTCATCCCCTGGGAGCGGCTGCCCAAGGCCATCTGGGACGCGGAGATCCAACGCTTTCTCTCCATGCCCAATATCAAGGCCAACTTCGGTGTGGCCATGACCAAGGAAAAGTTCGCCGAGCTGAAGAAAAAATACGACCATGTCATCGTGGCCGTGGGCACCCACCAGCCGCGCACCATCCCCTTCCCCGGCCATGAGCGGGTCGTCCCCGCCCTGGACTTCCTGAAGAGCGCGAAAAGCGCCAAGCCGATGAAGGTCGGCAAGCAGGTGGTGATCATCGGCGCGGGCAACGTGGGCTGCGATGTGGCCTGTGAGGCGTACCGCCTGGGAGCGCAAGAGGTTAGGCTGGTGGATATCCAGAAGCCCCTGGCATTCGGCAAGGAAAAAGCGGCGGCCGAAGCATTGGGCGCCACCTTCCAGTGGCCGGTGCAAACCAAGGAAGTCACCGCCGAAGGGCTCATCGACGCGGCAGGCCAGCTCATCCCGGCCCAGACCGTGATCATCTCCATCGGCGATGTCCCGGCCCTGAAGTTCCTCCCCGACACCGTCGAGGTTATCACCGTGGGCGGCGCTGGCTGGATCAAGTGCAATGCCGCCGGACTCACCAGCGACCCGAAAATCTCGGCCATCGGCGACGTGGAACGACCGGGCCTGGCCACCAACGCTCTGGGCGCGGGCAAGAAGACGGCGGAAGCCATTCTGGCCGGATTCAAGGGCGAGGAGTGGAAGGACTTCGGCCAGCAGCTTATCCCCCAGGCCAGCCTGACCGCAGCCCATTACACCCCGGAGCCGTGCACCGGGACCTCCGAGGTGGAAGAAGCAGAACGCTGCATGAGCTGCGGCACCTGCCGCGACTGCCACCTCTGCGAGACCATCTGCCC
>CAYGDX010000038.1:0-1312 GCA_964348825.1 uncultured Gammaproteobacteria bacterium | reverse complement strand
GCGATGACCTGCCCGTGATTGATGATGGCGATGCGGTCGCACATCGCCTCGGCTTCTTCCAGATAATGCGTGGTCAGCACAATGGTCGTGCCGCGCGCGTTCAGGGTGCGCACATATTCCCAAAGCTGCTGGCGCAGCTCCACATCGACGCCCGCCGTGGGTTCGTCCAGCACCAGAACGGGCGGGCTGTGCACCATCGCCTTGGCCACCAGCAGGCGCCGCCGCATGCCCCCCGATAGCGTACGGGCATAGGCCTGCGCCTTGTCGCTCAGGCCGAGAACTTCCAGAATTTCTGCGGTGCGCCGTTCCGCCTTGGGCACCCCATACATGCCGGCCTGCAAATCCAGCAGATCGGCGGGGGTGAAAAACGGATCGATGTTCAGCTCCTGCGGCACCACGCCGATGGATGCGCGCGCCTTGCGCGGATTTTTATCAATATCAAAACCCCAGACGCGGGCCTGACCGCCGCTTTTAATCACCAGCCCGGCCAGAATATTAATAAAGGTGGACTTGCCCGCGCCATTGGGGCCAAGCAGGCCAAAGATCGAGCCGCGCGGGATATCCAGATCGACGCCTTTCAGCGCATGCTTGGGCGGCCCGCCGCCCTGACTGCGGTAGAATTTCTGTAAATTGCGCGCCTCGATGGCGTTTTCGCCGGCGGGCGCTATTACTTCACCGGGTGCTTTTGTGTTAGGCATAGGCATGGGTATCATTGCGCAGCAAGCCAGGTCAACGGAGAGTTCAGATAATCTTATGCAGTCACAGCAACGCCCGCAAATTGAGGCCAAACCGCTTGGTCCCGGCGGTCATCTTTATCTGATTGATGGATCGGGATATATTTTTCGCGCCTATCACGCGCTGCCGCCGCTGACGCGCAAGCGCGATGGCTTGCCGGTAGGGGCGGTCAGCGGCTTTTGCAACATGCTTTACAAGCTGATCGAAGACACCAAATCCGGAGAGACGGTGACGCATATCGCGGTGATATTTGATTCCAGCCGGCAAACCTTCCGCAACGAAATTTATCCGGCCTACAAGGCCAACCGGAGCGAGACGCCCGAGGATCTGATCCCGCAATTTTCTTTCATCCGCGATGCGGTGCGCGCCTTCAATGTGGTGGCGGTGGAACAGCCGGGTTTTGAGGCGGACGATCTGATCGCAACTTTTGCGCGGCAGGCGAAGTTGCGTCAGGCGCAGGTGACAATTGTGTCATCCGACAAGGATTTGATGCAGCTAGTGGGGGATGGCGTCGATATGCTCGACCCGATGAAGAACATTCATATCGGCCCCGATCAGGTGTTTGAAAAATTCGGCG
>CAYGDX010000037.1:0-1330 GCA_964348825.1 uncultured Gammaproteobacteria bacterium | reverse complement strand
GGCTCCATGTCGGCGGGCGCAGGCTTTATCGAGGAAATGAAATGAGCGCCACGCCCTTTGAGGGCTTGCAATTCATACGCTTATAGCGTATAGCCTTAGGGTCGGAAAACTACATGGATTTTACCTTCGACCCCGTAAAGGACAGGATAAACTGCGAGAAACATGGGCTTTCGCTGGAATTTGGTAAGCACATCTTCACAAACGCAGTGACGACCTTGATGGACACACGGTTCGATTATGGCGAAGATCGCTTCGTCGCTTTCGGTTATTCCGGTGATGATCTTTATGTGTGCGTTTATGTGGTTCGAGCGGATACGATTCGGCTGATTTCTGTTCGTAAGGCTAATGACCGGGAGACCCGCCGTTATGGATGACGAGAATGATAATCCGGAGTGGACCGATGACAATACGGCGCCGCTTGATTATGCGGGTAAGCTGAAGGTCACGCGGGCGCGGCTTAAACTGAGCCAGGGCGCCTTTGCCGCGCTGTTGCATATTCCTGAGACATCTTTGAAAAACTGGGAGCAACGGCGGACGGCCCCTGATGCACCCGCCCGCACATTGATCGATTTGATCTATCACGACCCTGAGGGTATTCGGGTGCGCCTCGCCAAATCGCATGCCGCCTGATCAAAAGGAAATGAAATGAGCGCCACTGCACAGCCCGAAATTGGAAACAGCATCGCCGCCAATGGCGTGAAAACGAATTACCATGATGCCGGATCGGGTGCGCCGCTGGTGCTGATCCATGGTTCTGGTCCCGGTGTTTCGGCCTATGCAAACTGGCGGCTGAACATGCCCGTGCTGGCAGAATCGTTTCGCGTTTTAGCCCCCGATATGCTGGGCTTTGGGTTTACGGAATGGCCGAAGGAGCCGATTCGCGAGGTTGGCGTATGGGTGCGGCATCTGGCCGGATTTCTGGATGCGCTGAAACTGGACAAGGTTTCCTTTGTTGGCAATTCTTTCGGCGGCGCCTTGACCCTGGCCTTTATGATTGCACATCCTGACAGGGTGGATCGCGCGGTTCTGATGGGCGCGGCGGGGCTTGCATTCCCCATTACAGAAGGGCTGGATTATGTCTGGGGCTATACACCCTCGTTCGAAAACATGAAACGTTCGGTGCAGTATCTGGCCAATGACCAATCGCGCCTTACCGACGACCTGATCAAATCGCGCTTTGAGGCCAGCATCCGGCCGGGGGTGTTTGAGGCCTATTCCGCCCTGTTTGGCGAGACCCCACGCCAGAAGCACATCGCCATGCTGGCAAGTGATCCCGCAAGGATTGCGGCGCTGCCGCATGAAGTATTGCTGCTGCATGGCAAGGAAGATC
>CAYGDX010000036.1:0-1339 GCA_964348825.1 uncultured Gammaproteobacteria bacterium | reverse complement strand
GCCGCCGTAGAGGTGCAGCCAGCCGATAAAGCCTCAAAAATCAGGGTGGATTCAAGTCTGCCCAACTCCGATCCCCCCACATCCTGGCGGACATAAATGCCGGCAAAGCCCAAAGCCGCCGCCTCGCGCAGCACATTTACCGGAAAATGCCCGTTTTTATCCCATTCCGCCGCCTTTGGCGCCAGTTTACCCGCCGCGAAGCGTTGGGCCGCAGCCTGAAATGCCGCCTGTTCCTCATTCAACTCGAAGTGCATGCGTTCTCCCGATCAAATATTCGTATGATGTTAAACTAATGACGAAACTGTGACGGCTGCTACAGGCGTGTAGCAAGGAAGCCATTTAATTAACAGAATATTAAGGAAACTAATTAGTAACTATTTATCAAACATACTGACTGCTTCGGATTATAGAATCTACAGGCCGCATCGCATCGCATTGCGGTGGCGGATCAGGGGCGATGACAGACAACGAAACCAAAATCAGAATCGCCAATAACCGGCTGATCACAGCCGAGCGTTATTACTGGGCTGCCGATATCGCCGCCTTGCTGGTCGTATGGACCATTTGGCCGTATGTTTCCCATGCGCAGGCGCTTCTTGCCGGAACTGGCCTCGTTCTGGCAAATCACATTCTCTCCGTCATCGGCTATCTTTTCAATCGGGATGAGGCGCCAGATAGCAGGTCAGATTTCTGGGAAAAATGGCTGATCACCGGCAATCTGATTGCCGGTTCTGCGTGGGGTCTCACCTCTGCCTTATTGTTCAGGCTTTTACCGCAGAACGTTACGCCGGATCTGATAATGATCAGCACCCTGTTGATTGCAGCCTGGAGCATCGCCAGTGTCCCGGCAACCAAATGCGTATATGCTTTCTCACTTCCCGCTGGCTCATCCCTGCTGCTGGCCATGCTGCTATACGGGTCACCATCGGATTACGCGATCAGCCTGATTATCCCGCTGTTTCTAATCTCCATTCTCAAACACACGCGTATGGTGTCCGCCACCTATCGCGCATCGACCGAGCAATTAAGCGGGTTGCAAAAGCTTGCAAGAACCGAGGCGGAACGCGGTGAGCTGATCTCGCAGGATTATGCCCGGCTGCGTCATTTACTGGACGCAGTGCCGGTGCCGGTGATTGTCAGTAATCGGGCCAGCGGCCTTCTGGTTTATCTGAACCAGGCGGCCCTCGATTTGATTGGCATAAAAGATTTATCGGAAAGACCAGGTGCCCGTGGCGTGGATTTTTTCGCCACTCCCGAAGAACGCGATAAAGCAATAGCCAAAATTGTGAACAACGACACCACCCCCGTCGAATTTCAACTGAAACGCGCAGACGGGTCG
>CAYGDX010000035.1:0-1342 GCA_964348825.1 uncultured Gammaproteobacteria bacterium | reverse complement strand
GTGTAGCGAGTGATGCCCCCGATGGCATCGGTCACGGAAATCAATCGCTTCTGTGTGTCATAGCCATAGGTGATGGCTCGCCCGTCATTGGTGGTGATCGAGGCGAGCCGACGCGCCGGCCCGTAGGTGAAGGACATGGTTGAGCCAAGCGAGGAGTTCACGGAGGTGACATCGCCCAGGCCGTTGCGAGCGATGTGAATCGTTTGTCCATCCCAGTTCGTGATCGATTCGAGTCGCCCTGCGCCATCAAAGGCCTCGATCACCCCATCATCAGCAATCAACTCGTAGCGGCCCACACCGTTTCGCACGAGGTCGAAATCGGCTTCAGGTGGGCGGACAAAGCTGCCATCGGGATTAGCCATGAAGTGACGTTGGCGTCCATCGTCTTCTCGCAAGATCACCGAGCCATCGTCTTGAATGCTCAAACGGCTCTGATAGGAACCCGACCAACCCTGGCCGAGCGTGGAGCCCAACACATCTCGGGCGTTATAGGTGCGGGCATAGCCCATTGCGAAGACCCCTGGCGCAAAGGAGAGGTCATCTTCGCTGTGCACAAAGTTGCCCGACGAGGTCTCCACCGGGTCTGAGGCATAACCCGAGGTGTCGGGGGTGCCAAAGCGTTCCGGCTTGGGCGCGGTGGGGTTGGGGTTGGGCGTGATGTCGCCCGAAATCATGTCGACGCGAAATTGGCGCACCCAGTTCGGGGTGGTGACAAAGACCGGGTTGTTCCAAAGATGTTGGCGATAGGTCTCTTCGCTCATCCAATCAGGGCGAGATTTCAGATCGGCGGTGTAGACCCGCCAGAAATAGCTCTGGCCATCAACGAGCACTCCTGGAGGAATCTCAAAGGAGGGATCAGGGATCCAGTCCGAATCGGCAACAAGGGGTGAGTTGGACTCCGCCCCCGTGGTGACCTGGAACCGGTAGTAGGGGTCGTCGAGGTCGCCATCGGGTGCACGAAGCGTCGTCAGTTTCGGGGTCATGGCAGCCAAGACCTTGCCGTCATCTGGCCACTGGGGACTGGCTTGGCCGGGGCGATGGCCAAGAGAGAGGAACAACAGCGGCGAAGAGCCACCCTCCCAGGAGGAGAATCGCTTCCAATAGGCATGGTCGGTTTCATCACCTGCCTGGAGGGTGACCCCGTAGTTTTGTGCGCCGTCTTGAATCCAACGAGAGGTCATGGGGGTGATGTCGATGCCCACATAGCCTGCATCACCAGGGGGGCAACCCGGACCAAAGCCACTCGATGTCGTGGTCGCGAACTCACCGGTCGTGAACGAATCGTTGATGTGTGCCCACGTGCTCTCTGGGGTCCACGGTTTCATGTTGCGTGAAACCGTAA
>CAYGDX010000034.1:0-1358 GCA_964348825.1 uncultured Gammaproteobacteria bacterium | reverse complement strand
GCTGTTGCTCCTATGTCAACTCTACACCGCAACAGCGAGGTCCCCGGTCCGCGACGGCACCGGAATCACCTCGCCTCCGACGGCGTTCTCGGCCCGCATCATCGTCCTGAAGACCGCGCGTGAGATCAGTCTCTTCAGACAGCGCAACGCCTCCCGGAAGCTCATCCCCTCGGCCTGCTTGCGCTCCATGTAGGCGATCGCCGGAGGGTGCATGCGGGCCTGGGTGACGGCGATCATGTGGACCACCGAGTTGAGCTTGCGGTTGCCGCAGCGGTTGAGCCGATGGCGGCACGACTTGCCAGAGGACACCGGCAGCGGTGCCACGCCGATGTGCATCGCGAAGGCCGCCTCGCCGCTGAAACGCGAGAACCCGGCCGTCTGACCCACGAGGTGTGCGGCAAGGATCGCCGAGCATCCGGGAATCGCCATGAGGTCGGGTGCCAGAGTGCGCATGAGCCCACGGATCTCGCGTTCGAGCTCGCGGACCTCGACGGTGAGGTCGCGGACACGGCAAAGCTCGGCTAACGCGATGCGACGCCGGGTGGTCTCGGGCAGGGCCTGAAGGACGCTTTGAAGCCGGTCCAACCACACGTAGCGGTCGAGGACCCGTGCTGGAAGATCCAGGGCGATCTCGAGGTCGTGGCAGTGCCACCTCAGACGCTTCTGGATGCGTTTGCGCTCGTCAACGAGGTCGTCACGGTGATCGACGAGGAGACGCACGTCGTGCTCGGGACCGGTGAGCGACGCCTCCGGCAGGCCGGGCTCGCGCAGTGCGGCCCTCGCTACGCAGGCCGCGTCGATGGGGTCGGACTTGCCGTAGGTGCGAGCCGACGACCTGGCGCCCGCCATCATCTTGGGCGGGACACGGACCACGCGCTCCCCTCTCGGAAGCAGGTAGCGCTCGAGTCTGCCCGAGACGTGCCTGCAGTCCTCGATGGCGAAGTAGCGCTCCGGACCCAGGCTGCGCGCCCAGGCGAGCAGCTCGTCGTGCCCGGTGCTGTCGCCTGCCACGGTCCGTGTCCCGAGGCTTGCCCCCGTCACGGAGTTCACGGCGACAGCGGTGTGGGTCTTCATATGCGGATCGATGCCGACTACGATCATGTCCGTCCCCTTCCGTCGGAAACCCTTCCGATCGCGGGGATCGTCGGCGGACACGCCTTAGCTGGGGCCTCTAGGCCAGGCTCCTATCAGGTCACGTCGGCGACCCCTCGGATCCGGCGGCGGGGGACAAAACAGCGGACGGTCGGCCCAGTTCGGGCGACAGATGCGATTGGGGTCACCCCACCACCGATTCCAAGGCTACCCGACCTAAGTCAGGCATCCCGCAGGGGCAGAGTGACACTAACGATACCTTTGTT
>CAYGDX010000033.1:0-1444 GCA_964348825.1 uncultured Gammaproteobacteria bacterium | reverse complement strand
AGCCTATACCTCAATCCTCCCCGTAAGCATACGTGGGCGGGCTGCACGCTTACGTTCAAGGTATGACACGCTCGCTCGTTTCGTCGGGTCGACCGCCGTATCACGCCGGTCTAGTGAATATCCAATAAGGGGCCACAAGATGAACTTCCAGCCTTCCTTCCGCATACATCTGGCTGCGCCACTCGGCTTTCCTGACACGCCGTTTATCATCACCACAGCATATGTGAATGCCTTGGGATACCCGAAAGGTGAGTGGTTTCTAGTGGTGCCTGAAGGCGATGGCATTCTGTTCGCAAAGCTAACAAAACTCGACTACAAAGAATTTCCCGAAGGCCCAGTTTCGTTTGACGAAGAGTTCTTGTTAAACGAGATGCTTGAGCAAGCCAAGCTACGCCTTCGTCGTTACATCTCCGAGAATAAAGGGGTTGACGCACCTTTCTTGTTGTCGAGTCGCCTCGACGTGCTTCTTTCCAATCAGAACTTGTTGGCCAGTTTATGGATGAGAGGAAGCTACTGTGGGTGCCTGAGTGAAATTCGTGCAAAGACAGAGTGCATGCCATTAGCCGAAACACTTGGCTGGATTTTTGGCCTTCCCTCATTGACGGCCAGAGACCTCTAACATTGATGTCAATCAAAGCCTAGTAACGTCGGGACTGATCCAGGTACATGCCGCCGCGTGATCGCGCGACATGGCATCATCCTGGCCACATTTCCGCCGGCACGGTCTCAGGGGCGATGGCATCCGCCGATATCCGCTTCGATTCGCCGGGCATCAGGGGAGAGCGGTGCGCGCAATTGCCGTCATGCTGGCCATGACTTCGGCGGCAGGCTTCCCACCAGCCAGCGCCGTCTCGGCCTTGACCATCAGTTCGCGCTTGACTTGCTCAGCATGCGCCAAGCCGGCGGCGTGAGCGGCTTTATTGATCGCTGATCGAAGTTCAGAGGGTAATCGTTTCGTCATAGTCAAAATTCCTCGTGCGTGCATGCTGACGCGCGCTCACAACGCATTGCCGGCGTCGGATGCTGGTCTGATCGGGCGGTTTTTCATGGGAACGCGTTGATTGAAAGGTATGCCGCAGTACCGCTTTTCGTGCGCCTGAGGGACTGAAACCGCCCCTTGGGGGTGCCTGCCATCGCGCCAGGCGTGCCCGGTGGCGTGTTCGGTGCGCTCGGCATAGGCAGGTAGCGGCCAGGCAGCGGGCAGCTTGTAGAGCCTGTAAGCGCGTTGTAGGTGCATCGGTTGTAGGTGCCGGGCGCACGCTTCGGAGAAAACGTGCGCCCGGCTGTGCGGGGTTTGGCAATGGAATATGCCCGGCACTATCCGCATGATCCGGACTCGATTCGAGCGCACAGCGCGAAATGAAGGAAACCGCTGTGCGCTCGACGGTGAGCCGATGCCGTGTTGCACGTTACCCGGCGTTGCTCAGGTCGCCATAACACAGAG
>CAYGDX010000032.1:0-1617 GCA_964348825.1 uncultured Gammaproteobacteria bacterium | reverse complement strand
GCTGCACCTAAATGCATTTCGGGGAGTACGAGCTATTTCCCAGTTTGATTGGCCTTTCACCCCTACCCACAGTTCATCCAAGAACTTTTCAACGTTAACTGGTTCGGTCCTCCATCCCGTGTTACCGGGACTTCAACCTGACCATGGGTAGATCACAAGGTTTCGCGTCTAGCGCCACTGACTTTACGCCCTATTCAGACTCGCTTTCGCTTCGGCTCCGAGACTTAATCTCTTAACCTCGCCAGTGACGACTAACTCGTAGGCTCATTATGCAAAAGGCACGCAGTCACCACTCATGGTGGCTCCTACAGCTTGTAGGCGCACGGTTTCAGGTACTATTTCACTCCGCTGTTCGCGGTTCTTTTCACCTTTCCCTCACGGTACTAGTTCACTATCGGTCTCTCAGGAGTATTTAGCCTTACCGGATGGTCCCGGCAGATTCAGACAGGATTTCACGTGTCCCGCCCTACTCAGGATACTGCTAACTTATTGACTCGGTACGTGTACAGGACTTTCACCTTCTATTGTCGGATTTTCCAAACCGTTCCACTTAAAGTCAACTCATATATCGCAGTCCTACAACCCCAATATTGCCGAAACAACATTGGTTTAGGCTGTTCCCTTTTCGCTCGCCACTACTAAGGGAATCACTTTTGTTTTCTTTTCCTCCGCTTACTTAGATGTTTCAGTTCAGCGGGTTGACCTCCGACATAATCGGATACTCTATTGCTAGAGTGGGTTGTCCCATTCGGATATTTACGGATCAAAGGTTATTTGCACCTCCCCGTAACTTTTCGCAGCTTATCACGTCCTTCTTCGTCTCTGAGAGCCAAGGCATTCCCCGTACGCCCTTATTAACTTTCTTCTATTTATTATACTTACAGGTTAATCTTACTATTTTTTACTTCTATTTATTTTTTCCCAATATGTCAAAGAACTTTAAAGAAGCCTCCCCAAACCCCTCCAAAAGAGGGGCTTTAGAAAACCCTTAATGTGGATATCCCGGACTCGAACCGATTTCTATGCGCCTGTCGCATATCCTTTCATTCCAAAATCTTAAGAACTTGTTGTTGTTGTTTGTTTTTTCTCTTATCTCCCTATTTGCCTTTCTTACTCCTCCCCCTCGGGGAGGTTGGGTGGGGCTGTGTGGAGAATAAGGGAGTCGAACCCTTGACCCTCTGCGTGCAAGGCAGATGCTCTAGCCAACTGAGCTAATCCCCCAGGGTTAGTATTCAGTGTTCAGTCTCAGTGTTCAGTTTTACTGTTTACTGCGACTGTTTACTGCCTACTGGGCGTTTCTGTAGTCCCGCCCAGATTTGAACTGGGGACCCCTACATTATCAGTGTAGTGCTCTAACCAACTGAGCTACGAGACTGTGCTAGCCCCCTTCTTATTCCCCCGAAGGGGGAAGGCTCAATCCCGTCCCCTTTCTTCTCCCCCCTCCTGTGGAGGGGTCGGGGGAGGCTCCTGGGGAGGCTCTACAATAGTTTAAAAAAGGAAAAGGTGAACAAAATTCAGTAAACAAATAAATCTCTCATTAAAGTCAAGCTCCAGAAAGGAGGTGTTCCAGCCACACCTTCCGGTACGGCTACCTTGTTACGACTTAACACCAGTTAC
>CAYGDX010000031.1:0-1676 GCA_964348825.1 uncultured Gammaproteobacteria bacterium | reverse complement strand
CTAGGAGTCTGTCGGACTTGCAGCCCAATGCTCCCAAACTTTGTTAATTGCAAAACACATTGATATCGTTGAGTTAAAGTGATTTTTCTATTGTGTTTCTGCTGGTCTTTCTTTATAATTTGCCTGCAATATCAAGATGTTAGATGTTGGAGGTATCCATGAATCCCAAGTTTATCGATGTTGACCGGGAGACGCTGTATCTCCTTCCCCCCTCAGTACAGGACTGGTTGCCCGAAGGGCACCTGGCCCGGTTTGTCGTCGAGATCGTCGAGCAACTCGACCTGCGTTCTTTGAAAGCATCCTATGCCGGTCGTGGTTCGCAGCCCTACAATCCTGCCATGTTGCTGGCGCTCTTGTTTTACGGATATGCGACCGGCGTCTTCTCCAGCCGAAAGCTGGAACGCAGCACTTATGATTCGGTGGCGTTCCGGTATATTGCCGCAAACAGCCATCCTGACCACGATACCATTGCCACATTCCGGAAGCGTTTTTTGAAAGAACTCTCAAAACTCTTCGTTCAGATCCTGATGATTGCCCGGCAGATGAACATGCTGAAACTGGGCAGCGTCAGCCTGGATGGCAGCAAGGTCAAAGCGAACGCCTCCAAGCACAAGGCTTTGAGTTATGAGTATGCTTGCAAACTGGAGGGACAGCTCAAATCAGAGGTCACAAATCTCCTCAGGCAAGCTGAGTCCGCCGATAAGTCGGACATCCCCGATGGCATGAGCATTCCCGAAGAGCTTGAGCGTCGCGAAAAGCGTCTTTCGGCCATCGCCGCCGCCAAAGCAGAGATTGAACGTCGTGCCGCAGAGCGTCATACTCGCGAGCAGGCAGAGTACGAAGAAAAGATGGCTGCACGGGCAAAGAAGGCCAAAGAGACCGGCAAGAAGACGAAAGGCAAAGAACCCAAGCCGCCAACACCGGGACCAAAGCCCAAAGACCAGGTCAACCTGACCGATGCAGAGTCCAGAATTATGCCGGTCTCCGGCGGTGGCTTTGAGCAGTCATACAATGCCCAAGCCGGCGTGGATACGACTTCAAAACTGATCGTTACGGCTCATGTCACCCAGCAGACCAATGACAAGCAACAAGTGAAACCGACTCTCGAAAACTTGGTAACGTTACCGAAAGAACTCGGGACCGCCACAGAACTGATTGCCGACAGCGGCTACTTTAGCGAAGGCAACATCACCACCTGTGAGGGCAAGGGAATAACACC
The DNA here is from genome assembly GCA_964348825.1 of uncultured Gammaproteobacteria bacterium. GTDB lineage: Bacteria > Patescibacteriota > Patescibacteriia > Veblenbacterales > UBA10138 > JBBTZY01. Next base: position 457 of record CAYGDX010000031.1, on the reverse strand, counting down.
TTACATTGCCGTCGACCGACAGGAGCACAACCTGCCGCCGGGAGACAGATTCCGTGAGCCGCCGCCACTGCCAGATAATGCGGATTCGGTCGCGACGATGAAACATCGACTCAGGACCAAGGCCGGCAAAGCCATCTACGCCCAAAGGAAGGTCACCTCAGAACCGGTCTTTGGAATCATCAAGGCCGTCATGGGCTTCAGAGGCTTCCTTTTGCGTGGCTATGAGTCAGCCCAGGGGGAATGGGATCTTGTCTGCATAGCCTTCAACATCAAAAGGTTACACGCTTTGACCAGATAAGTTGAGAAAGAGCCGTATTGGCCGAAATTCAGAGTGAATCACCGCATAATCTCCAAAGAATGGAGCCTCTGCGGTTATACAACGAAGAAAAGAAAATCCCATCAAGTCGGACAGACCGCCGATACGATTGGTGTCAAGGCAAGTCCGACAGACTCCTAG
>CAYGDX010000030.1:0-1685 GCA_964348825.1 uncultured Gammaproteobacteria bacterium | reverse complement strand
ACTCGTGGAACAATGATAGGTTTAGTCGCTGGAGTACTACTAACGCTTGGAATCATTGCTTGGCATGAAAAGGGACACGCTAGAAAAGTTTTAACTGGAGTTTTGGCTGCGGTAATAATCGGTGTAGCACTTCTATTTACGTTTAAGAATTCAGATTTCATCAAATCTACTCCGACACTTAATCGTCTCGCGAGTATTTCTATTACTGACCTTACGACTATGAGTCGTTTATCGATTTGGAAAATAAGTTACGCCGCGTTCCTAGAGCGTCCAGTTCTTGGGTATGGGCAGGATAATTTCAGTTATATCTTTGCACGTAAGTTTATTCCAGAAAAAATGTGGAACCTGGAACCGTGGTATGACCGTTCTCACGATGTATTCTTCGACTGGCTAGTTGCGGCTGGAGCGCTAGGACTTCTTTCTTATCTTTCACTCTATGTAGTTGCTATGTGGTTGATGTGGAGAAAGCCTCACGATATGCCTTTCCGAGAAAGAGCCATTCTAACTGGAATGTTGGCTGGATATTTCGTGCATAACGTATTCGTGTTCGACAACCTGACAAGCTATATTCTGTTCTTTGCTTTCCTTGCTTATATTGTGATGAGAACAAAGGGTAATAATGCAGAGAGCCATGGTAAAGAATTGGTTAATGATGAACAGATGAAGATGGTGGTTGCACCGCTTATATTTATTTTACTGATTGCATCACAGTACTATGTAAACTACAGACCATATCTGGTGAATCAACTTCTTATTAAAGGTATGAGTATAGGATTGCTCGCGCAGAAGATGCCACTAGCGGAAGCGATTAAGATTTCACAAGAATCTTTCCAAAGTGCTATTGCGATACATTCGTTGGGTAGCGAGGAAGCACGTGAGCAGTTCTTACAAATGGGGGTAAGGGTAAGTCAGGTAACTATTCCTGAAGAAACTCCTGTCGCTGACAAGCAAGCAACCGTTCAGGCTATAAATAATTTCGTTCAAGCAGTTCGTGATGATGTTACGGCTTCACTTCCTTCACATAAAGAAGATGTGAGAATGCTTTCAATCTACGGAATGTTCTATAACGGAATAGGGGACGGTGTTTCTGCAGAACAGGTGTTAGGTATGGCCCACACTATTGCACCTAAGAAGCAGATACTTTCTTTTGACCTTACTCGAGCACTTCTTATGGAGCGTAAATATAAAGAGGCTTACGCTTTGGCAACTGAAACTTATAATTTAGAGCCAGCTTACGTGGATGCTCAGAAGTGGTACGTTCTAAGTGCGGTATATAACGGAGCGTTTAAAGAGGCTCGCGCTAAGGCAGCCGCAAACGGACAGACAGTTCCTTTTGATGGAGATATACTAAACGCCATTGTGAGTACTGGACAAGTATCACTTGCCATAGAACTCCTCAATGAACTTAAGAAGACTAATCCAGAATACACAACTCAAATAGACGCATATATTAAGAATATGCTTGCTGGAGCCAAAAAGTAGTAGTAAACTGAATTTGTGAGCGCCATTGGCATGCTTACAAAATAAATAAGAGCCTGCGCAAAGGGTCACCGAAAGGTGCCCCTTTACGTTTTTTTACTTGAAACTTAAAATAGGTGCTGTACACTGTAGAAGTGAACCCACTCGCAAATCATTGCGGTGGGCGACCGCGCTCACATAAGGCACTTATTTTGGAGCATGCCACG
>CAYGDX010000029.1:0-1948 GCA_964348825.1 uncultured Gammaproteobacteria bacterium | reverse complement strand
GGGGACGCCCAGAAAGCGCCGGTAAAAGCCGGCAAAGAGTAAGAGGTGCAAGTCCTCTACGTGGTAATGAGTAGCGATCAGCCATGACCCCGAGTAATGCGTCGGCCCCTCGCAAGGCGGGCGGCGAAGCGTTTACAGGGGGCATGCAGGCATGGAAATTGAGCTCCGAAATCACCTGTTCCAGGTGCCGACCTAGTTGGGCGACGGGGAAGGCAATACGGTCCGCCGCGATAGCGCGAGTGGCGTTACCGACCTGCGGAGTCATAGACCCAGCGCATGTATGCAAACTTTTTGCACGGAAACCGGGAGATCCCAGGAGCGACCGATTGTCATCCGCAATCGATCCGGTCGAGGAAGGCCTGTGGCCGTAATCTCGACATGCACGCAAATGGGAAGTCGGACTGAGGCATAGTATCTATGAAGCGAGCGAACAATGGTGCACAACCTGAAAATTGAAGGCCAACCACCAGCGGAGTCCGTGGAGAGAAGGCCGAAGGCCGAGGGGAACTCTGGACAAACGACCGTGACCGACACGCAGGGGTCGAAAGAAGCGTCGAGCGCTTTGTCCAGGGTACGAGAAGCAGCGAAACGGGACTCGAAACTACAGTTCTCAAATCTGCTGCACCACGTAAATGTCGACCTACTACGGGAATCCTACTGGGCACTCAATCGCCAGGCGGCAACCGGAGTAGACGATGTAACATGGCAGGACTACGGTAAGGAACTCGAAGAGCACCTTCCCGGACTCCATGATCGAGTGCAAAGTGAACGCTACCAAGCCAAGCCGAGCAAGAGGATTTGGATAGCCAAGTCCGACGGGCAACAGCGACCGATTGGCATCGCGGCACTGGAAGACAAGGTCGTCCAGCAGGCGTTAGCTACGGTTCTGAACCAAATCTACGAGGCAGATTTTCTGGATTGCAGTTACGGTTCACGATCAGGGCGAAGCCAGCACAACGCGCTGGATGCGATATACGTGGCAATCACGCAAAAGAAAGTGAACTGGATTTTAGACGCGGACCTCAGTAAATTTTATGACTCACTCGATCATGAGTGGCTGATGAAATTTATCGGTCACCGCGTTTCCGACCCAAGGATGCTTCGTTTGCTTCGCAAATTCTTGCGAGCCGGAGTATCCGAAGACGGCGAGTGGTCCAAGACAGTGGTGGGGACACCACAGGGTGCGGTAATATCGTCGCTGCTGGCGAATCTATTCCTGCATTATGTCTTAGACTTATGGGTGCACCAGTGGCGCGGTCGTCACGCAAGAGGTGAAGTTCACCTTGTGCGGTATTCTGATGACTTCGTTATGGGTTTCCAGTACCAATCAGATGCGAAGCAGTTCCAGACAGAACTGAAAGAGCGGTTAGCAAAGTTCAGCCTGGAAATGCACGAAGGGAAAACCAAGCTTACTGAATTCGGGCGGTTCGCTGTTGGCAACCGCAAGAAGTATGAAGAAGGGAAGCCTGAGACATTCGACTTCCTCGGATTCACACACATCTGTTCGAAGAAGAAAAACGGACGCTTCACGGTATACCGCAAAACAATAATCAAGCGACTTCGGGACAAAGTTAAAAAGGTCCGGGAAACGCTGCTTCGAAAAAGGCACCGACCTGTATCGGAGCAGGGCGCTTGGTTAAGGGCGGTAATGCAGGGACACTACAACTATTATGGAGTCCCTGGTAACCGGAAAGCGCTGGATACCTTTCGAAGACAGATTCAACTAAGTTGGCTATACGCTCTGCGCAGGCGGAGTCAGAAAGCCCGATCCCTAACGTGGAAACGCATGGCAAAGCTGATTGCGACTTGGTTACCCACTGCGCGAATAGTACATCCATATCCGAATCAACGCCTCTGCGTCTGACCCGAGGCAGGAGCCGTATGCGGTAGTGCCGCACGTACGGATCTGCACGGGGGGTGCTGGGCAACCGGCATCCCTACCGTAACT
>CAYGDX010000028.1:0-2019 GCA_964348825.1 uncultured Gammaproteobacteria bacterium | reverse complement strand
GTAAGCATTCGGCCTAGCGCATATTGTCAATTAGAAGTTCACCCTTTACCTTTGATGAAAAAAAATGAAAGGGAGAAGAACATTGACCGAAGCTGCCACCATGGTTGAAAATCGTCGATCAAGCGGATTGAGTGTGCGGGCATTTTGTGCAGCAGAGAATATAAATCCGGCCACCTATTATTATTGGCATCAGCGTTTACGTTTTAACGAAAGTGCTGAAACCCCAATGCTGGTTCCGATCAGTATAGAAAAACCCGGTCAGCAATATGGAATAAGCCCGGATAACCTTGAGCTTACTTATCCCAATGGGGTGCGCCTTTCGGTTTCACCGTGCAGTGAACTGAGCCTGATCCGCGAACTGATTCTGATTCTGTAACGAATGTTTTCCTTGTCAGACAATTTGCAGTTTTATTTGTGCACGGGTGTTACAGATATGCGCAAGGGATTCGACACGCTCTGCGGAGTTGTTCGCTCACAAATGGGGCGTAACCCTTTAAGCGGAGAGGTTTTCATCTTTGTAAACCGTCAACGTAGTACCGTCAAGCTCCTTCATTGGGAACGTGGCGGCCTGGTACTTTACCACAAACGATTGGAATCGGGCTGCTTTGAACGTCCCCCTTACGATGAAAAACAAAGCTCTTTCCAGATGAAATGGTCGGAGCTGGTTATGATGGTAGAAGGATTGTCGATGAAAAACATCGTTCAGCGCAAACGTTTTGACCCTTCGGTAGGAAAAAACATGAAGAAAAGAGATGCCGGAATCGGTACACTTTACAACCGTTAACCCCGAAGTTTTTTTAGTAAAAAAAAGGTGCATTAAATCAATATATTTATTGTAAATAGTTGCGCAATACATTGATTTAATGTATCTTCATGCCATGAAAGTAAGAGATTTAGAACCCAAAAACGAGACCACCGAGCAGGCAATTGAGCGTCTGGGAAAAATGATCTCCGAACGTGATTCTAAAATCGAAAAGCTGATAAACGAACTGATCGCACTTCGGCGCCGGATGTTTGGCCGCAACAGCGAACGCTTTGTTCCTGAAGATTCCAGCCAGCTTTCCCTTGCCTTTGATGGACTGGATAGCCTGCCCGAAGAACAGGAGGCCGAAGCCGAAGAAATAGAAGTCAGCTACATCCGCAAAAAAGAGAACAAGAAACAACCGGTGCGTCAGGCCATCCCCGACGACATCCGTCGTGAAGAAGTTATCATTGAGCCTGAAAACATCCCTGAAACGGCTGTCCGTATTGGGGAAGAGGTTACTGAAAAACTCGAGTACATCCCGGGAGAAGTGTTCGTAAAACGCATCGTTCGTCCCAAATATGCACTTCCACAAGGCGGAGGCATCAAAATCGCCGATCTTCCCACACAGGTATTGCCCAGGTCAAATGCCGGAGCGTCTCTACTGGCCTACCTGCTGATTAGTAAATATGTCGATCACCTGCCTTTTTACCGGATTCTGGAGATCTTCAAACGACAAAAAATATTCCTTGCGGCATCGACCGTAAACGGATGGTTCTCCGATACGGTCGATTTGCTGAAACCCTTGTATGAAGTCCTGAAAAAGGAGGTTCTTTCAAGCGATTACCTGCAAATTGATGAAAGTACCATTCCGGTAATGGACAAAGATAAACCGGGAAGTACAAGGAAAGGATACCACTGGATTGTTCGAAGTCCAATGAAAAATATGCTGTTTTTTCATTATCAGCATGGTAGTCGCGCCCAAAAGGTGGTGATCGAATTATTGCACATGTTTCAGGGAGCAGTACAGTGCGATGGTTATGGCGCTTACGACATCTATGAAAACAAGAAAGGCGTTTTGCTGCTTGGCTGTATGGCACACGCCAGACGAAAGTTCGAGCAAGCCCTGAAAGATGATCCCCAGAGAGCCAAATACGCATTAAAAATCATTCGTGATTTATACGCCATTGAGCGCGAAGCTCGGGAACTGGAACTTACGCCCGACAATGTCAAACTGTTGCGCCAGGAGAAATCCTATCCGATAATCAAATCCTTCG
>CAYGDX010000027.1:0-2105 GCA_964348825.1 uncultured Gammaproteobacteria bacterium | reverse complement strand
TGCGGCAGATTGTGAACGTGAAATGACCCTATCCGCCGCCCTCTGCGATTCCCGCGCCCGGCGAGCGCTGATCGAGATGGCCGCGAGATGGAACGCGACCCCCGAGGAATTGAGGGCGATATTGTGACTGTGGGAATTGCTATCGTAATGCTTGCGCTTCAAATCGGCGTGATGGTAGCTACATTCCCATTGCCTCATCGACGTTTTATGGCGGCGAACGTAATGGTTTGCCTCATGACCATCATTTGTTTACTCATCGGCAAACCTTGATATGACCGACATCGAGACAATCGAGGCGGCGGCGGCTGAATTGGATCAAGTCGCGGACGCTCTGCGGCCGTGGTGTCGAGACGATCACGACCGCATCGTGGTGCTGGCAGCAGCCCTACGAGCGATTGCGGCGGGGATGCGCAATGCCTGACGCCGAAGACTTCATCGCCGCATTCCTGCTCGCATCTCTCGCCCTTATCGGATTGATCCTCCTGGCGGCGTGGGTGGTGGCGTGAGCGAACCCCGCATTCAGCAGCCTATTGAAAAACGCGCATCTAGGGTAGCTCCCGAAAAGGCGGCCTTCCGGCCCGTCCTGATGCGCGTCCCTTTTGCCGGATCTTTACCGGAGAAGAAAATGGCAAAACTGACGTATGCAGAGCAACTGAGGCATCCGAACTGGCAGAAGCGACGCCTTGAACGGCTGAGTCTCGCAAATTGGGAGTGCGAGGGCTGTTGCACAAAAGACATAACCCTACACGTTCACCATAAACAGTACATCAAGGGGCGGATGGCTTGGGAGTATTCCGATGGCGAACTTGCTGTTTGGTGCGAGAACTGCCACGGCGACCACCATTTAATTGAGAGCCTGCTGCAAAGGGTGCTTTCGGTTGAAGTGGCCTACGAGTCACCACACCGTACTGCTCTCGGGCTAATTGCAGGGTATCTCGCCGCCCACTTTGATCTCGATTACGAATTGAGCGAGGAGTGTCGAAAGCACACTGGTCCAATTTTCGACATTGGCATCGCCGCTGGAATGCTCGCATTGCATTCGAGGCCGAAAATTGCAGCCGCGCTCGCCGGTCTCGGCGATCCAGGCGTTCGGCTTGACCCCGTCACCGACGATTTGATTGCGCGGTGGAGCAAGCCCGAAAGTGCCTAACCGTATTCTCCGGGAGGGGATTCTCACCAGCCCAAGAATCGCAAAACTGACATGGGCCAGTGAGGCCTTCTATCGGCGGTTGCATTCAGTAGTTGATGACTTTGGGCGGTTCCATGCCCATCCAATGCTCTTGCGTGCAGCCTGCTATCCGCTGCAACTCGACAAGGTCTCCGACTCGGACATAGGGAAGTGGCTTGGGGAGACCCAAAAAGCGGCCCTTGTAAGGGTGTATGAGGTTGCCGAGCAGCGGTATCTGGAACTCTTGGACTTCCGGCAGCAGGTGCGCGCAACAAAGAGCAAATTTCCCAATCCGCTAGCAGATGCTGCGCAAGTGTGTAGCGAATGCGTAGCAGATGCGGAGCAGGTGCGCACTAAGACGTATTCGAATTCGAAGTCGAAATCGGAGACGAATACGGGCGCATTCGCGCCGCCTGAGTGGATTCCCGATGAGGCTTGGCAGGGCTTTGAGGCGATGCGGGCCAAGATTCGAAAGCCTATGACCGACAGGGCGAGGGGCTTGATTGTTGCCGAGCTTGAGAAGTTGAAGGCGGCTGGTGATGACCCGGTGGCCGTGCTGGCGCAGTCGGAACGCAATTCGTGGCAGGACGTTTTCCCCGTGCGAGACAAGAGCGCTGCAAAGCCGGGGAGCGGGGCTACAGCGCAATGGTGGGCGTCCGAGGCGGGAATCATCGCCAAGGGTCGGGAACTCTCCCTTCAGCCCCGCCCTGGTGAGTCTATGCCGGATTTTAAAGGCCGTATCAACGTCGCATTGGAGAGCGCATGAGCCAAGCCAAAACCCTGCTAGCAGCCCTGAAGCGTGGTGAAAAACTCACCGTCCTGACAGCCTTGAAACGCTACCAGACCTTCGCGCTGAGTCAGCGGATAGGCGACTTAATCCGTTCCGGCCATCGCATCAAATCGCAGATGGTGAAGTTGAAGAACGGCAAGCGGATTG
>CAYGDX010000026.1:0-2431 GCA_964348825.1 uncultured Gammaproteobacteria bacterium | reverse complement strand
CACAGAAGCGATTGATTTCCGTGACCGATGCCATCGGGGGCATCACTCGCTACACCTACGACACCCAGGGTCGCATCCTCACCATCGTGGATCCCTCAGGGGTCGTGCTGGTCACCAACACCTATGACGCACTCGGCCGGGTCGTCTACCAAGAAGGCCCCAATGGGTCGAGGACGACCTTTACCTATGACACCGCGACCTTGATCACCACCGTGACCGACCTCGCCACGGGATCGGCCACGCGCTATCACCACGACGTCGGTGGGCGACTCGTTGCCATCACCGACCCGTATGGGGCACAGCTCTCCAAGGCTTATGACGCCTCGGGCAACCTCTTGGGCGTCGTGGACCGCACGGGCGAGCCATCGAGCCAGCTCTTCGATGCCCATGGCAACGTCCTCTCGCAGACCACCCCCGGTGGGGTGCGTTGGTCCTTCACCTATGACGACTCCGACCGCATGACCTCCGCAACGGATCCCGAGAACCACACCACGACCTATGCCTATGAGGGCAACGAGCGCATTGCGTCAACGATCACCGATGCCAATGGCGCAGTGAGTTCCTTTGTTGTCGAAGACGGCCTCGTCACCGCCGGCACCGATGCCGATGGGGTCAAGCTGACCTATGCCTATGACGCCGTGCGCAACCTCATTGCGGTGACCGATAGCGAAGGCCAAGTCACTCGCTATGGCTATGACGTGATGGGCAACCAAATTGAGACCATCACGCCCCTTGGGCATCGCTCGACAACGACCTACGACCAAGACGGCAACGTGACGAGCGAGACCGATGCCAATGGCGGGCTCACCACGTATCGCTATGACCAAGTCGGTCGCTTGGTCTCCAGCACCGACCCCAAGGGGGCAACGACGTCCTCGACCTATGACCAAGCAGGTCGCCTGATTTCCGAAATCGACGCCAGTGGGGCAACGACCACCTATGTCCATGACAGTCACGACAACCTCATCGAAACGCGTCTGCCGGGTGGGGCGGTCCTGAAATCCAGCTACGACAGCCTCGGGCGTTTGCTCAGCTCCACGGATGCAACCGGCGGGGTGACCACCTATGCCTATGACCGCAATGGCAACGAGGTCAGCGTCACGGACCCCACCGGAGCAGTCACCTCTCGCACCCTGGACGAACGTGGTCGAGAAATCGAATCCATCGATGCACTTGGGCGGGTAACGCGAAGCGAATACGACGCGTTGGATCGCCTCATCAAGGTGACCGATCCATCCGGGGCAAGTACGCGCACCGTCTATGACCCCGTTGGCCAAGTCACCGCCACCATTGATGGCCTTGGCGCGGCGAGCCTTTCTCGCTACAGCCCCGGCGGTCGATTGACCCAAAGCATCGACCCGTTGGGCAATGCCACCATCTTCGGCTTCAATGCGCTTGGCCAACAGACAACCGTCACCGACCCCTTGGGAGCGGTGACCACCACCGCCTACGACGCCAACGGCAATCTGATCTCTTCGACAAGCCCCACCGGATTGATCACTCGCTTTGTCAATGACGCTGTTGGCAATCAGATCAAGATGATCGACCCCCGAGGAGGCGTAACCAGAACGGTCTATTCGCCACGCGGCGAGGTGCTCGAAGAACACGACGCAGCTGGCGCGGTGACCTCTTTCGCCTACGACAAGATGGGACGCATGATCAAGGCAATCGACGCCAACGGCGGCGTGGCTACCTTCACCTATGACCAGCGAGGCAATCGCACCTCGATGACGGCCCAAAATGGCGCTCGCACCACCTATGCCTATGACCTCTCCGATCGCCTCATCGCCACGACCGATCCCCTTGGTCGCATCACGACTTCGAGCTATGACCCACGGGGTCTCTTGGCCTCACGGGTTGATCCATCGGGTCGAAGCGAGACCCACACCTATGACCCCGCAGGTCAATTGCTGAGCCAGGTCTTCAGCCATGACACCACAACGCAGACCACCTCGTTTACCTATGACGCCGCCGGACGGAGGGAAACGATGGTCGATGCAACCGGCACAACCCGCTATGCCTACGACGCGAATGGACGAACGCTTGGAACCACCGGGTCCGATGGCACTGTGGTGCGCGCAACCTATGATCTCGCAGGGAATCGCACCTCGCTCACCTACCCTGATGGATCGATGGCGTCTTTCGCTTACGACAAAGCCAACCGCTTGACTGGCCTCAACCTGACACCAACAGGAGCAGGCGCACCCGCATCGGTGACCTATGCCCACGACGACGAGGGTCGTCTCATCGGCGAAGCAGTGTCTGATGGAACTGCTCGTTCCTATGACTACACCAAAGACCTGATGACTCGTTTCACCCAGGACGAAAAGACCGCTTCGAAGACCACGACCTTGACCCATGACCCCATGGGACGCATTCTGTCCGAAACCACCAATGGCGAAACGATCACCTACAGCTATGACGCCAGCGG
>CAYGDX010000025.1:0-2447 GCA_964348825.1 uncultured Gammaproteobacteria bacterium | reverse complement strand
GTAAGCGTCCAACCCGACCATATTTACTGAGCTGCCGAGTCCGTGCAATCCTGGCGCCTTTTTCGAAGGCGTGGAAAATGGCGAAGAGACACGGGATAGCATTCTGGCGGAAGCATGTTGAGGAGTGGTGCCGAAGCGATCTGACGCAGCGGGAATACTGCGCCAATCACGGGTTGAGCGAGAGAGCGTTTCATCGCTGGCGGGGCAAGGAGAAGGCGGCGATCGCGGCGGCGAAGTCATGCTTGACCCTGGTGCCGGTCAGCGTGGGCAAGCCAGAAACGGGAAGCGTGGTGCGACTGCGCAGCCCCGACGGTTGGGAAATCGAATTGCCGGGGAACAGCGTGCCGGTGCTGATCGACTTCCTGAAGCACCTGGCATGACCCCGGCGCCGAACCAAGTTTGGCTGGTGGTCGAACCCATCGACATGCGCGCCGGCATCGACGGTCTGTCACAACGGATTCAGAACACCCTGGGTCGCTCACCCTGCGACGGCAGCGCCTACGCCTTCCGCAACCAACGGCTGAATCGCATCAAGCTGCTCATTTGGGACGGCACCGGCGTCTGGCTGTGTCATCGCCGATTGCATCAAGGCCGCTTCATCTGGCCCAACTCGAACGCGACGGTCTGCAGCCTCTCCTCGACGCAATGGCAATGGCTCATCACCGGCGTGGATTGGCAACGACTGGATGCTCCCCCACCGGCCCACTGGCGCGTATAAAAGTAGCCGAACGAAATCGTCCTCTGAAGTCACCAACAAATAGCGCTAAAAGCCTCTGTTTCCGTGGCTTCGCGACGTATTGGTCGAGTATAATCCAGGCATGGATTTACACGCTGAACTGGCCCGATTGAATGCTGCTCCGGAACTCCCGGAATGGGTCGTCGGCACGGTTCAGAAACTCATCGACCAGGCACAACAGGACGCTGCCGAATCTGTTCGCCGCAACACCGAACTCCACGCCGCCAAGACCAAGATCCAGGCCCTCACCCTTGAACTGATGCACCTGCGCCGGATGCGCTTTGGCGCCAGAAGTGAAGCCTTCTCCGTTGAGGAACGCGACCTGTTCCAGGACACCCTGGCCAGCGACCTGGCGGCAGCCGAAGCCGAACTGGCCAGGAAGCAGGCAGAGGCGGCAGCGACCGAACCTCAGGCACCCCGCGCACCGCGCCCGCGTGCCGGTCGCCAGCCGCTACCGGATCATCTGCCCCGTATCGAGCACCGGCACGAACCGGAATCCTGCACCTGCGGCAAGTGCGGCAGTGAGCTGGTCAAGATCGGCGAAGATATCAGCGAACAACTGGATGTCGAGCCGGCCAAGTTCTTCGTGCATCGTCACATCCGCCCCCAATACGCCTGCCGCCCCTGCGAAACGGTGTCGGCAGCACCGATTCCCCCGGCGGTGATCGATGGCGGCATGGCGGCGGTGGGCTTGTACGTTTGGGTGATCATCAGCAAATATCTGGATCACCTGCCGCTGTACCGGCTGGAACAGATCGCGGCTCGGGATCAGGTCATTCTCTCCCGCTCGACGATGGCCGAGTGGGTGGGGCGTATCGGGGTTGCCCTCCAACCCTTGGCAGATCGCCTATCCACCCTGCTGCTGGAAAGCAACGTATTGCATGCCGATGAGACGCCGGTCGCGCAACTGGATCCTGGACGAGGCAAGACCAAGCGAGCATACCTGTGGGCCTATCGCAGTAACGTGCTGGAGACCGGACCACCGATCGTGGTGTTTGATTACCAGCCCAGCCGCGCGGGAAAGCATGCCCGGAATTTCCTCTCGGAGTGGCAAGGACATCTCATGGTGGATGACTATTCTGGATACAAGGCGCTCTTCGCCCAGGGAGTGACGGAGCTCGCCTGCATGGTGCATGCGCGTCGGAAGTTCTTCGATCTGAATGAGGCACAGGAAAGCCCCATTGCGATCGAAGCACTCAACCGGATCGCGGCCTTGTATGTCATCGAGGCGCAAGGACAGGACATGACCGTGGAGGCACGCACGCTATTGCGGCAGGAACAGGCGCTGCCGCAACTCCAATCGATGCATGACTGGTTGCTCCAGACCCGGGTGACGGTAGCCAATGGCGGCGGGACGGCGAAAGCGATCGATTACAGCCTACGCCGCTGGACGGCCTTCAGTCGCTATGCCACCGATGGTCGGCTGCCGATTGACAACAATCCGGTGGAGAACGTCATCCGCCCCATCGCTCTCGGAAGGAAGAACTGGCTCTTCACGGGATCGGAGCGTGCCGGCATACGGGCAGCGGCAATTCAGAGTTTGCTTGGCACTGCGAAACTCAATGGCTTCGATCCGGCAGCGTGGTTGCGCGACACACTGGAGAAGCTACCGACCTGTCTCAACAACCAGATCGACTCGCTGTTGCCACTGCGCATTGAGCCTATACCTCAATCCTCCCCGTAAGCATACGTGGGCGGGCTGCACGCTTAC
>CAYGDX010000024.1:0-2594 GCA_964348825.1 uncultured Gammaproteobacteria bacterium | reverse complement strand
TTTTGTGAAACGTCGGTCACGATGGCGTGAAATCGGTCAGGAAGGAGGGTTATCCACGGCGCCGGGAGCCGAAGGTCCCTCTCAACCGAAGGCGGACGGCGCGGTGGGTAACCCGGGTTCGGAGCGAGGACGGTCATGACTTGGATTTCTCCGGTTTGCGCAACGACTCGCCGGCGAGCAGGAGCTTGTGCGCCGCATGCAGCACTCGGTCGAGGATGGCATCGGCCAGGGTGGGATCATTCAGATAGGCATGCCAATGCTCCACTGGAAGTTGGCTGGTGATCACGGTGGAACGTGTTCCGACCCGGTCATCGAGGACTTCGAGCAGATCGTTACGCTCAGCCTGATTCAGCGGAGCCAACCCCCAATCATCGAGAATCAGGAGGTCCGTCTTGGCCAGCGCCGCCAGACGCTTACTGAAACTGCCATCGCCGTGGGCAATGCGCAGTTCCTCAAAGAGGCGTGGGGTGCGCACATACGCCACCGACAGCCCCTGCCGGCAGGCCGAATTGCCAAGGGCACACGCCAACCAAGTCTTGCCGCAACCAGTGGCGCCGATCAGGATCAGATTCTGGTGGGCACGAATCCACTGGCAGCTCGCCAAATTGGCGATCAGCGCCTTATCCAGCTTGCGCCCGCCGCCATAGCGAACATCCTCAAGACATGCCTGGGATGACTTGAGCTTGGCCTCCCGCAGGAGTCGGGTGAGACGGCGATTCTCACGCCAGGTCTGCTCGCGATCGACCAACATGGCGAAACGCTCATCGAACGACAGGCTCGCGGACGCGGCAAGAGTTTGCTGTTCCTCGAAGCCGGCGGCCATGCCCGGCAAGCGCAGGGCTTTCAGGGTTTGCAGTGTGTTCTCCATCAACATCGTGGGTTTCTCCTTAGGGTCAGTGGTAATAGCCCGGACCACGCACGTTGGCGTGATCCGGTAAAGCGAGTTCAGCTTGTGCCGGCGGGGTGACGGGCTGACGATCCAGCCCTTTCTCCAGGATCGATGCCACCGATCGATAACGATGGGCGCCAATCGCCAGGGCGCGGGTGCAAGCGCCTTCCATGCGTGCCTGTCCGACGGCACGCGCCAGTCGCATCAATCCGAGACAGGAGCGGTAGCCCTGTTCCGGATGCTGCTTCTCCAGCAACAGACGCTTGACCAGTTCACCGGTAGCCGGTCCAACCGAGGCCGCCCAGTTCATCAGCCGTCCTGGCGACCACTCGGCATGCGCGCGATGGGCCGCTGGCATATGATCGGCAATCGTCGAGAAGTGGCCCTTCCGGTAACTCCGGGGATGACTGGCCACCCGACGACCCCGCGCCAGGACCTCGATGGTGCTGCGGGTGATGCGCAATTCGACCTCCTGGCGCACCAAAGCATGAGGAACGCTGTAGTAGTGGTCGTCGAACTCGACGTGGTAATCGATATTGACGCCGGCCCGTTTCCACTCCGCCAGGATGAACCGGGTTGCCGGCAGCGGGCGCAGGTAAGGGGCGTCAAGGCGCTCGAACGCCTCCCGGCGGCAGCCGGGGAGTTTCTTGAAGGGACGCTCGTTGAGTACGGGCAGGAGCTGTGTCACGGCGGCGTCGAGTTCGGCGACGGAGAAGAACTGGCGGTGGCGCAGTCGGGCCAGAATCCAGCGTTCGACCACCTGAACACCGACTTCGACCTTGGCCTTGTCCTGTGGCTTCCTTGGCCGTGCCGGCAGGATCACCGTGCCGTAATGGGCGGCGAATTCCGCCGTGGCGCGGTTGAGCTCCGGTTCATAACGGTTGGCGTTGGCGATCAGGGCACGGGGGTTGTCCGGGACGATGAGTTCGGTGACGCCACCGATATAGGTCAGTGCGCGGGCGAGCCCCGTCAGCCAGTCGGGCTGTGTTTGGCCCGGCGTGGCGCAGGCGAAGGTGTAGCTGGACGCACCGAGCACAGCGACGAAGATGCTGGCCGGACGAATCTCTCCCGTATTGGCGTCGATGATCGGCATCGTCGGGCCGGCGTAGTCGGCAAACAGTTTCTCGCCGGCGCGGTGAATCTGGCGCATCGAGCGTTTGAGTTTGCCTGCCCACGCCCGGTAGCGGGTGCAAAAGGCGGTGTATTGGTACGCCGTGCCGCCCACTGCCTGCTGGTACTCTTCCCAGAGCAGGATCAGCGTTACCCCTTTGCGCTTCAGTTCCTGATGAACATGGGCGTAGTCGGGTTCGGCAAAGGTGGGCGCTTTGGCGGTCGGGAGTTGAAACAGCCGCTTCTCAAGGGCCGTGTCATCCAGGTCGTCGGGCAACGGCCAGCCGACTCCCGCTTCCGACGCCAGCCGCAGGTATTTGCTGACGACCCCCTTGGAGATGTTGAGCGCGCGGGCGATCGCTTCCAGGCTCAGCCCGGTGCTGTGGCGGTAACGCAGTACGTCTCGAATCTTGCGCATAGATAGTTTGTCCTGAGGCATGCCTGCTCGCTTTCAAAAAAGCGGCAAGGTTACCTTCAACTATCCATACAGCATTCCCTACATCGGTCACGTTCAGCGTGAAATCGCGGTCACGATGCCGTGAAACGTCGGTCACGCTTTCGTGAAATCACCGGTCACGTTGGCGTGAAATACGCA
>CAYGDX010000023.1:0-2904 GCA_964348825.1 uncultured Gammaproteobacteria bacterium | reverse complement strand
TGTCCTCGCCCAGCCGAATTTTCGCTACGACTTCCTAAGTCCGACAGACTCCTAGAGAGCCTTTAATCGAGAGCTTGCAACTCTCGGTTTTTTTTGATATTTGTATCTAGTCATATAACTAGATAGGGGGCGCCCATGGGATACCCGACAAAAATCCAGCTGATTAAACGAAAGCAGAGCGAGCAGTGGTATATCAATTTCCCTGCGGCTGTTGCACAAGCCATGGAGTTCGAGCGGGGTGAAACGGTCGAGTGGATTGTCGAGGATAAAGAGAGTCTTGTGTTGCGTCGACAGAAGGTTCCGCCATCAGCGTTAAAAAAAAACTGCTGGAATGATTGCCGCCTTCAATCGGCTACCCCTGAGCAAATTCGCCAGGATGAATCGATTGCATGGAGCACCGTCACCGCGTTTGCGGCTGGCAAGACTCATTCGTTTGAAGTGAAGACTGTTGCACCTGTTCGTTGGCTGGGCACCGGTGCCGCAGATGTTCGTGTAGTTGTCATCCGCCCCTTGGCATACAGGCCCCGAAAAGGTGCACACCTCCTCTATCGTAATCCGGTCTACCTGCTGTGTACCGATCCGGATTTGCCGCTGGAGCGACTGCCGCAGTCATATCTCTGGAGATGGGAAGTGGAACTGAACTTCAGGTGGGTATTCCGGCGAAGCCGTCCGGTGTTCCGTGATGAAGGCGACCGCCGTTCCGGCGTGAAGCCGACCGACGAACCGCTGATAGCGACCGATTGGTTGTGAGGTCGCGAGGTGTGGGTTGTTAGTCTGTCACGATTTTGGTTTTCCGGTCAAGCGTTGTTCTTTTTCTTCTCATGGTATCCCCCTGTAATTCGATCTTGTAGCCGTTATGTACCAGCCTGTCCAGAATAGCATCCGCCAGCGTCGGATCCTGCATGGCGGCGTGCCATGATTTCACGGCAAGTTGACTGGTGACGATCGTTGCTTTTCTGTCATACCGGTCTTCAACAATCTCAAGGAGCTCCTTTTGCTCTTCCCGTGACAGCGGTGAGATCAGCAGGTCGTCAAGCACAAGGACTTCACACTTGACGACCTGATTCATGAGCTTGTGGTAGCGTCCATCATGGCGTGCCACCGAGATATCCTGCAACAGGCGCGGCACTCTCTGGTAGACAACCGTGTGACCATCCCGGCAGGCCTTCTGGGCCAGGGCACAGGCAAGATAACTCTTGCCGGCCCCAGTCGGTCCGGTAACAAGAATGTTGTGATGATTCTTCACCCACTGATTCTGTGCCAGCGACATGATTGTGGAACGGTCCAGGTTTCTGTCACCTCTGAAGTCAAGATCCTCGATTGAGGCGGACAGCCGGAGTTTAGCCGTCTTCAGCCGGTTTTGCATGCGCCGGTTTTCCTGTTCGGTCATCTGGTAATCCACAATCAGGCCAAAGCGTTCCTCAAAGGAAAGCTGCGCCATATCCGGGCACTGCATCTGGGTTTGAAACGCTCTGGCCATGGCCGTCAGTTTCATGGTGTGCAATTTCTCGATGGTCGGTTGTGTCAGCATGTTGTGTCCTTTCGTCATTGTAGTAATCCGCACCCCTGATGTTGTCATGGGCGACGGAAAGTAGTTCCAGTTGTTTTGGCAGCGGCTTCTGATCCAGTTTGTTGTCAAGAATGGACTTGATGCTTTTGTAGTGAACTCCCTTAATGGCGAGCGCCCGTTCACAGGCCGCTTCCAGTCGTTCATTGCCGAAGCGTTTCCCGAGCGAGATTATACCCAGGCAGGAGTTGAAGGCGTGTTCCGGGTATATTTTCTTGGAGAGTATTGTTTCCACTACCATTGCGGTAGCTTTTCCGGCAGCGGCGGCCCATGAGATCAGCCGCTGTGGCGTCCACTCGGCATACTCCCGATGCGCCCGTGGCATATGTTCCGGTGTGGTGGTGTAGCCGTTTTTTACCAATGATCTGTGATGGGAAGCGACCCGGTTGCCTTTGTAAAAACATTCAACAGTCGACTCGGTATAGCGGACATCCAACTGCTCCCGCACCAGACGGTGGGGGGCGCTGTAGAAGTGGTCTTCCACTTCGAAATGGTAATTGATGTGCAGCCTGACTTTCTGGAAGTGAGCAAACTGATAATGACTGTCCGGCAAGGGGAGCATGGCGGGTTGATCCAGTTCTGCAAAGCGACTGGCACGGGTACCGGGCAGTTTTTTAAAAGCACGGGTGTTCAGCAATAAAAGACGTTCACGAATGGCGGCATTTGCTTCCGCCAGGCTGAAGAAGGTTCGTTTGCGCAATCCCGCGAGAATGAAGCGCTGGACGATCTGAACACCTACTTCGGCCTTGGCCTTGTCTTTTGGTTTGCGTACCCGTGCCGGAACAACCGCTATCCCATAGTGATCAGCCAACGCGGCATAGGTCGGGTTGATGTCAGGCTCATAGCGGCAGGTTTTTGAAACGGCGGAGCGTAGATTATCGGGGACGACACATTTGGGCAGGCAGCCAAGAAAGGTGAATGCCCTGACGTGCGAACCGGTCCAGTCGGCAAGAGACTGCGTCCAGGTGGCGTCGGCGTAGGTGTAATTGCTCGCTCCCATGACCGCCACGAAAACCTGCGCGGCACGAATTTCGCCGGTGGATGCATCGACAATCGGAACTGTCTGCCCACAGTAGTCAACGAACAGCTTCTCGCCGGCCAGGTGTTCCTGCCGCATGGAGAGATCCAGCTTCTTCCGCCATGCACGAAACAGGTCACAAAACTGGCTGTACTGATATCCGGAGGGATTCTGTCCCTTGTACTCCTGCCACAGGAGCATGAGGGTGAGATTCTTGTGAGTAATAAATTCAGTATTCAGGACATTCCAGTCAGGTTGGGAATATTTGTGACGGGATGAACCGGAAGAGGCAGGATAGAGAAGAGCTTCAAGCCCTTCA
>CAYGDX010000022.1:0-2910 GCA_964348825.1 uncultured Gammaproteobacteria bacterium | reverse complement strand
TAAGTAACATGGCGTCTATAACGGCAGAAAATGATCTATCTAAACAGTATTGGGTCTAGGACAGACCCAGCCATCAAAGCTACGGAATACTCCGCCGCCAAGACGCCGGGCAACTGTCCAAAAACCAAGCTGCCGCTCAAGGCCATTCGCGGTAAGCCGAGAGCAAGCGCCGGGCAAGGGCGCTTTATAAATGCCAACCTTAACCAGTTGGCAGCGCTGCCAGCGTAAACAGGGCTATTGCCATGTTGAAACTGACATTCAAACTGAGGCTGAGCTATCAGCAGGTTCTGCATATCATCGCGTTCCTGATCGTGCTCTTCCTCTAGCATCAAACCCAGCGGTGAAAACCGCTGGGCCTTCCACTTCTTTTGTTTGCGGAGATATGGAGCGTCTATGAAACATAACCCGGCGGTCGAAGCGACGGCCCTTATGCTGGCTTCGTTGGCGTCTTGCGGTGTCTGTTTCTTGGTCACTTCGCTTCGCCTTCCCAGGCAGGGCCGCGCCTCACCTCCACGTTAGGGGAAGTCTGTGCTGAAACTTCTGTATGAGCACCTTGTAAAACCAACCATAGCAAAATGGCTAGCGGGGTTAGGAGCATCGATCCTAGCCGTAGCCACATTGGCAAATAGCTTTCTGTTAGACCTAGTAAAAACATTAAAGCCAGAACAAACACTATGGTCACTATCACTACTAGGTGCACTATCTCTAGGGCTTGCTGCATTGGTTCTTTACCTCCTGCCTTCATTCAAATACCTGCCGAAATATCAGTTCTATCAACACCGTGTTAATGGCCTCTATTACTGCCCTCCGTGTCGAAACAAGAAACCACTGTCGCCGCTTAGATATGAGAAAACCGGATGGCGATGTCCTTTTAAAGAATGCGACCATTTCTACAAAGACCCAGACTACAAAAAACCAGAAGAACCCCCACGGCCTTCTGGGCCTCACGCATGGATGGCAAATTGAACATTTCCCCTAACCCGACAGTCGAGCGCGACTTGCCGTCCATGCTCTCGGTTTGGTTCTGTGGTTGCTGTTCGTTCATCATTTCTTGTCTCCTTCTGTGGGCGGCAAGCGCCTCACTTCTACGTTCGGCGTCACGGTGGCGGTTCCGGGGTTCGACTCCCCGCGAAACTCTGTCGGGTAGTCAATTTCCAGCGTCAGCGTTCCATCCATGCCGTATTGCTCTCGTGCGTGGTCGAGGAATTCTTCGTCGGAAGGTTTATCGCCGTCCCAAAGAATCAGCAATACCCCTGTCCCATACTCTCTGTGGCTTTCGTAAATCGGCATCTCAGTTCCTTTCAAAAGTCGGCGCTGGCAAGACGCCGAACCCATCATTCCAGGGGACGCGCCGCGATGAACCTGCGTCGCTCCCCTGAATTCATACGTTAGAACGCATCAATGAGCACCGTGCCTAGAGATGTGGAAACTAAGCGGTTCGTGTGGGATACCTCCGCATTGCTCAACATCAAAGAGCCGAATGCCCAGGGGTATTCGCCGGGGCACAGTTTCTACAAAGATTTCTCGGATGGGTGGCTCCCCGGCCCGTACTTCAACATCTATCCTTCAATTGCGGTGTTTGAACTGCAAGCATCCATCTCTCGCGCACATCGTGAAGGACGGAAGATGCTTCGCGATTTCTATATCGTCAGCGAGAACTCTATCGTGTACACAATCGATCAGGACTTCATCTATCGCTGCGCCGACCTCTTCGATAAACCGGGGTTCTCGAACCTTCGAGGCGCAGACCTGATCTTTGCATGCATTGCCCACCTCGAAGACGCATACCTCGTGACCTTGGATAGAGGATTCAATGCAGTTTCGTCCCAAGTGCGCGTTATTGACCTAAACGAGAGCCGCGACTCTGCCAACTACCGGAACTTGTTTCGCGAAGAGAAAGGCCGGCCAGATGCTCTCTAACTTTAGCTGGTGCGGACGGGACGGAAGCGGCGTACCATTTTTCAGCAGCGCGGCGGGCCGCCGCACAGCAAGACGTTAGATCGCATCGCGGCCTCTGCTTGAACGAGCGATTACAAATAGGAGAAATACGACATGGCTAGATGCACAGCACCAGTACTTGGTCATCGCTCAGCGAGCGCTGCGGCGGCCTGCCCTGCATGTGCTGGCCGCTATGGCCGCAGCAGTGGCTACAGCAGCTACGGGTCATACTCGTCGCCGTCCCACTCCTCGCTGGGCGGCAGCGGTGGTAGATCCAGCAGCAGCGCAAGGCCACGCTGGTCGCGAGCTGGTTCGGCTGTCTCATACACACTGGCCCAAGTGCAGTCACTGACGCCAGTCCGCAATGCCGTTGAAACGAAAGCGGCGGAGCAGCCTGACCTTCGAGACGTCTTCTTGTGCCACGCGTGGGATGACCGACAAGGGGCAGCCAAGCAGCTGCACGATTTGCTCGAGGCGTCGGGTGTCAAAGTCTGGTTCAGCGAGAAGGACCTTGGCCTAGGCGTGCCGATGATGCGCGCCATCGACAAGGGGTTGGCGGCTTCGCGCATCGGCCTCGTCCTGGTGACCCCTGCGCTGCTAGCCCGCCTCCCCAAGGAGAGCGTCGCCGATAAGGAGCTTTCGGCCCTTCTGGCGGGCAATAGGCTTGTTCCCATCGTGCACAACACGACGTATGAAGCTCTCCGCAATGTCAGTCCCTTGCTCGCCTCCCGAAGCGGCCTGGACACTGCAGAAGATTCAATGGCTGTTATTGCCACCAAAATTTTTGAGCTAGTCACACTGTAGCTCTAGCACAAATGCGCTCTAACCCTGCGCTCGACCTCGCTCCCTTCGGTCGCTGGACGCTGCGCGATAAAGCCCGCGCAGCGCCGGTCAGCTCCACGTTGAGGCTGTAGAAAAGTAAGCGTCCAACCCGACCATATTTACTGAGCTGCCGAGTCCGTGCAATCCTGG
>CAYGDX010000021.1:0-3229 GCA_964348825.1 uncultured Gammaproteobacteria bacterium | reverse complement strand
CCAGTCAACAAAACCCGAACCACGAATTTCGTCAAAAAAGGCGGATAGGGTGGAAGCCGCCCAGAATATGCCCCCCTTAATTGGGGTGCGCATTCTGGGCGACCTTCTAGAAGACTGTCTTAGTTGACAGTTGTCGTCGCATTCCGGTTTTGTGACCAGCTGGCTTCGTCAGAGCCCAATGCAATCGGGCGTTCCTTGCCATAGCTGATCGTGGTCACGCGGGCCGAATCAACGCCCTGGCTGACGAGATAATCCTTAGCCGAATTGGCGCGGCGTTCGCCAAGGGCCAGGTTGTATTCGCGAGTGCCACGTTCGTCGCAATTGCCTGCAACAGTTACCGTGACCGACGGATTTTTCGTCAGCCAGGCAGCTTGCGCCTGCAATGTTGCGCGCCCTTCTTCGGTCAGATCGTGGCGATCAAACCCAAAGAAAACGCGATTGGAAGTTGTTGCTTCCAGATCAGCCTGCGAACCAGGAACGATAGCCGAGCTGCCGGCACCGCCGCCAGCACCACCGCCTGCGCCTGCACCGCCACCTTCCGGTGTCGATTCACAAGCGGCTAGTAAAAAGACCGCCGCCGCCATGCTAGCCAGCTTAAGTCCCACAGAAACTTTGCGCATCAAAAGATACTCCCCGTGATAGTTCTCGAGTGATTATGCTCGATAAAAGTGAAGAAATCGCACATCTCCTCAGGGCAGCACGCGCTAAACCAATTATACGGTGTGCACTGAATTGTTTTACGATTTCAGATGAGTGACGACTCGGTCGATCAACCCTCCGAATCTGGCGCAACTCTAACCACCTTCTGGCAAAGGAATCAAGGGAGACCATGCCGGATCAGAAGCGTCGCCTAACGTTGGAATCTCCCTTTCATTGTAGCCTGTAAGATCGATCGAGTGCAGCCGGCTTCCACCACCCGACCCTCGCGAATCGGACGGCCGCTCCCGGAAGAACATCAGCACGCGGCCATTGGGTGACCAGGTTGGCCCCTCATCGAGGAAGCTCTCGGTCAATAGCCGTTCACCACTGCCATCAGGGCGCATGACACCTATATAGAAGCGTCCCTTATAAATTTTAGTAAACGCGATCAGGTCTCCGCGCGGTGACCAGACAGGTGTTGCATATCTGCCATCCCCGAAACTGATGCGTTTTGCATCCGCTCCACTGGCCCGCATGACATAGATTTGCTGCGTTCCTCCACGATCGGAATTAAACGTAACATATTGAGAATCCGGGGAAAATGACGGTGACGTGTCAATGGAAGGACTATCCGTCAGCCGTACTACCGCCCGGCTTCGCAGGTTCATAACGTAAATATCCGAGTTACCATTTTTGGCCATGCTCATTATCACCGAATCACCTGATGGCGAAAATCGCGGGGCGAATGTCATGCCTGGAAAATCACCCAGAACCTCCTGCTGACCCGTATTGATGTCGTAAATATAGACCCTTGGCTTGTCGTTGAAGTAGGAGAGATAGGTGATCTGATGTGTCGCCGGACTAAAGCGCGGGGTCAGGACCAGGTGCCGCCCGCTGGTCAGAAAACGCTGATTGGCGGCATCCTGATCCATAATCGCCAGCCGTTTTACACGTGCGGCTTTTGTGCCACTCTCTGAAACAAAAACGATGCGCGTGTCGAAATACCCCGTTTCGCCCGTCAGCCGTTCGTAAATTTTGTCTGAAATCAGGTGCGCTACCCGCCTCCAATTATCCGAGCGGGTAAAGAAGACCCGCCCCTCCATCTGTTGCTCTCCGAACACATCCCAGAGACGAAATTCAACCCGCAGCCTTCCATCGGGTTCCGTCGTTACCGCGCCGGTCACCAGAGCCTGCGCACTGATCAATCGCCAGTCGCCGAATCGGGGCATCGCCCCGATGGCGTCAGCCTTCTGGATAAAACTTCTGGGATCCAGCGGCCGGAACAGGCCGGAACGGGACAGGTTATTACTGATAACCCCGACCATCTCGCTACCAACCGTGGCTTCCTTGGGGCCAGCCCCATTGAAGTTTGGAATGGCGATCGGCATCGGATCGACATTCCCCTGGGTGATATCGATCCGCAATTGCGCCTGCGCCCCCTGCCAGCCTATCGCCGACAAAAGCGTTGTTGCGCCAACTACAAACCGCATTACAGCCTGTCTAACTTTCATTGTCATTTCGGTCATCCGCCTAGCATGCTTCGTGGGTCGAAATTGAGTTCGATATCTTGCCAGCGGTCATATTTATCAACCGGCAGATTCTTGAAGGGTTCGCATTTCAAAATGGCGCGCACTGCCGATTCCGCAGCCGTCCGGTAGGCTTCCTGACCCGCCATGCCCATACGGGACGAATCCACGACCTGCGGCGGCTGCGCCAGCCCGCCATCGGGGCGCAGAAATATGCGCACACGCACAACCAGATTCTCGGCATATTGAGCCCCTGCCGGCACGATCCAGCACTGCTCGATCTGCGCGCGAATGGAATCGATTTCGCTCAAAGTCATTTGTGCAGACGTGGTGGGCCGGGTCGCCTGGGTTGGCGGCAGATCCTGTGTGGTGTCTTCCGGCTTTTCCTCGGTCTCTTCGGTTTTCTGCGCCGGCTCGTCCAGTTTCTTGTCGAGCAAGGCCGCGATCTTGTTGAGATCGAGCTTGTCCTCCGGTTTCTCTTCGACCGGACGCTTTGGCTTCACCTTTGGGCGCGGCCCATCCAGCTTGACCACGCGCTCGGGCGCGGCTTCCGGCTTTGGCTCGGGTTTTTCCTCGACCTTGTCCTTGGGCAATGGCACAGCGTCTTCCGGCAACGGCTCTGGTTCCGGTGCGGGTGGCGGCGGGGGTGGCGGCGCAGGCGTTGGCTTGGGCGGTTCGGGCTTGGGTTCCGGTTTGGGCTTGTCCTCTTCCACCGGTTTTTTTGGTTCCGGCCGCATCGGAATATTGGTCATTTCCGCAATGGTCGCCAATTCGACTGGAATCGACTCCACGGGCGGCTCCCAATCGTTGCTGAACATTGGCAAGCCAAAAATCGCTATCAAAATAACGATAAGGTGTAATCCCGCCGAAAGAAGCGATCCCTTGCCCATCGCCAATCATTTCTTGTCCGGTTTAGCTGCGCCTGGCGTCTCGGTAATCAGGGCGACCTTGGTAAAACCAGCAGATGTAATCAATCCCATCACCTCCATCACCCGACCATAATCGAGGCTGTGATCGCCACGCACATAAATGCGGGTGTCGGGTTTGTTTTCTGTAATTGCCTG
>CAYGDX010000020.1:0-3235 GCA_964348825.1 uncultured Gammaproteobacteria bacterium | reverse complement strand
TTCTTCCTACACGCGGCGTCGCTCCTTCAGACTTTCGTCCATTGAGGAATATTCTCGACTGCAGCCTCCCGTAGGAGTCTGGGCAGTGTCTCAGTCCCAGTGAGGGGGGTCGCGCTCTCACGCCCCCTATCCGTCGTAGCCTTGGTGAGCCATTACCTCACCAACAAGCTGATGGAACCTAGGCCCCTTCCCAACCGGCTTTTGGCCTTTTTTTCTTTAACCGACGTCAAAGAAAAGTACGGGGAATTAGCACCGCTTTCGCGATGTTATGCCCCAGTTGGGAGCAGGTTACCAGGGTGTTGCGCACCCGTTTGCCACTAGCTCAATAAATTTCTTGCGAAGCTTATTGAACTCGTACGACTTGCATGCCTAAAACACGCCGCCAGCGTTCATCCTGAGCCAGGATCAAACTCTCATAAAAAATATTTAGAGAAATTGAAAAGCTCAATAAATATGTTTTGAATTTTTCTTTAGATACCCACGGCCACTTCTGATTTCTTAAGAGGAACCAGAAGCTGCCTTAAACTAAACCTTAAATTTGCATTTAAGGATTTGGAATTAACGTAACTTGTCTGTCTTATCACTTGTTAAAGAACAATCACGCCCTGAAGTGTTTTGTTAAACAAATCTACTTCAAAGGTTTTCTCTGCTAAAGCGCAGAAAAAACAGAGATACTCGTATGTCTGAAAAGACAAGTACCACTGTTTTTTCTCCACCTACACCTTAAATTGGAAGAGAATGTATTGGCCGGCTTTAAAAGTTACTAATATTTAGCTTTACTAGTATATAAAACGCGCCTTTGCTTGTCAAGGGCATTTATGGTTAATTCTTGTGGATAGGGAAAAACGTCAAAAACCTCTAATATCAGGCCTTTATTAAGCAACTACACCCTTGCAACGCACTATCTCATTCTTTATAACTTCAGCTACTTTTTTAGGGTCTATTTTTTCATCATAAAAGATATTATGATAGTTGTCTGGCTTAATTCCCAAAACCCGCAACACCTCCCACACTTTATCTTGTTGTTCTTTGAAATGATTCGGCAAAACTACCAAATGAGTAATAGCTAAATTTTCCGGATTTAAATACGAAGACGCATCTAAAGCTTCGCATAACCACCGACCATTTTTCGTTCTTAATTGTATCTTACGATAAGCTGGATTCTCCGCCTCAGGATTGATAAAATTAATGACCTCACCTTGATGCTCAATATACCCCACCGCTTCTAATTGTTTAACTAATTCTTCGGCGGCTTTTATTTTAGAACTTTCCGAAACCAATAAATATTCTTCGCCCTCTTTTTTATCTTGACTAATTATACCTCTATCGACTAAAAGTTGTTCAATATTATTTTTAAAATTAATTTTCGTTGATTCAGGTAGTGTTAATTGTGGGCCACCTAATACCGGCATACCACGCTCATTAGAAGTATCTGGCATATTGGTATTATATTCATCATAAAGCGATATCATTCTAGCTTTAGGAAATTCATTTCTTAATGTCTTCGCCACCTCCAAACCAATTGAGTCAGATTCAGTTAGCTTATCACTCCAAATTTCACCAGTATGCAAATTATAATCTGCTAAATAGGGGCTAAATGATTCATACTCCACTAGCTTACCTGAATTATAATCAACCACTATTCTATCCATTTGGCACCGAGAAAAATTAACACCTTCCACTGTGGCTTCTTTTTCAGTAAATTCCAAATCTTGTTTCATACTGGAAATTAATTCCTCATCTGATTTACCACCTTTAATAAATTCTCTAAATGTATCCCGAATTCGCCCAAGAAACCCTTTTACCTCTTTTACTTTTTTTACTTCTTCACTTTTTTGTGATTTAAAATATTCTAACTCTTTATTAATAGAGTTATCTTTACCGTCTTCTATGTGATGCGCCTTAGATTCAATTTCCATAATACTAAAAAGATGACTAATTTACTTGCCGGACTTTTCTTTGCGCCAATCTTCAATTTCTTTATGGTTACCACCTAACAAAACCTTAGGCACTTTATATTTTTTACCATCAACCACAAACACTTCAGGGCGAGTGTAATGGGGATGCTCGAGGTAAGTCATGGAGTCATGAAGTGATGAAGTCAAGGAATTTTTTTTTCTGACTTTATGACTGCCTGACTTCAGGTCTAAATTATTTTCTGACTTTATGACTGCCTGACTAAATGACTCGTTTTGGATTGATTCTTCTTTTCCGACTACTCCAGGGATCATACGAGACACAGCATCAATAATCATCGCGGCGGGAAGTTCACCACCGGTAACGACGTAAGGGCCAATTGAAATTTTTTCATCTATAAATTTTTCCACGCGTGCATCTACTCCTTCATACCGCCCACAAATAAAAACTAGGCGATCGTATTTTGATAGCCGCACCGCATCACTTTGCGTAAACTGCTTCCCGTTCGCGGCTAAAAGAATTACTCGTATTTTATTTTCACCCTTCAACCTACTCCCCACACCCTTGAGTGCGCGAAGTTTACGAAGCGCTCGATAAACTGGTTCCACTTTTAAAACCATCCCCGCCCCGCCACCATACACCCTGTCATCCACCTTATGGTGCTTATCGTTAGAATATTTTCGCAAATCATGGGTTTTAATTTTAATCAATTTCGCACTTTGTGCCCGCCCCAAAATACTCTCATTAAAATAAGAGTGTAAAGAATTGGGAAAAATGGAGATGATATCAAACTGTTTCATAAACGTATCAATCTTAACTAAAATAACCAACAAATGCAAATTCAACAAACACAAAACCACCCGCCGAAGAGGCGGGTGGTTTTTGAAATCTATTTTAATTTTAGATTTTCAGATCATCCACGATTGAGGTGTCGGCTGATTCAGTTGGAGCTGAAGCAGGGGCACCCATGCCATCGCGGCTAGGGCGAGGCGGACGGCCTCCCTCTGGTTCGTAAATTTTTAAATTAACACGCGCATTATTTTTTGCGCCCACTACGCGAAGTAGTGTTCGAAGAGCGTGGGCAGTTTGGCCATTGCGACCAATTACTTGACCCATATCTTCTTGACTGACGTGGAGAGTGATAAGCACTCCCAATTCGTCTACGGTTCGTTCGGTCTTAACCGAATCCGAGTGGTCGACCAAAGATTTCACGACAAAGTCGATGAACTCTTGATCTTTCGGCATGTCATTCGTCATGCGAGAAAACGGTAAATAATTAACTACATCCTATAACCCGTAAAACGGGTGGATTGAAAAT
>CAYGDX010000019.1:0-3761 GCA_964348825.1 uncultured Gammaproteobacteria bacterium | reverse complement strand
TACTGTTTGTAGATCTTCGCCACCGTGGGCAGCAACTGCTTCACTCCGGCGCCGGTAAGGGCCGAAAGTTTAAGCACCGGAGCGTACTCGACAAAACTCGTGGCCCGGGCAATCTCTTCCATCAGCTGCTTCTGCCGCTTCCCATCCCCGTGGAGCAAATCCCATTTGTTCACCACAATCAGGCAGGCGCGGCCCCGTTCAAAGGCATAGCCCAGCACCTTGGTGTCCTGCTCGGTGATCCCCTCCCCCGCATCTATGAGGATCAGCACTATATCGCAGCGTTCCAGGGCGCCCAGGGCCTGGAGCACGCTGAATTTCTCGAGCTTCTCCTGCACCTTGCCTTTGCGCCGGATCCCCGCCGTGTCGATGAGCAGGTACGGCTGCTTGCCAACGGTAAGCAGGGTGTCCACCGAATCCCTGGTGGTGCCGGGAATATCCGAGACCACCATGCGCTCTTCGCCCAGCAGCCGGTTGATCAGGGAAGACTTGCCCACATTGGGCCGCCCCAGGCAGGCCAGACTGATGGTTTCCGGCGGGATGTCTTCGGATTCGGGAAAAACCGGCAGGGTTTCGAGCAGGGCCTCAAAAAACGGCTTGACCCCATAGCCGTGCGCCGCGGAAACAGGCCAGAGCCTGTCCACCCCCAGCTCATAAAATTGGGGAATGAGCTTCTGTTCAAGCTCCGGGCTGTCCACCTTGTTGACCAAAAAATGCACCGGTTTTTCCGTTCGCCGGAGATAATCCGCCACCTCGTAGTCTTCCGGCAGCACCCCCTCCTTGCCGTCCAGCAGGAAGAGGATCACATCCGCCTCCCGCATGGCCTGCATGGTCTGTTCGCGGATCAAACCGGCCATCATCTCCCGGCCGTCGCCCTCAATGCCGCCGGTGTCGACCAGGATAAAAGTCCGCTCCTCCATGGTCACCTGCTCATAATGGCGGTCACGGGTCACGCCGGGGGTGGGGTCGACAATGGCTTTGCGGCTCTTGGCGAACCGGTTGAAAAGGCTTGATTTGCCGACATTGGGCCGGCCGACCAGGGCAACGATGGGATATCGGGTTTGCATGGGAGTTATGGGGTTCCGTGTTGTTTTAAGAAGCCGCGAGAAAATACCCGCGCCGCATGCCATGCTGTGCTGCCGCATGCGGCGTTATTTTCAAACGACGGCTTCCAGAAGAGTTCGCGCCTGTTCCACCACAGCGCGCAGCGAGGGGAAATCCCGCCCCTGCGGCGCATCCAGGTGCTCGTAAAGGATGGCGGCGGCGGGGTTGATGAACTGTCGAAAAAAATCTTTCCCCCGATTCTTGGAAAGAAAGGCAAAAGCTCCCAGAATCTGCAGGTTGCGCTGCAGGGTCATGTAGTAATATCCCTCAATGAATCGTCCCCGGTCAAGGGGAATATGAGTGGCAAGCGCATCCAGGTAGAAGCAGAGAAGGGCCTGTTGCCGGGGCGGGGACAAACCGGCATAGGGATCGATGAGCAGGGAGGCGAGATCATACCCCAACGGCCCCAGTCTGGCACCCTGAAAATCAATAATTCTGACTTTTCCCTCGCAGATCATGAGGTTGCGCGATTGAAAATCGCGGTGCAGGATAAAATCGGCGGGTTCCTGCATGGCCCGCTCCGCCAGAAAGACAAACTCCTGATCAAGCCTTTGGGGCAAGTCGCTCATCCCCAGAAAATCCTCGCACAGGGCCTTCCGGAAATAGCCGGATTCCCTGGTCAGCATGAGGGCGCGGTCATAACGGGGGGTATCCCAGCACCACTCCGGCTGAAACCCTCGGCGCGTCTCGGTCTGCAAATGAGCCAGGGCGGCAAGGGCCTGCCGGTAATAGGCCTCCGCCTCCTCCCCCTCCGCACCATACCGGAGGAGCAGATCATGAAGCTTGGTGTCGCCGAGATCCTCGCAGAGGATAAGACCGCACTCCTCGGCAAAGCCGTAGATCCGAGGAACCGGTACCCCATGGGTGAAAAAATGGCAGCCTATTGCATGGGCGGCCCGCGCCTCGGCCATGCCCTGGGGTTGGCCGGCGCTGGGCAACACCGCCAGCAGGGAAAAATCGCCCACGGCAAACCGGTAGAACTGCCGGTCGGAGCCGTCCCCGGCCATCCTGTCCGCCGCCTGCATCTCCTGGGGAAAACCCTGTGCGGCCAACAACCTGCCCAGGGCCAATCTGTGCTGATCCGTTAACACCTTAATTCCCCCCAGTAATGATACTGTCGGTCACGATGGCGCCGGGGGCAACCCTGGCCCCATCCCAGACCACGGCCCGGGTAAGGCTGGCCCCCTCGCCGACGGTGGCCCCGTGCCCGATGGCGACCCAGTCGTGAAACGAGACCCCGGAGCCGAGCACCGCATCTTTTGCGAGATAGAAAGGAGAGGCACCGCGCTCCGGGAAAAATCCGGGCATCCTCCCCTTCAGCACAATATCCTCGTGGAGCTGCAGATAATCCGCCGGGGTGCCCATATCGGTCCAGAAATGGCCGGAAACGACCAGGGCCTGGATTGTGCCGCCGCGTTTCAGCAAGTCGGCATAGCAGTCGATGATGTTGTAAAAAACGCCCTCGGGGATCAGGGAAAGAACCGCCGGGTTGATGACCTGCACCCCGGTGAAGGCCAACAGGCGTTCGCCCTCACCGGCCGGACCGGAAAACCCGACGATCCTGCCCGCGTCATTCACCCGGACATTATTGAAACGCGGGCAATCGTGCAGCACCATGGTCACGTCCGCGCCGGAGGCGCAATGGCTCGCATGGACCGCAGCCAGGTCAAGATCATGGACAATATCGCCATTGACCGCCAGAAAGGGGTCCGCGCCAAAATGGCTTTGCGCCAGGCGCAGGCCGCCCCCGGTTCCCAGCTCCAGCTCTTCCAACTGGACATGAACATCCCTCTGCCCCTGGAGCATGGACCTAATTTGCTCCCGGAGGTGATGGGCATTGACCACGATGCCCTCTGCCCCGCTCCGGCGGAGCTGCGTCAGGGTATGGGTCAGAAGGGGGGTATCGAGCACCGGAAAGAGCGGTTTGGGACGTTTCAGGGTATAGGGCCGCAGACGTGTCCCAAATCCTGCAGCCAGAACCATGGCTTTCATGAGATGTTCATCCTGATGAGTGATGATCGACAACGAGAAACAGCGAAATTACACAGACAGGAGTCCATCCGGCAACTCCTCGACCCCGACCACAACAATCCCGGCCCGGTTCGCCGCCTCGATCACAGCCTCCCGGTCAAAGAGCAGGGATTGGCCTGTTTCCACCGCCAGGACAGCACCCTTGACCGCGGCCATGGTCTCGATGGTTTTTCCGCCGATGGCCGGCAGGTCGAAACGGAAATCCTGCTTGGGCTTTTTCACCTTGACGACCACAACCTTTTCTTTTCCCAGCGCGCCGCCCCGGGTGATGGCGGCATCCGTCCCCTCAATGGCCTCCACCGCCAGCACGGTGCGGTCCCGGACCACCACGCACTGCCCGATATCAAGGGCGCCGATGGCCCGGGCGGTTTGCCAGCCGAAACGGATATCCTCCATCTGCTCGGCAGTGGGTTTTTTCTTGGTAAGCACCCCCTTGGGGAAGAGCAGATCCTTGAGATAGAGGGTGGACTCCAGAACGTGAATGCCTTCCTGCGCCAGCACTCCGGCCACTGCCCGCAGGATCGCGTCGTCTTGGCGGATGTCTATCTTGTTCCACAGGGTCAGCCCCTTGAGATCCGGCCAGACATCCTTGAAAATTCTGGTTTTGGTGATGTCGCCCAGAAAAACGG
>CAYGDX010000018.1:0-4276 GCA_964348825.1 uncultured Gammaproteobacteria bacterium | reverse complement strand
TGATCAGCTTGCGCTATCTCTGACGCGGCGGCCGAAGGCGCTAACTGAAGTGCCCGGCTTGTGGCGCAGCATACGAAAGACAATCGGAAGAAAAGGGTTTTTTATCCCGCCGCTTGCCAAAATCCGCCACGCCACCAGTTCGCATTACGCAGGCTCGCTTCCCCTGGGCGAAGGGCCAATCGGCGTCAATGGGGCGTTTCTGCCGGGCGCATATATCTGCGATTCCGCTGGTTTCACCAACGCCCCCGCCCCCTCGCTTACTTTTACAATTATGGCCAATGCGTGCCGGATAGCGCATCGCGCACTTCAGTATTGATTTCCCGTCTGGAAATAGCGCCGTAGCACCGCAATGTTTTTTTCCGCCTCGCTTGGTTTATAGCCGGGATAGGTTGGCAGCAGCAAAACCTGCTCCGCCGTCCGCTTTGCCTGCGGGCAGTCACGCGCGAAATCGCTAAAACAATCCATTTCAGCCGTGTTGCGAATGTGCTGAATAACGCAATCCCTACCGTGCTGCATAAGATATTTCACCACCGCCAGACGATTTTCGACCTGCACCGGGAAAGACAGATAAATATGAGAGCCGTCGTCACGCATCGGCGGCAAACGGATCCCCGGAATATCCTTCAGGCCTTCATGATAGATTTTGGCGATTGCCAGCCGCTTGCGCGTATTTGAATCCACCTCGTCAATTTGATCATCAATCAGCCGCGCCTGCATCGGCGTAATATTTACAGCATACGCGGAAGGCATCGTTTCTCTGCGCACCGGATTGTCTTCTGTATCGAACTGTTTGTTGACCGAATTTACATCATGCAAGGCGCCATAACGAAACAGCCAGAAAGTGAAGAGGGAGAATACAGGCGGAGATGTCAGAATATCGCCAACCAGGCAATGGGCGATCCGCTTCATTAATATACTGAAATCGACAAATGGAAGTGATGACATTTTGGCCCGGACAGCATCGTTCAGGTCACGCCGGCTGGTAACCACCATCCCACCGTAAAACGCATTGATGTTTTTGGCCCGGCCGAAGCTGAAAAACCCCGCATCGCCGAAACTGCCCGCACGGCGGCCCCCCAGTTGCGCGCCAAACGCCTGACAGGCATCTTCGAGCAACGGCACACCGCGTGATTTGCAAATTGCAGAAATGCGTTCAATATCGCAAATCAGCCCATGCAGATGGGTCACCATCACCGCGCCGGTTTGCGCATCAATCAGGCGTTCCACTTCATCTGCGGATATGTTGCAGCTATCCGTTTCCAAATCCGCAAACACCGGCACTCCACCCGCGCAGATTACCATATTCACGACATCATACAGCGTATAGGGCGACATGATCACCTTCTGCCCCGGCTTTAACAGTGCGGACAGCAGCATATAGATGCCCACCCGCCCCTGCGGCATGGCGATGGCATGATCAACGCCTGTAAATTTCGCGGCGCGCTGCTCCACCTCGGCGACAGAATTGCCTTTCAGCAACTTTCCCAAAAGTAAATCGCGGGCGGCTGAAACATAATTAGCGCCAGAGTGATAGAAGCGGAAACGCGGTTGCGGCGGCATGAACATTGCTGGACACCTTAAAGGCTAGCGGGGTTATGACAGATTTCTAAGCAAAAGACCTTAATAAAGAATTGGGTTTGAAAGCAGGTGAAACTAATTAACCAAAATACAAGGATATATTGGTAAAATAAAGACCTGCAGAAACTTACATGCGTAACACCTCGAAAACTCTTATCACTTGATATCAGTGGCTCAGTTTGAAAAAATGCACAGCTTAACAACATGTAACGGGGAAACGACTCGATGATCATAGGAGAGGTGCTATTAACCCCATCAGACTACAGGCAACTGGCTACATTACACAGCATAAATCTAGGTAATTCGATCCTCAGCAAGCTGGGGGGCGGGATGCTACGGCGGTATTACAAGTTCATCGAGCAGTCTGAAAGCGATTTTCTATTTATCGAAGGGCGCAGCGGAGAGATACGCGGCGCAACCGTTTTAAGTTTTGATTCCCGCACTGTCATGCATCAGTTCGTAAAGAAGCACTTCTTCGTATTCGCGCTTTCGGCGGCCTGGAAATGCCTGACGTCGCCCTCCTTTATCCTTATTCTGCTGCAACAAGGCAACCCGGACTCCTCCAGTCTGGATAAGGATGCGAAAGAGCAAATAGAAATCGTTCAGATATTCGTGGATGAAAAATACCGGAATCAAAAAATTGGAAAAAAATTACTGGATCAGGTGAATGCTTTTTTATACTCCAGAGGCATCCCCAAATATATCATCAGAACCCGCATTAACGATAACGATGCGACATTGGGGTTCTATAGAAAGAATGATTTCAAAGAGATAAAACGCGCAAAATGGAAAGATGATTTTTTTGTATTCATGGAAAAATCTGTTCACCCCGGATAGATTAATATAATTCTTACCCACACCGGAGCCGCTCAAAATGTATGGAACGGAGACAAAATATGAATCGCTTATCCGAATACATGATGCGCGGCCTACAGATGATTGTCGGCGCGGCCATTTTCGACATTCCTTTATTAATGAGCTTACGTGAACTCACATACAAGCTGCTATTTAATTGGGGAAAAGGTGGATCGATTATGAGGAACGTGTCCTTTACCCGGCCGCATATGGTAATGGGGGGGCGCCTTCTTATAGGTGACGACGTCCATTTCAACCATTCAATAGAGATTGACTATAGTGGCGGCGTCACCATTGAGGACGATGTATGGCTTAGTCAGCACATACTTATTGAAACCCATGAACATATTTATGAAGCCGGCAAAAAGAAAAGCGACTGGCAAAGAAGCACGTCGCCCCTGGTTATCAGACAGGGCGCGTGGATTGGCGCAAATGTCACGATCCTTGGCCAAGTCCGTGAAATCGGCTCCAATGCGATTATTGCCGCAGGCAGCGTGGTGACTAAGGATGTAGAAGCTAACTGCATATTTGCTGGAAATCCTGCCCGCAAACTCAAGAATCTAAACGCCACAGATTAGAAAACCCGAATTAACGAATAAAACATGTCATTCATAAAAGCCTTATCATGACCGGGAGATTTGTTAAATTTTCTGGTTATGCGATCTTTATCCTTAGCGCCCTGTTTCTGGCTCAGCGATTCAGTTCCAATATCGAAGGCCTCCTGGCGGTAGAATTTGATAACAGCTTTTATTTCGCTCTCATTTCCGCCTGCATAAGCTACGGAACCATTCAGCTTTTCATTGTGGCCGGATTATGTGTGGTACTTTTGGGGTTTGGCGCAAATAACGTAACCTTCCTACGGATTCTGAATTTCCACGGCCGGACGAATATTGCAAAATATATTCCCGGCAATGTATTTCATTTTGCGGGCCGGCAAATTTTGGCCGCAAGCTTTGGCTGGCCACAGACCATTGTTGGTTTAACATCAATTGCGGAAACTATCCTTGTCGCGCTTGGAGCCGGATTGGCTGCTATGTTATTTGCAGCAATTGCCGAACCGGATGCCTTGCAGATTTTTGAGAAACTTGTCTCGCCAATGATTTTTCTGGGGGTTGGTATTGGAATTGCCGCAATCTGGATCATCAGCACACAGGCTAGCCGCATCGTGTTTTTTTCGCGCTTCGCCAGTTCTCTGGCAATCCAGAAGTTTGCGCGCAGTGTCTATCCCCCGATTGTGGTTCTTCTGTATCTGTTATTTTTTCTATCCGGCGGTCTTATATGCTGGTTCTTATCATCTTCTCTCTCGGACAATTGGCAAGCGCAACGTATTGCTGTGACAGGCTTTGCCTATGTTGCATCCTGGCTGGCAGGTTATATATCCCCCGGCGCTCCTGGGGGGATCGGCGTAAGAGAGGCCGCACTCGTTTTACTGCTCGGCAACACAATTGGTGAGACGGAGGCCTTATTACTCGGTGTTGCGCTACGCGTCGTGACAACCTTTGGAGATTTCTTCCTGCTGGCGCTGGCTTTGATGTGCCGTCCCAAAATGCAGGCGCCGGACATCGGGTAAAATTATTTCCGGTCCAGTTCCATTCGCCTGACGCGCTCCAGCGTCATTTCAATCAACTGGCGATTATGCCCAATCAAATCGGCAAGAAGCGCCGCCAGAAATGAAATAAAACCCAGTGTAAGAAAAACGCCCCCAAGGATGATGGACTGTAAATGTCCATCGCCCTCGCCAATGGCGTAAAAAAACAAAAACCGGACGATGGGAATAAGACCCATCAGGCTGGTGATCAGTCCAATATAGAAAAAAGCCCGCAAAGGCTGATACATCGCATAC
>CAYGDX010000017.1:0-4418 GCA_964348825.1 uncultured Gammaproteobacteria bacterium | reverse complement strand
CTATGCTCTTGTTGGTAAGGTGCCCGGCACCGAAGGTAGTGTCCGAAGCCATAGCAAACGAATTTCCGGCACTTCCAGTAGTTTGAATAAAGCCGCCAAACTCCTTGAACAGCCAGTTCCAGTAGTTGCGATTTAGCGTGCGGCTACGCTCAGAATAACGATCAACAAGTTTCCCGCTAGCATCTAACGATTCCAGCGTAATATGTGTTTGCGGGCATGGCAGCCCGAGCTTAGCACCGAGGCGAGAGAACTCTTCATAGTCGGATTCGGGTTTAATAGTTCCGGGAACAAAAGGTTCCCGAGGAAGAATAACATTACTCATGGGCTAGTTGCACTCGTTGTTTGGGTTGGGACTAGGGAAGTGATTGTTGCTGTTTTGTCTATGGTATAAATGTTCACAACCACTGTAACAAGAGTTGTAGCATTTTGTCCAAGTTGTGAAATTCCTGGGACATTAGAAGTACGTCTACCACTAGGAAGTTGTGGAATATTTTGGGTGCGTTGTGGAAGAAGCACCCTGTCTCTAAAATGCTGTGGCATATTAATTTACAATGTTGTTGATAAAACCTACAATACTAATAGTACTCCCCACAGCCGAAAAAGCTTTCACAGTAGCACCATTATGTAGAATCAGCCCAGGCACTATACATTTTAAACCATCCCTAGACAGCACCTGATATTTAATATTCCAATCTGTAGTAGCACCACCAAACTCTAAAGTGATGAGTTCATCTGAAGTTGAGTTGTTAACTGCCCATAACCAAATCTCGTCATAATTAGTTGTTCCTGTAACAGCAGTGTGGATTGCCGTTCCTGCAGTGGCTGTCGCTGTGATTAGGATGGGTTTGCCGTCTGTACTACCCGACAGTTTACTTTTAGTGTAGGTAGCCATTATGAGAAAATCTGTACTTCAAGAATACTGCCCCCACCACCAGCAGAAAGAGCTTTTATGGTATTATATACCTTAGTGTACCAATCCTTCCAAACGTGTTCATTATGCTCACCTTGGAGATTGGGAGGGGGAGGAAGAACTGGAATAGTCATTTAAAACTCCTTTAAATACTTAGCCACTACTTCACCAATCCGTCGTGAGTATCCCTCAGCAGGATGGAGAGTGTCAGCTAAGTCCGTTGTTGCATCGAAGGGTAGGCTGTAGATGTCTACAAATCCCACATTAAGAGCCAAGGCCCTTTCCTTCATAACTGTGTTTAAAACACTGGTGTCTAAATCAGCTGTGTGGGGGAGGCCAGTGAGAACAACTCTTTTACCAAAAGAACGTGCTTCTGCAACCATACGGGTGATGTTCTCACCAAATACTTCTGGAGTGAGTTTATACACCGTGTCCGCTACACCAAAGCGAATTACCACAATGGAAGCATTATCGGGTTTAATGAAGGCATTCCGGCTACTGCCCCCATTCACACTATAATCAATAGCCACAATATCCGCTAAGGAGGCAATATGTTCCACAGGAGTGGGCAACCATCTTTCAGGAAGCCATTCGTTGTATTTAGCTGAATGAGTGCCTTCAGTGATGGAGTCTCCATAAAAAGCTACCACACGTTTCTCAACAGTACCACCACCACAGGCGGCTAATAGTAGTAGAAGGGTAGCCAATAACATTCTAAACCTCATTGTTGTCCTTTATTAATATCCATTTCAATTCCGGAGAATCGTAGAAAGGATGTTGAAGCATATGTCAACTTAAAGCTTCGTTGTCTAAAAGCTCCCAACTGTGTGAGGAATGGGAACTTAAGACTGGCCCCAAAGATCAAATCTCTAGCGGTGCTATAAGTAGCATAATCATCGTCGGAATACGACACCGACACTGTTAGAGGAGCACCAGAGGTAGATGTGCTTGATGTACTCTCTTGTATCTTCACGCCAAACCGATGCATCGTCTTAAGATTACTGGTTCCACAATCAAAATTGGGTGTGCGTAGTTCCACATAAATGGCCGCTGCCGCTGCTCCATTGATAAGGTAGTCTTCCGCAGTAGCGGTGTGTGTTAAATGAGCCCCTTCTTTCATCTGTCCAAAGAAAGGAGTGTTGTTGACATGACCACTTACAAAAGTAGAAATCCCATAACTAACAGACCCCCCTGTGAAATAAACAGGGAAGGGAGCTGCTCCAGTGGCTCCATATCGCAATTCACTCCATGTACCCGTATCAAAACCAAAAGCAAATGAAGCGTTAAGTAGGTTGGGAGCAGCAGTGTCTCCTTGGAAGGCCAGACCATAATAGAGCTTGCCATGTTGTCTAAAGATGTACCCCCGTACCGCAGCGGCTGTTGTGTTGTTAGAAGCAACGGTGAAGCGGTGGTTTAACATCCCTAAAATAAAAGTAGAAGGAACATCTGCTGCTTTAAAATTCTCAATAATCTTGATGGAGTTTTCACCATCACTGTTGTTTGCTATAAAAATTACAGCATTCTTGTTACAAGCGATTGAATTAGGAACTTGAGTACCAAACCCTAAACTTCCCCCGTCGTAGCGGGCGAGTGGTGAAGCTGTAGCATTAGCTGCATCGTAGAAGAACTCACTGCCTTGTGTACCAATAGCCAAGATGTAGTTATTAATCTTCACCATCGCCTGAATATCATCAGGGTACATTTCAGACGACAGGAAACTTCCAGCAGTCCATGCAGCAGGATTATTCAAATCACTGTTATAAATATCACCCGTAGCTGCTTTTGCTAAGAACAAATACCCGTCCATAAAGATCGGAAAGGGTACATGAGGAGTGGGGAAATCCACATCCGTAATCTTAGTGCCTGCCGCGTTTGACGTATATACATAGCCCTCAACCCCATCTACCATCACCAACGATTTGACATTAGTATCATTGATAAATTCAGTAAATCTCACAGGAGTAGTAGCGGAGGTGAGGAGTGTGTCTACTAGGGTCCATGTCACACCATCTGTAGAGGTGTACACACCAGTCCCACATACAGAGTAGAAATATCTCACACCGGGAGTTTTCTCCCAGATGTACAGCCCACGATTGATTAAGTTGCTGTTAACAATCTCATGTCCTTGGATGGGATTACGTGTATCGGCATAAATCGTCCCATCCTTTTCCTTCTTCATCAACAGATTAATCATCCCAGCATCTTGATAGGTAGTGGACGCAGCACTGAAGTATTTAGAATTGGGCCGCATTTCAAAATCATAGGCGGCTGGATATTTTTCAGTCGAGTACGTCGATTTTTCAGGAGCTGCTGTGTACGCCATGACTATCCTTGTGTGTTAGGTTGAAAAAGAACACTGCCCTCTTCACTGCCATAACTAAGAGCCTCTCCTTTCCAATATTGAGCTTCCTGTGCTAATATTTTACGATCAGTGGGAGGAACTCCAAATTCTGGAGACAATACCCAGGCAAGATTGTAAATAAGGGCTTGAATCCAGTATGATGGAAAGTCGAAGTTGTTAGAAGCACTGTCCATGTCCTGATAGGGACGTTGGTAGTGAATGGTCACTGTTGTAGTGCTGTCGTTTGGTACGGGCCAAAGTTTTACAACACCGTAGGGTTCTGAAGTTGTTCCTAGGGTTGGCTGGTAATATAAATTAACAGGAATGCCTGTAACAGTGGATAGATTGGGCAGTTGATTAAAGTCGTACCTGTTATAGACATTCATCGGAACAGCACTTGTACCAGAGACGGTTCGTAGTGCTTGTATTACCTTCAGAGGGGCTACCGTATTGAGAGTGGCCCCAACACCAATATTATAAGACGCTGTTCCACTTGTAACAGTGAAGGTGTGAGAAGTAATTGCCCAGAGAGGCATTCCATCTGCTTGAAAAGCCTTGACAAGGGCATTTAAAGCCTCAGCAGCATCACTGGTTTGTGCTGTGGAGGCGGAACCCCCAGAAGGGAGAACAGCCAGCTTACGCAAAGCTCCTGTAATAACTTGGTCCCGATTAAGGGTCCAGTCATATGAACCTGAAAGAGCCAAATTAGTTCCCCTTAAGTTGTTGTAGTTCTAGCTCTTTCATCTTAATAGAGAGCCTGATTTCTTTAACACGGTAATAACACCATGCGACAGTAAAAAGAGCAGCTAGATGAGGAAGCCATGAAAAGACCGTAGCAATACCGGTACTAACAGCTGCAACATCAATCCAATGTTTGAAGTGCTCCAGTATCTGTTTGATTTGGTCAATCATGAGCATTCCTTTACGGGGACGGTGTAATATATGAGACATCAGTAAAGACATCTTCAGGTTGTGGTCGTGTCCATGGGACACTAATTTGTTCTCTTGGGACCCTTAAAAGGTCCTGTGGATGTCGAGGTTCCCAATCGTGCTTACACACCATGAGACCGTCCCAACGTTTTTTCAATTCGTCAGACTTGTGTTTAAAGCCACAGACATCACATAAAGCGTTCCATGTTCCAGGTTTGTAATAATTATTCATAAGGT
>CAYGDX010000016.1:0-4461 GCA_964348825.1 uncultured Gammaproteobacteria bacterium | reverse complement strand
TTGATGCCCCCACCATCTTCCAAACCGCCCTTAAAAAGGTTTTCCCAATTAGCCCTTGATTTTTCAGGGGCTTTTAAAATCAGGCAGTGGTTGACAAGTTCTGCTTCCACGGTATTCATAAAACCACATTCCCTGATAACATTTTGAGGCAGCCTAATGCCCCTTGAATTCCCTATTTTTACAAGATCAAGCTGCATTTTGGCCCAGTGCTGAATAAGCTGCGATTTGAGGCCACTTTCAAAAATCACATAAGATTTTTCCGAAAAAATTATTCCTCCATATTTTGTGGATTTTTCCCCTTTTCACAGTTCCTTTTATTAAAGTGAGCTGTTTTTTTGTTGAACTTTATGGTTATTATGCTCTATGGTTGCTTCAGAATTAGCTGAAAACTGGATATCAGTTCCGATATGAATTATTATAGGAACTCTATTTTTGGACCATTTTGAAATAAGGTTAACCCATTTTCATGAAAAATTATCTTTGGATGGCCGGACAAGTGTCATTTCACAAACAGCCATTGGATTTTTTCACATTAAGCAAGATTGAAAAGGATCATATCCAAACAAAGAATGGATTCCAAAATCAACTGGCATATACAATCCTACTCAAGTATTTTGAGTGTGAAGGGGAATTTCCTACACCAAACATAGTAACAGAGGTTTCGTCTTATGTTTTGGAGGTTTTGGCTGACCAACTTAACCTTCACCCTGAGAAACTTGAGTGGCCAGCAGAACGAACACTTAATAGGTTTCGGGCCAGTATCCGTTCTTTTTTAGGATATCGAGAGATGTCTCATGATGATAAAAAAAACTTAG
Organism: uncultured Gammaproteobacteria bacterium; assembly: GCA_964348825.1. GTDB lineage: Bacteria > Patescibacteriota > Patescibacteriia > Veblenbacterales > UBA10138 > JBBTZY01. Next base: position 3,646 of record CAYGDX010000016.1, on the reverse strand, counting down.
CCTCTTGGCTTTCAAAAAACGTCTTACCACATGCACCAGAGGAAAACGAACTTTTTGAAGCAGCTGAGTTGTTTTGCAGACATCACAAAATCGAACTTTTTGCCAAAGCTGAAATGGAACGCTTTTTAGTCTCTGCAGCCCGCACATTTGAGGAGGAATTATTTGTTAATGTTGCCAATTTTCTTGGAGAAGAAACAAAAGAATGTTTAGACCAGCTGATTGAAGCAACACCTGAAAATGACAATGACAATGACGATGCTGAACCCCAGGCTAACAAAAAAACCAACAAAAAATTTATCTTGAACACTCTTAAAAAAAATACCAGCTGCCTTAAAAAAGACTCGATCTACCATGAAATTGATAAATATGAATTTTTAAAAAATCTTGAATTACCAGAAGAACTGGCGCGTGCTTATCCTCGAAAAACTCTCCTCAAGTATGCAGCACGTATTAAAGGATCTTATCCAAAGCATATATCTGCACATTCTGCTAATGTTCGCCATAGCCAACTGGCCCTTTTCAGTTTGGTGAAGACACAGCAATCTGCTGATACCATATCAGATATATTGTTGAAGGTTTTAGGTCGTATCCAAAAACGGGCAGAGCGACATGTAGACCAATACATTTTATCTGAAATTAAAAAAGTTAAAGGGAAATTTGACACCCTTCTAACACTAGCTGAAACGCTTAAAAATAATCCTAAAGGTATTATTGAAGAGGAAGTTTATCCTAAAGTTCCTGAAGAAGCGTTGGTGGCAATTATCAAAGAACTGCATCACCGCCAGAAATGGTATCAAAATCAAGTTAGGGTAAAGGCACTGTCTCTTTACAACCATGGGTATCGCACGATTCTTAAAGACCTTTTAAAAACACTCACATTTGAAACAGACAACAAAAACTATCAAGAACTTCTTCAAGCGGTTGAGTGGATTAAAAAAGACCCTGCTGAACGTTCCACAGAAGACCTCCCATATCGAGAGGAAATATTTAAATCATGGGGAAACCTTTTTCAAAAAAATACTTTTGAGCAATCTGCTTTTTCATTTGACCTAAGAGCTTATGAACTAGCTGTTCTAGAGCATTTTTGCACCGCTTTGTTTGTGAAAAACATATGGGTTAAGGGGTCTTATAGGTATAAGAACCCACTGCATGAAATACCCCCCGATTTTGATAGCAATAAGGATTTTTATTTTGAGTGGCTTGAGCTACCTGCATGTGCTGATGACTTTGTGGATTCCTTAAGAAAAGAACTTGAAGAGAGCCTTGTTTCTCTGAACGAAAATATCCCTAACAACGATAAAGTGACATTGACTAAGCGCAAAAAAGGATCTATTAAAATCACTCCGTCTTCTGCGCAAGAACTTCCTGAAAACCTTCATTTTCTACATCACGACATCAATCGCCTTTGGCCTAACTTGCCTCTGATTGATATACTAAAGGAAGTTGATTTTCGCGTGGGATTTTCAAAGAATTTTAAGAACGTTGGCTTTAGAAATAAAATCTCTCCAGAAACCTTGCAAAAACGTTTGCTGCTTTGCATTTACGGACTTGGCAGCAATGTGGGGTTAAAGCGCCTGGCTACTTCTCAAACAGGAGAATCTTATTCTGACTTGCGATACGTTAAGAATCGCTATTTGGAAGCCGGGTCTATCCGATTGGCCATTCAGGATGTTGTGAATGCTATTTTACGTGACCGAGGTCCAGAAATTTGGGGTGAAAATATTATTGGCTGTTCTTGTGACTCTAAAAGGTTTAGTGTTTGGGCCCAGAATCTCTTTGGTGCTTGGCATGGACGTTACCGTGCACATGGGGTGATGGTATATACACATATCGACACCAAATCAGCCCCTATTTATATGCAGATAACGCGCCCTGGAGACTCTGAAGTGGGATCCATGTTGATGGGATGCCTCAACCACGACACTGAAATGGATATGAATGAAATTTATGCGGATACGCATGGTCAAAGCTGTATAGGGTTTGCCTTGGGTCGCCTTTTACACACTGATCTATTGCCACGTATCAAAGGAATTCATAAGCAAAAGCTCTTTGCACCATCAAAGAACTTCAAAGATAAAATTCCTCACTTAAAGTTGGCACTTGCGAGCGACCCCATCAACTTTGGTAAAATCACAAACTGTTATGAAGAAGTCGTCAAGCACGTAGCAGCTCTTAAAACAAAAATGGTCGATGCTGATGTATTGCTCAAGAGATTAAGCGCCGGTAATGCCAGCCATCCAGTTTATCAAGCGTTAATGGAAATAGGAAAAGCCCAACGTACAATCTTTTTGTGTCGTTATCTTAGTGATGAATCTCTGCGGATTCAAATCAATGAAGCACTCAATATAGTAGAGCGTTTTAATGGCATGTTGGGATTCATCTTTCATGGCAAACAGGGAGAAATAGCGACAAATGACAAAGAGGATCAAGAACTCTCTATCCTGACATTACACCTGGTTTTAGTATGCATTGTCTATATAAATACGCTGATCATCCAAGAGGTTCTATCAAGTCCTGAAAGAACCTATAGATTGAAGAAGCCTGATTTAAGGGCTCTCACGCCTTTGATCCATTCACACATCAACCCTCATGGCATTGTGATTTTGGAAATGGAAAAACGTCTCAATCTTAATCAGAACGAACACCTAACACAAAGAAAAAAGGTGTTCAAATGACCGCCAAGAAGCAAAAACGGACGCCAATGGAGAAAAAGGTCAAACAGATCGTTAAACTTCTGAAAGGTGAGGACCCTGATTATCATTATATGAGAACCCTTTTCTCTCTTGTCCGAAAAGAGTTGGATGTCGTTGTTCTGCGCAAAGGGAAAAAGCTACCCTATGTTCCCACGGAAGATGAACTCAAGAGTTTTTATACAACCGTGTGGCAGTCTCGGAATATGCAAAATGTAATGATTATCAAAACACTGGTATACACGGGTGTTCGAGTTAGTGAATTTGTTAAGATAAAAATCAGCGATGTAGATTTTGAATCTTGCCAAATCCGCATTCACCAAGGTAAAGGCAAAAAAGACAGAATAGTTCCTTTTCCATCTATTTTTAAGGAAATACTAGCAATTCATGCAGATTCTATGACCCAAAAAGGAGCGATTTATCTTTTTGAATCGATCCGAAAGAAGCGCTACACTGATCGAGGTATCCGAAAAATATTGGAGAATTACACAAAAGAGGCAGGTCTCTCCCACCCCATATCGCCACATAAACTACGGCACTTCCTTTTTACTTGGCTTAAAAAACAAGGCATCGATGATGCCCTTATCCAACCTTACTCCGGTCACGAAAGCCGCCAATCACTTGAAATATATTCAAAACTTTCCATCACAGATGCACAATCTGAGTACGAAAATGTTATTAAGAAGTTTCCAATTTGATGTGAGTATTTATGAAAGTGGCCTCAAATCTCAGCTTATTCAGCACTGGGCCAATTACGTCCTACTTGTTGTACTTTATGCCGCCGTTTTTGGGTTAATGATGGACATTTATAAGACCTATATGACCAGCTTTGCCTTTGATGGGGTTGTTAATATTAGCCATGCCCTGGGGGGCGTTTGTATCCTTTCCTTCTCCATGCTGATTATTTTACGCCAATTACCATCAATTGCCGCAAGCCTGGCTGGTGGGGTATCGTT
>CAYGDX010000015.1:0-4879 GCA_964348825.1 uncultured Gammaproteobacteria bacterium | reverse complement strand
AGGAGTGCATATTGCCCGCCACGCCCTTGACGTTGCCCTTGTGATACACCTGGACATACGGATACGTTCCGCCATAACTGGCATAGGTGTTGTTGTTCGACCAGGCCGTCCAGGTGTCTTCACTGGCAGGCGTGGCTTCGGTGAAGATGTTGTTCCACGCCACGCCGTTCTGCGACTTGCGCATCCCCGCGACCGTGGCCCAATCGGTAGACTCGCGCCGCTTGTCGCCCACAGGCGTGCCGCCGATGAAGCCCGCGAAATCGTAAAACGACATGGCGATCTCATACGTGTCTGCATTGATCCTGCCGCCGCTGTTGAACGCCGCGCCGATCAGTCCCAACTCCGTGGCGGGATCGGCGTCGCTGTCGTGCGTGCCAAAATAGACTCTCGACCCCTGCCCTCTCATGGTGTCCAGCGTCCACTGACCCGCGCGCAAGCCTGTGCGGTCGCGGAAGAGCAGGAACTTCCAGCCGAAGTTGGTGGCGGTGTCGAGATCCTGCAAGGGCGCGCCGCTCTCATCCTGCGTCGGCGCGGATGCGGCCGCATTGCCATAGGCGATCTCGATGCGATGCTGTATCCACGTGACCGTGTCGCCGCCAGTCGGTCCGCCAGTGTGCGCGGCCATGCTGCTGCCATAGGCCGCGCGTGTCACCGTCCCGCCCAGCTGTGCCTGCGGCAGATTGAATTCCGTGAATGTGAATACCTCCGAGCCGATGGCCACGGCCAGGTTGCTTTTTGCCTGCAACAGGCGCATGGCGATCACGTCCTCCGCCCGCAGCTGAATGTGCGTGATGCTTCCCGAAGAGGCGATGTTATCCAGCAGGGTGAACGTGATCTTCGCTTCCCAATCCATGTTGACGAAAATACTGGAATAGGTGGTGTTGAAATTGCGCAGCCAGCGCGGAAGCGAAACCGCGTTGACATAGACTCTCACGTCCCTGCCGTCCGCGGCCAGGTGCGAGAAGGAAAGCACATCGTTATCCAGCAGGGCGGCCGCGGTGGTGCCTGCATACCCGCGCCCGCTGGCGTTGACCGTCATCACATCGGCCGCGATGGAATCATATTTGATCTGTTCGCCCGTGCGCGCCACGTAGCACATGCCGCCCGTCGTGCGCAGACCGCCGCCCACAGGTATGTCGATGGCGATGCTCACGGCAGCGGACGTATATCCCGCCCCGTTGTTGACCTGGTTGCTGACGGTCGTGTCGTTGATCAGCGCTTTCGTGTTCCAGCCGTACTGTTGGAGCACGTCGTCATTATTGATCGCCGCGGCCACGGTCTGACCGTATCCGCGCGTGGTGACGGTCATCGTGCCCACGCTGATGCCCGAATACTTCATCAGTTCCTTGGTGCGCGTGTTGTAGCACACGCCCGCACCCGTGGAGAGGCCTCCGCCCACAGACGTGTCGATCGCCAGCGACGTGGCCGAGGAGGAATAGCCGCCGCCGTTGTTGATCTGGTTGCTGATGCTTTCGTTCGGGTGCCCGACCACATCTTGAAGTCGGCGGCTCGCGCCTGTCCCGTTCGGGTTGCGCCAGACGCGGAACATGCGGTACAGCGACCCGCTGGTTTTCATGGCGGTCGGCTTGATGCGGAACTTCGGGTGGCTGTAGCGGTTGCCCAGCAGGATCAGGTCATTCGTCTGGCCGGATGCGGTGATATTCCACACGTCCGAGTTTTCTGTCACCGTCCGCCAGATCGGGTCGAGACAGTGCATCTCGTAGACCACGCCGTCCTTCATATCCATCTTCGGGTTCTTCTTCGGCGTGCAATACACGTACCACTGGCGGTTGCTGTCGGCCTCGTCCTTGATGACCAGTTTGTAGAGCGTGGTGTCGCGGTGGTCGAACCATTTGCTTAACTCAGCCCACTGGGTATGCACCGTCCCCTTCGGGTCGATGACCAGATAAAAGACCTTCGAGAGCGGCTCCTTGCCCAGCATGACGGGCGAGCGCAGGGTGCGTTTGCCCTCGACCACCGTCACTTCGGCCTGCGGGTAGAAGTTGGTCAGCCAGGCGTTGTAATTCGAGCCGTCGTTGATCGCGTGCGCGTTCCACGTGTACACTTTGTAAAGCATCTACCACCTCCGCCCGGAAGATTCAACAACCTGCATAAATTCTCTGGCAATCTCGGCGCCATCCGCGGAGCCGTAGACATTGATCGTGACATTCATCCCGCCGCCGCCGCCCGCCGCGCCGTTGGCGATGTTCGAGAAGGCGCGCATGATGTCGCTAAATTGACTCTGCGTGGTAACCACTTCCGTGCCGTGCAGGAGTTCCATGTGTCCGCTCATGGGACCCGTGGAAATGCCGCCTTCGGCCATACCGGGATCGCCTCCCGCCTTGGCATTGTGCGCCAGAATTCCGTCGGCGAAATAGTTGTGACTCTCGTGGTCGGTCTCGATGTTATAGGTCGGCACGGGCAGATCCACGCGCTCGATGCTGTTCACAAATATCCAGCCGTTCCAGGCGCGCAGGGGCTCGCCGATCACCAGCGCGCCCGCTTCCTTCCAGCCCGTGGAGGTGAATACGCGGTGATTGCTCGTGACCTTCAGGAAATGATTGATCACCAGATAGCCGCGGATCTCCTCGGCGGGGTGATGCAACACCCGCGCCACGCGCGCGAGGATACGCTCGCCGCGGACCGTTTCCATCGAAACGATCTCGTCCCCCACCTTCAGGGATTCGATATTGCGCGGACCGTTCGGCGTGTCCACCTGCGTGCCCGCCAGAAAACACGTCCCGCCGCCGCCGTCGCCCGTGGTGGTGGTAGCCGAGCCTTCCTCGATAAACTGCGTCACCACGCGAATGACCGTCTCGGGCGGCAGTCCGCGGATCAGGTTATTGAGCCGTTCCACGCTCTGGACATATTTCTCGTTGGCCGCTTCCGCATCGCCTGTCTGCTTGGTCTCTTCGTCGCGGCGCTCCTTCAAAATCTCGATGGCCTCCGCGATGGCATAGTCGGCTTCGCTGATCAGACCGAGCGCCCGCGCCAACTTCAACGAGGCGCGCACATCCAGTCCCGCCGCAGCTTGGTGATAGATCATGGCGGCGGTGGCGTTGGTAATATTCTCGTGCGCTTTGATTAACTCGCTGTTTCCCTCTCTAATAGCGTCATTAAACGCGTCCCATTCTTCGGCATTTTTTTTCGTGCGCCTTTTAAGCCCATCTAATCCTTCTTGGGCCTTGATAATTTTTTCCTGCGCAGATAGCACCGCATTTTCATACGTTTCATAAGCCTCCGCGTAATCTCCAGACAGTCCAGCTGCGAGCGCGGCGGAGAGGGATTGCAATTCCCGCTCGGCGGCGATCAGTTCTTCGTCCGCGTCGGTGAGATCCTGCGCGCCGGTCTCGGCAGCAATCTGCGCATCTTGTAGAGATTTAAGAGCCTGATATTCTGCCTCTATTGCCGCATAATATTCTTTTCCAATAAGAACGCCGTCGCCTGTTGCTATATTCATTCTATTTTTAACATTGATGACGGCTTGCTCACGCAAGATTATGTCGTTTAGCCCAGGCACCACTTCCCGCCCGATGGTCATCATGAAGGCGGTCCAGCTATCGCTGAGTGCGTCCACTTGTATCTCATACGCGCGCGCCGAGTTCATCGCGGCCTTCGTAAGCACTAGACTGTCCTGAACCGCGTCGTTCATCGTCTGCAAGCCGTCTGCGCCCATGCGCATGGCAGCCGCCATTTCGAGTCCGCTCTTGCCGAAGTTATCCACCAGGAATTTGGCTTGCGCGGCCGGGTCTTGTATGGTGCTGAATTTTTCGGAGAGGGTTTGCAATCCAGCCAAAGACGGCTGGACACCATTGGAAGACATGGCCTTCAACGATTTGGTCAACGCATCCTGGCTGATGCCCAGATCATCGGTCAGCTGAATGAGGCGGCTGGCTTCCTCGCTGGTCAGGCCGAACGCCTGCGAAAGTCCGCGCACATCCTTGGCATAATCTATGAACAGTCCACCTGTGGATTCGAAGGCCTTGTTGATCGCGAACCCAGACGCCACCAGTGTCCCGAAGATAGCCGTGGCTTCGCCCACCGTCTTCTGGATGTTCTTTAACGCGCCAATAGCGGCCTTGTCGCCATTGCCTGCCTTTTGGATATTGATCAGAATGCCGATGATGGAATTATTGCGTGCCACATTGTCCTTTTATTTTCCCCCCCAAATCGTTCTTTGATTTGGGGGGATGTCTGCGTACCCGCAGACAGGGGGGTCATTACTTGTGACCCGCGCGCCACTTTGCTTTTATGCCCGCGATCGCCGCCTGGTGTCGTTTCAGGTCGTCTTCATCCTTGCGGCGTTCGGCGAGGGCATAGAAGGTATCCAGCCACGCATCATCCAACTGGGACACGTCCCACGCGGCGATGACGGGACCGCCGTGCAGGTGGTTGATCATGCGCGCTAACTGGGCGTCGTGGACTCGGGAGCCGCGCCACGCTTCTCCGCCATCGAGCGCGGCGCTGAGACTTTTTTTTCGCGCGCGCGGTGATCCGTGATGGCGGTCGTGACGCGCTCCGTCAGCCAGGCCATGAAGTCGGGGCTGGTCTGATAACTATCTTCCAATTCCTGCGCGTCTGGTGACCAGCGCTTCTCGCTGTCACCGCCGTGACCGAGGATGTCCGCGAGCCAGGCATATTCGCGCGGGCGCAGCTCGTTCAGCGCCTCCAGCCTGCGGCTCATCCTGTCCATCACATCGGGCTTGGTCTCTTCCTCTTCGCCGCTGTAATCAGCGGAGAGGATGCGCACTCGTTCCTGTGTGATCGCCAACTGCTCGCGCATCAGGTCGAGCGACGGGTTGACCCACACCTGCGCGAACAGGTCTTGCATCTGCTCGTCATATTCGCGCAGGGGGATCTGTGCATAAATCGAAGGGAT
>CAYGDX010000014.1:0-5938 GCA_964348825.1 uncultured Gammaproteobacteria bacterium | reverse complement strand
GCCGGGCGTTGCTCGGCACCGAAGGGGAGACAACGTGAGCATCCAGGACGAGTTCCGCACTGAGGTGTTCACCGCCGACGACGGTGACCCTGGCCTGCGCTGGCTGACAGACGAACAGGTCATCGAGCGCATGGGCGCCGAGATCGAGCGCCTGCGCGCTGAGAACGCTCTGCACAATGTGACGGGTGCTGTCGCGAACGACACTGTTGACGACTCTCACGTATAGAGAAACAAGGGAGCGCATCATGGGCAACGGGATCCTGAAGCACAGCCGAGCGACGAGCGGAGGCAAGGCCGCTGCTCGCACAACGCAGCGGTACTACCTGCGCCGCATCGTGTCCGAGAAGCTGAACCAGTACGGGGCGCCGATCGAGGTGTTGGAGTGCGGGCACGAGCAGCGTCCGGTGTCGGACATGATCGGCCCCACGTCGGCGGAGCGGCGCAGGTGCAAGCAGTGTCCCCGCCCCGAGTGCATCGCATGCGACGGCACGGGCTGGGAGGTCTACAAGAAGGAGCCGGGCGGCATCGACTACCGCAGGGTGTGCACACCATGCAAGGGGTCTGGCGTGATCCCGTCCCCGCCCGGTGCACCGTGAGCGCCGCCGAGCACAAGGTCACCCTCACCGCCGAGGACGGCTACGGCGCGCATTGGCGGTTCGTCTGCACGTTCGACAAGGCCGACCAGACGCGCCCGTGCTGGCCTACCGCCGAGGACGGCACGCCGGAGCCTGGCCCGGTGTCGTACTGCAACTGGCAGGAGTGGTGGGAGAACGACGACGAGATGCCACCAGCAGCGTCGATGCCGGCGCTCACGTTCCCGATCGACGCCGCGTGGGACGAGGACCACTACGAGTTCCACCTGGCTGCCCCGACTGTGGAGGAGAACGATGGCAAGTGACCTGCGAGCGCGGATCGAGGCGATCCACCAGCCGACCACCGAGTCGGCGGAGTCGTACCCGTGGAACAACGACCACCACGACGCGATGTGGCCCGACTGCCCCGGCGTGGACGACGCGAGCGACTGCCCCGGCCACGAGCACGACGTGCAGGTGTGTGGCGAGTGCGGTTACGAGCATGACGGCGACCAGGCCACGTTCCGACGCTGGCCGTGCCCGACGATCGAAGCGCTGGCGGCGCCGGTTCCGACTGTGGAGGAGAAGCCATGAGCGAAAGCTACGAGATCGACTTCGACCCGGACTACGAGTACGACCCTGGCGAAGATGAGGCGTGCACATGCGGCCACGAGTACGGCTATCACACGGTCGGCGAGCGCAGCGGCGACAAGGTGACCGTTACCGAGGTTCGATGCAAGGTCGCGGAGTGCCGCTGCATGGCCTTCGATATCGCCCGGCCGACCGTGGAGGAGAACCCCGATGGAGGGGACGCGTGGATCTCGCCCGATGGCCTCTATCGCTACCGACTCGACCGCGTGTGGGACGACAACGGTCCCCGCATCTGCTGGGTGATGCTGAACCCGAGCACCGCCGACGCGACCGTCGATGACCCCACGATCCGTCGGTGCATCGCCTTCTCGAAGGCCAGAGGTGCAGGGTCGCTGGTGGTCGTCAACCGCTTCGCTCTGCGAGCCACCGACCCGAAGGCGCTGTCGAGCCACCCCGACCCGTGCGGCCCCGAGAATGAGGCTGCGGTGCGGCGCGCTGTCAGCACATCGTGGTTGACGGTCGCTGCGTGGGGCGCTCACCCGATGGCCGAGCGCGGCACACCACTACCGGACGGCGTGCGCCCGCTGTGCTTGGGCGCGACCAAGAGCGGCGCGCCACGCCACCCGCTGTACGTCCGAGCCGATCAGCGGTTCGTGCCGTGGCCGGTTCCGACTGTGGAGGAGAAGCCATGAGCGCCGTCACGCTGTCTGAGCGTCGCCAGATCGCTCGCAAGCCGCACGACTGCAACGTCTGCCTCGGGATCATCTCACCGGGCGACACCTACGTCGTGCAGAACAACGCCGACGGCGGCGAGATGTGGAGGTGGAAGGCGCATGGCCTGTGCGACAAGGCGTTCCATCTGGCGTGGGACCCGGCGTGGCACGACTGGGACGACAACCCGTGCTGGGAGGAGATCGCCCCGTTCGTGCTGCGGTTCTTCGAGACGCTCGCAGTGGCTGGGCCATGAGCGGGGAACGGCGCACAGACGAACGGTACGACGACCGAGACGAGATCGTGAACAGCGTGCTGTCGGACCTCAGGGAGTTGGCGGACCGCCCGAGCCAGCACTCCGCTGCGTGGATCAGGCAGGTGGCTGACCGAGCGAACGAGGCGGTTCGGGTGCTGCACGCGGATCTGCGTGGCTGGGAGAACGAATCCAAGAAGGCGCGCGTCGAGGTGGGAGAGGTTCCCGGTGAGCGTTGACCCGAGCAGCTACGACGAGCCGATCGACTTCGACGCGGCGATGGCCCTGCTCCCTGAGCGGATGGTCGCCAAGATCGGCCTGGCTGAGACTGGGTGCTGGCTCTGGACTGGAGAGATCGACCGGTACGGGTACGGGTGCTTCGGGATCGGGTCCAAGGCCGACGGAACGCGCCGGAAGGCCAAGGCACATCGGGTCACCTACGCCGCGCTGCGTGGGGAGATCCCTGCCGGGTTGCTGACCGATCACGTCTGCCACACCGTTGCCGTCGATGCGGGCGGCTGTCCCGGTGGCAACGCGTGCCTGCACCGCCGTTGCTGCAACCCGTGGCACCTGGAGATGGTCACGAACCGGGAGAACATGATGCGTGGCATGACGGTCACGGCAGCGAACGCCGCCAAGACCCACTGCCCGCAGGGGCATCCCCTGTCGGGAGACAACCTCTACGTCCCACCTGCTGGGGGCCGCTACTGCCGGACGTGCCGCGCTGCGGCTGATCGGCGCTGGTTGCAGCGCAAGAGGACCGCATGATGGATGACCAGAAGTACGACGCCATCCTGCCCGAACGGCTCGGTGACGCTGGCTGGGAGGGTGACGCTCCGTGCCCCGAGTGCGGGGGGAGCGGGTGGGTCTACGACGACTTTGCGTGCACCGCTGAGGACTGCCCGGACTGCTCGCAGAGCGGGTGCCGTGCGTGCCACCACGCGGGCGAGGTCGGTGGCCGGGGCACGCTCCGGGTGCTGCTCACCGAGGACCCGACGCCGATCCCGCCCGATCATGTGCAGCGAGACATGCTGCTGTACGGCGAGGGCTGGTGTGCATCTGCGGCAGTGCGGTGGCGGCACCGGGGGACGATCAACGACGGGTGAGCTCGAGCGCTGACCACGCACGGCGCGAAGGGTTGGCGCGATCCCCGGGCTGAGACCCCACACCCCGCCACGGTGCGTGACCCCCCGTTGGCGTGCACCGCACCGGAGCGGCCGAAGCGCTGCACGCGTGCAAAGCAGCGCGACCCCAAGCGCCACAAGGGGAAGCGGGTGCTTGCCACGCGGATGACAACGGTGTAACTTGCTGAGTGAACAGGACCGCCACTCCGGCAACGGGGCGGCGGTTCTTCGCGTCCCAGCCTGGTCGGGCCTGGGGCGCGCCATCGCAGCGCAGCGCCCCTCGGGCACGCGTACCCCCGCCTCGAGGAGGCCCACCATGGCTGTCATCGCAGAGAAGGCCACCACCTGCACCACCGACGCCGCCGCCATCACCGACCGCGTCAACGGCGACAACGAGGTCCTCGTCTACAACCACGGCGCCATCGTCGTCTACGTCGGCTCCTCCGCCGTGACGAGCTCCACCGGGATGCCGATCAACCCCGGCATCTACGTCCGGGTCCCCGTCCCCGCCAACTCGCTGCTCTACGGCATCACCGCATCGTCCACGTGCGCGGTGCGCGTCCTGCACGCCTGATGACGTTCCGAGGCGCAGCGGGCACCATCGGAGGCACCGTCGCCGGCGACCCAGCCATGGGCGGCATCGCCTCCCACCTGCCCCCCGACCTCGGCTGGCACGACTTCTACTGGGCCGAAGACCTCGCCGTCGGCGAGATCGACGCCAACATCACGGCCCGCTACGGCTCCGGCAGCCTCATCCCCTCAGCGACCGGACCCTCCGTCGCCACCGGCGGCGCCGACTACAACGGCAAGAAGTACGTCACCCACACAGCGACGAACCAGCACCTGTACAAGGCGATGGCCAGCATCGCTCAGCCGTTCGTCATCGTCGCCTTCGCCCAGGTCACCGACACCCAAGGCACCGGCACCTGGTGCCTCTTCGACTCGTACACCGACGGCACGCTCCCTACGGACCGCGTCGCCGCTCAGTTCATCGACGCCGCCGTCGACCAGCAGCGCATCAACTCCGGCGTCGCCACCCACCAGTCGAACTGGGGCAGCAACACGAACGACCAGCTGTGGGAGATCACCGTCGCCAGCCCGGCAAGCACCTGGGCCAAGGACGGCTCCGTCGTCCTCACCGCCGGCGACTCCGGCCCGAACGCCATGGCCGGTCTCACCATCGCATCCCGCTACGACCTCGCCACCGCCCAGCACGCCGACAACCTCACCTGGGCCTACGTCGGACGCCTCACCACCACAGCGTGGGCAGCAGGCCGAGCCCGCTTCCTCACCTGGCACAACCGCTCCTACAACAAGGCCATCACCTAGCCCGTGGCCAAGCACCGCTGCCCCCACTGCGGTGACCTGGCAGCCGGCCGTTGCCCCTGCCGCCCGATCCCTGATCGGCACCACCGACCCTCAGCGTGGCGCCGCGGCTACGACGCCGAGTACCGACGCAACCGGGTCATCATCCTCGACGGTGACCCACTGTGCGTGTGGTGCGGCGACCCCGCCACCACCGCTGACCACCACCCCGTCCCCCTCGCCGACGGTGGTGGATCAGGACTCGACAACCTCGTGCCGGCCTGCCAGTCCTGCAACTCGAGCAGGGGTGCACGGGCTCGACGGAAAACTGAGTGACCCCCGCACCGTTGGATCGGTCGGGGGTCTGACCGACACCCTAGGGAGGTGCCGATATGGCGAATCGTACAACGCTGAAGTGCGCTCAATGCGGAGTGGTTGTCGAGCGGACCCGCAGGACCCAGCGATACTGCTCGAAGGATTGTCGGTTGCCGAATAGGCCGCACGTCTGCCTCGCCTGCGGTCGAGACATGACAGGACAGAATCGTAACTACTGCAGTGATGAATGTCGCGCGGTGCGGGTCGAGCGTCGGTCTGCCCGCGCGGCAGAGCGTCGTCGGTCCAGCCCTGACCGGACATGCTTCGACTGCGGGACGACCCACCGGCAGACGGGTAAACGGTGCTTTCGGTGCACCACGCTGCGATCCAGCACGCCTACCGAGTGCGCCTGGTGCGGCACCACCTTTCCAGCACACCCGAAGACAGGCACCACGTACTGCTCCGCCAGGTGCTGCAACATCGCCACATCTGGCGGCAAGACATGCGACCTCGACTGGAAGCACTGCACCTGCGGTGCGTGGTTCGCTCAGCGCCCGGGCCGACGGTGGTGCACCCCAGACTGCAAGCCAGCTCCGGTCGGTTACGTCAGCGTCATCGGTGCGCCTATCGACCGAACCTGCATGGACTGCGGCATGACGTGGGTAGGCGAGCGTCGGGCTGGAGCAGCCCAGCGGCGGTGCGACGAATGCCAAGCAGCGGCGACCAAGGAGCAGCGCAGGGCTGAACGCCACCGGCGGCGGGCCGCCAAGCGTGGAGCCGATAGCGAGAAGTTCCTGGCCACAGAGATCCACGACCGGGACCTATGGACCTGTCAGCTGTGCGGCAAGCGGATGTCCAAGACTCAAGCGGTCCCCCATCCTGACGCTGCCACCATCGACCACATCATCCCCATCTCGGTAGGCGGCACACACACCCGAGCGAACGTCCAGTCTGCGCATTTCATGTGCAACTCGATCAAGGGTGCACGCCCGGCTGGCGAACAGCTACGCCTCGTCGGGTAGGCCTCCATAGGGGAGGGGCCATGCACATCCCTACCGGTATAGGCC
>CAYGDX010000013.1:5452-6963 GCA_964348825.1 uncultured Gammaproteobacteria bacterium | reverse complement strand
GCTGCCGTTGATGCCGTTGCAGTTCCAATTCCAGCCGCCGGTGGTGGGGCCGAAACCGGCGACGACGCCCGCGCCGCACAGGCCCGGCGAAGCGGCCGTCAGCGACGACACCGCCGTGCCGTCCACAGTGCCGCATACGCCGTCTTCAGGCAACGTGGACAGGGGCGCCGCGCAGGCTGGGTTTACAGTGCTGCCGCCGGTGCCGTTGCAGTTCCATGTCCAGCCGCCGGTGCCGGCAAAGCCCGCCACGGTGCCGGCGCTGCACAGGCCCGGCGAGGTCGCGGTGAGCGCGGCGGCCGGAACGCCGTTCGCCGCGCCGCAGGCGCCGTCGGCAAGGATGGCGGTCGGCGGAGGAGGGGCGCTGCAATCCGCCGTCGATGTGCCGGGGCCGACGCCCTGACAGGTCCAGCGCCAGAGTCGAACGGGACTGCCAACGGCAACGACCGGCGATGCCGTTCCCTGAAGGCACAGAGCCGTTGTCGGCGCGGTCGCCGTATAGGCAGAAAAGGCGGAACCGCAAACCCCGTTGAACCTGCCGGGGCCGGGGCCTGCTTCCTGACAGACCTGAACCGTTAACAGCCCTCCGCAGTTGTTCGGATCGGAACACGGTGTCGTATTCAGCGCCGTCTGCCTGATCCTGTAAGATCCGGGGCCTAAAACGGCCGGGAAAGAGGCCTGATTGACCGACCAGTTCGGCGCGGGGCAGTAGGGGTTGATCGGGTAGGTATAGCTGGCCGGGCTGAGCGCGAACAGGCTGGCTCCGGCAGGGTCGGAAAGGCCGGGGCCGGTGTTCACTAAAATCTCGTAACTGAAGGGGTGGGCGTTGACCGGCATGGGCGCGCAGACAGCCGTAGCTCCGGTCAAATTGAACGTGGTGGCGGCGGACGTCAGGGTGATGATATGCTCCTGCAAGATCTGCCCGTTGGCGAAGGTTTGCTGGTGGAATGCCGTCCCCTGAGGGCCGCACACGGTGCCCGGGGGAATAACCGTCGCGGAACAGCTTTGGCTTGTCGAGCCGGCGCCGCTGCCGTTGCAGCTCCAGTTCCACGGCCCCGTGCCGCTGAAACTGCCGACGGTGCCGGTGCTGCACAGTCCCGCCGACGCCGCTGTCAGACTCGATGCGGTGACGGTGGAGCCGCATACCCCGTTGACGGGAGCAACGATGACGGCAGGCGCGGTGCTGCATGAGGCGGGGAGACCGCCGCCGCTGCCGTCGCATTGCCAGGTCCAGAGGCTGCCGCTGCCGCTAAAAAGGGAGACGGTGCCAACATCGCAGAGGCTCGGCGCGGGCGGCGGCGACGCGTAAAGCACGCCGTTCGCTGCACCACAATCACCTGGTACGGCAGGGGGGATGATGGGATCGGGGGGACGGTAGTCCGATGGGTCGCCGCATACCGGGAGTGTCGTCCCGGTGTCGATGGTGCGCAGCGCCCCCGAAGGACAGGTAAAGGGGACGCTGCTGGTGCAATAAACCCTGCCGTTGGCGATTTTTTCAACGTATATATGCGTAG
>CAYGDX010000013.1:0-5352 GCA_964348825.1 uncultured Gammaproteobacteria bacterium | reverse complement strand
TTCTTGGGCAGTTCATCGAAGGGTGGCCCAGGCCGGGTTCGGCGATGAGTTCCGCCCCGAAACAATTCGTGCCGTCACCCTTGCAAATCTGGGTCGCGCGGACGCTGCCCGCGGCGCGCATGTTGCCGGCGATGTCAAGCTTGACGGTGGAATCCGTCGGCATGAGGCCGATGCCCATGGTATCGGCAAGCCCGGTATCGCGGATATCCGTCCCGCCCGTGGCCGTCGCCATCCACAGAGGCTCCTTGGCGGAAGAGGCGATCCTGACCATGTCGTCGAAATGGCCGGCGCCCGCCACGGGAGCCATCTGCGTCGTGCTGTACACGTTGTCTGTCAGGCTGTCGCAGTTGAGCTTGTCGATCCCCGTCGCGGCGCAGGGAAATGTCTGCTTCCCTTCGTGGTAATAAGCCCCCGCCCGGTCTTCCCCGGAACTGAACGCCAGAAAATGCACCTTGCCGGGCGGCGAGGTTACGCTGGCTCCGTTCTTGTCGCCGACAAAAATCGCGCCGCCCGTGCTGGCATAGGTTGAAGCGCTCGTCAAAGCCTTGGTCACAACGTAGTGCAGGCGGTTATGATACCCGTCTTCCGACAGGGTTTCCGGCAGGTTCAGCGTGCGGAACGGAACCGCGCCACGGATGACGGAGCCAACCACTCCGCAATCCTCCTTCCCGTAAGCGGTGGACGTCCGCGCCGCGCCCGGCGGCGCCGTACAGGGGTAACGCCCGTTTTTAACCAGAAATTCGGCAACCGCGTCCATCACCACGCCAAGATTATTCGCGGTGGTTTCGGTCGCGGTGTTTTTCTTCCATGTGCTGTAGGCAGCCGTTCCGGACCCTATCATCACCCCGATGACGGCGATCACAAGCGCCGACTCGATCAGCGTATAACCGATGACATTTCTCATAAAGACTGCCATTGCACTCTCATGATTCCTAATACCCTTTTATTATAGCAAGAAACTAGTTAATCATCCGTTAACAATTGGTGAAGAAAGGAGACAAGTTGAGATAAAGCAGTGTCAAGGAGGACAGGTAGAAGTAGGACATGCCGTCGTTGGAGAGTAGGTGACTGTAGCAGGGCTGGAAGTGACCGAGCAACCGACGTTTGCACCACCATACATACCCAGGCAAGTCCAGTTATCTGTTCTGTCGTAAGTGTAAGAGTATCGGTAATAACTTCCAGTGCTGCATGTGGTGGTGCTACTAGTACATACCACACAAGTGCTCGACGAACCGGAACAAGAACTAGAACACCCTGAAGGGCTGTAGGCAGTGATAGGCGTATGGTAGTAAGAACAGCTATCGTAATAGCTATAAGTTTCACCTGATTCAGTTACTGTCACGGCAGGACTGTAAGTAGGGACTAAAAGAGCGCCACGGTAACAAGTACCACTTGTGGCACTTGTGGCACCCGGCGCATTACAAACTGCGGGAATGGGTTTGTATTCATTACAGCTATTATCTACACTCCCTCCGTTATATCCATTACACGACCAGATCCACCTTTCGTTCTGTGTAGACTCAGCGCCATCGGTGCTGTTATTGCTGCTCCAGCTTTCGTTCGGCGCCGAGGTGCTGCAATTATAGTGCGTTGAAGCGCATGTCCCGTAAGTTTTTCTTGGCGCGTAACACGTGGCTGTGTTCGCGGTTTTCCCCGATGCGTTGGTGCTGAGATGTCTTCCGTCACATGTCCACTTCCACTTGTCCGGAGAAAAGTAGACAACGGTTGACGCATCACCTCGTGCGCAGAGACCGGTGGTCGGCGGACTGTAATCTGCGGTATAAGTGGGTAACGGTGACGATGAATCTGCCGTCCCGCACACGCCGTCAAACGGAATAAATTTGGAGCAGGTCGTGGCGGAAACGCCGCCGTTGTACTCCTGACAGGTCCATTCCCACTTTTCGTTATCGTACGGGATGCCGCTGTTGGGCTTGGCTACCGACATCCCGGCGCCGACATTAGGAGCGGGAGCCAGCGCGGCGTTGAAAATGCAGGCGTACTCAACATTGGTAATGGGGTCGCCGCAAACGCCGTCCGTCTTGCGGATCGCCTGGCAGTTTTCATGAGTGCCGCCGTTTGCGCCCTGGCAGGTCCAGGTCCACTTGTCCGGCAGCGCCGCCGTCATGCTGCTGATTGTGCCGAACTGGCAGGGAAAATAATTGGCGCCGGTATTGCCGAGCGTCGGCCCGGGTTTCAGGTACGAAGAAACTATCATTGTCGGGTCCAGCTCGTTCATGCACCGGCCGTTGATGCGGCAGAGGAACTCCCCGCCCGGCTTGACCCCGACGGCGTAGGTGCCATAGGTGCCGTAACAATCGCCGGTCAGCCCGGGCGTCGTGAGCGCGGTGATTGGCGGCGTGCAGTCGCGGCTGGCATTGTGTATGCCGGTCAGCGCACTGCCCGGACAGGCGGTGCCGGTCGTTCCCGCGATCATGGACGTGGGGAACGCATTCACCGTGCCGCTGGCGCCGATATTGCCAAACTGTTCCGAACGCACTCTTGTGTCGGAAAGAACGCTGTCGTTGACTTCCAGACGTTCCGCAGGCTCTCTTGTGCCGATGCCCACCCTGCCGCTCAACTGCGTGCCCGCTTTTACCGTCGGGGTCACGTCCAGCGCCCACTTGTCACCTTCCACCCTGATATGAAAGACAGGATGGACGACGCTTTCAAAACGATACGGCCCCTGGGCGAGAGAACGCGCCGAATGGGTCACGGGCAGAGGAATCGCCCGGTTGTAATCGACAAACACCGCATCGTTGTTGCAGTTCTCGAAATCTTTCCCGGTCAGCACCGTGCCGCAGGGCTGGTGCAGGCTCCCCGATCCCGGCGACGCCTCGTAAGCGCCGAAGCCGCCCGGCCCCTGGGACAGGACGACGACATGGGCGTCGGTGGACAGAGGCGTGGCGGGGACGTTCAGGTCTTTCACGACGATTTTTCCGCCGGTATTGGCGTAAGTCGCGGCATCTGTCATGGAGCCCGTCACCGCGTACAGCAGCTTCCGGCCCCAGCCGTCATAGCTTTTTTTATTCTCGATGCCGAGCGCGGCATAAGGAACGGCGCCGACAAGCACGGAGCCGGCGGCGGCGGGAGGGGACGACGAGGGCACGACAAACAAACCGGCTGCCCCTACGCATTGTTCAGCCCCCGCATTGAGAACATCCGGCGGCAGCGTCAGTTGCGCGGGGCAGGGCAAACGTCCCTTGGTCGCCAGAAACCTTTCCAGCGCCACCTGAACCGATTTTTCGTTTGCGAACGTCTGTTTCAGCGGCTTCGCGCTATTGATGGTGCGGTAGGTCTGGATGCTCGCCGCCGTGACGATCCCGATAATCAGCAGGGCGATCGAGACTTCGACAACAGAAAGACCGGAAGATTTTACTCTTGCGCCAATCGACATATCGGTCTCCCCTGTTTCATCCGCACCGTTTCGCAGTCTATCATAGCCTCCGACAAGAAAAAAATCAGGAACATTTTACCGTAAACGAACTCCCGCAAATGATGCATCCGTTAGATGTCACGCCCGTCAGGATGCCATAGTCCGTACAGGTAAGCGGCAGAACCACCGGCGGCGGTCCGACCGGATGGCACGGCGAGCCGTAGTTATTGACGTTGCCGTCGGAAATTCCCGACATAACATAGGACACAGGGCCTGATGGCGGCGGGCAGAGCATTCCCGACCCGCCGAGTTTCGCCGGGTCGAAGCACCTGTTTCCGGAAAGGTTGCACAGACTCGCCGTCTGGGTGTCGGCGGCCTTTATGTCTCCGCCCACATGCAGTTTTGCCGTCGGCAGACTGCTCATTGGAAGGGCGATACCGACCTTTCCGGGGTTACGGGTGGTAATGTCACCGGGAGCGCTGTCCGCCGCCACCCACAATCCTTTGATGCCGCCTGTGCTGGCATAGACCAGGTCGTCGAAGTAGTTCGGCCCCGCCGCCAGCGCCATGATTCCGTTCACAAAGGTGACATTGTCGGGCTGTATCTGGAGGTTACAGTTGGCGTAGTCCTTTGGAAACGGGCCGGAGGAAGGGGGCGGAAAGTATACGCCCCTTTCCGTGTAGCCGCAAATGCCGTTCTTGCCGTGAGCCATGACAACCCAGATCGCGTTGTCGGCAAGAACCTCCTCTGCTTCCGTTTTCAAACGAATGACGCCGGGATTGCCCTCGAAAGACCGGACCGCCATCATCTGTTCCGATATCGCGTAGGTCATCTGCCGGCCCCAGATGTCAACCGTCGTGTCACGGCTGATATTATCGGGCAACCCGCCGCCCGCGCTGCGCACGCTGCCGATTGTTTGCCCGGCGGTTGCAAACTCGCGGATCGTCACATAAGGTACTGCGCCGATTGCCACCGGATCCGCGCCAGCACCGTCATAAGGGGTCGCCCGCCCTCTGGCTCGGCACAGGCCCGTCGAACTGCATGCACCCAAGCCCAGGGCCGTGAAGGCCAGGCAGTTTTCCTTGCCGGCCAGAGGGTCGTTATCCGGCAACGCGGGCGCGGCAGGGCAGGGATAACGCCCGTGTTTTTCAAAAAACGCCTCCAGGTTCAGGTCGATGGTTTTCAGCTTTTTGTAGGCGGTTCTGACGGCCTCAGCCTTGTAGTAAGTATTATAAACGCTGAGTGCGGCCACCGTCAGCAGTCCGGAAATAATGAAGACCGCTGAAAGCTCTATCAGTGAAAAGCCCCTGCATCGGCAATGTCCGGCCATGGCATTCGATACCCCAAATTGCAATATTTATAACAAATGCATCCTTAATTGTATCATAATAGAAGTAAACAAACAGTTAATTTGTGCATGATGGCGGCGCAACTGAGTCAACCCCCATTCCCGCGCTGCCACATCATAAGCGTGTTGTATCAGGCCAAGTTCACGGCAGACGGTGGAAGGCTTGACAGTCTTGAGCCGTTCCTCACGGTAACGGGTGAAGTGTGCAGGAGTAATGCCTGATAACGGCAAAGGGATCATATCAGGGCATCGTTTCAAGACGGTCTGCAATAAGCCTTCCTCAATGTGTCCGGCACGTTTGTTCGGCAGGACTTCCCTGATATAGCGCTGAATGAGTTCATTGAAGGTTATCTTGTCGAGAGCTTTGACATCGACGGGCAGCGCCCGTCTGTCGGCCTGCGTCTCAATGTGCCGTGCACATTCGTCGGCATCGGCCTTCCTGATGAAGGACTTGGACAAGGGAGCCAGCCCCTTGCGTCTTATCTGCACCTGCCAGCGGCTGCGGTGCTTGCGTATCGTCGCCATGTAAGCCCCAGTGTGACCAATTTGTGACCAAACTGATTTACTGGACTTATGATGAAACTGAGGTGACCAACTAACCCATTGTAATTACTGGGCTTGAGAATGGTGG
>CAYGDX010000012.1:0-9321 GCA_964348825.1 uncultured Gammaproteobacteria bacterium | reverse complement strand
AAGCTCTCCCCACTTTTTTTGTATTCATAGATAGTCATCTATGTTTATAATTCATAGACGCTTATCAATATAACATCCACTTCTATGAAAAACGCCGCAAAAACTCACTCTGGGGAGAAGAAAAGTTTCGAAGAGATTATGAAAAGAAACGGTGCGCCTGCCCCATTTAAACGAGAGAAGATAGTTGCCGCACTTACGAAAGCAGGAAACGCAACTGGGGAGTATGATGCGGCCGCAGCAGAGGAGCTTACGGATGCCGTTATTGTTCGAGCGTTGGAACAAGTGAGTGAACTCCCATCCGTCGAGGATATACAAGATATCGCCGAGCAGATTCTGATGGAAGCATCGTACCTGAAAACGGCGAAGGCATACATTGTGTACCGCAGACAGCACGAGGACATGCGCGCGCTTGCTGCTGCTGCGTCGGTCGACCTCATCGACGGCTACCTCGATAAGCTTGACTGGCAAGTCAAGGAGAATAGCAACATGGGCTATTCGCTTCAGGGCCTCAACAATTACATTTTTTCTGAAGTGAGCAAAACATACTGGCTCACGAAAGTGTATCCACAAGAAATTAAAGACGCACACGAATCAGGCGATCTACATCTCCACGATCTTGGAACGCTCTCTGTTTATTGTGTGGGATGGGACCTTATGGACCTACTTTTAACTGGATTCCGTGGCGTCCCGGGAAAAATAGAGTCCGGTCCACCTAAACACTTCCGCGCGGCCTTGGGCCAGGTGGTTAATTTCATGTACACCTTGCAGGGCGAAGCGGCCGGAGCAATTGCATTCTCAAACTTCGATACCTTGCTCGCGCCCTTCATTCGCTATGACAAACTTTCATATGCCGACGTCAAGCAGGCTATGCAGGAATTTGTATTTAACATGAATGTACCAACGCGTGTTGGCTTTCAGACGCCGTTCTCAAACATAACCCTGGACCTTTCTCCCTCTTCGAATTTCAAGGATTCGCCAGTTATTAGAGGCGGAGAACCGCAAGAAGAAATGTACAGCGATTTCCAAGAAGAAATGGATATGATGAATAGTGCATTCTTCGAAGTAATGGCAGAAGGAGACGCAGCAGGACGCGTCTTTACGTTCCCCATCCCAACCGTGAACATCACCAAGGATTTCGACTGGGAAAATCCAAATCTGAAGGGGCTCTGGGAGATTACCGCCAAATACGGCATTCCGTACTTCAGCAACTTTGTGAATTCCGATATGAAGCCTGAAGACACGCGAAGCATGTGCTGCAGACTACGTCTCGACCTTGAGGAGCTTGATCGGCGCGGGGGCGGACTCTTCGGAGCAAATGCGCTCACAGGGTCGGTAGGTGTCGTCACAATCAATTTGCCTCGTCTCGGCTATGTCGCAAAAGATGTTGAGGAGTTTAGGACACTTCTTTCCCATCAAATGGATATAGCGAAACAGAGTCTCGAGATAAAGCGAAAAGCACTTGAACGCCTCACGGACGCAAACCTTTACCCGTACACCAGATTTTATCTTCGCAACATCAAGGCAATACACGACAAATACTGGATGAATCACTTCTCTACAATCGGACTTGTAGGGATGAACGAAGCAGCGAAGAATCTTCTTGGCAAGGATATCGGGAGCGAAGTCGGGCATGCGTTTGCTGAAGAAACACTTCTCTTCATGCGTGAACGACTTGTCGAATATCAGAAGGAAACGGGTAATCTCTACAATCTTGAAGCGACACCTGCCGAAGGAACTGCATATCGTCTTGCGCTCAAGGACAAGAAGCAATTTCCAGGTATTGTAGTTGCGAATGAGTTGGAGTATGCACGCGGTGCGGAACCGTTCTACACAAACTCCTCACATCTGCCGGTCAATTACACCGACGATATTATCGAAACCTTACAGCTGCAGGATTCTCTACAGACTAAATACACTGG
This sequence comes from uncultured Gammaproteobacteria bacterium, assembly GCA_964348825.1. GTDB lineage: Bacteria > Patescibacteriota > Patescibacteriia > Veblenbacterales > UBA10138 > JBBTZY01. Next base: position 7,402 of record CAYGDX010000012.1, on the reverse strand, counting down.
CGGAACAGTGATCCACGTCTTCCTCGGCGAACGCATCCATGATGCACGTGCGGTGCCTCAACTTGTGCAGAAAATTTGCCAGCAATTCAAGCTTCCCTACTTCACCCTCACCCCAACCTTTAGCGTCTGCCCATCACACGGCTACGTAGCTGGCGAGCATCCGCTCTGTCCTACCTGCAAGAGCGAGTGCGAGGTGTACTCGCGCATCGTTGGTTACTTGCGACCTGTCTCGCAGTGGAACGCGGGCAAGCAGTCAGAATTTTCGGTCCGCGAGACCTATGTGACAGAGAGCGTCGATACTCCCCTGCTCGTATGATCTTCGGGGGTTTCGAGAAATGCACGCTCGTCGACTATCCAGGCAAGGTAGCGTGCATGGTCTATACGATCGGATGTAATTTCCGCTGCCCGTACTGTCATAATCCGGAACTGGTTGATGAGACGGTCGAAGTAACCTACAGCGAGTCTACTATTCTTGGTTTCCTTGATACCCGACAAGGACTTCTCGATGGCGTCGTCATAACCGGAGGTGAACCCACCATGCATGATGAGTTGCCTGCGTTTATGCGGCGTGTGAAAGAAAAAGGGTTCCTAGTAAAGCTCGACACGAACGGAACGAACCCGAACATGCTTCGACAGGTTATCGACGAGGGACTGGTCGATTATGTTGCCATGGACATGAAGTCACCGCTTGAGACTTACAGTCAGACGGTCGCACGGCCGGCTGATGTAGAGGCTATACGCGAAAGTATAGACATCCTCCTTTCGTCACCAATTGAGTACGAATTCCGTACGACCATAGTAAAGAGCCTCTTGTCGCAAGAAGATTTGAGACGTATAGGTGAGGCAATTCGTGGAGCACGGTACTATTACTTGCAAAAATTCGTTCCGACGAAAATTCTCAATCCGCAGTTCAGACGGAAAGTGACGTACACCGATGAGGAGTTTGAAGAGTTCCGAAACATGATGGACGACTATGTTGAAACCTGCAAAATACGCTGACACCTATTTGGACCATGCTGCCGGCACGGCGCTTGATCCTCGCGTACTCACGTACATGAGTGCCTACTTTGAAGACGAGTACCGTAACCCGTCCTCGATGCATGCAGGTGGCCGAAAGGCTCGAAGAGCAATTGAAGAAGCCCGAGAGACTATCGCGCAAGCAATACATGCGGAAAACGACGAAATCATCTTCACCGGTTCTGGCACCGAGTCAGACAACCTTGCGATTATAGGTGCCGCGCGCGGCGCGAAATCGAAGGGCAACCACGTAATAATCTCAAGCGTAGAACATAAGGCGGTGCTCGAGGCCGCCAAGAGCCTTACGCAGGAGGGATTCGAGGTAACACTTCTTCCCGTCGACCGCTATGGAATGATCGAGCCCGATATCCTAGTCTCGCATCTTCGCGAGGAGACAATTCTTGTTTCGGTTATCTACGCAAACAACGAACTTGGCTCGGTCGCACCCATACCAGAGCTCGTTGCATCAATTACCCGTGCCTGCGCTGGTCGAGATCGTCCCCTCTTCCACACCGATGCGTGCCAAGCATTCTCATATCTTGATGTCGATGTGAAGATTCTGGGTGTCGATCTCATGACCTTCAATAGTGCGAAGCTCTGTGGCCCAGCAGGTGTTGCGGCACTCTATAAGCGACGCGGTGTACGACTTACACCACTCCTGCACGGTGGTGAGCAGGAGCAGATGTTGCGACCAGGTACAGAATCCCTCCCATTAATAAGGGGATTTGCCCATGCGGTAGTACTTGCAAAAAAAATGCGAGACGAGGAACGAGTTCGATTAGCGAAGCTTCGAAGCTATTTCATACAAGAACTCCTGGAACGTATACCGGGACTTGTAGTGAACGGCCATCCCACGCACGTCTTGCCAAATATTGTGCACACAACAATTCCCGGGATTGAGGGCGAGGCGATGCTGCTTATGCTTGATCACCACGGCATAAGCGTATCGACCGGTTCTGCCTGTTCCGCTTTCGACCTTCGACCTTCGCATGTCCTGTCCGCAATAGGCCAGGACAATGACATTATTCATGGGAGTATCCGCTTCTCATTCGGACGCGACACAAGTAAAGAGAAGCTCGATTATGTACTCGAAATTTTTCCCGCTATTGTGTCGCGTCTGCGGTCGATATCTTCTGTAACCATTCACGCCTATGACTGATAAAACTGGTGACGTCGGTACCTGGCTCTACAGCGAGACCGTACGCGAACATTTCTTTGCACCAAAAAATCTCTTGCTTGACGAGGCAACCCACAAAGCCGACGGCGTAGGAGTGGTCGGGAGCCCCGCCTGTGGCGACATGATGGCAGTTTGGATTAACGTAGATCCGAAGACGGCGCGCATAACGGAATGTAAGTGGCGAACCTTCGGTTGCGCTTCTGCAATCGCCTCCACCTCAATGATGTCTGTTATGGTCACAGAAAATGGAGGGATGCTACTTTCGCGCGCGAAGCGCCTTACGCCTGAGGCAATTATAGAGCGTCTCGGCGGACTTCCAGACCGGAAGTATCACTGCTCTGTACTCGGACATCTTGCGATTCGCGAAGCAATACAGGACTACGAAGAGAACCATGAATGATACCCACCACTATCTAGTCAGGGAGAAGAAGCAAGAGAATTACGATACCGTAACGCTTTCACTTACCTACGAAAATGGGACGGTACCTCCGTTTGTATCGGGGCAGTTCATTAGCGTGTACTTTCCCGAACTCAGTACCCCTGAGGGAAAGTCGTACAGTATCTCGAATCCTCCCGGAGAAATGACCTTCAATATAACCGTGAAGGGAATTGGTGAGTTTTCTAATCGTCTTTGTTCTTTGAGGCCCGGAGACAAGGTACTCGGATCTCTACCGTATGGTTATTTTTATAGCGAGCAGGATGATTTGGACCTCGTCATGATTGCGGGTGGAATCGGCATAACCCCCTTCCGGAGCACGATATTACACACACTTACCCATAATCCTGATCGGAAAATTACCTTATTCCAGAGCGCAAAAACCGCAGCCGACCTTGTTTTTGAGAATGAATTGAGCAGTCTATCTAGAGTAGAAACACACTATTTTGTGACCAAAGATTTAGCTTCCCACCGAAACGCGACGCCGAGAAGAATTCAGTCAGAAGATATTATTGCTAACTGCCACTCTGAGCATGCCGAGTTCTTTATCTGTGGTTCCATTCCGTTTGTGCGAGACATATGGCGCGGCCTAAAAGACCAAGGAGTTCCCGAAGACAGAATCTGTACTGAAGCCTTCTTTTCGCATTAATCAGCAACCTTGCAGCAGGGCACGTATCACGGAAACTTCTCTCAGGAACCAGTACCAAAATTAGGACTCGGACACGTCAGCCTTTCTAACCATCTCAATCGGGGCAGGCATTACTGCTCCGCTCGCCATTTCAGTACCCTCGTCTTCGTGAGGATTCCTTCCTGTTTCTACAAATCCGAGACTGCGATAGTAGCTTTTTGCCTGTTCATTATAAGGAAGAACCATAACCACGGTGTCTTTTGCTGGATCGAAGAATTCAAGTGCCTCAGTCCAAAATCTCTTCCCCAGTCCCTGACCTTGAGCTTCAGGATCTATGTAGATGTCATGTAATTGATTTCGATCTTCGCCACGTATAGCTATGAACCTACCTAGTATCTTTTGGTCTTTCTTTGCGACCAGATATAACTCGTTAGGATTCTCGGGTAAGGTGCGCCACCGCCCCTCTCCTTCTCTAACTTTCTCGTCAGTGAACTCACCTGCAAAATTTGCTTCAATGTCCTCCCGAGTAATGCCAAGCTCCTCGTTTGGATAGTTCGCGAGCTGCGCCTTATAGAGCACCTCTATAGCTCCCCGATAATCCTCAGGACGTACTTTAGAAATTACTATTGGAGATTCCTCTTCCTTGGACTCTGTGTTTATTCGAGAACCTTCAATTGACATACCAAAAGTATATCTGGGGTTATGTAGCCTCGTAAACGAAACTGGAACCAGGATACCGGAAGTATTGAACGATGGGTCGATATAAATATTCCTGACATGGCAACTCGATAACAGAAATGGTAGGGTGCATTCGGACACCGTCCAAGGACCACTGGTCCTTTCCTAAGGAAAAACAGGAGAGCCTTTGATGGCTGCAAATATCGATACTGCTCGGCTCGAAGCCGCAACTCACGAGTACGAAATTCTGCAATCGGCCTATAATAAGGAAGTAAGGCGCCATTTCACCTCGGACCAACATGCTGCGTGCTATATTCCTCTTCTGCTCGGAAAAGCTATCCGTCTCGAGGAACTCAAAGGCAGAAGCTTTGCGGCAGACGAGGATGGTGATGATAGAAAGTTCATTGAGGCAATGAAAGCTATCGAACTCCTCGCACTTATTCCTGAGACGCCGAAGCCACCTAAAGATAAGGACCTTCCTGATCATGGAGGCTTCCCGTTAACTCGAGCTGCGCTGTGGGAGCCAATCATCCACGCATCAGTTCGTGGCTGCCAAGGTGACGAAGTTTTCGCCAAAGCACTCCTGAAGAGAATTCGCCTCACCAGTGTGGAGCAGAAAAGTCTACGCGAGTGCTTGAGAGAGACCCTCGGAAGAGCAACAATGTTTGAGCCGAGACTACTTCACACCCTTATGCGTGTCACTAAGCGGAGCGAACCTATTGTGGTACGCGCGTTCATGCATGCTGCAGCAAGCCGCGTACATGATGAGGCGCTACTAAAATTTTGGACTGAGTAACCCCCGACACAACTTGCCACCCCGGAGCGATTCGGGGTGGTTTTCTTTACACAATGCTTACCTACGCGTAAAGCCGCCCAAATAGGCGGCTTTACTTTGTGCGCGGTCGAAGGGACACGCTGATTACAGTCTTGACTACAACTCTCGCTTCGTCGTCACTCAGCTCGGTCGCAGAGCTTTGCACTTGTTTCTCTAAGTCGCTAGTTCCTAAGGGAATCTACGCCCACTCGCTGTCTCGTCTACTGACTCGACATAGCTCCGTGATTCAAGTCCCTCCGCAAGCAAAGCAGTTTGCTTGCTTCGACCGCGCAAATAAGAAAACCCCCGTGAGGGGGCTTTGTTATTATGTGCGCGACCTCGTAGACAGAACTGGAACTGAGATTCGAAAGGTGTTAGCTGAGAAACGGCACGTCTTTATCCCGAATCTTCAGGGCAGAGAGACTTGAGCCACCTCAACCTCAAAGACTTCTCCGTCGCCAATCTTGTCGGGGAGAGTCATGTTTAGGTATCGCATGATGACCTTCAATGGACCTCCGTGGGATACGATTGCGATTGTTTCGTATGGCTGCTTACAGACTGAATCGAAGCTATCCAGAACACGCTCAATGAAGTCCTTCTGACTCTCGCCTTCGGGGTCAGTGTTCACCGGGTCCTTATGCAACTCTACCGCTTCAGGATACTTCTCGAGCGCCTCTTCCTTGGTCAGACCACCAAGCACTCCGTAGTCTCGCTCTTGTAGCCCATCCAAGAATTCAATGTCTGTCTTGAGTTCAGCATTAATAATCTCAGCGGACTCTTTGGCTCTAATAAGGGTGCTTGAGTAAATTCTGTCTATTTGCTGACCAGCAAGACGGGTAGCTGTCTCTTGTAGCTGCTGTCTTCCATGCTCAGTGAGATGGTCATCGTAGCTACCGCCATAACGGTCTTCAATATCGCCAGTCGTTTCGCCGTGTCGGATAAGGAAAATCTTCATGGCTCGAGTATATCAGTTCAAGTAGTCTCGTACCCCTATGCGTAAAGCCGCCCAGATAGGCGGCTCTACTTCGTGCGCGACCTAGTGGACGCTGTTGGAACCGGAATACAGAGAGCGTTGGCATCTGGGAGACCCATCCGTCTTCCTACACTTAACTGAGATCGAGATGGCGGGCGGGCGTCATGATCGCCTGCGGATTCTCTTTCCACGCATCAGACACATCGGCGTAGAGTTCGAGCTCGTTCCCGTCAGGATCCTGAATATAGATGGAATGGGTTACGCCATGGTCGGTCGTGCCAATGATTCGCACACCTGCCTCAACAAGCTCCTGGTATGCGCGGCGTGCAGCTTCCGGTCCATCCCCTATCTTGAAGCCGATGTGGTACAAGCCAGGTTCCGGTCCGTGCTTCTGCGGTGCCGTGCCGCCCACTTCGATGAGCAGCATCTCATGGTGCGTACGGCCCCCCGAGAAAAGGGCGGTGCCGTTGCCGTCCGCAACCTGCGCGAACCCGAGCGTGTCGCGATAGAACGCGCGGGAGCGATTAAGGTCGCTGACGTACAGAACAACATGCCCGAGTTCCTTGATCTGCATACGCAGCGCTAGAACCCGAGGCTCTCGTTAACGATAATAACGTGCACCTTGCGGCCGATAGCAGGATTCTCCCTGTTGAGCACGAGTGTTTTCGCCCACAGCGTACCGAACCCGAGCGCCTGCTTCATTCGCTCGTCTTCAAGCGGTACCACGTGCTGTTCAATGCGTGCGAATCCGTCAGCAAGAGTCGGCACTATCTTGTTAGCCCCGACCACTATCACGAGGTTTGGCGACGTGTAGGCGAGGTGCGGGAGCTGGCTGCCTGAATTTGAGGCAATTATGAGCTCGCCATCTTCCGTGAGGGCATGCACGCTTCCGGCGTAATAATCCGAAAGGACCGCTTCCCTGCGGAGCTGCCCCTGCCTGGCAGGGTCGGACTCGGCAAGAATGGCGTCGTGATTATTCTTCCAAGGATGCTCGCCGCCCTTCAGATACTCGACGAACCCTATTTCCCGCAGCGTTTCTGATGCCCCGTTCATGACTGAGGCTCCCGGAGGGATGAGTTCCTTTATCTTTTCGAACGCATCGGTCTTCGTACTCACGAGTATCGGGTCGAAGCCGCGCGCCTTGAGCGCGTCATGTGCCTTGGCAATGGATTGGGTGGTTTTGTCAGTGTTCATATCCCTAATCATAGCATCGTGTGCTTTACTTTGTAAAGTACTTCTACTTCTGCTATAGTGCGGAAGATATGAAAAAGCAGGAGACCTACTGTCCTATCACCCAGGTGGCTGAGCTGCTTTCAGACCGATGGACCATGCTTGTGCTCTACCAGCTCAATCGCGGAGCCAAGCGGTTCTGCGATCTGGAGCGGGCGCTCGATGGGATCTCGACACGTACTCTGACCCTGAAACTCAAGCGGCTTGCGGAACAGGGACTCGTCATAAAGAATACGGACGGCCTGTACGAGACGACGGAGCAAGGACGAGGACTGAAACTCGTTGAGAACGCGATGCGACGATACGAAGCGAAGTACCTCTGACGTTATCGGGGCGATGTTGAACATGCGCAGAAAGCCGCCCTAAAGGGCGGCCTTTCTGCTTTTCTGAACGTTGCGCGGTCGACCGGACTTGAACCGGCAACCTTCCGCGTGCATGCTACCCCCCTA
>CAYGDX010000011.1:0-10389 GCA_964348825.1 uncultured Gammaproteobacteria bacterium | reverse complement strand
GTCCTGGCTGCGCCTGCCACGTGGACGGGCGCGTGCCTGGCTCGAAGTCGGATGATCAATGGCAGCAGGGCATCGCCGTGATCGAATACACCGACAGCGCCGAAACCATCCTGCCCATCCCCATCGAAAACGGCCGCGCTATTTATAAGGGTCAACTGCTCACTGCCAAAGACCGCGATGACGAGATCAATAAGATGTTTAAGGCAGCGATGAAATGACTTTCCCTCTCCAAATCGCGCTCTTCGATTTGGGGAGGGTGCCGCGTACTCGCGGCGGGTGGGGTTACTATTGTGCTAAAATAATCACGGAAGGAGAATAAGATGCCTGAAACATTTATAACCAAGGTCCGTTTTTTTAGTCCAGATGGCACTGCGAAAGGGGAGATAGAAAAAGGGAAGCTGGTTGCATTCGACGGAGAGATGGCATCTTTGAGATGTTCAATCAAAGATGCTCCAGAGTTCAATTTCGGCGACTACGCGGTGTGTCTTCTCAATGAAAGCATTGGGTTTACGGGAATAGTGATTCCAGTTCGTGCTTTTAATAAAAGCACGATTCTTTTTACAATTCAAACTAAAATACTGGACGTAAAACTACCTATGACAGCCTGGAATTTTTAATCTTCCCTCTGCAAATTTTGTGCTATACTATCGATAAATGACGGGCTGGGACTTTCCCAACCGCCGCCCCTACAATTGAATTGCACTCCTGGTGTAGACCGGGAGAACGTGTCGGACCCAATGCAGCCCGACGACTCACAAGAGTCGTCGGGCTTTTTGTTTAAGAATTTTCAGGAACATTGCATGGACCCAATTGTCTCCACCATCATCGCCGCCCTCGCCTCGCCGATCTTCCTGAAGATCGTCGAGTACGTGCTTAATAAAAACAGCGAAAAGGCAAAAAGCGAATCCGCGAAATTGGAAGCCCTTGCCAGGCGCGTGGATGAATACCGCGATGACAAGGTCAAACTGGAGATCAAGATCGGCGTGCTCGAAGTGCAATTATCTGTCAAAGAAAAGCAGATCGCAGACCTGCAACGCGAAGCCTCCGCCTTCCGATATCAGTTGTCACAAAAAGACCAACAGATCGCCGACCTGCAAAAAGAGATCACAGGCTTGCAGGACAGCAAACAGAACAAATAACCATGCCGCCAGAAACGTCTCCCACCACTCCTAAAAAATCGCGCTCTTTGGGCAGACCCCTCGACGCGACAGACTGGTCATACCTTCTGGGACTCATCTTGCTGGCAACTGGTATTTCCCTGCGCGTTTCTGTGGAAACCGCGCTCATCGTGGTGGGCGCCATCCTGACCTTTGTCAGCTGTGCCGCCTCCTTCTTCGTCACGTGGCTCTCCGCCGCGCGCCCGAAAGAAAAATAATTCATGCTTCCGCGTCCGATCGATGTGCGTTCCAACACGTTCCACGTCTCGCAGACCCCGCCCGGCTGGGTCACTTCGGGTTATGGCGAAGAGACCATCACGGGCGAAACGGTGAACATTGACAACGCGCTCAAGGTCCCCGCGGTGCTGGCGGTCTTCAAGATCATCTCCGAAGATGTCTCCTCCCTGCCGCTGATCCTGTACCGCCGACTCGAGCGCGGCAAGGAACGCGCCGTTGATCATCCCTATTATGCGCTGATGCACGACGCGCCGAATCCAGAACACACCAGTCAGGTGTTCCGCGAGATCCAAGTCAGCCACATGCTGGGCTGGGGCGACTCCTTCTCGCAATTGATCTGGAACGGCAAAGGCACTGTCACAGAGATGTGGCCGCTCGACCCGTCCCGCATGAACGTGTTCCGCGAGAACGGTCAGCGCAAATATCTATACCGATTGCAGGATGGCCGCGATCGCGCTTTTCGTGCCGAAGAAATTTTACATATTCCAGGCTTCGGATATGACGGACTGCGCGGGATGAGCGTCATCACGTTGATCGCCAATTCCATCGCATTAGGAATTAGCGCAGAAAAATACGGTGGTCGCGTCTTCAAAAACGATGCCCGTCCCAGCATAGCCCTGACTCTGCCCGCTGGGAAAAAAATGAGCGAACCCGCCTGGACCGATTTCAAGAACCGTTGGAACGCGACCTACCAGGGCAGCGACAACGCCGCCAAGACCGCCCTGCTCGAAGACGGCATGGACCTCAAAACCATCGGCTTCCCAGCCAAGGACTCCATGTTCATCGAACAGCAGGACTGGGCCGCATCTCAGGCGGCGCGCGCCTTGCGCATCCCCATGCACATGATCGGCCTCAACGACCGCTCCACCTCGTGGGGATCGGGTATTGAACAGCAAAACCTCGGCTATTTGAGTCAAACATTGCGCCCGTGGTTGCGCCGTATCGAACAGCAGAATAACAAAGACCTGCTTTTATCTGCCGACCGCAGGAAATATTTTTATGAACATCTCACCGAAGATTTCCTGCGCACCGATACCACTGCCCGATTTACTGCTTATGCCCAGGCGATCACCAACGGTTGGATGACGCGTAACGAAGTCCGCGAAAAAGAGAACATGAACCCGCTCGATGGTTTAGATGAGCCGCTGCGCCCGCTCAACTTGACCGACGGCAATGAACCGTCAAACGACGGCGACCCCGCCGCCTCGTCCGACCCCAAAGCGGACCCGGATGCGGTGCGCGCCTTTGTCCGCGACGCGGTGTCCCGTTTCATGCGCCGCGAATCCAACGAGGTCAACGACGCCGCCAAACGCTGGATCGAAAAGGGCAAGCCCGAAAAGTTTCGCGAATGGCTCAGCGCTTTTTATAAAACCGACCAGCCTGAGTTCATCCTGCGCACCATGCAGCCCCTCAAAACCGACCTGCGCGCGCTGGTGCTCCATTACTGCCAACAGCACGGCGATCAGATCTTCCGTGCCTTCGCGGACGGCGACGCCCTCGACATTCTCACCGAAGACTGGCAGACCGAAGCCGACCAGATCACCGATGTCTTTATGACGGAGTATGACCATGACTGAAGAACTTGAAGTCCGATCCTTTCCGATTGAATTGCGCGCCGAGGGCGATCAGACCCCGCGCATCGAGGGCTACGCCGCCACCTTCAACAGCCTGAGCGAAGAGATGTGGGGCTTCCGCGAAATGATCGAGCCTGGCTTCTTTGATGATGTGCTCGGCGACGATACGCGCGCGCTCTTCAACCATGACCGCAACTTCGTGCTGGGACGTAAATCCAACGGCACGCTGGACATGGGACAGGATGACAAAGGTCTTCGTATCAACATCGACCCGCCGCAGACGCAATTGATCAGCGACATGGTCCTGACCCCCATGAAGCGCGGCGACATCAACCAGATGAGTTTTGCTTTCACCGTCAAACCTGGCGGAGACGATTGGCGCGATGAGAACGGCCAATTGATCCGCGTGCTGAAAAAGGGCGGGGCCTTGCGGCTGTACGACGTGAGCGTCGTCACCGAACCCGCCTATCCCGAAACGAGCGCCAGCGTGCGCACCAAAGTCAGTCAGTACCAGCAAGCCTCCAGCCCCGAACAGGCCGCGTCAGGTGGCGCGGAAGTTCAGATGCGCCATCGGCGCAGGTATTTGGAGATCGCTGAGACCGAAAATTTCAATCCGAAACCATAAAGGAGAAGCAACCATGAACGAACGTGAATTGCTTGCACAAAAAGCCGCCCTGGTCGCCCAGGCGCGCGGCATGGTCGAAAAAGCCGAAGCCGAGAAGCGCGACTTTACGACCGAAGAAGACACCAACTACAACGCCATCTTCGCCGACATCGCCAAACTCGACAAGCGCGTCGAACGCTCGCGCAAATTGTCCGAGTTCAGCGACGAAGCCCCCGAGTCCGAGGCTGTCAAGCCCGAAGCGCGCGCCCAGCGTCCCGACGAAGAGAAGCGCGCCAAGGCGTGGAACACTTTCATCCGCACCGGCACCGTGCATCCCGAACTGCGCGCCCTGCAAGCCGACAGCGACACCGCGGGCGGCTACCTCGTTGCCCCGCAACAGTTCGTCAACCGCCTGATCAAGGCCGTGAACAACGCCACCTGGATTCGCCAGTGGGCCACCGTCTCGCAGGTGAGCAACGCCCAATCGCTGGGTATGCCCTACCTGGCCGCCGACCCCGCCGACTCTGACTGGACGGCCGAGCTGTTGATCGGCTCCGAAGACAGCACCATGAGCTTCGGCAAACGCGAACTCAGCCCCAAACCGCTTGCCAAGTACATCAAGATCAGCAACAAACTGATGCGCCTCTCCCCCGATGTTGAAGCCCTCGTCATCGACCGTTTGGCGTACAAATTCGCCGTGACCTACGAACAGGCGGGAATGACCGGTTCAGGCGCCAATCGTCCGCTGGGTGTGTTCACCGCCTCGGCGGATGGCATCAGCACCGGCCGCGACGTGAGCACCGGCAACACCGCCACCAGCATCCAGACCGATGGTCTGCTCGAAGCCAAGTACACCCTCAAGGGTCAATACTGGCCTTCCGCCAAATGGCTCTTCCATCGCACCGCCGTCAAGCAGATCGCCAAGTTGCAGGATGATACCGGCAACTACATCTGGCAGCCCTCCGTCCAGATGGGCCAGCCCGACATGCTCTTCGGTGTGCCCGTCTTCTCGTCCGAGTATGCCCCGAGCACCTTCACCACGGGTCAGTACGTGGGCATGATCGGCGACTTCTCGTTCTATCACATCGCGGACGCGCTCGACTTCAGCGTTCAGCGCCTGAACGAGTTGTATGCCGCCACCAACCAGACCGGCTTCATCGGCCGCCTCGAATCCGACGGTATGCCCGTCCTCGAGGAAGCCTTCGTGCGCGTCAAGCTCGCGTAATAAGGAGACGCAACCATGAAAGACCTACACAACAATATCAAGCTCAGCCGCGCCCTCTCCCCGGTTGCTGCTGGCACAAACAACACGCCCTACGTGTCCGAGATCCTCGACACCGCCAACTTCGCCGCAAACGAACTGGGAATCATGATCGGCGCGAACACCGACGCCGACGCGACCTTCACCGTGCTGATCGAAGACGGTGATGTGAGCACCCTGACCGATAACGCCGCGGTCGCCGATGCGTACCTGCTCGGCACCGAAGCGGGCGCGTCGTTCACCTTCGCCGATGACAACGAGACCCGCAAGATCGGGTACATCGGCGCCAAGCGCTACATCCGCGCCACCATCACCCCCGCCGACAACGCCGCTGGCAATATCTACATTGCCGCGCTGTGGATTCAGGCGGGCGCGCGCGTTGCGCCGCAGGCGTAACGATTTTTGCCCCTCTCCGCGATAGAGACAGATTCGCGGAGAGGGAATCACAAAGGAGTTTGACATGACCAAACAAGCTGTCGCCTACGACATCGATAAATTCCTGGTGCTGAACGGTATCCCGCGCGGACCGAAGAGCAAGGTCTACATCGTGGACACGGTCAACGGGTCCGACAACAACCCCGGCACCTCCATCAAATCGCCTCTGGCCTCGCTCGAAGCGGCTTACGCGCTCACCGTTGCGGATCAGCACGACGTGGTCATCATGTTGGCTGGCGATACCGGCAATGCGCTGGCCGCCGCCATCACCTGGAGCAAGGACCACACCCACCTGATCGGCTGGTCGGGCAACCTGCCCGGCATGGGTCAGCGTGTGCGCGTGACCGGCTCGACCTCCACCGACTTGAGCGTGCTCGTCACTTTCAGCGGGAACGGCTGCATCGTGCGCAATGTCCAATTCTTCAACGGCGGCGACGCCGACGCGGATGCAGGTGCCGTGATCGTCAGCGGTTCGCGCAACGAGTTCACCAACTGCTTCTTCGCAGGCATGGGTCACGCCACCCCCGCCGCGCGCGCTGGATCGTACAGCCTGAGCGTAACTGGCTCGGAAAACTACTTCGACAAATGCACGATCGGTCTCGACACCATCGTGCGCGCCGCGGCCAATTCTGAGTTGCTCCTGAGCGGCGTCCGCAACGAGTTCCACGATTGCAAGTTCATCTCGGACTCGGTCACGTCTGGCAAGTTCCTGGTCGCTGTGGATAACAGCGGCGGCGATCTTCGCTACAACTACTTCTCGGGCGAGTGCATGTTCTACAACTACTCCGAGAACTGGGCCACTGGCATCGCCAATGCATTCGATATGCCTGCGGCTGGCTCCACGCACTACGTCATCCTCGGGCCGCAATGCTTCCTGGTTGGCGTGGGTCTCGGCTGGGCCGACACCGTGACGCATGTCTACGGCGCGGGCGCGGCTCCCAACGCTGGCTTCGGCGTCTCGCTGAACCCGACCACCTAATTCGCAATTCGTAGGGGCGGACGTACCTGTCCGCCCCTGCAAAGGTAAAACCTATGGCACCCAAACGACACGTAGTCACAGTCACCACCGACGCGAGCGGCGACGCGACCGCCTACAGCCCCGTCCTTTCGGGCAGGCTCTCGCAGATCCGCTATGTCAAAACCGACTTCGCGGATGGCGTGGATTTCACCATCACGGCTGAGGGCACGGGCGAGACTCTCTGGACGGACACGAACATCAATGCCAGTGAGACAGTCGCGCCGCGCCAGGCTGTGCATGACACGGCGGGTGCCGCCCTGTTGTATGCCGCAGGTGGAACCGCGCAGACCGACAAGATCGTGCTGGCCGCGGACCGCGTGAAGATCGTGGTGGCCCAAGGCGGCAACGTCAAGACCGGCACGTTCCACATTGTGATGGAGTAACGAATGAAGATCCAACTCAAAGCTCAATATGCAGGTCCGCGCGGGGTATTCGCTCCGGGTGCCGTCATTGACGTGCCCGAGGCGGAAGCCAACGCGCTGATCGGCGGCAGGTATGCGGTCGCTGTGCAAGAAGCCGCGCCCGCGCCAGTCGCCGTCCCTGTCCCTGTTGCTGTGGAAACGGCTGAGGCGCCCGCTGCGGAGACGGCCGAAGCGCCGCGTCCGCAACGAAAGTCCAGGAAATAGCAACGGCGGAGACCCTTCCTCTCCGTATGATTGCCAGGGGGATGGGAGTCATCCCTTCCCATCCCCCGATGTAACCCCACCCCTTGCCCCTCCCCAAATGGGTACATTTGGAGAGGGGGACGAAGAGACCAATGTCAAACTCTGCGCAAATTTTCTGCACCCTCGACGATCTGATCACCGACCTGGAGTCTCCGGGCGGGGATGTGACGCGCATGATGCAGGCCATCAAGGACGCCAGCGATTATCTGCAAAAAGAGATCGGCTGGTTCATCCCGGTCACGCAGACCGTAAAGCGCAACGGATTGGGCGATACCAAACTCTTCCTGCCTGCGCTGTTGGCGGCCACGGCCATCGTCAACGATGACGACACGCTGGTGGCGAACGTGGATTATCTCCTGCGCCCCGATCCGCCGCACTGGATGAACGGACCTTACACCTGGCTCGAGGTGGGACCCGACGCCACGTTGTTGAGCGGCTGGTACGAGGCAGAGAACGGCGTGCAAGTGACGGGACGCTGGGGCCTGTATGAAAAGTCCGTAGCGTTGACCGCGACCGTGGCCGACACCGCCCAGCAGAGTGACAGTCAGGGCACACTCAAGGTCAACGATGGCTCGCAAGTCTCGCCTGGCATGGTGCTGTTGCTCGGCTCGGAGCAGGAACTGGTGACGGGCTACGGCTCGCCGACCGCTTCTGTCACCGCGCTGAACGGACTCGTCGACGCGAACACCGAAGAGATCACCGTGGACGATGCGAGCCTGATCAACGTGGGCGAAGTCTTCCGCGTGGATTTTGAGCAGTTCAAATGCCGCGATCGCAACACCACCACCGAGAAAGTCCATGTCTATCGTGGATGGAATAAGACCAACCGCGTCCAGCACCTGGACAATGCCGCCGTGGACGCGTATCGCACCTTCAACGTGGACCGCGCCTGCAACGGTACGACTGCCGCGGCGCACCTGATCAATGCCGCCATCTCGCGCTATGACCCGCCAGACGATGTCCGCTTTTTGGCGCGCGAGATCGCCACGCTGATGTTGAACAAAGCCAAGAGCGGCTACGCTGGAAAAAGCGGCAACGAACAGACAGGCACCACGTTTTATAACGACGCCTTCCCGCGCTTCGACATCGACCGCGTCAAGGAAGCTTATTACCTGCCATGATCAAGATCGATATGACCTCCCCCGATATCGACAAGCAGGTGCTTCTCTTGCAGGAGTATCCCGAGATCGCGCGCAAGCACTTTTTGCCAGCGGTCAAACGCTCCACGCAGATTCTGGCCGCGCTGATCCGTCCCACCATCCCGTCGCCTGGACGGTATGGTTTTGGCAGGGCGCGCAGTGATTTTGCATATAAAACCACTGGCACCACTCTCGAAAATATTCAAGGCCGCGTCGGGTTCGACAATGCCTGGCACATGAACATTGTGGAGCCTGGTTCGCCTCCTCACTCGCTGACGAAGAACGGCAAAAAGGTTCCCGTGTTCATCAAAGGCGCGGGCTGGCGCAAGATGGACATTCACCCTGGCTTCGGCGGTCGCTTCTTCTTAAAGGCTGGTTACGAAAAAGGCCGTCCACTGGTGGAGAGTGAACTCGCCACAGCCAATGAGCGCGTGGCGAAGGATTTGACGGTATGACCAACGTGATCCCCACCGATTGGTTCGAAGAATTGGTGAATGCCTGGGCCTTCGAGGTCAACGGCTTTCAGCGCGTGATCTCGAAGGGAATACGCAGCGGAAAAGATTATCCGAAGCAAATCTCCGCCGCGGGATCGTTTCCTGTTGCCCTTTCGAGAGTTGAAGGTATCTCTCCGTCGATTGCAGCCAGCGGTTCTGTCCTTCGCTATTACGGCCGAACAGAGATTTATGTTACTCCGAACAATGAACTCGAGAATGAGCCCGACACATTGGTCTGGATGAGCACGATTCTCGGTGTGGCTGGAGCCAATATGTCTCTCAATGGTAAGGTGCAAGAATTTTCCATACCTGACGAGCAGGATGCGATTATCCCTGCTGCAATTCAATATAACGATGCAGACAATTACCACTGGGGATTTGCGATCCGCTGGGTCGTGACGGTCCCCGCCGTGATCGACGTGGCATAACCAACCCCACCCGCCCTTCGGGCACCCTCCCCAAATGAGTACATTTGGAGAGGGGAAAGGAAGACACTATGAGCAAATGGATTTATCAACGCAAGGACGCGGGCATCCCTGGCCTGCCGCATGAGATCACAGAAGAAGAAGCGGCCGAGCGCGGGCTGACGAAATTGCTGAAAGATGCGGTCGAGGCGGGGGCGTATGCGACGACCCCACCCGCCGCTGTCGCGGCACCCTCCCCAAATGAAAGAGCGTCATTTGGAGAGGGGAAGAAAAAAGCAAAAAAGGAAAGCGAGGTGAACGATGGGTAGCAAGTGGAGCAAGTATTTCCAGTATGGCAAGGAAAGCACGCGCGGGACTCTGGTAGCCGCCACCCGCGTGTGGACAGGCGAAGAGGTTATGGTCACGCCCGACACCGAGCCGCAGCGCGTGACTGGCGAAGTGTTCGGTGTACGCGCCGCCTCGCGCCGTCCGAATGTTCAGCAGTTCCAAACCAATATGACCCTGAGCAATCAGAACGGCATCTTCCAACAGCTGCCGTTCCTGTTCCTGTGCGGTCTCAAAGGCGGCGTGACTGGCTCCGAGGTTACATCCGCGCAGGCCGATTATCTTTGGACGTTCAGCCCATCCTTCACTGCCGCCAATGACCCCGACTCGTTTACAGGCGAGTGGGATCTCAATGGGCAGGAGTGGGAGGCGGGCTATTGCATGTTCAAAGAGATCCGCATCAGCGGAGAGATCTCGCAAGGCGCTGCCCCGTCCCCGGTCAAAGTGGAGGCGGATTTCTTCGGGCGCAAGTCTGCGAAGTCCACCAAGACGGGATCGCTGTCCCTGCATACGCCTGTTGGCATGAACGCCAGAAACGCGCGTCTGTACATTGACACCAGCTGGGCGGGCATTGGCGGGACAGAAGCCGCGGCGCAGCTGCGCTCCTTCGACCTGACCATCATCACGGGCGCGCAACCTGAAGACTACGGCTCGGCCCGCGAGGATTTCGACGCGCATTCCGAAAGCATCATCGCGTGGAACCTGGGCTTCACGATCAAGAGCGGCACCGAATCGGCGGCGTTGTACGACGCACTGCGCGCCCAGACAACGAAATATTTCCGCCTCGACATCCCCGGTCCGCAGATCGGCTCAGGCACGAATCACCGCTTCCGCTTTGATGGGTCTGGCTTGCTGACCGACGCCTCCCCCGACGGCAGCGAGGACCGCAACACCAACCTGTCTTCGTTCACGGTCGAAGATCTGTACGATGACACGGGCGCGAAGCACATGGCGCTGGCTGTCACCACGAACAACAACGCGATCTAGCCATGAAAATCAGCATCCCTTCGATTTATGCACAGATCCCCCTGCGCGAATATGACGAGCAGATGCAAG
>CAYGDX010000010.1:0-11332 GCA_964348825.1 uncultured Gammaproteobacteria bacterium | reverse complement strand
GCCAGAGGCGCGGACACCAAGACCGCCTTCCCGAAGCTGACCTCCGTGGGCGGCTCCGTCCACGCCAGAGGCGCGGACCACATCAAACAGAACGATGCGGATGGATCTCGGCGTTGCCAAGAGCATTGCCGATCATTCCTGTTGTCCACGTTCGCCGCGGCTGGGTTATCTTTTGCTGACGGAATCTTAGCGCGGATCGTGCATCAACGTGGGTCGGTTTCTCGCGTGGTCATATGCGGCAAGACCGAAGTGTCCTACCTCGTCACGAATGGCGAGGCGTGGTCCCACGGCAATACACTGGCCGAGGCCCGCGACAGCCTTATCTTCAAGATCGGATCGCACGATAAGTCCGAATACAAGGCGTGGACGCTCGACCGCAAGGTGACGAAGGGCGAGGCAATCAGAGCCTACCGGGTCATCACCGGGGCCTGCGAGGGCGGCGTCCGGGCGTGGATGGAGCAGAGGCAGACTCCGGACACGATCACGGTTCAAGCCATTATCGAACTGACGAAAGGGGCCTACGGCGCGGAAGCCTTCAAGAACTTCTTTTCTGCGAAGGTGCCGGCATGAACAAATTCCCAGCCGTCGCGCCCGTTCATCGCCCCGACCAAGTCCAGTTCGCCAAGGAAGTTTGGGAACACCTTGGCTGCAAGGACCCGCTGACTAAGAAGTTCATCGAGGTCGTCTTCGTCGCCATTAAGGTGTTCGATTGGAAGCAGAGCCAGTACGGAAGCGGAAACATTCGCCGCGCCGGCGCCCGCGGCGTCGTCACACGCCTCGGCGATAAAGTCTCGCGCCTTGAAAACCTCATGGCCAAGAACGAGAGCCCCGTGGAGGAGCCGATCGAGGACAGCTTCGGAGACTCGGGCAACTACGGGCTCATCGGCCTTATGTGCCGCTGGGGATGGTGGCCTGGCGTTCCGGCCGCCACGGAGCAGGAGGAAGCCAAGTCATGAACCACGACCATAAGAAATGTTGGTGCCTTAACTGCAAGTCCGAGAAGGACCGCCACTGGACCGGCTGCAACCGCTGCGGCAACCGCGCTCAGTTCACGACGACCAACCCTTTCGCCAAGCAAACGAAAAAGGAGGACGACCGCTCATGATCGCTCAGGCACCATCGAAGGAGAAGCAGAGCTTTCTCGCCGGGATCAGGTTTTGCGAACGGACGCTTAAGCACGATTGGAAGAAACTTAAGGACGAGGAGCATCTGGCGCTCCTCACGTTTAAGAATACGTGCCAGACATATGTCAATCGGGAAGTGAGGGGCGGGCGGTGAAGACGATCTACGCCGCCGATCTCTTTTGTGGAGCGGGAGGAAGCTCGACAGGTCTTTATAAGGCCGGCGACGATCTGGGCCTGTCCGTAAATCTCATGGCCGTCAACCACTGGCCCGTCGCGATCGCGACTCATTCGGCCAACCACAAAGAAGCCCTACACCTATGCCACGGCCTGGACGGCGTCGATCCACGAAAGATTATCCCAGGCGGCTATCTTGATCTCCTGATCGCCTCACCTGAATGCACGCACCACAGCAACGCCCGCGGCGGCAAGCCAATGAGCGATCAGAGCCGAGCAAGCGCCTGGCACATCGTCCGCTGGGCCGAGGCGTTAAACGTCAAGAATATCCTGGTCGAGAACGTCAGGGAATTTCTCAATTGGGGGCCTCTTGGTCACGATGGCCGGCCGCTGAAGAGCCGCAAGGGAGAGACCTTCCAGGCCTGGCTTCAAGCTCTACGCTCTCTCGGCTATGTGGTTGATTGGAAGATCCTTAACGCCGCCGACTACGGAGATCCCACGACCCGGCAACGCCTGTTCGTCATGGCGAAGAAAGGCCGGAGTCAACCTGTCTGGCCGCGTCCGACGCATAGCAAAGAGGGCGGCAAAAATCTCATCGGCGAGACTCAGAAGTGGAACGCCGCGCGCGGCATTATTGACTGGACAGATCAGGGAACCAGTATATTTAACCGAAAGAAGCCGCTAAGCCCAAACACAATCAGGCGCATAGCCGCCGGGCTCCGGAAGTTCTCTGGAATAGATCTTGAGCCGTTCCTGGTGAAGCTCTACGGAACGAGCGATGCCGCCTCCGTTGAGAAGCCTTGTCCGACCGTTACCGGCGGCGGCGGGCATCTGGCTGTGGCCGAGCCTTTTCTGATACCGTTCTTCGGCGAACGTGACGGCCAGGAGCCGCGGACTCACTCCGTTGATGAACCAGCCCCTGCCGTGACCTCACACGGCGCTGGTGCAATCGTCGAACCGTTCTTGACCGAATACCACGGCGATAATAAAGGCAAAGAGCGCGTCAGGTCCACAGAGGATCCTATCCCAACTCTGGACTGCTCAAATCGCTTTGGCCTGGCTCAACCGTATATGATATCAGCCGGCGGTCCAGAATGTGGCCCTAGGAGCACCGAGGATCCCGCGCATACGGTCCTGACCCGCGACCACATAGCCGTCGTCCAGCCGTTCATTGTCGGCAACGGCGGGCCAAGCGGCAGTGGCAAGCCCCAAAGCGTCGATCGCCCGGCAGGAACAGTCCTCGGTCAGAATCACAAGGCCCTGATTGAGCCCTGCCTGATCTCGGTCGCCCACGGGATAAAGAAGGGCGAGAGCCAGGACCGGCGCGCCAAGTCCGTGGACACCCCGCTCGGAACCGTCACGGGATCAAGAGAAGTCGGAGTCGCGCAGGCCTTCCTCGTCCAATACAACGGAACCGCGGACGCCAAGAGTATTGAGCAGCCGATTGGGACATTGACCGGAAAACCCCGATACGCCCTGCTCATCACCTACGAGAGCGGCGAACGCTGTTTGCTCGACATACGATTTCGGATGCTTAAGCCGCGGGAGCTCGCCCGGGCACAGAGCTTTCCAGACGATTATCATTTCACGGGCAAGACCGAGGACGTCGTTAAGCAGATCGGAAACGCGGTCCCGGTCAAGATGTCGCAGGCGCTCTGCATGTCGATTTTAAAGCAAAAGGAGTCACGCTAAATGGCCTGGATCGAGTTTCACTCCTCAAAAATAAAACGGCTTAAAAAATTTCGCGACTTTCGCATCGCAATGGGATGGTCTGATAATGAAGCGTTAGGGTTACTGGGGAATCTGTGGGGGGAAGTGATCGAGGTTCAAGAGGATGGCGACTTGTCCGGCTGGACGCCGGAATATGTCGCTGAGCTCACCTCGGTCAAATCCGACCTTGCGGGCAAGCTCTGGAAGGCCCTGGTGGATAATCATTGGATTGAAACCGGCAACGGCTCGGTCATGGTTCACGACTGGCTGGATTATGCGAAGACGTACTTGAGGTCAAAGTACAAGACGCGAAAGAAGGAAAGGCTTGTAGAAATATGGATAAAACACGGTCGAGTGTACGGCGAAAAGGATGAGTCTGAGGATAGGGAAGTTCAAGGGAAGGCCCAGGGAAGGCCCAGGGAAGTTCTACCTTACCTTACCTTACCTAACCTTACCCAACCTAACCACTTTACGTCACTTAATACGAAAAGTGAAAAAAAAGTGGGTGGATCGGGAAAGGCAGACAACGATAAAGACGCCTTGATTGAGCGGAGGATGCCCTTTGGCGACTACGAGGACATGAAGATCGTGGACATGCCTATCGACCGCGTTCGGTGGCTCCTGACGGAGTTTGAGGGCCGCGCAGGCATTGTTGGCTGGCTCAGGGAAGCCTTGGAATATAGGCTTAAGCTCAAGGCCGACGAAGGCATCCCGGAGCGTCGATGATCACCTGCCAGCACTCCACGCAGGTCGTCGAGGACATCTACGTCCAGGCCCAAGGCGGTCGCGTCAAGATCGCCTCGGTCGCCTACTGCCCGCGCAATGGCTGGCCCAAGCACGGCTGCGACCGCCCGGTCGGAGATCCGCGGCGGGAGAAGAACTGCCCCGCGGACTTCGGCAGCGCGTGGCCGGTCATGGTGGAGAAGCACCCGCACGCGCCGTACTGCTTCGAGAAGTCGGACAAGGGGTACCTGGTGCCGTTGGGGATGGTTCAGCCGTGATCGAGGATGAGGTGATTATAACGCTCTATCCTCCGACACCTGCGCAGCAGATCATTAACGGATACAGCCTTGAGGCGCCGGTTGTCGTGCGGAAGATGTTTGCAGAGATATTCGGCGTGGTGAAGTGGCCGAGTTTAAATTAACGGAGGATTATGAGATACGCCGCACAAACGATGGTCAGTTCGGAAAAATCTAAAGCGGAGATCGAGCAGACGCTTTCCCGCTACGGAGCAACAGCTTTTGGCTACGCCACCAACGCCGCGTCGGCGATGATTACGTTTCAGGCCGGCGGTAAGCAGATACGCTTCATCCTTCCACTGCCGGATCGCGCCGATTTCGCGACGGCTGAGAAGTGGGGCAAGGTTAGAGAGCAGTCGCCGGAGCAGGCGTATTACGATTGGGAGCAGGCTTGCCGCCAGAAGTGGCGCGCGCTGGCCCTCGTGGTCAAGGCGAAGCTTGAGGCCGTGGCGTCGGAGATCACCACGCTTGAGCAGGAGTTTATGGCGCACATCGTCCTGCCGAACGGAAAGACAGCAGGGCAACATTTTTTGCCCGGCATCGACAAGGCTTATATCGACGGCAAGGTTCCGGCGATGGGTTGGGAGGGGTGATGGAAAATCTAGAAGAAGCTTTAGCGTGTTGCGAGAAGGGCGGCGACGTGGACGTCCGATGTACGCATTGGCGGCTTGGGGTGCCGACGTGCGCGGAGAGGGTGGCGAGGGCTTATCGGGAGCTTTTGGAGTCAGTGAGAATGTCTATTGAAAATAACGGCGGGCCGCTCGATGGTTTTGTGCAGAAAGATAATTTAAGCGCGGGGATATGGACCAAGGACGCCTACGTCATGGTTCGCCGCGATGACTTTGATCGCATAATCAGATCTGTAGCAGTCGTCGAGAAATTGGAGGCGAAATGATCACTGTTTCAATGCCGCAGGACGAGTACCGCAAGAACCTGGCAGACGCAATCATATCAACGCGAGAGGAGGCCACTATCGTCGCGCAACAGAGCTTAGCCAATGTCATCATCGCCATCATTGAGTATGAAGATCCAAAGATAATCCTTCCGCCAACGGCCTCTGATGATGTCGGTAAAGCGATTAAGAAGGTTCGAGATCTTAAGGCGGCTCTTGAGGTGTTTAAGAAATCGGGGGCGGCATGAAAAAATTAATTCCATTCTTTAATTTTTGCGGCGGGTTTAACCTCGCCTGCTTCATGCACAATCCTGGCAAGTGGAATTTCGCTTTTGCCGCGATGGGCGTAATCGTGCTGGCTCTAGACACTTTTTCGGAGGAATAGCTTGAAACCATCAACCATCAAGACGGATAAGAAGGTCTGGAAGCTCTGGGTCGCCGGCGAAGCCCCGAAGGATATAGCTCGCATTTTACGCTTCACCAATCACTGGCGCGTTTATGAATGTCTCAAGCGCGAGCGTGCCCGCCAAAAACTACAACCAAAAATAACCAAATTAAACCAATCACGATAACGAAGCGACTAGCTATACTTTAAGGGCTTGGGGACGACCATGATAAAAAATGGCCATCCAAAATTTGTGTTGTCCCCAAGCAGATAGCACTAAAACCTTAGCGCGTTCGGGCGCTAGGGTTCGTTTTTACTCACCCGCCACGCGCGGGCTGAGATCGATGGTCGCCACCTCCGCGGCCATTGCACGTTCCGCGGGCGCAATCCGGGTATACCGGACGCCCGCACCTTTTACGGCAGGGACAAGCCTTGGTAGGCTGGTGAGCCTCATAAGCTCTCTTATTGTCGGTTCGATTCCGACCCCCGCAATCTTTCGCCTGACCCAATCCTCCACTCAAACCAAAATCGACCTAGGATTCGGCGGTCAGGCTAATTTTATTCCTTCCCCGGCGGCCGCATGAAGAAGGGCTTCAAGTGGACGCCGATGCGCCGCCGTTTTGTCGCCGAGTATATCGTCGATTTTAACGGCGAGAAGGCCGCTATCCGCGCCGGCTACTCGGCCAAGAGCGCCAAGTCTATTGCCTCCGAACTTCTCGCGATGCCAGAGATCAAGGCCGAGATCGACAAAATGATTGAGGCACAGAAGAAGCGCACCGGCATCACGGCCGACTACGTCCTCAACGGCATCAAGGAAATCGCCGAGCGGTGTATGCAGCGCGAGAAGGTAATGGAGTTCGACAAGGCAAATCTTGAATGGGTTCAGGCGACCGACAAAGAAGGCCACGGTATTTGGCGTTTTGATTCCAACGGCGCAATCCGCGCTTTCGAACTTTTAGGAAAACATCTCAAACTCTTCACCGATAAGCTCGAGCTCACCGGCGGGCCGGTTCCGCTCCAAATAATTCTCAGCGACGACAAGGGGGGCAATGAGGCTCCACCACTTTCAAAGCCAAGCGATCAGGGCAAGCCTTGATGAAAAAATCCCTTTCGTCCTGCTGCTCTCAGGCGTTCAGGGCGGCAAGACTTTTGCGGGGGCCGCATGGGAGTTAATGCAATGGCAGCGCTTTCCCAAAGAGGACCATCTTATCACGGCGCCGACGTACAAGATGCTCCAACATTCGACTCTCCGAAAGCTCGACGCCATAATCCCTCCCGGCTGGGCAAAGTTCAACAAAGCGGAGTCAGTCTACGATTTAGCCTGGGGCGGGAAGGTCTTTGTTCGATCACTGGAAGATCCGGACTCGATCGAGGGTATCTCGGCGAAATCGGTTTGGGGAGACGAGGCCGGGAAATACTCGGTCAAGGCCTGGGAGAACATTCAGGCGCGGCGGTCGGCCACTCAGGGGCCGGTCATGCTCACGACCACGCCTTACGGCCTCAACTGGCTAAAAACTCTTTTCTACGACAAGTGGCTTCAGGGCCTTCCCGAGTACCGCGTCATCCACTTCCGGTCGGTGGACTCTCCGCACTTCCCGCGAGCGGAATGGGAACGCGCAAAGCGCGACATGCCGGTCAAGGTCTTCAAGCGCAAGTACGGCGGCATCTTCACGCCGCTGGAAGGGCTGATCTATGAAGAGTTTGACGCCGATGTCATGGAGCAGACTTTGCCGGCGGTCCCGCGCGGCTGGGAGCGTATCGGCGGCATCGACCACGGTCACAGCAACGGTCACCCCGCGGCCATTGGTATCTGGACGAGCCAAAACTTCGCAGACCCTAATTCAAAAATATGGAAAGTGGCTGAGTTTAAGCGCTCAGGCCTTCTTATGGGCGAGATGTGGGAGATTATGCAGAACCTCATGACCTTCACCGGGCCGGTGACGACCTGGTACGCGGATCCTTCCGCGGCTCAGGAGAACGCCGAGCTTCGCAATATCGCCAAGAAGAAAGGCTCCGAGATCCGGATCAAGGCCGCGATCAACGCCGTGGATTGGGGCATCGAGCAGGTCCAAGGCCTGATGAAGAAAGGCCGCTATCGCCTCGCGAAGGGCCGCTGCAAGGAAACCAAGGACGAACTGGCGACCTACGCGCGAGACGATAAAGATCGTGTCATCAAAGAGAATGATCACTTGCTCGACGCCGACCGCTACGCGCTCGCGACGCACCTGCGCGAAGGCCAGAGGATCCAAATTTTATGAGCGAGATCGTTATTTTCGGCGGCCAAAGGGAATACGACGCCCAACGCGCCGAATTTGAATTAAAGATCAAGGGATTCGTTTACGTGCCTCCGGAGCCTAAGCCTAAACAGCCCAAGACTCCGAAGCCCGTCAAGATCCCCAAGCGCCCGCGCGGAGGATATCGGTAATGCCCGAATATCTCGGCGCGATCCCGATCGTGACGCTCGACCTCATCCGAGAGTCGATCATGCGTTCTCGCTTGTCGGCCAACTCGGCGCGAAAGACTGAAGCTTGCAAGAGAATCGATTATTACAAGGGCGATCAGCTCGTCCATCTCGATAAAGTCCTCAGTTCTCAATTCTCGCACCCTCACCGCCTGCGCCTTCAAAAGAATTTCTCGAACATTACCCGGCGCGTGATCAACGAGGTCAGCGTCGTGTACAAGCGCTCTCCGCAGCGCACTCTATCGGTCAAGGGAGTCAAGCTGGAAGGACCTAGAGCCGAGGCCTATCAGAAGCTGCTTGAAGGCGCTCGGATCGACTCAGTTTTAAAGAAGGTCAACCGCTACACGAATCTTTTGAACACCATCGGAGTCCAGGCCGTTTGGCGTAATGACCGCGTCGAGCTCGACATCCTCACGCCTGACATTCTCAACGTCGTTCAGGACGCCAAGGATCCGACGTGCGCATCAGCCGTCATCATCGAGCAGAGCTACGCCGACACCGTTGCGCTTGAAGGGCCTAATAACCCGTTCGGGGCCTCGAAGCTTTATATCGCCTGGACCGCTGAGCAGCATCAGGTTTTCGATGAGCAGGGCCGCGAGCGCGGCGACCTCGCCAATGCCGGCGGGACCAATCCGTACAAGATGATCCCGATCGCCTGGTTCCGGGACGAATATCCCGACGGTTATTTCTGGAACGACGGTAGCGCCGACCTGATCAACGCGCAGGAAACTCTCAACGTCCAGCTGACCGAGCTTAATCAGCTGATCAAGATGCAGTCCTTTTCCATCCCGGTCATTATTGGAGAAGCACCGACCGGCGGCGTGACGGTCGATCCCTCAAACTTTATTTCCATCCCTCTTGGCGACGCCGCGGCCGGAAAGGGTCAGCCCGACTTCAAGTTTGTGACGCCTTCCCCGAAGATCAACGACCTTCTCGAAGCCATCCGCGAGACTGTGCGCCGGATCGCCGACGATTGGGGTCTGTCTATGGATTCTTTCAAGCTCTCCGGATCCCCGGCGTCTGGCCTTTCTCTCAAGCTCTCCAACGTGCGCCTGATCGAACGCCGCGAGGATGACGTCTCGCTTTATCAGGACTACGAGAAAGAGCTTTTCAAGGTCATGCGGGCGGTCCATAACGCCAACTCCAAGCAAGCCGAGAAGATCCCCGAGGACGCCGAGCTGTCGATAAACTTCGCCGAGCTTGAGTTTCCGGAGGATCCCACGGCCGAGGATGCCCGCTGGATCACGCGCATCAATCAGAACGTGCGCAGCCGGGCTCAATGGCTTATGTCCATCGACTCAGACGTTAAGACCGAGGAAGAGGCAGAGAAGATTCTGAAGAAGAACTCCGAGTTGAACGCCAGGACGCGCTCGGCTCTGCCCGGTGCGGATCCTAAAGATTTAATGAACGCGCTGACCGGCAAGGGCGATGAGAAAGACGGGAAGCCAAAGCCTGGCGCCGCGCCCGCGAAAGATGACGCCGAGGAGAAGCCTTAATGGCCAAGGACGATCTGATCAAGCGCCTGAAGGCCGTCAACGCGGCCAAGATCGACGTTATGGACGGCGCTGGGGCCGACTTCGTCAAGTCCCTCGACAAGGTGCTTTCCCGGCTCAATACGCGCGTCCAGGGCCTCGTAGGCGATCTGGAAGGCGACAAGCACATCCTCACGAGCCAACGCAACCTTGCCCGCGCGGTGAACGCCCAGGCGCAGATCGAAGAAATGCTGCTTGAGGCAGGGTATCGGGACAGCGTCGACGGCCTGATGAAGTCATACGACAAGGTTGCCGACATCGATATGGCCGGCTTCCGCGTGGCCGGCATCAATGACCCGTTCAGTGAGACCGACGCGCGCGCGATCGTGGCGCTAAAGGATCTCGATCTGACCCGCTGGGAGCGCTTCGGCGGCGACCTGTCCCTGAGCATCCAGGCCCAGCTGCTTGACGCCGTTGTCTCGGGCGCGACGTTTAAAGAGCTTGAAAACGCGGTGGAAGAGGCCCTGCGTGGGGTCAAAGGCAACGACCCGGCGATCCTGAGCCGCGCTCGGACCATCGCCAATACGACGACCCAGGGCTTTGATCGGACGATCACTCACCGCAAGGCCGCGACGGCCAAGATCGACACGTTCGTCTATTTGGGGCCCGACGATGCCGTGACGCGCCCGTTCTGCGCCGCGGTACTGTCCGGACAAGGAAGCAAAGAGTTTCAGATCCCCGCGGTCGACAGCGATCCCCCGATCTACACCGACGAGCAGATTTCAAAGATGGACAACGGGCAAGGGCTCGACGTCGCGACCTTTTGCGGCGGCTACAACTGCCGGCACTCGTTTAATCCGATTTCCGTTGAGAAAGATGAACCAGAGGAACAAGTCGCAGAGGAGGTTTTGGCATGAGGCAGAAAAATTTCGTGTTCGGATGGGCGGCTCTGTTGGTGATGACCTTCACGGCGTTGATTGCCCCGGTCAAGGTTCAGGCCAACAGCCAATACGGCGAGAAAAACGCGGTGATCTATAAATCGACCTTCACCACGACGACCGATACCAACGTCCATATTTCCAGCGCGAACGGCGGGGCGATCTTGGGAAGCGTCATCATCACTTCACCTTCGGCGAATGGCGGCATGTTCGCGATCTACGACTCGTCCAATTCTACCGTTGCCGGACGAGAGCAGTTCGGACTTTTTTCCTGCTCCGCGGCTAGAAATTTCGACTTCAACGTGGAAGCGGACCTGGGTCTGACGTATACGAGCTCAGCCTGCGCGGTGTCGGTCAGGTATTTGGACCATCGGTGATTTCGGTAGCAAGAAAAACTGGAAGGAGGCGAAAGCGAATGGCGAGCGATATTCAAGCGAGATTGGCGGCCCTGGAAGCGCGGGTCGAGGCTTTAGAGAAAGCGGCAGCGGCGGCCCAGAAGGAAGAGCAAGCGAAGCAGCCTGAAGCGCCGGCGGCGGCTGAGGCGGTGTCCTAATGGCTAAAAACCAAGGCGGTGCGGCGACGGCCTTAAAACCCGAAGCCCCTGAGCAACCGGAAGAGATCTCTCTCGACCAAAAGCTCGACATGGTGCTCAAGGAGCTTTCCGAGGTCCGGCGCGAAGCCGCGGCCTTGAGAGAGTGGGTCACACGGATGGTTCGCGTCGTGAAGGCGACGAGCCGATGAAGATTCAAGAAGCGGCGGCGGTGACTGGCGACCATAACAGCCAGGCGGGGATCCTCATCCCCAGCAGAAAGAGGGAGGTCTAACGACCATGGCTGAAGAAAATAAAGACGGCGGCAAAGGCGAAGGCGGCGGGGATAAGCCGAAAGATGAAGTTATTCCCAAGGCGCGTCTCGATGCCGAAGTCTCGCGCAGACACAAAGCAGAAGAAGAGTTGGCGACGCTGAAAAAGACCCAGGAAGAGTCAGCGAAAGCCTCTCTCGTCGAACAAAAAAAGTACCAGGAGCTTTATGAAGGCGTCGCGCCCAAAGCGAAATTGGTTGACGAGATGGAAGTCTCGATGAACGAATATTTCGCCGCGGAAACCGCGGAGCTTTCCGACGCTCACAAAGGCCTTATCCCTGACGGGCCTTTGCACA
>CAYGDX010000009.1:0-15358 GCA_964348825.1 uncultured Gammaproteobacteria bacterium | reverse complement strand
GCTAAAGAAATGCAAATGTTTAAGAAATAATCGCAAAACGCCGAAGTGTTGCTGCTTTCAGGAATTTGCAATGTAGGGCTTAGTCCTGCTAGGCAGCAACACTTCGGCGGGCAGCCCTACATATGATGGAACCAATAAAGAAGCGACTGGAAAAACAACCGCCGAATAGAGATGATCCGTCGCAGTGGCGGGACGGGGCATGCCCGTTCACTTCGACACCGGACAAGGCACACCCCTGCAATCCAAATTGTGCCTTGTACCGGAGCGGAAAAAAACCAGGCTACGCCTGCCCATTTTCCGAATTAACAAGCATGTCATGGGTAATCAAAGGTAGCCCCATGAAAGGCAAACAATAGTATGTCAGAAGAACGACTGCAACAACTCGTACACATGGAAACAATCGGGCGTCAGCTTGAGCAAAAGCGGATCCTCAATATAGTCGAGCTTGCTTTCAACAATTCATTTTTGAAAAGCAAGGGTGAAATTTTGATCGAAATCGTGCAAAAAATAATTGATAAAAAATAAGAGTATGAATTATTTATCTGCATTCGTAATCAATGTACAAAATGACTTTTATCCAAATTTAAATATCACATTTGAACTAACAAAAGATTGCGAAATCGGACTGTGTTTATGGTTTGAAAATGGAGAATTGTCACATTTATCATTTATGCCAGGCGATGGTTTTACCGACGATACGTCCTTATATTGTGGACAAATATTTGAAGATACATTAAAACCACATGTATTTCACTTATTTGTAGAAAAATTGAATACAATTATAGAAAACAATGAAGAAATCGTGCAATCATATGGCGATTTTTGGCAACTAGACAAAGAAAAAAAACAGTATAACAATATTGAACTCGCAACAGAATATGCGAAGGAATTTTTCTTTGCTTTAAGATCCGCATATTTAAAGCCAGTACTAATGCGACTAAATAGAATCAGTGATTTAACAAAATAATATTGAAAAAATACAAGTATGCTCTATACTATAGAAAAAGCAGAAAATGGACTATGGAAAATCGGGAATGGCGTCACGTTTCTCGCCGGCTTCAAGAGCAAAATGGAAGCGCAATTTTTCATCAAAAAATACCTCGCTCATCGCGAGGCCGGAAAAAAACTATGATCCAAAACCAAATACCGAGCAAAGCCATTTTGGAACTGGCTCGAAAAATTGAATACGAAAAGACGCAGAATTTCACCCCGTCATACAAACAACCACACATCGACTATCAGATGATGGCCTTGCTCACGTGGCTCGATGAATATACCAAACCACGTCAATCCGAATTATTTTTGCCCACCATTCAACAGGATGACGAAAAGTGAAAAACCAAAAAAAATATACCGCGTGTGGTACCGCGCACGCCTCGCCGACCATTCGCCGGTCGTGGGTGAATTCAATCTGAAAACTACAAAAGAAAAGTGGGAAATAGATTTTGAAAAAATAACGGAAGACTACCTAAAACTCGTAGGCAAAACCACGTTTGACGAAATAATCAATACCGAAGTGGTAGGATGAAACCTACACTCACAGAAAAAGAAAAATGGGTCGAAAAAGAATTCCAAAAAGAATTTTTTGGGGAAGAATTTGACGCGAACGAAAATATTGACGATGAAAACTTTGAAGACCTAGAAGATTGGCAAAAAAGAGAAATTAAAGAAAAATACAGATTAAACCATATATAAGCCAAAAAATGAAGTAATAAAATCGCCTATGGCGGGCGATTTTACATTTTGTGGCGTAGATGTATACTGAAAGAGCACAATCGTTTCTTACTTTCCGATTGCGCTACTTCTTTTAGCAAAAAACGCTCGTCCATGGGGCGTTTTTTGTTCTTCATTAGAAACCATAGAAACAAAGCGAACAGACTGCACAGGGATAGCAGAACAAGCGATCGCAAGCGCCATCAGATGATCCGTCGACAGTCCTTTGTCATCACGCTGGTACATCGTCATTTCCTCGGCCAACGCCGGAATAAATGGCGACTTGATCAAATCGGCGTCAATCACGGCCTGCAAGTGATCGAGCAACTCGTCTTTTCGACCACCACGAAAATCGACCGGCCGGGCAATATCTTGCACCATACCAAACAGCGTATCGCCCAAACCTGTCGAATCAACAAAGGATCGCGCGCCAGAGGCGGCTTGCGCCTTGCGGATCTCTCGCTCTATCGAGCTTCGCTCCTTAATACCGCCGGCGGCGTTGTTGATATTCTCACGCTCTTTTTCCGTCCACGGTAACTGAAACGCCCAGTGTTGCACGATCCGGTACGGCTTCTCGCTCATATCAATGCGAAATCCGACCGTTGAATCCGCCGTCTTTTTTCTACCGCGCGCCAGATCCCAGCCCTCCAAATACGACCGGCCGGGCACAACCTCTTCGAGCGTTAGCTCGTCGGAAAAAATTTTTTCGACACGCGAGGCGAACATCATTTCGGCGGTGTCAATAAACCGCCCATGGATCACCTGTTCCACCTTGCTCGGTGACCACGTTCGGACAAAATAGTCAAGCAGCCCATGATCAATGTGTGGGTTTTCATAACTGGATCCTCCACGGACGTACCCGCCGTGGCGCTTGATATCTTCAAGAATACGGTAAAATGCCGTATACCCCTTTGGGGTCGCGCCAAAATCGAGCTGGGCGTCTTTCCACGCGCGTAAGCGCGGAAGCAGAATTTTTTCGCGGATGAATTCGAGATAGATTTCAAGCGCGATTTCATCGGCAGTAATAAATCCATACTCCTTACCCTCAATACTCTCACCTTTCTTTTTCGTCGTTTTGAATTCTGTCTGCGCCCCGTTACAATACTTGATTTTCGCGTGCGGAAATTTCACGCTCGCATTGGGTTTGATAAGCCAGCCTACAAGCAGGGGAGAATTTTGCACGAGCCGGCAAATTTCATCCTGCACCAATTCCGCTTGATCTTGCGTGATGGCGACATTCAGTGTTTTATACTTCGTACCGTCCGCGAAATGCTTCAAAATAAAATACAAATGTTTTTTCGCAAACGCGGAAGTTTTTCCCCAGCCGTTGCCCGGATGGATTCCGTTTTCGCGGTGATAGGAATTTTGCAAATAGTCGAGCTGGCCGGCGTGGGAAAATTGGCCACCCAAGACAAGATCTTCAAAAGGTTGCCAGTTGTGATTATTCGTGATCTCATCACAACAGAACAAAATAATTTTTGCAATGTCTTTGGTCAATTTTTTGGGAAAATAAAATTTTACGTTTTCAATTGCCGAAATAAACACGGGACACGATTTGTTTTCGGGGTCGCAACAAGAGAAAACAGAGCATACCCCACCATACTGTGCATGTGTCATGAACATGGTACACACACATCAGTAAGTAAAAGAAAACAACAGCCACCGTCCGTGCCCATCTACACCACACACTACACCACATACCCAACATATGGCAAGTGGTAACAAACACCACCAAACCCAAACGCTGGTTGGCAATGGACATCTTGAGTACCGTGGACACATCAACCAAGCAACCACCTCAAACGTCTTGTGGTAACAGACACCAGGAAACAAACGTCTTGTGCACCGTGGTACATTCGCGCCGACCACTGCTCCCTCGCTTTGCTCGCTTCACAGAGATCGTCGCTAGTGGTAACAAACACACCAGGCTACACAAACATCGGTTGTGCCCCAAACATTTCTGCCATACCCAAACAAACACTGGTGCCAATGGTCCGGTGTCTCACTCTCAGCGAACTGCCGGCACCCCAAAGGGCAGCCGTCAGATTCGCTTCGGCTCACCACCTCGTTCGCTTCAGGCCACGCGGTGCTCGCCCTCAATGGGGCTCACCCCTCGCCGCCCTCGCTAAGTGCTAACAAACGTAGCCCATTTCAAACGTCTTGTGGTTCCAAACGCTCCCTCGTAGGATGTCCAAACGAAAGTGCCACCGGCCCACACATTTCTGCTTCCATACATTTTGCCCGGCCTACCATTTATCTGCCACCGGCCCAGAGGTTAGCGGTAATTGTAGTCTAGCCCTGCCTACAATTTCTGTTCCAATACAAAACGGTGTCGCTACGCTCCTCTATCTCAAGGTCGCCACGAAAAAAAGGACAGGGTTCCCCGCCCTATCCTTTTTTCGTATGGCATAGGCAACCCCCAAGCCAGCCCTGTCCCCCCTGACCCCCCTTTACCCGCTATAACCCCCGGGAAGTGGATGGCGATCTATTTTTCAGGGGGGAGATACAGGGCCTCTATTGGGGGCGGCTTCGGATTCACCCAGAGCAGGGTATCCTGCCTTCGTTGACGAAGCAGGTATACTCCGCTCTCTCCTCTCCTGCAGCCGGCCTTATGCCATGGCGACTCATGGGGACACGGACCGGGCGCGGCTTCCCCGCGTCCGCCGTTTCCCCCTAACACCCCCTTTCCCCTCATCATTGAGCACATCGGCCGTGCAGTGGCGCGGCCTGCTGTGCACTCATCACGGCGCCGCCCCTCTGGGCTCGGCACCGAAACCCCCACCCTTGGGCCGGGGGGCCCGGACGTTTGGGCACACGCTACGCGGTTATGGTTGTGGCCTCACGCGCCAGTGCGCGTGGCCACTCATTACGGTGTGCCCATTCTTTTCTCTTGGCTGTTTCCCCGCGGGTCTTGCACGCGCGGACGCGTGCTTCGGTCAGCTTGCCATCCCGCGGGGACAGCCGCTTTTCTGGTGGGGGTGCTCATCTTCTACGCTGTTTCTGTCTGCGCGTCGTTTACATTTTGTGCTTGTGGTTCGTCGGTGACTCCTTGCGCTCCAAATCCAAACGATCCTTGCGCCACTGGAATTTTATACATCTTGAACGCACGCATGTATATTTCCATGGCGTCCGGCGCGATGGCTCCCATTGGATCCTGCATGATCTGGTAGTACAGCTTCATCAGCTTTTCGAATTCGTCGATTCCCACGGTGATGGTTCCGTTTTGGATTCGGCGCATAATTTCCTCAAATGTGTAGCTGGCCAAGAACAGTGTTTGTTTTTGGTGCACGGCCAATGTTGCAGATTCTCGATCAAACAATTCGTACGCTTTTTTGACTGACTCCTGCCGGAGTTTCAGCGCGTACTTTTGGAAATGACTGTGGAGTGCGTCTTTCGATAGCTCGATCCCGTATTCATTTTTGATATATTCGGAGAGCGATCGAAGTGTAAATTTCGCTCGCGCGGCATTTATCACATCGACGTAGCCACTGTCACACACTGAACATCGACCAGTACAGAATGGATCTGGCGCGATTTGTTCTGCCGGTTCGATTTCGGTTTCTGGTGTCGTGCTTGTCGGCCGACATTGTTCTGTGGGCAATGTGTTTTCCATTTTCGTTTGTTGTTCGGTCGTTTCGATAGACTCGATCGACTCGACGGGATAATAGAATAGAATGGGGAGGTCGATTCTTTCTTTTCGCTTCCTTTTCTTTCTTTTTTCGGGTGCTCCCTGATTCTAGGGGTATTGACAATACTTGTCAAATTTCCATTGTTTGTGTATATTGATTTTATTACCCAAAAAAAGTAAGGGAATGACACCTACATCATCCAAAACTCTTTCGCAGTCCGACGCGACATCTGTTGTTGATAATTTTATTTCAGGAGCAGACGCGAATAAAAAGACTCGTACATCTCAATTCGAGAAGTACGAGATTTTTGTTGGTGGCGACCAGTGGGATATTGATCAAATACCAGAGGGTGACGATCCGGCTCTCACGTTCAACAAATCAGAGGACTACATAAATACCTACCTTGCAAAACTGTTTCCAAAAAATCCAGAAACAGGTGCATTGGAAATTGGCGTAAAGTGTCAAGAGACTGACAAAGCAAAAAAAGAATCATACGAAAAAGAAATCCTCGAAACCTACGAAAAAAACTCCTTGCCATCGTTGCTCATGGAACAAGGCAAAAACTTTCTCATCGGCGGTGACGCCTGTCTATATTTTCCAAAAGATCCGTTGACCAATCAAGCCAAGATAATTTCCATTGATCCAACCACCGTATATCTGGGATGGAACGGTGACAAACTGGAACAGTTCGCTTTTGAGGACAAAATCAACCTGGCCGAGGCAGAAAAAAACAGCAAAGACAATTGGCTGATTGGTGCCATCAAAACATTTCTTAATATTAGCAGTGGACCAATTGATCGTTTCAAAAAAGTGAAACGCATTACCTACTGGGACGAGGATTTTCAAATAATCAAAATCGACAAAACATGTGAAGTCCGAGAAAACACCGATCATCAAATTCCGGTCGTTTGGATCCCGAACAATCCCGTGCCACACAAACATGAGGGTCGCAGCGAAATAAAAAGTCTGTACTCACTGGAACAAGAAATCAATTACCGAACATCTGACTTCGGAAAGCGCGTCAAAGAAAACACCGACGCGGTACTGGCCATATCAAGCGACCTGGACTCAAGCAAAATCACACGCGAATCCGTGCGTGATGGTATCTTGGCCATGGCCAAGGGTGACAAAGCAGAATTTTTGAAGTTGGACGAAAACAAGGAAGTTTTGGAATATACCACAGAATTGCACAACCGAATGGATCGGAAAATGGCAATCAACGACGCAGTAAATGGTCAAATCAAGTCTAATGTTTCGAGTCTTGCCATGCTGTACTACTTTTCACCTCTTCTTGATAGAATCGGCTTGAAGCGTGTACAATGGGACAGTGCTTTCAAAAAATTGAACGAAGCAATCTTGCGATACAAATTTCAAAATGGAAATTTCAAAAACTCGCCAGTGTACGCCCCCATCATGGTGGTTGACCAGCAAAGCAAAATCGAAAACACCATCCTACTCCTGAACAACCGTTTGATGACATACCGAGAGGCCATTGACACGCTACGCGGTGGAGAAAATTCCGTGACGGTTTTTGAAGAGATCAAGAAAGAGTATCAAGAATTAGCAAAGATTGATGGGTTCCTTGAAATAAAGAAGAAAGAAACGCCCGCCACAATTAAGTAATTGTGTCTCGCGTTGTGTGGTGATAGCGCGCGCAAGCGCTTGTCCAAAAAAATGCTCCGGTAAAATTTCCGTAGTGGGTTACGGTGCGGATCTATAGGCGCAATTCCATACCCTCTCCGGCATATAGTGCGACGTGTACAAGTCGTCCGTCGGAGAAAAAAGAGCGCCATTAGGAGCGACCTGGACAAAATAAAGGGCGAATCGACGACCTGACTACACCACACAACGGGAGATATAATTTTTAATGAAAAAAGGTATGGACCCAAAGGACCCAAAGGACCCGACACCCGGCAATCCTCCTGGCACTCCGCCCGGCAATCCAGATCCGAACATCGCAGCCTTGCAACGCAAGCTGTCGGAAAAAGATGTGGAGCTGAAGGCGGCACAGGACAAGTTGGCCACGCTCGAAAGAAGTGGCACACAGGACGACGAAACCAAGCGTATGCTTGGTGAAATGAGCGAGACAGTTAAAACGCTCACGGGAACCATTTCAAAAATGGAATCGGACAAGGAACGGGAGCGGTTACGAACCAGCTACCCGGATATTGTGCCCGAGTTGCTCTTGGGTAAGACGCATGAAGAGATAGAGCGTCTTGTAACCGCGCAACGCGAAACAATTGAAAAAAATTATGTGCGCCAGCCGTCCGCGCATGCCCCAATGTTTGCCAGCCGTGCAGAAGTCGACGCCGAGATCAAAAAGATCGAGGAAGACAAAACCACACCAATGCCGACGAAGTTTGCAAGATTGCGTGAATTAAAAATGAAAAGGGACGAGTTTTAATTCATGATTAGCTAAAATAGTATGCAGACATTTGGACAGCCCCGAGTAGGAGAAGATCTCAAGTCGGAGATTGACGTGCTCTTGGGAGGCGAAAAGGACATGCGGTTCCTCTCGCTGGTCAATTTTATTCCGCAGAATTTCGTCGCTACCGCGCACAAGCACGAGTGGCAAGACGATGAAATTCCAGCAACCAGTATCACCTATGCGCGTGGTGGTGCCGGTACGGACTGGGATGACGTCGCAGACACCACGGCTTTGCCGGTGGTCACAGCGCAAATCACGAAGTTGCGCGTCGGTGACGTGTTGAAGCTCGCCACAGGTGGCGAATTGGTGGTCGTGAAGACGATCAGTGTTTCAGGGCAGACCATCGACGTGTGGTCGCGTGGTCATGGTGCCTCAACAGCTACCGCACAAGGTGCCGGTACGCTGACAGCCGAAATCGTCGGCAATATCCAAATCGACGGAAGTGATCCGGCCTCGGAACACTACCAAGCGCCAACAGCTCGCTACAACGTGGTCCAGATTTTGGAAGATGTTTTGGCGGTGTCAGGCAAGGTAATGCGCTCGAAGACCTCACGGGAATCAGAGCGTGCTCGCCAGCGCGTGTTAAAGCTCAAGCGCCTCCTCAAAATGCTGAACCGCGCTATGTGGGAGGGGTATCTCGAAGAAGACAGCACGAATGGTATCTACAGCTTCCGCGGATTGCGCGAAGCAGCCGCTACAACGTACAACATCGGTGGTGCGTTGACAGTCGCTCATGTGTATGGTGCTGTAGAAGCCATGATCAACGCCGGCGGTACGCCAAGCGCCATTCATGCCCACCCGACCGTACTTGGTCGTTTGGAACGGTTGATGTCCACCTATGTGACCAGTGGTCCTAGTGAATTCAATGCAAAACTGACTGTAAAAAAGATCAGTATGCACGGATTGGATATCGAACTGCATGCAGACCGTGACTGTGTCAACACGGAAATGTGGGTACTCGATTACTCTCGCCTGGCCTTTGGTCCGATGAGCAGTGACGACGCTTCCGGTGAATTCCAGGCCGTGACCATCACCGAGAACTTGAAGCAAATCAAGGAGCAAATTGCCGGTTACTACACGATGGAACAGCGCCAGCCTAGCGCCTCAATCGTGCGCGGTTATGGTTGCACCTCTTAATCCGTAATTGTGGATTGGTTTGGCGGTTTTCCTTAAAACCGCCCTAGAAGCAAACACCATGCAAAAACCATACCCAGTACAAAAATTAGTGGTTGATCTCTCAACAGATCAAACAGTGGTTTTCAATGGTCCTTGCCAACTTGTGGGTATCTATGTTAACACCGTGCTTTCAGCACATGCCGTGACTATCAGTGACGGCGCAGCCGTTGGTATGGTACTGCCCGCCTCTCTGGCCGCAGGATCAGAAAAGGAAGGTAGAAACGCAGAATTCAAAACCTCGTTGGTGGTGAATCCAAACGCAGCAAGTACAGGAAGCATTGTCGTCTTTTATATCCCTTTTAACCAGTAGTAATTATGGCAAAATTCATTCGGAAACATCTCAATCCGTTTGGTACCTACTATGCCGCTTACAAAGTAGGGACAGACGAAAATGGGAACGCAAAAATCGTGAAAGAGATCAAAATCGAAGGCAGAGAAGTTTTCTCAACCGACGACAAGAAAGTCATTGAATTTTTGCGTAAAGATGAAGCAGTGGTCGAGATCGACAAAGAAACAGTCATCGAGCCACAAAACGACGAAGCAGGAAAAGAAAAATAGCTGTTTTATATCGCCGGCCGGACAACTCACCATCCGACTGGCTCATAAACCAACTATAAAGCCCTATGGCCTATACATACGCCACAATAGAAGCCCAAGTGCGCGCCAACGTCAACGACACGGCAGCGGCAGTAACACAGGAAATTGACGACGCAGTAAATTTGTTGTCAAATTTTTTCAATCGAAAATTAATCAGCACGGCAATTTCAACAGTGATTGGGCAAACCTACCTTTCATACCCAACCAATCCAATCGCAATTGAAAAATTAAAAATCGGCGATAATGAATACATCGAAAAACCACTGCAAAAAATTGAAGCGGCTACCGAAGCAGAAAGCTACTCCTGGTATGACTACAATGGTCAAATTCAAATAATTCCGACGCCTACGGCGGTGACTGCGGCCAAGATTTGGTACCGCGCCGGATTCACGCCAATGGCGGGCGCGGGATCCACTGACGTGCCAGACCGGCTTGTGCCTCTTCTCGTCATTCTGGCCACCTGGCTCTACTATGTGCAAATGCTCTCGAAAGTGGGAACAGAACGTGCCAATTTCCCTGATATGGATCCAGATGAAGCCGGAAAAATTGCCACGCAGTGGCTCAAACAATTCAACGAGATGATGAACATCATCAAAGCGCAAAAAAATGTGTAGAATTTCTACCATCCTTTTTGTATTTTTAACGACACTCACACTTTTGCTTTCCACTATGGCACAAGAAAACCAGGTAAAAAAATTAAAACTCTTCGAGAACGGAGAAAATATACTGGATGTGCTCTCGGACAAAGCAGAAAAAATGCGCTTTACTGTTTCAAACGGACTGACGTATTTCCGTGACGGCGGAAAGCCGGCACTCAAAATGTCAACGATTGGCGATATTGCAAAATCTGCGGTTACACTCTACGGAGACAATGTGACACACGAAACAGGTCACCACTATGCACTGATACAGTCCTATATTTTCATGCTAGGGCTTGATACAACGACAGGCTTTGTTTCTGTCTATCGCAGCTCAAACGGCACCGCCTGGACGAAAATAAAAGACTGGGGAGCGGGGCACGATGAAAGCGGTTCTATCTGGGCAAGAGAAAACGTCCTTTTTGTGACGTACTATGATGGCGTTGGTAAAAAATACTCCTATTCCAGCGATTACGGTGCTACATGGTCGGCCGCGGCCGCCTGGTCGTATGCGTACCCAAGCAACCACTGGAATTTCGCGGACGCGCTCTATGTAGACGTCGGTACAAAAATTCTGTCGACAACTGACGGGTACACACTCACAGACTTTTGGAACTATTCGACCATCACACCATACGAACTCTGCTATTTTGAGGGCTTCATCTATGTCATCGGCAAAAAAGACTCAGATAAAACAGTATCATTCGGACGCTTAGAAAATGGTCGGTACAAAGAGCTAAAATCATGGCCAATAACCAATTACGATTTTGGACAAATCGCGCTCGGAAAAACAGATGACCACTTAATTATTTCGTTTCCACAGCGCCGCCGGCTACAAATTTTTGCATACGACCTCGACAGTTTTTACCATATTGGTGACATCAGTGACACCACCTACACCAGTGTACGAGTAGCCGGCCGAAACGCTGCCGGTGATGTTTTCCTACTGGCCGCAAACAACACGTCAACATCTTACGAAGAAAGGATCCAGTTTCAAATTACCAACAGCCTGGCTGTTTTTAAAAATCGAACATGGCCATCAAATTACACGATGGAAGATCTGATTATTTTTCTAAATAAAGAATACTGGATCGGATACGATATCACAGCAAACCGCGTATATCTATTCAACGACGACGAGGGGGATTTAAACAGTCTAAGCGCGTCTGTCACACTCTACACCGACTATATCGAGATCGGAGAGCATATACCAATCGGCTTACGCCTGCACCACAGTGGCGGGATGGCGGAAACAGGATTGCGACAAAATGTAATTATCGAATCATACCTTGATCTCTGGGGCGACGCGCTCGGTCTATCGCTTGGTACATTCAACGTGGCCAACGAAAACATTGCACGCGCGGGAAAATTAACCGAAACAGCAGACGCATGGAGCGAATACGACGCCGCGGCCGCCATGATGGCCACCAACTTTCGTTTTAATAATAACAAGATACACCGCGGTGATCGTGTATGGTTCTCTATTCAACTCCTGGCCGACACAGAAGAATTTTTGACCAGCCCCACGCTGTACAGCCTAGACTACATTTACCAACCCGCTGATTTTGGAAAACTATAATATGGCCACAAGTAACAAAGGAATCATCGCCAGCCTACTACGAATCGTCGAAAAACTCGACGTGATTACGAATTGGGGAAGCAACGGCAAAGGAACGTATGCCGGCGGGACACAATACCAAAAAGGAGATCTGGTTTCATACAACGGACTGGCCTATGTCGCCATCACGGCAACAATAGGAAATTTACCAACCAATACGACATACTGGCAACAAATTACCGTTGCCGGGCCGACAGGTGCGACAGGCCCGGCCGGCGTTGCCGGTGCAGCTGGAATCGTCGGCGGAATCTCTTTCGGCTACCTCTTTTCTACGACCACAACCGACGCCGACCCAGGCAGTGGTCTACTACGTCTAAACCACGCCACCCCAGCCAGTGCCACACAGATCTACCTAGACGATAATGACAAAAATGCCGTCGATATTCAGGCATTTTTACGAACACTCGACGACTCAACAAGCACCAACAAAACCAGAGTCATTCTCATAAAAGAATCAGACTTGACAAAATGGGCAATCTACGACGTAACAGCAGTCACCGAAGCAGCCGGCTACTTCAAATTAACCGTCACATTCGTGGCGGCCAATAGCACATTTGCAAACAATGACGTCATTGCGATTTCTTGCTCAACAGTCGGTGACAAAGGCACAACGGGAGCGGCCGGAGCGGCCGGCGCCACAGGCGCGAGCGGCGGTACTATCCAGTACGCCGCGGACGCTGGCGCGTCAGACGCCTACGCTATAACCGTGGCAGGGCCGGTGGCCTACAATGCCGGAGATCAATACCTTTTCAAGGCCAACACGGCCAACACGGGCGCAGCGACGTTAAACGTCAATGCCATCGGCGCGATTACGATCAAGAAAAACAATGATCAAGACCTTGCAAACAATGATATTGAAGCGGGACAACTGGTGCTGGTGGCGTACAATGCCACAGACAATGTTTTTGAAATGCTGTCCCAACTAGCTAATGCAGCGAGTGGCGGATCAATTCCCTACGCCGCGGACGCTGGCGCGTCGGACACATACGCAATTACGGCCGGTTCGGCGGTAGCATACGCAACTGGCGATATGTATGCTTTCAAAGCA
This sequence comes from uncultured Gammaproteobacteria bacterium, assembly GCA_964348825.1. GTDB lineage: Bacteria > Patescibacteriota > Patescibacteriia > Veblenbacterales > UBA10138 > JBBTZY01. Next base: position 2,511 of record CAYGDX010000009.1, on the reverse strand, counting down.
AACACCGTCAACACAGGCGCAGCGACGTTAAACGTCAATGCCATCGGCGCCGTTACCCTAAAAAAACATAAAGATGTTGATCTGGAAAACGGCGATATTAAGGCAGGGCAACTGGTTCTTGTACAATATGATGGCACAAACTTTCAAGTCCTATCACGTCTATCAAATGATTCCGTACCATCAGGCGCGAGTGTATATAATTCAGTAAGTCAAGCAATCACAACCGCAACGGTGACACTACTGACATTTAATTCAGAACAATTTGATACAGACTCATTCCACGATACAAGCTCAAATACCTCACGGCTAACTGCACCCGTGGCAGGAAAATACGTTATTGTTGCGTCAATTGTTTTTGATGTCAACTCCGTTGGACGAAGACAGTTTTTCTTTAGAAAAAATGGAACAGATCTTTTCGGATCAGTTCAAGAAGTTGAACCAGTGACAACAGGCGGATATTCCGTTTGCAAAGGAAATTTGCTGGTTGATTTAGCACAAGGTGATTACGTCGAATGTGTCGTGTACCATACAAAAGGATCAAACCTTGATGTAATAGGAAATGCAGTTGGAAATTCTCAAACTTCAACATTTCAAATTTATAAAGTACGATAATATGCAAATTGCAAAACCACTCGAAAAAGCATGGCCAATCACGCAACGCTTTGAAACAAAAGTAAAATACATGCGTTCGGGAATTCACTCGGGCATTGACTACGCCTGCCCGGATGGCACAGATCTTTTGGCCTGCTTCGCAGGCACGATCATCAAGACAGAAAACGTCTTGATAAATAATGGATACGGGCGTGCCATTTGGCTCCAAAGCGACGAAAATCCAAAGGTGGTCGCTTTATATGGGCACACGTCCAAAATCCTCGCCATAAAGGGCACACACGTCGAAATGGGGACGATAATCGGTAAATCAGGACACTCCGGATTCGTCTTTTCCGTCACAGGGGGAAACGGTGCCCACCTCCATTTCGCCCTCTTGGTCGATAATATCTGGGCGGATCCTATGCCTCTTTTCACCAAAAGCGCCAGCACACCAATTCCCGTTTCCGAGCCGGTGCACATTCCTGTCACCAATGGTGATCCGGTGACCCCGACGGTTGAATACACAAACTACACCATCGTGAAAGGCGACACGCTCTACGGTATCGCAAAAAAGAAACTAGGTGACGCAGAAAAGTGGCGACAGATCTTTGATCTCAACACTGACAAAATCGAAAATCCAAAATACATTTACCCCGGACAAATAATCAAAATTCCAAACAAAAAAAAATGAACGTCTTACTGGCACTACTTCGCAAATTAATCCTTAATCCAAAAGTGGGCGCGATGGCCATTATTTTTGTTTCCGGTATAATCCAAAAAAAATTTAGTACTATGAACATGCTCGAAACACAACAAGAAACAGCAGAGCCATTATTTTTGCCACGCGGCACCATTCGCGCAATATTTGCGCTCATTCTCCTCGCCACGTCAATCACGGACTACATCATGGGGAGTTGGGCACTCCCAGAGGAATTTCACGCCATGACCATAGCAGTCGTCGCGTACTACATCGGCTATCGTTCCGACAATGCAAAAATTCAAGAAATTAAAATTTAAGGAATTTTTAATTATCGAGGGGGTGCTCCTTGGATTAGCCCTGTTTTTTAGCTTGATTCAAGCACTAAAATAGGGCTTGACAGGTTTTCAAAACTCGATATAATAGAATAGATCGTAAGAGGAAGACCATTATGGCAAAGAGCCAACTCAAAGCAAGTCACCGACGTGGTGGCGTAGGAGTAAAACATGGCGTCAAGCGTGGCGTCAAAACTCCCACTGTCACAGCGAAAGGTAAAAAATAGCAGAAAATAAATGAAGCCCTACACTTCAGCAAACGCCATTTTTTTCATCAATGCACCGCCATAAACTGCGGTTTTTTTCGTGTCATAAAACAATCAACCTATGAATAAAAAATGGCGTAAATGGAGAAAAAAAAAGAGTATGGAAAACGTAGATCAAATCGAAAACGAAGAAATGAAGCCGAGAATTGAAGTAGCAGAAGTAGAAAAAATCGAACCAACAAAATTCAAAGTCCGAGAATACAAACCAAGATTTGTACGCGTCACAGGCTACCGATTGCCAGAGGATTCAAAAATCCATTGTGGCAACGGCGAAGAACTCACCGGAAACGCAGGCGACTTCTACATCTGCCTGGATCAGGTACATGAGATGGTTATATCGGCAGAAATTTTCAAAAAATTGTTTCTGCCAAAAATTGAAACAGGAAACGTATGACGGAAAAATTTATAGTCCAATTGATCGGTATAATAATATTTGGCGCCGTTATGGAAACCGCATGGCGACACACACCATCGATGGTGGTATTCATTGGCATGTCAATGCTCGCGCAGATCTACCTACATTCATTTCCAAAGAAAGTGAAGATGTTGAAAAAAGACACAAAATTCGCTAAAGAAATGCAAATGTTTAAGAAATAATCGCAAAACGCCGAAGTGTTGCTGC
>CAYGDX010000008.1:0-22719 GCA_964348825.1 uncultured Gammaproteobacteria bacterium | reverse complement strand
GGAATTTCGCTACCTTAGGACGGTTATAGTTACCGCCGGCGTTCATCAGCGCTTCAGTTCGGAGCTTGCACCCCTCACCTTAACGTTCTGACACTGGCCAGGCATCAGCCCCTATACATCGCCTTACGGCTTAGCAGGGACCTGTGTTTTAGGTAAACAGTCGGTTGACGTCGTTAACTGAGCCCCCCACTAATTTATTCTTTTGCGAATAAGAGTGAGGATATCGAGGCGCATTCTGGTTAAGATCTAGCGAACACACTGTCGCCATCTTGGGCGTTTCTCGATACTCCTCACTAATTATTTTTACAAAAGAGCAAATTAGTGGGGGGAGGCCTTATCCCGAAGTTACGGCCGTTGTATTGCCGAGTTCCTAAACGAGGGTTCTCTCATACACCTGAGGCTACTCGCCTCACCCACCTGTGTCGGTTTCCGGTACGGACACCATAAGATTAGCCCTAGAGGTTTTTCTAGGTCGAAAATACAGTACTATCGGCTCCATGTTGCCACTTCACCTGCGTCCATAGTCAATGCTTATGCTTGGCGGATTTACCTACCAAACACATCAACCACAGACACGTGCGTAACCAAATCACGCAGTACCTTGATCTCGACGTCACCCCATTAGAATCTTATGGCGGGGCAGGAATATTAACCTGCTGTTCCATCGCCTACGCCTTTCGGCCTCGGCTTAGGACCGCCTCACCCTGGGTCGATTTGCGTTGCCCAGGAAACCTTGGGTTTACGGTGGACCGGGTTGTCACCGGTCTTTTTGCTACTTATACCAACATTCGCACTCCACTTAACTCCAGAGCGGGTCACCCCTACTCCTTCAGCGCATAAGTGGACGCTCCCCTACCGCTCCAAATTAAAAATTTGAAGCCCACAAATTCGGTACTCAGCTTAAGTCCCGTACATTTTCGGCGCCAAGTCGCTTGACCAGTGAGCTGTTACGCTTTCTTTAAAGGATGGCTGCTTCTAAGCCAACCTCCTGGTTGTTTAAGCGACGAGACCGCCTTTGATACACTGAGCTGAGATTTAGGGACCTTATTTGGTGATCATGGGCTGTTTCCCTTTAGACTGGTGAAGCTTAGCCCTCACAGTCTGACTCCATTTCTTGAGATCTCTGACATTCGGAGTTTGGTTGAATCGCCTAGACTTGCGCCACGGAAATCCATTCAGTGCTCTACCATCAGAGATTATAAAACAGGCTAGCCCTAAAGCTATTTCGGGGAGAACCAGCTATTACCGAGTTCGATTGGAATTTCTCCTCTAATCACAGCTCATCCCCGCGTTTTGCACAGCGCGTGGGTTCGGGCCTCCACAGGTTGTTACACCTGCTTCACCCTGGCCATGATTAGCTCACCCGGTTTCGGGTCTAGTGATAGCAGCGTTTGAGATAGAGAAGCGAACTACATCCGCCAAATGGCGGATGCAATTTCGACATTTCGAAATTTCGAGATATCAAAATTTTTATTCCACTTCTCAAACTCAATACGGCCTTTAAGCCTCGCTTTCACTGCGACTACGTCCCGTAGGACTTAATCTCGCTACTACCAGCTAACTCGTTGGTTCATTCTTCAATAGGCACGCCATCACCCATCTTGCGACGGGCTCTGACTCCTTGTAAGCCAATGGTTTCAGATACTATTTCATCCCCCTCACCGGGGTGCTTTTAACCTTTCCCTCACGGTACTTGTTCACTATCGGTCATGGAATGTATTTAGCTTTAGCACATAGTCGTGCCAGATTCGCACAGGATTTCACGGGTCCCGTGGTACTCAAGAAAGATAACTAGAAGAGTAAAATTTCTTTCGTCTACCGGACTATCACCGTCTATGGTCGACCTTTCCAGATCGTTTGACTAAAAACTCTACTTTACTTCTTACTAAATTAATCGCTTTAGAAACGTTAAATTCTTACTACCCCGAATTAAGTATATGGCCGATAAGCCGACCGACAAACTAATAACACCATCAGTAAAGAAAGTGCTATCGATAAGCCAGAACTAGATTCGGTTTAAGCTGATCCCGTTTCGCTCGCCACTACTACGGGAATCAGCGAAACAAATTTCTTAAATGTCGATAGATCAAAAATTGAAATATCAAAACCTAAGAAAAAAAGTTTCGCAATTGTTCTCTTTTCCTCTGGGTACTGAGATGTTTCACTTCCCCAGGTTACCTTCATTATCCTATGTATTCAGATAATGATAATCTGATCTTCCATCAGATTGGGTTACCCCATTCGGAGATCTCCGGATCAAAGGTTGCTCGCCACCTCCCCGAAGCTTTTCGCAGGCCACTACGTCCTTCATCGTCATTCCATGCCAAGGCATCCACCGTTGGCTCTTAATGCGGTTTAACCACAAGAATGAGTATTGATAAATCGAAATTTCGAAATATCACATTCTTGTCATTAAATTATTTTGCTTTATTTCTACTTGATTATTACTTCTCGATATTAAATTGGTAAGGAACGTATCTAGAGAACAAAAAATCGCTCTGTTCAAGCGACCCCAACTAGCACAAGTATCTAAAACCATTTACATGGGACGCTCTATTATAATAGATAAGATATTTGTACTCATAGATATGCCTTTATAGGCAAGGTTTAGTTTACAAAACTCCAAAGAACCTGTCAAGGGGGATAAACGGTGGATAGCTTAAAATAATGATTAATTAAACAATCTTGGCTAAAGTTAGCCAAGATTGTTAAAAAATAACCAATTAAACTTAAGATTTACCCTTATTATCAGACCTTTCTCCAAACAAAGAAACAAATTTACCCTTATATAATAATTTTGTAACTTCCTCAGGATTAAATGCTTTACCGTTCATACAAACATAAATACCGACCTCTAATTCCTGTACTTTAGCAATCGCATAACCTAAATTAAATGGCGCATCAGACGGCGAAAAACCAACCATCGGAATCATAGAACCAGTAAAAACAATTACCTTAGATGTCGCCCCCCCCAATTGTGTCTTTAGATAACGAGCTGTATCAACCATCGTATAAGTGCCGCAAGTGATAATAATTTTATCAGCTTTACTATTTTTTACAGTTTTGTACAACTTATTCAAATCAAATTTAGTCAAATCACGACTATCTTTCATACAAACTTCTGTAAATAAAGTTTTCTCTTTGAGTTGTAAACTTGAAATATAATCTGGAATAACTGATTTTTTATTGGGCGTGGCTGTATCCTTAATTCCATTGTAATAAGAATCAATCGTACCGCCGGTAAGTACAAAATGAATTAGATCTGATTTCATAATTATTTTGGTTATAAATTATATTTATATTATCTCACTAACTCCACCAAAAATCTAACTCCTACACCACTGGCGCCTTTACTTAAGTGCTCGCCATCAATGGTTTTCATTGGTCCGGCGATATCAAGATGTGCCCAAGGATATTTTTTAGCAAATTGATATAAGAACATCGCGCCGGAAATAGCGCCGCCATAACCGCCACTTTTTCCGACATTTTGCACATCAGCAAAAGTACCTTTTACTTCATCTTCGTATTCTTCCCACATTGGCAGTGGCCACATATAATCACCCGAATTCTCACCCACACTTTCTAATTTAGTTTGTAAATTTTTATCGGGTGTAAATAAACCAGAGCAGCGCGCGCCCAAAGCTACCACACAAGCGCCAGTAAGAGTTGCCACATCTATTACTAATTTTGGTTTATAATTTTCTGCATATGTTAAAGCGTCGGCCAAAATTACCCGACCTTCGGCATCAGTATTTAATACTTCAATTGTTTTACCAGATAAGCTTTTAAGTACATCACCGGGCCGGTAGCCAGCACTCCCTGGCATATTTTCAACCGACGGAATTAAACCAATTACATTCACGGGTAATTTTAATTTTGCAATTGCGCCCATTGCACTAATTACCGCTGCCCCACCCAGCATATCCATATGCATATCCAACATTGATTTGTCAGGTTTTAAGTTTAATCCACCAGTATCAAAAGTTACCCCCTTACCTACAAACACATACGGTGCCTGTTTTTTATCCGCGCCATAGTACTCCATAATAATAAATTTTGGCTCTTCCGCACTGCCATTGGCTACACCTAAAATCGCTCCCATTTTTAATTTCTCCATTTTTTTCTTATCCAAAATTTCCACTTTCACACCTGTGGCTTTACCAACTTCCACCGCCTTTTGAGCGAGTAAGGTTGGCGTCATTTCACCGCCAGAAATATTTCCTAAATCCCGCGCCTGGTTAGTTGCCTCACCAATTACTTGCCCAACCTTTACACCAGCGGCCACTTCTACTTTGTGTTTAACATCAACTAACAAAATAAAATTTTTAATACCTCCAACTTCTTCGTCTTGATTTTGTTTGTAATAAGTGAAATTATAATCAGCCATCACTGCATTTTCTGATAACGTTTGCACTAACTTAGTTATTTCAACTTTTAGTATTAGCAATTGTTCAAAGGCCACGGCCACACTACTAACTTTTTCTGATTTAGCAACCGATGTTATTTTTCGCGCCATCAGTCGTAAACGTCGTAAATTCCATTTATCTTTTTCACCTAAGCCCACTAAAAATATTTTACCCTTCGCCTGCCGCCATAAAACTTTTACCTCTCCTTCTTTGCCAGAAAATTCTTTAGCGCGGAAAACTTTTTCTACTTGCTTTTTATCGGCCGCGCGCAACCCTTGCCACAGCGGACTAGATGCCGATTTTTGTTTAGAAAAATAAGCTAGTACCACACCATCAGCTGTATTTTTTTGTTTGAGGTTTTGAATAATAAATTTCATAAGTAATGTTGCTGATTATAAATTAAAACTAACCGCCATTGCGAGCGACCCAAAAGAGCGAAGCAATCTCTAGTAAATATAATCGTAATCGTATTTTTTGACAAATAAAAAAGAAGTGTGAGTAAGTCCTGCAAAAAACCCACACTCCTCCGGCGACATAAGAAAAAAGTTACAAATTTTTAAGTATGCGCCTTAAATTCAGTCGACGAAAATAAATATACTACTTCACAATACTTCCGTCGACCTTAGGCACAGAATCTTTACTTGTCAGATGTCTAACCAAACAAAGACCAAACAGTAGGGGAGTTAAACCCCTCATCCTCTTAGAGAGAATACCGACAAGGGCTGTCTGTTTTTCCGTACTTTTATCTTAACTTTTAAAAATTGAAATGAACAATTTTGCTGACGTGACAGGACTTGAACCTGTAACCACCTACTCCAAAGGCAGGTGTTCTACCAATTGAACTACACGTCAATTTTTTATTTTTGAGCGTCCCGCGGGACTTGAACCCACACCCCTTTTCCTTGGCAAGGAAATGCTCCACCAATTGAGCTACGGACGCAATTAAGGAATCTACTATAGATAATTTGTAAGCTAAATACAGCACTAGAAGAAGGCGCAAGATGTGTGCTGGCCGAGTTACTCCTAAGTCGGCGACAAATCATTAATTAGCAGATTCCAAACTTATTTTATTTTAAATATCCAGCGAGTTGAATTATAATTGGCAATGTAGGGCCATTAACCAATTTGTGTAAGCAACTCAACCCACTGAATTTATAAAAACACTTTATTACAAACCTAAAAATCTGTCAAACACCTTTTCACCCTTTCGTACGAAAGGGTGAAAGATAAAAACACTACACCCTACACGCTACCCCCTACACCCTCAACCAACGAACTCAAACCTTGGCATCTCCTTACCATCAACCACTACTTTTTCTAAAAACATTCCAATCGGTCGCACCCAATAATTTTCTTCACCCGCGCGTGAACCATTCACATGTCGGTAAACAACCAACTCTTCTTTAGTTTCACTATGAAGGGCGGTGCCAACAACTTCCATTATCTCACCCTTGAAATGCCGGTACTTTCCCAATTTAACAGTCATAAATTTATTCCCAAAAAATAAATACTAGTGCTAAAACACCTAACCCCATACCAATCATCTGTGACATACTAACTTCCTCTTTATACCACCAAACACCAATCAGCACCGCGAGCACTGCCGATACAACTGAAAATATCACGGCACCACGCCCTAAGCCCGCGCCTTGCTTTAAAGCAAATAACCAAAAAGTATTAGCCAGTAAATAAGCCAGTAGCGCCCCAGCTCCATACCACCAAATGCTTTTTATTGACCAAATCTTAGCCAGCACATCAGCTACTAATTCAAAAAATATTAAAATTGCGAGTGGTATTAGCCAATTCATAATTATTGGAAATCTAAATACATAAAATAGTGCCGGAGGAGGGACTCCTCTTCCCCCAAAATTTAGCAGCGCTTTAGCGCAAGCTAAATTTTTCCGCCAGAGCCCGGGTTAATAAAAATGTAAAGCAGTTTACATTTTTATTATACCCTTCGAGTCCATTATATTAATTTTATATTTCTTACAGAAATATTGGTGCCGGAGGAGGGACTCGAACCCTCATACCTTGCGGCGCTAGCTCCTAAAGCTAGTGTGTATACCAATTTCACCACTCCGGCAAATTATTAAATAAACCACTTTTTAATTTTACCACATTGGCAAATTACTACACTAAAGGTAAAATGTAAATGCTTAAATCTAAGGGCATGCTAAAACATTTTACCAAAATAATTATTCTAACCCTCACGTTCGCAGTATTCGCGAGCGGAGGGTTTTTAACTACGCTAAACACTCAAGCCCAAACTACTGATGAAATAATTATAAATGAAATTGCATGGATGGGAACTACTATATCTACCGCCGACGAATGGATTGAACTTTATAACAAATCTACCCACGATATAAATTTATCAGGTTGGATTTTACAAGCCGCCGATGGTACACCCAATATTCCGCTTACGGGCACACTACCCGCCGGCGGTTATTTTTTATTAGAAAGAACCGATGATAATTCAGTACCCAATATCACTGCTGATCAAATTTATTCGGGTGATTTAGGTAATAGCGGTGAAGTATTAAATTTAAAAAATTCTAGTGGCCTAATAATTGATAGTGCAGATGGCGGAAATGATTGGGCAATTGGTGGTAATAAAGATACTAAACAAACTTTAGAAAGAAAAAATGATACTACTTGGGCAACTAGTTTGGCGATTGGCGGCACACCAAAATCAAAAAATAGTGTAGTAGAAAATGATCCACCACCTAGCCCCAACCCAATCATCACACCACCACCAATCAACAACACCACATCTCAAGCTGGCGAAATAGTAATTAACGAATTTGTGAGCGACCCTGCTGATGGTGAGGAAGAATGGGTTGAAATTTATAATAAATCATCACGCACACTCGATTTGTCAAATTGCCAAATTCAAGATGGTAGTGGCACAACAACTTCGCTTAACAATACCATCAATCCTTCTCAATTTATTATCATAAAATCTCCCAAAGGTAACTTAAATAATTCCGGCGACATAATTATTTTAAAATGTAGTGGCAATATAATTGATCAAGTATCATATGGTGAATGGTCTGACGGTGCAACTTCCAATAATGCAAAAGCCGCCACTGACCCACAAAGTGTTGGCCGATTACCCGATGGCGCCGACACTGGTTATGACAAAAATGATTTTACAATTTTAAATCCAACTCCGGCCCAACCCAACCAACCATCTATTCAAACCATCAATAATGCTGCACCAGAAAATAATAAAACCGACTTAGTATTTTCCGAAATTTATGCCAATCCGCCCTTAAGTGATGAAGTCAATGAATTTATTGAGCTTTATAATTCAGGAAATTCAAGTTTTAATTTATCGGGTTGGATTTTAAGTAACGATTATAGTATTTACATTATTAGAACACCAACTGAAATTCCGCCGCAAAAATATTTAACTTTATTCCGCAACCAAACTCAAATTGCTTTATCAAATAACCGTACTGAACACTTATTACTTACCTCGCCCGATGGTAAAACTAAAATTAAGTTAAATGCTGAAGCGCCGGAAAAAGAAGGTATAAGCTTAATTAAAAACGATAAAAACGATTGGCAATTCACCCTTACTCCCACACCCAATGCTACTAATAAATTAACACCAATTAACCAACCGCCACGCATAGAAATTGACGCACCCAAAGAAGGCGAACTTGGACAAATAATTGTCTTTGACGCTTCTGATACCATTGATCCAGAAAAAGATACTTTAACTTACAAGTGGAATTTTGATGATGGCATACAAAGTCAATTAATAACTCCCTCACATATTTTTACCAGTGCTAAAAAATTCTCTGTTAAATTATCAGTCACCGATAGTGCTGGCAATTCAGTAAATAAAAATTTTACCATTACTATAAAAAATTCTGAGAATGGTTTAGTGGCCGGCTTAACTTCAACACCCTTAGAACTCACTGAAATCATACCTAATCCGGAAGGCAGTGATAATTATGAGTGGATAGAAATTTATAATCCAACCGATATAGTGGCATCTACCCTTGGCTTCCAAATTTTAATTAATAGTAATAAAACCAAATTACCAAATTATGAAGTGCCACCTGAAAGTTATATTATAATTCCCAAAAGTACAGGGCATTTTAACCTGCCAAATAATGGTGCCACTATTCAATTAATTTCACCAAGCAATACTAATCAATCGCCAATTATTTATGGTGCAGCTAAACAAGGGCAAAGCTTTGCTCGAAATAATAATCGCTGGCAATGGTCAGCACTTCCCACACCGGGCGCTGAAAATATTATTCTGAGCGATCAAACTGAAGCTGGGGAAATAGTTAACACTACCCTCAGCGAGCTTAATAATTTAGATGACGGCACGCTCGTGCAAACTGAAGGTATAGTAACTTCACTACCTGATCAAATTTCCGCCAAAATAATTTATCTGACTGATCAAGAATTCGGCGTGCCATTAAATTTGTCACGCGGTAATTGGCCAACGCTTAAACTAGGCAACAAAATTAACGCTATTGGTACTTACAAAAAATTAACTAGTGGTCATCGTTTAATAATAAAAAATAATGGCTATTTAAAAATAATAAATTCAGGAGTTGTACCAACGCCAAATAATTTTAATATTAGCGACCTAACCAATGAACAAGATGGTTCATTAATAACTACAAGTGGAATTATCAGTGACTTAAATAAAAAAAGTTTTTATATCACTGATAATCAAAACCAAAAGCTAAAAATTGCTTGGCGCAGTGATAACTTAAAATTACCTGATTTAAATTTAGGTCTAAATATAAGTGCGACCGGCTTTGTAGTGCCAACCAAAACTAGCCCTTACCTTCTGCTACGTTCAGCTGATGATATTATTATTTTACTAAACACTACTGCCTCAGAAACTAACGGTTCTGCCAACCAAATAATTGATTTGTCAAATACTAATTCGGTGAAAAATTTTAATTGGTTAAAATATTTAATACCTTTAATTTTTATTAGCCTGATTTTATACTGGCTCAAGATTAAAAATAAGTTTGCTAATTTATTATTATGGTGGAATAATTTAATTAGGCGCGAATTAGAAAATGATATTGAAAAAAAGTAAAATTTGTGCTATAATAACATTATATTTATTCAAATTAACTAAAACTTAATCAAATAAAATTTTAATATTAACCTTTTAATAATATGAAGGTTGAACAATTGGCCAAATATTATCTCACTGCCACTTTGGTGGTTGTCTTTGCTTCAATTGGAGCTTTGGGCGCGCTCTCAATTAAAGGCCAAGACGGTTTAGTAAAAAGAGTGAGTAATAAATTCGCGTCTTGTACGCCTCAAAAACTAACTAACAAAACAGTGGGCGGATTATCCGTCGCTATACCTAAGCTGCCTGATGCTTTGCGGCTTAATTATGGTGATAATAACACTGCCCAATATTCAACTAAATCCAAACCCGAACAAGTATTCACTTATTATTTAAGTGAAATGCCGAGCAATTGCTGGAAATTAGTCGCCCTCCAAGATCAGGAAGCAGTTTGGAAAAGAAATGGCGAGAGTGTAAAAATTGCCACTGCCGCACGGGCAATTGGCGGAAAAACTATTGTGAGCTATGAAGCCGCCCAAGGTCAAGTACTTGGTGTAATGGTACGCGCCGCGCAAACTACTACATGTTCCGATGGTCAAATGTATTGTCCGGGCTCAAATGGCGGAAGTGGCTGGTGCCAGAGCGCCGGTACCACTTGCCCTACTCCAGCTACTACAATTCAAACTTGTCCTACACCACCGTCGTCTTGTACTGGTGGTTTTGTTTACGATGGCCAAGGTTGCGCCACTAGTTGTCAACCAACCGCACCAGTTACACCAACTTGTACCTCTGATCAATACCTATGTAATAATGCTTGCATTAATAATTCCAGTTCATGTTATCAAAATGGCAACACTAGTTGTGGGCCAGGTTATATGAATTGTAATAATTCTTGCGTACTACCTGGCACTTGCAATAACACCAACACAAACTCAAATACTAATACCAACACTAATTACAGCACTTGGCCAACTGATCAAGCAAGTTGTACCTCACAAAGTAAAGTATGGTGTGATTCTACCTCTGGAGGATCGGGTTGGTGTCAAATGTCTGGCACAACTTGTCCATCATCTTATAATACAAACAACAATACAAGTACTTGGCCCAATGACCAAGCTAGCTGTACTGCGCAAAGTAAATATTGGTGCTACCCAACGGGTGGCGGAGCTGGTTATTGCCAAGGCGGACCTTGTCCTAGCCCAACTGACACCAATACTAACTACAATAATTGGCCAATGGATCGTGCGAGCTGTACTAGCCAAGGTAAAACTTGGTGTGATGGAACTAATGGTAGTAGTGGGTGGTGTTTAGCGACTGGTGGTGTTTGTCCTTCATATACAAATACCAATTCATCTTGCCCGAGCGGACAAATGTGGTGCCCTGGACTTTATGGTGGCGCGGGTAGTTGTGTGAATGGCTCTACTTGCCCAACTGTTGGTAGCACTGGCACCAATAATGGTCCAACTGCTTGTTCATCTGATAGATATTGGTGTGCTTCGGCTAACACTTGTATTTCTAATGATAGTACTTGTGCACCAACTAACAGTACGGCGGTTGCACAACGCGAACAAATTTGGAATTCAAAAGGACTACGCTCTTGGATTAGAACCGATGCTGACCAATCTCGCATTGATCAATTAAAAACTGCCTGTGCTAATGTAACAAATATGGCCAATGTTTGGTTGTCTGAAGCCGGCAATTCAACAAGTAAAGATTTTGGTTTCCCGAGTGCTGATAAATGTGCTAAGGCCGCTACTTGTACCATTACTCAATATTTTGATGGCGCGAGTTGTTCTAATTCTGGCACTACCGCCAATCAAACTCCTGCTTCTTGTGGGTCGGGGCAAATGTGGTGTGCTGGTTCTAATGGCAGCAGTGGTTGGTGTCAAATGGCTGGCACAACTTGTCCAACTTATACCACCACCTCGTGTCGTAGCAATGAATATATGTGCAACAATGTTTGTATATCAAATGGTTCAGCCTGCAACGGCTATCCATACTACGAAAATAATAATCAACCACAGTGTGGTTCTGGTAGTCGTTATTGTTCAACCCAAGCTCGTTGTGTAGTAAACAGTCAAGCTTGTGAAACACCAGCTACTAATACTTGCCCAACCAGTATGTACTGGTGCCCGAATCAAAATCGTTGTGTTGGAAATAGCGACACTTGCGGCGCACCAGTTCCACCAATTAACTATCCAACCAATCAACCTAATACAAATCAACCTATTCCCCCAATTTATAATCCAGTAGAAATTAATGACGAACAATTCCAAATGATGAAACGTAATTTGATTCAATTTGCCGATCAAATTAAACAAATGAATAAACAAGTAACTAGAATTGAAAAACAATTAAAGGGTGAAGTTGGTATACCAGCTGAATTAAAAGCCGCTCTTACCCAATCAACCGAAATTATTACTAAAATTAAAGCCGCTAAAACCGCCGATGAACTAGAAGGTTTGTCTGATGATGTTCACGATGTAGTACAAACTATGCAAGAATGGGGGCCACGATTAGGTGATTTAACTCGCCTTAAAGAAATGCTCACTCAAGCTGGACGTGAATCAAGAAATTTACAAACCGCTATGAAACGTGCTGACGGTTTAATAAAACGTAATGCAGCGCTAACCGATGTAGTACAAGAATTAAGAGATGTTTTTACCACTATGAATCAAGCGCTCAGTAGCGCACGCGAACTAGCTAAAACTGATCCCGATGGTGCACTTGATAAATTAGAAATTGATTTCTATGGCGGTATGGAAGAATTTTGGAATCAAAATTCTATGGTTGAAATGGTAGCTGATATTCAAAAAGGTTCAAGTGAGGCCACTCGCCAAATCAGACAAGCTGAAACTAAAATAAGAGAAGCTGAAAAAGCTAAAAAAATCAATGCCGACGTAATCGGAGATTTTAAAGCCATGATTGTAGGACTGAAAGAAGATTTAGCTGAAGTTAAAAAAGTAGCTGGCCGTAAACCAATTAATCAAGATGATTTATTTATGGCGGCCGAAGATTTGTGGGAGGCCTTTACTGACTTTAAAAACAAGTCCTCGGAATATGGCATTAACTTTTATACCCCAAGCTTCAAACGTAGTGCTGGCGTAAACTTCAAAGCTCCCCAAGGCTTCGCCACTCCACCAACTACTTCACCTCAACCCGAATCTGAACCAGTTACACCGTAAGAAATCCCAAAAAAAAAACCCTTCGCCAAAATCGAAGGGTTTTTTAATTAAGAAACTGCCGCCCTGTCGTAGGGTTTGTACAGAGCGGAAGTCAAACGAGCGTCCGGCTCAAGCGTGTCTGTGGTCGCTTAGCATAGTTTGAGCCAGCTCGTTTGACGAGCACTGTTCAAACCCTATACCTGCGCGGCGATTTTGTGTTACTTTATAAAAAGTAACAAAATAAAATTGACCGCTCTTATATTTTGCCTAATCTTAAAAAACTATGTACAATAAAAATATCAACCCTTGGTTAGAAGAGGGGCTAACCTAATTTTTAAAAAAATATCTATGGCAAAAATACCGCCAAAAATAAATTCCACCAGTGAAGTGGTCTTACCCAATACTATTCAACCCAAAAAACGAATAGTTAAAAAAAGATCCAGTAAAAAATCAAAAGCTGTACCAACTGTCAGCCACACTAGTAAATCAAATAAAGTATCGTCCGCCACCAATACTAAATATTGGATGTGGCTTTTATCTTTTACGGCTTTGGCTTCAGCTGTGTTAATTGTGAGCTTGGGTACAGTACTTTATGGTGGTATAAAAATTGAAGAAGTGTTAGGGCAAACCAGTGTTAAACCAACCACGCCAAACACTGCCCCATTTTTTGCTAAGAAAAATCTAGCTCCTTTAACTGGCTTACGAGTAAGTGCCGAAAGTGTAGCGCGCCGACCTTGGGCAGTAGTAATTGGTAATTTAGAAAATGCCCGACCACAAGCAGGCCTTGCTTCAGCCGATGTTGTTTTTGAAGCGCCAGCTGAAGCCGGCATCACTCGGTACATGGCAATCTTCCAAAGCCAACTACCTGGAAAAGTTGGACCAGTGCGTAGTGCTAGGCCATACTTTAATGATTGGGCTTCGTCATTCGGCGCGCTTTATAGTCACTCGGGTGGATCTCGCGAAGCTTTGACAACTTTAAATTCAAGTTATGGTAATTTACAAAATGTTGATGAGTTTGCGCACGAGCAAGCGTATTTCCGCGACACTTTAAAAAAAGCTCCTCATAATTTATTTTCCGATAGCACCAAATTTTTTAGCTACATCACCAATCGTGGTTGGGAAAAATCTTCTTTCTTGCCTAAATTAACTTTTGCCAGCGCCGAAACTAGTTCAACCACTCCCCCAACTTTAAATGCCTTAACTATAAAAATTCCTTACGATCCAGCTGGTTACGCCGTGCGTTATGATTATCGGCCACAAGATAAGGCCTACTTCCGCACGGTTGGTGGTAGCACTCAATTTGAGCCATTAAATAATGAGCTGTTACGCGTAAAAAATGTAGTGATAATGTTCACTGACATAAAACCAATGGCAGGCGACCCACAATTAAAAGTTAATATTAAAACCACTGGGCAGGGTTCGGCTTTAATAATAAACAACGGACAAGTAATAAAAGGTTTTTGGAACTTACCTGATATTAAATCAACTCTAATTTT
This sequence comes from uncultured Gammaproteobacteria bacterium, assembly GCA_964348825.1. GTDB lineage: Bacteria > Patescibacteriota > Patescibacteriia > Veblenbacterales > UBA10138 > JBBTZY01. Next base: position 8,594 of record CAYGDX010000008.1, on the reverse strand, counting down.
TACTGACGAACAAGGTAAAGTACTACCACTCGCCCCAGGCAATACTTGGATTTCAGTGGTGGATAAAAATATGATGGCCAAAGTTGTTGTGACCGCAGAAAAGCCATAAACTTGAAATAATAAATTAAATATGATATTTTAATCAAGCCCTGAATACTTCGGGGCTTGTTAAACAAATACTTAATAATAAAGTAACAATTGTCGTTTACGGGGTGGCTATGGTGTAATGGTAGCACAGAGGCTTGTGGAGCCTTTAGCATGGGTCCGATTCCCATTAGCCACCCCATAAGCGATAAGTCGGACTTAATGTCCGATTTTTGTTTTATGTAAGGCAAGAAATGGAATTTGCCACCTTTTGGCTTTGGCTAAAATCCACCACCCCTAGCAGGATGGGAAACTTTAAGTTAAAAACCCTTGACAAATACTATAAATTGATTACAATATACTATTGTTCTTTAACATCTGTTTGTGGTTTATATTTGGCCGTCGCCTTAGATATTCAAATATAAACCACAAACTAATAATGTAACATATAAAAAGGAAAATCGTATGACAGGATATTATGTAGAAGTTACCGTAACAAAACGAAAGCTCATTCAACTAACACGGCAATTTATGCCATCTACAAAAGAATTACTTCGTCGTGCCAGAATCGCTCGTCTTCCAAATCAAGATCGTCAGGGCAATACTCTTGAGTCATATATAGAATTGTACAAAAAAATTCCATCAGAAGATGATACAATTTGCATACGCCGAATTACAAATGGGTCAGCACATATTGTTCAGCACTCATCTGGAAGTGACCAAGAAATAAAGCATGGGCTTCGTAAAATTGTGCAACGCCATATGTTTAAAATACTTAAACAAAATGGTTATAAATGCAAAGCGTTTAAAATATAAACATACAACAATACATAGGAAGTAACTTATGAAACAAGAAGAAATCACCCTACAAAAACTAAAAGAAATCTTCGTGGGTAAGAATGTCAAAATCACACACACCGTAAATTCGGTACCCAAAGATAGGGTTGGCGTCTGTAAAAATATTCATCAAACCAACCTGTGTTTGGATTTTGAATTAAACAACAACTCTCGTTACTGTCTTGTTCCAGATACTTTAACTGCTACTTATGTTGAAGGTGAGATAGGAATGATATATGGAAGAAGAAAAATTGAAATAATATAAAACAACAAATTCATACTAAATAACAAAAAAGGGATTTTAATGAAAACCTTAATTGCTTTTCCGCAGATCGGTGCCAATTTTACACCAAACGGATGTAAAAGTACCGAAAATATCTACCAAAAACTTTTAATTAAAGCACAATTATCTCTATACCAAACAATAACACGCATAGCTTACGATTATGATAAAATTGATAGCGCGCTTGCTCTATCATTTGCCGCTTATAAATTTTCTACAACAAAAATCGAAGCTGAAAATTATCCGGTTAACACCGAAAAGAAGGTCACGCTTCAAACATTACTGAATAATGTCAATGACAATACATGCACCCTCTTTATCGCCGAACCTTGGCTTATTCAAGAATTAGCTCTTAATGCCGGGCATGCAATCGAATCACCAAGTTATGGTGAATCGGGAAAATTAGATGCGATCAGATTCAATATTAATGGTGATGATGTAAAAATAATTGTACTAACAATAAACATATAAAAAACAGAGGGAAAACTATGACTATAAAAAAGTCTTTAATCCAACAAGTTGATGATCAACAACAAAAAATCCTTAACTATGCTAAACCCGGCGAGAAAGCTCTGTGGAGTAATTTATCTCAAGATGTAAGAGACTCTCTTTCACAGCTCGGGGTTCCTGTCGAGATAGTTTATTTGGGAATCAAATCTTTAAATAACTATCTTGATGCAATGAATGCAATAATCACTGAAGATTAACTATCTTCACATTATCAAAACATCTCGCAGTATTGAACCGTCAGTGGATTGTAAAAACAATTACACGGGTTCTTTTTTATTTTGGGTTTTACAATAAAGGAAACAAAGAAATCTTCTAAAAAGTTGACATTTTTATCTCCAGATTGTAAGGTCAATATAAAATAAATCATATAATTCAACACTAAATATAATTAACTGTACTTTTACAATCACAAAATAAAGGCAAATACTATGCCATTTGTACAAAAACCATTTTTGGTAGAAATAAATCTTAATGGTAGTGGGCGTCGTAGAGGAAGGAAGTATAAAGTAGAGTGTGAACAATCAAAATCCTCCTTACCTCAATTATTTTGGGTTGAGGAAGATGAATTTAATGGTATTTCGGACGAAATTATGGTCTTTGGATTTTTAAGTAAAATGAGTTTACGAAAAAAACCACGCAAGATTATAAAAGCTGCTACAAATATTAGTATAGAAAACAACTCTCTACTACTCGTAGAAAAACCACAATTTAACGACTTATTCAAAACAATAAGTTCACAACCAAAAATATCTAAAGGAGATACCAACATGAAAAGTAATAATAACGATAATACCACCTCTCATGGGGAAATAAATGGGGTTCTACTATTAGATATTCCTATAAATGAAATACGCCCCTTCCCAAATCAACCCCGCACTGAGTTTGATAATCAGGCACTCACTGAATTGAAGGGTAGTATTGCAGAGATAGGACAACAACAAGCCATTACGGTTCGAAAAATTACTGACGGAGAGTTTGAGTATGAACTTATTGATGGGGAGCGTCGCTATCGAGCTTGTGTTGAATTAAAAAAAACACACATGCGTGCAATCGTTGAAATTGTGAATTCAAATGTAGAACAATTCATGAAATCAGTAGTCGCCAATTTTTGTAGGGAAGGACACACCCCACTTGAAACCGCCCACGCCTTAAACGAAATGGTCAATAGTTATTTGGAAGAAAATGACAACCCAGAGGTAACAGAGCAAATGGCAATTGAGTATGTAATGAAAATATGCGGCAAATCAGTTACTTGGGTACGACAACACCTAGGTTTATTAAAACTCTGCAAAGAGGTAAGGGAGTATCTGAGCGAAAAAAAAATATCTTTTCAGGTAGCTACGGCACTTATTAATTTTCAATCAGAGTTTCAAATTGTGATTGCAAAACATATAATATTACATGACCTTAGCCAAAAAAGAGCCCTACAATACATACGAGATAACGCAAGCACAAAAACACTTACAAACCGTGGTAGAAAACGTAGTCCGTCACAAGATTATAAAATAATAAATACGTTTCTGACCAATCTTGGTGAAAATTTAAGTGGAATATTAAATACAGATAATAAAAAATTCGAAGCTATGTTCGAAAATCGCACTATTAAACATTTGAGTGAATTTGTAGAAAGCTTGGAAGAGGCACAAAAAGATATGGAACAACTAATTGAGATCTTTAAAAATATTTTATTAGAACGGGAAAAGAAAAAAATATAACTCACTGGTTGATTCTATATAAGATAAAAAACAATAGTACACTATTTATTTAGGTATATAACTACTCAAAATAAATTGTGTACTTTTTTATTTTACAAAAGTTTTTCACTTTATCTCGTTCTGCCATCCTATAAGCGATAAGTCGAACTTAGTGGCCGATTTTTGTTTTTAAAATAAAAATCCCATTTCTGTTAGAAAACGGGATTTGATGTTTGGATTTAAAAATATTTTTATTTCAATTCACAAAAGTGAAGCACAGCATTATTGCAAGGTAACACACGAGTAGCATTATGCCTTCGCTTCTGCGCCATTGATTGTCTCTTAATACAATGTACGCGGCGACTAAAGTAATTAACAATAATTGAAAAGGTAACCCAGAAAAATCTAAAGTCACCTCTACACCATAAATCGCACCAAAGAGTACCGCGGCCGGTGCTACTATCATACCTACTTGCGAAGCCGAACCAACTGCCACTGATAAACTTAATTCAGCTAATCCTTTCCAAGCGGCTGTTACTGCTACAAAGTGCTCTGCCACATTACCAAGCAGTGGTAATAACATAAAGCCCAGCATCGCATTTGATAAATTAAAGTGATGAGCGATGGGCTCTACTTCATTAATAAGTAAATCACTTACAAAAAAAGTAACTGCACTAGTAACTAGTAATATAATTATACTGCGGCGCCCCGACCAACCATTATATGTTTTTTTAACTGCTTCGCTGGCTTGATTATGCACTAACTTCATTCGCTCGTCACGATGAAATATAATTGAATAAAGCACATAAGCGCCCGAGAGCATAGCGGCTAGTAAATAACTTTGCATTGGCCTTTTATCAACCGGAGTATGTTCACTAAATACGCTGGGTAATATTAAAATAGCTCCCACCAAAAATAATTGGTTAATATATAAAGCCACTGTTTCTGGTTTTAATTTAACTACCACCCCTTTGCGACAAGCCACTATAACCGAAATACCCATAACCAAAAGTGTATTCCCTACCACCGAGCCAACAATACCGGCTTTTACAAGCTCAATCATACCTGAGCGCACGGCAGTAAAAATAATTATGAGTTCAGCTAAATTGCCGAGCGAAACATTAACCAACCCAGCATAACTTTCACCTACATGATGAGCTAAGTGTTCGGTAGCTTCACCCATAAATTTGGAAAGTAGTATAAGTGCGGAAGCTGAACAAATAAAAGTTACCAATGAAGAATCAAACACATAATGACTTAATATAGCCACTGCCACAAAAAGTACCGAGAGTGCTACTAAAATTGTTTTCATTTTTCTACCTATAAATTTTGAATGGACATTTTTTATTTTTTAATATGGCATTTTACCTTAAAAACCACACCTTGTCAACTATGCGCTAGATAAGTGGATAATTTTCTTGACTCTTGACACAAAAGGATTACAATGCTATTATAAATAGATTTAAAAAAACTAAAATAATTCACAAAAAAAAATTTCATTAACAATCAAAAAAACAAAAGGAAACGCCATGACTGGCAAAAAAAAGTTAACAAGCGAAGAGAAATTAGTAATTCGTCACACTCTTAAAAAAGAAGTGCGAGTTTGTTTAAACTATCATATCGATGAACGAAAGTTTCGTTCTGAACTACCAATTGATCAAGAGATAGAAATAGGATTTCTACCAGACGGTGATTCTATAGAATTCGAAAATTGGTTTATTGTTCACAATGATCGGACGGCTGTATTAGTAAATATTATGGGGACAAAAGAATTACTTACAACTGGAACAAACAAGAATACTAAAAAGAAAAAAAGAAAAGATGGGGACTTTGATTTAAAGAAAAACCGTGAAATATGTATGAGTAATTTCTTAGATCATAAAGAATTCTTAGAACTCATGGTCGCAGACGAATCAACTAACCCAGAGGAAATCTATCTACTTCAGGAAGGGTTAACCGAAGAAGAGATATACGAAATAATTTTTTTCTCAGAGCCGTCAATTGATACGGCGGATAATATTGAAATAACAATCTTAACAACAGAAGAAGTGACAAAGAATAAAGAGGTGGAAGAAATAATTAGCATAGAACCACCGCCTTATAACTTTTATCAGGACTATGACCCATATCAACTTGTGGAAACCGATCCTGAAGCTGTAAGAATCAGATTAGAGTTGGCAAAAGAAAACTTTTTATACTCATCGCAATGGGAAAACGAAGTTGAACAATTTGATTCAATGCCATCAAAAATCTGTAAAACCGGAGACAGAAACATACGTTATGAAAAAAATATTCCAAAACTAAATGGGAAAAAACTTCGAGAGAACAACAGGCATTTTTATTCTGAGGAAAAATTTTTAATAACAAAACAAAAAAATATTGCTATCAGGGTAGGCCGAAAATTAAAACAACAAAATTTGTTTTCTGGCAAACCTTCGCTACAAGTTTCTTACCTTTTAGGTTTATAAACGACCTAATTATCATTCAATCATACGCCATCGACACCCTAAGTCGATGGCGTTTTTTTATTCCCCAATAAAATGCTAAGCTGGTACTACTATGAAAAAATTTATTCCACTCCTAATATCTTTTACTTTTACAATTACTTTGTTCTACCCATTAGCCGGGCAAGCTTTTGCTAATGAAATTATTACCCACGGCCCGCGCCTTAAAAAACAAGTTGCTTTGACTTTTGATGCTGATATGACCAGTGGCATGCTGGATGATATTTTAAGTGGGCGAATTGCCACACAATATGACAAAAAAATTACCAACTATTTAATTAGTCGGCAAATTCCCGCTACTTTTTTTATTACTGGATTATGGGCCCAAAATTACCCAAAAGAAACCAAGGCGCTAGCGAGCGTACCATACTTTGAAATTGGCAACCATACTTTTAGCCACACCGCTTGGACTAATAATTGTTTTAACTTGTCACAAGTAAACAATAAAATCGACGAAGTTTTAAATACTCAAAAAATATTAACCAAGCTTACTGGCTACGAGCCAAAATATTTCCGCTTCCCCGGTGGCTGTGCTGACCAAACCGATATTAAATTTGTTAACGACTTAAATTTACAAACCATTGGTTGGGAGGTGGCTTCGGGCGATGCTTTTGGCAATAATACCGATAAAATTATTAAAAAGGTATTAAAAGAAACTCGTCGTGGTTCAATAATAGTTTTTCATTTGTCAGGCGGTAAAAATGCACCCAAAACTTTTGAAGCATTGCCAGTTATAATTCGTGAACTTAGTAAACGTGGTTATAGTTTTGTAACAATATCAGAATTATTAACTACCAATAAACCAACGGTAACTAAAAAATCCTCACCTCAAAAACCAATTAACTATTGGGTGATGAATGAAGAGACAATTAACAAAAATCCTAAATCAGAATATCTAAATCCTAATGACTAAAATCAAAAAAGTTTTAAACATTTGAATTTGGGGCTTAGGATTTAAACTCCCGATGGTGTACAACTACAAGTACCACAGTGATCGCAGTTCCGACAAGCGTAACCTACCAAATTCCATAATCCAAAAACAAAAAGTAGTGCTGATACCCAAGTCGGCATTGGGGTGGTACCTAACCAAGCCATAATGGCTAAAATTATCAAAACCACACCAGTGGCCGCTGAACCACTTTTACGGCAAGCGTGTTTATGTGCGTGTCCCATTGCTTTCACCTCCTTTCTAAATATAGTATAATTATAGCAGATTTAATTAACTCAAACTAACTTAATTTACCATTAAATTAAAAAATATGGCAGAGATTATTAATCTTGAATTATTATTCAACGAGGCCAACGCTAAAGGTGCTTCAGATTTACATTTAGCAGTTGGCAAGGCGCCAACTATTCGATTGCACGGCGAACTCTCACAATTGGATTACGAGCCACTCTCTAAAGCAAAAATGGAAGAGCTGGCTTTTTCTATTATCAAACCAACCGACAAAGAAGATCTTTTAAAAAAACGCGAGCTAGATACTTCGTGGCAAGCACCCGATGGCACTCGCTTTCGCATAAACTTACATTTTGAAAGAGATAATATTGGTATGGTTACGAGAATTATTCCGACTAAGGCACCATCACTTGAAGAAATCGGCATGCCGCCAGTTGTATTTGAATTAACCCGATTATCTTATGGTTTAGTGCTCGTAACTGGTCCGACTGGTTGTGGCAAATCAACTACTTTAGCCGCGATGGTGAATTTAATTAATAATGAACGAGCGGTAAATATTATTACTTTAGAAGATCCAATTGAATTTATTTTCAAACCCAATAAATCAATTATCAAGCAACGCCAACTTGGCACTGATATGAATTCTTTTGCTGAAGGATTAAAACACACCCTGCGCCAAGACCCAGATGTAATTATGGTGGGTGAAATGCGCGATCTTGAAACTATCGCAGCAACCCTAACTTTAGCTGAAACTGGCCACTTGGTGCTGGCTACCTTACATACTAACAATGCTTCAGAAACTATTGATCGCATTATTGATGTATTTCCACCTCATCAACAAACTCAAGTGCGCCTACAGCTTTCCTTTTCACTCCGTGGCGTAATTTCCCAAAGATTACTACCTAAAGTTGGTGGTGGTCGAGTAGCGGCTCGTGAAATTTTAATTAACAATCCAGCAGTAGCTAACTTAATTCGAGAAAATAAACACGGCCAAATTAAAACTGTTATTCAAACTCATGCTGATATGGGTATGATCACTATGGATCAGCATGTTAAACGATTACTACAAGAAGGTGTTATTACTCGCGAAACTGCTTTAGCTCACGTTACCGCGCCTGAAGTTTTAAGCTAAATTATTGATTATTAAAGCTTTTTATTCCGTTTCTAGCCCGAAGCGGATTTTGGGCTTGAAATAATATCTGTTTTGTGGTAATATAAAAAAGCTTATTTTGTTTTTTATTTAAAAAATAAGATATTTGAGCCCTAATTTTCTCTAATATAGTTTAGGCGCCCTTAGCTCAGTGGATTAGAGCGCTTGGCTTCGGACCAAGAGGTCGGGGGTTCAAATCCCTCAGGGCGCAAATTTGTATTAAAAAACCTATTTTTTTGATAAATTAATTTTACTATAAGCTACAAGCTATTTGCCACTAGCTAAATTAGGGTTCGTAGCTCAGTTGGTAGAGCAGTTGCCTCTTAAGCAATTGGTCGTGGGTTCGAGTCCCACC
>CAYGDX010000007.1:0-35025 GCA_964348825.1 uncultured Gammaproteobacteria bacterium | reverse complement strand
CTCAGGAAGGGGGCTACGCGCCTCACCACGCCCCGCAACGTCCCGTCCCGCCCGATTCCTCGTTCCGCTCCACTGCGTTCAACCTTGCCCGTCCTGGCGCGTCCAGAAGCTACAGCCGCACATGACCGAGTGATGGCACTCACCGGCCACGTTAACCAACCAGACGCACCCCGCCCCGTTGACGTAGTAGCAATCCGTGTCCTCGGTCATCTCGGCAGCCTCCATGCCGCGTAGGCGTGCAGCGTCGATCGGTAACCCTAGGTCGCGCCTCATCCTGACTGCAGCCGCCGGGCTCACTCGATCACCACCCTCACCCCGTACTGCTTCGGCTCGCCCCTCTCCTGCCCGTACGCCCACGTCACCCGCGCGTCCCCGTCGTCCACCCCGAGGCACGCCGCGACCTCGTCGCGTACCGCCTTGAGGCTGCCCCTGAGGTTGTCGTCGTCCATCTGGCGCGGCGCGATACGGGCCAGAGTGACGGACAACCCCGGCCCGTCGTCTCCAAGGTCGAGCGCGATCACAGCGAGGAGCCGCGCGGTGCGCGCCGCCCTTAGCCACGCCGCCCGTGTCGCCTGCCTCTCAGCCTTCACCTGCTTGGCCCGCACCGCCCAATGGATGCGCTGGTTTAGCCCGTTCTTGGTGCGGATCGGGATGAGGAAGGTCACAGGTCATCCCATCCGGGCGGGTTACGTCCGTAGTCCCGCTCCACACTGCACGGGAGCAGGATGCCGCCCCGCCTGCTGAGGCACTTCACAGGGTCGGTCGTGTGTCGCCTGTGCGAGGCGCACCAGTACGCCCCTGCCTCCTGCTCTGCCTCGTGGGCGGGGTAGATCCCGTTCTCAGCGATTTCGACGATCACGCTGGGCGTGCCTTCCGCCGTCAGTAGGTGCCTGTGCCGTCCAGCGTCGATCGAGCACCACTCACAATCACTGTCTCGGTATGCCCAATTCCTCATCGCTGCTCCCCCGCCCACTCCCGAATCCTCACCCGCGCATGCCACGTCAGCGAGCACTCCCCGTCCATGAACCGCTGCATGTCGTCCGGATGCGTCCCGCTCAGGCTCGCGATCTTCCGCCACTGGTCCGCATGCCGCAGCACGATGGCCCGCGTTTCCGCGATCTCGTGCGGCTCGCAGCAGGGCGTAGACGCGAACGGTTCCGGGCCGGGGCATGGCGGCACGGTCCACTGATCGAGCACCACGTATGTCGCTGATGCCTGGTCCATCACGCCTCCCCCGCGCTGAACTTCCCGTCCAACATCGCCCCGATCTTGGCGAACGCGTTCGCGCGTTCCCTCGCGCTTGCGGGCCGGCTGTCGGTGCGCGGCTTCTCGATGCTCGGTAGGCGGCTGTTCCCTACGATGGCGTCCCATAGCGTGTCGTTTGTGAACCTCGTGTAATCGGATTGCCCGTAGACCTTCGCCGGGAACTGCGTGCGGTGCATCTCGAGCCATGCGTCGAACTCGCGCGAGTCGCCGCTACCCTGCCCGCCCCCGATCCGGTCGGCGTGCCAGGGGCAGAGCGCCTTCGGGCCGGAGACGGTGCCGTCCGGTTTCGTGATGCCCCCCGTGTCGGGCGAACTGCTGCCGGTGAGAAGGCAGCCCCGTCCGTTCGTGGTCCAGGAGCAGCGCGTGGCTTCCCACTGGCGCCGTGCCCGGTCCTCGGGGTTGCTCGATTGCGGCTCGGTGTTTCTCGGCTTCATGCGACTCTCCGTTGCACGGGTTGCTTCCTCGGATCGGCTGCGGCTCTCAACACCCCGCCCAACTGGCGGTCGTGCCAGCGCTTGGCGTGGTTGCGGAACGTGAGTCGCGGGTTCTTCCGCTTCGACTTCCGCTGGGTCCAGTAGCCCTGGAACTCGGCGAAGATGGTTTCGAGCTCGTCGGCGAAGCGTTGACTCAGCCCGTGGCCCCACGAATCGACCTCACCCTCCAGCGACTTCCACGACGCAGGGACGAACCAGTCCGAGCGCGAGCCGAACGGATCCTGGAACCGGCCTAGGACACGATCCAGGATTGGCGGGATCCACCGGAGCCCTTCAGGCCAATCCTCCACCAGCAAGACGACAACGGGAGCGGCCGGCGCAGCCGGGACCGCGACCACGGACGGACTCGTCAACACGAACGGTTCCCCGGATCCCCTCCCTTCCCCTTCCTTCTCCTTTCCCTTCCCTTCCCTTCCTATCCCACCGGGAGGAGTCGAGGAGGCTTCGGCGACCTTTCGTGGAGGCTTCGGCGAATCCTCGCGAGGCGGCGCTGGGAACTTGGAATCGCTAGGCTTATCGATGCGCTGGTGTTCCTTCCACTTCACGATCACGCCGTACTGCTGCCCGTCGGCGACGTAGAGCCGAATCCGGCCCGCCTCGTCCAGAATGCGCAGCCATTCGCCCACCTGATGCTGCGTCAGGTCCTCGTCGTACGGGAACAGCTCGCCCCGAACGAGTGCCGGCGACGCCCGAAAGCGCCCCTCGTCGTCGGCGAGCGTGAAGAGCAGGACGAACAGGAGCCGGACGTCGCGCGACATGGCGCCCAAGAGCTCGTCCTTGGGGTACTCCGGCTTGATGGAGCGAATCCTACCCACGCTTCACCAACCTTCTCCCGCACCCATCCGTCACGTCCTCGCACCGCCACTCGTCCACGCTCTGCATCCGCACCAGGTCGCTCCGAGTCGCGCCGCAGAAGTAGCAACGCCGCACCACCTCCGTCGCGACCCTCCCCGCCCTCTCGAGCAGCGCGGCCCCGTCCGGGAACAGGGAGAGGAAGCGCTTCGGCTTGTCGACGGGGCGGGTCCTCGCCTCCCCAACCCATCCTGGAATGAACCTGCGCCGATGCAGCCCGATCCGCTTCATGGCGTTGGTGATCTGCTTCTTGTCCGCAGCGGTGATAATCTCGCCATCGGTCTGCCGCCTGCTCCGCGCAGACCGGCACGCGGGCGAGCAGATCCGCTGCGTGAAATCGGTGCTGACGAACTCGGATCGACACTGCCAACACTGGCGCGTGCGCGCCGGGTCGGACGCCTTCGGAGTCTGCTTGCACTCGTAGCGGCAGTCGTCACACACGCTCCGACGCACGCCGCTTCGTCCCCGCCCGAACTTACCGAGGGCCTGACGCACGCCGCACCAGGAGCAGACGCGCTGCGTTGAGGTTCCGATGGCGGCCTCAATCGCGCTCACTTCGCGAACACCTTGCCGACGAGGAAGACCGCCCCGAGCGCGAGACCGAGCAGCGCCACGAGCACGAACGGAACCCAGAACGGGGCGAGCACCCACAGCCACGGCCAGTCGATGTTCCCGGTCAGCTTCAGGACGACGAACACGATCAGCAGAACGCCCGTGCATCCGATCCCGCCGCTACTCGACTTCGACTCACTCATGCGCCCCACCCCTCCTCAGAAAACGTAACGATCGGCAGCGACCCGACCCGCTCAGGCCGCGAAGAAAACCGGGCCGCTCTCAAAGCCGGGTGGCGTCGCCGAAGCGCGGCCACGTACCGGAAGAGGCGCAGCCCGAACTGATAGAACCGGAACTCGTAGGCGCGGAGGCGGGTCACGCCCCACCTGCCTTGACCGCGTAGTCCTTCTCAACGATGCCGACCTTCACGTCGCCACGGGCGTGCTGGTCCCACCAGAACAAGCCCTTTCGCTTACCGAACAGGCCGCGCTGGCGATAGTCCTTAAAGTGACCACGGCAGACGTGAAGCGCCTGCTTGACGCCCTCACCTCGTTCACCCATGCCGCCCTCGCCCCGAAGGACGCGGCGCATCGGCTCGATATCGAGAACGTGGTAGCGAACCAACTTCTTGGGCGCACCGTGCTTCCGGCCCGTTACCATCACCCGCGGCTGCGACGGCACAACCTCACGAAGAGTGATGTTCTTGCAGTGGAGAAACTGGACCGACCACAGGAATCGCCAAACGACCTTCTGGAGCGAGTCGATATTCAGCGCGCCCACCGCGGCGGCCGTCGCTCCGGGCCCCGTCACGCTCCGTGCTGTGATGCACTTCAGATTCCCGTCAGCGGAACATGGTCGGCCATCGGCGCGAACCTGCACATACGAAACGGCCTGCTCCCACGCCACGCCCGCCGCTTCGACAAAAAGCGAACAGTCCAAGAGCCAGTGAGCATCTGGGTGCAGCCAGCCGCGAGGGATGCTGGTGTTGAAACGCTCCTCAAACTCCGGGAAGTAGGCGCCATCACCACGCAGGTGGCACTCTTCAATGCGGCGGCCGTCAACCTCTAGCCGAAACGCCGACACGAAGAGGCCCATGCGCACCTCCGGCTTGCGATCGGTGAACGTGGCCTCCAGGAAAAACTCTTCCCATGGCGGGGCGCACGTCAGGATCTCGCCGCTCGCGTCCCAAAGGTTAAACGGCTCTTGAACGTCAACCACGAACGCCCCGAGCATGGTCGGGCAGAGCCGGACAACGTTGTCAAAGAGCCTCACTTCGTCGCCCCCTCGATCCGCGTCAGTGCCTCGACCAGATCCGTCAGCAGTCCCGTCGCCTGCTTGATCCCGACCCGCACCGAGGCCAACTCTTCCTGCACCCGGATCGGATCGGGAACGCGCTCGGGCGCCTTGAACCCGCTCAGGTTCAGCCAGCGCGTCCAGATGCGGACCTCGGCGTCGCCCCCAAGTACCTTGAAGATGGCCGGCAACTGATCGACGCCGATCTTGCGACCGTCACGTCCGCTCAGGTTCCGGGATAGCTGCGCCGACGCCTGCTCATTGGTCAGGCGCGGGTAGGGTTCGTTCGCGACTTCCTTGAAGTGCGGGTCGATCTCTTCCCGGAGAATCGCCAGGAAATCCGGGAACAAGGACCGCTGCGAGGCGGGCGTCCGGTTCGGTTCGGCAGCACCGTTGCCGTACGCTGCTGATCGGTTTCCGTTCAAGATTGTATCCATGATGGCGACCTCGAAATCAGCGGGAGAGCAGCGCGGCGACCAGCGAGTAGCCGAGGACCAGCACGCCGACGCTGGTGCAGAGCAGCGCGACGAAGAGCGAGCCGAGCGCGAACGGGGTCACGTCGGGAGCGGCGTCGTCCCACGTCCAACGGGGCGGGTCGGGCTCGGGCTCGGAGACTTCGCTCGTCAGGCGCTCGCGATCGGGCGGGCTCATCTAGGCGACCTCCAGCCCGGTCAACTCCCGGATACGGGAGGCCACGCGAGGGCCAGGAACCTTCCGACCGTTGCAGATGTTTGTGACGTATGGCGCCGCGATCCCCGACCGCCGCGCGAACTCGCGCTGGCTCAGGCCGTTGGTTGCGAGCCATGCCTTGAGCGGCGGGAGCCGCATTACATTGGAGCCGCACGAGGACCGACCCTTCGCGACACAATCCGCCGTGTTCTCCTGCGTGGTTCCGAGGAACAGGTGCGCGGGGTTTACGCAGTTTGGGATGTCACACTCGTGACAAACGAACAGGTCGGCTGGCACCTCGACGCGGTGGTGTATTTCGTAAGAGACGCGATGCGCGCGAAGTTCCGTGCCGCGCTCGGGGTTCCACTTACCGTATCCGTCGATAGTGCTGCCGATCCAGAACCAGCAGCCGTCCGTCACGTAGACGAAGCGCCAGAAGCGGTCGAGCGCCGGGGAGTTTCGGCAGACGCGATTCGAAGGGCGGGGCTTCCGCGGGTGGAGGAACTTCCGCGGCCTCACGACTTCGGCTCCAGCGCCGACGCGATCTCGTCCGGGGCCCCCTTCGCGCGCGCCAGCTTCGCGAGTTGCGTCTTGTGCGACTGGTTCGGACTACGAGCGTGCTTGTCTTTGCTGCGGCGCGCGGACATATCCCACGCACGAACGGTCCAAACAGACGCACCGGTCTCTACCGCAAGGACTTCGGCGCGGGTGACGTGGTGCTTTCGGAGGCGGCGATACGCTGTCCAAAAATCGAGCATGACACGCAGTATATACCTACTAGGTAGGTATTGGCAATGTCCATGACGCAAGACTTCACGGGGGCTTACGCTCAGCGGCGTTGAGGGCGCGGAGGACTTGATCCGCTCCCTCGAACGAAAGGTCTAACGATCACGGCGGCTAACGACCGCCTTTCTTTTGTCCTAGACATACACCTACTAGGTAGGTATACTGGCTCTCGCCAAACACCCCGCCGCCCACTAGCCCTTCACGCAACGAGCCCACCCCTGACCGGACCTGGGCGCAGCGGTTGGGCCGGGAGCGGAGGGGAGCAGCACGGAACGAACTGGAGGAAATGTGGACCGCATCGACCCGCCCGAATCCGCCGCAGCCCAACCCGACGCCGCTCGCGACCTCGCCTCGGATCAGCCGCGGCCCGATCTGTCCACGCTCTACCGCGACGCGCTCAAGATCAGCGGCGGCGACACGGAGCGGGCGGTTGCGATTGCGCTGGATTCGTTCTTGTTCAGGCGGGGCGAATGAGCGCAAAGCGACATAAGCGATTCGTGAGCGCGTGCGGTTGTCGCGAGGCGGCGTGCCCTCACATCATGCCCGGCGATCCGCCTCCCGAGTGGCGCGCTACTCGTTCCGTCCTGTCCGAGATCGCTGGCGAGCGGATGCGCCAAGACGCGGAATGGGGCGGCGCGAAGCACGACGACACGCACAAGTCACACGACTGGCTCGCCTACATCGCGAAACACCTCGGGCGCGGAGTCGTGTGGCCGTGGGATCCGTTCGTGTTCCGAGCGGCGATGGTGAAGGTCGCGGGGCTCGCCGTTGCTGCGATCGAGTGGGCTGACCGCGGGATCGACCGCGCCGTTGACGCGAAGGAAGCCGAGCGGCGGAAAGCCCGAGGCGAATCGTGACCCGCCGCGACCGAACCGTCACCCACGAGATCGAATGCGGCCCCGTCACCATCGAGGTCCGCGCCCGCGTCAGCCCGCCTGTCAGCCCGAGCGGATTCGATCCCGGCGACGGTGGCGAAGTCGAACTCCTCGCCGCCTACCGCTACGAGGGCAATCACCCGCCGCTGCGACAGGTGCCGGTCAGCCTCGACGCGCTCCTGTCCGTGATCGGGCCGGGGGCGTGGGCGGAACTGGAGCAGACGTGTGCGGAGATGGCAGCGGAGCAGGACGACGGGCCGGATGCGGATTACGAGCGCGATCAGGAGATGGACCGATGAGCGAGTGCGCGATGTGCGGCACCGGATGCTGCGGGTGTGCGCCCGAGTTGCGTCGCGCCACGGTCGATGAGGCGTGTGCCGATCGCGACCGCATGGGCTGGGCACTGGAGCAGGCGCAGGCCGAACGCGACGCCGCCCGCGCCGAACTCGCCGACGCCAACCGCTACGCCGAGTCGCTTCGCCGCGCACTCGATCTGGTGTTGGACGCGCTGCTACGCATGCCGGGCGGATCGCTGGGCATGCTCGACACGGCGGCGATTGAAGAGGCGAAGCGCGTGCTGGCGGGTGGGCTGTGATCCGCCCCCTCGCCGTTTGGATCCGCTGGGGCAAGCGCCGCCCCGCACCTTCCCCGAAGCCCGCGACCGTGCCGAGCGGCACCAGCGCGCTGAAGGGTTCACCTGAAACGAACCGGAGCCGGATGTGAGCGATCTGCTGAAGGGCCTACTCGCAGCGAAGCGCATCGCCGCCCGGTTCAACCTCGCCGGGCAGGACCACGAAGCGAACCAGATCCAGGACGCCATCGACGCGGCCATCGCGAAAGAGCGCGCCAAGAAACGGAGCGGCAAATGAAGCGGTGGCTATGGGTGCTCGCATACAACGCGTCCGGCAACGACAAGATCGAGGTCGCGTTCTGCCACCTGTTCGTTGATGCCGCAGACGCGACCGAGGCTTACGCGAAGGGGGCGCGGCTCATGAAGGAGCGTCGCACGTTTGCGGCCGACGCAGGGCTCAACGACTACGTGGTCGAGATCGGGGACGCGACGTGATCTCCGTGCAGCGTTTCCAGGACGAAGCCTCCTGGCTCGCCGCACGCGTCGAGTCGATCGGCGCTAGCGAAACCCCGTGCCTTCTCGGCTGCGCCCCGCCGCGCATGGACGCCGAGAAGATGCGCGCCGAGTTGATCGCGAGCAAGGCGACCGGCGTTCGGAAGAAGCGCGACGCGAAGTCTCGCGCCCGCATGGACGCCGGCAAGATCTTTGAGGCGCGCGGACTCGTTCTGCTCGGCGAGAAGCTGAAAACGCCTGTCGCGCCGTGCGGCTTTACGATCTACCGCAACCCGCTGTTCCCGTTCCTGCACGCGACGCCCGATGCGGTGGTCGGCGACGCGCTGGCGGAATGCAAGGCGCTCGGTCCCGACTCGATCCTCGAGTGGGGCGACTACTCGGGTTGGCAGGGTCGCTGGAAGTGGAACGACGAACCGCCCGTTCGGCATCAGGTGCAGGCACAGGCGCAGATGGCAGCCGCGGGCGCCTTCCGTTCATGGGTCTGCTGCGTGGCCGGAACCGACTTCAACGCGTGGCAGGTCGAGCGCGACGACGAACTCCTCCTCATGATCCGCAGCGCCGTGTTGGCCGCGGTGGACGAAATCAACGCGGCTCGAGAGAGCCAGAAGGAAGCGGCGCAATGAGCACTGACATGGTTTCGACGAACGGCCACCCGTTCACCCCAGAGCAGGTCGCCGTGATCCGCAACACGATCGCGCGGGATTGCAACGACTCCGAGCTCGCTCTCTTCATGGGCGCGTGCAAGCGGGCCGGACTCGACCCGCTCCAGAAGCAGATCTATGCCATGAAGCTGGGCGGCAAGCTTTCGATCCAGACGAGCATCGACGGTTACCGCGTGATCGCGGAGCGCACCGGAAAGTATCGCGGGCAGGTCGGCCCGCTCTGGTGCGGCGCTGACGGCAAGTGGGTGGACGTGTGGCTCGACAAGGCCCCGCCCGCCGCGGCGAAGGTCGGCGTTCTGCATCGCGACTTCGCCGAGCCGCTTTGGGGCGTGGCGCGGTTCGCGTCCTACTCGCGCGGTTCCGGGCTGTGGGCGCAGATGCCCGAGGTCATGATCGCCAAGGTCGCGGAAGCCCTCGCGCTCCGCAAGGCGTTCCCGAACGATCTCAGCGGCCTCTACACCGCCGACGAGATGGATCAGTCGCAGGGCAATGCCCCCGCCCCGCGCGCCAAGCCGACCACCGTCGCCGACCTGAAGGCGCGGGCGAAGCCGCCGATTGTCCATGTGCAGCCCGACGCGACGGCGCATCCGGTTGCGGCGCTGCCGCCTGCCAATGACCCGGACACCAAGCCGCGAGAGAAGGGCTGCGCCTGCCATCTCGAAGAGGGCGACTCGCCGTGCCCGGTCCACGGAGAAGAGGAGCCGCCCGCCGAAGTCGAAACCGTGACCGCCGACCCGATCCCTCCCGACGAGTGGAAGGCCGTCGCCGACATGCTCATCGCGAAGCTCGACGACGTGAAGGCGAAGCCGCACCTCAAGAACCACAAGACGAAATACGCCGCCGACTACGCGGGCCTGCAGAAGAACGCGCCGGAACTGTTCGCGATCGTCGTGGACGCCGGCAAGCGGGCAGCGGATCGCGTCAGCTAACCCTTGCCCGCCCCGCTCGATGCCCGCCCGATTGGATGGACGGCGGGCTCGCGACGAGATTGGGGCGGGAACTTTTCAGCAGGAGACGACGTGACCGAATTGGAACAGGTGAAGGCGGAACGGGACCGGCTGGCGGCGGCGCTGTCCGAGATTAATCGCGTGACGACATGGGGCGGCTCGTGGAAGTCCGGATGCGCCTGCATGGAGCGCATCCCGCACATCGGAAACCTCGCGTCGGCAGCCCTCACCCCGCCCGCCCCCGATCGGCCCGCTATCTCGTGCGCGGTCTGTGACGGCGAGGGCGGTGCGTTCTTCAGCGAGCCGGGCAACCCCCCATACGAGAAGTGGGTCGCATGTCGGGCGTGTGCCGGGAAGGAGCCGAGCCATGACTGACCGGAGCGAGTTCGATGCAAGGGAGGCGGCACGCGCGCTGGTCGCCAAGGCGTGGACAGGCATTCGCTCGCGTGACGCGGAGCAGGCTCACGCCGAAGCCGCGCTGGAGTCGGCCCATGCCGCCGGTCGGGCCGAGGGGTTGACTGAAGCCGCTGCGATGACGTCCCGACGCTACGAGGACCACCACGGCAAGGATGGGTGCATCGCGTGCTCGGTCCTTCACTCGCTCGAAGATCAGATCCGCGCCCTGGTGCCCCGATGATCCTCTCTGAACGCATCGCCGAGGTCCGGCAGGCACTCACCGACGCGAAGGGACGCGGCCCGTTGTCGGATACGGAGATGATTCTACGCCTCCATGTCGCCGCGCTGGTCGCCGCAGCGGAGGAGTCCAGTGCGCTTCGCGATGAACTTCGCCACGCGACGTATCGGCTCTGCGTGGAGCACTGCCCGGCCAACCCCGGCGCGCTGAAGATTCACCACACCGACGCGTGCGTGCGTCGCGCGCGGACGCTGGGGGTCGAATGATCCTCCTCTCCGCAATCTGGCTGCTCCTGCCCCGCGACGGTTCCGGCTACGCGTGGGAGCAGCAATGTGTGGTGACGCCCGCGACGATGCGGTGCGAGTGGCATTCGGGGCCGGGCGTGGCGTGGAGGACGGGGCTGTGACGAGAGAAGAGGCGATGGCGCGCCTGCGCTCCATGATCGCGCGAGGGCCGACCGAGTTGAATCCGGCCAGCGTCGAAGCGTGGGCGCGTGAGGCGCTGAAGCTTATTGACGAGGCTCCGAAGCCGTCCCGGATCGAAGCGGCCGAGCGGGCGGTGGTGGAGGCGGCACTCGACGGACACCGTAACGTCCGTCTAAGCGCTGAGCCAAACGCCGCGGCTACGTGGCTAACGCGACTCCGCGAGGCATGCGCTCGCCTCCGCGATCTCCGCGAGCGGGCGCGGGAGGAGGAGTGCGAGGATTACACGCACGTAGTGTTGCCGGCGCGCACGTACACCGGGCCACGGGATCAACGGCTGACGCGCTGCCACCTGCCGCGCGGCCACGAAGGCGAGCACCGGGGCGAGCTGGGCGAATGGAGATGGACGTGAGAAAGCCGTTCACGAAGCGGCCCGGATTCGGTCCCGTCCGCATTCCGGAACGGGTCGAGCGCGAAGCCGTGCAGGCCAAGCCCGCCAAGGCGCCGAAGCCAAGGAGGGCTCTGCGCTCGAGCGCCGCGGGTGACGCCCGAGCGGCCCGAGAGCGCGTTTACTTCGTCCAGATGGTTCTGCCCGGCGATATCGGCGGGCCGATCAAGATCGGGTTTGCCGCGGACGTTCCCGATCGCCTGCGCCAGTTGCAGACCGCATCGCCCTACGAGATCCGGCTCATCGTGAGCGTGCCGGGCGGCGAGAGTCGGGAGGTCGAGATCCACAACCGGCTGCAGGCGGCGCGGATCCGCGGCGAGTGGTTCCAGCCGAAGGATTCGGTTCTCAATGAGATGCGCGCGATGATCCGGGAAGCCGAGATCGAGGATGCCTGGAACGAGAACGCGACGAGGGACGCGCTGGCGCGGATCGGTGGCGGGCGATGAGTGCCAACGCCGACCTCCTCACACGCGCCGAAGCCGCCGACTACCTGCGCTGCAGCGAGGGCCGACTCCGCAAGGGCTGGGGTCCGCGACCGCTGGATCAATACCGACCCAGGATCATGTACCGCCGTAGCGACTGCGACGCCTTCCTCGAGACGAGATCATGCGAACCTTCAAGCGCTCCGGCTCCAAGTTCTGGTGGTACCGCTTCCAGTGGGGCGGCGAGGTCTACCAGGAGTCAGCGGGAACGGAGGATCGCCGCGAGGCTACTCGCACCGGCCGGGAGCGCCGCGAACAGATCCGAGCCGGGAAGCCGCTCGACAAACCGCGACGGCGAGGGGTCTACCTGAGCGAACTCGGCGCCGCGGACGTTGCGGAGAGCGAGGGCAAGGGGCTCGCTCCGGGTTATCTGCGCGCCAAGGAGATCTACTGGCGGCACCTGCTCCGACACTTCGGCGCCGAGTCCACGCTCGCGAGCGTCACGTATGACACCGTGCTCGGCTACGAAGCGGCCCGCCGCAAGGCAGGGAGGCGCGGCCAGACGATCCGCGAAGAGGTCGCCTGCCTCAAGCGCGCCTTCGCCATCGCCTACCGCCGCAAGCTGATCTCTCGCGAGCCGGCCAAGGGCGACTGGCCGATCATCCGAAGCGACGCCGCGCATCCGACGAAGCGGGGCAAGCTCGTGCCGCTGTCGGACCTGAAGGCGGTTCTGGCCCGGCTGCCCGCCGAGACCGCGGAAGAGCTCGTGTTCGACGTGCTCACCGGCTTGCGCCGCGAGGAGCTGTCCGAGGTCCGGGCGTCCTGGCTGCATAAGACCGGGCGGGACTGGCTGCTGCGCGTCCCCGCCGACGCGTCCAAGACCGGCGAGGCGCGGACCGTGGCCCTCCCGTCCCAGGCTATCGACGTGTTCCGGCGCCGGCTGGAACGGTTCGGCCCGGGCGCGCCACTGTTCCCACCGCACGACTGGCGGAAGCGGATCGCGCGGGCGTGCAAGGAGGCGGGCCTGTCCTCGCACCTGACCTACCGGGACCTGCGGACCACGTTCGCGACGGTGGCGCAGGCCAAGGCGGACCTGGCGAGCGTGCGCGACGCGATGGGGCATAGCGGCGTGACGACGACGAACATTTACCTGCGCGGGCAACTGTCCGGGGCGGTGGATGCGGGGAATGCGGTACAGGCGGCGCTGGAGAGTGCGGAGAAGAAGGCGAGGAAGAAGCGGTGACGCTCAGCCTCTTCGAGCGGACGC
This sequence comes from uncultured Gammaproteobacteria bacterium, assembly GCA_964348825.1. Lineage (GTDB taxonomy): Bacteria > Patescibacteriota > Patescibacteriia > Veblenbacterales > UBA10138 > JBBTZY01. The sequence continues at coordinate 22,352 of CAYGDX010000007.1, read as the reverse complement.
CGGACCCTCTGTGCTCGTGGACCGAGACGCACAAGGGGCACCCGCGACTGATCGAATTGGCCGATCGCCACTACACGCGACAGAAGCCGGGGAGTAACCAAGCCTGCCGTCCGGGCGTTAACCTCGTCCTGTTGGCGTCGGACGGGACCGCCGCTTGGGTGACGTGGCGGCCGATCCCGGAGGTCGGCCGGCAAGACAACCTTGAGGCGTGGGAGTGCACGATCTTTCGCAACGAAGGACCGCGGCTGTCGAGCGACCTCGTGCGGGAAGCGACGGCGCTAACGTTCCGGCGTTGGGGTTGGCCGCCGCGCGACGGCCTCATCACAGCAGTCGGTATCGCTCAGACGAAGCGCCGCCGCAGCAAGAACAGCCCTGTCGGCAAGTGCTACCTCGAAGCCGGATGGGAGCCGTTCGATCATCCGTCTGGCGCGGCGGACAAGGCGTGGTTCCAAGCTCCGCGGCCGAAGCGAACCGAGCGAGACGCATCGCCCGCCCAAGCCTCTTCCTGTGACGGAGCGCCCATGACCAACCCCCGCCCCGTCGCCACCATCCTGATTGAAGGAACCGTGTTCGCCTGCTCCCCGTGTCAGTCCTCGGCCGCTGGCCCGCGTCACGCCGGGCCGCATCTGCGCACGGCCATAGCCCCGCCGACGAATCGGGCCGGAGTCGTTCGCGTCGAGTGGTATACGGCAGTGCCGAAGCCGAAGCGGGCGAAGCGGAAGAAGGGCGGGCGGCGTGGCTGAGATCATCGGTAAGCGCGTTCACGTGGGCGGCGGACTTGAGCCGTTCTGTGTCGTCACTGCACGCACGACGCTCGCGGAGGGTGCGCGGCTGAACGTCGGCGACAAGGTGCGCGTCGATACGGCATTGCCGCCGACCGAGCCGCACCCGGTCGGACGCGACCAGCTTCTCGCCCGCCTCTCCGACGTCCTGCGCCGGTCCGGGGTCGAGGATGCGGAAGCCGTGATCGCCGAGGTGGAGTTCCGCCTCGTCGGCCGCTGCGTAAAGTGCCGGACGCGCGTCGTCGGCACGGAGGATCGCGAGTGCGTGGTGTGCGATCCGAGCCTTGATCCGGCGAGGCATCGGCTTTTGTTCGGAACGCCGCAACCCGACTAACGCCGATCAAACACCCCCGCCACCATCAGCCCCGCCAGAAACCCGGCGCAGAGGCAACCCGTCCCCACCGCTATCACGAGCAACGGACACCGCCAGTTCCGCCGCGACCCGTTGCCGCTCGACGGTGCGCTTGAGCGACACGAGCGCGAGTTGCTCGTCGCGGATCGCGACTAGCCGCGCTTCGATCTCCGCTTCCCGCCGCAGCCAGCCGGCGAGAATGCGCTGCGTAGCCTCGAGCACGGTCATCCAAGACTCGCCCGAACCGAGGGGATGCCGTTGTCGGCGGTGCCGCTCAGGACAATCGTCGGCGCGCCGACCCAGGACTGTTGTAAACCCATCTCCATCGCGTAGTCCTCGTGGTCAACGTACGTGCCCGTGACGAGCAGCGTCTGCTCGTGCTTTCGCGGAGGCCAGCCGGTGTAGACGACGCGCTTACTGATCTCGTTCGCGTGCGTGTGTCCCATCAGCACCACGTCTACATCCTGCTTCCAGTTCGCCAGCTTCTCGATGTTGTTCCGAGCGCCGCCTGGCGACCCGCCGCCGAAGCCGTGGTGGACCAGCACCTCGACGTGGAACCGCTCCCGGCTATGGCTGCTCGTCGTCGCGAAGTAGCTGTAGCGGAGGATCGACGGCCCTCGCCGGTATGCGTGCGACCGGCCCAACCTCGCGGCTATCGTCGCCATCGCGTCGAGCCCGGACTCGCGCTCGCTGCGGAACTCGTGGTTGCCGTTCAGCATCAGGTCGATGTGCTCGGCGTACGGCGTCAGGAGCCGCACCACTTCGTCGAGCTCGGCCTGCGGACCCATCGCGCCATGACGGAAGGACTTGCCGGTCTTGTTCCGGAAGTCCATCCAGTCGCCGTGCAGGATCAGCCGATGCGACGGCCCGCCCTCCTTCACCTGCCGCAGTCGCGCGTCGAGCGCCTTCCGCTGGTGCCGGTCGGCTGCGACGTGAACGTCCGACAGGCAGTGCAGGGTTAGTTCGCGCTCCTTCGGGAAACGAGCCGTGAGGTAGCCGAGTGCCGGTGTGTCCTCAGTGCGTGGCGTCGCGCTCATGCGATCCTCTCTCGTGTCCCGTCAACGAAGCTGATCGGGTCATGCGAATCCGCCCGCACTGCGAACCGGAACCGCGGCGGGTTTCTGCGTGGCGGGCAGGCGTGGTGCATGTCGGCCCGTCGCCCGCTCTGGAAGCGGTGCCGTTTGACGCGGACGCGCTGCCCGCATCGGCGGCAGGTCAAGGCCCGCTCGTGCCGGTCGTCATCGCCTCGGACGCGATCAGCGTCGCGGCTTCCTTCAGTCCGGCCACGTTCCGCCCCGATGCGACGTAGAGCGCTAGCACGGACACGGCCAGCGCGATCAGCGCCAGCGACTTCGCGTCCAGGGCGAGAGCGCGCTGGAGGATGGTCAGCTTCGGCGGGTCAACGAGCGGGTTCACTTCCGCACCTTGATGCCGCGCTTCTTCACCCGCTTGGCCTCGGCCTTCACATCGTCCCAGAACCGGCCCGCCTCGGACTTCACGTCAGCGGCAGAGATGCGGATGAGCTCCACCTCGGGCGTGTCGAACTCGTCCGCGTCGGCGAGTTTGTCCGCGTCCACGTAGACCACGAGGTCGCCGCCTTCGATGCCGATGCGGACGCCGCCGCGCTTCCAGAGCTTTGCCATCAGATTTCTCCTTCAAGGTATTCCACGTAAGTCATGCCGAGCGCTTCGGCGAAGTGGCGGTCGATCTCGTCGTGGACGACCTCCGCGAGCGAGCGTTCCTCCACCACCTCGGCGAATGCCTCTTCCATCGTCACGTCGCCGTCGTCGGCCTGTAGGCGTCGCTGCTCGGTTGCCGGAGCCCGAGCCGCCTTCGGGTAGCGCTCATCCTTCCAGTATTTGCAGTCGCATCCCATCCGCTGATGCTTCGGTCGTCCGCGCTTGTGGTGCATTCGTCCTCCGAAGTCACTGATGGTCCGGCCAAGCCTTCGCTTCGTCGGCCCGGCGCTTCGCCAGTCCGGCGCTTACTTCCTTCAGGCCGGTCCGCGGATTCGTCACCTTGCACCAGCGCCCGATCGCGTCCCGGATCGCAGCGGGATCGGCTCGCATGTTGACCAAGCGCAGGAACGTGGACTGATAGAGCCCGCCCTCGCCGATGTTGAACGTGATCGAAACGAGCGAGTCGTATTGCTCCTGCGTCACGTCCACGGTCAGCGCGTGATTCACCGCAGCCTCAACCGGCGCGAGGTCCGCCAGAAACAGCGCGTCCGCCTCGTCCTGTGTCAGCCTCGCGTCCGACGCGAACTCGCCCGGCTTGATGAGATGCCCCCACCCGATCGTCGGCAGTCCGGCCTGGTCGTCGTAGACCGTGAGCGAGCACGCTTCATAGCGCTTGATGCGGGCGAGACCGGCTTTGGAGATGGTCACGGGGTCACCGCCGAGTGCTTCCGGCGCATGATTGCGGCCCACATCTCGGCGGACTCTTCCGCTGTCATCGGACGCCATTCGGCCATCGCGGCGAGACACGCGGGACACGTGACAGCGGGCGCGTCCATAGTCGCCTCGTCAAGCCCGGGGTCGCCCTTCCCGCAGGCGGTCCATCCGGCGCACTCGGCGTAACACATCGCATCGCTCACCGCCCGCCCCCGTTGCTAGAACGGTCCCGCCCGTTCCCGTTCTGGTAACCCCGCATCTCGTCCCCGAGGTCGCCGATCGCGCCGATGATCCGGTCCGTCTGCCGCTCCTGTGCCTGCGCGAGAATGTGATTCTCCGCAGAGTGGTCGGCGTGCTGCTTGTCGATGGCGGCGATGAACGCGTCGCGGCTGCCCTTCAACTCGGCGGCGAACTGGACGCGACTGTCCTTGATCTCCGCGACCAGCCACTGCACGACGCGGAAGCCGCCGTAGCAGAGCGCCATGAACGAGAGCAGGCCGAGTCCGGCCTTGAGTGCGAACTCGCCCCACCCGCCCGTCGTTGGGTCAACCTGCGCCAAGATCAGATGCATCGCCGCCTCCGCTCAGTTGTTCGAGGTCGCGCCCAACTGGACCCAAGCCGACGCCGCCGTCGAGTAGTAGATCGTCATGGCGTCGTTCTGCCCGAGCACCACGTCGGCCCCGCCGTTGAGTAGGACTTGCCCCGCGACGTGATCCATCGTGAGCGCATCCGCCCCGACGTTGACGATGTGGTGAATCTCGCCGTTGGTCGCGCTCGTTTCGGTCGGCGTCCACGTCTGCGCGCCCGTGCAGGTCACTTCGACGATGCCGCCGACAGGGAGGGCGGTGTGTGCGCCGGACAGGGCAAGGGCAACGGGCGTCTGCGCGAAGCCGCCGTTCGCGAGCAGTTTGGCTGCGACTGCGGAGGTGGTAGCCCCGGCGGCGGCGGACGTGTAGAAGTCGATACCGCCCGCGTTGTAGAGGAATCCAGACCGCGCCGTGCCGCCTGCCGGGGTTGCGCCGAGGTAGCCGCCGAGGCCACTCGCTAGCATGAGACCGTCCGCGCCTTGGCCAACAACGCGAACCGTTGCCGTTGCGACTCCGGACAGGGCGGTGAACGTGGACCCGCTGGCGTTCAGCGCGCCGCTCGCCGTGATCGCGCCCGTCACGTTCAGCGTCGCATCCGCCGGCACCAGCGTTTCCCCCGACGCGAACCCGAGCGCGCCGGTTCCGCCGTTGAAGGTCACGTCAGCGGAGAAGGTCGTCGCACCGGAGACGGTGCCGCCGCTAAACGGAGTGCTCGGAGTCGAGCCGCCGCCGGAATATCCCGGAAAGGCGAAGATCGGCGAACCGAACGCGGCGAACCGATACCCGAGCAGGGCGCGGGCCGCGTTCGTGTAGCGCTGGGAAACGCGCGGGGTCGGCTGCGGCTGCGTGGCCGAGGCGGATTCGAGCGCGGCGAGGCGCTCTTCCAGGGCCGCGATGCGATCGGACTCGGGCGAGGCGAGGGCGGGGACGGAGAGGAGGAGGAGGGCGGCGAGGAGGGGGCGAGTCATGCGGTTACCTTTCGAGCGACATGCGCCCAGTTTCGTCCGGTGATGATCTTGGCGATGGTGGTGACGTCGAGTCCGTAGCCGGCGGCGATCTCGGCGCGCGTTTCGCCGGCCTTGAAGCGTGAGTGAATCGAGAGAACATCCGCCTCGGACAGCTTTGCCGTCCCGCTCTTTTCTCCGCACGGCCCGCGTCCCTTGCGCCACTTGTCCGCGACGTTGTCGGCAGTGGTTCCGAGGAAGAGGTGCTCAGGGCGAACACACTTCGGGTTGTCACACTTGTGGCAGACGAGGAGTCCGTGAGGGATCGGCCCGTGGGCTATCTCCCACGAGACGCGGTGGGAGCGCGCGGACATGCCGTCCACGCCGAACGCCCCGTAACCTCCGACCAGACACGCCGTCCACTCCCAGCACTCGCCGCTCGTGTCGACCTTGGCCCAAAAACGCCGCTGGACGTCCTGCGCGTGCATCTAACGGTACCCATCGCGGGACACATTACAGACCGCGCCGCTCATCGTCGCATTCGTCGCGAGGAAGGCCACCCACGTTCCGTACTCGCCGTCGGTCCGCAGCGGGTAGACGTAGTTCGCCGGGATGCGCCGCTCAGTCAGCGCAGCCGCCACGTTCTCGGTCGTGCTCTGGTCCGCGTAGACCGTGACCGGGCACGAGATCGCATAGAGGCCAGCCGGGAGCGAAAGGCGCTGCGAGGTCGTCGTGACCGTGACGGTCGTGTCCGCGCCGAATGCGGGGTAGCCGCTGCCCTGGACCGCGCCGACTCCGGGGTCGAGGATCGGGTAGGCCAGCGCGTCGCGGATCTGGCCGGCGAAGGCACCGGCCACGACGGCGCAGGCGAGGAAGAGGAGGATGCGGAGTCGGGTCATGGTGGTTCTCCTGTTAGCCAATGAGTCGGTAGTGGATCGTTCCGCCGACCACGTTGATAGAGCTCGGCGCCGCGTTCTCTGTTATATCGACCGCGTAGAACTTGTCCGTCGCGACCGTCCGCACTGAGTTGACCGTCGTTTCCGTCCGGTTCCAGCCTGCGGCGAGGTCGGGGTTGCCGGTGCGGTAACTCGTGATCGTGGACGCCGCCGAGTTGGCTAGGCCGATCGTCCAGTCGTTCGTCACGTCGTTGGTCGCGCCGATGAACACGTCGTTGACCCACTTCGTCAGATAGATCTGCGTCCCGCCTCCCGCGCTCGGCGCCGCCAAGATCTGGATCGCGGCGGTCGTCGCGGAGTAGGCCGTGTTCGGCAGTCCGGAGTAAGGCGGGATCGAGAGCGCGTATTCCTCGACCGATAGCCAGCGCGTGCCGTCGTAGTAGTAGAGGACGCCGCGGTCGGTGCGGAAGAACACATCACTAGTGGCGGGGGTGGGCGGAAACACCGTGCCGCCGCCAGCGATTCGCAGCGCGGCTCCGGCGCGCCCGATTTCCGATGCCGACCCTGAGCTCGGGGTCAGTGGTCCGCACGCGATCTCGCCGTCATCGTAGATAATGAAGTCCGGCGCGTCCTCCTGTAGCGCCCCGTGGTGGCGCAGTCCTCCAGCGCGAGACGACGATGAATCGTGCGCCGCCCCGCTCCACGAATACCCGTCGCCGAGGCTGCCGTCGAGGTACGCGGACGGATTCGCCGACTTCTCGGCCTGAACGCCGTCGAGATAGAGGTCGAACGTCGTCGTGCCTGTCGTGATGGCGACAAACACGTTTAGCTGGAGCTTGGTCGTAAGCGCGTCGGTTGTAGTGTGCGTGACGTGAACGCGCGTCCAGTCGGTCCCGACCGTGAAGTCCGAGTAGCCAGAAGTGAGGACCGTTCCGTCGTCCTTCTCGGCGGCGATTGAAATGCGCACCGTCTCCGTTCCGGTCGCGAGCTTCACCCACGCCGAGCACGTCCACGTTTCGCCATTGGCCGCGGTCGGTCGGTAGGCGTCGGTCAGCTCTGCGCCGATGCCGGATCCGACTGTCGGCGTTGCGTCGTTGCTGTCGATGAGCAGGCTGGCCGCGCCAAAGATGAACTGCGCCGTTGAGCGGGAGAGCGTTGGCGCGTCATCAGACGGTGAGAGTTCTGTCCATCCGGTCGTGTCCACCTCGAACGATGGATTCTTGATGTAGTTCGTTTCGTCGCGAGCCACGACCAGCGCGAACGGCATCCCGTCTGTGTTGGCCTTGGTCACTTGAAAACCCGTCTGCACCTCGAGGTGCGCGATCGTCGTGCCGGGTAGCCCGCTGACCTGCGTCGATGCTGCCGACGTGATTCCGGTAGGGCTCCGCAGGATCGCCTTGGCGTATCGCGTCGTCCCTTGCGTGAGATTCTGTGCCGTGAATGAACTGGCCGCAGTGACCGCCAGAAGCGTTGACGTGCTTGGCGTGAATCCAGAACTCGTGCTCGCGTGCCACTCCACGCTGTAGCCGGGCGGCACCGCGTCTACATGCAGGTCGAACCCGTTAAGGGTCACGTCCTTGGTCAGCGTCGGCGTGTTCGGCGTATACGTATCCGTCGCGTGCCCGCCCCCGTTCGCGAGCGTGGACAGCCCGTTGACGGATTCGGTCGTGGTCGAGCTCGTGTTGTTCAGCCACCAATTCCCGCGATGGCCCGCGACCGAGCCGCGCAGGAGGATCTGCGTCGCGGCCTTGCCCGCTGCGAACGAGTGACGGAAGCCGGCGACGGCGAGATCCTGGTTCGAGTCGAAGTGGCGACCGTTCGCGCTGAACCGGATCAGGTCGTAGATCTCCACGTCGTAGCGGAAGATCGACTCGACCGACATGGCCGCGGTTGCGTCCTTCACGTCATGGAGGATGGCCGCGGCGAGGAGGTCGGCGTTGACCTCGGCGAAGATCCCGACCGTGGCCTCGACCGGGACGCGCATGTAGAGCTTGCCGTATGCGGTCTGCGACGCGGAGTCCTCGGCGATGACGGAGCGGATCACGGCGTCCTGCGTCGCGTCCTCGCGATACATCACCTCGACCCGGTTCTTGATCGAGGCAAGCGAGTCCTCGATCTGCGTGATCTCGTAGTACTGGTCCGCGGCGAGGGTGATGTCCGGCGTCGTGTTGCTGCGATCCGGTTCGTAGAATTGCAGCGTGAACCCGCCAGCCGCCGCGGTGCCGAACGGGTCGGTCGCGGTCGAGTCGTAGCGGTAGCGGCATTCCCACCCGATCATGTGGGCGATGCCGCGCAGCACGTCGAGCACGTTGGCGGTGTCGGACGGCGACCACGCTTCGGTCAGGCTCCAGCTTGGCGAGACGGGCGTCGCGAGCGTGATCGAGAGCGTCGGCGCCCAATCGTCGAGGACGGCCTGCATCACCGTTTCCGCGGCGGTCGTCGCTCCGGCTGCGATGTAGGGCGCGTTTGCGTAGACCCGATCGCCGCCGCCAGGGCTGGTCTGCGGCTCGCCGGCCCGCTCCAGCCAAAGCCGCTGAAGCCGCCCGCCCATGTCCACGCACTGAAGGCGCATCGTCGCCACGTCGAGCACGTCGGCGGTGCCGTGGAAGATCAGGCGCCAATCGGCCGCGACTGGATCGCCGCCGTGGATCGGCAGGACGGCGACGCGGATGGCGACCTCGCGGTTGATCGCGATGCGCTCCTCGAGAACGCCGCCGGGAAGGTTGATCTTGCTGGCGGCGAACAGCGGGGACAGGCGATAGTCGTAGACTTCCGGGACGAGCTGAATCGTCGCGGCCATAACCGGCGCGTCGATATCGTCGGAGACTTCGCAGGACTCGACCCAATTGATATCTTCGAGGTCGGTCAGTTCGATCCAGTTCCCGCCCGCGTCCTTCATCTTCACTTCGAGGCGCACGGACAGATTGTTGGAGTCGTAGACCTTCCCTTCCCCGGTGGTGAGCGCGCGGGCCATCGGTCAGACCTCAACCAACGTGAAGGAGACTTTGCCGCCGTCGAGCGCGGATCCGGTCGTGTCGATGAACGGGACCGGCGCGAACTCCACGTCGGTCGCGCAGCAGACGAGAGGCGCGGACGCGGCGAGGTTGAACAGGTCGCCGGACGCCTCGACGTTGGGGCGGTTCGGGAAGGCGCGGGTCGTTGCGGCGAGGCCAGCGATCCACGCGGTCGGGACCACGAACGGGAGCGCGACGAGGTCGCTGTAGTCCCAATTCGACGCGGCCTCGCTGTTGTTCAGTCGCAGGACGCCAGCCGTGACCGAAATGAAGTTCATCGAATACGCGCCCGCGATGCCGTTCTCGTATTCGGTCAGGGTCGAGCCGTCCCACGTCGCGAGGTAATGCGTCCACACGTCCGGGCCGGTGGCGGTCAGCTTCCACACGCTGATCGTGTACGAGCCGGTGAGCGCGTCGTCGCCGGCCGGGGTCCAGGACAGGTACGGCGTCGCGCTGGAGAACGTGACGCGCTTGTCGAACTTGCCCGACGCGCCGCCAGCCGTGATCGTGCCGCCGCCGAGCGTGGCGGTTCCGGCGAGGCCCTTGCCGCTGTAGTAGTCGGACGCAGCCGCGAACCGGAAGTTGTGCCCGTAGCCCTGAAGCAGCGAGTAGAGCGCGTCGGCGCTGTCCCGGATCATCAGCGGACTCGACGCGGAGTAGGACTCTTTCGACGTGCGGACGGTCTGAATCCAGGAGCCGTCAACGGCCCGGATGCGCGAGCCCATGATGGACGTTTCGCGATGGCCGGAGCCGTGCGCTACGTCGATCGTGGCGCCGTTGAGGGCGAAGTGCGGCACTTACGCGCCCCCGCTGGAGTAAGCAGCGCGCCCGGTGCGGATCGTCTGCTCGCGGCGGTCGATGCCCTTCAGCTTCCGCCAGAGCTCGGATTCGGTCTGGACGCCCTGGAGGATGAACGTCGCGCCCGCGAACGAGCCGACCCCGCCGCCGGACGCTGCGTTCCCGGACTGACCCGTGGGCGTTCCGGTCGGGGAGATGCCGCCGCCGGTCGTGGTGCCGCTCGGGCCGTAGTAGACCTGCTGGCCGGGCTGGGCGTTGTAGCGGCGATACTCAAGGAGCTTGTAGCCCTCGGGCATGATCGCGCCGAGAGCCGCGGCGGTGTCGTCGGCGGTCTTGCCGAGATCCTTCATCGACTTCTTGAGGCTGCTGATCGTGTCGTCCAGGGGCTTGAACGAAATGCCCATCTTGTCGAGGGCCTTCCGGATCGCCTTGAGGATGCCGAGGACGGTGCCGGAGAACATCCGCGTCGCCATCGTCACGGTATCGGCGAAGATCGCGGCGGCACGCGCCGCAACGATCATCACGGGATTCATCGCCATGTAGAGCGACACGAGCGGGCGGGCCACTTCGAGCAGCGGCTTGAACCCGTCCACCACGTCGCGAAGGATCGGCAGCGCAGGCTCGATGACCGCGCCGAGGACGTTCGCGATGCGAAGAACGTGCTCGTTCATGATCTCGACGGCCTTGCCGAATTGCTCGCTCTGCATGAACAGGGCGAGGATTGCGCCGGGTGCGCCACCGGCTTGCGCGCCCTGGATTACGGCGCCGGTCGGGCCTCCGATGCCAGCGGCGAGCGAGGGCCGAATATCCATACTCGGCGTTGCTTTCTTGTATGCCTCTGTCGCGTTTTCGAGCGCGTCGATCAGCGGGCCGAACATGTCCACGTAACTCGCGGCGGTGCCCCTCGGGGGGCGCTTCGCTGTGAATCCGGCAGCAACACTAGAGAGAACGCCTTGGAGCGTATCGGCTGCGGCCTCGCTGACCTTCTCCATCTCCTCGTGGAGTCGCTTCGCTTCGGCGGCGGCTCTCTTCAACGCCTCGGTGTAGGCGTTCGTCCGAGTGGTGGCGCCGCCGGTTTCCTTGGCGTGGTTCTTTACCGCGCCCCACGTCGCGTCGATCTTGGCGGTCAGAGACGCGAACGTCCCTTCCTGTGCCCCGAGCGCGTCGGTGTATTTCTTTACCCGGCCCTGCGCGATCTCCAGCCGGTTTCGGATGGTCAAGGACCGCTTGTCGGCGACGTTTTCCAGTGCGGTCAGCTTCGCCTGCCACTCTGCGAGGGCGTCTTGCGACGGGCGCATCGCCGCAACAAGGGCCTCTTGTTCCTTGCGGTACCCGGCCACAGCCTTCGCCGCAGCGGAAACCTCGTGAGACAGTTCACCGGTCTTTTCGGCTTGTGCGACGAGGAGGTCGAGTTCCTTGCCGGACTTGCCGGTCGCGATCCCGGAGATGAGCGCCTGTGCCGCCGCATCTCGACCGGCTCCGGCGCGGGCCATCTCGTCGAGGGTTCCGGCGAAGTCCATCTTGTCGAGTTCCGCGATTTCTTCGCGGAGCTTCTTGATGACGAGGACCATGCCGCCGATAGCGGATGCCGCAATGCCTGCCGGCGACGCGAGCGCGGAGACAATGGGGCCGAGCGAGCCGAGTCCGCCGAGGGCGCCGCCGAGACCGCGAGCGGCCTGCTGGACGTTGCCCATGCTGAGACTCATCGCCGCGCCGGCAGCGACCGTTGACTGGCCGGCCCTCGTGACGGACTCGCCCGCCACGAACGCCGACTTGTTGAGCATCTGGAGCTTGCCGGCGTAGGCTTCGGCGCCGCGCATCTCAAGCTTGACCGGCGTTTTGCCGACCGCCGCTACCTGATCCTTGAGCCGCTGGAGATGCTTCCCGAGGGCGTCCACCTTAGCGGTGGACCGCTCCATCTCGCCGCGGAACTGATCGCCGCCGTCAACCTTGAGCTTGGCAGCCAGTACGGCAATTTCTGTTTCCGTCGCCACTGGCTACCTCCCTCTCCGCTTGTACGGCTGCTTTGCCGCGTCGCTCACTCGCTGCTTCTGCTCGGCCTGCTCCCGGTCCTCGGCTTCGACCTGGTAGAACGCCGCCCATCCCGATACGTCTTGGCTACTGAGCGTCGCGAGCAGATGGCGCGGGCTCGCGTAGCCGAGCTTCTCCGCTAGCCGGTAGACGAAGCGGAGTTCGGGACGGGCTCGGATTCCCCCGCTTTCTTGTCGACCTCGTCCTGGGTCAGCGCCGAAAGCCGCTGCGCCGCCATGAAGAGGCGATCGAGAACCGCCGCGCTTTTCTTCCCGAGCGCCTCGGCCTGCTCGTCCGTGAACAGGCGCGCGCCCTTGTCGTCCACGGCAGAGCGGGCGACGAGCTTGGCCTGCATCCCCTCGGTGATGATCTCGGTCGCCTCGCCCTTGCCCTTGCCGGTGACGCGCGTGATCGACTTGGCGAACGCATCGCGCTCGGTGCCGGAGAGGGACCGCAGCCGGACGCTCCCGCCCCATTCGGGTACGGGAACGTCCTCGTACTGCGCGTCGTCCCTCTCGAGGATCTGCGCTGCGGTGAGGAGGATCACGGCGTAACGTCTCGCGTGATCGCGCCCGCGGCGGTCAGGCCGACCGTCACGGTCTGGTAGTCGCCGATCGAGCCGCTGATCGGGGAGTACGGCCCGTCGAACACCATGTTGCCGGTGTATTCCGGGTTGCTCGCCGTCTCGCCGCCCGTGACCGGGGCGATGATGACCGCGAAGGCCGCGCCCGCGTCGTGGAGGTTCCACAGGATCTCGTCCACGAGGTTGTCGGCGAAGTCCTGCCGGAGTTCGATCGACGCGGACCAGATCTTCAGGCCCATCGCGCTCGTGCGGGTCGCGCCTGCGACGGTGTTGTCCAGGTTCTCGCGTCCGACGTTGAGGGTGACGGCGCGAACGTAGGTGGACACGTCGGTCCCGCCGAGCGTGACGTAGGGGGTAGCGAGGTAGAGCTCGGCCATGACGGTTCTCCTTAGGAGGCGTTACAGATTGCGAAAAAGACGACGAAGTTGAAGGACTCGGACCCGTTACCAGCGATCGTCCACTGTGGGCGCCACCACGTATCGGTGATGGTTTCTGTCAGCTCGACCCACTCGAAGGCGCCGGTCGTGCTGATCTGCGCGAACGTGATCTGCGTTTCCGGCGTTCCCGAAAACGCTTCAACGCTGTCGCTGGCGATCACCACGTCGAGCGTGTCGCCGGCCGAGGCAGAGAGGCACTGGATGCAGGCGAACACCCGCTGCGTTGCCGACACGGCGCCGAGGTTGTAGGCGGTCCCGTTCGCGGTCGTGGTGCGGGCGGTGTCGCCGTCATGCAGGAACGTCCCGCGTGCGATCTGCGAATCCGACCGGGCCGAAACGGAGAAGTTGACCCGCTCGCCGATCCGCTGCCCCATCGGGGAGTAGTCGCCAGCGTTCGCGTTCATCGCGTAGCCGGTCGTCCCGATATCGCCCGAGGTCGAGCCGGGAAAGCCGATGATGATGGGCGCGTCGGACAGGTCGAGGAACGCGGCCAGTTTCTCGTCGGTCGCGTCGTCGGCGAAGTCGGTCACGCCCTCGCACTCGAACGCGCCGGTCTTGAGGCCGGGCTTCATCAGGCGCGTGGTATCGCTGCCCTTGGTCCAGTCGATCGTCTCGCGACCGACCATCAGCGAAATCGCCGTCCAGTTGGACGAGAAGTCGCGACCGGCGATGTAGAGCTTGTTTCCTTGGACGTAGTTCTCGGCCATGCGCTACGCCTCCCTCACTTCAAACGGGCAATCGACAACGACCACATCCCAATTCGTTTCCGGCTCGCTGCGAGGCCCGGACGGCGCAAAGAAGTAGGCCGTGCTGACGAGCCGCCGCGAGAAGTAGGACCGCACCACGTCGGCCTCGGTCTTGACCGTCGCGAGCGCGTCGCCGATCGGGGCGCCCTTGATCTTGACCCGCAGCGTTCCGCGGACAGCGTTGCCGGTGACGCCCGAACCGGCCACGGACATGGAGCCGCCATCGGCCGGGTACAGAATCTCCGCGCGCCAGTGCGTGCCGCGAGGGGCCGCGAACGCCTCGCCCTGCATCGCGCCGATGACGCCGCTGGTCCAGGACAGGCCGTCGAGGGCCGTCTTGATCGCGGCGTCGAGCGTGGCGAACGCGCTAGCCACCGTTACCCGCCTTCTGCGCGAAGTCCGCGAGGATCGCCGGAACCTCGCCCAGCGTCGTGTTGAGCATGCCCTTCGGCGCCTGCGTGGACGCGCCCCATTCCAGCTTCTTGGCGTGCGGCGCGTCGGTGTAGAGCGTGACGGACTCGCCCGCGAAGAAGTCCACCGAGGCCGGATCCTTGTCGAACTTCCAGCCGGCGCGGGCGCGGCCCGTCTTGCCGAGCGGGGTCCGCTCGACGACAAGCCGCTTCGCCTCGATGGCGGTGTCGGCCATCGTGCGGTTGGCTGCGGTCCGGACGGCGGCTAGCGCCTTGTCGAGAACGTCGCTCACCGCACCACCTCGCGAACCGGCTTGCAGTCGTTCAGGCGAATCTCGATCGTCACGTCGCGACGGGCGCGCTGCTTTTCCCTGAGCGGATGCCCCTCCGGGTGGAGCCACGTGTCGTTGTGGATCGTGGTCGAGAGGTGGTCGAACGGGACTGGCTCACCTCTGAAGAAGAGGGCCTGCGCTCCTCCTTCGACAACGACGCGCCAGTCGCCGAACGTGTAGACATACTTCTCGACCGGCAGCGGCTCGGGGATCTCTTGCGCTGCGTCCACCGCTCGCGCGAAGGCGTCGCCCGTTGGGCCGAACGTGATTGATCCGGTTGTGAACTTTTCGCTCAAAACCGAATCCTCATCCCGGTGTCCCGACCGCCACGCTCGCTACTGTCGGCATCGCCGCTCTCGTCGAGGTCGTAGACGAGCCGGGAACCGAGAGCCTGGATTTCGGTCTGGTACTGGACGCCGTGCTCGTCGCGGAGCAGCGCCCACTGGTCGCCGGCCGCGCGCACCTTGTCGCCGAAGAAGAGTTGCAGCGCCCGGTGCTCGATCGGGCGGCGAAGAGCCTGCGAGTTGAGGACCAGATACGGGCGGTTGCCGCGACCGTCGAGGAAGGAGCAAACGTCCTCGTACGCGGTGCGGATGTAGTTCGCCGTCGAAGTCTCCGAGCCGGTGAAGGCCGAGGCGATATCGACGTGGTGCAGCGCCAGGTCCGCGTGAATGACGACGTTGTGAACAGCCTGCATCACCACGTCGAACGTGACCGCGCCGTCGTAGACCACGGTCGAAACCGTGTACGTGACCTTGGCGGTCCAGTCCTCGCCGAGCTCGTCGGCGTTCCCGGCCGTGAGCGCGTAGGTCATGTCCCCGCCGCCGGCAATGGTGACGGTCGCGCCGCTGACTGGAGTGGCGAGCGCGACGCCGCCGGGTTTAACGATGGAGATGGTCGCGGCGGACGGAACCTGCTGTGTGCCGGCCGAGTAGGCGCGGAACGTAAACGTGTGGGCGCGGTCCTTCGTTACCCAATCTTTCGGACGGGCGGTGCTGACGAAGGTGAGGTCTTGCTGCGCCACGTTGCGTTACCCCTTCTTCAAGTCGATGAAGATCCGGCCCGGCTTCGGACCTGCTGCGCGCTCGCGTGCTTCGGCGGCGCGTTCGGCTCGTTCCGCCGACGCCCGGCCACGGTTCGGGTTGTCGAGCGCCCGCGCTTCCTTCTGCGCGTCGGCGTTCCGGGCAACCTGTGCCGCTTCCTTCTGCGCCGCGACGGCCGAGGACATGCCGCCGCCCTTGGTGTCGTTGTGCTCCTTGATGCGACGACCGAGGGCGGCGACCTTCTCGCGGTTGCGCTCGCGCTCGCTCATTCCTTGCCGGCCTTCTTCGTTCCGAGTCCGTTCGCGCGCTCGGCGGCGAGCTTCAGTTCCTCGCACTCCTTGTCGATGCGCGCGGGCTCGTACTTGCGGTGCTCCATGTTCACGCGGCGTTCCTTCACGAGCCGGTCGATGAGGAACTGCTTCACCTCGTCGGTGGGCACGACGCCCTCGGCCTCTTCCGGCTCGAGCCAGCCCTTCGCCTTCCAGGTCGGCTCCTCGTACGCGCCCTTCTTGCCCTCGTCCTTCGCGGTCGCGAGCATGTTGGGTTCGATCGACACACCAGCGAAGTCGGCGCGGATCACCCACGTACGGTCCACGACCACCCACGCGAACGGGGCCGCGCACTCGCCGGAGCGGTGTCCGGGCGTGCATGCCTTGTGATTGCCGCGCCACTTCTTGACCTTCTCCACGAGCTGACGGCGGCTCGCGGTCGGGTGGAAGAACTTGATCTCGGCCTTCTGTTCTGCGGTAGGCATGCGACCTTTCGTGAGGGTGTGGCTACGCCTGCGGCAGTGCAGGCGTAGCCTTCCCGTCAGGGATTACGTGCGGCCGGTGCGGAGCGACACGCCGCCCGCGTCGAAGACCTCGGCCACGCCGTAGCAGGTGTGGACCGAGATCGTGTAGCCGGGGTACTCCGGCGCACGAACGGACTCGGCCATCGGCTGCCACAGCCACGCCCAGAGGAGCGCGCGATTGGCGGCGAAGATCGCGCCCCACTTGTCGGTCGAGTCGTCGTACGCGTTGTTGGTCGCGTAGAACGGGATCCCGAACAGCGAGCCCTTGAACGCGCCGTTGCCGACGCCGCCCTTGAGGAAGCCGCCGAGGGGGCCTTCGCCGCCCGCGTAGACCGGCGCGGAGCTCGCGACGATCTCGGACCGGAGGTTGTGGACCTGGATCGGGTCCACGACCGCGACGAGGTTCTGCATCTCCGCGGCCTCTTCCTGCGTGTAGATCGCCGTGAGGACGTTGGCGATCGTCAGGTCCGCGCCCGACGTGCCGACGGTCGTGCCGAAGTTGTCGAGGAGGTTGCAGCCGTCCGCGTCCATCTTGTTGATGAGTGCGCGGCCGAAGTTCGCGAACGCTTCCGCGTCGTTCAGGAGCGAGCCCTTGATGGACAGGTCCGTAATGACCCCCTTGAGGCCGACGCCGGCCGCGGTCGCGGTGATGGCGGTCGGGTTGATGCCCGTGTTGTCCATCGCGGTGCCGTCCGTGATCGCGCCGGCATCGGCGGTGACGGGATGCTTCGACACCTTGTAGACCTTGGCCGGCCCGCTGATCTGGACCTCACGGTAGAACAGGGGCGCGACGAGTCCCGCACGGGCCTCGGCCTCCATCGAGAGCTGGAGCTGTGCGGTGAGCGCTGCGTCTGCGTCGTGAATGAGTTCGCTGGACATGCTGCCTCCGTGTTACTTGCGGAAGAAGCCCCCTGCCTGCTGATCGCTGGATCCGCGCGCACCGTTCACGAGGGCCTGCTTCTGCTCTCGAGTGAGGTTCTGCACGTCGCCGGCCTTCAGTCCCGCAGGGATCTTCACTTCCGAACCACCGCCAGGGTTGGCGGCGGGAGTGGGAAACGGTGCTCCGCTCTTGCCGTTGGGTTGGCCGAACAGGTAGGGCTTGGACGCCTTGAGATCGGCGAGCGCCTTGTCCGCAGCTCCTCGGAGGGCGTGGTCGTCGCTGGCGTCGATTGCGGAGAGGTCAACGAATGCCGCGAGGTCGCTCGGGTCGTTCGCGCCGGCCTTGGATCCTGCCGCCACGAGCGCACTGGTCCGCTGCGACTTCTCGTACTTCGCCTTCCACTCGCCGGCTTCGGTTTCCTTGCTCTTGGCGAGGGCTTGGTAGTTGCCCTGCTCCGCGAGTTTGGCGTCCGCTGCCGTCTTGGCTGCCGCTTTCAGGGCCTCGACTTCGCGCTCGGCCGCAATGGCCCGCTCACGAAGGCTCTGCCGCTCGGCGTCGCCTGCCTTGTTCGGTGCTTCAACCGCGGGCGTAGCGCTACCGCTTGCGGGCTGTCCGGCCGGGGCACCTGCCGGTGGGTTGTTCGGATCGTCGGGCATGCATCTCCCTGCGAAGGTTTGGGACGAACTACGGGTCGAAAACGCGGACGTAGTGCGAGCGCGCCGTCGTGGTCCCGGCGTGCGTATCGACCGAGGACGCGGCCGGATTGCAGATCCGAATCTTCACGGCGCTCGTCGCGCTCACGTAGCAGGAGTAGGACAGGAGCCCCGTGTAGTCGGAGTGGATACCGACCACGCACGGGTCGCCGGTCGACGCGCCGGTCACGGTGATCGCCGCCGAGTCCTTGCACGTCGAGGCCGCGACGCCGCCGAACGCGGTCGAGAGCGTGGCGGAGTACGAGTCCTCCATCAGCGTGCCCGCGGAGCCGAGCGTGATGCCCGTGGTGAACGTGTTGCCGCCAACGTCCGAGAAGGTCGCGGCGACGGCGCCTCCGACGACGAGGACCATGCAGGCGGCGACGGCGAGCAGAAGGGAGCGAAGGGTCGAGCGCATGTGGCAATACTGACACGTGTCAGTATTGACGCGCAAGAGTAATTATTCGGACCGGTCGGTTAGGTCACGGTGCGGAATATTTGACACGCTCGCTCCTGTGTGTCAAATTTGACACCGTGCGCCTTTGCGAGCCGTGCATTCGGTCCCGCCCTGACCGCCGCCATTGGTGGCGCGTGATCGGCTGGCTGATGCACCTCGCCGCCGACTGTTCGCAGTGCGGGCGCCACCTCGAAAGGGCTTGATGGCGACTGACGGGAACTACCTGCAGACCGGGCACATGTTCGCCGGATCGACGATCGCCCCGCTGGCCGAGGCGCTGGTGCGCGACTCGTTCAATGAGTCACAGAGCCGAGCGGAGCAGGAGCGGAAGGCCGAGGCCGAGGCCCGCCTTTCCGCCTACGAGGACGACTACGCCGACACGATCAGGGCCCGCATCCAGGCGACGTACGAGGGGCCGAACGCGGCCGAGCTCGTCAAGGTCCTCGACGTCACCAACAACCCGCTGAAGCGGATCGTCAACGAGGTCAGCACCCTCTACGCCAAGCCGCCGGTCTGGTCGTTCAAGGATGCGAAGGCCGGCCCCGCGTGGCGCTCGATCCTTCGCCGCGGCCGTGCCGGCGTCGTGTTCCCGCGCCTGAACAGGATGGTCAACCTCCTGAACACGGCGTTCATCTACGTCCGGCCCTGTGGCGACTCGCTCGCGTTCAAGGTCGCGCTGCCTCAAGACGTGTCGGTGATCCCCGACCCAGACAATCCGTCCATGCCCTTCGCAGCGATGCTGCGCGAGATCGACCCGGCCTCGCCCGGAGCGGCGCCGGTCTATCACCGCTGGGATCGCCGGCCGAGGTCGGAGTTCTTCGGGTATCGGAAGTTCGACGCGGCGCAGCGCGAGATCAGGGGCACGGCGCTGCCGCTGCCCTACTACGACGACCCAGCGACGAAGACTGGCCCGGTCATCCCCGTGGTCGCCTACCACCGCGAGTGGCCTACGTGGTCGTTCTGGGACCAGACCAGCGGCGATGATCTGTATGAGCTGACGATGATGGTCGGCATGTGGGAGACGTGGATCAACCACCTCTTCCGCACGGACTCGGCGCGGCAGAAGTACGCAACGGGCCTGGTCGATACGACGGTCGAGCAGACGGGCGGACCCGACACGCTCCTGTCGATCCGCTCGCCGGACGGGCAGCCGGTCAACGTCGGCGAGTTCTCGAGCCAGTCGGATTGGGACGGGCTCGGCCAGCAGGTGAAGCGCAAGTTCGAGAACGTGCTCTCTTCGCGCGGACTCGTGCTGCCCGACTCGCGCACGTCAGGCGACCCCACGTCCGGGTTCGCGCTGATGGTCCGGTCGCAGGGATTGATCCAGGCGCGGGCCAGTCAGGAGCCGTCGTTCGAGGTCAGCGATCTGGAGCTCTACCGCGTCGTGGCGGCGGTCTGGAATTTCGAGATCACGAACACGGCGCACCCGCTGCTCGTTGGCGATCCGCTCCCGGCGCCGAACGTGGCCGAGCCGAGCGTCAAGTACGCGGCGTATCACGTCGGCAAGACGGCCGAGGAGCGGGCCAAGGACCTGGAGATCGCCGAGAAGATGATCGCGCTCGGCTACGCATCGCCCGAGTCCGTCTACATGGATGAGAACCCCGGCGTCAGCGAGGAGGAGGCGCGGGAGATCATCGCGAAGAACAAGGCCGCGACTGCGGTCGAGGGCGCTGACGAGGTTGATCCACAGACCGCCCTCAACGGCGCACAGGTCACGTCGCTGGTCGAGGTCGTCAAGTCCGTCGCGCTGAAGCAGATGCCGCGCGAAACCGGAATCGAGATCATCGTCGCCGCGTTCCCGGTCGATCGCGACACGGCCAACCGGCTGATGGGTCCGACGGGCGCGACGTTCTTCGCCGAGGTTCCGGCGAAGCCCGCGTCGTTCGGGCAGCCGCCGATCCCGCCGAAGCAGGACGCCAAAGAGGACGGGGCAGAGCCGGCGGGGGAGTAGGGCTTGCCTGAAATCGAGTTGCCGGCCGAAGGGCCGCACATGCTCGACAAGCTGCTCCACCCGGCGCGGCACAAGATTCTCTGTATGGGCCGGCGTTGGCGCAAGACCACGTTGGGCATGATCGCCGCCATCGACGGTCACGGGCCGAACCGGGAGCGGATCGGCGCGCTCCAGGGCGGCAATATCTGGGTAATCGACCGCGACCACAAGTCCATGAAGACGCTGTGGCTCGCGTTCCGCGGCATCCTGCGGCCGATCGCGAAGCACATCAGCGAGGCCGACAAGCGCATCCTGCTCCACGGCGACGGCGCGATCACGCTCCGCTCGGCGACCGACCCGGACAAGTTGGTCGGCGACATTCGCGGCATCGACGGCGTGGTGATGAACGAGGCCGCGAAGTTCTCGCCGCTGGTGTGGACGAAGGCGATGCAGCCGGCGCTCTCCGACCGTAAGGGTTGGTCGATCTGGCCCAGTACGCCGGAGGGGCTGAACTACTTCCACGGGCTCTACGAGAAGTCGAACCGCGAGCAGACCAAGCATCAGGACGCCAACGTCAGCGCGAAGATGAGCGACTGGCAGGCGTGGCGCGAGCCGAGCCACGAGAACCCATACTGGGACGTGAACGAGATCGAGGGCGCACGCGCGACCGGCACGCCAGAGAATCAGATCCGGCAGGAGTATTACGCCGAGTTCATCCAGTCCGGCGCCGGGCGCACCTACTACGAGTTCGACCGCACGACGCACGAGCGCGAGTTCGAGCTCGACGGCGCGCAACCGATCGACCTCTGCATCAGCTTCGGCATGGCCCCCGCCGCGTGGCTCGTCGCTCAGGGCGACCGCGACTCGGGACCGGAGCGGGCCATCGACGAGATCCGCCCGGCTGACGGCAACCCATCGGTGCGTGCGTTCCTGGACGAGTTCCGCCGCCGCTACCCGGCCTACGCTCGCGGCGACAAGGTGCGCGTATTCGGCGAGATACACGGCAAGTCGTCGGGGCGGTCGGACTACGAGCAGGTGCGGGCCGGGCTGATCCGGGCGCAGCACTTCGCGCGGGCGAATCCTTACGACGAGAAGGACCGCACCAACGCGGTCAACATGATGCTGCGGGACGGGGCCGGCGAGGTTCGCGCCTACGTATCGCCGCGCTGCGTCCAGTTGATCCGCGATCTCGAGGGCACACGGAACACGGACGCATCGTACCGGGTCGATCACGGGACGCCCGGCCTCGGGTTTTACGCGATGGCGTGGGGGTCGAAGCTGGCCCGGCAGTATCCGGCGCTGATCGAAACGCTGAAGGCCGCGAAGGCTCCGCAATCGACGTGGGGCGGATCGCGTCGGCCGACGTCCACGCCGGAAGCGAAGGCGGCGCATCAGGCGTACTGGACCGCGGTGAGGGCGGGGCGGATCAAGAGGCCGGCGAATTGCGAGCGGTGCGGGACGGCGGGGCCGGTGGAGGCGGATCATCGGGACTACTCGAAGCCGCTCCTCGTCCAGCACTTGTGCTACTCGTGTCACCGGCAGATGCCGCCTGCGGGCGGGACGGTGGCGGCCTAGTCGCGAAGCGTCGGCAGTCCCGCCTCCTCCCGCTTTCGCAGGCACGCTTCCGACCCGACCTCGAACGCAACGCACGCGGTCGGTCGCTGCCCGCAGATCGAGCAGGACGCGCGCACGCCAACAGCGCCAACAGGGGCAAAGCAACGCTCGCCGCCGTCGCTGGTCGGGACGGGTTCGAGATGCACGCCCTTGCGAGTCTCGACGACGCGACCACGGCGAACCCAGCGCGGCAGATGCGTGTCGCGCTCGCGATTGACCGGGCCGAGTTTCCAGATGCGCGCGGTTTCGGGCGGGGACGCGCAGCAGGCACCGCAGGTGGTGCAGTCGAGGGCCGCGGTCATCCTGTGCTCGCGCGGTAGTCCTGCACGCGCTTGACAGTGACGACCATCGGCTCTGGTTTCACGTCGGGGTCGGGTTCGGCAGGAGGCGGCGGGCGCGAACCGAGCTCGACGAGGGCCTTGGCGGCGAGGAGCTGAGTGCGCTCGTCGTCGGACTTAAGCAGATCGCGGAGGACGACGATCGCTTCAAGGGTCGGCTCGCGCAGGGCTTCGTGGATCTCGAGCGCGATACTGGTGCGTGGCCGGCCCGTGGGCAACTTGGGCGGCTTTGGCTTCGTTTTGGCGCCTGGTCCTCGTGCTCCCATCCTTGAACCCTCCGAATTTCCGAAAAGATGCTCA
>CAYGDX010000006.1:0-39134 GCA_964348825.1 uncultured Gammaproteobacteria bacterium | reverse complement strand
GTACCCGATTCAAGCGTCTTTTTTCCAGACCAAACCACGAAAGTATGACGAAGTATGACCACTGAAGCCCAGCGTCTGCAACGCAAGATCGCCGGCCGGAAATCAGCCGCGAAACACCGCCTCGCCCCTGATGGTGCCGACGGCGACCAGTCCGCGCCACTCCCGCAAACCAAGGACGCAGCGGTAGACGCGCAAATCGAAGCCTACACCAAGCTCGTTGGCAAGCCGCAGTCTTGGCCCGACGTGAAGACCCTAGAGCAAGTGCGCGGCGAGATCCTAAACACCAGGGCGAAGGCGCGCGCCGACGCGATCGAATCCAACCACCTCTTCACCCGCGACCAAATCCGCCAACGCGACGAATGGCTAGCCGAGACCATCAAGCGCCGCCTCCGCGATGTTGCCGACCTCGTCGCCCGCTATGCTCCCCCAGAGCAAAAGCAGGCCGCGCAGAAAGAGGCGCAGGCGTGGGCGGATGGCGTGCTGACGGGGGTGGCGGATGCGGTGAAACAACAGGGAGGCAAGCCATGATCGAGTGCTTCATTGACGGCGAGTTCTATATTCAATTCGACCGCGTTCCCTGTGTTGGCGAGGGGATCTCCCGACTGATCCCCGATGGCAAGTATCAACGGAAGGCCGACCACCGCACGGTGACGGCAGTCAGGTGGGAGTGTCACGCGGAATCCGGCGAAGCGCAGGCGTGGGTTTACACACAGCCCGGAAAGGTCGGCCCATGAACGGCATCACCATCACCGAGAATCGCATGCTCTGCCAGCCAGGGTTCGTCCGCTGGCGTCGTGTCCATCGCCGCCCACGTATTCAAAAGAAGTGGCGCCGGTTCGGAGCGGTGCACGACATCAGCGCGTGCCCGCACGTCGTGGCGAAGATCAAGGAAGCCACTACATGAACCGCACGCACAACAAACCAATGACCGCCCGCCTGATGGGCGACGGCTGGAGCGTCCTGGTTGAAGTGATGCGATTTGAAACCGCGCCCCAGATTGAGACGTTCCACCGGTGGTCAGACCCCTGCGCAACCACGATGCGTATTGTCGGCCCCACGCGCATCACCATTGAGGGCGTGATCCGAGACGAAACCGTTCCGCTCCCATTCACCCGTCACGACCGCTTCACCCTCGCATCCCTACTGCCCAAGCAGCCGGAACCAGACGACGATGGCGGCGACCACCTAGATGACGGGGATTGGTGAGCCCATGACCTACGCCGCTCCCCGCCGTCCCCGCTGGCTTGTCGCCGGCCACGCCGCTGAAATCACATTTCAATCCGAGCGTGAACTACTCGCGTACCTTGAGCGGAATGGCCGCCGCATCCGTCACTGGTTCTCTGATGGCACATTCACGACCGAAGAGATCCCGAGGGATAACGATCCGCGCGCCGCCCTCCTCGCCGTGGAGCACAAATGAGTAACTACCGAGCCCGTCAGCGCGCCAAGTACGCGGAGAACAACGCCAAGCGAACCCAGGAGCGTTGCGCCCAGATGATGTGGGACCAGAA
Organism: uncultured Gammaproteobacteria bacterium; assembly: GCA_964348825.1. Lineage (GTDB taxonomy): Bacteria > Patescibacteriota > Patescibacteriia > Veblenbacterales > UBA10138 > JBBTZY01. The sequence continues at coordinate 37,623 of CAYGDX010000006.1, read as the reverse complement.
GGAGCGCCATCGCCGCGAGATCCGGCGAATCTATGACGATGCTGCCGAAGAGTTCCGGCAGAAGCACCTGCACATGGAGGCGCAGATTGAATACCTGACGCGCTTACTGGTTGACGAGAAGCGACTGGAAACGCCGCCCATTTTCATCACGCGATGACCGCCACCCTAGCCCCCCTAAACTCCCGCCTCTCGGACGATCTCCGTCCGCCCCGGCCCCCGCGTCCAATGTCCGAGTTCGCCGGCACGCTATTGCTCCCCGATGGTCCCTCTGCTGGTCTGCGCTGGGTACCTGCGAGCGAACCGACGCAACGCGCTTTCTATGAAGTGATTGAGTCTTGCCTGTTCCGCAAGTTCGTAGTGGTCGCTCCCAGTCAACGCGGCAAGACGTTGAAAGCCGTCCTCTGCCCAACCCTTCACGCCATTGCCGAGTGCCGCCAGTCCGTCGCCTACGTGATGCCGAACCTCGACAAGCTCACGCAGAACTGGACCGGCAAGATCGAGCCGGCAATCATCGGCACCGGCTACAAGGATTGGCTGCCCGTCACCGGCCCAGGATCGAAAGGCGGCAAGCCGGCGGTCCTCACCCTGCGCGATCCGTCCACGTCCCTAGTCGCCGGTCGAATCTACTTCATGGCCATGGGCACCGGCCCGCGCGAAACGTCGCTGTCCAGCAACACCGCCCAGACCGTTGTCTGTGACGAAGCGGACGACGCAGAGAGCGCCGGCCAGCTCGCCCTGGTCTTCAAGCGTTCCGAATCCTTCCGAGGCGCCGGCCGTGGCTACGTGGTGAGCACCGTCAACCGTCACGCACTGCCAGGCGGAGGCGAGCGGTCCAAGGTCGAGCATCATCCCATCCTCGCCCTTCACGCGCAGGGCACGCGGCACCGATGGCACCACCTGTGCTCGCACTGCCACGACTTGGGAATCCCCGACTTTGAGCACGTCAACACGGAAGCCGACTGCATCGCCTGTCCGCGCTGTGGCGTCCACTGGTCCGAAGCCGACCGTACCGCCGCGCTCAACGGGGGCGCGTGGCGCGCGACGGTGGAATCGCCGGAGACTGCCGGCGTTTATTCCGAATTGACCACCGGCCTCGACTACCACATGGCCAGCATTCCCGACATCTGCGCCAACATCCGCGAGGCGAAGAAAGCGGAGGCGATGGGGGATCCGTCGCTGATGCGGACGGTGATGCACAAAATATTCTGCCGACCGTATGAGGCGCCGCTAGGTGCCGTGGCGATCACCAACAAGGGCTTGGCCATCGCTTCATCTCTCAGCGACTACGACAAGCGCATCGTGCCCCACTGGGTTTCCCATCTCTGTTCCGGCGTCGACATCCAAGGCGACCGCTTGTATTGGATCGTCGCCGGCATCGGCCCCGACGATCGCTGGTGCATTGTCGATTGGGGTTATGAGATGTACGTGCCGAAGAGCGAGACGCGGCACCCGACTCCCGGTGATCAGCGCCGCACGCTGGACGAACTGGACGCCAAGTTCAACGCCGGCTGGAAGAAAGAGGGCACGGAGCAAATCTATTGCCCGCTTCCCGGCCTCCGCGCGCTCGACGTTGGCGACAATACCGACGCGCTGGTCGGCTGGCTCCGTGGCGTCCGTGGCTGGCGTGCGGTCAAGGGCTGCGGGCGCGATACCATCAAGCACTTGGGCAAGGTGTTGGAACTGCCGCCAGAGGCCAAGCATTTCGTGGAGCTACGGCAACCCGATGGCTGGCCGGTCCCGCTGTGTCACGTCATCGGTGAGAACGTGCGCCGGTGGATCCATTCCGCGCTGCTGCGGAAGCCGTACACGCCGGCGTCTGGCATGCTACCGCGTGGCCTTGGCTCCGGCGAATCGCTGTTGCTGCATCTGTCCGGCGAGGTGTGGGTGGAGGAGTCGGAGAAGGGCGGCAAGTTCGTCGCGGGGTATTGGAACGACAAGGCACATCCTCGCCACGATTTCCTGGACGCCCTCATCTACGCCATCGCCCTGTCCCGCCTGCGCATCGGCGTCCAGACGGTGAATGCTGGGCGGCCGGTGCGGAAGTATGGCCGCATCGGCAACGTGGGCGCGAAGCTGTGAGTGAATCCCGCTTTTTTCTGTTGTTAATCTCCAGGATCCTGGATATATGACAGAATACCAGATGCGCCTAGCCACGCTCGCGGATTATCGCTGGCTCTACGACCACGGGTACATGCCCGATGGTCTCGCCTGCGCCCGCGCCGTGATGCTGGAAATTGTCGAGCGGTGCCCGGCCACGTTCCTGGATTATGGCGGTGGGCGCGGCGACCTATGCCAGTGGATCAACAAACACACACGCGGCATTTGCTGGTGGTGGGATCCGGCGGTTGGAATGGGCATCGGACCAGGCGACGCCCGCGCCGATTACGTGATTGCATGCGATGTTCTGGAGCACGTTCCGCCCGATGAACTGGCCGCGACGTTGCGAGAACTCGACCGCCTCTCCATGCGCGGCCTGCTGCTGACCATCGCCAACATGCCCGACGTTGTCCCCATCAACGGCGAGCAAGTCGAACTGCATGCAATCCAAAAGCCGGCCGAGTGGTGGATGGAAAAACTGCGCGCCGCATGGCCAGGCGAAACGATCATCACACATAGGCCGATCGAACGCGACCGCTTCGCTATCATCGTGGATTTCCGATGAGCGTCCTCTGCGTCATTCCAGCCCGCGCCGGTTCCAAACGCATCACGCGCAAGAATTGGCAGACGATCGACCGCCGCTCCCTCGTCCAACACGCGCACGATGCAGCGCGGGAGTCCGGCGTGTGTGACCGCATCGTGGTTTCGTCCGACTCCGACGACTGGCCGGCAATGGAAGTAATCCACCGGCCGGAACACCTGAGCCAAGGCGAAACGGACAGCCTATCGCGCACGGTTCAGCATGCGTTGGCGGAAGCGGAGAAGGAAGGCCAGCGATACGACCTCATTGTTACCCTACAGCCCGCGACGCCTCTCCGTAGCGCCACATTGATCCGCGAAATGGTGCGAAATGTGCAAGAAAATGGCTGCAATGGCGGCATAACTATGGCCAAGACGGTGCCGTGGACGTGGCGAATATCGGCCGGAATGGCTGAAAATGGCTGGTTTCCCAAGCCATATCCGCTCTCCCAAGACTGCAATTTCGCCTCCCTGCAAGAGGTGAACACCGTTCAAATTGCCCACCGGAGCGCCGTTATTGCCGGGAAACGCTGGGGTCTGCCGCTTTTGATCGCCGTCATGCCATCGTGGGCGACGATCGACATTGATGCGCCAGAGGACCTGGAGGAATGCCGGCGCCTGTGGTCGGCGCTCAAACGCGAGATGGACAACCGCAGTGGGTTTCCGTTCCACGTGGCGCGTTCGATCAACGGGAAAACCGAATGATTGCCGCCATCTGCTGTCCTGGTCAAAGCCTCCCCGCCGTCTGGCCGCCCGCCGACTCGCACGACCTGGTGTTTGCCGTCAACTCAGCCGCGAAACTCATCCCGCACGACTGGCTCTGCGCCGGTGACAAGTCGTGGTTCCGTGGATTGCTTGGCGACATCCAACGGCCCGCGCTCGGCATCCTCACCAGCGTCGACAGCATCACGGACGCCCGCGAGTGGATGCCGTTTGGCCCGATCATCGGATGGGACGCCGTGCCACTCATTGGCGAGCACGCGCGACTGGGGCGGCCGATCAACTGGTCCGTGCAATCCGCCATGTGCCACGCTGCGCACCTGGGCGCGAAGCTGGTCCGCCTCTATGGCGCGGATGGGATCAACAGCACGTCGACCATCGACGCCTCCGGGTACAAGGGCGAGGACCGCACGCGGGACCGCTGGGAGCGCGAAGAACGAGATCTGGCCTTTACCACCGAACTACTCGCCGGAAGCGGCGTCACCGTTGAGAGGATTGCACTATGAGCAAAATCACAACCACCACCAAACAGATGGCCGCCGCATTCACTGAATGGGAACGGCGATACCGCGAGGAGCCGGAGCAATTCATGGCAGAGGCGCGGCGCCTATTGAAGACCACGCCGGCCGATTACGGCGAAGCCTGCGCGCCATACTTCGCCCATCTCCTCAACCCGAAGAATCGCCGCAAGGGAAAGACCAAATGAGCATTGCCAGACCGTCAAACCGAGAATCACCGGACCTTCCGGCCCGAGGACAAGGCCGCCCGCCCGCATCGGAGCCCCGCCTGCCTGCGCAGGAAGCCGAAACGATGGTCGTCCCCGATGTGGTCATGCCCTGCCGCTGCCCAAACTGCGGGCGCGGGATGCAGCCGAAGACCCTCCGGCGTCGGACCAATGGCGAGCGCGACTGCGCGTGTTCGCTGTGCGGCAAGGGGTTCGTCTACGCTCCGGCCACCGTGCGTCCGACCTAATTGCGCAAAACGCAATTATAGGGAAGCCGACGGCGCGGTAGCGTCCCGGAATGGCGCGCACTGCTGCCTTGATCCAGGCGGAAATCGACCGGCTAGAAACCTTCCTGTCCAGCGCAGCGACCACCGTCGCCAACGTTGCCAGCGACGGAACCACCATCGGCTACATCAACCGCGAAAAGGCGAGCCTGCGCCTTGACGCGCTGTATCAGCAGCTTGGCCGCGCTGACGGCACGTCCCCGATGCTCATGCGTGGACGCCTGCGGGGCCTCCGGTGAGCCCGCTCTCCCGCATGGTGAGCACGGTCGCCCGCGTGGCCGGGTGGATGAAGCGCACCGCCGCGTCGTGGTCGCAATCAACGTTTGGCATCGCCACCGGCTACAGCGTCACCGATCCGCGCCGAAAAATCCTGGCGAAGGGAGGGCGTCCGACCAACGGCACGGCAAATGAGCTACTGACCGCCAGTCTTCCGGTCCTGCGCGCCTACGTCCGCAACCTGGAGCGCAACAACCCTAGCGCACGCGCTGCAATTGATGGCCTGACCTCGCTTTGTGTCGGCCAAGGCATTGCTCTGGAGATCGAAACCGGCGACGAGCGTATCGACGGACTACTGCGCGCCCAGTGGGTTGAGTGGCTGGACCATTGCGTAGTTGATGGCCGCGACATCTACGAATTGCAGAGCCAGGGTTTCCGCGAGATGTGCGCCACCGGCGAATTGCTGTGGCGTTTCGTGATGATGCCAGAGCGCGCAAAGGGCGGTGGAATTGCACTCTCTGTGCTCCCGCTGGAGGCCGAATGGCTGGACGAATCCACCGGAATGGGCATCGGCAGGAACGCGGATGGCACCGTTGATGTGGGGCCGGTCACTGTTGACACCTACGGGCGCCCGGTTCGTTACCGTCTACGCTCGCCCGAGACATCGCTCGGCATGCAGACGGAAACCGTCCAGGCCGCCGACATCGTGCATGTATTTGAGAAGCGCCGCAGCCTCCAGGCGCGCGGAGAGCCGTGGCTTGCGCCCGTCATTGAGACGTTGCAGCAGGAGCGCGATCTGGTCGACGCCGAATTGCAGGCGGCCATCACCTGCGCCAGCATCGGCATTGCAATCACCAGCGAATCTCACGGCGCAGGCGACACGACCACCGAGGGCGACACCACAGACCCGGCGGAAACGCTGCGGCTGGGCGCCGTCGCGCGTCTGTTCCCCGGCGAGAAGATCGAAAGTTTTTCACACAGCCGCCCCGGCCAGCAGATTGCGGCGTTCCGCCAGATGCTGCGCGGCGACATCGCGGCAGCCATGCGCCTGCCGCAGCGGTATCTCGACCGCGACGTGAGCCGCGCGAACTATTCCAGCATGCGTGCCGACATGATCGACACGGAGCGTTTCTTGCAGCCCGTGCGCGAATGGTTCGGGCACGCGACCATCGGCCGCCTGTTCCGCGCTGTGCTGCCATTCCTGTGCCTCCGCGCCGGCGTGCCGATGCCGAAAAAGGTCAACTATCGTCTGCTGCCTGACGGCCAGCCGTACGTGGATCCGTACAAGGACATCCAGGCGTCTGCGATGGCGGTTGGCGCCGGCTTCACGACCTGGGAAGCGGAGATCGCCAAGAAGGGCGGCGATTACCGCAAAGTCTGGACGCAACTCGCCAAGGAACGCGAGGAAGCCAAGGCGCTGGGCCTGGTGCTCGACCTGTCGGGCACCAACGCGCCCGCGCCCGCGCCCGAGAGCACCGCAGGCGACCAGCCGACACCAGAACCAGCAAAGCCCGTTGGCGATAATGCGTAAAACGCAATTTAGTGATCAATCGGCAACTCTGTAGGGTCCGCAAATCCATGCCACAGCCCACTGATTCCCCGTCCATGCTGTTCCGCGAGATGCGCTTTGAGGCGCGCGCGGTTGAGGGTGATTCGGACGCGGTAGAGTTCACGGCTTCCAGCGAAGCGCCGGTGACGCGCTGGGGCGACACAGAAATCCTGAGCCATGCGCCGAACGCAATTCGGCTGGAGCGCCTGCGAAAGCTGGGCGCCGTGTTGGTCAACCATGACCCGAACCAACGCGGGGCGGCCATCGTCTCTGCCGATGTGCGCAATGGCCAGCTTGTCATTCGTGCCAAGTACGGCACCAGCGATGCCGCCAAGGAAATCCGCAAGGATGTGACCGACGGACTGCTGCGCGGCGTGTCGGTCGGCTACCGCGTCCATTCCTGGGACGTGGACGAGGACGCGCGCACGTACACCGGCACCGATTGGGAGCCGTACGAAGCGAGCTTCACCCCGATCCCAGCCGACGCGACGGTCGGCGTTGGCCGCGAGGCCGGCGCAGTCGCGTGGCGTTCAGCAATTCCACCCATCTCCCCCAAGCAAAACCCCCCGGCCGCACGTTCGGCCACTCCGGAGCCTGTCATGCCCGACCCCATCGTCCCCGCCGTTGTCCCCGTCACCCCGGCCCCGGCCAATGACGAAGCCGTCCGCGCTGCGGTCATCGCGGAAACCCGCGAGATCGACACGCTCGCCCGCTCGGTTGGCCTGGAAGCCTCACCCTACATCGGCATGCGCAAGACTGACGCGCAGGCGAAGATGATGGCTGACCTCGCTGCCAAGCGCAACACCGCCGCAGAACCGGAAGTCCCGGCCATCACCATCACCCGCGATCAGGCCGACAAGGCGCGCGATGCTTTCGTGGGTGCGACCCTGCACCGCGTCGGCTTCAAGCAGCCGGCCCAAGTCACCAACGGCAACCCGATGGTCGGCCGCACGATCCTCGACGCCGCCCGTGCCTACCTGGGCATGATCGGCGTCCGTGGCTCGCAGTCGTGGAGCCGCCAGGATCTGGCGAACTTCATCCTGGGCCGCACTGGCGAGATCAGCGGCTTCCGCGATGGAGCCGCGAACATCAGCGTGGCGAGCTTCCCCAGCTTCGTGATGCTGAACGCCATCAGCAAGGCGGTTGCCGCCGGCTTTGAGATGGGCTCCAGCTCCATCAAGTATCAGCCGCTGGTCAGCCACAAGTCGGTACCGGACTTCAAGTCCTTTTACATCGGCGGACTTGGCACCGGCAACCTGATCAAGACTGCGGAAAACACCGCGTTCCCCGAACTGGCCAAGACCGAAGGCGCGTACAACGACACCGTGAAGATGTGGGGCGGCACTCTGTCGCTCTCGCTCCAGGCGCTCATCAACGATGACGTTGGCGAGTTCGACCGTTCGCTGCGCAGCGCCGGCGTGCTGGCGCAGAAGACGATCGACAAGCGTGTGTTCCAGAAACTGATGATGGGTACCAGTTCGTCCGAGGGCACCTCGACCTGGACCAGCAACACGACCAGCGGTTGCACCCCAGTCTACACGACCGGCGACACCATCGCCGCCGCTCGCGCGAACGTTGGCAAGTCAGGCGCCGCGATGATGGTCAAGACCGGACTCGACGGAAACCCGCTGGGCAACTCCCCGCGCTTCCACGTCGCCGGCCCGACCGCTGGCCAGTACATCGCCGGCCTGCATCAGTCGGTTGGCGGCCAGTCGGTCGGCAACGCGACCTCCAGCGGCCTGCCTGAACTGATCGTTACCCCATGGCTGGAAGCGAGCGCCCTCATCGGCTACTCGACCACCACCTACTACGGCGTGGCCGACCCGAACGAAGTGACCGGCCTCGTGCTGACCACGATCGCGGGCATGGAATCGCCGCAGGTTCAGGAGTTCGACGCTGGCGCCGTCGCCGCGCGCAACTGGAAGATCTTCCAGCCCTTCGAGGCGGATCTCTTCTGGTTCACCACGACCGACGGATCGACCAAGGTCATCCCCGGCGCCCAGCAGGCCACGACCTGATGACCAGCGGGGGCTGCCCACGAGCCCCCGCGCCCCACCCAACACCCATCCAAGGAACATCCCATGGCCGCTGGCGACCGCTGCAACTTTTCCGGTGACGTTTCGTTCACCGCCCCCACCGGTGGCTACACCCGTGGCCTCATCTACATCGTGACCGACAGCTACGCCGTCGCGCGTGAGACCGTGGCGGCAACCGTCGCGTGCCTCATGGCACTCAACGGCCCGGTAACGATCACCAAGAACACCGGCACCGGCAAGAGCTTTGCCATCGGTGACAAGGTGTACATGGACGCCTCGACCAAGAAGGCGACCCCGAACGCGACCAGCAACACACTGGTTGGCTACGCCATCGCGGCTGCCGCCACCGGCGACACGATCGTCGATGTGTTCATGACCGGGCTGCCCGTTTCCGCGACCTGATCCCACTAGCCCCGGCGCTCCACTGACGGACGCCGGGGCACCCTTCACCCCGCCCCGATGCCCGGAGCCGCCACGTGTCCGTAACCGGCGACTCACTCTCCCAGCCATGGTTCCCGTTCGACGCTTCCGGCGTTGCTCTGACCTACGCCAACAAAGCCGCCATCACGGCAGCCGGCTGGGATTTCGTGTGGTACAACGGCGCCGGCACCGCTCTGTCCAGCCAACCCGTCTGGACGCTTCCCGCCGCCGGTTCCGCCGGCTTCCATCTCATCAGTTTCGTCAACCCCGATGGCGTATGGACGTGTGTCATCACCAAGCCCAGCGCCGACCACTTGAGCGCACCGGCCGCATTCACCGGCGAGGGCACGACCTACGACCTCGACTCCCTTGGCGGACTCATCCAGTCCAGCGTCGGCATCACCGTTGTTGACACGCTGACCGAAGGCACTGCGGAGATGTTCCACGGCGACAGCATCGGACTGCTGTTCAGCGTGGCTGAATCGGCCTTGACCGCGATCGGCGCCGCATCGCTCGCCGTCTGCACGCTCAAGGCGGAAATCAAGAAGGCCACGACCGACAGCGACCAGGCTGCCGACGTGACCACGCTCACCGAGGCGATCGTCACCGACACGGCCGGCAACCGCAGCGTCAGCGCGATCCTGGCGACGTTCCCCGAGGCTATCGCGCCCCCTGACGGCGGCATGTCCACGATCCTCTGCCGCGCTGACCTGCGCTTGACCTACCTCACCAAGACCATCACGGCATCAACTATCCTGCTGACGGTCAAGTGGAGAGCGGCGACCCCATGAGTGACCGCGACAGCGTAACGATCCCAGTCCTGACCGCCGTGCAAATCCTTGCGCGGATGGAGTCACTCACGGCATTGCAGATCCAATCGGCGCGCGGCGTTGCTCCGGCGATGACTGCGCCTCCCGCCGTCCTCGTCAACGGTGCCTCGACCGTCGCCCAATTCGGCGCCATCATCCCCCGCTCTGCGCGCAACCAATCGCCTTTCTCGTACTAAGGAAATCCCATGGCCAGCAACACCCTCGCTATCACCCCATCGGTCGCCAAGGCGGTCAAGGCCGCGTTGACCACCGCATGCGTGGACAAGACCGGCGCAACCGTGGCGAACCTGGTGGCCGGCTTCACCGCCGTAACCGCAGCCAACGGTGGCACCGGTGCGCTGGTCCAGGACATCACCGCAACGGCGCCGTCCGCGACCTCGACCACGACCGCGGCCTTTGTGCTGCTGATCTTCAAGGTAAGCGCCGCCGCGTCCTACAAGCTCTGGAAGGAAATCGCGGTTGCGGCCGGCACCGGATCAACAACGGCCATCGGCGCGACTACGGGCAAAATCACGCTCAACGAGTTTCTGGAGCCCGGCGAATCGCTGTGGTTCGGCACGACCGTAACCCTCCCCGTCCACGTCACCGGCAACGCTGGCGAGTACAACTAAGCCATGCCCCACGGCGTCGGCGGCCCTCTGTTCCCTGGACTCCGGTTGAAGCCGGAGGAGGGGGCGCTGATGCTATTCACTGGCGGTGCATGGGTCACGTCGCTGACGTTCCCGGCCACCTCGCTGTCGGGGATTGTGCCGCCGGCCAACGGCGGGACGGGGATCAATAACGGGTCGTTCACCCTGACCGTGCCGGCGACGGGGACGGCGGCGTTGCTGGGCGTGGCGAACAACTTCAGCGCGGTCAATCAGTTCAGCAACGCCACCGACTCTAGCAGTGTTAGCACAGGATCCCTTTATGCGGCCGGCGGAATTGGCGCCGCCAAGAGCCTATTTATTGGCGGAAACTACGTATCGACTGGATCCGACATCACGGGCGGAAACGATAACTATCTCCGTTTTACGCGTACCGGGTACACGACCGGCGCCACTGGAATGTATTTCAGAAACTCTGGAAACACTGACTCTGGAGCGTTTGGAAACCAGGGGTCATCCACACACCCGACCATCCTTTGGGCAACCGCTGACACAACGTTCGTCTATGCCCCAACGAGAGCGCGCATCGCTACCGGAACCAACGCGAATAACTATTTTGAGGTGACTGGCACCGCTGTCTCCCTGGGATCCGGAACCACTCTGACGGTAAACAACGTAACTGACTCAACGACCAAGGACTCTGGGTCTATCGTAACGGAAGGAGGAATTGGCGTAGAAAAGGCGATCTATAGCGGCAGCGAAATGAACAGCGGCGGCAACGTCACTGCTGGAGTCAGGTCAGCGAGTTCTGGTGGCGGCGGCAATTTCCGCTGTCGCGATGACACCGGAACCCTTCGTTGGCTTTCTGGGCTGCTTGGTAGCGCAGCCGCTGTTGATTACGTGCTCTATGACGTGGTTGGCGGTGCGACCCGGCTGACACTGACGCCCGCCGGCCTGCTGTCGCTAAGCAACACCACCGACTCCACCACCAAAGACACCGGCTCCATCGTGACGGAGGGTGGGATTGGGGTGGAGAAGGCGGTGAATGTTGGAACTACGCTTTCAGTCCTTGGGACGACCACCAGCACGACCCTAACCAGCAACGCGCTCTACACCGCTGGCGGCATCGGCATCGCAGACGCCAAGAACATCAATGTCGGCTCCACCACCGGCTGCATTATCGGCACCGCAACCACGCAGAAGCTGGGTTTCTGGAACGTCACGCCGGTTATTCAGCCCGCCAACGCCAACCAAGCCGCAGTTGCTACCACCGCAGCCACCAACATCACGCCCTACGGCTTCACAACTGCCGCACAGGCTGACGGAATTATCACCCTGCTGAATGGTATTCGTTCGGCGCTGGTTTCTGCCGGCATTATCAAAGGAGCCGCTTAGCCATGACTGACCAACCAGCCACCCGCACCCTCGACGCCCGCGGCCCAGCCGATGCCCTGGAAGGACTGGCCCGCTTTGCCGGCGAGCAGCCGCTGAAGCTCATGGAATCGCGTTTCCGAGAGACGTGCATTGAGACGCTGAGCCGGTTGGTTGCGGAGCATGAGAAGGCCAAGTCTGCCACCGCTGTTGTTGGCGATCCTCCGGGAGCGACCAATGGCTGACCCAGCATCCTCCGCGATCGAAGGCGCCCGAGCACTGACAGACTACGGCCCAATCGGGATCGTCTGCTTCCTCATGTTCATGGGCATCATCGTCGTGGTCTGGTTCGCCTACGGTACCAACAACAAGCTCGTTGAGCGATCGGAGGAGCAGGCGAAGGCGTGCGACACCGACCGCAAGTCGCTCATTGAGAAACTGAACGAGCGAGAGAAGGAGTTCCGCGCGCTCCAGGGCGGGATGGCCATTGAGATGCAAAAGACCGCCGTGGCCTGCAACGAGGGCATGCGCGCGACTGCCGCCGTGGCCGATCGGATGATGCGCTACTTGGAAGACGAGACACGCACGCACAGACGGCAGACACGCCAGAGCGGGGAGCACGGATGAGCTTTTTCATCACCAAGCGCAAGTTGGTCGTCTTCATTCTGCTGCTGGCCGGCGCCCTGTTGGCGTCGCTGCTGGCCGGTTGCGGCGGCGAGCGCGAAGCCCGCGCCCAGTCCGCCGCTGACGCTGACGCCGGCATTGTCGCCGCTGTCGGCACGCTCCAGAACCCGGACAATAATGCGCAACTCACAATTGATATTCTGGTTGGCGCCAGAAAGTATCTGCCCCCTGCTGCTGGCGTCGCTCGTGCGGAGATCCCACCGCCGCGCATGTCGGCCAACCAGATCATGGAAAATCCGGGCGCCTACGCTGATGCAGCGCCGCCCGATCCGGCTCCGTGGGGCGCAGGCGTCTGGGCCGGGCTAGCTACCGCCGGCACCGTTGGCTTGTTCCTCGCCAAGCAACTGTTGCCGCTGGTCCCTGGACTGGGCGGACCAGCCAAGGCACTTGTCGGCATGGTCGCTGACGGCGTGTGGGCACTCACCGCGCACAAGGACCAGAAAGCCGCCGACAAGGCCAAGGATGCGGTCGCCATCGCTGCCCAGCGAGCGCAGCCGATCCTTGAAATGCTGCGGCAACTCGACCCCGCCACGTTGCCGCCTGAGTTGGCGCAGATCCTCAACTCACAGGAAGTGGCGAACGGGTTGGCGATTCTCGCGGCGGCCAACGCAACGCGGGAAGCAGGCGCCTAAATGTCCATCATCGGTGACTCACTGACGCTCGCCCTGTCCACCCTGGCAACCGCCAAGGGTGAGTCGCTGCAATACGCGACCACGATCGGCGGCGCCTATACGACGCTGACCGGATTCGTTCTGCATCAAGAGCGCGTCGGAGAGCCGATCTATAACGAGCACGACCGCGCCGACGCGCAGGCGTTCAACGCGATCCTCAAGGGACCGGCCACGCCGCTGATGGTGGTCGGCTACGAGGTCAAAGACGTGATCACCGGCCTGCGCTGGGCCGTCGAATCGGTCAAACTGGACGTGCAACAGGTCTGCCGCCTGTCCCGCCGTGTCGACATCACGCACACGCCTAACCGTGGCGGCGCCGCATGAGCCTCACCGATCCCCCGGAGATCATCACCCAACTGTCCACGCAGCTTGCCGCGTGCGCCTCCTGGACCGTTGGCAGCGCCGGCAACTGGTACCCGGAGGCGCCCGGCTCCACGGCGACCACGCACGCCGTGTTGGTGCCGGCCATCTCTGATATAGACCGGTACGCAGAGGGCGCCAATGGCCTTTCGAGCGGAACCCTATGGATACTTGTCTACGTGGTTGGCACCGCAGCCCTGGGCGCTGCGGAAACTCTTGGCAAGAACCTGATGAAGGAACTAATGGCGCAACACGCCGGCATTTCTTTCCGCAGAATGAACTGTGCCCTCGCCCAGGATCCCGGCGCGGCCAAGACCGTTGGCGGATCCACCATCATCCCCTTGCTCATCACGATCGAATACGGCCTGAGCGCCTGAGAGGTTTCCCATGCCCGCCCTCATCCACAGCTTGGCGCCCGCGAAGATCGGCAGCACGGTCATCCCCATCAAGGGGTTTTCATTGTCGCCATCGATCACCGCCGCGCTGGACCACCACAGCGGCAACGAGTACGCGACTCTGATAAAGGTCAGCGGCGCGGAGCCGCGCATCCGGCTGACGATGCCGTTCCAGCCGATTTTCGACATCGTGGGATTCACGGTCTACAAGGCCACGGTGTTTGAAATCTACATGGCACTGTTCACGGACTACGCCCGCGCGTCCGGTTCGGTCCACACGAAGTACGCCCTGTCCGCGAGCGCAACCGCCGCCATCCAGATGACCGGCGTCAGCGTTGACCAAGACGGCGACCTGATGGCAGAGGTTGAGGTGATCCCGCTGGCCGCCGATTCGACCACGCACCCGCTGGCCAAGACCAACAACAACGCGCTTCCGACCCTCGCCGCGCAGCCGACCCTGCACACGCTTGGCCCTCTGTCGTGCAACGGCACCGTCTACCCCGGCTTGTCATCGGCCGGCGTCGACCTCGGGCAGTCGATGGACGCCAAGAAGCATGACGGCGACCTCTACCCCAAGATCGCCGCACGCCTGGGCGGAAGCCCGCGCATGTTTGGCGACCACGCGGACGCCTCCACGCTGGCCGGACTGACCACGCTTCTCGGGCTCAACATCACCAGCAACCTGATCCAGTACTTCCGCCGCTACGATGCGACTACCGGCGTGGCCACGGACGCCAGCGGGACCGCAGTCAGCTTCACCATCGCAAGCAGCCGCATCCATCCGACCGACCTCAGCGCGAGCCACCTGCAAGTGGCGCGCGTGGGCTACGAGGCATTCGGCCTCAGCAGCACGACCACGCACCCGATTGCCGTCAGCGTCACCGCGACCGTGCCGGCCGTGCCGTGATCTGTTACCGCGACACCAAGCCGCACGAACGGTCCACGCCCCCGCCGTGGCTGGTCGGGGCGCACGACCTCCAGCAACGCGACGGCGTGGGTATCCCATTCCGTTTCTGGGGCATCGGCTCCGCGTGGCTGGTTGGCGAGCACCCCGACAAGAAATGGCACGCACTGGCCGGTGGCTGGGAGTGCTGCCTGGTTGGCGGCGCCGAGCCTGAACTACTGACCCGCGCGCAACGATGGTGCGACACGACCGTTGCCGTCGACCTCAACGCCAACCAGTGGCAGGCGCCGCGCATCCTGTCCGAAGACGGGACGGCGGTCTACCGCGTGGCCTACGGCGCCGACTGGCTGCCCAGCCTGACGCCTGAGCAGTATCGTGCTGACGATGTGGCCAAGGCGGCACGCGCGGCCATGCTGGTCACGAAAGAGGGCGGACCATCACCGGACCAGCGCGCGGCCTGCCAGTGGACGGCGGAACTCCTGTGCGTGACCCATCACCTGGACACGTCCGTGATCGCCGCGCTCGCGCTCTTGGATGATGCGCTAGTCCTCACGACCATCTCCGCCGCCTGTGGCCTTCCACTGAGAATGGCAGAGGCGTAGCCGTGGCGATGTTCGCCGGAGACATGCAGTTCGCCCGCCAGCGGTTCGCCATGGGGGCGGTGCGCGCGGAGATCACGCACCAGGGCAAGGCGCTGGCGATCTTCTCGGTAGCCGTGCGCAATCGTCTGGCCCGTGCCGCGTTCATCCAGGCCGGCAACTCGTGGATTACCAACTTCCTGCCGAAGCGGTTTACGCCCTACGTGATGGGCGGACCATTCGGCTACGGCAAGCGCAAGCCGGCCTGGCTCGCCACGAAGCTGCGGACCACGGCGAAGAAGAGCGAGGGCAGCGAACTCGCCAAGCGGTGGACATCGATCAAGAATCGTGACTTCGACGGCTGGGACCCGTGGTCAAGCGCACCACCGCCCGCATCGCTGATGCAGAAATGGGTGGACCGCAACCCCGAGAAGTACAAGCGCCGCCGTGGCGTGATCGGGTTCGTCCTGCAACTCAACCAGAGCCGCAAGGTTGTGTACGACGTGCGCAAGTGGGCCAAGGACCGCACCAAGGAATACGCCGCCAGCATGCAGGCGGACGGCATAATCCTCCCCCTCGTCCGCAGTGGCGACCTGCGCGACAAGTTCGCCAGCAAGGCGCACTCGTCGGCCATCGCTACCAGGAAGCGTTGCCGCCTGACCATCACCATCCCGCGCGGCGATCGGCAGTCACAGACCGTTGGCCGCGTGCTTGGCACGCTGCCGTACTGGGAGGGTGATTTCATCGCCAAGAACTTCATCGCCAATTTCCGCGAGGCGATCAAGTCTGGCACCATCAGGCACGTTGACGCCAAGGTTGCCAGCCTCACCGGCGCCATTGCCGCGCGTAAGGACCGCATGGAGACGCGCCGGATGGCGTCCAGCTTCCGCCGCACGCAGACCGCACAGGCAGGCCGCGTCATGTTTGGCCACGACTAAGTAGCACCCATGGCTGACGGGAAACTAACCTACGACGCCGACTTTGGCGCAATAAACAACAAGGCCGACCAAACCCGGAAGAAGGTCGAGGGCATTGGGGATGCGGCGGCGAAGACGGGCAACCAGTTCGGCATGTGGGGCCGGCAGATCAGCGGCGCCGTGACGAAGATGGCCGGCATCGTCTCGGCAATAAACGCCGTGGGCGCGGCAGCGGCAGAGAACACCGCGCGGCTGGTCGAGGCCAACAGAAAGTCCGGCGGCGAAACTCTCTCAAGGTCCGATGCAGCTCAATCGCTGGGGATGAACGGCAACGCCATCAACGCGGCCATTACTGGACCAAGCGGCAGCGTCGCCCCGGAAGAGATGGACTCGTTCCTGTCTTCGGTAGTCAACGCATCGAAAAACGCCCGCGTCCCGTTCAAGAGCACCAGCGTCATGGCCGCCTTGTCCGCGCGCTCCAGTGGGCTCTACAATGAAAAAGAGCTGTTGGACATGCTACAAAAGGGCGGGCGGATGCCGATGGCGGCAGACGTTGAGGCGCGTCGTGGCCGCGCTGGCGATGAGACCAACGCTGAACTGCAACT
This sequence comes from uncultured Gammaproteobacteria bacterium, assembly GCA_964348825.1. Classification (GTDB taxonomy): domain Bacteria; phylum Patescibacteriota; class Patescibacteriia; order Veblenbacterales; family UBA10138; genus JBBTZY01. The sequence goes on along the minus strand of CAYGDX010000006.1, from coordinate 21,096 downwards.
GCGGGCAAGGGAGCGAACCAACAACCTCACCGCTCAGAGGCTGAACGCGCCGCGCGGCGCGGTATCCCGTGAGGCGCAGTCAGTCATGGACCGCCGCCGCGCAGAGTCGCCGGTGAGCTGGGGCATCTCCGACATCGGCACGCACGTCTGGGGGCTGGACACCCTGATCCAAGCAGACCGCCAGTTCGCCGCAGAGTCAGAGGTCCGCAAGAATCTGGAGAAGATCGCGGAAACCAACAAGCAGATGGCAACCCCCCGCATGGTCATCACCACCGATCCCGCGAACGCCCCCCGCTAAGGCAACACCATGGCCGCCGCAACCCTCGTCATCACCGGTGAATACCTGCCCCTGCTGCGTTTCCTAACGCCGCAGGGATTCCTTATGTCCGTGGCAACCCCACAGGACGAAGTGCTCACCACCCCCGGCGTGGACTATGAGCGCATCCGCCGCGTGTTCGACCAGTTCCCGACGTTCAACGCTGAGACGACGATGGATTGCACGAACTTTTCCGCAGCGGTTACGCTCAAGGAAAAGTACGAACGTCTGGCCGGCAACTACGGCAAGGTGACGCTGGTCACGGGCGGCGCTGACCGGCAACTCAACGTCTACGTGGCCGCCGTCCAGGCCACGGCGATCCCTGGGCGTGTGGTCGGCGGGGATGCTAACTCATCGTCAGAGGCGTATGTGGATGCCATCTGGGCGCTGCGCTGCGTGGAGTTGCCGTGACCATCACCCTGCCCCTAGAGGTACGTCGCTTCGCCCGCGTGCGCGTGCTGCATAAAGAGTCATGGGGCGGCAAGGAAACCAGCGCCGGTGGCTGGGCGCCCGTTCGCATGCGAACCAAGTTTGTGCATGGCCTTGAAGTGCTGGACTGGGAGCGCGTCGCACTGCCCGCCCTGGGCGCGGCCACGATGCAATTTCAGTATGGACGCTTCCAGGACCGCAGCGGGCGCAGCCGGACAGGGCAGGTTGTGGGCGGTGACGCGGCAACAGCGGCAGCCGCGCGTCAGGGTACGCCGTGGGACCCCGACAGCATGCACGCATCGGCCCCCGACCTGGCCAACCATGAGATCCGTATTCAGGTCGCCGAGGGCATCCAGACCGACGCGGAGACCGAAGACCTAGAAGACCCCGCCTGGCGCACGGTCTACTGGGGCAAGGTCATGGAGCAGACCGACGAGATGTGGGGCGCGGCCGGCATCCCGTCTGGCGTCCGCACGTACCACTGCTTGGACGGGCTGGTGCATCTGCGGGATTGGCGGATGAATCGGCACGGGTTCTATTCTGGCGGGGCGCGATCGATCAACGCTCCCGGACACCCCGGCTACAACACCGCGCCGGATCAGCAGGGGGGATTGATCGGCAACAAGGAAGCCAGCGGCGCGACCTACACCACAGACGGCGACACGACCGCGAAGTTTCACACCTGGCCGGGCATGGATTCGATGGGCGTCTGGACCGACAAGGAGGCGCTGACCCACGCGCTGGTTGCCAGTCGCCCAATCAATGAACCGCTGTTTACCGTGAACGACGCGGAAGTTCCCACGCTGCTGACCTACTACAACGCATGGCGCGTCAGCGAAGGTGAGCCAGTCCTGGCATTCGTGTCGCGCATGCTCGACCGTTCGCGCGGGCTGGGCCTTGCCTTCTGCGATTGGGACGATGACAGCGGCGCTCCCGATGGTCCGCTCACGTGCAAAATCACCATCAGCTCACAGCTTGACGACGGACTGACCTATGTGGAGCCCAAGGGCGGAGTGGCCATCACGATCCCGTCGGCGGACGTGGACCGCCTGATCACGGTGGACATCATCGGGGACCATCGTGTGCGCGGGTTCAGCATCAGCGATCAAAACATGTACCGCTACGATTACTTGGAGAGCGAGGGGGAGCAGATCGAATTGCTCGCCACGATCGGCAAGGTTGACGGCACGCTTGAAAAGGGGTGGACGGACGCGAGCGCCACGGCGTTTGACGCGCTCGACCTGCCGGAACGCATCGCGGAGTGGTACCGGAAGATCTACCAGTTCCAGCGCATCCCCCGTGCCTTCGCGTGGATGCTGGGCGATGGCAACGGCGGAACGACCGTGCGCTTCGACTACTCCTGCGACGACAACGGCCAGCCCATCGTCGGCACCAGTACCACGGCAACGTCCATGCTGGTCACGCGCATCCTTGATGACCTGCCGTTGTTGGAGGGCTACGATTACACCTCATCCACGCCCGTCCGTAAGGATGGCGAGACGGAGGACGGCCAGCCCAAGCGGCGCGGCATCCTCGCCCTGATCCGCGCAGACGATGACCTGTACCGGACGCCGGAGCAGGTCGGCGCCGGCCTGCATATCCAACTGAGCCCGGACGGTATTTTCCTGTACGATCCGGCAGACCAATCGTTCGGCTCGCGCTCATGGGGCTACCCGGAAGCGGCGGCCCTGTCGTGGGAACGCATTGTGCTCACCGTGGCATTTCAGCTACCGCACCGCGTCCGCATGGCGACTGGCGCGCCTGGTGTCGTGGACCGCAAGCGCCGGTTGCTGGTGCGCCATGCTGACCTGCACTACTGGCTGGCGAGCCCCGGCGCTATCTGGGAGATTGACGGCGAAAACCTGGAACCCGACGGCGTTCCCGTGAAGCGGTCGGCCTGCGGAGGCAACATCAACAACGCCCTGCGCGATGACCGCAACAAGCTGGCGCGGAGACACTGGCTCTCGGTCCTGTGGTACACCGTCCACCAGAATGCCGCCCTGGCGCGGCGGGCCGTGACCTACTCGTTTGCGGACTGCGGATTCCTTGAAACCTACACGGACATAGACGGGACGGTCCTCTACTATCCGCGCATCGGTGACATCATCGTTTCCATCCAAGCCGGCGGACAGTTCCACGATCCGCGCACGCCGGTCACGCGCATCCACTACGACCACGTTGCCGGTGTCACCACCATCAGCACCTCATGGGTAGACCTGGACTGGCGCAATGGATGAACTCCAGAAAATCAGGGCCGACCTTGAAATGCTGCGGCGCCGTGCCGATCAGCAGAATGTGCGGCGCGTGGTTCAACGCGAGCGGACGCTGGTCCTCGTCATCATCGGCGGCAACACGCTGGACAGCGGGCAGGCCGGCATCAAGCACGTCACCACACAGACGACATGCCCGGCGGACTACGACCCGGACGTGGACACGTCCTATGCTGACGGCTGGGGCAATGCCTACCTCTATGTGGATGGAGTAGTACAGGCGCACAAGGTCCTGGTCTGCAATGACGGGCCATTTTCTACCATCGTCGAATCGTGGGAATTACTCACGCCCGGCCCGTCCGTGCTCCCGTTCGGCTCGGTCAACAAAGTGTTCTATCGCGGCTCGTCCATCGTCTGGTGATCGCAGATGCCTGAGTCCTACCGTGGAGCTGTCCTCAAGGTGATGCCGTGGCCTTGGGCAACGGACGGCTGGGGAATCGCGTATCCGGCCGGCCTCAAGATGATCGTCGGAGCACCCGACGCCGACGCATGGGATGGCGATTGGGAAGCGTACGCCATTGCCAACGCCGGATCTCTGTCCATCACCGCTGTTTGCGTTCCTGATTCTCTACCATCTGGCTACACGCTGAACAACAAGTGCGGGGCAAACACCAGGGCCGGCGATGGCGTGATGCGCGTCAAGAATCTGGGCAGATGGTACCGGGTCGGACAGCGGTACGACCACAACTTTGGATACCCGACCTATGACCTGGAGTCGGACGGCTGCAACGCGTTCGGCACTGAACTCAACGACCGCTTCCAGTTCCCACGCGTCTGGCACGGGGCGGCGGGCGACCAGTCCCTGAGCAAGCACCGATGGGGGCCAATGCTTTCCAACGGCTACGGTGCGGCGCCGTTCGGGAACTACGTGGGCGGCGGCGGGCTGACTGGCAGCATCGCCATATCGTTCCCAGCCTTCTACGGAGCCGGCCCGGAGGTTTCTTTTTATTCGGCAGTCGTCCAGGTCTACCAGGGATGCCGCTACTCCTTGGCCCGCTACACGTCCACGGGGACCATTGCCGGCGTACACGTCAAGATCACGCGCAACAGCGGATGGACGAATCCGGGCGGACCAGGCGCAACCACGGTTCAGGATGTGACGCTAGGCGCGACGACCAACGTTGCCGCATGGTCCGACCTCACCATCGGGGAAATCCTGCCGCCACTCGGGACGTTCGGGTACGTGCATATCCAAGTGTGGGCGACGGGCGACGCCGTGCTGTCCGGCAACATGGGGCTGACGGTTCTATCGGGACCACGCTGTGACATCCCCATCTGCTGCACGACCACGTACCGTGACTGGGAGGGGACGGAGCACATTATTCCGGGTGGGTACGTCGCCGGCATCCTGACGAATCCGCCATTTACGCCGGGGATTTTGTCCAGTTCCTTCAACTACTTCGCCAGCGAATACAACGGTGACGGGAAGTTCGTATATCTCAAATATACCGGCAGCCCATCCACCACCTACACCTTCGCCAGCAACGGCTTCTCAGTCGGCGGGATTCAGTTTTTCCAGGGAGACGAAGCGACCGGGGAGCCGCAGTCAGGTAGTGGGCCGCCGGGGCTTGGGCCGTGGACGTTCACGACTGGGACTGATGGCGTGGCGTGGGCGATCGTCGACGTTCACGGCGAAAATGGCACCAGCGCGCAATTCAAGGTGACGTGATCGCTGTCAACAGTCCGTAAGGCGCGACAGTAGTCTTGCAAAGCACTGTGACCCTATCTCCGCAATGACCCATGCCGGGCGCAGGTCATCATTTTCTGGACCCTTGCTCAAATTACAGAACCGACACAGCGGCTGAAGGTTTAGCGGTCCATCGCTGCCACCTTGGTATATGGGCCGAATGTGGTCCTTGTGTAGTTTCCCGTCCTTGGGCGCCTCTCCGCACCTGACGCAGCGGTTGCCACACAGAACTAATATCCTTAGCCACTGCTTGGGGGAGTGCCGTGCCTTCTCCCTTGCCGACCTTAGACGCAACTTCCGCTTGGCCGCATTTCGTATCCGAATCTTCAAATAATAACTCGGCGGCGGCTTCACGTAATTCATTGCCCTTGAATTACCCAGCGGCCAGCTACCGTCAATCCCCATGAATAAGCAAACCATCTCGGCCGTCATGTCTCACCTTGCTAAAATCACCAGCAAGAAAAGAGCGAAGGCATCCAGGGAAAATGGCAAAAAGGGCGGGCGTCCAAAAAAGATCCTTGCACAACCGAGCCGTTAGGTTATTACCTCAGCCATGCGCCTAACGCTCGCCCTCTCCGCCCTCCTCCTCACCTCCTGCGCCGCCCCCATCGGCCGCCTGAATCCGGGCGCAGTCGAGCCCTACACGATCGTCACCAGCCAAGAGATGGCCGCCGCCTCACTCCTGCGCGGTCGTGAGTATGCCATCGGCCTATGCGGGCGTGATGGCATCCGCGAGCTACACGCGGGCGCAGATGATGCGACGGCGCCCCATGAGTGCGCCCACCTGGCCGATCAACGCGGCATCACCTACCGCGAAGCCATCCGCCGCCTGACGCCACCGGGGCCGATCAATGAGCACATGGCTAAGCGCCTCGCCGCCATGCAGCGGGTGGCTGACCGTGGCGGGGATCCCTGGCAAGCACTCAAAGACATCTACGGCGCGGCTGCCGTGCAGCACCCTGAGATTCTGGCGAGGCTGAAATGAGACCCCTAAGCCCCGGCCTCCGCGCCCTGCTGATGTTGGCGCTCGCCTTCGCAACCTTCCTGGCCCTCTCTTTCATGGAGATCCTGTGACCGACACGACCCCAACCGAATCCCAGCTAACGGCGAACGACCTCGCCACCGCCCTACGCCGGTGCCCCGCCTCGCACATCGACCTCCGCGTCGCCGCCGCCTACCAAGACGCCGAACCCATCACCGACGAACGCGCGGCCCTTGGCATGGTCCGCACCTACGAGCCCGTAGACCGCTACAGTGTCGCGCGCTTCCTGGTCACTCTGCGCGGCATGACGCAAGAGGCGTCATTCGCGCTCATCAAGGACATGATCAGGCGCCGCGTCGTGATCGAGGTCGATGGCGAGCTTGTGATCCCAACTGAGGGCGAGCGGATCCCCGAGTCGGTTCCCTGGGGCGTGATCCTCGCCTCTGCCATCATCGGCCTGTTCCTGGCGCTGGCGATTGCGCTGGTGCTGTCGTGAGTCGCCCATCGCGCGCCGACCTAGATGCCGCTCAGGCCGCTAGTGATCGCATGGCGTCCAGGGCACGCCGTGTGGCGAAGGCAATCGCCGCTGCCGTCGGCGTCTCTCCGGTCAACCGCGTCCGCATCGATCGATTGATAGAACTCGACAAGCGCATCTGTGCGCGGTGGGGCGAGGCCCTGCGCGTCATGCAGCGCCTACTCGACGAATGCGAAAGGGCGCGCGCATGACCGACCCCCAAGAAGACCAAGACATCCCGCAAAAGTTCCTGGACCTCGCGGACCAGCGGCTTCAAGAGCAGATCGAAACCTCAGTAGATGAGGAAGCCTACGCGAACGGCGACTGGACCGAGCGCATGTACGAACTTGCCGCCGAACTGTGGGCCGAGGCTGAGCAGGCGAAGTTGGAAGCGGACGCCGATCATGCGCAGGATATGATGAAGGAGGCGCGGCTATGACCCCACGCCCGCCCCTCCGCTGGTCCGACGCCTTCTGGGTCCGCCCCTGCGCCTTCATCATTGTCATCCTCAGCTTTTGCGCCGGGTTGTGCGCGGCCGATCCCGCCGACGTACCCCGCCACATCCTCGCCGGCATCGCTTTCGTAGAATCGTCCAGCCACTACCGCGCAGACGGCAGCCTCCGCTACGTCAACCAATCACGCGGCACATCCGGCGAGCGCGGCCCCTTCCAGATCCTTCCCGCAACCGCACGGCAATTCGGATTCAGCCCGAGTCTGTGCGAGGTTGATCCGCCATATGCCGAGAAGTGCGCGCGGCACATCCTCGCCCACTACTACGGCATCTGCGGATCATGGAGCGAGTGCGCTGCGGCCTGGCGTAAAGGACTGGGCGGGCGTCACCGGAAAACGGCAACCGACTATGCGGCGCGGGTTATCAGCGTCGGCACGAACAACTAGGACCGCCATGACCACCATCTCACAATTCGGCTTTGATAAATACCCGCTGATCGCGCAGCACCCCACCAAGCCGCACATCAGCCTCCGTCGTCATCCCAATGGCCCAGTGTATTGGGACTCGGAGGAAGATCGCATGGGCTCGCCGGGATCGTGGATCCAATCGCTTGTCGATGGCGGAACATTGGAGGTCTTCGCTGATGTTCACTGGATCGCCTTTGCGCTATTTGAAAAGGCAGCGCCATGAGCCTTCCCCCGTTCAGCGTCTCAATCCACCCCGGAACCCACGGCTTTTGGTCCCAAGTAACCGACTCCGAATCCCCCACGGAAATCCTCCACGAATCCGACTCCTTCACCGAACGCCAGTATGCACTGGAAGCGGCTGAACTGTGGATTGATCGGCGGATGGATGAGGAACGGGAACGGCGACGCGAGCGGGAGGATAAGGATGCGCAGTATGTTCCCAGTGAGGGGAGCATCGCGCAGAGCAACGGGGTGGGATCGTTTCGGTCGAGACTCTGAACACACAATTCACTGTCCGCATCACCACAACAACCAAGGAGAACAACATGGGATTCACGCAGGAACAAAAAGCCAACGTCGGCAACAACTACCTCACCGAGATCAAGCGCCGGATTGCCGTGCGATCTGCCAGCAAGGCGAAGCTCGGCGCAGACGATGCCGACAAGATCGACCTTGCGCCGCGCGCTCTCGGGCTGGTCAAGCGCATGCTCAAGGATGTGACCGCAGTCAGTGTCAGGAACAAACAGGCGAGCATCTATCGGACTGGCCCCAATGCGACGATTGTCGATATGGATGTGACGGCAGGCGGGAAGACTATCGCCGTCGGGCTTGACTGCGCGCTGTTCCCGGAGTTGGCCGCCTATCAGGAGGCGAAGGCCAAGCGCGACAAGACCAAGTCCGAACTATGCGCAGAACTGGAGTTCCTGAGCCTCCGGGCGATGAACCCCGGAACCGCGTCGGCCTTTCAGCAGCACGCGCAACGGCTCATGGCAGTGAAGCCGGGCGAGTCGATCAAGGGCGCGAACGATCTGATAGATGATTTCCTGGCCAGTCGGCGCGGGTTTACCTGTACGCTCTGATCCCTCCCGCCATCCCTGACACAACCAACACGGAGAAAAGATGAACACTGCAATTACCACGACCGCCCCTGGCTGGTCCGCCGCACTCACCCCGCAGAGCACCGATGAGGCGTGGAAGATCGCAACCGCGATTGCCAAGTCCTCACTGGTGCCCAAGCAATACCAAGGCCAGCCCGGCGACATTATCATCGCTGCTAGCATGGGCGCGCGTCTCGGGCTCGACCCGTTCAGCGCCATGCAGGGCATCGCCGTGGTCAACGGTCGCCCGACTCTCTGGGGCGACGCCATGCTGGCCGTCTGTCAGAGCCGCCCGGACTGGCGCGGTCAGGTGGTCAAATGGGACGGCGAGGGCGACAAGCTTGTCTGCACCGTGACCGTCAAGCGCCAGGTCGGCCCCGAGGTCGACGCCTACCCCGGCAGCTTTGGCGTTGATGACGCGAAGAAGGCCGGGCTGTGGACCAAGCAGGGTCCGTGGTCCCAGTACCCGCGTCGCATGCTGGAGCTTCGCGCTCGTGCCTTCGCTCTCCGTGGCTCCTTCGCTGACGCCCTCCTGGGATTCCATGCCCGCGAGGAAATGGAAGACGCGGTTGACGTGACCGCACAGGCGACCGTCCGCGAGGAATTGCCCAAGGGGCGCAAGCCCCGCGTGGTTGAGGTCGCGCGCAGCGAGTCACATGAGATCCCGGCGGCGGTCGAGTCCTCGCCCACGGAACAAGCGAGTGGGGGCACGGCTAGTGACGTTGCTTCCAACGAGGCTCCCGTCGCCGGGGAACCGCCAACCATTGACCAAGTGCGCTTGGCAGTGAACCGGGCCGCATCAGCGGTTGGTGGCGCCAAGGACATCATCGCCCGTATTGAGAAGCTGACCGGCTACCCGGTGCCGACGGCCAACGACATCAAGCCCGAGCACCGCGCGGCGGCTATCGCCATCGCGGACGAGATGGCCGGGATTCAAGGATGAGCGCGCACGCTGCCTACAGTCCCAGCAAGTTGCCCAATCTGGCCCTGTGTCTGGGCTGGAAGTCTGACCCGACGCCGGGGCCGATGGCGCTCAGGGGAACGGAGATCCACGGGTGTCTGGCCGCCTACGTGGGCGATGCCCTGGACCTCAAGGCCATCCGTCCCGAGGTCGCGGAGCCCGTGGCCGCAGGGATCGCGCTGTTTGAGGACCTGCGCAGCCGGTTCCCTGACCATCACTGGCAGGCGGAGGTGCGGCTGGACGCCGGGATCCCGGAGGTGTTCGGGACGGCTGATGTGGTCGGCGTGTCCGATTGGTCGCCGGTCGGCGTCGTGATCGACTGGAAGAGCGGCAGGGGTGAGCGCGACGATTCCGGGGCGAGCCTCCAGACGGCAGCATATGCGATTGGTCTGATGCGCGTGTATCCGCACCTGCAAGAGATCGTGGTGTTCCTTGCGGAACTGGAGCAGACGCCGACCGAAACGTTGTGGCTGCGCGCCGACCTGGAAGCAGCCGCAGAGCGCATCCGCAACATCACGGCAGCCGTTGAGGCGAGCGGCGACGATCCCCAGGCGTTCACCCCATCGGCCAAGGCGTGCCAGTATTGCGCCCGTCGTGAGGACTGCCCGGCCCTGCGGGCCAACGTTGAGGACACGGCGGCCATCATCGCTGGCAATGGTCCCGGCACGGTCCTGGCCCTGAGTCCGCAGGAGGTGGCCGCATCGCTGACGCGCTTCCGGCCTGCGGCCAAGCTGGTCGCGGACTTCATCGACGCCCTGGAGGACCGGGCGAAGGCGCTGATCACGGCAGGGACGCCGGTGCCCGGCTACGCGATCAAGGAGTCCAACGGCGCCCGAGGATGGACGGCGCCCGAGGACGTAGTGCGGCGCGAACTGGCTGCGCATGGCGCCGATCTGTCGACCATCGTGTCGCCCACAGAGGCGGAGAAGCGGCTGGCTGAAAAGCTGGGCGGCAAGAAGAAGGCGGCGGATGCGATCAAGGGACTGTGTGCGCCGAGTAAGCGCAAGTCGCTGGTGGAGGAATGATGACCACGCTCCCCTACTCCAACGAAACCACCAGCAAGGATGCCGCGCGCAACCACGCCGTGGTGTCCAAGTCCGGCCACGACCGCCGAGTGATCTGCCAATTCATCGCCAGTCGCGGAGTAACGGGGGCGACGGACGCCGAGATATACCAGTGGTGCCCCGAGGTTCATTTCAACGCAGCCCGTGCGAGACGTGGCGAGATCCAAGACCACGGCCTTATCACGGCGAAGATGGGCGAGCGACGCCGGGGCGAGACGGGACTGGCTGCGCGGGTGTATCACATCACCGCCATTGGACTCAAGGCGCTGGGCATGGACCAGAATCAGCACTGGTGCGCGGAATGAGTTCCGACCTTCGCCGTGCCCTTGAGGAAATCGCCAGCGCATCGCCAGAGGTCCACTCCCACGCCACCGGATCCCACCGTTGCACCATGTGCTGGGTGATGATCGACACAGCACGGGAAGCGCTTGGGTACAAGGAGTGGCCAGCAAGACCACGCACGCCGTCGGCCCACTCTCTGCCGCCGACTGAGGGGGATGCGCCATGAGCACGACTGCCGACTGCTCAAAATGCACCAAACCAAGGGTTCGCTGGAATGGCGTCCCGAGCGAGCGCGCACAGCGTCCAGAACTGCACCCAAGGTGGGCAACCCTGTCGTCCGATGATGGGGAGATGGCCGCCGCACTCCTTGGAGTGATGACGCCGGGAAAGTGGTATGCCAGGTGGCGCGCGCCGTGGTGCCGTGACCTGTGCGGGCTTTCGTACCGCGTTGGTAGGAGGGGGCTGATAGTCGCTCGGTACAAGCGACGCGGCAAGGCACTGACTGACCTGATCGGTCTGCCGTGCGAGCCGGGCACCAGCAACACCATGCTGCGCGCTCTCCATTCAATCGGCGCCGTCTGCTACAAGCGTCGGCTCTGGGCGGTAGACCCGAAGAAGTATCCATACGGGACGAAGGTGAGCGCGTGACCCTCCCCGCTGACCTAATCGCCCGCCTAAAAAGCGACGGCGTGACCACCGCATGGCTTCAATCGCAAACACTGACCAGCCGCCAAGATTGCGTCCGCCTCCTGACATCACTCGGGGCCAAGCGCAACAACTGTAAATGGACCATGCCGTCCCTGGCCCGCACTGAATCGCGCGACAAACGCATGGCGGGCAATCATTCGGGGCAGTTCAAGGACGAGGTGCGCGGGCAGGGGAGACGCCCGTGACTGCCCAAGACCGGTACCCGCTCGTGTTGCCCCTCCTGCTCACCATCAGCCCCGACGCCTGCGCCGAATACAAGTTTCACCCCACGCGCAAATGGAGAGCCGACTACGCCATCCCCTCGGCCAAGCTGCTGATCGAAATCGACGGCGGCGCCTGGTCCGGCGGTCGACACACGCGCGGCGCCGGATTCGTGAAGGACATGGAAAAGCTCAACGCAGCCGCCTGCCTGGGCTATCGGGTTCTGCGCTACCAGCCCGGGGACGCGCGGGCCAAGCGGATTACGATTATGCTGGGGCAGGTGAGGGAGGCGATGGGGGCCGGAAAGTAGTTGTTGACGCCGGCCTGTTATGCGCCATAACCTCAGGCGTACCCCAAGGGAGCCAATCATGGGTGTCGCCGCCTACCGCCGTGGATCCGCCAACCTCGTCCGCCCCCTCCAGGAGGCGGTTGACCACGCCAACTACGTGGATGAATCATTCCGCCTCCTGGTTGCCGCTGATGCCGCGGTCGAGTTCTGCCGCGAGGTCAACGCCAAGCTGGCGGAGATCCACGCCGGGAAGGGCATCGCAGCCGCTCAGCGCCGCGCCTACCTCGAATGCCACGTCGGCCAGAATCGCCGCGCCAAGTACATCGCCGCCTGCACCGAGTGGCGTGACGCTTATGGTCAGCGCCCGGTGGCCTTCGCCGCCCTCAAGATGCGCAAGGCGGCTGAGTTCTTGATGGAGTGGATTCCATGACCGAAGAACTGCCCGAAGGCTGCCACAAGGAACTGCCGCGCCGTGGCCCCGATGACCCCATGCGCCGATTCATCGTTGATTGCCCAGCATGCCAGGGCATCGGAGATCGGTGCTGTCGTGGGCGAGGCACAGTTGTGGTAGAGGTAGACGGCGACACAGAGATAGACGCCTAGAGCCCCCGGCAATCCACCATAACCAAGGCCACCCATGCCCCGCAAACGCTGCCCACTCTGCAAACAACTCCCGCGCAAGAAACCGACGCCGGCACAGCTTGAGGGGTACGCACGCCGGCAGCGGGAGTATCGGATCCGAAAGGGCCAAGCGTAATGCTCCCCAGTGAACAATTCCGCGAGTTCCTATGGCTGGCCAGCAAGGCCAAGCCCGCCCAGGAACCAGAGCGCAAACCACGTACCGGACCACGGATCAGCGCGAAGCGGCGGCGCCTTGGGTTCCGGAAGGCCCGCCAATGACATTCACCATCCACACCGGCGACTGCCGCGAGATCATGGCCACGCTGCCAGAATCGTCAGTCGACACGATCATCTGCGATCCGCCCTATGGCCTCGCCTTCATGGGCAAGGACTGGGACCAGCAGGTGCCCGGCCCCGACTACTGGCGCGCGGCCCTGCGCGTGGCCAAGCCCGGCGCGATGCTTCTGGCGTTCGGCGGCACGCGCACATTCCATCGCCTGACGGTGGCGATCGAGGATGCAGGGTGGGAGGTGCGGGACGTGCTGTCGTGGCTCTACGGCAGCGGCTTTCCGAAGTCGATGGCGATCGACAAGGCGATCGACAAGGCGGCTGGCGCCGCTCGTGAGGTGCTCGGCCATGGGGCGCCGCGCAAGGACGAGAGCCATTCACTGAACAAGAGCGGCATGGGTGTTGCCGGGGCGCGCGCGACATACACCGCACCGGCCACGGACCTGGCGAAGCGGTGGCTTGGGTGGGGCACGGCCCTCAAGCCCGCATGGGAGCCGATCATCCTCGCCATGAAGCCGCTGGATGGGACATTCGCCGACAATGCGCAGCGGCACGGCGTGGCGGGGTTGGCGATCGATGCGGGGCGGGTTGGCAACGGCCCATCGCCATCAGCAGCGATGAGGGCGAACGGGGCTGTCCCGATGCGCGCGGATGATGGTACGCCCTACACCACATCGTCGACGTGGAAGGACGCCGGGGCCGGGGAAGCCCTTGGCCGCTGGCCTGCGAACGTCCTCCTGGATGAGGTCGCGGCGGCACAACTAGACGAGCAGAGCGGCGTAAGTGAATCGCCAGATGCGTCACGCCCGATCGTCAGGGGTGATCGGACGAATCCGATCTATGGCGGCCAGCCCAATGCCGCCGGAACGATCGGGGCGGGATACGGTGACACCGGCGGCGCCTCCCGCTTCTTCTACGTCGCCAAGGCATCACGGAGCGACCGCGGCACGGGCAACGATCATCCGACAGTGAAGCCCATCGACCTGATGCGCTACCTGTGCCGGCTGACCAAGACGCCCACGGGCGGGGTTGTGCTGGATCCGTTCACCGGCAGCGGATCGACCGGCGTTGCGGCACTGATCGAGGGGCGCGACTTCATCGGGTGCGAACTGGACCCGCACAACGCTGGCATCGCTCGGCATCGGTGCGCAGAGGCCGACCCCATCGGCACACAACAAACAATCGGCGGTGTCGCATGACCCACCCCAAACCCAAGCGCGCGAAGGCGGGGAAATGATACGTCTCGCCCTCTCCCTTCCCTGCCCCATCAACCGCCGATTCGTCCCCATCCTAGTGATGAAGGGAGGTCGCAAGATCGCGATCCAATCGCTGTCCAAGGAGTACCGGCAGAAGCAACAGACGCTGGTGGACGAGGTCTGGCGCCAACTCGGGGGCAAGCCGCAACCGATGACGCGCGCGGTGCAGATCAGTTACACGATGACGCCGCGCTCCAAGATCACCGCCGATTGTGACGCCTACGAGAAGGCGTTGCTCGACGGTCTGCAAAAGGCCGGCGTCTACCTGGACGACAAGCAGGTCGTGCAGGTCAGCAAGGAACGGCTGCCGCTCGCGGTCTTCCCCGGATCGCTCGCTGTCACCATTACAGAACTTCCGGAGAACGCATGAACCTCAAGCCGCTAGAAATCCACCAAGCCATCGCCAGCCAACGCGAGGACATCGCCGCCGCCATCACCCGCGCGATCACGTCCGCAACCGAGCATCACCGCAAAGCCGTCGTCACCGTGAAGTTCACGGCGGCGCACGACAAGGATTCGCCTGGGGTGCTGGTGGTGACGAGTGTGTTGAAGGTGAAGGAACCGCGTGGGCCGCGCATCGACGTGACGGGGACGAGTGAGGAGTGCGAGTTGCTGCGGATGCGGACTGACGAGGAGAGCGGCCAGGAGTCCATTGGTGGGGGCGAGGCGTGAGCCAGACCAGCCTCACCGATATGGGCGTCAGTTGGCGCGGCATCCCCTTGGAGGACTGCAACCGCGCGCTGGTGGCGTGGGGTCACAAGATGGGCGAGATGCGCCGCGTAGACTTCGGCCAGGAAGCTGCGCACGGCCTGTTGCATGATGGTCGATTGGTCGCGGTCGCCTGTACCAGTGGCCTTGTGCGCGAATCAGTCGGCGGCGCTCCGTGGCTGAATCGCGGGAACTGCGTTGAACTGTCGCGTGTCTGTGCCGAGCGCCCGAACCTTTGCCGCGTGGTCATCCGCATGTGGCGCGAGTTCACATGGCCAGACTTCAAGATCCCGGCGGCAGTGAGTTATCAGGACGCATGCCTCCACAGTGGCGACCTCTACCGCTTCGATGGCTGGGAGAAGATCGCTGAGAGCAAAGGCGGCGGAAGCGTTGACCAACGCACCGGCCGAGTAGGGCGCGACCTCATCAAGTGGCAGTGGCCGCACGGATGGCGCCCCATGAACCCCCCAACCCCGGAGCCCGGAAGATGACCTACGACGCAAGCAAGGATCCAGTTGTGCAGTCCAGTAATTTCCCCATCAGTCTTCCCCTGGTGAAGACGGGGTACTGCATCCTCGATGACATGCGAAAGCAGATGCCGCATCTGTTGTTCATCGAATTGCTCGGGCATTATATTTCCGAGGATGACCAACGGCGCAGGGACGTGTACGCGATCATCAAGAAGTATGCCGTCCTCGACGGAGTGGAGTTGGACAAATGATTACCACAACCGCACACGCCAAGAAATGGAACGGACGCAGGATCGAAAGGCCGGGCGTTTACAAGATGACCAAGGGCAAGCGCATCCGCGATAGTGAGATTGGCGGGACTATCCTCATGCCGAGGAATATGGAGTTTCTTGTGACCGCCATCAAGGATGACGGAACGCAATTCCTGTCGCCGGCATGCGGCTGGCAATTCGTTTCTGAGTTTCCCGCCCGCTTCCTTGGACTGATGCCATGAACGAACCCCAACGCATCGCCGCCCTGCTGAACAACGCCCGCAGCGACATGCGCGCCGAGTTCAAGCGTGTGCGCGATGAACAACGCGCGGTCAGCGGAACCAATGCCGACCGAACCTCGCTGGAGGTCTACATGGCGGCACGGGCCGAAGCACGAAAGCACTTCAAGGACATCCTGGAATCCAATGCGGACTATCTGCTGGACCTCGCCAACGCCTTCGCGGAGAGCGACCAAGACGTATCCCCCTGCGGAATGTGCTCGCGTCCGGTGCTGTGCATTCCTGATGGGCTGCCGTGCTGCGCTGCGTGCGCAGAGAAAGAGAGCAAACGCTAATGGCCTATTTCTCCAACAGCTCCGAGGGCGCCTGCTTCGATGAGCAATGCATGCGCTGCAAGTACGGCGACATGCCGTGTCCCATCGCAGGCGCGCAAATGCACTTCAACTACGACGCCTGCAACGTCTCGGTTGCGCGCAAGATCCTGGATTACCTGGTCACGGATGAGGGTGTGTGCGCGATGTTCAAGATGGACCCGGAAGGGTTGAAGAAATGACCCTCCCCCAAACCCCCGAGGCAATGACATGAGCAACCAAACCAAAGACGCGCGCAAATCATTCGTCGAAAGCTCGACGGATCGCTCGCTGGAAATCATCCACGACAACGGCCTGTATCGTCACCTCAAGTGCTACAAGGCCGGCACTGGCTGCATGGGATTCTCCATCACGACGTGGCCCGGCTATCTGGCCATCAGCGGCGACATGGGCTGCTACGTCTTTGCGCGCATCCAAGACATGTTCGAGTTCTTCCGTGGCGACGACATCAATGACAGCTATTGGGCCGAGAAGGTGCAGGCTGCGGACAAGTGCGATGGGCTTCGCGAGTTCGACGAGGACGCTGCGCGGGAATGGGTCGAGCGGCAGGCGAAGGAATCCGGCGAGGAGATCGACATCGATTCCGTCAACTACTGCGACGACATCAGGGACTTCATCGATTCGCTCCCACGCCACGACGCTTTCGCCGATGCCTGGGACAACAGCTTTGAGCGTTACACCTTCCGCTATCTCTGGTGCTGCTTCGCCATCGTGTGGGCGATCAAGGAATACGACGCCCAGAAGCAGCCGGATGCCGTGGCCGCTGAGGTGCAGCCATGACCCCTCCCCCAATCCACCCGCCAGCGGAGAGCAAGCCCTGTCATCATGGGGTCGCGTACCCTCGTCAGTGCCAGCCATGCAACGAGGCCGCTTGGCACGATGAACTGCGTGCTAATGGCCAACCGCTGAATCAGTGTCTTCCCGAGAACCACGAATGGATCACCTGCCAGCACGACCCTCGCGGGCAATCATGCTGGCACTGCTTTGCCACCAGGAGAACGCCATGACCTTCGCTGCCTATAAGGGCCGGTGCCACACGTGCGGACATGACTCCAGCGACGATGATTTGTCCGCTGTGCTTGCGATCAAGACGGCGCCTCCGGTTCGCCCGGAAGGCGCTGGTGGGATCGCCGCCCTAGACGGAGAAGTGGTCGCGGCCCGTGCTTTATTTGATGCCGTGCAAGAGTATATTCTCTGCGACAACCTACGGCAATCAGCCAGCGCCAGTGCCGTAATTAGCGCGATAAATAAATACAGGAGAATCGCACTCACTGCCCGCGCCACCCCCGAGCCCTCGTGTGAGTGGACGCAGGATGTGCCGACCCGTCAGGACACGTACTGGCACTGGGACGGTGACGAGGACAGCGCACCGCTTCCGTACCATGTGCTCTGGTCCGGTACCTCAAATAAGTGTTTCGTTTCGTACGGTCAGTACGGGCTGGATCGCGCCATCGACTGCGACGAGTTCGGCGGCTGGTGGCTGCCGTGTCCGACACCAAAGACACCGGAGGTTGAGCGATGAGCAACTTCACATCAAAGGTTCACGTGCGCATATACGACTCACCCGGATCTGAAAACGACCCGATAGAAGTCATTGCGACCGGCGCACATGACTTCTGCGACCAGCGCGATCAGGATTTAGACACCGGAGAAGGTGTGACCATTGCTGCGCACGGAGGCGGTCGCGTGTGGATGAGTTGGGATGATGTGCCAATCGTCATCGAAATGCTACAGCAGGCGATGAAGGACAGGCACCTCCCTCCGCCCCCTCAGGTGCCGGCGAGGGGGGACGGATCGTGACTGATCATATCCCACCAGCCCACAGCATGTGGCGACTACGGGGCGATGCCGGCAGTGTTGGCGATGGCCGCTGGAAGATCACGGCCCGCTATGACGTGTGGCTCAAGCCCAACGTCTGCATGCGCTGCATCCGGGTCAGTCACTACGGCAGGCCATACACCGTGCGCCATTTCAGTGAGGCGGAGTTCCTGCGTCTGTACGTGCTCACCGGACCACCCCACCAACTACCAGCCCCAGACATAGCGAGGACCGCATGACTTTCGCCGCATACAAGGGTGTGTGCCCGACGTGCCAACATGACCACGGAGAAGCTATGACCCCCATCACCCCCAGCGATTGGGCGGAGCGGGCGGCATCTACCCAGTGGGATGCCCGTGAAATCGGCACCGTCTTGGTCAGCATCGACAAGGCGTACACGGCCATCCATGGGCCGCCAATGGAGAGCGATGACGCGGACTCGCGGGATCCGTTCTACATCGGGGACTATGTGGAGAAGGCGTTCAAGCGTTTCGTAAACGAGAACACCGACCTCCGCTCCCAGCTCGTCGCGGCTCAACGGGAGAGGGATGAGGCGGTGGCCCATGATCGTCAGACATACCCAACAGCGAGCGCATATGAGACGGCATGCTCCGCATTGCTGGCGTGGATGGCCGACATGAAAAGGGCCGGGGTGCTGTGTGGGCAGACCGATGATGAGTATCCGCTGCAAGCAGTTGAGCGTGCGGTGAAGGAACACGCCAAGGTGTTGGCCGACCTCGCCCAGAGCCGGGCTGAGTTGGGGGAGGTGCGGTCAACCCTGGGCTTGGCTATGGATGCGCTGCGTTGCTTCCATGCAGCCGAGATAGAGGGGTTCTTTACCGCCGACACGCCAGAGGTTATCCGCTTCGACATCGGTCAGCGCCGTATCACCGTTGCTCTGGAGAAGATGTGCGCTGCGCTTTCGGGGGATGGGGGGAGAGGATGAACGATCGACCACAACGCGCCGTCACTATGACGCTAACCATTGGCGCCGATGATCGTGAGGGTATGGCTCACGCGCTTGAGGAACTAGCGTATCGGATCCACTCCGGCGCTCTCAATGGACCGAACGGCGCCAGCGGGTCACCGAGCTGCGGCTACTCCTACGAGTTCAACGCGGCCGAACACCCGACCCACGACGAGTACATCGCGCAACTGAATGCCTACCTGGACGCCAACAAGGGCGACACCCCATGAGCGACACCCCCAAGAAAGACATCGAACTGATCGGCCCCATGCTGATCGGCGGCCACTACAACGTGGCGATTGACGGCTACCTCGTGCCCTTCATCAAGGTGGATGGCGGAGGCCGTGAGTGGTGTGTCACCGTGCGCGATCACTTGGCCTTCGATCTGATGCTTGAGCGGCCAGCGCTGGAGCAAGTGCTCCGAGTGATCGCCTGTGCGATGGCGGTTGCGGCTGGGTGGAGCTGCTTTGGCGAGAACGCTAAGCCGCTGGAGCCGTTTAGGACCAGGATCAGCGGGATGGGAACCATGAAGGACACCCCATGAGCGAGAATGAACTGGAGGGGTTGAGGGCGTGTCCGTTTTGCGGGGGCGGTAGCCCCCTGCCCATGATGGGTGATGGAGAGACTTACTGGATGCGCTGCGCTGGATGTGAAGTGGAGTCTTCGGTATGCAACGATGGGCCAACGGCAATCCAACACTGGAATACCAGGGCCACAGATGCCGCTATCGCTAAGGCCTACCAAGAAGGCTTCCGGGCTGGGAACACGGGGAGGAATTGGGACGTGCGGGCTAGTTGGGAGGGGAGTGAGGCGAGGAAGGGGTTGAAGCCATAGATGAACACCATAGAAGCGACTGGTCGCCAGCGGTCCGCAACCGCCCGACAAGGAATCAACAGGATGCCGCTCCCCCAACCCATCCACATCCAACGGAGTCTCTGGGCGTATCCTGTCGCCCTTGCGGGGATTTCGTGGGGTGTGGATAGGCTGGGGCGCACGCCACATGGCTAGAGCACGCTTCATCCGCCCGGAATTCTTCACAGACGAAAAGATGGGGGAGACTTCATTTGGCGCCCGTCTCTTGTTTCCTGGCCTCTGGTGTCACAGCGACCTGCGCGGGGTGTTCGAGCACTCAGCCAAGCAGATCCGCGTCTTGGTATTCCCTCATGATGAGGGGGTAACGAGCGCGACGGTGACAGAGTGGCTAGAGGAACTGGAGCGGCTTGGCCTGATCGGACGCTTCGAGGCGGACGGCAAGGTATGGGGGTGCGTGGTCAACTGGAGTCGACACCAGACGATCAACGGACGTGAGCGCGAACTCGGGTCAAGGCGGCCACTTCCGCCGATGGTACGACCTAGGGACGACCCTGGGACGCCACGTGCCGCCTCTCCATCTCCATCTCCTACTCCATCTCCGACGCTGACGATGGCACCGCGTACCAGGGACGACCCAGGGACGACCCCGCCACCATCATCCTGGACCCTTGGTGACCTGATCGCATCGCATCCAAGGATCTACATCGGCAAGGACGAGGCTGACCGATGGCAGGCGGTGATGGATGAGTTTGGGCAGGCACCCCTGGAAGACGGCTGTCGGGAGATCGCGGGCAACCTCAAGACAGGACAGCGGATTCTGTTGTCGGTTCTGACGGGATGGCTCGCCAACAACTACGCGCGGAAGGAAGCCAATGGGTGACTACGAACGCAAGACGCCACCACCCGAAGACCCGGAGGTGGCAGCACGGGAGCAGGAGCGCAAGGAGAGGGCGGCAAGACAGGCCGAAGCCTTGGAACGTGCCCGCCTGGCCAAGGCCCAGTCCTTCGCGCGCAGTTCAGAGGGCAAGGCGCTGATGGCTGAGGCGTTTGATCGGGTGAGGGGTCGACCACTCAAGGATGAGGACGGGGCGCACCGGGCGCAGAGGGCGGTATGAGAACCCCCCAGGAACGTGCAAGGCGAGCCAGGGCTATGCGCTTCCGTCGTGAGGTGCGGGCATGGCGTGAGGGACGCGAGCCGCATCGCAATGGTCGGCCACCGATGCCGGCTGACCTTCGGGCTAAGACCATCAGGCGGGGGCTGAGGACGGAGAGGAGGGAGTTTGAGAGGGCTATGCGCGGCTGGCAGGGGCAGGAAGGCGCCACGATCGACACCGTGAGCCTGGGCGATGGGGCACGGGGTGGGGTGCGCATTGCTCAAAACGAGGACAGCGACTTATGACTAAAGCCCACACAAACACAGGCGAGGCGCTACGGGGCGTTTCTAGACAGGCGGACGGTGATGACCACATGGGGACCGAGGGCGTGCGATCGTCTGCCAGTGGTCAGCGGAGCGCCAGGGCGGGGCATCCCAGCGGCAGGCGGGGAGGCGCTCGGGTCCTCCTGGAGGGGGTCGCCG
>CAYGDX010000005.1:0-63998 GCA_964348825.1 uncultured Gammaproteobacteria bacterium | reverse complement strand
TTTTTTATGTGAAAAATTCTCATGCGCTTTCCTTTTGAATGTGTCTCGCTGTAGTAATTCTGACCAAATCAACAAGATAATCCGCTAAATCTTGTAGTTCTTTGTGGTCAGATGCATCTATTTCGTACATTTGACCTCACCGCCAATCCTCTGTAGTACGGATTCCGTTTGTTCTCGATCAAAAAAAACTGATACTGGTTCCTCTAATACTACAGCAATAGACTTAAGTGTTTCGGCCTGTAGTCGAGAATTACCCTTTTCAATATGACGATATCCCTGCGGGGTAAAGCCTATTTTTTCTGCAACATGACTTCCAGTAATCCCTTTAGCTTCCCTTATGTCCCTTACATTGTCCCTAATCACCTTTTCACCTCTTTTCTATTTTTGGAATATATTACTTGGGTACGTTCTTATTTTATAATCATAATCCGTACATGTCAATGGCTTATTTCAAAAAACAATCATATTCCGTACAATTATTTAATATATAAATTGGTTATGCTATAATTTAGATTGGAGGAATTCTCATATGATTAATGCAGTCGGAAATCGAATACGTGACTTACGTGATCGCCGTGGTTTCAAGCAACAAGAACTTGCTGACAAAATCGGTGTATCTCGCCAAGTCCTTTCAAATTGGGAACGAGGTTATACTCCTGTCGATTCAGAGGAATTACCCAAACTGTCCAATCTGCTCGAAGTATCTACCGATTACATTCTCCACGGAAAGGATAATAATGATTCTCCAATAAAAAAAATAGCCCTTGCATTGGAGGGCGATGAGGAATTACTCTCCTTTTTTAAAGATTTATCAAAGAGGGATGAATTGAAATTATTATTCAAACAAGTAAGACCCCTCAAAAAAGAAACTATTAAACGTATAATAAGATACATTAAAATAGTGGAGGACGAAGAGGCAGGTGAATAACTAAACCCAGGGCAATGACGCCCTGGGATTTTGTGTCTCTATGGGTTAATACAAATTACTCCAATTTCAACTAGGAGGCGACAGTATGGGACAGGATTTTCATTCATCCGACTTAGACGGAGTTAAATTTCACTTAGTCCCACTGGGTGGAGAAGTTAAAGGCTTCGTCTATGTTTCTCGGAAAAATGTATCCCATGTTTTTATTGACGATTCTCTATCCAAGGAATGCACGGCAGAAACAATAGCTCACGAAACATATCACCTAGCACACGATCACGGTACATGCGGAATAGGAATAGATATGCAACAAACAGAAACGGAAGTCAAGGCCAATAAGTTTGCTTCCCAAAACGTAGGTAGGGTATGTCGGCTAATGAGTCCTACCGCCATCTGATTCTATGCCCTCCATGTCTAGAAAACGCCTGGAACTCCCAGGTGCTTTCTATATTTGGAAGTGTAGTTTGTGTTCTAGTATCTCTTAAAAGACTTAACTCCAAACTACGACCTAAGCGATAAGATATAACGGCTCTATTTCCCCTTTTGTCGTCTTCTTGCTCAATGGTGAATACTTCTATCTTCTTAACAAGACCACGGACAATTCGAGACTTTACCACCGGATCAAGAATCTCCGATTGATTAAGAATGTAGTCAAATACAACTTGTGAGTTTATCGTTTCCGTTTCAATCGACTTTGATTTTTCCTGTTGCTCAAATAAATGCTCCTTGCGTGAAGTCAGCGACCTTAGCTCCAAGGAAATAGATTTGAGTTCCTTTTCTGCATCCTTATCGGAAACCATATCCCTGTTAATTAATGAGAGAATTCTTTCTTTCGCCTTTTGCTTTTTAGTAATCGATTCCTCCACTTCCGATAATTCATCGTATATAGGTTCCATTACCTTTTTAGTATTGGCAATCGATCTTTCTACATACTCCCTGAATTGTTCCGGATACCTTACTATCTCCAATATATCGTCCCACACGGCATTCTCTATGCTTGTAGCCTTTATTTGTTTAGCTGTGCAAGTTTTACCCTGCCCCTGATCATTTGTAGCCGTACAGCGATAATAGGAGCGATTGGTTCCTGCTGCATTACCTATCATAGCCCTTCCGCAATGACCGCAATATATAACTCCACGAAGCAAGTACAGTCTCCCCCTCTTTCCTCTTGCACTATCAGCATTGATAAGAATTTTCTTTTGTATTTCGTTAAAAGTTTCTACATCAATAAGCATCGGAACGTCGACCTCGATAATATCTCTATTGCGTTTTGAACGTTGAAGATATCCGTAAATTCCTGTATATGCTTCTGTTTTGAGAACAATAGAAATGTGTCCTGCGTGCCATTTCCCTGTGCTTACTCCCTTTGTTTTCTTAGATGTTGCAGGGGTTTCCACTCCCTTAGCATTAAGATATTTTGCCAACTCAAACATGGTCATTCCCTCAGAGTAAAGCTTAAATATGAGCCTCACCGTTTCCGCTTCTGGATCATAAATAACGAGCTTTCCGTCATCCCCTATGCGATAACCAAACGGCGAAGCTCCAGAAACCCACTTTCCAGCCCTTGCGTTACGATCCTTGCCCATTTGTGTCCTCTCTAAGATTGTGTCTCTCTCAAGTGCTGCTATACTCGCTAGAAGAGTCATAAAGAACTTACCCGTAGGTGTGCCAGTGTCAAAGGCTTCGGTCATGCTAACAAGACGTACATTATAGGATTCTAAGAATTCATAGGTATCTAAAACATGCTTCACACTTCTTGCTAATCTATCCAAGCGATAAACATAAACAGTCTTAATCTTCCCACGTTTCGCATCCTCTAGCATCTTAGAGGCATTTTCCCTGTTGCTTAGTGCAATCGTTCCAGACGTTGCTTCATCAAGATACATTTCGTAATCGGTAATGTCGTTTAAATTAAAGTATTTTTTAGCATAATCAATCTGTGCGTCAATCGTTCCCTTCTCGGCTTGTTCATCCGTAGAGTTACGTCCATAAAAAGCATCCATCTTCAAAATATATTTCCCCCTTTTTGTTTTAGGACAACTTTGTTGGTGCATAAATTATACCATCAAAGGAGGGAAAGAGATGATAGAAATCGTCAGAATTCTTCCAAATGAGGACGATTACCAAGAATTACAACAATTATCCGACTTTCTAGTCAATCTGATTCTCTCCCAAATACCTCAGCCGTAATGGTCGAGGTATTTTTATTATCCTGCCACTAACGGGGTTCGTTTATTCATTCCATTAATTACCTAGCATTAACGCATTTCGTTTGAATACTCTTTATCATCGACGTAAACGTTGATAAGAACGTTGGAAGGGGAAATGAAAGATGACAATCGACATAACCAAGATCCAAAAACTAATCCGTAAGGCTATCAAAGACTATGGCATCACAGCTAAGTATGATGAGGAAATTATTGTTGCCTTAATGTCAGTCGATCTTTTTAGAGAGATGAACAATGAAAAAGCATAATGATTTCGTTGACCAACTAAAAGATGGTTTTATGAGAGCTATCTATCGTGGCCCGGATTCCGAAATTCCATCTGCTGTCTATGATTCTATTGAAATCCTCTATGCTAAAGCTCCACTCAAACCGTTCATACACAAAAAAACTCTACTCTCCCCAAAAGAAAAGCAAAGCCTAAAGCCTATCATCCCAAAAAAACTAACTCCCCAAGAAATTATCTATTGGCTAAAAGTCAGACCAAAACTAAAGCAGACTTGGCATTTGGTTATTCACTTACCACCGGGAATCTCGTATGAGGACTTTAAGGGAAAAGAGCATTTCTTCGCTACTGCGGTTGGTGGTTCTTGCGAAATTGAACATAACGGTGGAGCCACCTACATGACCATCTCAAACATTGCCCTAGAAAAATCCTACACCTACGCATTTGACCCAACGCCTTATCTGAAAACAATGAAGCTCCCCATCCTTATTGGTCACGGTGCAAACGGTCCTATCGTGCAAGACTTGGCAGTTATCTACTCGTTATTAATAGTAGGCCTTAGAGGTAAAGGCAAATCTACAGCAATGCACCAAATTATTTACACCCTTTTACTTCTAAATAAACTCACCAAAAGAGATTATGTTCAGACAGCTATTATCGGACCAAAGAATAAGGAATTTGAATACTTCGAGGATTACGGAGCCACATTCGTCCATGAAGAATGGGATTACACTCAACTCCTATACCTTATCGACAAATCAGACAAGGAGCGTAAAAACAAGCTAGGACGGTGCAGGGATATTCTTGAGTACAATTCCATCAAGGGAAATCATATGCCCTATTGTGTGCTACTTGTGGACGAATGCGACATGGTTGGCGAAGATAAATATTGTGCTGAATTGCTTCTGAGGTCAGTCAAGAAATATCGTTCGCAAGGAATCTATGTTATAGCAGCTACCCAACGACCTTCCGCAAAAGCCTGGGGAAACGGAAAACTATTTACTGAGTTCAAAAGCCAATTCGAAGCACGTTTAGCTTTCCGAATGTCCGATAGAATTAACAGCCAAATGATATTAGAGAGCGATAAGGCTGCGAATATTCCCAAGACACCAGGTAGAGCAATCTACAAATACGATACAGAGGAAGAAGTTCAGACACCCTATTTCCCTACCGAGAATAAACAGCCCGAACAATTCCATCAGCTTATGTCCCAACTCCCAAAAACCCCACTCCCCTACCACGACATAGAAGGCGAGGTATACGAACATGAACCCTTCTACCCACGCCCGAGGAAGGAAGCGAGATCAACGAGTTCTAGCCCATCTCGAAGCTTGCAGCGTCTTGTCGCAGGAGCAAATACATTTACTTGAGTTTTGGAATGTCTCAACCGAAATGTCTCACCGATGCACTAAGCGTTTAGTCGAAGATAAGCTCATCAAACGAGTTGAAATGAAATGGTCCGATATGCCCGATTGGTTCCATGATTACGACTCAAAACGTCCAGACCAAATTCAGCACAGGCTAGGCAAATCATGGATTTATACAGCATGGAACTTAAAAGCACTTGATTCTCAAGGCAATCAAACGCTAACCTATTTCAAATCAGAGGAAAGGAGATTTTATGAGAAAAACAAAACCCTTCCCATCTCTGATTGCTATGGAGTCATTGACCACAAAGTTTACGGTAGCATTTACTGTTTTGGTGAATTCCAAGTAAATGAATCATCAAATCGTTGGAACAAAAACTATCGAGCATTATTTGAAACCTTCGCTCAAGATCAATATCTATCATTAACCGTAGTCACTACCGGCCCCTATGACAACATCAAGGAGCAACTACTCAAAGAACTATCAAACATGAAAAACGTCAGATTAGAATTCTATCAACTCGATAAGCTCAGAGAACTTTGCTGGAGAATTGCACTTAAAAAGAGGGAGGAATATCGACAGAAGGAGTTGACGCACAATGGCAAGTCCGGCTGAAATTGCAATTCAAAATATGTACCTTGTCCTTAAAGTGGCGGCCGCATTGTTTGTATTTGGGATTGGATTAGATATTTTCGGTTATGGACGCTATAGAATATATCTCAACATATTTGCAATTGCTTCATTAGCCGTAATGGTACTAAGTTCATTAAGTGGATTCATGGGAGTTGCCGAATCAGTCAGTAAAGGCGTGTGGCCCAAATGATTACCGATTTAATCCGATTATCTGCCCTCTATGTATTAGTCAGAGTATTTGTCGAAATTGCCCTACCAAGTTCAAAGCATATTGTTAAGTATCTTTTTTGGGCAGGAGTAGCCTTGACTATAGTTGGTACTGTAGGCCCATACTTAACCCGTGTTGCCGATGATGTTCACGACCTTAGCATTGCCTATACTGAGACAAAGAACGGTGTAGAGAAGGCCGTAGGAGTTGTTGACGCAGTTACTTCATGGACTGAGGAAAAGGAGAATATTCCCTTCGCTGGAGTTGGTGCGAGTAAATACCCCCCGGGCATTTCCTTATACGAAAAACTCAGGCCATCAACAATACGCTTCAACTATCCACTATCGGGAACCATCACTCAAGAGTTCAAGGGAACGGAGCATCATGGAATTGATATTGATTGCAAAGAGGGAACTATCGTCAAGGCATCACGCGAAGGAAAGGTTGCCGTTGTCGGATTGCATGAGGTTTATGGAAACTACGTTTTAGTCGAACATGGTACTGGATGGCAAACACTCTATGCTCATCTGTCAAAGGTTGCAGTTAAGAAGGGAGATAGACTGTGGGGTAATTCTATTCAAGTTGGTTTAAGTGGAGGAACGAAAGGTACGCAAGGAGCAGGGAATTCTAAAGGCCCACATTTGCATATGGAAATTAGAGTTGGTGGAAAAGCGATTGACCCACGACCATTAATGAAGGAGTGATCGAAATGTTCATAGTCCTACGTAAATCCTCAATCAAAAGAAGCCTAGCCCTATCCATCCTACTAATCATGGTTGGACTCTCCCTCAGCTTCCCAAACCTCTCTCAAGCCAACGAGAGTTCGTTATACTATCTCTACCCCTATCCATCCAACAACCCCTCTCAGACCTCCCTATTTTGGTCAGAAAGTAATCCTGAACTTGGAGCATATAACCTTGCCATGTGGAGCAAGATGATTGATAAGCAGATAGTGATCGGATTGCCCGAGGGATATGGAATTAGTCAAGCTATGTTCTTGGGAAATAACCTTGGCAAATATATCACAGCACGAATCGGCAAGAAAATAAGTAGCGGAGGAACGGGGAAATATGTACCGAGGGATTCTGTCACCTATGAACGAGAAATAACCTCAGACTCCATCAAGGAAAAGGTCAGAATCGAGATAGGCGAACACTTTAGGGACAATGACAACTTTGAGAAATACTTGGAGGTCATCAAGAATAATCTCACGGATAAGAATGAGCTGCCAGATAGACCGCCTGTTCCAGCAGAGATTCCAACATCTGATGATACGACTCAAGCTGTAGTTTTGTTCGGGAATACGTTGACGTTGGCAGGGATGGCGTTGATGGCCTTTAAGTTATTGCCGTTGTTGATATGAAAAACAAAGAGAGGGCGAGAGGTTGAGGGTGTGCAAGGGATAAGGAACGGGAAAGGGAGAGTTGAGAAAAAGCACACTATCCATATATGCTAATATAAAAATAAAAGCCCTTCTCTTGTGAGTTGGGCTTTACTTATTTATAACGGCGTAATTATTTCTGAATTCCTAAAGAAAGCTTTTCGCTCATAGAAATTATCAGACTCACATTCTTTTGATTCCATCATAGAATTTTCTTTCTTGTTAAATTTCTTAATACTAAACTCTTTATTTAATTGGTACTTTTCGTTCATGGCATTGAGTTCCCTTAATTCCTCCTCTGCTTTATCCTGAGTGGAGAAATAATAAAAACCATCGGTTATATATTTTTTTGATCTTGTAGCGACGACCTCACTACCCTTTTTGACTAGTAAGTATTTACTTGCGACATAATGCCCATTTTCATCAACTAAAGCGTAACCGTAGATATCGGAATCCTTCAGTCCTGCTGGATACGGTCTTAATCGGCAATTATCCATCCTTCATCCCCCCCTACAATATTTCTTTAACAGCTTTGCTTTCCACTGTGCATTGTTCCTCGAATCCGTGAGAATGGCACTCCTTTCCAGTTAATAGGCAAACTGTAATAGTCACCGTTCCATGTTCACAATATCTAATCTTTTTAAGTTTACTATTTTTACAAATCATCCCTCTTACTCCCTCCCCCTCTTCAACTGCTTTAAGGCCCACTTCTGGATGATGCACTAGCGGAGAAAATTCAACGCCATTCAACCTTTGTACCGTCAGAAAAAATACTCTTCAAATCTGACATTTTGGCACAATCTTTTCTACCAGAATAACCAAAACTAATATTGTCATCACATTCTTTAATTAGCGAGTATATTTCCTTGGCTTGTTTTCTGTCTATCTTGCCGTTGCAATCTGTTTGGTACAAGAAATTAGCCACTTCTTCCGTTACTTCTTTTTGCTCTATGAGTTCCTCTGTAGTTGCATCATACTTTTTGAAAAAATCATCCCTACTACTTCCAGACAAAAACATAACCTCTGGCTTATCCATGCTTACATAATGCTCACTGAATTTTTTACTCACCTTTTCGGCTACCACGTTTCTAAACCTACCAAAACCGCCATACCCCATGTCGCAACTATGCCTTTTTGAGCTTATTGTTATTCCCATCTCTTACTTCCCCTTCTTCCCAATATCCTTAATACCCAATCCCCTTAGCCATGCACTAGCTGAATAACCTTTCTTCTCAGCCTGCTCCTTGAATATTTTTACCTCATCTTCATCTCTGAGATAAACCTTAATTTGTGGCTTGTTTGATTTCTCTTTGTTGTCGGACATTAGTTGGCCTCCTGCGTTTCGTGGATATTGCCGATTACCTTGAAATTTGTTGTGCTTGTTCCTTCGTGTACGTATTGCCAAATTGGAAAGGTCATATTTTTTGATAATACATGGGTTGTCTTAATAACCTTTACGCCCCATTTTGCGTGATTAGGCATCCATACAACTTGGTATATCCTTCCGTCATTTTCAGCAAGATCACCTTCGTAAATTTCTTTACCTTCTTCGTCAAGAAGTCCCGTGAATTCCATTACCTCGTAATTGCTTTTCCATTTAGGGAGAAACCAATTTTCTCCCTCGTTATCGAATATTACAAACATTAATTTTGTCGCCCTATCCCATGCCCTAAACTTAATTTCCCTCAAAATAATTCCTCTCCTTCTAATGTAACCCTGACTCAAATATCAGATTAGCTAATATTCCCTCTGTGGCAAAGTGGTTGATATTGTAATCAGTATTGAGATGATTTCTCTCAAAGTGCCTATCAATCATAGCTTCAAGGTTTCCTTCATCTAACATATTTTCTTCCATAAAGTCGCTAATATTTCTCATAACTGTCTTTGTTTGCTTGCCCTTTAACCTTGCATGACTTGTTCCGAAACATTGACGATATGCCTTGAAATAATAATCTACTACATAAGTAACCCCTTCCGTATAGGGTTTAGAAAGTGACGTACGAATGTCGTCAGACTTCGTACCATTATCATTATTTTGTATTATTGGATTAGTATTATAGGTTGTATTATTACGGCCCCCATCAGCAATAGCAAGTAATGGCTGTAGGGCATGGCAAGTCTCTGCTTTTGGCAAAACTGTTGAATTTAAAGGGTTTTCACGATGTTCATCAATCAATTTTTGTTTTTTCTCAACTCCACTACGAAGATAACTCTCGATTAATTCTTGACTACCACAAACTTTGAAGTATCTTTTAGCAGGTATTCCCTTAACATCTACACTAAGCAGTCCTAGTTTTTTAAGATTGGTAATTGCTGTCCTTTGTGCCTTATCCGCTAAACCTGTTGCAAGAGATAAGTCAAAGATTGTATTAAAGAAACTTCCGTCATCCTGTAGTTGTTTCCTTTCTAAAAAGTAATAGTAACGTGATAGTAACTCGCAAAACATAATAGACTCATTTAGGCCGATAGAAATAATTAAATTCTTATTTATTACAATACTTCCATCTGCTCTAAGTAAGTCATAGATTGGATTCACTTCTTTTTCATCTCCTTATCCAAAATCCTACGAACAAATTCCGACTTACCAATACCTAATTTCTCAGCCATTTTTTCTAACCATTTATGCTGTGGTTCAGTAACCCTCAAGTCAAGCCTCTTCACTAATACACCTCCTTTTGTGTTACGTTAATTGTACACCTTTTAACGTAAGTTTGTCCACGAGAAATAACGACTAATCCTGACGAATATGGACATAATAAACCTAATATCTCAAAAGGAGGCCATCACATGGACGAAATAATCTCAGATTTCAAAGCAGTAACTTTAACTAAAATGCAGAAGGTTCTTGCGATATTAGCATTAGTATTAGTGATAATGGCTAACACGAATGTAAAGCCATCCGATTATTCTGCTTATGTTCAGAATGGAAGTGTTAGTGATTTGTATTTTATGACGGTGTTTAAGAGTGGGGATGCTGTTTCTTTGGGAGTGCTTGGGCAGTTTGTTAGGGTGAAATAGAAAAGGAGCCCTCTACCAATTAAGGCAGAGGGCAGGAGAAAACTTATTTAGGTTGCTCAAGGGCTGTACTTTTCCCAAAGTAATAGCCAATGATTGGCCCGACAATTCCAACAAACTCAACTGGTACAGCTTTACCCATTACCATTCCATAGGCAGTGAATAAAATATATGCACCAGCCATAGATAACGCAATTGCCTTACGAGTTCCTATATTCATAAAATCATTCCTTTCTTTACGCTAAATCCATTACCTTTGTGGCATATCCCATGCCTTGAATCTGCTTTACGAGTGCATCTGCTTTTGATGTTCTCACCCTAACAGACAGATATATGTCCTTATCCTCCACCACAGGAGCTACAACCACCTTCTGAGCCTCTCCCTTATAAGTCAGACCAAAGTATTCACAAATTCCTTTTGCATGAGCTACAGCTAGAGTTTGGAGGAAATCACAGCCTTTGAGTTTAGCTGAATCAGATGCAGAATCGATGAAACCATTTTCAGTGAGGATTGCGGGCATTGTAGTTTCTCTGAGAACGTGAGCATTTTGAGTTTTGACTCCACGATTAACCCAACTTCCTGCTTTTACAAGATGGGGCAGGACTTTTTTGGCGGCTATTTCTGCCCTGCCACCAGTACCCATGATGAGAACTTCTACACCAGTTCCACCACCGGCGTTGATATGAATTGAAACGAATAAATCTACTTTAGCATTATTGGCAATGTTTACCCGAG
The DNA here is from genome assembly GCA_964348825.1 of uncultured Gammaproteobacteria bacterium. Lineage (GTDB taxonomy): Bacteria > Patescibacteriota > Patescibacteriia > Veblenbacterales > UBA10138 > JBBTZY01. The sequence continues at coordinate 53,281 of CAYGDX010000005.1, read as the reverse complement.
TTTGAAGGGATTCGATGACCGATCTAGGAAAGGGACTAACGAAATCACTTTCCCTAGTCATTACGACTTCGATTCCATTATGTTCGAGTAAGGGCTTTAATCTTGAAGCAATGGCTAAAGTTACTGCTCCTTCGTTTAGCCCATTGCCTTGTGAGCCTGTATCTGCTCCTGTGTTATTGTGGCCTGGGTCGATGCACACCCTCATTTGTTTTCGTCTCCCTTCTCATTTAATTGGCTAAGTACCTTTGAGATAAAAGGCGGTAATGGCACACCCAAAACCCCTAAATTCTCTGTAACCGATATTCCTTCTCTCGATATATAAAAATAAATAGTAAGTGTTCTGAAAATAGGTTCAGCATTGCCAACCATTTCATCAAGAAGGACAGAAATCACTAATACGGCCAGAATTACCCCTTTTCTAACGCCACCCCAATACATAACCTCACTGTTCACTTTATGGCCTCTGACAGCCCCTAGAAAGCCCGTTACATAATCAAGCACCATAAAGGCAATTAAGACCTTTAGGGAAGCATCAAATCCCCCTAGACACGCTGTTGCAGTTGTTCCTAATACCGCAAAAAAGGCATTAAAACTAAACTCCTTCATTCTCTCCATCCTTTCACGCTACCCATTACTTGGCCATCACTTTGCTTTTGATTGATTCGATGGTAGCGGGTCCTATACCCTTAATTTTATCTAATTCCCAGACATCGGAATATGGTCTGTTTTGGACTATCCTTCTCGCTAAAACAGGGCCAATGTTAGGCAACGATTCCAATGCTTCAATGCTCGAAGTGTTGATATTAATCTTAGGAGAATCCCTATTGTGCATGAGAAAGAAGGAGAGTAAAACTATTGCAATAAGTAAAAGCATGGTTACGAGAGTTTTAGTATCTTTAGGGTTTTTCTTCCTTTCTAAATCTGTTGGCATAGTGCACCCCCTTATAAATGGGAATAAGAAAAGAACACCGATCTCTCGATGTTCTTCTTAGAGTGCCAGCTATGCACCCTGCCCATAGGTTGCCCGATACGGACCGGGGAAGCATTGGGCAATGCTTTTTCGTAAATGTCGCCTTGCAAAGCAAACATTTATATATCCACCGATTTTAATAGTCTAGCATATCTGATAATATAGGTAAAATGAAATAATTTACATTGGAGGGATTTCGTTGACTGACTTTGAGAAATCAAGAAGGTTTTGGGAACGGGTAATTCTAACTACAGAGGTAATAATGTTCATTGGGTTTGCCTTCATAATTTATCTAGTCTTTGGAATATTGATGGACTTTGGGTTTTATCCAGGAGAGATAACGGCTGTTTTTCTTCAAATCATCTTCACGTTGATTATAATCTACACAAACAAATGCCTTATAGCTGAATTAAACAGGAGGCTACCAATACCGAAACGTAATTATTATGCAGAGTGAGCAGGGAGTTAATCCTGCTCTTTTTATTTGAATATTTTCTTTGCCTCAGTCTCTACTTTTTGCATAATCTTAGGCGTATTTGCCAAAACACCTTTCCTCATTAATTGGAGTTGTTGTTCCTTGATTATCTTAATCTTTTTCTCTTTGAGTGGATCTTCGCTTGCTTGAATTGAATTAATTGTTTTTGTGCCTTTGCTTATTGATGAACTTATGGCGTTCATGGAATTTCTCATATCTTCTTCAGGCGTGAGCTTTTTGCTAGGAATCTTCTGAGTAATATTTTTGTCTACCGCCGATGCTGAAAGCTTATCGAGCTTATCATAGAAGTCGGTTGTTGATTGATTACTAAAAGTGGGATCTGCCACAAATTGAGAAGTTAAAGCTTTCTTAGGACTTCCTCCTGGTGTTGCCAAGGGTATTCCAAATTGACCGATTACCCCACTATATGACTTAATAAAATAATCTAATTGTTTTGGAGAAATACCATCCTCGTTACCAGGCATACCCTTCGTCATTTCCCCAATAGCTTTGGCAATCGTTGTAGTCTTTTCGTCATACTGAAGATAATCGGAACGCTTATCCATGAGCATGGCCTGCGGAATTATCGGCCTATTAGCGAAGTCCTTATTATCCCCCTTGCCAATAATCTCTAAGGCAGGAGCAAAAAAGTTGCTATCAATCGGGTTGGCTGGACTGAAGTTCGTTGCTACAGTGTTACCGAATCCCTTGAAAGAATTCTCTTGACCTTCGGCTTGCCTTAAACCTCTTTGTAGTAATGAGCTGAATAATACCCCCAACTCTCTTGACTTGGGAATTTTAAAGAATGTGCCATTCTCTTTAGGGACCAAATAATAGGCATCCTTCGTCCTGTTATCCAATGCTTGATAATTGGGATTATCCTTGTTTACTAGGTAGAGAGCAATGGTCGGCGTAGTGATTGCAACGCCTGACTTAACAATTGTTTGAATTGCCGTTTTAGGGTCTTTAAATCCTCTGAAGAATTTATCCAACCCCTGAACCCCGGCATTAAGGTAAGGAACAACCTTATCCACATTTTTGGTAATATTTCCACCCCGCGAGAAGTTGACAGATACATCATTAGCGGCAAACAATGCCTTGTTAACATCCCCTGTTTTCGCAAGCACCCTGTTGAATTCCGCAAGTCTTGGAGCAGTTTCTGTCAAATTGTTGAACTTTTGAATCGCCTTAATCGGAGCCGATACAACCTTTTTGATAGGGTTAATCTTACCTGTTAATTCAGCAGCCGACTTTGTTATATCACCAGCACTAAAGAAGTTCGCACCACCTCCACCTACAGCTTGATATTTCTGTAAGCGCGGACTGTTGGTTACGATATCCTTCCCGGCCCCGATAATCCCTGCACCAAACTTAAAAGGATTCGCTTCACTTCCATAGACATACGCCGTGGGAATATCCCGAAAAATGTTACGAACGGCGAAGATAGGATTGCTCTGTGTAATCAATTGCTTGAATCCATTAGTCAGTGTGCTGAGAACTGGAATCTCGCCTATCGACTTTGGTAATCCGTTTATTGCATCAAGGAAACGTTTATCATTAATCTGCAAGTAAATAGGTTTTCCATCTTCAAGAACAGTAATAATATTATCCTTGTTGGAGAACATTCCGTCTTTGATTTGAATAACTTCAGCTAAAGGTTTGAGTTTTTCAGGTGCTTGTCTAACTGATCCCAGCAAACTCTGACCAACTTCATTATATTTGGCAGTTCTAATTGTTCGGTCAACTAAATTCATGATGTTTTCCACAGGGTCAATAATGTCCCTCTCGGAACCTGTCGCTTTACGAATCGGAGTTCTTTGGTCTGCAAACTTCCGACTTACATTATCCGGGATAGCTTTCTCAAGTTCGCTAAAATCTCTCTGAGTTGGGAAATAGCTTTTGTAGGTTTGGCGAAGATTGCCGTAAAGCTCTTTATTGACAATGCCTGTATCAACGCCCCATGTTTGCATGAACTCATCAATCCATTTTACAATGCCATCGCCAATAGCCTTATACTCAGGATTAGCTTGCTCTGCAATCTTAACGGCATCTGCCGACATTTCGGGAGTGTAATTCGCTTGAACGTGTTTCCCCTCTCTAGCTCGGTCGATATTGTGTCGTTGGGACATATAAGACCAAAATTCCTTTTCCTTGCCCTTTGGTACTGCCTCCACAGTTGACTTAAATGATTCTCCAATTTTGTTCCCGCTCTTATCAACCATGCCCTTTAGGAAATTGTAATCAACTATACCCCCGACATTTTTTGTATTCAAGGCTTTCATGCGTAATGTTTCATCAACTTTTCCGGTAGGGCTAGTTGTGTCAACTACTCCGGTATAAAACTTTTCCCACGCCTTCTTGAAGCTGAATGGTTCCTTCGGTCTGCCAATAACAATATCACTTTGTGGAGCTGGCAATTCTGCTGGAATTTGTGGCCTTATAGGAGCGGGACTTCTCAATGGACTACTTGATAAAGTAGTATTAGGACTTTCGATCATAGCATTCATCGTTCTAGTCCTTGGTATTTCTAAAACATTACTCAGATCAGCCCTACCACCAACCACAGGAATATCGATATCAGTAGTAGCTTCAATCGGCCTAATCGGTTCCTGCCTAACGGAATTAGCTATTCGTCCATTCGGCAATCCACCTTGCTCAGCTATCGGGCGAATAGGAGCAGGACTACTCGAAGGACCTAACCCTTCCCGATTAGTCCAAGTCAAAGGTTCTTGCTTAGGAAGAATCCTTTCCGTTGGTATTGACTCGATTTTTTGAGGCCCCTTTAGTTCTCTTGGTTTGAGTCTGATATCCGATTTGGTTAAAGGCTTTATTGGATTTTCGGTCTTAACGGAACCCAATAACTTAACTTCTTCTCGTGGGTTAAGCATAGACTCGACTATTTCATCAATCTGTTGCATTAAGGGCTTAGTGCTTTTGCCTAGTGGAGAATTATTAAAATCACTTGCCAATTCACGAGCTAGGCGATACTCCCCCCAAAGTTGTTCCGGTGCATCGGTTGACTGAATTAATTTGTTGTATAGACTCTCCTTTATTTGCTCAACGGTTGGATTGTATTCCTCCTTGTTGATGGAGTACCAATTAGCATCATCTTGTAATTCCTTGAGTGCGTTGTCGACGCTTTGTTTATCCGCTACCCATTCTTTACCTTTATCATATTTACCAAAATCAACCCCATCAGAAACATTTTTAATATTTCCGGCTTTTTCTGCTTCCCAAATCTTATTTCTTACATCTACTAGGGAATTGTAACTAGATACCTCAGACTTGGTAATTTTGCTTTCTAAGCCTTGGGCCATCTTTAACCAATCATCCACACCGTACTTAGAAATCAGCACATCGTCTGCATCATCAATCAGTTTTTGATATCCATCGTATGAATCGGCAAGTGGTTTTTGCGGCTTTGGAGCATAAGGAATTAATTCGGTTTGCGGGCTTCCGTTAACGGGGATTGACTTATTCTTCAATGAGTCGAGCGTCCTCTTACCCGATAACTCACCCTTCAACATCTCAAGCGTATTACCCAACGCTAAATACTCGGCATCCTTATTCGCAAGTGCCTGTGCTTCCGCGGCGTAGTTCCTTGGCTTATATGCCGAATCGCTTATGGCCACTAGCAATTCATCTGAGTTCATTCCCAACGTGTCTGCGACTTCATCTAAAGGTCTACCGCCCTTATCGTTGCGTATCCAATTCGGGATGACTTTTCTCTCTTCGAATATGCCGTCATCAGCTTGCTTTATCCCGCCCATATCTTTAATCTTTTTACGGATTGTTCCGATTGGAGTTTGTTCATCAGCTTGCCTAATCATGGTTTCGATGCCTTTAAGTTGGTTATCCATTTGGGCAGATAATTCTTCAATAGTGTTTTGGGTATCAGTGTTTTTCTTAAAGGTTTTTAAGGGATCGCCAAAAACATCTTGAGCAGCAGATTTTCTTTGTGCAAGCAATTCAGCATCCGTCATCCCTTGACTCGCTAATGGTTGCCTAATGTTTATTCGTTGCTCTGTGGCTAACGGTTTTGCATCACTCGAAAATAGCTCGTTATACTTCTGTGTTTTTACATCGCGGATTGATGGAGCCTTGTAAGCATTCCGCACATCATCAAGTGGATTAGCCTCCATACTAGCTTTCCTTATGGATGATGCTAACCCTAATCCATCCTCAAGGGGAATAGTGTCATTCGTTTTAAGTGGCCCTAATCCGCTTCTACGTTGAACGGATGAAGTTGGTCGCGGTGGTCCAAATGGAGCAGGAGGAACGCCTAATGGTTTGATTGCACTTTTGGTCTTCTCTATGCCCTTGCCTACTCCCTTAAACGCTCCCCTAGCCGCCACTCCACCTAAAGCAATCATCGGCAATTGTTTTTCTTTTTCGAGTAGGTCTTGGAAACTACCTCCCTCTTGAATATTCTGAGTGGGTGCGACAACCGAACCATAAGCCGCAGCATCCTTCAACCCACCCTTGATAAAGTCTGGAACTTTACTTCCGACCTTCTCGCCAATTGCACCAAGGCGAGGGGAGAGTTTACTTAACCCCTTACCTGCAAGACCGACAGCACCTTCCCCAGCCATCCACAAAGGTATGCGAGTGAGTTCCTCGCCCAACATAGCAGGGAGGGAATCGACAGGATTAGCTTTTAGATAATCTTGGTTAGCCTGTATTTCCCCTCGCTTCTGCTTACCCCTCTCTGCAATACGCGGAAGGGTGCTGTCTGCCATTATCTTAGCAAATTCAACATCTTGCTTTGCTGAACCCAATTTCGATATACCTTGGGATAATCCAATTCCGACTTGTTTTGCTAATCCCTTAATATCCCCTGCTTTGATTTGCTCCCATGTAGAGGCTTTCTTTGGTTCGATTATCGGTTCGTGCGATGGCCTCATTTGGAATTGAGTTGCAGATGGAATCGGTGCAATAATCGGTTTGGAGGATTTTACTTCAAGTGGCTTGGATTCCTTTGCTTTGGCAACAAATTTAGGATTAAATGTTTGCCCATAGAGATTACTGCCGCCATTCGGTTTCTTATTTTGTTGTTCTTCGTCATCATCTCCACGGTCAAAGGTTCGCCCGTATAAGCTCATCTAAACATCACCTCAATTCTTACCACTTCCAAGGCAACCAATCATCTAAAGTCTTTTTATATGGAGCAGGTTCGGCCTCGGACTCACGCTCGGGCCATTGCACATCGTCTGCCCACTCTTTAAGCGTAGAGGTATTAACTCTTTGAGAGGTTAACTCTCCCGATTTAGCGTCTATCCATTTCAAAATCTCATCCTTAGAGGGTTTCGGTAATAAATTCCCTTCGTCATCCATGGCTTCGCCAGCCGCCCACTTGCTGAGATAAGTTTGAGCTTGTCCAGTGGCACTAGCAATTCTATCGCCTTCTGTTGGTTTGGGTGTACTTGCCTTAGTTGCACTACTACTCGCCTTAGCAATACTCGCCGCCAACTGCGCCCTATCCATAGCGGAATTAGTATCCAGGGTCACTCTCGATAACGTAGGCTTCCCTTGATACTCACCCATCAGATTCCCGACATTATACTCATTCGAAAAAGCATCCTGCCCTACGTTATGGTTGAATGTCCTTTGAGCTAAAGTATCCTCATTATTGAATCTACCTGTCAACGCCGCCGCTTTCATTGGGTTATCAATAGCATTTTGAGCTTGGTCTATTTCCATCTTTTGCCTCGCCATAGTGGGCATCCCGATATTTGCGTCAGCCCTCGGTGCGGCATTCGTGGCTATGGCAGATTTGATTTGAGATGCAAGGTCATTGCTGTACTCATTCAATGCCATGGCTGTACCTTTTCTGTCGTTTCCGAACACGCGAGTTGCACCATTAAGCATAGTGTCATCTACACCAGTTCCGGGACCACCTAAAAAAACATCTTGTGCAGTTAACTTTGTTTTGCCCGGAACATAAAGATTAACATTCCTGCCTTTATTCTCTTCAACATCAGCAGGTAATCCATAAACGGCCACAATCATCATCCTTTCTGAGACATAAGAAAAGAGAGCTTATTAAAAACTCTCCTTTCTTAGCCCGCACTATAATAAACAAGATCGCCATTGGCGTTAGTGAATTTATAGGACCCATTATTGCTACTTATTAATGTTGCACCCGGGAATGATGAAGCAACCTCGGGAGGTAATCCTGTCGCAGTCGACGTTTTGGTTGTAGAATTAGGATTCGACATATTGGGGTAAAGGTCAGAGATAATTTTAGGAGCATAACCCGTTAAGTTGCCAGCATTAATTCCGTTATTGAAAGTATCTTGTGCTTGTTGTTGAGCAAACGTCTTAGCCCACTGATCTAATCCACTCGCATATTGCTGTTGACTCATGCCCAACTGTTGAGCAAATTGATTAGCAGACTGAGCAAAAGCCTTATCCCTGTAAGCATTATCGACACCCTGTTGAGCTAATTGTGCCGCAAATTGTGCTTGGGATAAGCCAAGGGTTTGAGAAAGTTGATCCACCTTGAATAGAGCGTTATTTAACTCAAGGGCATTCTGTGCAGTTGCCATTGCTATTTTGTCGTTATACCCTGTCTCAAGCTGTTGACCTTGGAGGTTATTGGCGTTGATACTATTTGCTGTACCAACATTGTTTGTGAGCTGTTGGCTTGCCGATTCACCCGATTGCAATAACCCCATTTGAGAAAGTGTATTTCTGATTTTCTGAGCATTAACCATTCCGTTGTTGGATGCTTGATTATTAAAGGTAGCTACTTGTCCTGGTATCTCAGCCTTAGCCGTTTCATAAGGTCTAATGGTTGCCTTTAGTTGGTCGCCATAGGTTGTTTTTAGTGCATCCGTTTGAGCCTTTCTTGTGGCTTCTGCGTCTGCTTGAGCTTTTCTGATTTGCTCGGCTGTGTCGGCGGTTGCGGTTGTAGTGTATGGGGTAGCGGTTGTAGCAGGGGCGATATACGATGTTCCTTTACTGTCATCACCTAATCTTTGAGTAGCACCACTAATCCCAGCATAGCCAGCATTTTCATTTGCGGTTGCCCTGTCGCTTGCAGCTTGTAAATTAGCCGCGATTCTGTCAGTAATCTCGTAGTTAGTTCTTAATGTTCCGTCAGATATTTGGTCATATACTGACATTTAATCAACTCCTTCTTAGGGAATAAGAAAAAGGACCTCACTAAGAAGTCCCATGATTAGTTGTTTTTATTCTTAAATTCTCTACATTTCCATTACTCCCATAATCCAAAAGTTTCCGTCTGGAGGAAATCTCTCTGTGGTTACATCAACTAATCTGTACCCCGAACGATTAAAGAGAAAGTTGCACTTTTGGTCAAAGGTTGTTACAAGGTTCCCGGAATCATCATAGAATCTTACATCAAAGTAATAAGGGTCAAAAAGATATAACTTCGGGGTATATCCCCCGTCCCTTGCCGTTAGTTGCGTGGGTATTAGTCCAAAATTATCATTATGCCATACTCTTAATACTCCGTCTGATAGTTGCTCTAATCTTAGGGTATATTCATTAGAGTTTTGATATGACAGATTCCATGAACCTGTCGAAGGGCTATAACTAACTCCACCGTATACATTCAGCATTCTTCCAACGCTAAACTCTGCTGCAGATATCCCGACAGAAGATCCGCTTACCACATAGCCTTTTTTCGCTAAATAATCGTCGGGTGTAACAATTAAAGATATTACTTTGTTAATGTTTGATTGAAAATTAAGCCTTACCTTCCCGTTTAAAACTTCAGCAGAACTAATGTTTAAGGAAGTATGCTGAGTGTCATTTTGAACAAACCATGTTCCGCTTTCCTCTTGTCTAACAGTTCCACCAATGAATGATAGACTCTGATTCTCTACTTTTGACCATATCGACGATTGATACCACCCAGTAACGCCAAGGGCAGATACAGTAAAGAGTAGCATAACCATTAAGGTTAATGGCAAGGTGAAAAGTCTTTTCATAAAAATCCCTCCAATTTACGCAACAATTATACCATATTATCCATTTTTTTCAATGACCAAATGCAATATAACGAATAGGTTGACTTGCTATATTGCAAACTAGAGCAACTTGAGTTGCCGATCCCCCACCTTGTACTATTGTTGCAGTGGATAAAGAGCCATCACCAAGGGCCGAAACCGCGAATAACGCATTCGGAAAAGGTGTGGGGAAATCATAAAAAGCAAAGGTGTTGGGAGTTGCACTAGATACAACGTAACCCCATTGCATAATTATGCCACTAGGTAATTTTTGATAACCAGTTTCAGCTTTAAGGAAGGTCATATTATGTGGTGCAGCATCGTTTAAATGGGTATCCAATTCTTCCTGTGTAGCAGGGTCAAATGCTAACTTAGCGACAGTAAGGGAATTATCGGGTATTTGCCCTAAGACAGCGTTAATAATCAGAGCATACAACCAATCGGCCCTATCCCTAACATTCGTTCCGCTACCTGCCACTGTTTCTGGTATGCCTAAATTATCTGCTCCACTAACATCGCTAGTTGTCGCATTAAGCAAATTAGCTACAGCATTTAAGGCTAATCTTAATTCTTCTCCCCTAGCATTAAGGTATTCCTTAGTTTGTTCGGGAGTCCAACTCGGATAATCTGCCTGTGTTTCAAAATCAAATGTAAACGTGTCTTTCGTTGGAAAAGCCATTATCTAACCTCCGATCCGCTATCGTACTCGACCTCAAGACTGATGACCGACATCCCCTCGTCCAAAACATCATTCTGAAATCTAAATTGAAAATAGTTCGCCCTTTTTGACATTCTCTTTCGTTTTAAAACAGGGAAGAAAGAAGTATTAAACGTGAAATTTACAAAGTTGAAACCGACAAAACTAAATGCACTCGTCTGCATATTCAATGCAATAACGCCATTACTTCTGCGTGAACGAAATGTCACTTCAACTGAACCCCTGTTCAATGGTTTGGCAATAAGATTAACTCGATTTACGACCTTGACCTTATTTGGGGTTCCTGCATTATCTTCCTTTGTGTCATACCAAGCGTCAATTGCTACGCCATCATCATTTGCTAATAACGGATCAAACTGATAGACCATTCCAATTGTGTTACTGCCAAAGCATAACGTGTTGTCAATTACCGCAAAACAGGATGCAGGAATGTTTGTGTCGTAAAGCCATGCGTTGAGCTTGTAGTCCCACACATAACAGACATTATTGACACATAATCCATAATAACCATCAAAGTTGTAGCTAATTGCTCCTGTTAAATTTGGCTGAATAAGAATCCCTAAATCTGTTCTTCCAGACTTCGACTGATTCACTAGGTCGCTAATGTCGTTGACTGATAAGCGATTGTTGACGGTGGTGTTTGAGAGGACTTGCATAGCTCCATTTGAGGTAGAAGCACATATAACGGAATTATCGACCTCTTGAATACTGCCCGCTATGTCTGAGCCTTTTTCAAGGTTGATACCCGCATAAGGGAAAATCGGATATGTTGTGCCATCTAAATACGAAAGGTAACCATGCCCCTTCGAATGGCTGACATATAGCAAATCAAAGATATGAGCTAGCCCCGCGACATTACCCGGCACTTTCTGTAGTGCATCATCCGGGAAGTAGTCTGCATTGTAATTCTCGCCATACAAACGAGAGTGCCATATCAAATCGGGGAAGTTTGGATTGCCCGAAAGGAATACGGTTGCCTCTGTTTTGCCTCCATAAACGGTGGCAATAGTGCAGTTGAGGATGTATTCGGGATGAGTTAAGGATGCTTTAAATGCTGTGATTACGACATTGTTTGTTCCGATAGTTGGAGTTACTAAAAAGGTGACTACACCTGTTGTTCGGTTTACTGTAAAGTTAGTTGTTTCGACCATCGCCACGCCATTGACTACTGCTGTAATAGCTGTTGCATCCAAGGATGTGTAAGGAAGCGTGTAATCCGTTCCTGAGCCTGTAGAGCTAAAAGCAATACGAAACCCTGCAGACAAGAGATTGAATCGCTCGTTGGTCGTTCCTGCGTTCGGGGAGCCTGTTGGACTTCTGCCGGTAAGGACTAGGGGGTAATAGGCGACTGTTACAACAGTCGCTACCGTTGTACCATCAAAGGAGATGTAGTCAGTTCCATTCTTCATATAGAGCGTGTCGGAGAGAATAAAAAAAGAAGCCTTAGCATTTGCTAGGCCACTCTTAATCTCGACAGGTTGGCCATTCGCAGATTGGGTATAGAGTTTTGTTCCGTGAGCTATGAGTCTATATTTGGTTCCCGATGCTTTGATGTAGGGCGAAACTCCATTAATCTTACCCGCACCTAAGCTAGTTGGGTATAGGCGTGAGTAGCCAGGTCTTTTGGATAAAGTCGAATCTCTGATCCTACAATTCTGCATCTCGGGAGACTGGTTAGCTTTTATTAAGCTAGGGTTTGACCGGAAATTAAGCCCGCCAGAAAAGTCATTATAAGTTAAGCTGCGAGAAGTGTTAGGGAACTTTGGAATACGAACCTGTGCCATAGCCTGCCTCCTTTCGGGCATAAGATTAGCACTCACATGAGTGCTAATTGTTGGACTCCATATTTTAGGTCTATTTACCATCCAGTTTCATTAGAAATCCCACTCCCACAATCTTGAACACTAGGCTTCATTTCCGTCAAGAAACTATCAAAACGATTGAGATAAACTAAGCCAGCGTTTTGAGTCCCAGTAGAAAAAAGCCATTCCCCAGCACAATAATAGGCCAATTTTCGGTGATGCTGTGGACGTATTTGAGGGACATCCGTATCAAGCACAAGATCGACAGGACGTTTAAAATAATAAATTGTAAATGTTCCCTCATAATCAGAGCTAATGACTATGTTCTCCATCTCTATTGAATAGTCATTGAACAATCCTCGATTACCATAACTATCAAGAAATACAACCTTATTCATTTCCACAAAATCATCCGGCAAAGGATTTAGCACAAGACTTGGATCAACACCAACATCCAATGGAGCTTGAACAATTGTCGTTGAATCCTCTATCTTATCCTTTTCGGCAAACTTTTCTTGAGCTGTATTAAGGAAGTCCAAAAAGGCAAGTTTGAAATCTGAAATATCCGAGGCAGGAAGCTCCACCCCATCGGCAGAAAAAGAGTTTGCAAGTTTTAACGAAAACTTTCTAAGCTCTGCAACATTCATTTACACCTCCTCCTAAATATCTAAAATCAACACAGCACAACTTGTGCCTGTTGCGTTAGATAAAACCGATAAGTTATTTTTTACTGAGAATTTTATTTGCAGTAGTGTTCCTGCCGGAACCAGAAACCCGTTTGCCGCCGTTGCTGTTGTCGTCGGATGAAAGTACAGAGGTTGTGCTCCTGTGTTGCTTATCATGCACGGTCTTCCGTTTACCGCTATGCTCTGTGCCGTTGCGACTAGCGTTCCCACCACTAGAACTTCCTTTGCTAATGGGCAATGTGCCATGGGGTAATCCCTCCTTTGATTCTTCCGCTTGTACTGTATCCCTAGCTATCGGATGCAGAACTTTGAGAAGTTGGGTTAATAGTTCGTTATTAATTCGCATTTCTGAGCGAATGTCAAAGAGTAGTTGACGTTCGGTTGTGCTAAGATCAAGTTGTTCTTCTCTCATAATTTACCTCCAAAAGAAAAGAGGCCCGAAGGCCCCCAATTAAAGTGCTGTGTAATAGATTTCGTATGTTCCGACTAGTCCGGCAGTTGCACCACCGGCCACCATCGAACCTGTTACCCATTTGCCGGATGCTAGGCGTTTGAATGGCTTACCGTTTGTTCCTGCCGATTCATCGTTGGTGAAAATGCCTGTTGCAGCGGCGATATCCTTACCGTCGATTAAAGTGTCGCTCGAAGTTGTTGCACTTGTGGCAGTAGTTCCAACGTCAATTGAGCAAGCACCAGTAGTCTTGGTGGTGACGTTTAGTACCACATGATGGACTAAGATTGCTCCTGTCTCGGGGTTTGCCCAAGAGAAAATACCGCCACCAGTATCAACGGCTGCTAATGCTCCAGTTACCTTTTTCATTGAACGATTTAGCTCAGTCGCCGATGCCGTTATTGGTACGCCTCCCATAGAAAAAGAATCTGCGTCTACAATGGTAAAATTACTAACTCCCACAGTCATGTTTATGCCTCCTCAAAATAGAGTAAGGCGAGTATTTCTACCCGCCTAGTTGATTAGAAGCTTGATGCTCCAGAAAGACCAGGTGCGCCACAAAGAATAGTGCGGAAATTATTGATACCCGCACTGTAGCGTGAGCGACCGGCAAACACGTTGGAATCATCATTGTCGTTGATATAACTCTTTGTGGTTAATGGAATACGATCCAACCAAATAAGAGCTTGATATGCTTCGTTGAAGGCAGAGTCCATAATGAACCATGTGTCAAGCCCACTAGTTGTTCCGGCGAATGCTGTAAGATATGGCGAGATGATCACGTTCCACCTAGAAGCGTTCACGTTAATCCCATTGTTCGCCGTGGTGGGATTAAGCTCGGAGCCAATTGCCTCGAACACCAACTTCTTGATAGAGGCCTTGTCGGGAATGATGATAGTGTCGGGAGTCACGCTCAAAATGTTGCCATCATCATCAGTTAGATAATGTGCTTTTTCTTCAAGATAATTCAAGTTATCATACGAGAACGCTGCATCATAGAGATTGGATTGCGTCCCTGTCCCTCCGGTAATGGAAGGATGGTCAGTCGCAAACATAGCCTTACCATCAGCTCCAGAGATATCAAAGTTCTTGCCCATGAAAGTCATTGTGGTTGCATTTCCTTTGTTTATAATGCCAGCCGCAAAAAGTTCCTTTGTCCGATTGTAGGAAAGCATGAAGGCAGAAGCACGACTCTTGACCTTACCGAACTTAGCATCTTCCACCATTTCTTGAGTAACAGAGAATTGATTCTTCCAAGTCTCGGGTTCAATGGTCTTGCTGTATCCCTCTTGGAAGGTGGATTCAGGGTACTTACCATTTTCACCGACCGGGCTAAAGTTACCTAAAGATGTTTCGATGGTGTACTTATTGGCAAAGTCCTTTGTCTCGTCCATGTAGAACACCTTGTCAATAATAGACATTTTTTGAAATGCCTCTTCTTGTTGTTCGAGCATCATTTTGATAGGCTCCTGGCTCTTTCCAAAAATAGAATCATTCACTCCACTAGCTTTGCTAAAAATCATTATCCTTCACTCCTTAAAATTTCAATCAAAAAAGGACCCCTCATTTCGAGAAGTCCATCACCAATTCAATTAACTTAGCGTCTGAAATATCCCTTGATATTGGAGGTTGTAGTCGCCCCGTCGGTCGCACTAATCTCAAACACACCACTAGAGGTTGTGGCCGTAGTCAAAAGCCCATCGGTGTGCAAAGTAACCTTAGTACCAATCAACGTGACCGCCACAGTCGCCATGCTCTGTGTGGAAAACTCCAACAACTCAGTTACTCGGATAACGGGCAATGGTGTAACAGAAGTTGATTCTGCGGTTCTACTTGCCATTGCAATAAACTCCGGTACTCCGGTAGCTGCACACTTTGTCAATCTGCCGGATGTTTGAGATAATGCTTCACCAAGGGTAGCCCCCTCATTATCAGTTAAAAGAAAATACTCAAAAGGTGCTTGGGTCCCATTAAGACCACCCACTACTTTAAATGCCATTGTCATTCATCTCCTTATTTCGTTGAAGCTTTATAATGCTTCTTGTACTCATCCATTGTCTTACCCGGATTAAATCTCTTGTACATTTCCATAACATCATCCGGAATCCTAGTTGTATCAGTCTCGGTTCCCTTGCCATTTCCCCTAACATGATCCTTCGACTGAATGTTGTTAAGTGCCGCCTGTTTGGCCGCCTCTGCTTGCTTCGTCGAAATACTCTTGTGATTCACAACGAGGTATGCTTGATTCAGTGTCAACCCTGTACTACCTTGCTTCCACAACGCCCAAACCTCAGCAGGAACATCATCGACACTCTTGACATCGGAATACTCTTTCTTTAGCTCATCAAACGAACTAACTAAAAAGTTATCTTCCCTTTCTTTGGCGAGTGCTTGTTTCTCTGCCTGTGCTTGCTTGATTGCGGGATGTTCATCTACAATCTTTTTAATCATGTCGGGGTCAATGCCCTTAGCTTCATATTCCTGTCGCTGTAGGGTTTCTTCAAACTCTGCTACAGTCTTAATCCCATGAGACTCCCCATACTTCTCCGCAACATCAGCATCCGAGAACACGCCGTATTGCCCGAACTTTCGAGCTATCTGTGCATCCCTTTGTCTTTGCCCTTCGAGTTCAATGGCTCGTCGTTCTGCCGCTTCTGCTTTACGCCTAAGCTCGGCATACGCTCTGTCTTGCTCGGGAGTTTGCTTTGGTTTTGTGTCTACCTCTGTGGCTACATCAGTCGTTCCTTCACTTTGGTCTGTAGTAGACTCTGTGGATTCTGTCGATGTGCTAGTAGAGGTATCTGTGGTTGATTCTGTTGAAGTTGTCTCTTGGGTTGTAGCGACTTCCCCACCTCCGCTACTATCTAGCTCATCCATCATTGGACGTAAGTGTCTTAGGTTGAAAATAAACATCGTAAATCTCCTTTTGCGTTTCCGTTCGCCAACGTATTGCATCCATTAGGAGGATGAACCCATGCCTCAAACTAGGCATAAGGAAAGACGGGTCGCATTGCCCGCCTTTTAAAAAGATTGATTACTTGCCAGAACGAAGGTCTTTACCAGTTTTCTTCACAGGTTTGGAATTCTTTTTGTCCATGTTGGTAGCCTTGATGTAACCTGCAGAGTTTTGAGGAATTTTCATTTTGTCTTTCATGTTCTCACCACCCTTCACATGAAAATGGATAAAAAATAAGAACCTTTCGGTTCGTCAGTTGGCGTTTATTTCGTCCACGGTTGAAACGTGGTCGGATTTTTTAATCGCGGCACAGGCAGGACACTCTTCACCTTCGAGATACATTCCGCAATAGTCATCAGCATCCGAATTGCATGGACCGCTACACATTTTTGCATTAATCATTTGTTATTTGTCCCTAACACGTTTCGTTCGATTCTATCCTCGACTCTGCGATTCATCCACATTAATGCCTCTTCAATATGGGTTAAGGCTACCGCATTTTCCCTCGAAGAGAATTCGCCTTGTTGAAAGCATTGGAGTCTGTGTCTAACGATTTCAAGCAAGTCAGTATCTAATATTCCAGTAGTTGAATTTTCTAACTTCCTTGCACCGTTTTGGAATATTATTTCGTGTATCTCTTCATCTCGATTGGGGCTACATTGAATTTCATAGTTATGGTACGCTCCACCATTCCCCTTTTCATCGACCGCATAAACATCATTTAGTTTCTCTCTTTTTTGAATAGTTGATAAAATCAACATAATTAACACTTCCCCTTCTTCATATCCCAAATAACCCTAAGTAAAATCTCTTCGCTCCTGCTTACACTTTCTATCTCATGGAAATCTATGGGTTCAAGTTCATAAACAAAATCCTTGCTATTGTCCCACGCTGTCATTACCATCAGCTTCACTCTCCTTAATGAAATTCACAAATGATTTTGCTAAACTCTCGATCGTTTGTTCCATTTTTAGGTTTATTATTTTACGTGCGTAATCATCTTTAACAGCAAGCTCGACAACCGTTTGATAGTCATCGAATACAATGTGTAATAGCTCATGAATCAAAGTTCTTTCAAGGTCTTTATTGATTTGTTCACTTTCTGCATTAATACTTATCGCTGCAGATTTATTTTCTGATGTCCTTTCACATAAGGCGTTGTAATCCTCCGATCCCATAGACCTATGAATTTCAATACCACTCAGAAAACCTAGCTTTATTCCCCATTCTTGGATGTTAAGGATTTTCTGCCACTTTTTAATGAATTCCTCACACTCATTGTAGGCAGTTGGATTATCACCTTGACCGCAAACCTTAAATTCAATTGGCGGTAACATTTATTGCTCACCCTCCATTAATAATTGTTGGATAATTTCAACCTTCTTCTCATCGGGTAACTGTGCAAATGCCTGTTTTTCCTCATCTGTCATATTCGCCAACGCCTCTTCTATGACTTGCTGAACGTCTTGCTGTGGGTTCATGCCACCTTCTTGCTCCTGTGGCTGTGGTTGCCCTTCCATGCCTTGTTGTGGCATTTCTTGTGGCTGTGGTTGCCCTTCCATGCCTTGTTGTGGCATTTCTTGTGGTTGTGGTTGTGCGGCTTGCTGTCCTGCCGTCACTAATGGCTGTCCTCCTTGTGACTTAATACCCACTTTCTCTAATAACTGAGACTGTGCATCGGGCATAAGGTCTTTGTAGGTGATAGTAGCTTTCGGCAAAACATCGGGCTTTTTGGCCTGTGCTTCTATCTGTTTATTGATGCTGTCGAGAACGACCTTAGCGTTAGGATATTTCTGAGCTGTCATTTGGGTCCAATAAGTCACGGCGGCAGGAGTCGGATTGTAAGCCCCATACTTCAATTGTTCATTCACTTGATTGAATAGCCACATCTTATCTCGCGGCAATCCCATCCCTGCGTCTGCTTGGAATATGAAATCAGTGTTGTAGTAGAGTTCGCCCGCCTTATCTCTGACAAGGAATTTGTATTTGTCAAAGTCGCCGTAATTCTCTGTGCCTTTTTCATCTGTGGTTACGAACGGTCGAAGCTCATCATAAAAGGCAAGCTTAAACTCAAACATGATTTCGTAGAGCTGCTTAAAGGCTGCGTATTTGTTTGCTTCTTTAGACCGCAATCGACCACTTGCTTGCTGTACTTGAATTTGTTTAGCAATACCCGATACTGCGGTTGAATCCGCTTTGCCTTGATATGAGTTTGTGATACCAAGAGTTGATTGTGCGGCCTTGTATTGCTGTTGGGCAAAGGCTAGGTCATTAGTGATATTTGCGGAAAGATTTTTTACACTTAAAGCGTTTAGTTCGGCTTGCGATCCTCGGATAACTCCATACAACTCATTACTAAGATTGAATCTATGCCCATCTAAAGCTGTTACCACAACAGAGCCACGAAGTATTTTTTCCTCGATAGTCGAGACTACTTTTTTATAAGCGTCTTGTTGGTCGCGGATTACATCAACATCAGATTGACCACCAAAGGCGAAATTAAGAGGAATGTTTTCGCGTATGACTAGAGGGTAACGAGTTGGCGTGAAGTAGGGAACCTTTGTGCCGATGGGGAGAACTTCGCCAGGTTGTCCGTTAACCGATGCAAGAGTGACTTCGCTTCCGAGTTCTTCAAACTTTTGAATCTTGCCGTCGATTCTTCGAGCGAAGTAATTGGAATGGTCCTCTAATATTTCTTCATCACACCATGTTAACTTGCTGACTTCGCCATCGTCGTTCTTATACCAACAAACGATTTCAGTCACCATGTCGGGGTTATTCGGTTGAGTGGTATTCATAACAGTGCTTATGTTGGGGAATTGCTCACCGCTGTTTTCTAACTCCACGCCATAACGCTTCTTGATGTAGTTTTTTGTTACTGATGACAAAATAAAGAAGTAGTCCATTGATTGGAGAAAAAAGACACCAGGTTGAGGAATTATTCGCTTAGGATGAACTGATTCTATTTCCAATTCACCACGGTAAAGATGGTGCTTAAAGTCTGGATTCCAGCCTACCAACATTGCGGAGTAGCCTTGCACCGGCGTTATGCGTTCGTTTATGTCGTTGATTGCTGTCATGCCTAACTCTGTTATGTCTGCAGTTAAAGAATCCTCGATCATCATCGCTTGAGCTTCATAGCCTGGGAGTTTTGTTCTGACAGATGGTTGTGGGATGGTTGAGTCTACGCCTGTCTCGATGAATTCAAGGACTAAATTGACTACGTTATTGGCTTGCTTTCTGACTCCATTCGATGAGCGTTGATTAATATTCCCATCGACTTTTGAAGTGCCGAGGTAGATTGCCTCTCGTTCATCACGAAGTACGTCCATTTCGTTGGTCTGTGCTTCCCTTAACTTATCCTGCCATTCCTTTAGGCGAAGTTGTTGCTCGGATTCTTCCTTCATAGTCAATGCCTTTTTCTTGATCCTACTCACCACCTTTTTACCGAAATCTTTTATTTGGTCAAGCAATTGCATCACTTCCTTTCGGGGAATAAAAAAGAAGCCCACCCCTCAGTTAAGAGAGATGGGCTTCAGTGAGCCTCTAGTTATTTGGTTTCAAACAGTTTAATTAGCTTTTCTGAATCTTCTTGATTCATATAGATGGGTTCGGGGTCGTACATCGGATTATTGATCCAGTCCTTTAATTTATCAATTGCCTTATCAAAATTATCCCGAGTCATGACAGAACATATTTCATTGGAATTATTCATCATTGAACCTCCTTGGGTTTCATCTTTCTACTCTTGCATAATCTATCTTGTATTGTGAACATTCTTCGACTGCAAACATCTTTCCATATTCTCCATCGCAGGAAGCTTGACAACCATCTGTATATTTTTTGCAAGTACCGCAAATGCCTTTATCTACTGCATGATTCTTGTATCTTGCTTTTTGGTTATAATCCATTTCGAACCTCCTTAGGGTTTCTCTTAAATCACAATAGAATTGAATGTTTTACACTGTACATTTTTTCCGTTTCCATCACGGTAGTTATGAGGGCATTTAATAGTAATGTTTACAGAACCTTTGAGTGTCGGTACATCGCCTTCGATTTTAGCCAATAGTTTATTGCATTTAGTGCATCGAAACTCTGTCATTGGTTTTCTCCTTTTATCTCAAATTACTTCCCTGCAATTTTCTCAGTAATATCTAGGAGACGATGAACTATTTTCAAATCTTCCGACCTGCTTTGGTCATCCATTTTTGGCTTAATCATGTTTTGTTTATCCATAAAATCAATTAGCTCATGGTGATATTCGGCAGGGATTATTACATCGAATTGATCCCTATCTATTGGAGTACCCTCTTGCCTGTAGTGTCCTTTGATGTGGATTATTTCGCCTGTCTCATGCCAGAACGCCCATCTTCCTTCGCGGTATCGCTCCATGTTTTTACCTCCCAATCTTCTTGAGTATATAAGCTCTTTCCTCGGCACTTCGAGCATTGTCCAAATCCTCCAGAATATCTTCTGGAAGTTTACTAAGGTCATGCGTTTTGGTTTCCTGCACACTCATTCTCTGCTGTGGCCTTATCTCATTGGCAATCATATCACTCATCAGAACATCGTCATGTTTGCCACTTTGAGCATCCGGTCTATTGTTCTTGTCGTATACAAAGGTTAAGCACTCGCCTAACATTGTGACATCACTGAAAAGCTCGATGTTGTTTTCAATAAGATCAATTTCCTTGTCAATAATCAACGGCCTTGTGTTGCCGTCTGTTTTCCAGCCAAACTTTTTCTGAATCTCTTTGTTGATTTTGTCGTAAGACTGACGCATATATTGGCTCGGATATTTTAGCCGTTCAAGTTCTTCGAGAGGTGCAGTATTGAAGTTCATTTCAATACCGATAAGTGCTATATTGAAATACATTCCGAGACAATACATTTGGTATGTGTACGGTTTAGAGTTGGAGGATTGCATATGCATTGTGGCCACACGTTTTCCGGTTATGTTATTGATTGCTGAGGCGGCGTAATAATCTCCACCCTCCCCTTTTGTGTCCCCGCCGATTACATAAGGGAAATCCTTTTTGACATCCTCATAGATGGTAATGAATCCTTTTGGATCATCAACCCAATGAATTGAACCCTCTTTGATTTTGTCTTGAGTTTCGGGATCGACCCACTCAAAAGAAAAACGCCCTACTTTCGGAGGGTGTTCCTTGTATAACTTTTTAAGTTCTTCAATTCTCATCTCTACGGTTTCGTTTGCAAAGACAGGTCTACCTGTGGAAAGGAAAGCTTCTTTTGGGTATGAGGGATTTTCCTGTTTCATTAAGTCAGTATCATTACTACAGTCATTCTTTAGCTTCCAGCGATACCATTTAATTTGTTCTGCCGAAAGGTTATAAAGGCCGACTATCTTAGTCTCGTACTCGTTGAGGTTTGACATAATCTGAATTCGTTCATCTTCATTCTCGACCGGCATTTGGTACTCGATATAGTCATGCCATGCAAAGAACATGGGTATGAAATCATTTTCCCCGGCTTCAGCCATATCCCAAAGTTCCATAAAGTCATTCATGCCATTAGCAGTTGATTCGATTAAAACTATTGTTCCAGGGATATTGGGAACTGATTGAAGTATCCCTGCTAATGTTTTCTTAGGTTCACCCGAATAGAAAGCAAACTCAGAAAGATGAACGAGAAAATAGGTATCAGAACGTCCAATGCTATCACTTCCTGCCGTCTGGACCTTAATCTTAGAGTTAAGTCCTTCCGCTTTACCCTTATAATGAGGTGGTTTATCAAAAATAAGTTCTCTTGCATTTGAGGCTTGCTGCAATGGCTTGATATGGTCCGGTAAGTATCGGTACATATACTTTGCTTTTTCAAAGATAGAGGACGTTGAATCGTCCCGATGGGCTACCACAAGAGCGTTTCTGTTCTTATTCTTTGCTATGTGACAAAGTATTTTTGCTTGGGTATAAGTCGATACTCCTTCCTGCCTTGCCTTCAGTACAATGATTCGTGCAGGGATACCTTTTGAATCAAGTTCTTTTATCTTATCGTCAATTTGTTTTTGAATAGAGTTATATGTGAAGGGAACTTGATTCCCCTTTTTGTCAACAATTTTAATGTAATACTTGCAGAAATATTCATCATCACGCCTTGCTAATTCCTGCTTAACAGCTTCCAAGCTCGGCAAATCACTAGCTTTAATCTTTGGCTTAGGTGTTGGAGGATCTTTTTTAGTTTCGACTTTCGCCTTTACCACAAGGATCCCTCCAATAAATAACTCACCCATTCCTTAACCCAAATCTCTTCTCGGCATTTATGTTTTGAAGCAAGCCATCGTTTACAGTTCGGGCAATTACAAATGAGTCCGGGTTCTATGTTTAAGAATTCGGGGCAACTTCGATTTTCTGATTGGGACATAAGGTTGTCCTCCTATCTAGGTTGATAACAAATTGATGGTCGGGTTTGCATTTGTTGAAGAAAATTACTGTCTTTTGGTTTTACGTCACATTTGTGCATTTGACATTTTATTGATACGGTAAAAGGTGCTGCGTGGAATGTTTGAAATATTTTGTCTCCCATTGCATTGGCTTCTTTAAAATCGTCCGTAAACTTGCATATGGTTTTATTATTACAGTTTTCGCAGTTCATTTCTCTTCCTCCTAAGTTCGTCTTAAACGTTAATTAATACGTTTGACAATTGGTTCACTTGAATATTGCCTATCCATAACGGTAGACAAGTTTTAAGGTGGGTAAAATCGAGGGATTTGAAATTAAAGAAGGGGTTAGAGGGAAAACGATTAAGTTTTCCTGCATATTTAAATCACCGCTACACCGCCGCCAGCCCCCGCCATGTGCCTAGGGGGAGGGGTTAGGCATTAGGCTAATAGCAACTTAGGTTTTTCATGCCACCAAGTATCAGGGCAGAATTTCAAATCGACATAAACTTTATTATCCACCGCTTCAAGTATTCCGAAATAATACTCAACATTATTTTCCCATGTTTGAGCCATGTATTCATTACGTTCTTTAGTGCCATCAGGCCATTTACCATATAATCGCTCATACTCTTTAAAGGGAATAATCACTGAAATATCAATATCGCGAGGGATTTCCTTTTCTAAAACAGAACCAACTAAATACACTTTGTAACCCGTTTTATCTGCTATGTGTTTTGCGTAGTCTCTTAGTTTTAAAAAGATTTCCCACGTCATAGGTTGATAATCATCCCCACGAGGTTCACGTTTGGTTAGAATAGGTTCATTCATTTACAGCCCTCAACCTTCCACGCCGAATCAACGCAACATCTTCTGTATACTCAGTCTTGAGCTTTTCCGATGGCTCACACAGCGTATATGTATCGCTGTTGTTTTTCTCAGCCTTCATGTTCTCGTCATAAGTCTGGACGTAAATATTAACAGAACCAATAACCAAATTGTTTTTACGAACAAAATCAACAAAGGCTTGAGCAATGCGTTCCGGAGTCATTCCTTTTTCAAACTTGATTCGCATTCTATTTCCCTCCCTTTGCCAAATAATTTTCCAATCATCCGATACTTTTTACCATCATGGGAAATCAACTTCGATTCCTCCAACTTAGATATAAGTCGCCTAGCTGTCGAATCGCTAATCTTTAATGCCTTCGCAATATCCCTGCGTTCCATGAACTTTCTTCGTTTCCCACTCCCAATAACTAAAGTCCCATCGTGCCACTCAATATAAGGTGCTAAGTGCATACACATTCCTGCGTGTTCATAACTCAATTTACTCTTTGGGAATTTATGAATCTCACTAATATACAACTTCGCATATGTGAGTTTATTTCCAGAACTTTTGGGCTTAGGTTTTATTTCCGGTTCGACTACTAAACTATCGTCATCTACAATCTTAGGTGGTTTTGGAGGATGATATTTGTTAAAGAAATTGTAAAGGACATTGTTTGTTTCGGGGTCGGTTATGGTTATGTGTTCCCTTCCCGAACCAAGTTTTTCTCTACCAAACATAGCGGGCATAATCGCTGCATTGACATCTCTTTGAAAATATTTAGCCGCTTTTTCATCCACTTTTACCACCTCCTAACCCTGTCAAATTTGAAAAGTTAAAAAAATCGCTACACTCTTACTCTAGCAACGGTTTCAGCCATTATTTTTTGGTAATTTTACCGTCACACTAATAGTAATTCTTTTTGGTCCTAATTACGCACACCAAAAAACTACCTCATAATATATAAAAGGTGGTCAGTTTTATTTAAGTACCTAGTGTTGTTTTTGGGTGTAGGGGGAGGCTAATTTTACTTACACAATCCTTCGTACATGGATTTATATTCTAGGAGTTTGTCATACTCATTGACAGTTATAGTTACTTCATAACTCTTTAATATCTTAGTCATTAACTGAGCATCCTCTTCTTCAAGGAATTGAGGACTCGTATCTTTTACGGAATTGTACCATTGTCTGATTAAGTTGATTTCTTGATTAGATAAGTTCAGCATCTTTATCATTCCCCCTTATGTGGAATAGCTGTAGTTAGTTAGGGAGATATACATACAGACAACCCCTTTACCCTCGCTCACAGTTTGGGTGCTGGGGGGGTCAAATCTCATCCTAACCTCAGATCAACAAGTCAAGAGACAAGCCAAGGAGCTACAGCCAGAGAAGGAAGCTAGAGCAAGCCAAAGAGCAGGAGAGTAGCAGCAATGACACCCGAGCTACTGCAATATTGATCAGCATTGATGCCGAATACCTGGATGAATGGCCGGGTTAATGAGGCTGAATAAACTTTGTTAAATGTTGATTTTCGAAAATTCTCATTCTCATTCTCACTTAGATACCCTATTCGGTCAATAACTTCTCTCCATTCTCCATTATATCAATGACTCTCTTTAAGTCGGCATCGCTTAATGCTGTGACGTTAGAAAGCTCAACGGGCCCACCATTAGCCCCAGTAAGTTCTACTTTCTCAGTAAACATACCTAAATGCTTGCCGATCATATCAAGAGCTGCCTTTTTATCATGTAGCTTAAACTTAAATGTTCCATCTCTACTAATAGAGACTTCATTGACCATCGTTCCGTCGATTTCCTCAGAAGGTTTCGCATCAACTACCTGCTTATAGTCATAAATAGGCCGTCCTTCATCGTCGTGATCAATGACAGTCCTTTCTGTCTTAAACGCTAGAAAGTCCTTTATATCAGCAAATGCAATCTTTGCATACTCAGTTAATACCCTCTCAGTCGTTGCCATATTCCTGTATTTAAGCTCATCGGTCAATTCCTCAAGCCTTGACATTAACTTGATATCAGCAGCAGCCCTGCAAGCTAACTCATCAATGCTCTTATCTGTCATGTTTTCACAGTCATATGATTGTTTATACGCTTCCCTTTGGGTTAATCCAGCAAATAAACCCTGCACATACTTTTCCTGTTTAATCGTTAGCTTGTTCGCCATCTTAACCCCTCCTGTTAATCCATTCTTTTATCTTTAATAACCGTTCCTCAGAGAAGAACGTTTGATTTCTATACCATGTTTCCATTTCGCTTCTAAACTTCCTACTGTTAATGCCTTTATCACAAGGAAGAACGTTACATCGTTCATTCCCTCCACCTTGTTTAAGGGGAATTATGTGATCAATAGAGAGGTTTTTTATTTCCTCTCCGGTATAAGCATCAAGCCCATTAAAATAAACGAGTGATTCCTGCCATTCTTCATCCGTTAATGTATCTGGTGCACCTGGCTGAACTCTGCACCTATGAATATCAGCTAAATGATGTGAATTATATATCTTTTGCTTTTCAATAGCCTTAATTCTGCCCGATGTGTATTTATCTTTGTTCGACTTGGCTACACACTCTTTACAATAATAAGCTAGATTGTCCTTAGTTTCCTTACAGTTGCCAAAGAATTCTGTTGTCGCTTCCTTTACTACGCGACACTTACTGCACCTCTTCATTCCTTCTGCCGGTCTAACTTCTGAACTTTTACCCATAACTTAATCATCCTCCTACTATCTTTTCTCCTACTAGCGAACAACAAAAAGAGGCTAACCCATAGGAGAAGGTTAACCCCTTAAATCCTGCTTGCTTATGGCAGGAAAACTATCTATTTAAGACTGCATATGTATTCCCTATTGCAGCAGCCATACTATCACCTTCCATTTTCTTTATCGTTTAAATCCTCCAGGCGTAACCCAATAGGCGAAAACCCTTTGCATCCACCCTCTTGAAAACAGATATCATCTTCTAAATCTCTGCAGTAACGAAAGAAGCAATTCTTGCAAATGCGTTCAATTAAAACTATCACCTAACCACCACCTAAGCCCACCATTAACAAATCCAATACTAACCCTAGATCAATTAACACTAAGCTCAAACCCCAAATATCATCTCTCTGCCGCCCAACTTTTACTATCCTTGCCTAGTTCCGTTCGTGCAGGTAGATTAAAGATTGACTCTATAACTCCATACCTTCATAATGTGGTAAAGGAGCTGAAACAATGTCCACCAAATCAACAACACTATATCTAGGAGATGCTAGGTTATCGATCCGGCTACCAATTGACCTATGGCGACAACTGGCCAAATACACAATCATAACTAAAGAACCTGGTAACACTTTAATGCTCCGACTACTGACGCAGCATTTCGGTATTGGTGACCTAACGGAAATCCACAGCCGGTTACTTCTATCTAAGATTGATCCGGAATCAAGTAAGAGTGCCAATACAATAGTTGTCAACCTACTAACCGAATACTTCTCATCTAACCCGGTTTGATTGCCGGGTTATTTTTTTGTCTAAAAACTTATCTTTTCTGAAAAGAATTTTTAACCAATTGTAACGAAAAGCCTTAAGAACCGCATGAACACTGGATTTATAGCAGAATATAAATGTTTGTTAAATACTTGACGTTGTGATGTTATAATGTTATAGTTAACACATCAAATAAAACATTGAAGGCGAGGAAAACAACAATGACAATAACTGAATATTTACCCACATTAGGTATTTCCGCTAATGACATATCCCGAACTTTAGGCAACATGGACCAAGTAATTCACCCAAACGAGTATAACTCACTCCAAATTACAAATATTTCAGTAAGCTACTTTGACAAGTCTCAGGTTATCTCCATTCAACCCGCTATTAAATGGACCGATGGGGGTTGCCGTCCAGCTTATGGGAGTCTTGAGTATGGCGCGAGAATCTACCTAAAGGACAGGATTTTCCCAGAAGGTCATAGACTATTTGAAATAGAAAAATAAGGTATCCTGAGAGCTTATGCTCTCGTCTAAGCTAACTATCTAGCTAGTTTAGACGGAAGTATAAACAAAGGAGATGCAAAACAATGACAAATGAATGGTTCGACTACATCAATCAAGCGTGGGTATTAGCTGGAAGGTATGTCAAATGTGGACACCGTGAGGAAATGAACTGCACATGTTATGGCAAGCTGCATGAAGGCGAAAAGGCAACAGAGGAAACCTACTTAGCAACTCACCAATAGAAAGGAAGGAACACCAAATGAAACACTACGAAGTCAGAAGCGTCAACACTTGCAACTGTATGGAAATCACTTTTACCAATACTCTGAGTTCAGCTAACAAGATTGCAGAGGCTAGGAGATTTTGGGGTCACACCGCAATAACCATCAATCAAGTTGACTAGAGGGAATTTCTTCCCTCGCTCATATCTCTAAAACTTAGGGACGTGAGCGAATGAAGAAGATGAAAGAAGGAATTAGAATGAGAATGAATTTCGAAGTAAATAATGGTCAAACAATCGAAGTATTCCAAGCAAGAAATGACGGCCCAGTATATGTAACCACCCTCGACAGCAAAGGCCAAAAGGAAATACCATACAGCATAAGCGCAGGTGACTTCGTGACAATGCTCAATTGGTACAGATACCAAAAGGATTCAGGCAACATAAACTTATCTTTCGAGTAATACAAAGCCAGCCGGGGCTTAATCCGGCGAAGGAGGAAAAGCAAAATGGCTAAAGTCCTAGAATTCCCAGCCGATAGAATCGCAAAAGGCGTCCACGCCTACACCCCTGAAATGGGACAGTGCAAGCCTAACTGCCAAATGAGAGTAACAATAGGCCACTACGGAACCTACTATATCGACACCCCGCTTGAATTAAAGGGCAGGGGAATCAAACTTAGGAAGCAATACGCCAGCGAGGACCTAACCGAATCCGGTCAATACCTCGTCGGATGGTACAGCTACACGGCAACATCATTAGCACTCGACAAGCTGAAAACTCAGTATTCGATATCTCGCGAATCGTTATTGGACTAACACGCAAAAAACATTAAGCGGTCCGGGAGCTATAGCCCGGCGAAAGGATGAAAGCAATGAAACGAATCTTTGAACACAATCGTTTACTCTTCGCCAATCCAATCCTCGAACGAGTCACAATCGAAGGTGAAAATGTTTTAAATGAAATCTTTGACCTCCGAACAAACAAAGCATTTTCAACATGGGAGCACACTATTCAAGGGATAGGACACAAAACAGAAAAGGCATTCGTTGACACACTTAAACTGTTTCACTACAAGGAAGTTAACTAGGTGACGATAAGCAGGGGAATCACTCCCCAAACTCGAAGTAAAACAAATTAGCCAGCCGGGGCATATACCGGCGTAAAATTGAAAGGTGGAAAATAAAAATGAAAAAGTATGAAGAGAAAATCAAGACCTATGAACTAATTAATACTGAAGGTTGCCTATTCAAGACCATTAATACTACAAGTTTTGCCCTAGCTCGAAGAGAATTCAATAGAGAATTTGAAGGCAGATACATTATCTTGGATTCGACAAACAACGAACGCAAAAACGTGATATTAAGGTAAACCCCAGGGAGTTTATTCTCCCGCCTTTGGTCCTTAAACTAGGTAAGGGACGAAGGCGAAGGAATAAGCTAAGGAGGAATAAATCATGCTAGTCTCATGTGATAGAAAAAATTGCAAGTATTTATTATTTAGTTTTTGCAACTGTTGTACTATTGAAATTGACAACCTGGGATATTGTTTAAATTTTGAAGCTAAGGAGGAATCAGCGGAATGAAACCATATCACAAACTTGACCTAACCACTCGAAACCGCATCATAGGATTAATCAATCAATGCGAGATATCTAACCTTGGAAACGTGTCTTTTGACTATTACTCAATGCCAAAAATTGAAGCAAAAAGTTTCCGTATGTCTAAGAATAATCTAGGTTGGGAACTCGTAGTTATTGCCAAGGATTCACTCACTAGGGATATTTACAAGGTCCTCGACGGTCAGATAACCCATGACTATAGCGAAAAGGATTAAGGAGGAATTGTTATGCTAGTATCAGCGGAATCAGCCAAACTCGCCATAATGCCGACATCCGATGTAGTGAACTACTACTTATCACAACAAACCCCCAGCACATCTAAAACCTACGCTAGTGTCTTAAAGGGCTTCTTTGCATGGACCAACAACCAGGACTACCGGACCATTACACCATTTCAAGCCCTAGATTATGACGCATACTTAAAGGCCACTTGCTCAACCGCGACAGTTCAAAACAGAATTGCCACACTAAAGATGTTTTTCAAATTTGCGATGGAATGCGGATTGATTGACAAAAACCCATTCGCCTTAATTAAGCAGCACGGCTCCCCTAGCAACGTAGCGAATAAATTCTTAACAACTAAGGAAATCGATAAGCTACTGACAGCCTTAAAGCAAAAAAGCGAAAAGCATTTTATCTTAGGTCTACTCCTTGCAAGCACTGGAATGAGAATAAGCGAAGTACAACAACTAAGCTGGAAAGACTTCTACATCATGCCAGATGAATCCATCAGCGTATCAGCACTAAGAAAGGGCAACGAACGCCAGCTCTTAGCACTTCGCAACGACGTGTGGGAAGCCATACAAGCCTATACAGGCAAGGAAATAAACAACTTCGACCAATCACACTTATTCAGCAATCCAAGCGGTGACAGGGCATCTGTGGTTACCTTGAGGTCATGGATTGTTTCGGCAAGCAAGCGAGCTAAGATCACGAAATCGGTAACACCTCATACCTTGAGGCACTCATTTTGCTCGAACGCATTAAGTGCAGGTGCAGACATTCGGGACGTGCAGGAATATCTAAATCATAAGTCGATTATGACAACCCAAGTTTATATGCACGGACAAAATAAAAAGGTTGGCGATTTTCTAAAGCTAGATATCAATAAATGAAGGAGGAATAATAATGAAAATCAATTCTTGTCCATCAGTTCCCGAGGGAGTCTATCAAGGCCATTGGGGATATTGGAGTATCTACGAAAAGCCCCAGTTCTTCATGTGGAGGAATTTCGGCACATATAAAAAGTATCACTCTAGCTAAGACTCTCAAACGAGGGTCTTTTTTCTTGCCCAAAACAACGAGCTCAGAATACCCATTTTTATGGGTCAAAATACTCCTAAGCCCTTGTGTACCAAGGGTTTTAGATGGTGCTCATCTTCTAACTTACAATGGCCCCCGTATCGGCTTATTACCACGAATCATTTTATTAATAACCCTAAGTTCCGATTCCCTTCGACGCTTTACTACTTCTGCAGGATCCATGCAAACTAAGTCATCTCGGTTCCATTTGATGCAGGTACAGCAGTTCTCATATTTACTTTCCCATGCCGCCATGAATTGCAAGCACGTTCCCACATCAAAACACCCCCCATTTAAACAAATAAAAGTGGACAGCCGCCTAAAAATTAAATCTAGGTGATTGTCCACATTTTCAGTATATAGTGAGTTTTGCTTATAAACAAATATTTGTATGCTAGTCCTGTGCTATTTTTGTGCTAGTCAGTTAATCCCATCTATCAAGCTTGTATACCACCATCCCTGTATCGGTTTTTACACGGAAAGTAGCGTTGAAGTTTGATCCGTGTTGTAATCTAATGCCACACGCTGAAGCATCGTCATAGCCTTCGATAGTTGCATTTTTGGAATATGCTTCAATTGTCGAACGGATTTCACGTAATTCTGATTTTAGTATTTCAGGGAATAATAAATTCCCTCTACCACCACCGCCATGTTTATATCCGCTGTCCCTTGCTCCATCTAGGATAAAATACACACTCTTGCTCTGATGAGGAAAATCACCGTACCACATAGAAGGTTGAAGGCAAACCCCGGTCACTTTGCAACATCCCGTAGAAAGGCCCCATCTACTGTAAGTTGAACCACCGTTATATACATACCACGAAAAGGGATTGCGTTGTTCCTCGTTATCCCATTGTAAAATTGGTGGAGAATCTTCATGCACTGCTGTAAGAATGGCTGAAAAATTATCTGATCCACTCTTTACAAGGAATTCAATCTCTTCAGCGAAGGGAAGAACCGTTTTGGAGAATTTTTCCCAGGTCATCGTAATTGGCGGTATGTCCATCTTTGGTAACTCTTTGGAATCCTTGGCCATAAGGTGCGAAAATACACCATCGCCTTTTATTTGTTCTTCCTTTTCTTTTGGGATCCATACTTTTTTAAGTTCTTCAATCCTTGCAAATCTACGCTCAAGTGATCTTTTTATCCCCAGCTTTTCCACAATCTTTTCTGCTTGCTGAATATTTCCTGCCGTTGGTGCAGCCTGTGGACGTTGATATTGTAACGGGTGCATTTTGCTTGCAAATCTACGACTCACATCATCAAAAGACATTCCCTCCGCAATATCATCTAGCAAAGTTCCAATCATCGAACTTTTTACATGACAATACCCTGTAGGTGCAGAACCAACCGCAAGCCACACGATGTTATTTTTTAGTTTACTATTCTTTGTATTAGCACGTTTGACATGCAAGCCAAGTAACCACTCAGCAACCCCTAAACACTTCTCTGACCTGTAAAGGGATTCGGTTTTTAATAGTGTTACAGCTTGATCAACAACATGGTCCGGATATTCTAATAGCCCTGCAATTAATATTCTGAAGTCCTCTCTCTTTTCGGCCATCGCTTGATTTGCGGTTATTAATCTTGAGCCATAAACCATCGCATTAGGCAATACTGCCGACATATGCTGCCACTCTCCTGTTATTGGCTGTCCCAAAACCTTATCACTCGATAAGAAAATTCCATTAACTTTAGATTTCAAAACAATATTTTTCATTGCCTTAACGGACTTTGCAAAGAACGCCGGAACATCTTTTTCATTCCAAAATGCAGATTTCGTCTCGCCATTATCAGAGATAGTCACTAGTCCACCAAAGCGATTAACAAAATTTCTGCAAGCATTACAGGTATAATGTTGTCGTGCTTCATCCGGTAAATTACTTAGAAATGCTTCGAATAATCCCTCTGTGTCGGTTGTAAATAACGGCACACCTTGACTAACGATTGAATTAAAATGCGTTCTGATTGATAAGCCAAATTCGGGATAACAGTCACCATTTCGTTCCTCTGTGTTGTTGATAGTTATTACTTTACTCATCATTATTTCCCCCTTCTTTTTCCCCTAACATCTCCGCTATCTCCCTAACAGCCTCATCCCTCAACCGTTCATATGTGCTATGGTGCATCGCTCTCCATTTATGCTTTTTTGCATTGGCTCGAAGTGTGATTCTAGCTCCTTTGTCTTGACCATCAGCAGTTAGATACCTAACCTCTATTATCAGTTTTTTAGGAGCAGACAGCATACTTACCGCTAAATCAATAAGCTTTATCTCATTCTCTATTCCCCTCAATTCAGATAACTTATCACCCATCCTAGTCGCAAGTTGCCCAGTGTTATCTGACGTACCACTACCCCCAGGCGTTAAGCTATATCCAGCCGTAATACTAGGACCTGCGGCCTCTATTTCCTGCCTTAGCATAATGACCTTTCTTTTATGTTTTGGGTATTGGATAAGCCTATGGATTGTATGGATAAATGGCTTGGTTGTATTAGTTATGGCAATCACCCCCTACAACTTAAATCTCCCATAGTCCCCTTTGTAACGATAAGCACATCGTTCGTAAAATCCACATGCCCCACATTTTTTCTCCTCGAACATAATTGGATTCAAACAAGCCACCGGATTATTAATCTTTTCGCAACTCATCCGATATTCCAAATCCTTAATTTCCTCTTCGAGATATATTTTCCGTTTTGTTACTTCTGCTAGTTCTGCTTTTCTAGAGGTTATTTTTTCGATGAGGTTCATTTCGTCACCCCTTACAAATGTAAGTGTCATCACCCTTTTGAACCATGTAGATGCTGTTGTGATTTGAATCCAAAATTAAGACTTCCCATCCTAAAATTAACTTGATTATGTCACCCAGCTTTAAGATTAATCTTATATTCAAATTGCTCATCCCTCTCTTTTTACAGTGAGACATAAAACTACTCCTTTCGTAATCCCAACCCCATCCCATCCAAAACCTTCTCAACCTCTTCACAGGTCTTTCTAACGACTCCACGACAAGCCTTGATGTCCTTACGTGATAATTCGGTTAAATCCCCCACAGTCCATATCCCTGCTTTTCTGAGACAGTGATAAGTTCTATCCGTCAGTCCGATGTTTGCTATTTTGTCTGTGAGATGAGGATTAGGCTTTTTGGTAAATGCGGTTTTTAGTTTGTCGAGAATCATTTAGGCATTCCTCTCCCTTCACTTTGTTGATTATTGCTTTAAGGGTTTCTGGATGACCAAAAATCTTATTCTGAAATATAAGCACTTGAGGGCTTGGAATGTTTGAGTAGTTATACCCATACTTCTTAATCCATTTCTTTTGTATCCGCTTTTGTCTGTGCTTACGTTTGATTTCCTTATGTTCGATGGTTAAGATGTTGTTTTCTACTAGCTCCATACCGTTTAAAAAGCCAATCACACCCTCGCTCCTTTCACCCTCACGCTACTTGCCTCTTCCATGCTCCAACCTCTGTGCATCCTAGATAAAAAAGTATTGTAACAGATGCCGTTTTTCTCAGCTTGTTCAATAAAGCTTAATGGGTAATTCCTTTGCCTTTTTAGAATCTTTGACATATGTTCTTGGCGGTTCATTAACGCTTCTGTGGCAGCTCGTTCATTGCTCCATCCATAAAGGTTCACCCTAACCCTAAATGTGTTTGAGCAGATGCCGTTTTGTTCGGCTATCTTTATCCATTGTCCATATGTTTTCCTAGGTCTGACAGGCTCAGAGATCGCCTTTTCAATGTGCCAACCGTTATCTCGAACACGTTGTTCTAGGGTTCTCGGACTAATATTATTTTCCTCGGCAATCGAATAATGCTGAGGCGTAATGTACCAAGCAAGTGTCACTCTTTCTCTTCCTCCTTGCCACCCGATTGATTATTTACTTCTGGCATTGGAATATACTGCTCCCACAACGCTTCGATGATTGCCTTTTCTGCATCCGTAAAAACGTCTTTCACCATTTGGCATCGCATCTATTCCAGGCAATACAGTGTCTATTACAGTTCGATGGCTTACAAGTGTTTTGAGGAGAATCGTATTTTTTGCCGACCGTTAGGATTGCACATAAGCCATAGCCCATTACAGTACAGAGGATTGCAGTCAGTGCTATTGCTATCATTTGCTTTCCTCCCTGTTAATGCTTTTCTCTTGGCTAAATCCATCGGGGTATCGTTTCTTGAGTTTGTCAATATTGGCTTTTGCTACTTCTTCAAGGGTTAATCCGTATCTGCTTGCCATCCTTGTGACATACCAAAGTTGATCACCTAGCTCATCTCTCATTTTCTCCTTATCCGCAGGATGATTATGAAAGATTAACTTTTTCACAATATCAACTATTTCCCCAGCTTCCCCAGCAATTCCAAGTGCAAAATTTAATATGGCCTCTTTGTCGTTTGTGTGGTTATCTGTTCGTGCTGTAGCTTGTTGGTATTGGTCAAAGGTTTCTAAATCCTTTTCTTCCCATAAATCCAAGCAATCCGTTTCAACGCAAGCCTTACAAGGATCTATCTCCATGCTCTTTTTTATGTTTTTACAGGTTGAACAAAATTTCCCTTTACTCATCATCTAATACCCTCCCCTGCACTTATGCCGACTCATCCACTCTTTACTGATCATCGCTCCGCATTTCGGACACTTGACCTTTTTCTGTTTTGGTTTTAGAGGTTTCATTTTTTCTTCCCCCCGCACTTCTTGCAAATATAAGTTTCCTGCGTGAGTTTCATCCAAATATCGTTATTGCTTTTCAAAAGTTTGCCACACTCATCACAGTGCATAACTCTTATTTTGTAGTCGCATTTAATTCCAAACGGTTTCTTGATTTCTCCCGAATGTCTAGCCCACTGGACATTCGCGTAGTCGCAGTAGCAGGTTGGAGATGTAGGTCCATTAATTCCGGTCATCTTTTGTAGCCCTAGGCTTATTCCTGCTTTATAGGTAAAGCGTTCGCACGATTGGCACTTGCTCACTTTTTGGTCACCTTCTTTTTAACTTTAGGCTTTTTCATATCTGCAATAATTTCTTCCCGGGCCTTTGTTAATTTTGGGATTAATCCATAGTAAGCTCTACCAAAAAACGAAAGCCAAAACGCGTCTGTCTGATCGCTTGTTGGATATTCTAGTCCAAACTCTTTCATGAGCTGTACGCCCATCAGGATTTTGTCAGCATTACCGTTTCCAGTAGCAAATTTCTTCAATGTTTTTGGCGGCACTTCGATAAATTCTATATTGTTTTCATAAAGTGCCAGGCGTAAGACTCCTCCCCATTCAGCCATTGACTCCCTCATGCCACTACTACCATGAGAATACCCCTCGATAAATGCTCTAATGTCGTGAATATCATACTTTGCAATGATATTTATGATTTGTTGACGAAGAAAAGATAATCGTTCCATGCCTACACTCTTTGGTTGTATTGCATTCGATTCTATAACTTCTCCATCTTCTGGCATTAAGCAGATTCCCGTAGAAACTAAACTCGGATCAATTCCGATGATTATCATGTTTTATCCTCCATAGCTAGAGGGCGTTCTCCATATTGAGCTTTTACCATGACTTCTTCGTATATTGAGATAATGCTCAGAACGTGAGGATTCAACGGAATATTTTCCACATGAGATAAAATATCGTTCAATGCTTTATGCATATCGGGAGCAGCGGCTATTAGCCTTGCATTGGCATAAGCTTCTTCTGCTTGCTTAATCTCTATTTCGTTGAAAACATCGCCTTCTTCTCCATCCAATAAACATCCATGGTCATAATCAATTTCTAGATGACTAGGAAACTCACTATGATTTTCAATAGCCTTACCCATTCTGATAACGTGGCCATCCTCAGTTTGTTCAAGTTCCCACGGACCAGATGTAAACTTAGTTTCACTCATTCATTACAACCCCTCTCTCGCTTCCTCAAGCCACCCTACAGCCTGTCCACCTAATATTCCTACCCCCAAACAATCCTAACGCCTACAATGCCATTCCCTTGACCCCTGCTGTGGTTTCTGTGGCATTAGTCCAATCAAGCACAC
This sequence comes from uncultured Gammaproteobacteria bacterium, assembly GCA_964348825.1. Classification (GTDB taxonomy): domain Bacteria; phylum Patescibacteriota; class Patescibacteriia; order Veblenbacterales; family UBA10138; genus JBBTZY01. The sequence goes on along the minus strand of CAYGDX010000005.1, from coordinate 16,854 downwards.
CTTTATTACTTGCCATCCCTCTGTTCTTTCGCCACTTTGCAAAGGTTTTTCGGTTGTATCCAAGTCTTTCGCAGATATCGCGGTCGAGTAGGCCAATATTCCAAAGTTCTGTTGCTTTTGCTTCGTCTATTTCCATCGCGATAATCAACTCACTCCTTCTCTCGGCACTTCGCCTCTCCATGCGTTCATTAACTTTCCAACGTCCGGCTTAACCCCTGCCTTAACCGCAATTCTTCCAACCCTTGATAATGTTTTGAGGAATTTATTCATCTCTATTGCTTGCTCAAAGGGAAGAACATCCGCATAATTTTTGCGTTTTTTGGGCTTATGGTATCGTTTAGTATTTTTCTTAACTGCTATGTCTTTAAGTCTCTCCCTTTGCCTCCATGACTTTATTGTGCTTGGTGGTACATTTAAGGCCTTTCCTATTTCTGCATCCGACTTTAGTTTAAGGTAGAGTTTTTTAGCTTTTGTTTGGTCGAAGGTTATTGGCCTCATGGCGTTTCAATTTCTTTTCTAAGGATGTCCGCAAACATTGGCATAACTTCGTTGGCAAATCTTATTGCCATATATGGGTAATCAAGTTCGATGTCAAAGTCGTACCAAGGTTCCTCGGATAACGCAGATATCGCACTACTTCCATAAATTTCGTTTTGGATATAATCTACGGAACCGTCAACACCCAAATCATTCACAAGAAATTCCCAAGCATCACGGGCTTGCTCTTTGGTGCATTCTCCATCTTTACGAAGTTCAATAATCTTTTTCTTCCATTGTTTTTCTGCTTTGCTTGAGTCAAAGTAATTTCTATTAGACACTTTTCCAAGAAAATAATCAGAATCACGAGCCAGTTCATTGACGATGTAATGTTTAAACGATTCTCTTCCATGAAAAGGCCAAGCGTAGTTGTAATTTCCAAAATCAGATTGAACGCTAAACAATCCACCATTTTCATCAATCGTAAATGTAGCCCACCCGTTGTGTTTCCATCGCAAATCGTAGCGTTCACACGTTGACTTTTTAAACGTGTATTCTTCCATAGGCTTGTCCCTCCCTATAAATAAAACTGCTCTGCTTTTTCAGCACCCATCTTTGTGATTTGCTTAGGTTCTGGCAATGCGTTTTGTTCTTGCATAGCCCCTATTATTTGCTTGAGAGATTGAGGGGTCCTAGTGTTTATAACCTCTCGCTTTTCAAGTGTCTCATAGGCCATTCTGAATTGACCTCGTATTACGTCCGGTTCCTCACTCAAACAAAGGTCTTTCCATCCGATTGCCTCTGCAGCTTTTCTGACTAAAGGCGATAGGCTTTCTAGGGCTTCTTTTTGTTTATAGCTCCCGAATAATCTAATAGCTCGTAATACCTCTGCATAAGCATCTGGAGCAGGAGGTATTTTTGGCCCTGTTATTTCTGCGGCCGCCCCTCTAAATACTGCTGGCATCGGTAAGAATGGATTTTCAAGGGTTGCTATTACTTTTCTTGCTGCAATCATGGCAACATCGAAGGGTAGGTCATTCAGGGTATCGTAGTAAACTTGGGTTCTTTCTGGTGATGGGTTTGTGTCGGTTGTCACTGAGGAAATGTATTTGAAGAACTTTCTAAATTCATCCTGCGTCATTAGCTACTGCTCCTTTCTATATCCGCTATAGCTTGGAGTATTGGGTATACCTGCTGTGGTACTACCGCATTCCCTAGGCACTTAAGTCTGTCCATCCGGTTGGGAACCCCATTATTTGCTCCCAAAAAGCCGGATTCGATTGCCCTTTTCTCCCAATCAACATCATTAAATAGTTCGGCAATTGTCCCAAGTGTGCCCTCTCTCCGTTCTTTAAGCGTTCTAATGTTTTGTTGTAATCGTTCAAACCCCTGGTATCCGTTGCGCTCGGTGTCGGGAACATGTCCGATAATAAAGACTCTCTGTCTTTGGTGTGGAGCTTCGACGGCACAAGCCGGAATAACAAACGGTTGGACTTCATATCCTGCGCTTTCCAGGTCAACACACGTTTCTTCGAGTGCCATATTGACGAAGTTAGCAACATTTTCTCCAATAACCCAAGTCGGCCGCAATTCTTCGATGACTCTAAACATTTCAGGCCAGAGGTAACGCTCATCCTCTTTCCCTCTTTGTTCTCCAGCAATACTAAATGGTTGGCAAGGAAATCCACCTGACAAGAGGGTGATTCTGCCCCCCAATTCGTTCTCGAATAGACTCTGTTGTAACATCTCTTATATCCCTCCATCTTGGCACTTCCGGCCAATGCTTTTCTAATACCTTAGTTGGATAATCCGCAAACTCACATTGTCCAACTGATTCAAATCCGGCCCATTCTGCCGCTAAATCAATTCCTCCGATACCGCTAAATAACGAGAAGTGAGTTAAAGTGTTCATTGTTTCATCTCCTTTGTCATGTCGTACCATTGGTCTATTGCATCAAAGGATTTCGGTCTATTGACTTTATTTACTTGACTTGTATTTGGCTTGTTGGCAAAGTTAGTAAATGGATTACTTTCTGATTTAAATTTTTCTAATCCTCTGACCAAGAAATCACCAAGTCCCCATTTGTAAGTCCAGAAATAACTAACATTGTCGGTAAGTATAGTTTCATAGTTGTTAATTGCTTCAAGAATTTCTTCAACCAAATATCCTTCTTCAAACCTTGCGTTTATGTGTCCAGATATCTTTTCGGTGAGTGATTTGTGGGTTATTATCTTTTTTGCATTCCAGTGTTGGAACACTATATATATATTTTCTTTAAAGTTTTCTTTTATTTCTTTCTTAGGGGTCGTTTTGTTCCCCTGTTGAGGGGATCTTTTGTTCCCCTGTGAGGGGATTGATTGTTCCCCTGGGGATTGATTGTTCCCCTGTTGAGGTGGGGATTGATTGTTCCCCTCAAGCCAAGTGTCATAATCCTTATTAAATTTAAGAACTCTTGAATTTGCCTTAGTGCTTTCTTTTGCCACTAAAAGCACATTTCGGTCAATAAGATTTTTAAGTTCCTTCTTTATGGCTCTAGTTGATACACTAGTCGCATTTGATATAAAAGTTATAGAGAGATCATGCTCACATCGTTGAAAACCATATGTGTATCTCCATACGGTAAGTATTATTGAATACTGCGTCCCGTTTAAATGGAGCCGTGCGGTTTTTTCAAGCAAGATGTTCGCAATCCTTGTGTACTCTCCGTTATCAATTTGCACATTTGCCATACTTGCGTCCATCATCTTGTCCGTCAAGAAATGCCGTTATTTCCCTACTTGTTATTTCATTTCCTAACTCGATTGCCTCAATAACGCATTCTTTTGGATTTAAAAATACCTCAGTACCCATATACCGTATTACCGTATATCCTTGGCGCATTAGGTATCTTTCTCGCTTGTAATCTCTCTCTCTTTGTTCCTTTGTTTTATGAAACTCATGCCCGTCAATCTCAATAACGCATTTGTCGTAAACAAAATCAACTTTATAGATACCGATTACAACTTGATTTAGAAGTTCCACAACTGCCGAAAACTCTTCGTCCTCATCAACTAATAAATCGAATGTGTCTTGAAAAAGTTGTTCAATCTTATTCAAATATCTCAACTCCTTACTCACCCTCTACTATTGAAAAAATTTGATCGAAGGGAATGTTGAGTATCGCTACAATTTTTTGCATTAATTTTGGAGTCGGCCTAGTTTTTCCGGCTTCAATCATGTATAGGTTTTGCCTTGAACAACCAACTTTCTCCGCTAACTCAGCGACCGTTAATCCGGCCATTATTCTAGCTTTTGATAATTCAAAGCAATTAGTTTTTACTCTTGCCATTTGTGTATAACCACTTCCTTCCTATATTAATATTATACCATAAACTTGTACAAGTAACAATCAATAGGTATATACTTTACACAACTTGCATATACTGATATGATAGAGAAAAATACGAAATAAAGGAGGATGATAGTGAATTGGCAGGGGAACTAAAGAATAGGGAGAGATTCGGTGTAGCAGTAGAAAAAAAACTTTTAGAGGCATTGAGAAAACTTTCAAAAAATACTAGGATTCCAGCTAGTAAACTGACCGACGAAGCATTAGAGGATTTATTTAAAAAGTATAATTTTGAGATTAACCAGGAGGAATAAACTCCTGGTTAATTTTTTAGAGAATGTACCATTTGCCATCCCTTAAACCCGATCTACTAAGTGGTAAACCTTCAACGTCCTTCATGAAATGGCAGATTAAATCATATTTAAAGCTCGCATTAGCTACATCGCACCTTATCTCTTTACCATCCATCCACGCTTGAATAGCTTCCTGCCATGTTACTTCTTGAGGAATTAGCTGCCAGTCGTATTTTTCAATAGTGCCAACGGTAAAATATGATTTAAAATTCAACTCAACAGGGTCTTTACTTTTTAGCCAACAAAGAGTGTCATTAATTAAACCATTTGATTATTTGGCTGTTTTTCGCAAACAAATTTAAGAGTTCTTTCATCGTTTAAAGCTGCAAGAACTTCCTGCATTTTCATTTAATCAACACTTCCAATCATTCGATTTAATCGGGCAGAAAGAGTATGTAGTCCGTATGCATCCAGACTGAGAGGTTGTTTCTGCCCAAAGATGGCTAATTACACGTAACAATAAGGTGATTTTGATTCAAATAGCTCCATTTGCGTTGATTTTGGTTGTAAATACAAGACTTCTGTTTTATCTTTTGGATATTTTCTGCGAGTATCTACATGACAGGAATTGCACAGCCACCGGACATCTAATGGTTTACTGTAATCGTCGTGGTGGCCCTCTAGTTTTGTCTTTGCTCCACACTCGACACACCGATTAGGCTTAATGATCAACCCATCCCTTACCGCATTACCCAGGATTGTTCGAGCGTGGTATTTTTCGGGATACCTTTCTCTGTATCTTCTCTGCGAATCGGCTTGCCTACCGTCCTCTACCCACGTTTTCGTTACCTCTTTCCTTAATGCAACCCTGTGAGGTAGATTGGCCCTTTTACGGTCGTATGCTTGGCAACTCTCAAGATTATCTGCACGGTGCTTATTGGAATCATCCTTGGTACATTGTTTACATTTTCCCAAGTGACCGTCTTTCATTGCGGAGTGTTTGTAAAATTCGGTAAGAGGTTTTTCTATGCCGCATTTAAAACACATCTTCATGTTCGCCTTCTATTTTAGAAGGGCACACCTCCGTCGTCATCTAGGTTGACTTCGTGACCGAATGAGCTGGTGGTTGGTGGGGGTGGTGTTGTGTTTTGTTCTTCACTTTTAGGACTCAGAAAGGTAACATCATCCGCAATAATGTCTGTGGACCACTTCTTGTTTCCGTCCTTATCATTGTAAGAAGTAATCTGTAATTCCCCACTGACACAAACTTGCTTCCCTTTGCTTAAATAATTCGCACATAGTTCGGCCAGTTGTTTAAAGGTAGTAGTTTGAATAAAGTCAGTTTCCTTTTCACCTTGAGCATTTTTAAATTTACGGTCTACGGCTACAGTGAATTTAGTTACGGCAACTCCTGAAGTGCTATACCTCAATTCTGGATCCCGTACTAATCTTCCAATTCCTGTCCATCGATTCATTGGTTTTCCTCCTCTAAAATGGAAATTGCTCTAACGGAATGTCCTTCCCAGCCTCAGCAATAACAACTATCTTACCTGTCAATTCACTAATCTCTCGAATCATTCTCCCTGCATCTGCATTGTGATAGGAGAGATGAAGAAGAACTATCACTTTCACTTTTGATAAGTCATTTGCAGATAAAAATTCTTTAACGTGTTCGAGCGAAAAGTGACTTTCGAGTAATCGGTTTTTCATGCCTTGAGCGATGTATCCGTTTTCGATGTTGTAGTCTAAGGTATCTTTGCAGTAATTGCACTCGCAAAGGATATAATCTAATCCCTTGAAGCGATTACGAATGAAATAGGTATCTGTTGCAAAAATCAGCTTTTCGCCTGTTGGTTTGTAGTAGATTAAATATCCAACCGATCCGGGGCAGTCGTGTTCGGTGGGGAAGGGGAGACAGGTGAAGTCTCCTACATCAAAATGCTTGCCGGATTCAATGATGTTTACTCGATGTCCTTTAGCCCCTGTTGCATTTGCTGTTTCTTGCGTCATATAGATATCAATACCGTTACGACAAACATAGTAAATTGAGGCAGAATGATCGGAATGAGAATGCGTGAGTAGGCATCCTTTTACGCTTTTTAAGTCGTAATTCAACGCTTCTTTGATAATCCTAAAGTTAGAAAAACCGCACTCTAGGAGAAGTTTCCCGGTTGGTGACTCTAAAACGTAGGCATTACCCTTACTAGAACTTCCGATAACTTTAAGATTCATCCTAAAAGCCCGGCCCTTTGTCCGTATTTTCCTCTGCTTTCTTATCCACTTCGACTATCTCAGCATCGGTAATGCCTTCCTTGTCGGGAACATCTTCGCCTTGAATATCCACAACATTGCCACTATTGGCATTTTCGGCAATCTCCCGTTCAACTTCGATTTCCTTGAAATCATTTTCAAGTTGATTAAGTCTGAGATAATCGTCATCAATCTTTTGGCTGTCGATGGTAATGTCTTTGTAGGCGGCGATGAAAACAGTCTTATAACACATCTTGTCGTACCAACCCTCAACCGTTTCCTTGCCAACAACCTTGCCGTTTTTCCAGACATCCTTTTCCCCGCCCCAAAACTCTGCCGATGCTTTATCGGGTTTTCGTTTTAGGATTTCCTTGATAGACATAATAACAAGTTTGTTTTTCTCGGGTTTCTCGAAGAATATATGGTAGTAGAAACCGCCGATAATTTCACCACGATCAAACGGATTTACAATATCAAACTCATAATGCTCTACAGGATTTTTAAACGACTTCATGTGAGGCTTAAATACATCGTTGGAGTAAACAAGGCTTACAACAACATCATCCGGAACCTCAAGCCCATATTTCTTCGCCTTTAATTCACGCCCTCGATAGCCGGGGATAAACGTCAGATTGTACTTTTGAGTTGCATTATCCTTATAAGGGATAAGGTTGACATGATTTTCCTGTGTAGGGTCCCATCCGATCCTTGCAGCCGACACAACACTTTGGGCAAGCTCATCCATATTGACATTAGCCCAAATAACCGGAACCTTATCTCTATATTGCTCAGACTTTTTCTGCCGCTTTTCCTCAGCTTTTTTAAGAACAGAATCAGCAACGATGAAATAGTTTTGAGCTAAACGCTTTTGAAAATTAGTAAGTGCTACCTCGCCTACGTTGGCTTGAAATAACGCCGTTACCTTACCTGTAAAGCGTTCTGCCATAGTTTGTTCTTTGACCGCAACTTCATTTGCCATTATGCTTGTACCTCCGTTCTCTTCTCAATTCCATATTCTAGACCACGCAAATACGCTTCCCTTAAGGCATCTGCTATCCACTTTAAGTCCCTGTAAAAACTAGCGTCCTCCGATTCCATTGCGTCAGAATGGACAGCAATTACCTCTCCGTCCACCTTTTCAATGATATATCCGGCGTATTCTTTGCCGGCCCCGTTATCCGATAGGCCCCATTCTTTATCCACCTCGCTTGGTAGATTTTCGTAGGTACACAAAACAACTTCATACATTTAGCCATCAACCTCCACCCTCAGAACGCTATCATCCACACTCACAACGAGCTTAATAACCTGCGACTTAATTTCGGTAAAGCTACTTACCGACTCGCTGTTATCGATAAATATCGGGCAGCTAACCCCATAAAACTCCGACAGCATACCGATAATATCTAGCCCTGCATTAATCTTGCCGCCATTATTCGCCCCATCGAACTCAACCCATCTGCCATTGGTATTAACCAACGTCTTACAAGTCTCTTTCTCGGTCCCATCCTGCAAGATGTCGAATACCTTAAACCTAACCGTCTTAAATCTGCTATTAATCGCATCCTCCAGCATTTTGACCTTAGCCTTTGTGAATTGCTTGAGCAGAAAGTCCTGTCGTTCCCATCCATTCAACTCGGCAGCGAACTTGCTTTCTTCTGCCTTTAATTCATCAATGCGAATCTTAGCCTTTTCAACAACTTCCTTTTGATTAAGAGTTTTGTTTAGGGATTCAATCTGCTCAGTGACTTCACGCTTTTTGGCAAGAAGTTCGGTTGTTGTGTCCTCGATGGGCTTGTCCAATTCAGCATTAAGTTCATTGAGCCTAGTAGTGAGGATTCCATAATTCACATCAGTAAAGTAATTTGGTTCCTCTGTTTTTTGTTGGGATGCTATTTCCGTTTCGAGTTCGGCAAGACGGTCGGTAACTCGTTTCAGTTCAGTATTCAAGGTATCAATAGCGTCCTTGATTTCGGCAAGTTCCAAAGTAATTAATTGAATTGATTCAGCTTTTTGCTTTCCCTCTGCTTTTACAGAAGCAAGTAACTGAAGTTTATTTTTGTCAAAGTTGTATTGTAATTGCTTTAATTTTTCCTCTTGCTGTCCTTCCGATAACGCTTGCTCGCAAGTAGGACAAGTAAATCCTTCAGGCTTAATAAATTGTTTAGACTCCTCGTCTTTCCACGTCTTGCGTAGTTCCAAAATCTTTAATCCAATCGATTCGGATTCCTTGAATTTAAGGTCAGTCTTATTGTTGAGAGAAGAAATATCCGCACTAATTCGGTATTTCTCATTTTCAAGACTTGCCTTCTCGTCCACTAACCGTTTAAGTCCCTTACCCAACTCGGCATCAATCTCTTTTTTACGAGTATCAATTTCACCTTGAACCCTATGTGCTTGTTGTTGTTTTTGACGATATATACTAGCTCCGAGGGCATTTGTGGCTAATTCAGATTCAATGCCAACTAGAACCTCTTTTTGATCCAATAGTGAGGTTTCCAGTGCGGCATAATCAACCGCATCCACAGGGATATTTCGTTGTTGCTCGTTGATTCTCGAAGGTATGCCGTCCATGCTTGCCTTAGTGGATTTGATCTTATCGGCAACAACTAATTTGTGTTGCTCAATCGTTCGGCCTGAATTGATGATGGGGAGTAAATCGAGCATACTTTTGTCTGAAACTGTTACATTAGAATCAATTACCTCGACATCCGTTACATCACCGCATATTTCAAAGAGAATTTTCCTGCGTTCCTGCCATCCGAACCCCTTCTCATTTGTGTTGAAGAAGAGTGGATTTGTTAGGAGTTTGAAAATGTTCTCTTTTATGAGTGAGCCAATTTCCACGGCATAGTCTTTTGCTTTTGTCGGGACATCGTTGGCCCAATAGGAAGTCTCGTTGCCTGTGAATTCCTTAGTTTGAGTCCCTTGTCGCTTCGTCCATTTTTCCGAAAGCTGGCGTTTTAGTTTTAAGGGCTTGCCGTTTATAGTTAGGTTTGCCTCGGCAATGCAATCTAAATGATGACGTTCGTTGCCCTCTTCGTCCTGGGGTTTAATCTGATAATCAGAGCGATTGAAGGAATCTTTTCCGAACAAAATCCAAAGAAATAAATCATAGGTACTTGATTTTCCTGTTGCGTTCCTTCCAAATATGTCAGTGTTTTTGCCATCAAAGTTTATAGCATAATCCTCAAAGCCCTTGATGTTTTTGAATGATAGGGATTGTAGGCGAATATCAGTTTGCATTTTCTTCCTCCTTAAAATATCCGGTCGATAATTTCAATTAAATACGCACTTGTTAATTTAAAGTTTTCATCTTCATCCATGCGTTTCCTTATGAGTGATAAGACTTGCACAAAGTAAGCGGCATCCATTCCTGTTAGTTGTTCTTCCAGAACTTCAACATCTTTCAAGTCCAATTCGTTTATCTGCAAGCACATTTTCAGATATTGCCCTGCGTTAATACTCCAACCTCTTTGTATGAATTTTCTTGTGCGGATTATTGAAGCTAAAGGATACTTGGAACCGTGATAAACCAACTCGCGTGTTATTGTCGCCTCTAATGATTTTTTAGGTAAATCTAAGTGATTATTTTCCGATCTCCAATAACACATTGCATGGACAAAATCATAGTTATCGTGTATCTCTTCAGTTTCGCCGTAAAACCTAATTACAAGCTGAATTTTTCCCGATAAGGTAATGGCATTGTCTGAAAGAAATATTGGTCTATAGTTTTGCTTTTCTTCCAGCTCTTTTTCTAGGACATCCGCAACCTCATCAATAAAATTCGTACCCTCCGATGGATCAACTGTTTCAAAATATTGGTATTCTGACTTTTGTCCCTCGGATGCTATACCCATGCTTTGAATCCTTATCCTCACACGATTCTCTGTTTCTACCACCACAGGCTTAGGGTTCTTGTCTGGATTTAACTCGTTAAATTTATTCACATAGTAGTTAGTGACAGCCAATACCGTTTCTTTGTTGGTGAAGTAATAGTCAAAGTCATTAACCTGTTCACCGAGCAACATAGAAACGATTGACCCGCCGGTGATGATTGAGTTTTTCTCGACTAATTTTTGCACTTCTTCATCTTGGATTGAAGCAACGAAATCCTTGTGCTTTTTAGTCAGAATGGCTTTAATTGTTTTAGCCTTCAATTTATTTCCCTCCACTCTCTAATTCCCTAATCCTCTTCCCCAACCGATCCAATTCATCTAACGAATCGTCTACAGCCATTGCAACAATATCCAACTCAAGCCTTAAAACATCATCTTTAGCTGCATATGAAGTCTGTATATCGAATAGCTTTTTTCGAGCTTCGTTTAGGGTTTCGTAAACGTTTTGGTTCATGGGTTCACTCCTTACAATGCACACATACAAGGTATGCCTTCTTGATCTCCAAACAGGTCCATCTGATCTGGCTCATTTGTCCACTTTTTAGCAAGTTCCTCAAGACTAATCCCATTAAAAACAGTATTTTCAGCTTTACGCTCTGCCCTTAATGCTCTGCCGAACTCTTCTGGATAGTGTTTCCAGACTTTGTACCAATGAGCTTGACCACCCTTGTAACATGGAATGCAATTGTTATGGCTAAGGTACATATATGGTTGAGGTAAACAAATTTTCCATTCTTCGCGGATAATTCTTTGGCAATCTGCTCCGGTTAGCCTTGCATCCATGAGGGGAAATTCAACCTTGCGACCGTCTTGTTGATTTCTGGCCCATACTTTCTGAATTCTTCGCCATTCATCAACGCCCAACCCTAAGTATTGAATGAAGTCAATTCCCTGTTTTTCATAACGCTTTAAGAATCTATCCTTTGGGATTAATTTAAGTTCTGTTGTGCAGAATGGAAGGTTGTTTGTGGGAAGATATTTCCTACTCTCAACTAACTCCCAAAGCGTTTTGCTTGCCGATTCTACCGTTATTGGCAATCCTATAAACTTTGCGACTTGCTCCCTAAATCTATCCGCATCCTTGTGTTCTGCTCCTGCTGGAGTATGGAGTAAAATTGTATCGTTCGGAAATTTATCTGCAACCATCTTGGCGACTACCGAACTTGCAGCACCGCCGGAAAACATTACTATGTGCTTTTGTTCCACCCTTACTACCTTCTTGATGATTTTTACACATCAAGTCGGCAACCTTACAAGCTACCCATGCCCCGTTTTGACTTACGGTAACGCGACTCCATAAGGTTTTTATGCTACGAATATGCACTTTCACGGATCTACTGACTAAGTAGGTTTGTCAAACTATTGGGAGGTGTTCTCTCCCTCAATCCTTGCAACCCCACTAAAGGGGATCGTAAAGGTGTGGGTCTTTTGGTTTCTTCATTTCGCCTCAGCCAGACTTTCCTCAGTCGCCAACATCAGCTTTATGCTTTCGTTGAGAGTAGATAAAAACTCCCTATTAGCCAAATGCCCTGTTTTTCCTAGCACCGAATACTGCCCTGCATCATCAGCCCTAATAAGACTAATGGCGTGTCTGATACCTCTCTCAACCTTCTTATCCGTTGTGTCATGTTCCTTAGCTACTGCTTCATAGAGCTTCATCATTGAGAAGATAGATTGAGTGTCTTTGTTGATGATTTTCATTGCGGATTTCAAAAACTCATACCCCTTAACATGTGCAGGGATACCTAACTTTCGCAGGGCATTGTAGACAGCGATTTGGTATTTATCCATTTTTTTTAGTTCCTTTCTTAATGAAATAAGGCTAGTTGCTGTGGTATTCCCATTGGGTTCCTGTCGCATAGCTCGGGTAAATTTGCCCTAACAAGATGCTCCGCGAATGGTGGAGGAACTGCATTGCCGCACCTTGCCGTTTGCTCAGTTAGCGGATATGCCTTGCCTTCCGAATCACGGTCAATGATGTAATCGAGGGGAAATCCTTGTGCCGCAAACAGTTCGTGGGGTTTCAACATTCTCATTCCGATATCCATAATTTGAAAATCCTGCCCATGAATCGTGACTAATCCGAATCTGTCTTTTGTGGTCACTGTGTGTAATGGCCCATCAAGCGTTTGTCCCAAATCCGAACCATAGTATTTTATTAAGAATGCTGTAACTAGACTCGCTTTATTAACTGTCGTTATTGAGTTCAAGGGATTATTAAGTGGTTGGCCTACTGATGTTTTGTAGTTTTGGACGACGAAAGCAGATACAAGGGCAAATCTATTGGAGGCATCGATTGTGTGAATAGGCCCATCTAGACTTAATCCCCTTACCTCATGTGCGGTTGTTTCAGAATGGTAGCTAATTAGAAATGACGCGACCTGTCCTGAATGATCATTAGCATCGAAATTGATTGGTGCTATGAAAGGATTAGTGTCGTTGATGATGAACTTTTGGGTTCCCCTTGCTATGCGGCTTAGCGTGTTACTTGCCAGGGGTTTCTTGCGTTCGAATATTGATGGGCAAGGTATCGACCAATCTATTATCTCGGCGGCCACTCTCCATGGCTTTAGTCTACCGGCAATAACATCTGTACTTCTTGGATCTCCATGAGTTGGCTTGGGCCATGAAATCGGTTGTCCGTCACATCTTGCAACAAGGAAAAACCGTTTGCGAATCGTCGGTGCTCCGTAATCACAAGCCCTTAACTCTCTATGCTGAACGTGATATCCTTGTTTTTTAAGTGCGTTAACAAATGCGTTGAATGTTCTCCCTCTCTGCTTAGTGTCGGGCATTCCGTTTTTAAGTAGCGGCCCCCATGTTTTAAATTCCTCAACATTTTCGAGTATAATCACCCGAGGCTTTACCGTTGCCGCCCATCGGACAGCTACCCACGCTAGGCCCCTAACGCTCTTTTCAACAGGTTTTCCACCCTTGGCCTTGGAGAAATGTTTACAATCCGGACTTAACCAAACCAAGGCTACCGGCCTACCGTTCGCTACTTTGAGAGGTTCAACTTCCCAAACCGATTCGTTATAATGCCTTGTGTCCGGATGATTGACCTTGTGCATGGCTATTGCGGCAGGATCGTGGTTTATGGCTATGTCTATCGATCTGCCGATTGCTAAGGATATTCCGGTAGAAGCTCCCCCACCTCCGCAAAAATTATCAACAACAATCTCGTTGTACACTTTCACCCTCCCCTCAATACCTCACCCAAACTTCCAAATCTCTTTTCCCAAATTCCAAGGCATCCTCACGCTTCTCCATAAATACGTCCAACCTATCGCCCTTAATTTGTCCACCTCTATCCTCCACAACAAACACCCCACGATTGGGCTTGTCCACAAAATAAGGAATATAGATTTTCGTCCCTATCGGAATACTTGGTGGTGCTGCAATCGTGTACCATTCTTTAGCGTAAACAGGATTATTAGGCGTACTGATTGCCACTTGACCATAATCTGAATCGGATGGGACTTTTCCGGTGCTTTCAAATCCTGCTGTATATGCCGTGCAAACCATCACCCTACGCTCAACAACCTCCGCAACACTCCGACTAACATTAACCTTCACAGGCTTAGAAATCGGTGCTAACACATCCCTCGGGAAAATAACCAGTGCTACGATGATTACTGCTATAAAGCAACAACTCTTTAGAATTAGTTATCAGCCCCCTTCTGCTTAAAACTTCTGTCACGGAGCATTCCAAGGCGAACTTACAGTTGCTAGGGTTTCTTTTGCCTACGCAGCCATTGCAATTTTCAAGATGTATGAGGAATGGCTTGACTCGTTCGCTGAAAGACTTCACGTTACCCCTCCTGTCGGAGTATGTCTTGAGGACTCCATTTCGCAGGAGCTAACTGCATAATCAGCCAAATAAGTGTCTCGCCATTAAAGTTAATAAAGTGCATTTCTTCCTCAATCCCAGTAGAAGGATTTGTGTATTTTGCAGGAATGCCCATATACTCAAGCTCTGAAAGCTCTGCCTTTAAAACTGTACCAATAGTTGCATCAACCGCATTCCAATCTGCTCCTATAGTTGATTTAACTGTAATTCGGGTCATTCCGTTTTCGATATCCCAGCCAACTTTAGTAATTAAAGGACTTTTTGCTAGTTGTTGAATTACAAATAGTTGGTCTTTGGTTAAGTCCTTCATAAATCATCCTCCTCATCCTCAATTGCCCATCCGTCAGTTATGAAATAAGGTTTCATCCTAGAAGTTTGAGCAGGAACGCTCAAAGGAAAACTTTCGCTAACTGAGCTAGATTGCAAAGGAAATCTTGTTCCACCTAGCTTGATACATTCTCGACCCAAGAACTTCAAACAACGTTCTTTAGTAAATCCGCATTGAGCATCTATGCACTCCAGCTTCCTTTTCCGGTCTATGTTCATGCCAATACCCCCTTTCTTTTGGGGATGGAATAGTTCTAATCAAAAGTGGTATACTAGATTGAGAGTTTTTCTCTGGCCCGTAAACGCTGCGAACGTTTGCGGGCATTTTCTTTTTTCCAGTGGTAGTAGTGCATTGAGAGTTGCAAGAGTGCTAGGAATGGGAGTGCGTGGTTTAGGAAGATTGAGTTTGTAAGTTGCATCGATTTACTCCTTTACTTCTATTCCATCCCTTAGCTCTTGGCACGGACTAGACAATACTCCCAAAGAAAAGTAACTAGGTTTATTGCCCGTGCTTTCCCCCTTGAAGCAATTGAAGGTTTCGGTTCTGCCATCCTTGAATTCGATTTCTAAAACAGGAGTAGCCCAACCCGAACCGTTGATACCCGCAATTTTATCGCCGTCTTTAAGCTCTTGAGTAAACTCGCCATCTTCAAAAATGGTTTCTGCTGTCCACGTCCAATCTTCGTGCATCCCCAAACTAGCTTCCTTAACTTCTTCCCCATGTTTTGCAATTAGTTCCTTGGCTTTTTCAAAGTCATAACATTTCAATTTGTTCCACTCGCTTTCGTTTAATTTTTAATAAGCACTTCCTGATTTAGATTGGGCTTATTCCCTCCAATTATCACTCTCCGCTGCCGAGCAACTTTTCAATGTTTGACCGAACCGCAGAAATAGATAACAGCTCTTTCCCCAGCATTTCGTTTTCAACTTCGAGGTTACACATAATGCCTCTGATTTCTGAGCGAACATCTTCCAGAACTTGTTCCTCTTCTTTGAGTCCGGTTAAGGTATTTTGCAGACCGGAAAGCAAACTCACTTTGCGACTTTTAGATTTTGCACCCTTAGCCATAACATTTTCGATTGCACCGTTGACCTTTTTACTGAATAACATTTTTGCTTCCTCGCCTTCATTCAATTTTTAATGACTCTGGAAAATACATCTGCATGAAATAAGTAGTAAGTATCTTTTTGCGTTCCTTGAAGTCGGAAACCGCTACCACTAGGCCAACGTCAAACTGCTGTAGCTTCCTCATGGCTTCTGCTTGGAATGGCGTTAGTTTCGGTCTAATTGACTCGCCTTTTTCAAGACCATGTATTCTTCGAAATTGCTTTGCTTTCATGCCGAGGATAATTTGATTGAACATATCCGCTTCGTTTGAGTAGTGGAAGAACTTTGGTTCCGTGTGCATTGATTTAATAGCCTCGGTTAGCTCGGGATATTCAAGTCTTGCAATATTGAGATCCTTGAGGGCCTTTTCCATTTCATTGAAACGATTAATGTAAGCTTCTTTGAATTGAGCTGCTTTCTTTCCAGTGAACCCCATTACGATAAAAGCGAATCCATCTTTGGTTAGTAAGACCTCTGGCTGCTTTTTGTTCTGCTCATTCTTGTATGAGGACTGCTTAAAATTACGCCGTCCGAATTCATCACTACAGCTACAATTTTGAATAGCTCGAAGCACATCTTTATGCTCCTTATTAAATACTTGAGCTATGTGTCGGCTACTAACTATGACTGCTCCATCGTGTGAATTTACCCCGAGATCAATTTCTACATGAATAGTTGCGATGTTGTTCATAAATCCTCCTTTTGTACTCCTGCCTTCTTCGCATAAAACCGATCATAGATAGCCTGCTGCTTCTCAGGGTTGTTTTTTCTCCATTCACGCTTTTGTCTCGCTATCTCTTCCCTCCTTGCCTTAACCTCTTCCTCAGTCTTGTATTTTTTTGCAATCAAGACTTTCACCTCATTTTTACTTTTTAGGAAACATTTATGATAAAAAAGCATAAATTTCCCCAAAATACCTATTGACCTTTCAATTACAATCGAGTATGATATACTAAAGTTAAAGGACACAACAAATAAGCCTCTTATGAGGGTGTGCCTTTACCTAGCCTCTGCAAAAGGCTAAAGTGTTCTGTGGTAGGAACAAAAGAGCTGAGCATTGTTGCTCGAATCGGCATGTTCTCGGATTATCAATACTGGTAATATTGATACACTGGGAACGTGCCAAATCCATGAATGGTAAATGGATAAAGTTTGCTTGTCCTAAATAAAAGTAAAAAGATAATAACCTGATTGACAAAAAACTCGATTACGTGAAATTGGGTTAGCACATGGTTTCTTCTTAGCACGGATGGTTGTAGCCATCTATTTTTTATGTGAAAAATTCTCATGCGCTTTCCTTTTGAATGTGTCTCGCTGTAGT
>CAYGDX010000004.1:0-64728 GCA_964348825.1 uncultured Gammaproteobacteria bacterium | reverse complement strand
GTTAACATAAAATATTCTTTAGAAAAATCTAATAATTAAAGCACGGTAATTGTACAGGATAATTGGATTAATGTCAAGAACAAAGTTTTTAAATGTCTAATGTCTAATAACTAATTATTAAAAAATGTTGAAATTTTTAATTTTAAATTTTTATTCAATAATTGAATGTTTAAATGTTTTAAAATTAAGTCATTAAAAATTGATTTAAAATTATAAATTTAAAATTCAATCTTGGGGCTTAGGATTTGGGCCTTGGGGATTTTTTCGGATTTCGATATTCGAATTTCGAATTTTTATTTAACCATCTCATCTGCTTGATCTAATTTAACAGACAATAACTTAGACACCCCATCTTCCCCCATTGTTACGCCATAAAGAATTGAGGCGCGGCGCATAGTGGCGCGGTTGTGAGTAATAGTAATAAATTGTGTATCCGACATTAGTGATTCCAAAATCGCGGCGTATCTTTCGGAATTAGCTTCGTCGAGTGCGGCATCCACTTCATCGAGCACTACAAAAGGTGAAGGGTGATTAGAAATAATCGCGCACAGCAAAGCGATGGCGGTAAGGGCTTTTTCGCCACCCGAAAGTGCGGCAATGGCCGATAATCTTTTACTGGGTGGCGTAGCGGTAATTTCTACACCAGCAAAAATTTGTGATCGCTTTTTTTCTTGGGCTAAAAACTTTTCACTTAAAGTTGGTGCTCTTTCTTCGCCACCATCTGATTCATTTGCTACTACTTCTTTTTCGCTTCCAACCTCTTGTAAAACCAGTTGGGCCTTGCCTCCGCCAAAAACTACCTTAAAATATTTAGCAAATTTATCATTAATGGCGTTAAAATTAACCATAAATTGTTTATGGATGGTAGTATCTAAATCGCGAATTACTGATTCAAGTGAAGCGGCGGCTAAAGTTAAATCGGCAATTTGTTTGGTTAAAAAATCATGCCGAGTTTTTACTTGTTGAAATTCTTGCGCTACCTCGGGCTCAATGCCACCAGTAAGTTCAAGTTGAGCTTTTAATTTTTGTAATTCTAGTGCTACTCGGCCTTCGTCAATTTCTGCAACCACCCCAACTAACTTTATTTCCCGACAAAATTCCGGCGATAAATCCTCAGCCATTTCTCGCTCTAAATCTTCAAGTTTGGTTTCCAAACGAACCAAAACCATTTCAGCCTCACGGCTCGACTCGGAAAGCGCAGAAATTTTTGCCAAAGCCTGAGTGGACTCTTGTTGTAAATTAACTAATTCAGTTTGCCGCGCACCCAAAGCGCTTTGGACTTTTTTAAGTTCAACTTCGGCAGTATGTAAATTATTTTCTAACTCACCAATTTTAGTAGCTAACTTGGCTGTTAATTTGTCATTGGTTTCAAAATCATCCGCACTTTTGCTGGTTGATAAAGTTCTTTTAATATTATCATGCGATTCAACAATAATTTTTTGTTCACGACTATTATCTTCAATTTGTTGATTAATAAATTTAAGTCCACCCTCGTGGCGTCCAATTTGTTGTAAAATTTCTTCTCGCTGTTTTTGAAAATTAGCCACGACCTCCGCACTAAGCTCACTACTAGTTGAAAGTTTACGTAAAATAGTTTTAAGATCTGATTCTAAATCATTCAAGCTATTGGTTAAAATTTTTATATCATTTAAATTTTGAGCTTTAATTAAATTATTACGTACTACTCCATAATCATTAACTATTTTCTGCAAAGCCCGTACCAACCAATCATTGCCACTACTTAATTCTTCGGGCAAAACCAAACTACTCTCTCGAGCGATGGCTTCGGCTAGTAATTTTTCAGTATTTGTTTTTTCAACCTGTAAATTTTCACCGGCTTGCTTTAATTCTTTTACTTTTTGACTAAGCTCAACTTCTCTTTCTTTAAGCCAAGCTACTTCGCCTTCACCTCGTTCAATTAATTTAATTTTGGCTTCAGCTTGAAGATGCGCTTGTTCACGTAAGGCCTGATTCAAATCACTTCGTAAATTATCGATCTTTTTTTGTGAATCAAAAATACCTTGGGTCAGTGCTGTTTGGCTTAAAATTTTAAGCCGTTCTTGTAAATCAGCTGATAATTCGCGCGCGCTTTGTAATTTAGAAGTAATATCTCCATTTTGTTTAACAACTACTTGCCGTTCATTTTCCAAAGTATGAAAACGGAAGCGGTAATATAATTTTTGTTTGCCGCTTAATTCCTGCTCTAACTCCTGCCTTTGTTCTAAACGCTTCACCTGACGTGTAAGAGTACGTAAATTTGGCTCGAGTTCGGTGAGCAACGCTTGACCTTGTTCTAAATTTGTATAAGTCGTTAATAATTTTTGTACCGCTTGCTCACGCTTTAATTGATATTGCTTTACACCAGTCGCTTCTTCAAAAAATTCTTTGCGCTCAGTTGGTGTGGCGAGGAGTATAGAATCCACCATACCTTGGCCAATAACGCTGTAAGTTTTTTGTCCAAAATTAGCGCGGGCTAAAAGTATTAAAATATCTTGCAAACGAACTGATTCGCCATTTAATAAATATTCACTTTGCCCATCGCGATACACGCGACGGGTAACTATTATTTCTGAATAATCAGCCAGTGACCCACCATCATTATTATTTAAATGAAGTGACACTTCTGCCATACCCAAACGACTTTTTGTGGTGCTACCCGCAAAAATTACATCTTCGGCCCGTTTCCCACGCAAAAGTTTGACTGATTGCTCGCCGAGTACCCAGCGAATTGCATCAGCGATATTTGATTTACCTGAACCATTCGGCCCCACGACCGCTGTTAACTCACGATTAAATTCCAAAACAGTTTTTTGGGCAAATGATTTAAAACCTTGGATCTCCAACTTTTGTAGATACATAATGAAAAATCCGAAAATTTCGATATTCGAATTTCGATATTCGAATTTTAAATTCTAACTCCACTCTTTAACCTTTAATCCCGCTTCGGCCGCGGCCACTTGGGCTTCTTGTTTGGAAGAACCCTCGCCTTCCGCCACCAACTCTTCAGCCAAATACAAACCAACCTTGAACACTTTAGCGTGATCAGGCCCATGCTCGTCTAAAACAATATAATGTGGCGTAGTGCCAAATTTATCTTGGGCAATTTCTTGAAAACGGCTTTTCGGATCTTGATATAATTTATTAGCCAGCACTTCTGGTAATTTTGATAAAATATATTGATGAATAAATTTGCGTGTAACCTCTACTCCTTGATCCAAATACACCGCGCCAATTACCGCTTCAATCGCATTGGCTAAAATAAATTGACGGGCTTTACTTCCCACATCTTTAGTTTCACCACGCGATAAATACAAATAATCCTCCAGCCCCATCTCGGCCGCAATACTGCCAAGCATTACCGCATTCACCAGCGCCGCCCGCCAATTAGTCAGATCACCTTCGGGATTAGGATAATGTTCATATAAATATTCGGTAACAACCAATTCAAGCACGGCATCACCTAAAAATTCCAACCGCTCGTTGTGGGCCAATGGGAAACCTGGATTTTCATTTAAATATGAGCGATGCACCAATGACTGCTTCAAAAGTTCTAGGTCATTAAACTTTACACCTAAATCCGCGGCGAGTTGAGAGAAATCCTTTACCATAAATCTAAATTTCAAAATCCAAATTACAAATCAATAATTAAATGACTAAATGTTTAAATGACAAATTTTTGAATTTTGGATTTGATTTGATATTTGTCATTTGTAATTTGACATTAAATTCACTAATCTCCAGTTGGAGACGAATCATTAGAGTTTAACTCTAAATTTTCACTCTTAACTGTCTTATCTTCAAAAATCTGCTTAAAATCTTCAATCGGTACTTCGCCGGCAGTTTCCATCTCTTTATACAAAGACCCAAGCACACCATTGATAAATTTACCCGAGGTGTCAGAACCAAAGGTTTTAGCAAGTTCAATCGATTCGTTAATCGCTACTTTAGGCGGAATTTCACGACCAAATTTAAGCTCATAAACACCAAGCCGTAAAATATTGCGATCAATACCGGTAATTTGATCCAGTGGCCACTCCGGTGCCAACCGTTTTATAATTTGATCAATTTCCGTGTGATGTTTTTGCAGTCCTTCGGCCAAACGCTTAGCAAATCCATCGTCTACTAACCCTGGCGCTAGTTCACCTAAGTTTATAGCCGACAACTCCCACAAATCACCTTGCTGATTTAAAAAATCCCACTGAAACAGGGTTTGCATTACGACAGTTCGGGAAAGATGGCGAGTGGACATAGGTTTAAAATTTCAAATTTCAAAATCCAAATTTCAAATCAATTTTAAATGACTAAATGTTTAAATGACAAATTTTTGATCCGCCAGCTGGCGGATTGGGATTTGATTTGATATTTGTCATTTGTAATTTGACATTCAAAAACTATTCTTTCTCTTCTTTCTTGCTTGCTTTCTCTACCTTACTCGCACGGCTTGCCATTTTCCGAGTTAACTTCGATTTTACTTTCATGGCCACGCGACCACGATAATAACCACAATTCTTACAAGCATAATGCGGTAAGATTGGTTGTTTGCAGTGCGAGCACACTGTGAGTGCCGATGGCTTCAGCGCAAAATGTGCGGCGCGACGACGCTTATGTGAACTAGTTCTACGATGACCAGGTAAACCCATAAAATTAAAATCCTAAATCCTAAATTATAAACCCTAAACCTAAAAAGGTTTAGCTAACTTATTATAACGATTTTTAATACATTGTCAAACTCCTTAACTACCTAAACAAACGTCACATTTGCTACTTGATCTTTTTCTTCCTTAAACCTCATAATCCTTACACCTTGGGTAGCGCGGCCGAGCACGGAGACACTCTTGAGCCCCAAACGAATTACTTGGCCTTTTTCAGAAATCACTACCAAATCCTCTTGCTCGCGTTTAGCATTCACTACAAACGCTGAAACAATTTGACCAGTTTTTGGTGTAATGTTGGCGGTCTTAATTCCAGAACCTCCCCGACCCTGCACTTTGTACTCACGAAGTTTAGTGCGTTTACCATAACCATTGCCCATTACCACCAACAACTGTTCATCCACCGAAGGCCTACCTTCGGCAATCAAATCTACACCAGCCATTTCATCGCCGCCTTTTATTTTAAGCCCGCGTACACCGGAAGCGGTACGCCCCATGGGTCGCACTTTTGCTTCTTTAAAACGAATTGATTGACCTTTAGCAGTAACTAGCATTACATCATCGGTACCGGTTGACATTTTTACCCAGAGTAGTGAATCACCATCTTTCAAATTAATCGCAATGAGACCCGAGCGACGAACATTGGAGAAAGCATTAATATCAACTTTTTTAATTACACCGTGCCGAGTAACCATTATTAAAAATTTATAATCACCACCAGATTCCAGCGACATTACTTCTGAAACTTTTTCTTCGGGCGCGAGTTGCAAGAAATTAACCACCGCTTGCCCCTTGGAAGTACGTGAAGCCACTGGCACTTCATAGGCCTTGAGTTGAAATACCCTGCCACGAGTGGTAAAGAATAATAAATCAGCGTGGGTGTTGGTGGTAAATAAATTCTCGACTGCATCTTCTTCTTTGGCGGATAAACCTATTACACCCTTACCACCACGGCCTTGTAGTTTAAAGGTATCGGGCGGTAAGCGCTTAATATAACCGTCATGAGTAATAATTACTACTGTGGCTTCGTTAGGAATTAAATCTTCTTGTGTAAATTTATCCACCGCGCCGGCAAATACTTGAGTTTTACGCGGGCTGGCAAATTTATTTTTTATATCTAAAATTTCTTGTTTAATAACGCCTAAAATTCTCTTGGCACTACCTAAGAGTTCTTCAAGCTCTTTAATTAATTTCTTTTTTTCTTTCAACTCTTCTTCCACCTTCAAGCGTTCTAGGTTGGCTAATTGTTGGAGCTTCATTTCCAAAATCGCTACGGCCTGACGTTCGGAAAGTTTAAATTTCTGAATTAAATTAATTTTAGCATCTTCGCGGTCGCTTGATTTTTTAATAATAGCGATTATGCGATCAATATCCTCCAGCGCCATTACCAAACCTTCTAAAATATGGGCGCGGTCTTTTGCTTTTTGTAATTCAAATTCAGTGCGGCGACGCACCACTTCTTGACGATGCTTAATATAATATTCTAGCACCGCTTTAAGTGTGAGCACGCGCGGTTGAATACCATCAACTAGCGCCAAACAATTCACATGAAAACTAGTTTGGAGAGCAGTTAATTTATAAAGTTGATTTAAAATTTTTCTGGGATACGCATCTTTTTTAAGCTCTACTACCACGCGAATACCATCTTTATCGGATTCATCGCGCAAATCGCGAATGCCTTCAATTTTTTTATCTTTCACCAGCTCCGCGATATGTTGAATCATTTCGGCTTTATTCACTTGGTATGGTAGTTCAGTGGCCACAATTGCAAAACCATTTTTATTTTCTACAATCTCGGCCTTCGCCCGCATTACAATAGAACCCTTACCGGTAGCATAAGCAAGTTTAATATCTTCTTTATTAAAAATTTGTCCAGCTGTTGGAAAATCAGGACCTTTAACAAATTGCATTAAATCATCAACATCGCAATCAGGATTCTCAATTAAATGTACTATAGCGTCAATCAACTCGCCTAAATTATGCGGTGGAATAGATGTCGCCATACCAACTGCAATGCCCATTGTACCGTTGAGTAATAAATTTGGCAGTCGCGCTGGCATAACAGTTGGCTCTTGATGCGAGCCGTCGTAATTAGGTCGGAATTCTACCGTATTCTTTTCAATATCAAATAATAATTCTTCAGCAATTGGTTTTAACTTAGCTTCGGTATAACGCATGGCGGCCGCACTATCTCCATCCACTGAACCAAAGTTACCTTGGCCCCACACTAGTTGCTCACGCATGGCAAAATCTTGCGCCAAGCGCACCATAGAATCATAAACTGCCACATCGCCATGCGGATGATATTTACCTAACACTTCACCGACCACAGTGGCAGATTTTCGGAATTTAGCCGTGGATTTTAAACCAATATCCCACATCGCATAAAGAATACGGCGGTGCACTGGCTTTAAACCATCACGCACATCGGGCAGAGCACGTGAAACGATTACGCTCATCGCGTAATCAAGGTACGATTCTTGCATTTCGGTAACAATTGGCCGCGCCTCCACACGGTGAGCGACAGGAATTGTCTCGGGAGTTATTAAATTTGATTCCTCTTTTTTCTTCATAATGATGTTTAGATTAGTCATCAGAACACTTGAACACTAGATCATTAGAACATTTTATCAATTTTTTGTTTTTATGTTCTAGTGATCTAGTGTTCTAATGAAAATATTCACTTAACTTCCACACTACTCAACTTCTCCTTTATATAACCGTAAATGCTAAAACTCTCTACTGTATCAGCTTTTTTAAAACTATAAACAATGCTAAAAATTCCCAAAACAACTACTAAAATTACAGCTAAAAAAAATAAAATCTGCGCACCAGTTAATTTAATGGACAAATGCTCGTTTGTTAATCGTCTATGTTGTTTAACCCTTAAAGACATAAGCAATTTATTTATTGCCGCCCTGTCGTAGTATTTGTACAGAGCGGAAGTCGGACGAGTGTCCGGCGAGGGCGTGTTTGTGGCCGCTGTGCATAGCCCGAGCCAACGAGTCCGACGAGCACTGTTCAAATACGAAGACCGAGGCGGCGACTCTTGCACCACTTCTCTAGAGAAGTGGTAAAAAAATAAACTAATTACTCAAAATCACCAACTTAGTTTCCTCAACTGGTAAATCTTTCTTAGCCACTTTTAATTTTTCCTCCAGTTGGGGTTTCAAGCCCACTTCCTTTACAAATTTATCCACCGCCTCTAAATCAACTTTTAACCCTGGTAATTTATAATGAATCGGAATTACAATTCTTGGCTCAATCTCGCCGACGAGTTCGGCCGCTACCTTAGCGCCAATCGTATAAACTCCACCCACCGGCAAAATTAAAATATCTACTCCTTCTAAATACGACATTTGTTCAGTCGTTAAACTGGCCTGACCAAAATCCCCGAGGTGTGCCACAGTTAAACCTTCACTTTCCATTAAATAAATAGTATTAGACCCGCGCTCCGCACCTTGCTTATCATCATGAAAACTTGGTATACCATAAATAAAAACGCCTTTTACTTCATATTCACCGGCACTGGAAATTGTAAAGGGGTTGCCACTGACACCTTGAGCGTAATTATGATCGTGGTGGTCGTGCGTAATGGCTAAAATATCAGCTGAAAGTTTTGGTAACTTCAAACCAATTTTAGCTGAATCGTAAGGATCAAAAACAACTACGACTTCACCATTTGAAGTCGGTTTAGTTTGAATTTTAAGGCAAGATTGCCCGAACCATTCTATTATCATAAGATACTTAAAAGATAACAGAAAAAATGACAGGTGTAAAGCGGAAAATAATCTTATAAACTATCCATTGGACTTAGAAAAAATAATAAAAAAGTCGTCCAAACTAAATTGAACGACTACTAAACAATACTTTACCTGCTCTATTTTGAAAAAACTTCAACAAGTTTTTTCTTTTCTTCGGCGACTTTTTTCTCAAAACTTGGAGCTGTGATTATTTTACTCCATTTTTCAATTCCATCACCAAATCTTTGCAAAAAATTATCAACGCTTTCTCCTTTTTTATTAGAGAAGATAAAAACTTTTGCATTAGAGTTAGCAACAAAACTTTTTGGTGGTGTTTTAATACCAAAGATGCTATACAAAACACCACTCAGTATTCCTTCCAAAAAAGAGTCGGCCTCAATGCCTACCGAAAGTTGAATTTTCTTTTCATCGAAATTTTCAATTACAACATTTAGCCTCCGACTAGTTTTGTATTTTAGTTCAAACAATTTAAGGCTAAACCAATCTCTATTTGAATCTCCATCAAATCCAATACGATTTAATCTATCCCTAAAATTTTGAACTTTTTGATCTGTTTGTGACATGACTACCATGTCCTTTCTTTAATAATATTTGTTATAGATTGCCCTATATTTCAAGGGTGTTTATTAATGTACTATTATTTATTTTGTAATAATTTATTATACATCCACTTGACAAATTTGTCAATAGGTAATAAGCTAACTTGGCTTAAAAGCTATTTTATTTGTCTTGGCGAAAACCATTTATTTGGTAACCTTCCCCAAGGCCTAGTGTGGTTAAATATACCAGATTAGGTTAGGATTTTTTTTCGTATTTAAAACGAAAATTTATATTTATATGTCAAAAGCTAAATTACAAACCACCACCCCGCATGCAATGGATGAAATAATTGAATCAAGTGAAGGTGCTAAAGTGCCTCAAGTTGGTGGCTTAGTAGAGGCCGTGGTTATTTCCATTGGCAAACGCGAAGTGCGCCTGGATGTGCCAGGTTTTACTTCGGGTGTAGTACGTGGCCGAGAATTGTCTGACGAATCAGGTGAATTTAATTCACTTAAAGTTGGGAATAAGGTTACCGCCACAGTTTTAGAATTAGAAAATGAAAATGGTGAACTAGAACTTTCTTTCCGTGAAGCCGGACATCAAAAGGCCTGGGATAAATTAAACGCTCTTAAAAAGAGTGGCGAAATTATAAGCGTTAAGGTGGTCGATGCCAACAAAGGTGGATTAATGGTAAAACTTGGTGAAATTCCGGGCTTCTTGCCAGTATCACAACTCACTGTGGAACATTATCCAAGAGTAGAGGGTGGCGACAAATCACGCATCTTAGAAATTTTAAAACGCTTTGCTGGCCAAACTATGGAGGCCAAAGTAATGACAGTTGATGAAGAAAATGAAAAATTAATTGTTTCTGAACGCGCCGCTTGGGAAGAACAACAAAAGGGTAAGCTTGATTTGTATCATGTTGGAGATACTGTCACCGGTAAAATTTCTGGTGTAGTAGATTTTGGTTGCTTTGTAGAATTTGGAGAAGGGTTAGAAGGATTAGTCCACATTTCTGAGCTCGCTTGGCAAAGAATTGAAAATCCACGCGACGTGGTAAAAACTGGCGATAATGTAAAAGCCAAAATTATTAATATTGATGGCTCTAAAATTTCCTTATCACTCCGCCGTTTGCAAGATGACCCTTGGAAAATAGTGGGTGAGAAATACAAGATCGGCGATAAATTAACTGGTAAAGTTATCAAAGTTAATCCCTTTGGTGCTTTTGTGGAATTAGATAATGAAATTCATGGACTAGCCCACGTTTCTGAATTAGCCGACAAATCAGTGCAAGATGCTTCAGAAATTGTTAAAGTGGGTGAAGTAAGAGAATTTAGAATTATTTCTATGGATCCAGGTGAACACCGCTTAGGCCTTTCACTTAAAGAACCAAGCAAAAAATCTGACCCCGTAAAATCGTCTGATGACGATCACGGGGCAAGCAAGAAAAAGAAGAAAGATAAAGCTGAAGAGAAAAAAACTGAAACGGTTGAAACAGTTGAAACTAAAGTTGAAGAAAAAATGGAAGAAGTAAAAGAATAAATTACTTAAACTTAAACACCGCATAAAAAGCGGTGTTTAAGTTTTATTTAACATAATCAACTTGTTATTTTGTTTTGTTACTTTTTATAAAGTAACACAAAATCGCCGCCTCGGTCTCTGGGTTTGAGCAGTGCTCGTCAAACGAGCTGGTTCGGGCTATGCACAACTACCACAGCACGCCCGAACCGGACGCTCGTTTGACTTCCGCTCTGTACAAACCCTACGACAGGGCGGCAAAACTGTTGAGAATTGGGATTTGGTAATTATTTCGGATTTCGATATTCGAATTTAGGATTTAAATAATCCTCTCTTGATTTCTAACCCATTTTACCCTACAATATCCTAGCAGTTAAACTTTAATATTTTATAATAAATCCCATGCGTAGTTTAGTCAAAAATTTCTTAGTATTTTTTGTGGCCTTTTTGGTGCTAGCTTCACTAGCTTCTTTATTTATGGGTGAAAGTCCTAAAGTAGAAAAAGTTAGCTTAAATAAAATTATTCAAACAATCGCCGAAGAAAACGTAGTTAAAATTACAGTGATGCCTGATAAGCTACAAGCCAAACTTAAAGACGGTAAAATTTTACAGGCCTCAAAAGAACCGGGTGAATCATTATCAGAATTAGCTCGTAATTATAACCTTGATCCTAAAAAATTATTAACTATTGAACAAGAGGTTGAACAAGCTTCTGGTGCCGGTTATTGGTTTGGTACACTCGCGCCTTTTATTATTCCTATACTACTCCTCGGCCTATTTATATTTTTTATGTCGCGGCAAATTCAGGGCGCCAATTCCAAGGCCATGTCTTTTGGTCAATCGCGCGCCCGTGAAAATGACAAAACTAATAAAAAAAGCACTACTACCTTTAAAGATGTGGCCGGTGCTAAAGAAGCCAAACAAGAATTAACCGAAGTGGTGGACTTTTTAAAAAACGCTAAAAAATTCTTAGACCTTGGCGCCAAAATTCCAAAAGGCGTATTACTAGTTGGCCCACCAGGTACTGGTAAAACACTTCTCGCTCGCGCGGTGGCCGGTGAAGCGAGTGTTCCCTTTTTTCATATTTCCGGTTCAGAATTTGTGGAAATGTTTGTGGGTGTTGGAGCTTCACGGGTGCGTGATTTATTTGCCCGGGCTAAAAAAAGTTCACCTTGTATTATTTTTATTGATGAAATAGATGCGGTAGGCAGGCAACGCGGTACTGGTATGGGAGGTTCACACGACGAACGTGAACAAACCTTAAACCAAATTTTAGTGGAGATGGATGGTTTTGAAACTAATGTGAATGTCATTGTAATGGCGGCTACTAATCGACCAGATGTTTTGGATCCGGCACTACTTCGCCCTGGTCGCTTTGACCGCCGAGTAGTTTTAGACGAGCCAGATATTAATGACCGCGAAGCAATTTTAGTTACTCATTCTAAAACTAAACCGCTGAGCTCAGACGTTAACTTACGCACTATTGCCCAACGCACACCTGGCTTTTCGGGTGCGGATCTCGCGAATGTTTTAAATGAAGCCGCTATTCTTACTGCGCGTCGTAATAAAAAACAAGTCACTATGTCAGAATGTTTAGAAGCAATTGAAAAAGTAATGCTTGGGCCAGAGCGAAAAAGTCACATCTTAAGTGACAAAGAAAAAAAGATTACGGCTTATCACGAAGGTGGTCACGCGCTGGTCGCCCACTTTTTACCCAACGCTGATCCAGTACACAAAGTTTCTATTATTTCGCGAGGGCAGGCCGCGGGTTACACACTTAAACTTCCACTGGAGGATAAATATATGCATCCTAAATCAGAATTTGTAGATGATTTAGCCGTAATGCTCGCTGGTCACGCCGCCGAAAAAGAAATTTTTGGTGAAGTAACAACTGGCGCACAAAGTGATTTACGACGCGCTACTAAGCTCGCCCGCAAACTCGTAACTGAGTTTGGTATGTCGGAAAAATTAGGCCCTCGCACTTTCGGACTAAAAGAAGAATTAATTTTCTTAGGCCGTGAAATCAGCGAACAACGCGATTATAGTGAAAAAGTGGCCCAAACGATTGACGAAGAAGTTTCTCATTTCTTAAACTCGGCTTACAAAGTGGCACAAAAACTTATTCGCGACAAAAGCGATAAATTAGAATTAATTGCCAAAACCTTAGTGGAAAAAGAAGTGCTAGAACGAGAAGAATTTGATACTTTGATGAGTTAAAACTCGAATTTAGAAGTTAGAATTTAGAATCTAGAATTTTGTGTTATCACTATATTCTAGATTCTTTATTCTATATTCAAAAAATATTTATTAAACAGCTGACGTAGGGGTTGCCAAATACAAGTCATAAACGGTACAATAAATATGGAGGAAAATAAACTATGCGTATTTATCGTGATATTTTAAAACAAGCTTGGCACATTTTATGGCGCTACGTTTGGCTTTGGCCACTCGGGCTTATTTTAGCTTTTACGGGTTACGGTAATGAATACAATGCCCTACTTAAAACCGCTAATCAAATTGACACTCAAAATGGTTTTTTGAATGCTACCTTAGGTACAGTAGGCGGACAAGATTTTCTAGCCATTTGGCAAATTATAAAAAATAATTTGGCCGGAAATTCGGCTGCTATAATTTGGGGGTTAGTTTTAATAATTATTTTAGCCCTACTTATAGTTTGGCTGATTTTAATTTGCCAAGCCGCTTTGATTCACGTGGTAGCTAAAATTAATCAAGGTAAATCAATTAATTTATGGACGGCGTTAGTTGAAGGGGCAACTCACGCTTGGCCGCTTTTTGCCTTGCGCTTAATTACCCGTTTTGCTGTTTTGATTATTTTAATGATGGCAATTTTGCCTTTTATACTGGTAACTTTTACCTCGCCTTTTGGCGCCACTGGTATAACTGGTTTAATAATTGTGGCTTTCCTAATTTTTATACCACTTAGCTTTATTGTTTCCTTTGTGGCTAAATACGCTAGCGGTTACATTGTAATTTACGGCGAAAATTGGTTTAGATCTTTAATCCGCGCTCTAAATTTATTTGGTCGCAACTGGTTAGTAAGTTTGGAAATGGCTGGCATTTTATTTGGAATTAATATTTTAGTAAATATAATCTTTGCTTTTATTCCAAGCGGCATTCAACTACGAATTGTTTCACTACTAGTTGATTTTAATTTATCAACACTAATAACCTCGCTACCAATAATATTGTTAGTGTTAGCGGTAAATATTTGGTTAGCGGTTTTTACATATACCGCTTGGACTTTATTATTCTTGAAACTACAAACTGGTTCAGTAGTACCAAAGTTGGTACGATTAACAAGTGAGATTCCGGAATATATTCAATCGATTGGCAAAAGGAAACCTACACCGCCTACTAAAACTAAGCGGAATGGAAAATAATAATTTAATTTAAATTCGAAATCCGAATATCGAAATACGAAATTTTCGAATTTAGTGCTTTCGGTCTTCGTAGTCGTGACTACTACGACGAAGTAGACTCGAATTTCGAATTTTTAAACCAATCATGTCTTCTCAACCTTCCATCAACACTCCCGACGTAGCTCAAAAACTATCTGCCAAAATGTCTGGCTTGGCTAGCGATGCCGTGGAAAAAGAAGTAGCGGCTCAGGCCTCTACACTTAATTTGTCGTACCTAGATTTACGTAAATTTCACGTGGCCCAAGAAGTACTCCAAATGGTTCCGGAAGATACGGCTCAAAATCTTAAACTTGTACCAATTGTTTTAGACAAAAATATTTTACAAATCGGCGTAATTAATCCTGATGCAGTTGGACTAAATGAATTTCTAGATAAATTAAAGGCCGATAAAATGTGTAAAATATCACTTTATCTTG
Organism: uncultured Gammaproteobacteria bacterium; assembly: GCA_964348825.1. Taxonomy (GTDB): domain Bacteria; phylum Patescibacteriota; class Patescibacteriia; order Veblenbacterales; family UBA10138; genus JBBTZY01. The sequence continues at coordinate 50,398 of CAYGDX010000004.1, read as the reverse complement.
TTTCCTCGGCTAGTTTTGAGCACGTAATAAAAGGTTATGCTGGGCTACCTAAAGTAAAACCAATTTCTACTGGTGTAAATATTACCCATGAGGAACTGGCTCACTATGATAATGTAGCCACTGATTTTAAAAAACTAGCCGAAGTTTTAAAAACTGCTAACCTCACCGATATTATAAATATCTTAATAGCTGGCGCACTAGAGCTTTCTGCTTCCGATATTCATGTGGAAGCCACTGAAAAAAATATTATTATTCGCTATCGACTAGACGGTGTACTACATGATGTTTCAACTATTGCACCCGAACACTGGAAGCAGTTAATTTCCCGTTTAAAATTAATTGCCCGCTTAAAATTAAATATCAATTCTGAGCCACAAGATGGACGTTTTACCATTAATTTAGAAAACGATAAAGTTGATGTGCGTGTTTCTACCATTCCAACCGCTTGGGGTGAATCAGTGGTAATGCGTTTACTTCGCTCTTCGGCCGCTGGACTAAAATTTGAAGATTTGGGCTTGCGGGGTAAGGCTTACGAAGTATTAAAAAAACAAACCGAACGCCCACACGGTATGATTATTGCGACAGGCCCAACCGGTTCAGGTAAAACTACCACCCTTTACGCGGTTTTAAATAAATTGAACGACGAAGAAACAAAAATTATTACTTTAGAAGATCCAGTTGAATACAAACTTCAAGGTATTAACCAAAGTCAAATTGATCATTCCACTGGTTATGATTTTGCCAAAGGGCTCCGCGCTATTTTACGTCAAGACCCAGATATTGTAATGGTGGGCGAAATTCGTGATATTGAAACAGCCGACATTGCGGTAAATGCGGCACTCACTGGTCACTTAGTAATTTCAACTATCCATACTAATTCCGCGGCCGGCGCCATTCCCCGCTTTTTAGCGATGGCGGTTAAACCGTTCCTTCTTGCACCGGCACTTAACTGTGTAATTGGGCAACGTTTGGTTAGAAAAATTTGCACCAATTGCAAAGCCGAAATTAAATTAGAAATTGATACTTTAAATCGCGTAAAAAATATTTTATCAGCTTTACCAAAAAATAGTGGTTATGGAGTTTCACGGAATTCTGCCGAAGCCAACCCCTCGACTCACTCGGTTCGCTCAGGGTTCTCCTCGCCATCATCTCTATTGTCAAACACTAAGGATTCGGCGAAGGAGAATAAAATTGATTTAAACAATTTAAAATTCTACCAAGGTACGGGTTGTGCTGCTTGCCACAATTTAGGTTACAAAGGTAGAATTGGCATTTATGAAATAATGGAAGTTACGGTGGAGATTGAAAAAATGATTTTAACCGGCACAGCCGATGAAATAGATATTGAAAAAGTAGCCGTAACTGATGGTATGATTACAATGGTTCAAGATGGATTACTTAAAGCTCTAGATGGTACAACTTCAGTTGCCGAAGTTTTCACCGTAGCGGAATAATTATTAAAAAAATAATTAAATTTTAACTTATGCACAAATCTGAACAATCTATTAACCCAGAGGAAATCCAAAATCTACTTCTTGCATCGTTGTGGAAGCGTTATCGATTCCCAGACAAACCACCAACCGCCGGCACGATAGCAAATCAAAGATTATATGATACTTGCAAACGATATGTCGTAATGATTAAAACGCGTCAATCAAAAAGAGATATTCTTCCCGAGGAAAGAGACCCTGAAAATTATCACTCATTAGACACTAATAAAACTCTACCTATAAAACAAGATGAAATTTCTGATCATGAACAACGTGAATTACATAACCAAATTGCTATTATGATATTCGGCCAAAGTCGGAGTAGTATGAAAGAGGAATTAGCAATGAAAATTAACAGATTCGCCCATGAATTTGTTGGCGATATCTCTTCTGAAGATTAATTTATTACTATATAAAAAAATAAATGAAGACTTGTTATTCTTAACTGGTCTTCATTTTTCAATTAATATTGAGGTTGAACATTTAAACATGTAACCATTGTACGAAAGTTCGTGATTATAAGTACCATCACCATTATCATGGTTCAAAAGAATCACAGTTGCGCCCTCAGAAAATAAGATTATTATCTCTTCTTGAGAGGCAAAAAAAACTTTCTTCTCTTCTCCCCATGCGTGTATATTTTCTTTTAAGATAGTTTCCGCAGTTTTTTGTTTCAAATTTAACTCCTCAAGTTATAGTTTTATTTTGTAGAGGTTTATTTGGATAAATAGTTTAGCATAAACCTATAAATCTGTCAATGCCTCGCTAAAATTAATAATGTAATCACCTACTTTAATTTCAATACTTGATTCAGTAATATTATGTAAAACCTTCACTTTTGTACGTAAACCTTCAATCAACATTATTTCCGTATCTGACAATCCGTCCTTATTTTTAACGGATACAGTACAGTTGAGTATACTATCTGGTAAAACTTTATTCTCCGATCTAAAATTCCTAATCACAGTCACAATTTCTTGAACCATTTTTATTTCCGCTTCCGCTTTTTCATCTATTTGTCCAACAATTTTTGGCCAAAATTCTACCATTAACATCTTTCCTGTATTAAATATCTCACCCCACAATACCTCGGTTACAAATGGCGTAAAAGGATGCCATAATTTAAGTATCGTTTGTAAGCACCAACTAAGCATCGCGTCTTTACCGCCTTCAATTTTTGCAATTTCCACATACCAATCCGCGAGTTCGTGCCAAGTGAAATCATAGAGCTTTTCACCTGCTGGAGAAAATTCAAATTTTTCAATATGCTCAGTGACCTCCTTTGTAATTTTTGATAAGCGTGACAAAATCCAACGATCAGCTGTGGTTACTGGTGTAGGTGCTACCTCCGAAAGCTTTACCTCGGTTACATTCATTAAAATAAAGCGTGAGATATTCCAAAGCTTATTTATAAAATTGCGATAACCGGCAATTTTTTCTTCATACATTCGAACATCATTTCCCGGTGTGGTTCCTATCATTAAAGCTAATCTAGTTGCATCAGCTCCATATTTACCAATCATCAACAAAGGATCAATTCCATTGCCAAGCGATTTAGACATCTTGCGCCCCTGCTTATCGCGCACTAAACCATGTAAATAAACTGTCTTAAAGGGAACTTGTCGCAATAAGTATTTAGACATTAATATCATTCTTGCCACCCAAAAAAACAAAATATCATAGCTAGTTTCCAAAACTTCCGTGGGGTGAAAAGTTTTTAAATCAATAGTTTGATCAGGCCAACCTAGAGTGGAAAATGTCCAAAGTGAAGAAGAAAACCAAGTATCTAAAGTATCTGGATCCTGAACCCAAATAAATTTTTTTAATTCTTCTAATACTTCTGAGGCTTCTGCTTGATTATAATGAGAGGCGGATTTCTCAGCTTTAATATGTTTTGCATTAAGCTCACGCGCTAAAGTTTGATATGCCTCGGGTGCACGCACATGATCCTCAGTGGCTTCAAATAAAACTATCTGTGTTTTTACTAATGACTTTATTTTTTTAAAATCAAAGCTATCATATTCACCAGAATCAGGAACTTCTATTTTTCTACCGCCAATACCAGCTACGATTAAAACTAATCCCTTTACCTGCCTACCTGTTTCTTCTAGAAGCTTCATAGCCAGTTTACCGCCACGTGAGTGCGTAACAATTACTGTATTCTCATCTATTGTGGCATGATCAAGCACGTATTTTATTTGGACCTCCTTCGAACCAGATTTATCATAACCGGGAAGCAAAGACCAAAAATTATTTGCCCCTGGTAACTGTTCGTATAACCATTTAAGTGGATCTTTCACTTCTAAAGTTGCGTAAAAGCCATGCAAGAAAACAAAGTTCGTTTTCTCCTCTGGTTTTTCAGCGCCAACAAAAACTTCTTTATTATTTAAATCATCTTTAACTTCCTGACTTCCTGACTTCCTGACTTTTTCTCGGTACCACACCGGAATTCTATGTCCAAACCAAATCTGGCGCGAAATACACCAATCATGCAAATTTTCCATCCAATTATAATAAACTTTCTCAAACTTTTCCGGAATAATTTTTATCTGCCCACTGCGCACAGCTTCAAGTGCTAACTTTTTTAATGTGGTTTTTTTAAACCAACCCATTTTAAAAGGCTTATCTACCGCCACAAACCACTGTTCTAGTGGCATTGGCTCAATTGGCATACCGCAACGATAACAAATTGACAAATTGTGCTTATAATTTTCATCAATACGATCTACTAAGCCCTTAGCTTGCAACTCCTCTATAATTGCCACCCGTGCTTCTTTTGCTTTTAACCCAGAAAATCTACCAGTATTACCAGTTAACTTACCATCTGGACCAATAATATCTACTATTTCAAAGTCGTACTTTTGAGCCAATTCAAAATCCACAAAACTATGGGCTGGGGTAATACTCATTGCACCTGTGCCAGTTTCTATTTCTGCCATCTTATCTGCCACCACCTTTATTTTTATGTCACCCAAAATCCAAGGAATCGTAAATTCACGACCGACATACTGTTTATAACGCTCATCATCTGGATGCACAATTGCCACTTTATCAAGCACCTTAGTTTCTGGACGGGCCGTACCAATTATAAGCGGGCCGTATTTTAAATAATAAAATTTATTAATTGATTCTTTGTATTCAACCTCATCATCTGCCAAAGTAGTACCACATCGCGTGCACCAATTTACCATTCTCTTTCCACGATAAATCAAACCATTATTATACAACCTAATAAAGGCCTCATTCACTGATTTGGTCAAACCAGTATCCAAAGTGTAACGCTCGCGTGACCAATCACATGAAGCACCTAAAGACCGTATTTGACTTTTTATAACGACTTGTGATTTTTCAGCGAAATTAGATACAATTTCGATAAATTTTTCGCGACTAAAATCAAAACGAGTTTTTTTATCTTCCTCCCATATTTTTTTCTCCACAATATTCTGAGTAGCAATGGAGGCATGGTCTGTGCCAGGCAACCACAACGCCTTTTTACCCTGCATTCTAGCAAATCTAACCATTAAATCTTGCAGAGTAACAAAAGTGGCATGCCCTATGTGTAAGACACCAGTCACGTTAGCGGGTGGCATGCTAATAGTAAACGACTCACCATTTCCCGGTAAATTGTCAGGATTAAAAAAGCCGGATTCTTCCCAAATCTTGTAAATTGAATTCTCGTATTGTTTGGCTTCATAGGCCTTGGGTAATTCTTTCATAATAACATTATAACATTAAAACATTTCCAACCTAAATATACAAAAATCCAAATATTAAAATCCAATGAGTTTCATAATTTTGGATTTTAGAAATTTGGATTTTATTGGGATTTGGATCTTGGGATTTTTAAGAGATTACCACGTCGCTCGCCTCACTCGCTCCTCGCAATGACAACTACTGCGCCACATTATTACCTTGCCCCTTCAACGCGTCCTTCAGCCCCTTACCAGCTTTAAACTTCGGCACGATTACTTCTGGAATCTGAATTTTCTCAGTTGGATTTTGTGGATTCACACCCATCCGCGCACTACGATGACGAGCTAAAAATGTACCAAAACCAGCAATCGTTACCTCATTACCAGCTTTTAGTGTGGTTTGCACCAAATTCACAAAACTATCAAGCAAATCTTCCACTTGCTTTTTGGATAATGAAGCGCTAGTTGATAAATTTTCAATTAATTCGGCTTTATTCATAAAATTGTCCTCTGGTCTTAATGTTTAGAGGTGAAGATGATTAAATAACCTTCAAAAGCATGATAGCAAACTACTAAATAATTGTCACGGCTTGAACCAAGCGCTCAATTTTTTGTGCCTTCATGGTAGCCGGATCAAATTCTATGAGTACGGCACAAACCAAAACTTCACCCTCTTCCACTGGTTCAAGACGCACTTGCTCACTAGTTAAAAATCTTTGTAAACTTTGTTCTTTTTTAACACCAATTACACTCTCACGTACCCCAATCATACCCGCATCGGTTAAATAAGCAGTGCCTTGTGGCATAATCCATTCATCAGCTGTTGGTACGTGAGTATGAGTACCAATTACGGCAGTTACCCTACCATCAACATACCAACCAAAAGCAATTTTTTCACTAGTCGCTTCGGCATGCAAATCGACCAACACTCCCACTAAATTACCTTTGGTTTTTTCAGTAGCTAAAATTTCATCGATTGCTGTGAAGGGTGAAGTGTATGGTTCTTTCAAAAAAACTTGTCCCATTAAATTAATAATTAATAAATCGCCCCTACTGCCGCCTGGTAATCGAAAGAAGCCGCGCCCCATTGCACTGGCTTCAAAATTAGCGGGCCGAGCAATTGGATATTTATCATCGGCAAAAACTTCGCTGGCTACCCCATTATCAAAAGCATGGTCACCGGCCGTAAAACCATTAAAGCCCATGCTCATCATTTCTTCTAAAACTTTTTTAGTAACACCTTTACCGTGCGCTAAATTATCAGTATTGCCAATTATAAAATCTGGCTGATAAGTTTTTTGCCAATCAGGTAATACTTGCGCTATGGCCCGGCGCCCCGCGCGGCCGATAATGTCACCGAAGAACATTAACTTCATAAATTATTCAAACACTAGAACATTTAAGCATCAGAACATTAAAAAAATAATTAACAAAAGTAAAAGGTAAAAATAACTAATGACTAATTTCTAATTTCTAAAAAATTCAAATCTCTAATAACTAAATTTAAGTATTAGATATTAGTCATTTTTAGAAATTAGTGATTAGATATTAGACATTTAATTTCTATGCATTTCCACTAATACGGGAGTGATGATTGACTACATCATACACACTTCCCACTACTAACGTGCGTACTCAATCACCCTTCGCTCTCTAATCACACACACTTTAATTTCACCCGGATACTTAAGTTCTTGCTCAATTTTATCGGCAATATCTCGTGCCAGTTTAGTAGATGCATAATCATCTAATTTTTCAGGTGTCACAAATACTCTTACTTCGCGACCAGCTTGTATGGCGTAGGCCTTATCAATACCTTCAAAACTAGTGGCCACATTTTCTAATTCTTGTAAGCGCTGTAAATAATTTTCAAATGTATCTTTGCGCGCCCCTGGCCTGGCCCCCGAAATAGCATCGGCTATTTTTACTATCACACCTTCCAAACTTTTTGGTGCATCTTCATGATGAGCAATGGCAATATAGGCCACTTCTTCAGGTAGCCCAAATTTCTTCATAATATCATAACCAATTTCCGTGTGTGAGCCCTGAATTTCATGATCCACCGCTTTACCAATATCGTGGAGTAACCCACCCTTGGTGGCAACCGTTACATTGGCGCCCAGCTCTTCCGCTAACATTTTAGAAAGTATGGCCACTTCTTTGGAATGCTGTAAAACATTCTGCCCATAACTGGTGCGGAATTTAAGTCGTCCTAAAATTTGAATTAGTCGTGGATCAAGCGCCGCCACACCAACATCATAAGCTGCAGTTTCACCAGCTTTTCTAATATCTTCACTGATTTCACGTTTAGCTTTTTCAATTGCTTCTTCAATACGGCCCGGATGAATGCGCCCATCTACCAACAAACTTTCCAAAGCAGTTTTAGCAATATGCCGGCGAATTGGATTAAAACCAGAAATAACAATTACACCCGGAGTGTCATCTACAATAATTTCCACCCCAGTTAATTGTTCAATGGCTTTAATATTGCGCCCCTCTTTACCAATAATGCGCCCCTTCATATCGTCGCTTGGTAAATTTAGAACGGTGGTAGTAGTTTCAGTGGCATGAGAAGATGCTACCCGCTCCATGGCTGAGGCAATCATCGTGCGGGCGCGACGTTCAATTTCTTCACGTGAAGATTCTTCTAATTTTTTAATGCGAACCAACAACTCCTGCTTCATTCGCTCTTCCAAATTATTAAACATCACTTGCTTGGCTTCTTCTTCCGTGAGCCCCGCAATTTTTTCAAGCTTTTGCATTTGCTCTTCGCGAATTTTTTTCACTTCTTCACGCGCTGTTTCAAATTTCAGCTTTTCTTCTTCAGCTTTTTGCTTCACACCTTCCAGCTCCAAAATCTTTTGATCAAAGGCTGATTCGCGTTTTTCCAAACGCTCTTGCAAGTGCTGTACTTCTTTACGGCGTTCTTGTTCCTCTTGTTTGGCCTCTTCAATAATTTTTAAACCCTTTTCCTTGGCCTGAATTAAAATATCCTTTTCTTGATTTTTGGCCGTGGCCATTATTTTTTCCGCCTCGGCTTCGGCCGCATCACGCGACTTCACCGCCAGCATTTTCCGTAAAAAATACCCTAAGGCCACACCAAAACCTAATCCTAAAACTAATAACAATAAAGCAATAAATGACATAAAAAAACCGTTCCCTAACGACTAAAGAGACGGTTTGGTTGCCAGCTTATTCCTTTAACTTAAAAACACCGCAAAACGCGGCAATTTAATTAATCTTCTTCTTGTTCCTTAAAAAATAACACAAGAATGATAGAAAATACCAGGAAATTAAGGCCTTTTAACCAAACAACTCTACTTCAGCCAGAATTAAATGTTAACATATTAATTATACTCTAAGTAGAATAAAAAATCAAGAGTAATAAAAAATGGGTCTTGATAGTAAAACACAAGACCCATACTGTTAATTATTTTTATTTTTGCAAAATACCTAAACAAGTTCTGCATACTCAGTCAAAAGACGGTCAAAAACTCTTGGCCCTTCAACTAAATATGACGTTGCTACTTGCACAGCCGTTGCACCAGCCCGCAAGTAATCCAAAATATCCCGTCCGCAAGTTATACCGCCCACACCTATAATAGAAACTTCTTTTGGTAAAGCTTCTCGCCACTGCCTAACTTGCCCTAACCCAATCGGTTTTAACGCCGCACCGCCTAACCCAGATAATCCACCGGCCGGAGTAATACGAGGTTTGCCAGCTTCACCAAGCGCTAAACTATTGGGAAAGGTATTGGTTGTGGTAACAGCCCGCACCATTTTAAAACCAACTAACACTTCTGCTATTTGTTTTAAAAGAAATGGATCAGAGTAAGGCGACACTTTAACTGTAACCGGAAATTGATCTGTCATAACCGAAACTACATCAAGTACATCACTGACGAGCTGCGGATCAAAACAAATAATACGTTTCTGAGTAGCACCCTCCCATAAATTGGGGCAACCTAAATTAAGCTCCAACAAATCAACCTTACACTGCACAGCTAGAATCGCAAGTTTTGCAAATTCATTGGGTGTAAAACCAGCAATGCTGAAAAATAATTTTTTTCCAGCACCGTGCGCCAATTTTACCATTTCCGGTAGATTGGAGGCATAATAATCAAAACCCGGATTAGGTAACCCTAAAGAATTCAATGAATAATCTTTACTGGTCCAAAACACATCACCACTATTACCGGCAATCTGCTTAACTGTCGCTGATCCAATCATTACAGCGGCCGAAGGAGTTTTAACTAACTTACGCAAACCTTCGTCACCAAAAAGTACCTTACAAGTACCGGCGGCATTCATTAGTGGGTGTTCCAATTCCATTCCAGCCAAATTTACTGTTAAATCTATTAAACTCACAAATACTCCTAATTATTAAAATTACTATTTTAATTATTTTTACTTTTTAATTCTTAACTAACTTATCATAATTGCCCAAAAAAGCAAGTGATAAAAATAAAAAAGAGCTTACCGTTACGATAAACCCTTTGTGAATATATTTTTATAATTAACCAAACACTAAACTGATTGCGATCCTGTAATCAATCGCCAGTTGTGGTCAGTGGCTTTTGGTTTAATAACCCCTGACCATTTTTGACAAAGCGGACATTCACTGGCTGACCAATCTTGAATCCTATTTTCAACTAAAGGTAAAACCTGGAAGGATCCTCCTTTATCAAAAACTTGATTAACGAAGATGCTACTTAATCCACCGCGATTGATAATGACTGGATTACACATTACAAACTTCACTTCCGGTTGTTGATTAAGTACCGCCAAGACTGCTTCCTGAAAACCTGTACCACGAGTACAAAAATCTTCTACTAAAAGCAAATTAGCGTGGGGCGGAATATATGAAACCACTTTTATTTTTCCTTCACTTTTTTCCATTTTAACTAACTGCGCATTAAAGGCGGTAGCTATTATAGAACCAAGTGCGGTAGCACCATCTGGTATGCCGACTACATAATTGGGAACATAGTTTCCAAATTGTCCGGATTTTATTAATTTATCAGCCATCAACTCAGCAATTGCCACTCTAATATTTGTAGGCTCAAGTAAAATTTTTGAGACAAAAAATCCATCACTATGGAGACCTGATTTTAATAGAGCATGTAAACCGGGACGACCATCTTCAAGTGCTTTGTAGTCATAAGTCCAAAATGCACCCAAAGTTTTGGCTATTGATATTAATTCACCATTATTCAAAAGCTTGCGGACGTTTTCGACCGAAAGTTCTAATAATTCTTCTTTTGACATATTCATTTTTATTCTCTCTTTCTAATTCATTGATTTAATACGTTTTTCAAGCGCCTCATTCAATTCATTTCTAGCGGCTTCAGCAGCACGGGCAGCGGCTTTTGCAAAGTCCTTTTCATCACAGGCAAATGGCCCTTTGCGATACGCGTACAAAATACCGCGTGCGCTATTGACCATGCCGCCTAATCTATCTGCATTAAAAGAGCGTACAGCATCATCAGCTCCGCCGCCTTGGGCACCATAACCCGGAATCAAGAATAAATTCTTAGGCAAAATTTCTCGCATACGATCAGCATCTTTTGGTCGCGTAGCGCCAAGCACTACTCCAATAGTTCGGTAACCATTTTTTCCTTCCGTACCTTGCGACCATTCTGCCACAAATTGTGCTTGTCGTTCCCACACAGTTAAACCATTTTCAGTAATAAATTGTTCAACCCGCGACTCAGGATCGAAAGAAGTTTTAACTACCCATTGTAATCCCTTACCCGCTGGTTTAATTTTTTCCAATAATGGCCCGGCCCAAGCTTGATCAATTCCTGGCTGTACAGTCATACAGTCAAAATTAAAGACCGGTTGAGGAACAAAAGTTAACCGCCCTTCGTCATTCATAGGTACTTGCACATCTGTGAGTAACCCAGCATAAGCAGTAGCAGTTGGACCACCATCACCACGCTTAGAATCTAACAAACAAAATAAACCAGTATTCTCAACAAATTTTCTTGTTTTAAGTAATGCTGACCAACTATCTGGAAATCCTTCATAAAAAGCCGCTTGCGGTTTAAAACCACAAACAAATGGAGTAACGGCTTCTATAATCTGACGGTTAAACTCTGTTATTACTAAACCCGCACGCTCTAATGGATCTTTAATATGAGCAAACATTTCATAGAGGAAGGGCGGCATTAACTCTAATTGTGGATCTAATCCGCAGATAAGAATTGATCCTTGTTTACGCTGACAATTAATTACATGATCAGCAAAATTATATGATGTGATTGACATGATAGATCTCCTTAAATTGTTAATGAAACTATTTTGAATTATTATTTTATTTACACCCATACCTTACTCGCCTACGTCTAAATTGTCAATAATAAAACCCCTCTTAATGCGAGGTTTTATTATTTATTAATTACAAAGTTACAAATTTTAAGCCGCTATTTTAAGTTTTTCTATAATTTCTTTTATTTGTAAATCTATTTCTTCAATGCGCTGATCAAGTACTGGCAAATCATCTTCAGACACTTTATCTTTTTGATATTCAAGCTGCTCCTTTTTGTGCTCTAACTCTTCTAAAGTTGGAGACTTAGTACCATCTAGCACCTCTTGATGTTTAAGATTTAAAATCTCAATATCTTTTAAACTACCAAGAGTTGGATCGGATTCTATTTCTTTAGCCATATAATTTAAAATTAATAATAAACTACTTCACTGATTTAATAATTTTATCTACCAACCCATACTTCACAGCTTCTTCGGCGGTCATAAAATTATCGCGATCAGTATCTTTCTCAATTTTAGCAAAATCCTGCCCAGTGTGTTTACTTAAAATTTTATTTAAACGATCGCGGAGTCGTAAAATATGCTCAGCCCGAATTTTAATATCAGTGGCTTGACCTTCGGCGCCACCCATAATTTGGTGAATCATTACTTCGGCATTGGGTAAAATAAAACGCTTACCTGGGGATCCCGCGGCGAGGAGCACTGCACCCATCGAAGCGGCAATGCCGACACAAATTGTGGCCACATCACATTTTACGTATTGCATTGTATCATAAATTGCCATCCCTGAAGTTACGAGCCCCCCTGGTGTATTTATATAAAGCTTAATTTCTTTTTTTGGATCCTGACTTTCTAAAAATAAGAGTTGGGCAATTACTGAACTAGCCAAATCATCATTAATTGGATCGCTAATAAAAACTATTCGCTCTTTTAAAAGCCGCGAATAAATATCATACGCCCGTTCGCCCATTTGCGACTTTTCTACTACCATTGGTATTAAGTTCATATTTTTAGTCATACGGTAAAAATATACATCGTTAAATAAAATTTGTCCAGATTATTATTCAATTTTCCAACCACTAGTTGTTTCCACTAATTTACCTGTTATCGTAAACCCAGCGGCTTTTTTATGCCCGCCACCGCCAAATAGTTTAGCCAGTGCTGCTACATCAACATCGTCATGAGTCGTGCGTAAACTACCTTTTACTGTGCCATCGTCATTTTCCCGTAGTACTAGCACTGCACGATATTCTCCTAAATTACTTAAAAAATTAGCCACACCTTCTAGCGCCTGCACCGAAGCATCAAACTCTTTTAAATCGTTTAATGTAATAACTGTGGTTACTAATCCTAAATCATTGTGTGATTGTAATCTTTCTAAAGCCCGGCCCCACAATTTAAGTTCGCTAATATTTTTATTTTGATTAATTTCTTGGGTGGCACGCGAAATAGCGGCGCCTTTGAGTAGTAGTTCAGCTGCAATTTTAAGAGATACTTCATTGGTTGCGGCATTAGAAAAAGAATCGGTGTCAGTTAAAATTCCAGTTAACAAGCAAGTGGCAATTGATTTGTCGATTAAAAATTCAGCTTGTTTAAACCACTGATAAATCATTACACATGTGGCCGCAGCGGTTTTATCTAAAATATTTAAATCGCCGAAACCTGAATTAGTAAAATGATGATCAAAATCTATTGTAAATAAAGTAGCGGGACGGCTCAACCATTTGTCAAACAAAACGCCGCTTAATTTTGGCTCACCCAAATCCACACAAAATAATAAATCGTAATCAAGCCAATCAATTTTATCGGCCTCACTTATAACAATTTCACTCTTAGGTAAAAACCGTAAAGATTTAGCAACTGGCGCTGGTAAAAAAATTGTGACCTTTTTTCCCAAACGAGTGAGTGCTAAATAAATTGCTGTAACCGAACCAGTTGCATCACCACAATTGGCATGACTAACCAGTAGAATACTATCGGCTGATAGAACTTTTTTAGTGAGTTGGTTGAATAGTTCGGGAGAAAACATAAATTAAATTAAATCCGAAGCACTAAATTCGAAATTCGAAATTTTCGGATTTCGATATTCGATATTCGGATTTTAAAAGGGCTACCTAAGTAGCCCAGTATATTACTATTCTTCCCTAATACTGTCAAGCAACCTTTCAATGTGGTCACCCCTTTCCGCCGCCTCATCAATAAAAAATTCAATTTTCGGTACCCGATAAACTTTTAATTTTTTATTAATTATTCTTTGTAAATTACTCTTGGTACGAATTGCCACACTTAGTACTTTCTCGCTCATATTAAAAGGCAACACACTAAGCCCCACTCGCACCGCGCTTAAATCAGCTAATACTTCCACTTGACTAAGCGTAACTAAAGTACCGAGTGGCCATTCCATTTCTCGTGTCATAATTTGCCCAAGCTCCAGCCTGAGCACGCTTTCAAGCCGCGGCAACCTTCTGATCGCGGATGAAGGAGCTTTCGTACTAAATGGTGCGCTGTCTAATTTCTTCATGATATATTTCTAAAATATCTTTTTCTTGAACTATAGGATCACCCTTCAAACCAAAACCACATTCACTACCTTCAGCCACTTCACCCACAATTTCTTTACCAATTCTAATTTCAGTTAGTTCCAACACTGCTACCACTGAATCACCACGTATTACTTGAGCTTTGGTTTTTGGTCGCACCAACCCTTGCTTCACACGACATCCCACAATCATATCACGCTTACCGCGCTTAAAAATTTGTACCACTTCGGCCTCACCGAGTTGGGTGCGCACAAGTTCTGGTTTTAGTAGGGCTTGCAAACGTTTTTTTACTTCATCCAGTAAATCATAAATTACTTTATAATTTTGGACAAAAACATTTTTTCGACGCGCCACTATTTCTGCCATTGGCATAATTGGCACATTGAATCCTAAGAGTAAAGCGCCCGAGGCCTCGGCTTCCACCACATCGTGCTCATTAATACTACCTAAACCCATTCGTACTAATTTTGCTTTCACTTCGCTAGAATTAAATTGAGCCAACGACGAAACAATTGCTTCGCGACTGCCTAACACATCAGTTTTTAAAATTAATTTAAGCGTTGGTAATTCTTTAGCTTCGGCTTCATTATTATTTTTATCAACTAAACTACTTACGATGTTAGGTGAAGCTGGGCTTGTTTTTTGATAACGTGGAGCACTGCGCGCCACTTCTTTTACCTCTGCTTCATCGCGAGTAACGCGGAATATTTCACCTGATTTTGGTACTTGTTTTAAACCTAAAATACGAACTGGGGTAGATGGTGTAGCCTGTTTTAAAGCTTGACCCAAATAATCTCGCATCGCTTTAATTTTACCAGTGGCCTCCCCTAAAATAATCATATCCCCTAAATGTAGCGTGCCAGTTTGCACAAGTACGGTAGCCACTGGCCCTTCACCCTTATCAAGCCGTGATTCAATTACTGTGCCGCCGGCTAATTTATTTGGATTAGCTACCAAATGCGCAAGGTCTGAAAGTAGTAATACCATATCCAAAAGTTCAGGAATACCTTGTTTCTTTTTAGCAGCAATCGGCACACAAATTGTTTTACCACCCCAATCTTCAGGTAGTAAATTTAAATCAGCCAATGCCTTTTTTACTCTTTCAATATCAGCATTTTCTTTGTCAATTTTATTAATCGCAAATAAAAACGGTAATTGCTCACGTTGGGCAATTTCAATAGCTTCTAAAGTTTGTGGCTGCATTCCGTCATCGGCCGCAACCACAATAATTGCCACATCGGCAATCCTGCCACCACGTGCGCGCATAGCGGCAAAGGCCTCGTGGCCTGGTGTATCTAAGAAAGTAATCTTGCGTCCTTTTTCTTCAGTTTGATAAGCACCAATATGTTGAGTAATTGCACCTGATTCCCCAGCTGCAATATTAGTGGAACGAATCGCATCAAGCAAAGTTGTTTTGCCATGATCCACGTGACCCATTACCACCACCACTGGCGGACGAGATACCAAATTAGCACTCGATTCACTATCAGCTTCATTAAAATTTATTTTTACTTCATCTTTAATTTCAACGCCTGACTCTTTGGCCGAACTAGTTGCAAAACCCAAATCCTGCGCAATAATAGTTGCTGTATCAAAATCAATTCGCTCATTCATCGCCGCCATAATTCCATTTTTAAATAATTCCGCAATTACATTAGTTACCGGTAAGTGCAACAACTCAGCAAGTTCACGCACTGTACAAGTAACTGGTAAGGCCACGCTTTTTTTATCGGCTTGAGGAACTACTTCGTTTAATTTTTTCTCAGTTACAAAATAACGAGTATCGGGTACGCTACTTTTCTTTTCAGACCATAATTTTATTACTTTTTCCGCCGCCGCATCATCAATTTTAATCGCGCGTCGACCAATATCAAAACCAAGCTTAGGTAATTCATCCTTCAGCTGTTCAGTGGTAATCTTTAATTTGCGAGCGAGTTCGGTTATATTCATAAGATCATTAGAACACTAGAACAGTAAGAACATTAAAATAATTAAAATAAAAACTGACCGGATGATTAAATGCTCTAATGTTCTAGTGTTTAAGTGCCTATTACTGTCCAATTCTACGCCTACTTGACAGATTAGTCAACCACTGGTGTAATGGAGTATCAACCTGCTAAATTTAATAGGCCTTGACATAATTTTTAAATTTGCTAAGGTAACGGGCTATTATGGCGTTCACTCCTCAACAACAAGCTGTTAACTTAATCCGCGAAAGTCGCCGGATTTTGCTTACTTTTCCTGCCAATAAGGCCCTATCTTGCATGGGTTCGGCTCTGGCTACAGCTTTGTTTTTGCAAAAATTAGATAAAAAAGTTGAAATCGTAGCCTCAGGATTTACCTTGCCTGGAGTGCTTCGTTTTCTGCCTCATAGTCAAAATATTAAAGCTGAATTACCACCACTTCGAAAATTCATTATTACGCTTAATTTAGAACAAACTACTTTGCAAGATTTAAGTTACGAAGTGATAGATAAAAAATTAAATATTTTTCTTACCCCTAAAACTGGATCCCTTTCAGCCTCTGATATTACTACCCGCGCTTCTGATTTTGCTTATGATTTAATTATTACTTTAGATGCACCAGATTTAGATTCTTTGGGTGATATTTTTCACAACAACTCAGAATTTTTTTACAATACTACTATTATCAATATTGATAATGCTTCAAGCAACGAACATTTCGGTCAAATTAATTTGGTAGATTTTAATACTGCGGGAAGCGCCGAAATTGTTTATTCACTGCTTAAAGAAATTGATCCGACTAAATGTGACGCTGATATTGCTACCTGCTTATTCACTTCACTTACTTCAGCTACTAAAAGTTTTTCCACCAATCAAGTTAGCCCCACTACTTTGCAGCTCGCTTCCAAACTGGTGCAACTTGGTGCGCGGCGCGACGAAGTAGTAGCGCATTTGTATCGCACCAAACAACTCTCCACTTTAAAACTGTGGGGTAGAGTACTCGCGCGACTAAAAAGCGATTCAGGTAAAAAATTAGTGTGGTCAATTTTAACAGCTGACGATTTTATTAAAGCTGGGGCCACTGAAGATGCCCTCTCGGGTGTAATTGACGAACTTATAACTTCCGCCCCTGAAGCAGGTACGGTGGTTTTGATTTGCGAAACTACGCCAAATAATATAAAAATATTTACTCATGCCGGCGCGGGCGAAAGAGCCATTGATTTACTTAAGCCATTTGAAGCTACTGGTGATCGTGCCCGCGCCCAAGCAATACTACCAAACACTAGCATCATTGAAGCGGAGAAGAAAGTGATTGAATATATAAAGTCGGTGATTAAATTGCCTCTTGAATAATCGCAATGAAAAAGTTACACTGGCAAGGCGAGCATTTAGCAAATAGCACGTGGCAAATAGCTAATAGCATATAATAAATAACTGTCATTCCCGCGGATCCGCCAGCCGGCGGAGGGAATCCAGACATAAAATGATACTACGAGCCACCTGCCAAAACGAGCGCACTTAGCTCAGCTGGTCAGAGCAGACGTCTTATACACGTCCGGTCCCTGGTTCGAATCCAGGAGTGCGCACCACATAAAAATCGAGCTTCCAAGCGAGATTTTTATGTGCCCCGTGGCACGAACCAAAGTGAGTGCTTTACGGGGCTACCTCTAAATAATCGCTCGATTCACGTGGCACAGCCATTATAATTTTTATCATAACCCACTATAACGTAACTAAATAATAATTTACGCGCGCATAGCTCAGTGGTAGAGCGGTCCGATGGACATCGGACAGGTCCATATTAATCTATGACTCAATTAGGTGTTTACATCTTACATTGCGCCAATGGTAGATATTATATTGGCAGTACAGATAATTTAGAACGCCGTTTTAATGAACATCAAAACGGACACGTTAAGGCCACTCAATATTTATTACCGGTAATCTTAAAATATTTTCAACCATGCGCATCATTAACTGAGGCACGAAAATTAGAGTATCAACTTAAATCTAAAAAGAGTAAAATAATTATTGAACGTATTATTCAAGAAGGTTACATAAAATTTAACAATCACACCTAATAATTTCAGTGGGCGGCTAGCTCACTTGGTTAGAGCGCAACATTGACATTGTTGAGGTAACAGGTTCGATTCCTGTGCCGCCCACTGAGGTTATTAATGACGAGAGCGGTCCGATGGCCATCGGACAGGCCCCAGGTTCAATCCCTGGTGCGCGCACCATTATGAATTTATTTATGAGTTTAATACTCTCATGAACAAAAAAGAATTAACCGAACAAGAAGTCAGACAAAGGGCTGGATTTAAATGCGAAAATTGTCAAAAATCTACAATGGGTCAGTATGCTCATATTGTTCCCGATGCTTGGGGTGGATCCTACGATTTTCAAAATCTTCTCTTTTTATGTAACGACTGCCACAGAAAATTTGATGTAAATATATTTAGAAAAGGGTCACCAGAAGTAAATTCAGCCATCAGAGCAATGAATGCCATACGTGATAAGGGGTTAAAACAACGAGGCTTGGTTGAAAATGATTTTTTATTTTTTTCTAATTATTCTCAGACTATCGTAAAAATAGGTGAAGGTATAACATTTAAATCATGCACCAATATATTTACAACCGATGATGGTATAAATTTATTCTCTATTAATTTTGAAAACAATAAATTGATAATTGGCGGTATCTTTTACGACGAAACAGATAATATTTTGTTAGAAATAGAAAAAAATAAATTTAAAGCACATGGAGAAAAACTATGGGATTTAAAAATTGATAACGCCGGCGATATTAGTCTTCAATCAAACGATAAAAAAATATCTTTAAACATTACTCATAATGATCCCTATTTATATTTAACTGGGAAACTTTACCTTGGCGGTTCCTATATAGAAGCTAATAGTGACGGCATAAAAATTAATGGCACTGGTAAAATGAAAAATAATACTTGCTGTGGGGGTGGAGGAATAATTTTTAATCGCTATGGTGGTTTTAGTCTTTAATTAATGAAATAATAATTTTTTATCTTAAATTCTAAATCATGGAACTTCAAGTTGGTGTAAAAATTTTACTACAAAACGAGCAAGGTAAATACTTGCTGATTCATCGCTCCGCCAAAAAATATCCCGAGGTAAATAACCCTTGGGATATTGTGGGCGGGCGCATTCACCCCGGCACACCGCTTTTAGAAAATTTAAAGCGCGAAGTAAAAGAAGAAACGGCTTTAGAAATTATTGGCGAACCAAAATTAGTTGGCGCCCAAGATATTCTTCACCTTCCTGAACGACATATTGTCCGCCTTACTTATGTTGGTAAAACCCAAGGTGAACCAATTTTAGATACTGAAGAAAACGACGAATATAAATGGGTAACTTTTGACGAACTCCGCGCGACCGACCATTTAGATAAATATGTTAAAGAGTTGATTGATAAAGGGATAATTAATTATAATAAATAACTTATTAAGATAATTTCTCACATTGATAACATTCTCGCATCGCTCAGCTTGACACAATATTTCAACATATAGTATCGTCATAATATGGATCCTGAAAATCAAAAAGGGGAATTCTCTGGCATGTGTGAAATACATGGTAATTTTTTACCGTGTGCGCTGTGTGCTAATGAAAACGCTAAAAATGATACTGGTGCCAATACTACCGACCAAGACACAGCGATTGACAAAGAAAAATCCAAGCAATTAATATTAAAAGAGGAATTAGAAAAACAAATTAATGAATTATCACATAAAAATCTTGAAGCCCAAAAAATAAGAGAGCAAATTTCTAATAAAATAAATAAAATCATAGAACAAAAGGGGTATAATAAAAAAATTTCGGATGTAGAAGAAAAAATTTTAAATACCGAAGATGTTTTTGCAAAAACACTTATACCAAACAAAGAAACTGGTTTGGCCAATTTAACTAAAATAATGGAAGTAGTTAATAAACAAGAAAATACTCCTGCTAAACAAAAAAACAAAGAACTATTAAATAGCTTAATCGAAGGGCTTTCTTTTATTGATAAATCTCAGGATGGTATTGATGCCTTCAATCAAAAAATTAAATCCCTACATGATTTTAAATTTATGATTTCTGAAAAGGAGTTTAGCAATCTTTTTCCTGAAGCGGGTAGTATAGATGGACATCATTCAAAATTACTGCAAGAAAAAAATAATATTCTAAATGAAAAAAATACTGATCCAGAAATTATTGAACTTAATAAACAATACTCAGAGGCGCAAAATATAATTGAGGAGAACGGCAGTTATAAAATTGAGGCTCTACAGAAGCAACTAACAGAATTACTATAGTATTTTATTTAATCCGCCTCTATTTACTTAGGAAAGGCGGTTTTTAGTTATCCACATTGCACAAGCGTAAACGGTAGTTTATCATTAGGAACAGTGTATTAATAACTTCCCCTATGAAATACTACGACCGACTCAAATCAATGAACAATCAAGGGGGCGATATTTCTATTAGCAATTAATCCTTCACTTCAGGTGAGGGATTTTTTGTAAACACCGATCTTTAACAATTAAATAACCAAATCAATAAAACAAACAAAGGGATTACCATGCAAAATCTAACTATCCAAACTTTAAAAGGACCTATTAATGTTAACTACTACGAGCATGTTCAACGAATTATGGAGTTACACACCACTCTACATTTAACAGCTTTAAGCTATTACCCAACTACTGGCTTAAAATATGTATTGGTACCACAAATGGTCGGAGTAACGGGTGCTTGCGAACAAATAAAGACACTATACCGAATACTCAACAAATTAAACCTGCCACTTTATGCACCTCAAACTGGGCAACTAGCTCTAGAACTTTTTCAAATGTTTTATCCTGGTGTATTCACTATTATGCGCAGCTTCCGTGACGAAGGTGTAGAAGATTGTCGTCATTTATTTGAATTCTCCTTAGGTGAAGAAGAATTTAGTTGGCCATCAGTAGAAGGCGAAAGCCAATTCAACCCTGAACGAATGTTTGAACACTTGTTACAACGAATTGAGTCGGCGGTTAGGCATTTTGTTAATACAATAATCGTAAATCATCCGGATACTTTGGAATTTTATGGTCAAAATACAAAAGAGCTCCTGGAAATAATAAAATATCCATTTTTACGAATCACTTATGACGAAGCAATTATTCTATTACAACAAAATGGTTACCCGGAGTTAAAATGGGGTGATGATTTAAAGGATAAGCATGAACAAGTTGTGGTAATAGAAATGAACAAAATAGCAAAACGCTTTGGTAAATGTCCGGTATTTATTACCCATTATCCAACAGCAATAAAGTTCTTTAATATGATGCCAAATCCCAAAAATCCCCTACAAGTATTCAGCGCTGATTTAATATTATATGGTTCCGGTGAAAGTGTCGGTTCGGCAGTACGTGAACCTGATCCAATACTACTCAAAAATAGACTATTGGCATCTGATATGTTCCGAATACTCACAGAAAACGGAGGAACATATGATGATTTTAAATGGTATATTGAAGATGTAGTTGGAAGCGGATTTATAAAACCTCACGCTGGATATGGAATGGGTTTTGAACGAGTAATTCAATCAATACTCGGATTCCCTGATATTCGTGATTGTGCGCCTGCTAATTTATATGGCAGATTCACAGGAGATTTTGATTCCCGACGTCAAGGCATTGATTCTATATTATCACCGGCTCCACGCACTATACTTTTAAGTATTGCTGATGGATCCAAAGCTGAACTACTGCCGAGCATTCAAATGATCGCCAACAACGGAATCGTACTTTATACAACTTCAGGTACTCACCAATTTTTACACGAACATGGAATATCAACCACACTCGTGCATAAAATAAGTGAGACAGGTAAACCTAACTTGGCTGATTTATTGCAGCATAAAGTACTAACCAATGTAATTAATATCCCAAGTCCAGCCCAAGGACAAACTGAAACCGATGGCGAAGCGATACGTCAATTAGCTATTGATACTGGCACGTACTTGATAACTGATGTATTAGTTGCCAAACACTTGTTTCAAAAATTAGCTGAAAAAAAATAATTCAAAAAATCATCAATCACAATGGCTAACTAAAAACACGTTAGCCATTTTTTATTTTGAAAATTTGAATTTTGGATTTGTTTAGTATTTAGATATTATGATTTAGGATTTTTAAAAGATTGCTTCGTCCCCCTCGACTCGGCTCGGGATACTCGCAATGACAATTAATCCACCCCTCTACCCCTTCTATTCCTTCCCTGCTATAATAAAAGCGAACTAATCTCTTACACAGAAAGGGGGTGTATAGAATGACAACTTGGTTAGATATGTTAGCTTTATCTTTTCAAACCATGTGGGGCAACCTGCTTGGTTTTTTGCCGGAATTTTTAGTGGCCTTAATCGTTTTTGTTTTGGGCTTAATTGTAGCGGTAGCTTTAGGAAAAGTAGCGGCCAAAGTTATTTACTGGGTACGCCTTGATGATTTAATAAAAAGCACTGGTTTAATGGAAAAATGCGAAGCGTTAGGACTTCGTTTTGCTTTATCCAATTTAGTGGGCTGGATTGTAAAATGGTTTTTCATTGTCGTAATTTTGATTGCCGTCACTGATTTCTTGGGTTGGACGCAAGTCACCGACTTCTTAAGTGAAGTAGCGCTTTATATTCCGAATGTAATAATCGCGGTAGTAATCTTAACAGTTGGTTTGGTAATGGGGCAATTTGTGCACAATGTAGTGGAGAAATCCATTAAAGTTTCAGGTGCACCTACTCCAGCTTATAAACCACTGGCAGCCCTTTCAAAGTGGGCGATTATTATTTTTGCGCTCCTCGCCGCTTTGGTACAACTTGGCGTAGCAACTGCTTTAATCCAAATCCTTTTCACCGG
This sequence comes from uncultured Gammaproteobacteria bacterium, assembly GCA_964348825.1. GTDB lineage: Bacteria > Patescibacteriota > Patescibacteriia > Veblenbacterales > UBA10138 > JBBTZY01. The sequence continues at coordinate 27,540 of CAYGDX010000004.1, read as the reverse complement.
CCTAGTCGCGATGCTCGCGATTGCTGGTGGTTTGGCTTTTGGTTTGGGTGGCAAAGAAAAGGCCTCCAAATGGCTTGATACGATTGAAAAAGAAGTTTCAAGGAGAGATTAATAATATAGATAGATAAAAAACACCCTCTATTCCTCGCCCAGAGAATTTTAGGGTGTTTTTGTTTTTGATAAAAATCGCCTAATATTAACCAACTTTTATTGATTTTTGTTTCACGACCACTTAAAAAATCCGTTTACAAAATTGTTTAAATTACGTATCATTGTAGTATTAAGAAATAAAATAATACTCTCTCGAAAAGATAGCCCGCCTTGCCGATTTATCGCTTAATACCATTGTTAAGGTTGAAAATGATGTAAATACGAACCCGACCATTGAAACGCTAACCAAGATCGCAAAGGCGTTGGAAGTTGGCGTTGATGATTTAATCAAATAATCCTATGGCAAAAACTATAAAAATATTTTTGATTGACGGCGAACCTAACGGCCTAAAAACCGCTGAATTAAGTAATTGGGTTGGTCAAGCAATTGTTATCCCTAGAAATAAACTTAAAGAAATAAAACAACGCCCTGAATGTAACAAGCCAGCAGTTTATTTTCTGATAGGTAAAGAGAGTGAAGAAGCACTATTACCCACTGCATATGTGGGAGAGGCAGAAAATTTATGGAATAGATTATCAACTCATGATGGCTCGAAAGATTTTTGGCAAATCGCAGTAGCATTTGTGAGTAAAGATAATAATTTAACAAAAGCTCATGTTAGATATCTCGAGAGTAGATGCTTAACTTTAGCAACTAAGGCAAAAAGGTTTAATTTAGAAAATGGCACAGAATCATCTTTACCTTCTTTATCTGAAGCAGATATTGCCGAGATGGAAGAATTTTTGGAAAACCTGAAACTTTTGTTTTCTGCCCTTGGCTACCCAATTTTGCAAGAAGTTATTTCTAAAGAACAAAAAAATATATCAGACCCTCTTTTTACTTGTAGGGGTAAAGACGCTTTAGCAACTGGTCGTATGACAAACGATGGCTTTGTTGTTTATAAAGATTCAACCGCAACAACCGATATTTCGAAGGCAGTTATTGATCGTAATCAGAAAATTATAGAAAAGTTATTGAAAAACAATTATCTCGAAAAAAGAGGCGATGACTTATATGTTTTTGTTAAGGATTATGTTTTTAATAGTCCAAGCGCCGCATCAGACATCGTTTTGGGAAATTCAACTAGCGGTTGGAAAAAATGGAAAACGGAAAGTGGTAAGACATTAGAAGAAGTTTATAGGAAATAAATATGGGAAAGCTTAAAGACATTCCAAAAATTGATAGACCACGCGAACGATTCCTCCAAAAAGGAGCTGATGCTCTTTCAAAAAGTGATCTTTTGGCAATTCTTTTAGGTAGTGGCATAAAGGGTAAAAATGTCAGGGAACTTTCAGAGAGTATTATCAAAAAGTTTGGTAAAAACTTTTTAAATATAACCGTTGATGATCTTTTGGAAATTTCAGGGATTGGCCAAGCCAAGGCACTACAAATTGCTTCCGCAATTTCATTGGTCAAAAGATTCTATGCGGATGAAAAATCAAACGAGACTATTATTAAAAATTCTCAAGATGTTCTACAACTCACCTACGATTTAAGAGATAAGAAAAAAGAACACCTAGTTTGTTTATATCTTAACGCAAGAAATTTTCTCCTCAAAAAGGAAATTGTTAGTGTAGGATTACTAGATAAAACATTGCTACATCCAAGAGAAATCTTTTATCCGGCAACAGAATTAAACGCCGCTAGCGTTATCTTAATTCACAACCATCCATCGGGCGATTCTTCACCAAGTGAAAAAGATAATCAAATTGTCGAAAAAATAGTTCAAGCAGGAGAAATAATGGGAATACCTGTTATTGATTTCATTATTATCTCCGAAAACGATCATTACAGTTTTCACGAAAAACTAAAAAAACAAAAGGGTGGTTTTGATTATGTTGCAGACGGAATACAGGGCACTCTTTTCGCCTTACTTGAAATTGAAAAACCAACTTATGAAATAACTGCTGAAAAAATTCAAGAAAATTATTTCTACATCCCACAAGTAAAAGAAAATCATATCCAATTACATAATCGCAGATATATAGGGAATAAGCACAAACTAATTGAATGGATTTTTTCGATTATAAACAAAGAATGTAGCGGAAATTCTTTTGCAGATGTTTTTGCTGGGACGGGGGTTGTATCTGCTGTAGCGACAAAACACTTTAAAAAAGTATTATTAAATGATTTTTTACATTCCAATTACATAATATATCGTGCCTTTTTTGGAAAAGAAGCGTGGGACAAAAATAAGATAGACGGCATTATTAAGAACTACAATAATATTTATGGTGGAGATTTAGAAGATAATTATTTTTCCAAAAACTTTGGCGGTAAATTTTTCAGCAATAATTCAGCTAAAATTATCGGCTTTATCAGGGAAAACATTGAAGAAAACAAAAACAATTTAACAGAAAGAGAATATTTTATACTGATTGCATCATTGCTTTATACGGCTGACAAAATCGCTAATACCGTTGGACATTTTGATGCTTATTTTAAAAAAGATTTTGTAAATGATAGTTTTTTCATGAAACCGATTGATCCGATTAATACTCAAGAAATATCTATTTTTCAAGAAGACACAAATGTTCTGGCAAAAAAGATAAAAGCAGATGTGGTTTATATTGATCCGCCCTATAATTCCAGACAATACAGTCGTTTTTATCATGTACTTGAAACATTGACCAAATGGGATAAGCCAAAACTTTATGGAGTTGCGCTAAAACCAGATCCAGAAAATATGAGCGATTACTGCCGAGCTAATGCCAAAGAAAAATTTGCAGAGCTTGTGAGAGATATTGATGCTCGATTTTTGGTTGTTTCGTACAATAATACATACGATTCAAAAAGTAACTCATCAAAAAATAAAATCACACTTCAAGAAATTGAGAAAATCTTACAAGCAAAAGGTAAAACAAAAGTTTTTGAAAAAAATTATAGACATTTTAATGCCGGAAATACAAATTTCAATAATCACAAAGAGTATTTGTTCGTAACTAAAAACCAACATGAATAACAAAATCAAAAGATCCCCGTTATTTTATGTTGGGGATAAATACAAATTAATGAAGCAACTGATAAATTTATTTCCCAAAGAAGTGAATAATTTTTACGAACCTTTTGTTGGCGGAGGCACTGTATTTTTGAACATTGAAGCGAAGAAGTATTTTTTAAATGATATAAACAAACATCTCATCAACATACATAAGTTTTTAATGAAAAATGCAGACAATCCAAGCCCGTTTTTTAAAAGCGTTGAAAAAGTAATATCCGAATATAAATTATCCAAATCTTACAAAGAAGATATAATTCCCGATTCACTAAAAAAAGAATGGAAAAAAACTTATTTCGCCCGATTTAACAAAGAGGGATACGAAAAATTGAGAGTATGTGTAAATAATAACAAAAAAAATGACCCTCTGATTTTGTATGTTTTACTTATATATGGGTTTAACAGAATGTTGAGATTTAATGGTGGTGGCAAATTTAATCTACCTGTCGGGAATGTTGATTTTAACAAAAATGTAGTCAATGCCCTAAATGGCTATTTTGATTTTGTAAATAATAAGAAAATCACAATTACATCGAATGATTTTAAAAAGTTTTTTTCAGAGAAACAATATTTTAAAAATGATTTTGTTTATTTAGATCCGCCCTACTTAATAACCGCAAGCGAATATAATAAGTTTTGGGATTCAAAATCAGAATCTGACTTGTTAGACTTAATCGATAATTTAGACAAAAGAGGCGTTAAATTTGCTTTATCAAATGTTACACATTACAATGGAAGCAAAAATGACCTTTTGATAGAGTGGATGGAACAATACAAAGTACACAAAATTGAAAGCAACTATATTAGTTACCACAATAATGGGAAAAAGATAATCAAAGAAGTCTTGATCACTAACTATTAAAATTATGAAAAAACGACAATCTGAATATAAACCATTATTATTTACGACAACAATGAGAAATCCTGAACGACTAAAGGATTTTTTAACCGTGCTTGCTGAATATGATGGCAAAATTTTAACAAACGAAATTATTGATAAAGTAGCTAAAATCTTGATTCAAAAAGGGTTATATCAACCCATGAAAATAACGCAAGTAGTAAAAGGTAAATGGAAAAACGAAATAGAACTAAGCGAGGCTGAAACCGAAAAAGTATTTAATGACAATCCGCAAAGCCATAAAGAGGCGGGTTTTGAAAAAGGTTGGCCATCAAGATTTGATACTTGGTTTAAAATTGCCAAAGAACTTGGTTTTATTTGGTATTGGCCAAATGAAGAAATAAAATTTTCCGAAAGCGGGAAAATGATATTGGATAAAGTAAAACCCGAAAACGAATTGATGGTTTTTGCTAATGCTTTCGCAAAATATCAGCGACAAAATCCGTTTCGTAGAGTTTTAAATAAAAATGTACCATTGATATTGCTGATACAAACAATAAAACTCCTAGACAATGACCCTGCCTATAATGGCACGGGTATTTCAAGGTTAGAAATTCCGTTATTGCTCTGTTGGCAAAATGATAATGCCGAAAGTTTATATCGTCAAATAAAAAAGTTGCGTAAAAAACATGGCTATTCGCCAAGCAACGAGATAGTTTTAGATCTTTGCTATGACTTATTAAACGAGACCAAAAGAGACGATAATTCTATCTTGGGCGATTATCCCGATGATTTTATTCGTAAAATGCGTTTAACTGGTTTATTTTCTTTGCGTGGTGGTGGTCGTTTCATTGACATCAACACAAAAGAAATTGCGACTGTAAATTATATTTTAGAAAATTATATTTCTTATCCAACCTTTACGACTGAAAAAGATTATTTTAATTATATTGGCAAAGTGGACACCAATTTGATTGCAACGCTCTCCGTCTATGAAACTCCTATTAGAACGACTAAAGCAGAGTTGGAAAAATGGGTAAATCATTATGCGTGGAAATCAATTAAAACCGAAATGCTTAATTTAGCGCAGAAAAAATCTTCCGAAGACGATATTTTGCGGGTGATCGAACAGCCTTTGCGTTTAGAGTTTTTAACCTCTTTGGCTATTCTCAAAAAATTACCAAATGTTGTAGTAAAGCCAAATTTTGTTTCAGATGATGAGGGTTTACCGACAAGTTTTGCTTCTGGTGGAAACCCAGATATTGAATGTTTAGAAAATAAGGACACCGTATTGATAGAAGTGACTTTACTAACAGGCACACAGCAACATATTAGAGAGTCATTTTCAGTACACCGACATCTTGAGGAGTATGTAAAGAAAGGTACAAAATCATATTCTGTATTTATCTCACCAAAATCCTTCATTGATACTGAACGCTATTTTGATTTTATCAAAAAGGATGGTTTGGAAGTAAGAATTTCGGATATTGATAAATTTGTCCACGGTCTTGAGGAAAAGAGAACGTTGAATGAAGCAACTTTATGAGAATCTCAAAAGTATCAATTAAAAATTTTAGATCAATCAAAGAGATTTCTTTTGAGGCAAAAGATCTGTCGCTTTTTATTGGGAACAATGGAACGGGTAAAACTTCGATTATTGAAGCAATAAATTTTGTTCTTTCTCCCTATTTTTTATCTGGAAGAATTAAGCATACAGATTTTTACAATGGGTCAGATGATTCGATTATTATAAAAATTGAGTTCGATTCAGTTTTTACCGCCAAGTTGCCAGATGGATATACTACGCAAAAAGTTGAATGTAATGGTGTTTATTTAGAAATAAAGAAAAGAGACCGCGCCGCTAACGGCAAAGCGTTTTCGGATATTGTGGTTTTATCTCATCATGTTATTCCGAACAGACCAAAAGATAATGAAAAGGGTTGGGAAATAACAAGAGGTACTGGAACAAAGTATCAATTTGATGAAAGACTTTTGTCTTTATCTCAAGTTGATTTAGAGGGGTTTACAAAGAGTTTTTATTTTGGAAAAAATAGAGAGAAGCAACTGCAAAGAGGTTATAATTCCTCCGCTTCTTCTGTTTTTGATGATTATAATTGGCGGTTTTCGAAAAGTGTCCGAGAAGAAACAGTTGCCGAAGGAGAAGAAACTTTTTTTGCAAAGAAAAACACTTTTGAAAAAGAAATAGTAAGCAAGATTGACGACGCTTCAATGAAAAAGTGTTTTGAGGTTCTTAATAAAAAATTAAAGGATTTCGAAGTTGATACGATTGATCTTTCTTTTATTGATAGCAACGCTCCATTTGATAGTGCTTTTCTTTCACAAAAACTAGAAAAACTTGATTTGCCCGTTACAACTCTTGGTTCAGGGGTGGAAATGATAATCTCCCTCTTGTTTTTAGAAACACTCGCCGCACTCTCAAAAGAAAAGATTGTTGTGCTGATTGACGAGCCAGAGCTTCATTTACACCCACACCTGCAAGAAAAGTTTGTCCAATATCTCATAGAATTTTCAAAAACAAATCAAGTTTTTATTTCCACCCACTCCCCATATTTTTTCAAGAATTGTTTAAGTAACCCCCAAATTGAATTATTGATCACGAAAAATACTGACGATGGAATTTCGGTAGAAAATACTGGTTTGCAGTTCGGCATTTTCCCGTGGAGTCCGTCTTGGGGCGAGATAAATTATTCTGCGTATGATTTACCAACAATTGAATTTCATAATGAGCTTTATGGACACTTGCAGGAAACACAGCAAAAATACAGCATAGACCAAGTTGAAGTATATTTTACAACCAAGAGCATTACAAAATCTAAAAAATGGGTTAAAATAGCAAATGGGAAAGCACAACAATCCGAAGATGTGTCGTTGATGACTTTCGTTAGAAATTCGATTCACCACCCAGAAAATACGAGCAATGGCGGATATACTCCGCAAGAGCTAAAGTCATCAATTGAGGAATTGATGAAATTGATTAAAAATCCATAAGTCCGCCGAAAAATCCGTCCGCCGAAAAGTTTTGGGGGCGAAGCCCAAGTAGATAAGCAAGAGGGTTTTAACCAAAGCTATCCACTTTTGTACAAAATCCCCTCCGATTCCGCCAGTTGGCGGACTATCGGAGGGGATTTTGTGTTTTATTGATGAATGTGAGAAATTACTTTGTTGAAACTCGCAATGACAACTAAAATGGCACTGGAATGCCGACTTTAGCGGAAACTTGCTTAGCCCAGGATTCTAAAACTTCCAAACGACGATGTAAAATAATATGCTCGTCACGAAAATCTTTTACCATTTTAGCTAAATTATCTACCGAAGTAAGCAAATCATCCACTTTTTTTTCTAAACGAACAGTATCACGCTTATACTCGGCATGTTGTTCATCAAAATAATCAAATAATGTTTTTAAATCTTTAGGATCCATAAATTACCTATAAAAATCTAACAACTTAATAAACACCGTTAGTATAATCCCATATTTACTTACAGTCAAACAATCATAATTTAATAATTCACTGCTTTATCCATACTCGCTAAATCATGCGGGTGACTTTCTTTTAAACTGGCCGATGTAATCTGAATAAATTTCGCTTTCTTTTTTAATTCTAATAAATTTTTAGCACCAATATATACCATACCTGATTTTAATCCGCCAGCCATTTGTTCTAAAACATCAGCCACCAAACCAGTATAAGGCACACGCGCGGAAACGCCTTCGGGCACTAATTGTTTTTTAGTTGAATCAGCATGACCATACCGATCCTTACTGCCTTTTTGCATCGCTTCAAAACTTCCCATACCCCGATAAGTTTTAAATAATTTACCATTTTCTTTTACTAATTTTCCTGGTGATTCTTTGGTACCAGCTAGTAGCCGACCAATCATCACCGAGCTCGCTCCAGCCGCCAGTGCCTTTACAATATCACCAGAATAATTTATACCACCATCGGAAATTACAGATATGCCTGATTGTTTTGCAACTTGAACCGCTTCAAATATTGCCGAAAGTTGTGGCACACCAATACCGGCCACCACGCGCGTGGTACAAATAGAGCCCGGACCAATCCCCACTTTCACAGCATCGGCGCCAGCTTTAATTAACGCTCGCACTCCTTCGGCAGTTGCCACATTGCCCGCAATAATTTCCACTTTTTTAAAACGTAAATCTTTTTTTAATTGCTGGGTCATTTCAATCACACCCTTAGAATGCCCGTGTGCGGTATCAATTATTAAAACATCAGCGCCGGCTTGAGCGAGTGCCAACGCTCGTTCGAACGCCCCTTCCCCATACCCAATCGCCGCACCCACTAATAATTTTTTTTGTTTCACCTTCTTTACTTCCATTGCTTGCTCGGACACACTCATATTTTTGTGAATCACGCCTAAACCACCAGCGCGAGCCAGCGCAATTGCCATATCGCTTTCCGTAACTGTATCCATTGGCGCGGATAAAATAGGAAGCTCTAAACCCAACCCTTTGGTTAAATTTGTTTTTAAACTCACCTCACTCCGTCGAATATCGGAGTATTGCGGGAGAAGTAAAACGTCGTCGTAAGTTAAAGCAGTGTTAAACATAAAGTTTATAAATCTAACTAATAAACCGTGATTGCCGCCCTGTCGTAGGGTTTGTACAGAGCGGAAGTCAGACGAACGTCCGACTCGCCCGTGTTTGTGGTCGCTTTGCATAGGGCGAGTCAGTTCGTCTGACGAGCACTGTTCAAACTCGGAGACCGAGGCGGCGATTTTGTGTTACTTTATAAAAAGTAACAAATTTGTATTTTGATTCTACCAAACACCTAAGCTATAATCAACTCATGAAGCAATCCAAGCCATTCATCGTCGTAATCGACTTTGGCTCGCAGTATACCCATTTAATCACGCGCAATTTAAAAGAATTGGGTGTTGATTTTAAATTACTTTCCCCCACCGCTTCAACCGCTAAATTTGAAAAAGCGGCTGGTATTATTTTATCTGGTGGCCCAAGGAGTGTTTTAAAAAATCCAGCAGTGTTTAATCCTAACTTACTTAAAATTAATATACCTATTTTAGGAATTTGCTATGGCCTACAACTTTTAACTCACAATTTCGGAGGTGAACTTAAAGCCGGTCAGATTCGTGAATATGGTTACGCTAAACTACAAATTAAAAATAATCACCCACTGCTTGCCGACATACCAAAAACCAGCACGGTTTGGATGAGTCATGGCGACAGTGTAATTAAACTACCTAAAAATTTTATTACCCTAACTTCAACCCAAACACTAACTCAGGCCGCAATTGCGCATACTACCAAACCGATTTTTGGTTTGCAATTTCATCCGGAAGTAGATCACACCGAATACGGTAAACAAATACTTAAGAATTTTATTTATAATATTTGCCATCTTGAATCAACTAAACAAAACTCTGTCCTCACACGCATTACCAATCAAATTAAAAAACAAGTTGATAATAAAAAAGTATTTTTACTGGTTTCGGGTGGAGTAGATTCTACCGTGGCCTTTGCCTTACTTAATAAAATTTTAGGTACCACTCAAGTTTATGGTCTTCATATTGATACTGGATTAATGCGCTTAAATGAATCCAAAAATGCAAAATCTGCTTTAGCTCAAGCTGGTTTTAAAAATTTACATATTGCTAATTATTCTAAAATTTTTCTAAAGCGACTTAAAAATATTAGTGATCCGGAAACTAAGCGTAAAATTATTGGGCAAACTTTTTTAGATGTAAAAAATTTAGCTCAAACTAAATTGAAATTAAATACCAAGGATTGGCTACTTGGTCAAGGCACCATTTATCCTGATACTATAGAATCAGGTGGCACCAAACACTCTGACATTATTAAAACTCACCACAATAGAATTGATATTTTAGCTAAACTATCGAGCCAAGGAAAACTAGTTGAACCACTTAAAGAATTATATAAAGATGAAGTACGCGCCATTGGTGAAGAATTGGGCTTGCCTCATGAATTGTTATGGACTCATCCTTTTCCCGGCCCCGGCCTTGGGGTGAGAATATTATGTAATGATGCAAATACCAATCATTCCACCTTCGCTATCCATCCTTCATATCCACTTCGGCGGAGTAGCCAAGCTACGGTGGACAAGCAACTCATAACCGGAGACATTAAAGTCAAAAATTACCAAACTAGAATTCTGCCGATTAAAAGTGTGGGCGTACAAGGCGACGAACGAAGTTACGCTCATCCTTTGGCCATTGGTGCTCCCTACCGCGCCGCTAGGGTATTACACCAAGCCGCCACACCACTCATCAACCAACACAAAATCATCAACCGAGTAATTTTAAAATTAAGCGGGCCAAATTTAAACTTAGGTAAATTACAAAAAACTTTTATTAACACGGTACGACTTAAAACTCTGCAACAAGCTGATGCAATTGTTATTCACGAATTAAAATCAGCCAACCTTTATTATAAAATTTGGCAATGTCCGGTAGTACTATTGCCGTTTGGCACAACTAAACAACCAGATAGTTTGGTAATCCGCCCGATTGTTTCCCGCGAAGCGATGACTGGACAGGCCTTTTTACTACCTGAATTAGTAATTAAAAAAATAATTAATAAACTTAAACGCCTACCTAAAATTTCCTACATCTTTTACGACCTAACCAACAAACCACCTGGTACAATTGAGTGGGAGTAAAAAATCCGAAATCCGAGTCTACTTCGTCGTAGTAGTCACGACTACGAAGACCGAAAGCACTAAATCCTAAATAAATCCAAAATTATAAAATCAAAAAATAATGGAAAAAATATGCAAAATAAACCAAATGATACAAAAAATAATGCACAAAAACTACCGGAGCCAACTGAATGGCATCTATACACGGTACGCAAAAGGTTAAAACCAACAAATCCAATCATACTCTCCTACGAATTTCATGAATTCGTGCCCGACATTGTAGAATAATTACAAATAAAAAATAATTCGTCACTAAAAACGTATTACAGCGCCTAGCAAAGGTGCTGTTTTTTTAGTAAAATAATAATATCACTTAAAGATAGTGCCTCACTGATTTTATATTGATTAATTATGAAAAATATAAAACTTTTTAATATCATAAGCTTTCTTAAGGGTTTGTATTTTTATATTCCCATTTTCACATTTTTTCTTTTATCCAAAGACATTTCTCTTCCAGCAGTAATTATCTCTCAAACCTTTTACTCACTCTTTACCTTTATCGGTGAAGTACCCACCGGAATTTTTGCTGACTACTTTGGTCAAAAAACTTCCATCATTATTGGTTACATACTTGAATCATTTGGCATAATTTTTATTCTCTTTTATCCAACCACACTTGGGCTTTATGTGGCATTTAGTATTCGGGGTTTGGCTGATTCATTTTTGAGTGGAAGCAAAGAAGCTTTACTCTTCGAGACAGTCAAACATTTAAAAACCAACGATTATCAAAAACGATACGGGCGTATTATTTCTAACGAACAAATTGGTTTCGTTATAGCCACAGCTCTTTGTGGTATTCTATTCCAAAAGTTTGGGCAAGATTCGTTTACCCCTCTCATAGTCCTGACCGGGTTATGTCTTTTTGGCGCAGGCCTACTCTCAATTTTTCTTACCGATTACAAAACTGATATTTTAAACGAATCAGATGGCTCTGGCATGTTTTCAGTTCTTAAACAAAGTTTCTCACTTATTAGAAAAAATACCACCATTTTTACCCTTACCATTGTTGGAGTTCTCACAATCACTGGAGAATACTTTGTACAAGGAGTGTACCAGCCATACTTCCACACTAATAATGTTTCACCATTTTGGATTGGCGCTTCGCTTTCGGTTGGTATAATTTTAAATATTATTGCGACACGATATGTGTACCTGCTCGAAAAATATTTTACACTGGAAAAGATTTTGTTATACCTCAATCTTTTACTTGGTTCAGCCTATATTTTAATGGCCGTACTTTTACATCCTATTTTTCTAATCGGACTTTATATCTTAATGAACGGAATTTTTGGCCTGCAAACGCCAATTGTTTCCGATTATATAAACACCAGAACAAAATCCCACATTCGCGCCACCGTGTTATCTGGAATTTCTTTTATCAGACGATTTTTCCAAATATTCCTCACTTGGGCGATAGGCGTTTCAGTGGGAATTTTTGGAACCCAACCCTCACTTTTGCTTTGGGGGCTATATTTATTAATCGGAATTACAATTGGGTATTATCTTCTGATTCGTTGTGGTTGCACACACAAAATTCTAAATATCAAAAATGAGAAATTTGAATTTGGCCCCTAAGGAAAACAAACAATTGACTTTCCCTCCAAAACTGCTATACTTAGTCATTAACTAATCAACTTTTTTGTGTCTAATCTTTTACCCAAACTACCATCTGAATTATTAACTGCTGTTAAACAGTTGGCTTTAAGTTGCCCGAGTGCTGAAATTTTTTTAGTGGGTGGCGCGGTGCGCGATTTATTGCTTGACCGCCCCACCAAAGATTGGGATTTAATGGTACGTGGGGTACCGGCACCTGATTTAGAAAAAACTTTAGAAATTTTAGGTGAAGTAAATTTAGTGGGTAAAAGTTTTGGCGTATTTAAATGGACGCCCGCGACTTGGGTAGGCGAAGCGATTGATGTGGCCTTGCCACGCACTGAACATGTACTAGCTGGCACTGGGCAGTACCGCGATTTTAATATTCAAAGCGACCCCAATCTTACTGTTGGTGAAGATTTATCGCGTCGTGATTTTACCATCAATGCGCTAGCTTTAAATTTATCTACCGGCGAACTAATTGATCCTTATGGTGGACAAAAAGATTTAGAGAATAAAATACTACGTACCGTGGGTGATGCAATTGAACGGTTTAATGAAGATTTATCACGAACACTTCGTGGCGTGAGATTCGCCTGCCAACTTAATTTTACTATTGAACCGAGTACTTGGTCAGAAATTATTAAATCAGCCAATCGGGTAGCTAGTGGTAAAATTAATAACGAGTGGCTAGTACCTCGCGAAATTTGTGCCCGTGAATTACTTAAGTCATTAATCGCCGCGCCAGTTAAAGCTTTGGAACTTTTTGATGACAGCGGTTTACTTCACGAACTACTACCCGAAGTAACAGCTATGAAAAATTGCCCGCAACCGCCTGAGTGGCATAGCGAGGGTGATGTTTTTAATCATACCAAATTAGCTTTAGCTGAAATTGGAAGCAAAAATTGGCAAGAATTTTTCGGATCAACTAAACCAAATTTAAATGCTATTATTGGCATACTACTGCATGACATTGGCAAACCTTTAACTTTAAAAACACCGGAACGTGATGGCACTGATCGCATTCGCACCAACGAACACGACAGTGTGGGCGCTAAACTCGCAGGCGATATTTGCGAACGACTTAGATTAATGAATTATGTTGACCCAGAACACGGTCAAATTGAACAAGATATTTTAGTGTGGGCCATTCAGCATCACTTACTTTTAATTTACGGCAATCCTGATATTATGAAGCCCTACACTATTTATAAATATTTTTTGAAAGATAAACCACGCGGACAAATTTTACAACAAATAATTTTAGCTGATTCTTTAGCTAGTCATCCTGTTTCCGGCATGCCTGACGCTTCATTATTGGCAAAACTACGAGCACGCTTACCGGCCATAGAAGCCAAATTAGAGCACGGTCAATTAGTGCCACTTCTTTCCGGCCATGATATTATGACTATGCTTAAAATACCAAGCAATCCACGAGTTGGTGAAATTATTGAAGTATTAAAAGAAGCTCAACTCGCTGCCCAAATTACCACTCGCGAAGAAGCTATAACATTTATTACCAAACAATATGGAGAATAGTATAATAGTGCCGGAATCAGCTCATAAGGCGCGCCTAGATAAATTTCTAATACCGATTTTATCTGATTTGTCGCGTAGTCAAATTCAAAAAATGGTTAAGGATAAAAAAATAAAAGTAAATGGTAAAGTTGTACTACCTCACCATTTTTTAAAATCGGGCGAAACAGTAGAAATTGATCACACTGCCACCATCAAACCAATTAAAAAAGTTGTAAATGATTTAAAAATACCTTTAAAAATAATCTCCGAGACTGAGGACTACTTGGTTGTTGATAAACCAAATGGTGTAGTGGTTCATCCGGCGCTGGGTGTAAATGAGCTGACTTTAATTGAAGCTGTAGTTACCAAATATCCAGAAATTGCAGAAGTGGGTACCGACAAAACACGTCCCGGAATTGTACAACGCTTAGATCGCGATGTTTCTGGCGTAATGGTAATCGCTCGCACCAACGAAATGTTTGAGCATTTAAAAAAACAATTTGCAGATAGGCAGATTCATAAAATTTATGAGGCGCTTGTAGTTGGTCATATGGACAAACCCGATGGCACGATAAATTTTCCACTAGCGAGATCTCGTAAGCATCAAGGTAAAATGGCAGCGCATTCTAAAGCTTCTGACAAAACAAAAGAAGCTGTTACTCATTACACTGTGTTAAAACAGTATCAACAAGTGGCGCTACTTGAAATTAATTTAGAAACTGGTCGTACTCACCAAATCAGAGTACACCTAGCCGCGATTAATCATCCTATTATCGGGGATAAATTATACCATCCTAAAGATCTAGCATTTAAAAATAATCCAGATCGTATATTTTTGCACGCGCGTGAATTATCATTTCTTAATTTAGAAAACGAACTAGTAAAATTTGAAAGTGATCTGCCGGCGGAACTTAAATTATTTCTTAAACATCTCGCTTAATATTTAATTTATGAAAAAATCACTGGGTAAAATTTTTATTATTTCTGGACCATCTCAAGTAGGTAAAGATTCTATTGTTAGAAAATTACACCATCGACGCTCGCTAAACTTAATTCATGTAATAACTAACACAACTCGGTCAAAAAGACTAGGTGAAAAACATAAAATTTATATAAATTTCTTAACTGATAAACAATTTGACAAGTTGATTGCTACTAATAAACTATTAGAATGGGCCATGTTTAGCGGCTTTCGCTATGGCACATCTAAACAACCCGTTTTAAAAGCCTTACAGCAAGGCCATAATGTTATACTCAATATCGAATATCAAGGGGCGCGACAGGTAAAAAGTAAAATCCCTGAAGCAGTGTTAATTTTTATTAACGCCGAATCACCCAAAGAAATAAAAAGGCGAATTTATGCTTCACCTAAAATGACTGTCACACAAAAATTAACACGTTGGCAAACCGCGCAAAAGGAATTACAAGCTAAAAAACATTTTACTTACGAGGTAATTAATCGGCGCGATAAACTAGAGGAAACTGTAAATGAAGTGGCTAAAATCATAAAAACTGAATTAAAAAGTCCTTAAAAACTAAGGCCTTGACTTTTTTCTATAAAATCGCTACTATTATTAAGCAATAATTATTCTTATTTCTCTATATTTTATGACTGAAAGTAAATCAAATTCTAAAGCTATTCCAAAAACCGTGACCGATTTAAGCCAAATTAAACCTGGCCAATTAATTCGTGTGCATTTAAAAATCAAAGAAACCAATACCAAGGGTGAAGAAAAAGAGCGTATCCAAATTTTTGAAGGCATAGTACTAGATAAAAGTGGGGCGACCGCCGCTAGTCGTACTATTACGGTACGCAAAGAATCACATGGTGTAGGCGTAGAAAGAATTTTCCCATTATCTTCCCCCGTGATTGCTCAAATTGAGGTGGTAAAAACTTATCGCGTACGTCGCGCTAAACTTTTCCACTTGCGTGATTATAATAAAAAATTACACGAAGTAGCTACTAAAAAGTAATTACGCAGGGATTGTAAGATTATTATAATCAGTTATGATGAATTTAGGTTTGCTTCACAGTACCTAAATTTATTTTCTTTTATAGATGAATTAGCGGACGTGGCGGAACTGGTATACGCACTACCTTGAGGTGGTAGCGCCCGTAAGGGATTGAGAGTTCAAATCTCTCCGTCCGCACCACACAATATTCAATATATATTACGCGCGCTTAGCTCAGCTGGTTAGAGCGTCTCGTTTACACCGAGAAGGTCTGGGGTTCGAATCCCTAAGCGCGCACCATCCTAATTTATTAGGCAATTAAGGATTCGAAGGGTACAGATAAAATATGAACTGCTTCATATTTTAGATGACCCGGGCTCTGGAGGAAAAATTTAGCTTATGCCAAAGCATTGTTAAATTTTGGGGGAGGAGGAATCCCTAAGCGCGCACCATTCTTCGCTCTAACCTAGCGAAGAATGTCCTTCGTAGCCTTAGCGAAGAAGGACTATTAACAAATAACGATCACTATTGTGAGCTACGAATGGCACAGCCAACAATTTACATTAGGATTTCGGATTTAGAATTTTGTATTTTAAATGTTATGTCCAACATCATCCTCGGATTAGTTATAGTTATTGCCGGATTTTTATTGGTCTGGAAAACTGAATGGATTGTGATTAATTTTGGTTCTGTTTATTGGGCGGAAAAACATTTAGGCACTGAGGGTGGTACCAGAATTTTTTATAAACTCCTAGGTATTATAATTATCGTAATTGGCTATTCAGTAATGACTAACTTACTCCAACCGTTTTTATTTAACAAACTTTCACCATTTTTTGGTGGATAATTTAAATAGATTACTTAATATTCAGATTTTAGGGCTTGCCCTGAAGTCGAACAAAAGTGAGTACTTCAGGGGCCCTTAGCTCATTTGGTAGAGCGCTGCCTTTGCAAGGCAGAGGTGACCGGTTCGAGCCCGGTAGGGTCCACCACTATTAGACTCTCCTCAATAGGAGGGTTTTTTGTTAAATACAAACTAATAAGCTATTATTATAAGGCTTAAACTTATTCTATGGACAATAAACACTTTGACTCTAGAACTCCTAACCCAGAAACATTCAACTGGGAATTTTTTTGGAATATCAATGAACCCTCTATTAAGGCGGAGTTGGTTGCTAAAATGCAACCTTATTTTAATTTATTCTCAGCGGCTAGTTATCCAGAAGATAAACGACAAGATAATTTAGATAAAAAAATAAATGCGGAAAAGGAATTTGTTAAATTATTACTACCAAAATTAAAGGAACTTTTAGATAAAAATGCCAAGGTTCTAATGTTGGTAGATATTGATGAAGCTGTTGCCGGACACTATGAAGATAGATCTGAACAAACCCATACTATAATCAGGCCTGCTTTTATTAAAATTTTAGAATTACTCGAACCATACAAGGCTATAGGTAAAATTGAAACTGGTCTACTTACTTCAAGGGGCGTGTTAAACGAACAACTTAACGATCCCAAGGATTTGGCAATAATTAAAACATACCTTAATCTAAATTACCTCTACACCACCAAAGATTACCAATCATATAATAATACTGTGAAAGAACTTAAAGCACTGGCCACCAAAGAAAATGGTATTTTAAAGTCAGAACTTACAGAAGATGACTACCAGACAATGTCGGATATTGGATCGATCGAAAAAGTTAGAACTTTAGAAAATATCAAACAACAAATTACTGATTTTACAACTTTAGTGGTAGATGACTTTCCTTATACCAACTATTTAAATCAAAAAAATAATTTACACGGAGTACATATTAAACCAAACGCTATGTTCTTTGTGGATTAAAAAATTTTTCAATGTAAAATATAAATTAAATTTATATTTTACATTGTAACTAAAAAATAATTTAATTTTTCCCAAAAAAGTTTTCCACAGGCTTGTGGTTTACAATTAATTGTTATATAATAAATACATCTAACGCGCTAGCGCGTGCATTGGTGAACTACAATAAAATATTTATTAAGTTCACGAATGTGTCTTATATAATAGATAGGAGGTGAGACACATGGCAGCTAAGAAAAAAGTGGCAAAGAAAGCCAAGAAGGCAAAAAAAGGTGGCAAGAAGCGCATCTAATATTTTGTCTTTATACTACTTAAAAAACACCCTGAGCTTGTCGAAGGGTGTTTTTTGTAATAATAAATTACCACTTACCATTAATTATTTATTAGAGTAAACTTTTTTGTTCAAGTTTTTCTTCATCTGAAAAAAGTTTTACCTTACCATACTCACCATCATAACCTGGTTCAATTATAACCTTACTTTCGCGCAAACGGCGAATACTCTCTACTACATTTTCTAGGCTAATATTAGCCAATTTTTCATAATCTAAATTCATTAAAACATTTATTTCACTGCCACCCAGCGACACTAATTGCCAGTATTCTTTAACTACCGCTTTATTCGTACGTCCTTTTACACCTAAACTTTCTGCAATCAATTTATCAAGCTCAATTAAACTAGTAAATGGTAACGCACCACTTGGTTGGTAATTTACTGGTCGATCAGCTAATTCCTCTGCTCGATTTAAAACGCCAATGGTTAAAGCGCGGCCACACTTAGGGCAAATATTTTTATGCTTAGCTGATTCCTTAGGCGACATTTTAATTTTACAATCACGGTGCCCATCAAAATGATACCTTCCTTCGGCTGGAAAAAATTCCACCGTTCCTGCTAGCCTAAGAGATAAATTTTTGTCAGCACCTGCACCCCTAGCCTGTGGATTACCATTTTGCAAGGCCTGCTTAATTAAATCAAAGGATAATTCCTGACCCTCAAAAATATCGGCTTCGCGGCCAAGGTTAGGCAAAGAATGAGCATCAGAATGAGAAACTAAGGCATAGTTATCCAAAGCCGACACGCGCCAGTTCATAGTGGGATCAGATGATAAACCAGTTTCTAAAGCAAAAATATATTTAGATAAATCACAAAAACATTCCTCCACTGAATTGTAGCCCGATTTGGAACCAAAAATTGCAAACCACGGTGTCCAAATGTGCGCTGGAATTAAAAAATTACGCTCATCAATCTCCAAAATTATTTGCAGTAATTCTTGTGATGATAACCCTAATATCGGCCGACCATCGGCTTTTAAATTTTTACCCCTGCGCTCAAACTCCTGATTTATTTTAGCCACAACTTCCAAACTTGGCGCGTAAATACAATGATGCACGCGCCTAACTTTCCCCGCATGTTTATAAATACAAGCTACCTCAGTACCGCAAATAAATTGTGGTGCGATTTGGCTTACTGGCGTAAAACGCGGATCATTAATTCTAAATTCAGATTTTAATCGATATAAACCATTACCAATAGCTTCCAACTTTTGCTCTAGCTCACTAAACCATTTAGGATGTGTAAAATCACCAGTCGCCACAATTTGCAAACCTTTAATCCGGCACCACAGATCAATATTGTCTGGAGTGAGCTGTGGTGAACAAGCCCGCGCAAATCGCGAATGAATATGAAGGTCAGCAAAATTACGCATATAATTTATATTTCCTGAGCCACCTCACGCAAAGCACTTAGCGCCATATCTAAATGTTCCTTAGTATGCGCCGCGGAAATTTGAAAGCGTAGTCGCGCCTCACCTTCTGGCACTACCGGAAACCATAATCCCACCACATAAATTCCCTTATCTAATAATTTTTGACTAACTTCTTGGGTAAGTTTGGCGTCGCCTAGTATCACTGGCACTATTGGATGATTACCTTCTAATATTTTAAAACCTAATTTTTTTACTTCAGTTCTAAAATAATTTGTGTTCTCTGAAATTTTAGAGAGTAACTCCGGTTGAGCTTTTAACAAATCCAATGCCATTATACCAGCTACCGTAACCATTGGTGGCAAAGAATTTGAAAAAGTATAAGTGCGAGATTTTTGCCGTAGATACTCTATAATATATTTTTTGCCCGCAATATACCCTCCAACCGCGCCACCCAGTGCTTTACCAAAAGTACCCGAGAGTATATCTACTTTTCCATGCAAACCAAAATATTCCGGCGTACCTGCACCAGTTTTGCCAATTACCCCAACTGCATGCGCATCATCCACAAAAAGTAGAGCTTGGTATTTTTCTGCTAATTTTAAAATCTCCGGCAAATTTGCTAAATAACCTTCCATTGAGAAAACACCATCAGTTACTATTATTTTAAAGCGATATCCGCCACTTGGTGAATTTTTCACATCTTCCTCCAGCATTTTTTCTAAAGCCACTAAATCATTGTGCGGGTAAACACGTTTTACCACATTTTCTTTTTTACACAATTTAAAAGCATCTATAATGCTGGCATGATTCAATTCATCACTATAAATAACATCCAGGTGCGACTCTTCGCCAAATCCTTCATTGGCAAGAGAGGCAAAAAAACCCAAATTCGCCATAAAATTTGTGGAATACAAAATAGCATCTTCCACTCCCAAAAATTCAGCTAATTTCTGCTCTAACTCTTTATGTATTTTTTGTGTACCGGAAATAAAGCGAACCGATGACAAGCCAAAACCATATTCATCTAACGCAACTTTTACACTATCAATAATTTCGGAGTTATTAGCTAGCCCCAAATAATTATTAGAAGCAAACATTAAAACTTTTTTGCTTGCCTTGCCGAAACCATGTGAAGGCAGGCCATTAATTTGTACTTCCGGCCCCTGCGCACCTTCAAGCTCTCTTTCCACCTTAAACTTACCGCTATCTTGAAGCGCCAATAATTCCTTAGTTATATTTTGCTCTAATTTTTCAGAATACATATTATTTCAACTTATCCTTTAAATTTTTTAACATATCAGTTGTCATTTCAGCTAAACCATACTGATGTTGCCAACCCCAATCCTCTCGAGCCGAAGAGTCATCAATACTTTGTGGCCAAGAATCAGCAATTGCTTGACGATAATCAGGTTGATAAGTAATTTCAAAAGTTGGTAGATGTTTTTTAATCTCATCGGCAATATCTTGTGGAGAAAAACTAATCGCCGATAAATTATATGACATACGATTTTTTATTTTTTCACTCGATGCCGCCATAATTTCAATCGTAGCACGAATTGCGTCAGACATATACATCATTGGCAAATAAGTTCCCGCTTCAAGTGGTGCTGTGTATTTACCTTCTTTTATGGCACCATAAAATATATCTACGGCATATTCAGTAGTACCAGGCCCGGGTTCGCTTTGCCAACTAATAAGCCCTGGGTATCTTAAACTTCTAACATCTAAGCCATAACGATTATGGTAATAGTGACACAAAAGCTCGCCTGTATATTTAGTAATACCATACATAGTGGTTGGTTCAATAATGGTATTTTGGGGTGTATTTTTCTTTGGTGTAGTTGGACCGAATACTGCAATTGAACTGGGCCAAAATATTTTAATTTTTTCATCAACACATAAATCTAAAATTTGTCTTAACCCGCCAATATTTAAATCCCAACATAATTTAGGATTTTTCTCTCCACCAGCCGACATTAGTCCAGCCAATAAATATATAGTATTTATTTTTTCCTTTTTCACTAATATTTTTATACTATCAATATTAAGCACATCCAAATTCACGTAAGGACCAGTATTTTTTAATGATTCATTTTCTTCTCTAACATCAGACGCCCAAACATTGGCCCCACCAAATTTTTGACGAAGTTCTAAAGTTAGAGCTACCCCAACCATACCACAAGCGCCAATTACTAAAATTTTGTTTGGCATAATATTAATCATTTCTTAAGAATCACAATTTATTAATATAACTATTCCCTTTTCTTTATATTTATCTAATATTTCAAAGAATTTTGTATTCCATTCTTCAGATAATCTTTTTTCTTCTTTATTATTTGTACTCCAACCTTCTTTAATCCATTCACAATTTGGAGTAAGAATTGCTTCAGGATATCTGTCAAAATATTTGTTTTCAAAATTTTTCAACATTTTTTCAACTGAAAATATATCGTTTATAACATAACTATCAAATTCTTTATCTATTAATTTATCTAAAATTTTTTTCAATCTTTCTTCAAAATGTTTTGCTAAAGCACCATTTAATTGTATTTCACGAGGTGGATTTTTATAATCGTTAAGAATTTGATCAAATGAATCATTTTTCCACTTTTTATTCATTTGTTTCATCACCAATCCTGCTTCATCAAAAATTTGGTCAACCTTTTCTTTAAGGGAACTATTTTCCGAATCAATAATTGCTATTGCTAAATAATGCATATAAATATTTTTACTTAGAATGATAATTTTTCTTTTTTAACACCAACTTTTTTTCTGTCTTTCTGTGTCTTTTTAAACAATGCCTCAAAACTTTTTCTATCTTTATCTGTAAATTTTACATTTCGCCTTGCGCCCATCGTTTTCTGAATTTTTATGGCAATTTCTACTGGCATCTCGTATAAATTTTTAGAATCTACGTGACTTACAAAACTTGGCACATCTTTTGCAACTATTCCATATAAATGCGAGCATACACCAACTACCTTGCCACAAAAAATTGTAGTATTGACTGCTACCTTAGAATAATCGCCAATCACTGAGCCAAGAAAAATGCTACCGCTTTCTTCGCCTAACATTTTAACTGAACTATAAGTATTTTTTAAATTTGATACATTTGTACCAGCACCAATATTTACCCATTCACCAACATAACTGTGACCTAAAAATCCAGCATGTTGTTTGTTGGAAAACCCTTGAAAAATTGTGGCCTCTACCTCACCACCAACTTTGCAAACATCACCAATACAAGTTTCCTCTTTTATTTCTGAGAAACTATTGATCACACATTTTTTACCAATATAAATTGGCCCGCGCAAAATAGCGCCCGATTTTATTGTTGTATCATCATTTATTAATACAATACCTTTCGTAGTGTCAAACCAAACATTGGGCTCAATTTTTACATTTTTTCCCACAAAAACCCGTGGTTTAATTTGTTTTTTGCCTTTTTTTAAAAAATCTAAATTATCCGCCAAAATTTTTTCATTGTAATAAATAACATCGGACAGTTTTTCAAACTTAGGCCATTTAAAATTTTTATTCTTGGAAAATTCCTTAGCGTATTTAAAACTAGGCACCAATGTTTCTTCAAAAACATTGGTTGTTTTTGGAAATACACTTTTTAAAACTTCAATAAGCGTAGTTCCACCACAAAATATAGCGGAAGGTTTCTTAGTTAAAGTTATGGGATATAATTTAGTCATATAATTTATTCAACGGTTACACTTTTAGCTAAATTGCGCGGCTTATCTACATCACGCCCTAATTTTAAAGCTATAAAATAGGCGAGTAATTGTAAAGGCGCGACTGATAAAATTGGCGTGAGCATTTCCAAAGTTTTAGGAATGTAAATAACCGAATCAACTAGTCCCGCAACTTGCGTATCACCTTCCGTAGCGATTGCCACCACTCGAGCATTTCTTGCCTTAAGTTCAGCTAAATTGCTTAAATTTTTCTCATACACACTGTCCTGCGGAATTAAATAAACTACTGGAAAATTATTATCAATTATAGCTAGCGCGCCGTGTTTTAATTCACCAGCCGGAGTGGCTTCGGCGTGGCAGTAAGAAATTTCTTTGAGCTTCAGCGCCCCTTCCAGCGCAATTGGAAAATTATATTTTCGCCCCAAATAATAGAAATTATTAAATTTAAATAATTGTTCAGCTAATTTACTAATCTCGGCACTTTGTGATAAAATTTTCTCTAACTTAAACGGCAGTAAGCGAAGCTCTTCGGCAATTCTTTTGCCCATTACGAGCGACATTGTGCGCTTTCTACCTAAAAATAAAGTGAGTAGTGCCAGTACTACCAATTGAGATACAAAAGCTTTGGTTGAAGCCACGGCTGTTTCAGGCCCCACATGATTATAAACTCCAGCTTCAGTTTCGCTGGCTATACTACTACCCACCACATTTACAATTCCCAAAGTAAGTACCCCTTTTTCTTTGGCCTCACGAATCGCGGCCAAACTATCAGCTGTTTCGCCAGATTGACTAAGTATTAAAACTGCCTCATTTGCCGGATCTAAAACTGCTTTACGATATCTAAATTCTGAAGCCACACAAACCTCACAAGCTAACCCGGCATACTCTTCCAACATATACTCGCCAACCAGGCCCGCATGATAAGCTGTGCCACAAGCTACAATATGTATTTTTTTTATAGTGCGCAAACGCTCTTCCACTAAACGTAAACCACCTAAAATCGCCCGACCTTCATCAACCAATAAACGGCCACGCAAAGTATTTTTGATTGCTTCGGGTTGTTCAAAAATTTCCTTAAGCATATAGTGCTCATACTCGCCCTTATCTGATTCTGTTGTATCCCACAGCAATGGTTCGGGTTCACGTCCCAAAACCACACCACTATTTATTTCAGAAATAATATAGTTATCGGGTGTTACTACTACCATCTCACCATCTGATAATGACACTACTTGTTTAGTATGATTCACAATCGCCGAAGCATCAGAAGCAATAATAAATTCATCTTCACCTACTCCTAAGCGAAGTGGACTACTATACTTAGCGGCAATAATTTTATTTGGTTCCGACTGGGCCACTACTAAAATTGCATAAGCGCCTTTAATTAAACGCAAAGATTGTTTAACCGACATTTCTAAACCAAGTCCTTGCTTCAAAAATTTTTTTATTAAATGTGCAATTACTTCCGTATCGGTTTCAGAAGTAAATTTATATCCTTCGGCTATTAAATCATTTTTAAGTGATTGATAATTTTCAAATATACCATTGTGCGCTACAAACACATCTTCGGTTTGATCGGATTGTGGATGAGCATTAGCAACCGATGGCACGCCATGTGTCGCCCAACGAGTATGCGCAATACCATAATTACCTAAGAGTGGTTTAATATTCATTTCATTAGTTAAACCATCAACTCTACCTTGCACGCGTACGCGCTGAATTTTATTAGCACTACCTACGGCTAAACCAGCCGAATCATAACCGCGATACTCTAAGCGCTTCAAACCGTCAAACAAAATTGAAGCGGCTGATCTTTTCCCAATGTAACCAACAATTCCACACATAAAATTAATCAATTAATTTCCATAAATTGGTAAAAATTATTTTCTGCGTTTCGTAAAGCCCACGATTTTGAATAATTACACCCACTGGCATACCCTCTTTATTGGTAGAAATCATAGCCACACGGCCTGCATAAATTAAAGTATAAGTTGGCGCGCTTTGTTTATCCGACAACCATTTTCTCTCATCTAATCCAACCAATTCACCACCACGACCTAGTGCAATTACTTTTACATTTATTTTTTTTGCCACTCTACTTTCCGAAAAATCTGGGTACGCGGCGTATAAATATTGTCGAATAGTCGCCGAAGAATAAACATAATACTCTTTAATATCTTCTAACTCTACTTGATCTAAAACATCTTGTAAAATCAAACGCACACCCACCGCGCCATCATAATAAGTTACTACTGGTCGATCCTCTACAGTAGTATGTAGCAACCTTAACTCGGGCAACACTTCAGTAATTTCTTTTTTTAAGGCCTCAAATTTATCTAGTCGTGCGCGGAAAGCATCAAGTAATTTTTTAGGATCTTCAGCCACAAAATATTGATGCTTGGCTTTATGATAATAACTAACTAAGCCCGCACTTTGTAAACTTTTTAAAATGTCATAAGTTGTGCCACGATTCACACCTGAAACAGTTGCAATTTTTCGTACTGGTGCCGGACCCAAAGAAAGAAGTGTTAAATAAACTTCAATTTCTTTATCTGATAGGCCAAATTTTGATAAAACCGATGACACTTTGTCCATAAAATTTTCCTTAATCTAAGTGCTGTGCACGCTGTAGCATTATTTATTTTAAGATTATACTGATTGACTGTTATTTTAAGTAGTTGTTAACAAACAACTTTTATCTAAGCGAATACGTGTCCGAACTTTTTCTACAAAACTTATCAACACCCCTAATTTAATAGTATATTAAACAAAAAATCTGTCAAATTAATATTTGACAGATTTTTGATTTGCGATTCAAAACCCTCGCGCTAGCCTACTTTTCCGCGGACTAATGTCCGAGTATCATCGGCGCAAATGCGCTTAACGGCTCTGTTCGGGATGGGAAGAGGTGTGGCCACATCGCTTAGAGCACGAGGGTTTTGAACCCCAATTTGTTAAAATTCTATTTAGCAATAACTGGTTCAGTATAATAAAAAACTAAAGAAATCAAACCAGTAATTACTAAAATCATAAGTGCTAACTGCACTCCTTCTTTTTTATAATCAAGCATGCAAATAATTTTAATGACTAGAGTTTAAATATTTCAAAATATTGAAATATCAATTTACTCGTTCTTGCGGTTAAACCACTTTGGCCGATTAGTATGGCTCGGCTGAAATCCTTGCGGACCTTACACCTACCACCTATCAACCTCGTAGTCTACGAGGTGCCTTAACGAAATCTTATCTTGAAGACGGCTTCGCACTTAGATGCTTTCAGCGCTTATCCGCACCGAACGTAGCTACCCAACGATGGTCTTGGTAGACCAATTGGTACACTAGAGGTTCGTCCTTCCCGGTCCTCTCGTACTAGGGAAGAGCCTTCTCAAATTTCGCACGCCCACGACAGATAGGAGACCGAACTGTCTCACGACGTTCTGAACCCAGCTCGCGTATCGCTTTAATTGGCGAACAGCCAAACCATTGGGACCTTCTCCAGCCCCAGGATGCGATGAGCCGACATCGTACTTTATTCCACTATTTCTAGTGGCGCAGACTATATCTTCATCTTGTTCTGGATCGTAGCGGAATCTAATATTTCGAAATATCGATATATCGAAATTTTCAGACCGTGACCCGCATAATCTCAGTTTTTGTAACAAGCGTCGGCGTATTATTCCTTCTGCTAAACAATTAGCATCCAGAATCTCCCCTTTCGGGTCAGTCGTTACGGGGTTAAACTTAATATTTCAAAATATCGAAATTTTGAGATATCAAATCAACTTCCCACGGTATCGCCGGGCTCGATGGGTATCGAACTGACGGGTTCACCGTTATAAGCCGAATTTATGTCTTTTTGTAACCTATCTAATTAAATTAAATTTAAACGAAAAGAATTGGAAAAACATCACTGTTTGTGCACCCCGATATGTTAAGGTGCCAAACCTCCTCGTCGCTGTGGACGCTCGGAGGAGATCAGCCTGTTATCCCCGGAGTAACTTTTATCCGTTGAGCTTCGACCATCCTATATTGGATCGTCGGATCACTAACTTCTGCTTTCGCAACTGCTCGGGTTGTCGCCCTTGCAGTAAAGCTGGCTTGTGGGTTTGCCCTACCGGTCCGATTTCCATCCGGACCTAGCCAACCTTAGTAAACGCCTCCGTTACATTTTAGGAGGCGACCGCCCCAGTCAAACTACCCACCAGATACTGTCCTCCAGCCGGATAACGGCATGGAGTTAGAATGTTAAAGATATTAGGGTGGTATCTCACCGTCCACTCTGGACTATCCGAAGACAGCCCTTCAAAGTGTCCCACCTATCCTGAGCAAACAGCCAAAACATCCAATATCAAGTTGTAGTAAAGCTTCACGGGGTCTTTTCGTCTAGCCGTGGGTAACCCGCATCTTCACGGGTCTTGCAATTTCACTGAGTCCCTCGTTGAGACAGTCGTCAACTCGTTATGCCATTCGTGCAGGTCGGAACTTACCCGACAAGGAATTTCGCTACCTTAGGAC
>CAYGDX010000003.1:87826-89363 GCA_964348825.1 uncultured Gammaproteobacteria bacterium | reverse complement strand
ATGCCGTATCAGTAACTACTGGTGCCGGTGGTTCAACTTCTGGTGTTTCAGGTGCGTTGACCCTTGCTACAGGAGTTACAACGGCAAGCTCTACTAGTGCCTCTGGTGCGGTAATCGTACAAAGTGGAGCTGGTTCAGTTTCAGTATCAGCTGATGGAGGCGCCTCTGGTGCGGTCACTATAAGATCTCAAGCTGGTGGAACGTCAAATTCAGCTACAGGAACTGGTGGAGTTTCTGGAGCATTAACATTAGCAACTGGTGCTGGTGGTGCCGCAATAACTACTGGTGGTGGTATTGGAGGTGCGGCCGGAGCTATCGCAATTACTGGTGGCGCAGGTGGAGTTGGATTAACTACTGGTGCTGGTGGAGCAGGATCAACAATTACTATGACAGCTGGAGCGGGTGGGGCTACTAGTACAACTGGAGTCGGTGGTGCAGGTGGTGGACTTACAATTACATTAGGCGCAGGTGGCGCACCTAGCGGAGCTGGTACTAGTGGTGCTGGTGGTGCATACACTCTTACAGCAGGTGCGGCTGGTGTTGGTTCAGCTACAACTGGTGCGGCTGGTGGAGCAGTTTCTCTTACCGCCGGTGCGGGCGCAGTTGCCGCCGCTGGTGGAGCAGTTTCTTTTGTAGGTGGTCAAGGTGGTGCTACTGGTGCAGGAGGTGCAGTAACTATTACTTCAGGTGCCGGTGGTGGAACTTCTGGTGCTTCAGGTGTGGTAAACGTAAAGTCTGGTGCTTCAACTTCTGGAGCAACAGGTGCAGTAACTCTTGCTTCTGGTAATGCTACAGCAGGTGCTTCTGGAGCGGTTACTATTGCTTCAGGAACAACTGCTACTTCTGGAAATACAGGAGCAATAAGCATTACTTCTGGTAATGCAGTAACTGGTGCTAATAGTGGCGCAGTAAGTGTTGACGCTGGTACTTCTGATACTACTGTTGGCACAGTGTCTTTGGGTAATACTACAGCTACAACAGTAGCTATTGGTACTACAGCTGCTACAACACTTAACTTTGGCGCTGGTGGTGCTCTAACTAGAGCAATTTCGATTGGTACTGGCACTGGAGTTGATACAATTAACATTGGCACTGGTGGTACAGGAGCAGATGTTATTACTATTGGTAGTTCTGTTGCCGGTCTTCGTTATTACGAGCCTACAGAAACAGGAGCTGGTGACATTTCAGCAACTGCCGCTATGACTAATACAACATTTTATTTAGGAACCGCTGCAAAAGATGTGACACTTCCTACTCCAGCAAATGGCCTTGTGTATAGATTTGTAGTAAAAGCCAACGTTGCTACAACTAATATGTTGGTTCAAGGGCCGGCCGCTGATGCGACAGATGATGTTATATTTGGTAGTGTGGAGGTGGCTGGCGCAGTTGTTCTTTGTTCGGCCGAAGATACACTTACTTTTGTAGCTGATACCAATGAAGCCCTTCCAGGTGACTGGGTAGAACTTCGTTCTGATGGAACTAATTGGTACCTTAGTGGGTCTGTTGCCACAGCGTCTGCCTTTACATGTACAGATGC
>CAYGDX010000003.1:0-87726 GCA_964348825.1 uncultured Gammaproteobacteria bacterium | reverse complement strand
GCGCAGATGACGGTGTCAGAAAGCGTTTTGTTTGCTGGTGCGAGTTGGGAAACTTATGCCACTTCTAAATCCTTTACGCTAAGTTCTGGCGCGGGTGTGAAAACGGTTTATGCGAAGTTTAAAGATGCGGCGGGGAATATTTCTACCGCGGTGTCTGATATGATTACTTTAAAGGTCTCAACTGTTACGCCACCGGCACAAACACCGGCAGGGGATACACCAGTTTATTATCCACCAGCTGATGATGTGGTAGCTCCTATGTACGCTGTTTCTGAATTGAATTTGCTCCAATCTTTGCGGGTTGGTGCAACCAAAGGTAATGGCGTAAAGTTACTTCAAAAATTCTTAAATGAAAGAAATTTTGTGGTGGCGAAAAAGGGTACAGGTTCAGTTGGCAAAGAAACTACTACCTTAACTTTGGCGACCAAGAATGCCTTTAAGAAATATCAAAAATCAGTCGGCTTAAAGCAATCGGGCTTAGTAGATAAGCCAACACTTAAATACTTGGCTACTGCGGCGGGGGAAGACCCATCGCAAGTATACGAAGTATGGGCCTCTGATTTTGCGAGCAAGCTTAAGGTCAATATGAAATCCGGCGCGCCGATTAAATTATTACAGAAGTTCTTAAACGAACACGGCTATGTAATTGCTACTAAGGGCGCTGGCTCAATCGGCCGCGAAACAACCACCCTTGGTACTGCTACTCAAAAAGTCCTAAAAATTTATCAGGAGGCCAATTATTTGGACCCAACCGGTAAACTCGATAAAGCAACAGTGGATCACTTCAAATCATTATAAGATGACAATAAATTATTAATCAAACAAACTCAAAAATGTCCCACTAGCGGGACATTTTTGTTTTACCATTTATTATATTCCTACCGTCACAAATACCGTGCGGCCGCACGGTATTTGTGACGGTCTATTTTGAAATAATTACTTAAAGAATTCCGGAAATATTTTATGAAGGGCTGGATTATAATCTATTTTTTTAACCAGCAGATATAAAATATGTTTTTTTAATCTATGTTCCCACAAAACTTCATTAAAATCTCTAGGAATTGGGTAAGGTGATATCCAAACACTAGCTTGCAACTTTCTAAAACCCGTACTGTACATTAAACGGCGTAATAGCGCGCGATCTTTTTTTCTTGTCTCCGGTATATCAAAAATAATTACTCGCCATAAATGATCCCATCGTATTTTTTGGTCACCTTTTATTTTCTTTATTAATGTGGTTACATAATTTTTACCCAGCTTTGTAACTCGATAAGATCCGTTAACTGATTCAATTAATTTATCTTTCCGTAATCTTGATAATATTTGTCGGTGTATTGTACGAATAGTTAATTTGAGTAAAACATTGGCTAAGGCGGTTTCGCCGGCGTGTCTTGGTACTAAAAGATCTACTATGGTATTTAGTTTGTTAGTTAATTTAAAAAGGACTACTTCGCCTTGCGTCAAATCATTATAGTATTTAATATATCTTTTCATAATTATATTATAACAAAAATCAGTAGCGTCACAAACAGCGTGCGGCCGCACGCTGTTTGTGACGCGGCAAATATTTATTGTATGTTGTGGATAAGTCGATTGGATTAGTGGATTTGTTAGAGATTTAAAGTCGTTGACTGTAGTAGTATTTGGATTACAATTAAAAAATCAAGGGCGGATTGTTACCATTAGAAAAATGTTAATAAATTAATTATCCATACAATTTATTATTAATTATTTTTTTATGATGATTAATATTTGTGAGTATTGTGGGGAGACAATAGCTGATCGTGGAAATTTTGTGCGAGTGGAGACGAGGTTAAAAAAATGGGATAGTTATGAATTATGTGCTATTTGCGCCGAACCAATCATAATTGCTTTACATAAGTTAGGCGTTATTAAACAAGAAATGGCTTAAGTTATCAGTTTAGTTATTAAAATATTATAAGCGCCCTGCTAAGCGGGGCGCTTTTGTTTTTTACCTATTTTTGTTATAATAAATGTGATGATCCAGTGGTTAAGTGGAAAATTTAGCTATAAAATTTTCCCGGGAATTGTTCTCGGGTTTTTCGTTATTGGTCAAAATTTTGTTTATGCCGCCGGTGGTTTGGTTAAAATAGCTTTGCAACCAAGTGACTTAGATTTTAAATATCAAAAAAATTATTTAGAGCGCGTTAATATTCCAGCGGCGTGGGATTATCAAATCAAAGGTAATTTGCGCCCTGTAATTGCTATTTTAGATTCAGGGGTGGATATAGATAATCCAGATTTAAAATCAAATATTTGGTTTAACCCATGGGAAGTGCCGGGTGATAAATTAGATAATGATAATAATGGTTTTACTGATGATGTGCACGGTTGGGATTTTGTGGCGAATTCGCCTGATCCACGACCAAAATTTGAATCAGGTTGGAATGAGCTAGCGGTAAATCACGGTACAATTGTAGCTGGTGTAGCCGCGGCAGTGGGTGATAATAATTTAGGCGTGGCAGGCGTGGCTTTTCAGGCGCGCCTAATGCCACTGCGGGTGCTCGACGGCAGAGGTGTGGGCGATACAACAGCGGTGGCGCGAGCTGTTAACTATGCGATTGATAAAAATGCTGATATTATAAATTTAAGTTTTGTGGGTGATTTATCAGATCCCGATTTAGAAGTAGCGATTGCGCGGGCGGCTAAGCTTGGAATTTTAGTAGTAGCGGCCTCGGGCAATGATCAAACCAAAGCGATTGATATGGATTTTTCACCGCAGTATCCAGTGTGTAGTGATGGACCTGTCGGCTCCAATTGGGTAATTGGTGTGGCGGCTTTGGGTGAAAATAATCAGCGCGCCGAATTTTCTAATTTTGGCGCGGGGTGCGTTGATTTGTCAGCTCCGGGTACAAATATTTATAGTACGCAGTTAGTAGTAAATGGTAATACTAAATTTAAACAAAGTTATGGTGGAGGATGGTCAGGCACTTCAGTCGCTACGCCGCTTATTAGTGGCTCACTCGCTTTTTTAAAAGCGGCCTTTCCGCGACTTTCGCCATCACAACTTAGGGATGTTTTAATTGCCTCGGGTGATGAAATTTTAGGATCAAATGGCAAAGTAGGGCGTAAATTAAATTTAAAAGCGGCGGTTGATTTGGCTGGTAGTACTAAATTTCCACGCAAGAATCCAATTATTGTTGGTTATCAAACTGGGCCAGCACTCATCTCCACTTTAGATATTAGTAGTGAAGTACTACAAAAATTTACAGCCTATGATTCAACTGTTAAAGGGGGTGTTAATTTAACAGCCGGCGATATTGATGATGATGGCCAAACCGATATTATTACAGCGCCGCGAGCGGGTAGTAAGCCACAGGTTAGAATTTTTAATCAAAAAGGTGAATTAGAATTTGAATTTTTAGCTTTTC
Source organism: uncultured Gammaproteobacteria bacterium (assembly GCA_964348825.1). Lineage (GTDB taxonomy): Bacteria > Patescibacteriota > Patescibacteriia > Veblenbacterales > UBA10138 > JBBTZY01. Next base: position 84,334 of record CAYGDX010000003.1, on the reverse strand, counting down.
CAGAATTTTATTTAGGTGGGTTAAGTGTGGCATCGGCTGATTTTACGGGCGAAGGGGAAAGTGATATTGTGGTGGGTACAGGTTCGCGGGCATCTAATTTAGTTAGAATTTTTGATGGCAGTGGTCGATTATTTTATCAATTTGCGCCTTATGATTTTAATTATTTAGGTGGGGTACAAGTAGCCACTGGTGATATTGATGGTGATAAAAATCCAGAAATTATTGTAGCGCCGCAGGGTAAGAATAATTTACCAATTAGAGTATTTGATAAATTTGGTAATAAAAAATTAGAATTTTGGGCTTGGCAGGCAATGGGTAAGGGTGGTGTTAATATTTCAGCCGGCGATTTAACTGGTGATGCTAAATCGGAAATTATTGTAGCGCGCGGGGCGGGCAGTGAACCAGAAGTAAAAATTTTTGATGGTAAGGGAAAATTAATTAAACAGTTTTTTGCTTTTGCCAAAAGTTTTCGCGGTGGCGTGCAAGTGGCGGTGGGCGATACCGATGGTAATGGTAATCAGGAAGTAGTAACTGTGCCAGCCACTTCCGGCGGGCCGCAGATTAGAATATTTAATAAAGAGGGTAAGGCACAAGCCCAGTTTTTTATGGAGCCAACAAATTGGCGTGGCGGCTTGAATGTGGCGATATTTAAGTAAAAAATCCGAATATCGAAATTCGAAATCCTAAATAAATCTAAAATTCTAAATTCAAAAAATGGAAACGAATGCCGCCCTGTCGTAGGGTTTGTACAGAGCGCAAGGCAAACGAGCTTAAGGTCAGGCCGTGTTGTGGTCGCTTGGCATAGGCCTGACCAGCTCGTTTGGCGAGCACTGTTCAAGCCCGGAGACCGAGGCGGCGACTCTTGCACCACTTCTCTAGAGAAGTGGTAAAAATAATATTTTGATATTTAAAATTTTTGTTTTAAATTTTCTATACCGACTCATGGTTTTGTTAGATAATATATTTACTCTATGCCATTAAAATTTCCACCAGCGCTTGTTCAATTCACTAAATTTATTTTAGTCGGCGCTAGTGGCTTGGTAGTTGATTTTGGTATTTACACTTTATTAACGAGGTTTACAAGTTTCGGGCAAAATAATTTAGTAGCGGTAGGATTTATTGCTACGCTACTTGCTAATTTTAATAATTTTTATTGGCATCGTTATTTTACTTTTTCAGAATTATCAACTAGTTTTTTTAAACAGTATTTAAAGTTTTTAACCGCCTCCGTTTTGTATTTAGCTGGCATTCAGTTTACTTTTTGGGGGCTGATGAATTGGCTGACTTGGTATGATTTATCAGCCCGCGCCGTGGCAGTTGCCATTTGGGCGTTACTTTATTATTTAGTGCTTAAAAGTCAGGTTTTTAATAGTGCTGAAGCTAAATAGTGAAATTAGGGGGAAAATTTTGGCCGGTTTCAAATTTGGCCTTTTTTTGTTATAATAAAAGAGCTTATTCATATCTATTTTAATTATGTCTTATACAAAAATTTTAGATCGCAGTAATGTGCTGGTAGCGGGTGGAGCTGGCTTTATTGGTTCGCATTTATGTGACGCTTTGCTTGAAAAAAATAATGTAATTTGTATAGACAATTTTATTACCGGTCAGGAAGAAAATATTGATTTGTTAATGCAAAATCAAAATTTTAAATTTATTAAGCACGATTTAATTGAACCAATTGATTTAGAAGCTCTGCCTGAACTTGAAGTATTTAAAGTTAAGTATCAGGGCTTGCAACAAATTTATAATTTAGCTTGTCCGACCAGTCCTAAAGAATATCATCATTTGCCAATTGAAACATTGCTTACTAATTCGCAGGGCACGCGTAATCTTTTGGATTTAGCCGTGAAATATAAGGCCAGATTTCTACACGCTTCGTCCGCTTCTATTTATGGTGAGCCAGTTCAGAATCAAAAATTTAAAGAATCAGATTGGGGTTCAATTGATCCAGTGGGACCGCGCAGTTGTTATAATGAAGGTAAACGTTTTGCCGAAAGTTTGGTAGTTAATTATGGTAATTATCGCTCAGTCGATTTTCGTATTGCTCGGATTTTTAATACTTTCGGTCCGCGTATGAAACTACAAGATGGTCGTATGATTCCTGATTTTATTGCTCATGCTTTAACTAATCAACCACTTACTATTTATGGTTCACCCGAGGAAATTTCTACTTATTGTTATGTTAGCGATATGGTAGATGGCTTGTTAAAATTAATGGATCATACATCATCTGGTGTATTTAATCTTGGCTCGCCAGAACCCTACAAAATGAAAGATATTGCGCAGATGATAATTGATTTAACTAGTGCTAGGGTTGTTTTTGAAGAGGCCGCGGCTTTGCCTTATTTAGCAAGGCAGGGTGTGCCCGATATTACTTTAGCAAAAGAGCAATTAGGTTGGTTTCCTTTAACTAAGCTAGAAGATGGTTTACGCTCTACGATTAATTATGGCAATGCCCATGAGTATGTGCTGGGGCCGAAGTTGTCGGCTTAATAATATTTACATTAGAACATTAGATCGCTAGATCATAGAAACAAGATTTTTATTAATAATGTTCTAATGTTTTAATGTTCTAGTGTTTTAATGATATGATTTATACTTCAGAATCAGTTACCGAGGGTCATCCCGATAAAATTTGTGATCAAGTATCCGACGCAATTTTAGATGAATTATTACGCCAAGATCCCTTTACTCGTGCTGGCATTGAAACATATGTTACTTCTGGTGTGATGTTGGTGGGCGGTGAAGTGTCAACGCGCGGTTATGTGAATGTGCAAAAAATTGCGCGGCAAGTTTTAAGTGAGATTGGTTATACCAATCCTGATTTTGGAATTGATGCTTCTGACGCTGGTGTGCTGGTGGCGCTACACGAACAGTCGGTGGATATTAAACGTGGCGTAGTGCGTTCAGCAAAAAATATTGGTGCGGGTGATCAAGGATTGATGTTTGGTTATGCTTGCCTTGAAACTCCGGAATTTATGCCTTTACCAATTATGTTGGCGCATAAGTTAGCTATGCGTTTAGCTGAGGTAAGAAAGAAGGGGATTGTGAAAGGTCTCAGGCCCGATGGCAAAAGTCAGGTGGCGGTGGAATATGAAAGTGGCAAACCAAAAAGAATTTTTAGTGTGGTACTAGCGGCCCAGCATGATCCAAATGTATCTTTAGTTAAATTGCGAGCGGAATTAGAAAAAGAAGTAATAAAAAAAATTTGCGGGTTACTATTTGATAATAAAACCAAAGTTTTTATTAATGCTACCGGTCGATTTGTAATTGGCGGGCCGGAGGCCGATACTGGCCTGACAGGTCGCAAAATAATCGTAGATACTTATGGCGGTCGGGCGCATCATGGTGGTGGCTGTTTTTCGGGTAAAGATGCTTCCAAAGTTGATCGTTCAGCTTCGTACGCGGCCCGTTATATCACGAAAAATTTAGTAGCGGCAGGAATAGCTCGCGAGTGCGAAGTACAACTAGCTTATGCGATTGGTGAACCTGTGCCTGTTAGTTTGGCAGTAAATACTTTTGGTACCGGTGCGTTACCAGATGACAAAATAATAAAAATTATTGAAAATCATTTTCCACTGACACCGTATGAGATAATTGAACATTTAAAATTACGTCGGCCGATTTATCAAGCCACCGCTACTTATGGTCATTTTGGCCGCATGGGTGAGGGGTTTACTTGGGAGAAGTTGGATATGGTGAAAGAGTTGAAGAAGTATATAAAATAAAAATTCCAAATCCGAAGCACTAAATTCGAAATTAGAAAAATAAATCATAGAAAGTCGTGCGGCCATGTCGGAAAGTTTGTACAGAGCGCCTGCCTGCCGGTAGGCAGGGAATCAAACGAGCGTCCGGCTTGGGCGTGTATGTGGTCGCTCGGCATAGGCCTGACCAGATTGTTTGACGAGCACTGTTCAAACTTGGAGACGAAGGCCGCGATTCTTGGTTACTTCTATTAAAGAAGTAACAAAAAAGTATTATATTAACTATGTTTAAAGTACTAATTGTTGGCGGCGCTGGTTTTGTTGGTTCGCATTTAGCTGAAATAGCTTTGCGGGCTGGTTTTGAAGTTCATGTTATAGATGACTTATCTTTTGGACGCAAAGTATTTGTACCAAAGGCGGCTAAATTTCATTTACTTGATATCTGTTCACCTAAACTATCCGCCTTAATAAAAAAAATTTCACCACATTATGTTTGTCAGTTAGCTGGCGTGAATGTTGTTTCAGCTGCGAATAATAATCCAAGTCATGATTTAAGCGTAGCTGTGGTTGGCACAGTTAATTTACTATCGGCCTTAAAAGATTTAAAAATAAAAAAATTTTTATATGTTTCAAGCTTGGCAGTTTATAAGTCGAGTGACAAACCAATTAAAGAAAATGATGATATTGAGCCAACTTCATTTTATGCTTTATCACGGGTAACGGCCGAGGGTTATTTAAATTATTATGCGGAAAATTATGGTCTGCCGCAGGTTATTACGCGTTTGACTCGCATATTTGGCCCACGTCAATTAGCTGGCACTATGCCGCGCTTTGTTAAAGCGGCACTGGAGTCAGAACCATTACTTCTACCAGGTCAAGGCGAATCAGTGCGTGATTATTTGTATGTAACTGATGCGGCACAAGGAATATTTCAAGCTTTACAATTTGGTCAAGGAGTTTATAATTTATCAACTGGTGAGGGTATTAGTTTCCGAGAATTAGCGCTCGCTATTGGGCAAGTTATAGGTGAAGTGCCAAAAGTAAATTACATTGCGCTTGATTCGGGTGAAGCGCTAATTTCAGTGTTTAATTCAGATAAAGCACAAGCTCAATTAAATTGGTCGCCTCAGGTGCCGCTTATAGAAGGACTACGTTTAACTTTTAAATGGTGGAAGGAGCAAGGAAAATGAATACGTGGGTAATTATTCCAGCTAAAAATGAAGCTAAAAATATTGCAGACGTGGTTATAAAAGTGAAAAAGATAGTTGATAAAGTGGTAGTGGTTGATGATGGTTCAGATGATGATACAGCTAACCTTGCCACTTCCGCGGGCGCGATTGTTTTGCAGCATTTAGTAAATCGCGGTTATGGGGCGGCACTTGTTACTGGTTCAGATTATGCCGTATCTCGCGGCGCCGATATCATAATTCATTTTGATGCTGATGGTCAATTTGAAGCCAATGATATTTCACGATTAGTTGGCGCTTTACAACTTGGTGTACCAAGCGTAGCTTTAGGGTCGCGTTTTTTGGGAAAAGTGATTGATATGCCAAAACTTCGCTATCTAACTTTAAAACTAGCTATTATTTTTACTTGGATTTTTTCAGGTATTAAATTAACCGATGCTCACAATGGTTTTCGTGCCTTCACCAGTTCCGCTTGGCAAAAATTTAATTTTAGACAGGATTTAATGGCTTTTAGTTCAGAAGTAATTGATGAGATAAAACGTTGTAATATTACTTGGGTGGAAGTACCAGTTACAGTGCGCTATACTGAAAGTAGTTTGAAGGGTAGTAAACAAGGCAAATGGCCAGCGGCGAAGATTGTAAAAGATTTGGTGGTAGGGAGAATGTTTAAATAATTTAAAAATAAAAAATCAAAAATAAAAATGACAATGAAAAATTAAAAAATAATTAGATAATAATTTTTCCTTAGATATTAAATAGGTTACAATTCATTTTAAATTTTAATCTGTCATTTTCCATTTTTATATTTACATTTTAATTTTTTATGTCTTTAATCCAGTTTATTATCTTGTTAGTCGTGTTAATCGTTTGGTGGCGATTATTTAGCCGCCTGCGCGCCCAAGAAATAAAACGTTCAGAATTTTGGGAATGGCTTTTATTATGGCTAGTAATTGGGGTGGTTGGTTTGGAACCAAAAATTGCTTCCTATATGGCCGATGTAGTTGGTGTGGGGCGGGGGAGTGATTTAATAATTTATTTGTCAATTCTGTTAGTTTTTTATTTATTGTTTAAAATTTTTGTGCGATTGGAAAAATTTGATCGGCAGTTAACTAAAGTCGTACGGGAAGTAGCAATTAAAGAGGTCAAGAAAGAGTAAGAATTGCTCGCCCCACGTAGCCTTGGCGAAGTGGGGTCATTCCCGCCCCGCATCTTGGTGCGGGGTAAACTCCGGCGGGAATCCAGCTTGCCCCGCTGTGGCGGGGAAAATCACTAACAACTAATAACTAATTTTTAAAAATCCCAATTCCCAAAAGTTGTGCGGCCATGTCGGAAAGTTTGTACAGAGCGCCTGCCTGCCGGTAGGCAGGGAATCAAACGAGCGTCCGGTCAGGCCGTGTTTGTGGTCGCTGTGCATAGGCCTGACCAGCTCGTTTGACGAGCACTGTTCAAACTTGGAGACCGTGGCCTGCGATTCATGGTTACTTCTATTAAAGAAGTAACAAAATAAAACTAATTCTTAATTCATAACACTTAGTATGATTAGCACAATTAAAATTCGTCAAACACTCAAACCTTACCTCCCGCTCATTCTCCGTTTATCCCTTGGTTTTATTTTTCTTTGGTCAGGGCTTAGTAAATTTGGCGCCGATTCAAATGCCTTAGGTGTTTGCACCAATGCCAGCGAAGCCGTGAGTTTAGTGTCGTCGTTCACTTGGCTGCCAATGGAGCCAGAGTTATTTGTTTTTTATCAATCAATCGGTGAAATTATTTTAGGTAGTATGCTTATTTTAGGTTTGGCTACTGAAATTGCAGCACTTCTCACCGTATTGGCTTTTATAATATTTTTTATTATTCTTGATTTTTCGTTGGTTTGGAAAAATGTGGCCCTATTAACCGCGGCTTTAACTTTGTGGAGTTTAGAGTTAGATAACTTTCGCGCTGAATTATATTTAACGAAGTTGTGGGATAAAAAATTAAATAAAAATGCGAGTGTAGAGTAAGAGTTGTCTAATATATTTCACATCACAAAGTGTCAGCGGTCGCGGAATGTTTGTGATGGAGATTTTACTATTTTGATTTAGGATATGGTATTTATTATAAGTTTATATGTTAAGTTTAGAAATAGCTAAAAAAGAAAAATGGTTGATAATTTTTATATTAGCCATTACTTTTATATATTCAGCTTATATTTGGCTAGCGCCGCATAATCGTTTTAATACTCCCGATGAAGTAGTAAATTCATTTTTTAGTGAGCGACTCGCAAACGGTGAGAATTTACGCGCGCCAGCACCACTTAATAAAATTGCGGGCGAAACAATTGTTCGGCCACGTTGGGTTCATATTTTAGATAATGATATAGTACTGGCAGGTTTCATTGGATTTCCGCTAATATTAGCCATTTTTGGCTGGGTATTTAGCGTTTCAGTGTTACCGTTTATTACACCAATTTTTGCTATTTTTGGATTAGGTGCGCTTTATTTGTTGGGACGTGATTTAATTAATCGTCGTGCTGCTTGGTTGATTATAATTTTGACGAGCGTAACGCCAGCTTATTGGTATTATCATTCACGTAGTTTTTTTCACAATGCTTTATTTTTTGATTTAGTTTTAGTTGGAATGTGGTTATGGTATCAAGCGCTTAAAAAACAAAAAATAATTTGGTATTTGTTAACTGGTTTAATTTTAGGATTAGCTATTTCAGTTCGTAGCTCAGAAGTTTTTTGGCTGGCCACGGCTTTTGGTGTTTGGTCAGCGTATTGTTACAAGCAAATTATTTGGCGCTATATTGCTTGGCTTGTTTTAGGATTAATTTTAGGTATTGCACCAGTACTAGTGGTAAATTATTTAACTTACGGACAATTATTTATCGTGGGCTACAGTGGTGGAATAACTTTACCCGCTGCAGGTGGTGAATCAATCACTAAATTTATTAGCCAAGTGATATTGCCTTTTGGTTTTCATCCGCGCGTGATGTGGCAAATTTTTTTGCATTACATAGTGCAGTTTAGTTGGTGGTGGTTTATTTTAGTTTTAGTTGGCACGGGTTACGTAATTAAAAAATGGCAAACATTAAGCCAAGAAGTCAAGGGATTATTTTTAATGTCGCTAGTTGTTAGTGCTTGGTTGTTGGTTGTTTACGGTAGTTGGTGGTTTAGTGATAATCCCGATCCAACTGCTGTTACTCTTGGTAGTTCATATGTGCGATATTTTTTGCCATTATATATTTTAGGATTATGGCCAGCTAGTTTTTATTTGGCTGATTTGTGGTTAAAAAAATATGGTCGAATAATTGTTTCAAGCATAATAATTATTTTTATAACTCTGTCAGCCAATTTGGTTTTATGGGGAAAAGATGAAGGGTTGGTGTTTTTACAACAACGTTTATGGCAATTTGAAAATGTTAGTCGTGTAGTGCAAGGAATAACACCGTCAGATAGTGTTATAGTTGCGCCGGGACGTACTGATAAATTCTTTTGGCCAGAGCGACAGGTGATTGTGTCTTTTGCAAGTATTCGTGAATATCAAGCTGTGGGCAGATTAGTAAAAGCCGGTATTCCAGTTTATTTATTTAATCTAACTTTTAGTGAAGTACAATTAGTCGAGTGGCAAAATAAATTAAAAATAGCTGATTTGGAATTAAAATTAGAAAAAGACAATTTGCTCGAGCATAGTTTGTATAAATTTTTACAAGTAAATACGCCTTGATTTTTTATCTAATTTAGGATAATATAAAGATAAGTGATAATTTTAAAAAATTTTAAATTTTGATTTGTCATTTTTCATTTTGATTTTTAATTTTTACATTTGTTAAAATGTTACGTCTAATCGACCAAAAATTACTAAGTGAAGTCGCCACTATGGCACAAAATTCTACGCGTCGTCGTAGTTTATATACTTTTCATGATAACAACGATGACAAAATTCATCGCTTGTTTAGCGTAATTGAGCCTGATTCTTACTTGCGTCCACATAAGCATGAAAGTCCCGATAAAGTAGAAATTTTTATTTGTTTGCAAGGTAAAGCCGCACTGGTAGAATTTGCGGAGGATGGTCGTATTTCAAATCATGTGGTTTTGGAAGCGGGGAAAAGTCCGTGGGGAGTGGAAGTATCGCCTACTACTTGGCATATGACAGTAGCGCTTGCACCCGATACTGCGCTTTACGAAGTGGTAGAAGGCCCGTGGGATCCGCGTACGCATAAAAAATTTCCCACTTGGGCGCCGGCTGAGGAAGATAAAGAAGCCGGTCAAGCATTCATCGCCCGCGTAAGGCAGGATTTGATGTTGTATTAGGTTTTTAAAACATTAATTATTTAATTTATGTCTGAATTTAATAGACCATCGTTATTGGAAACTCTTTCTGATAAAGAAAAGAAAGAGTTGCGAGAAAATCGTGGTAAAAATGTTACAATACATAATCATTATGTACGACATAGTCAAAAATCTAGTGGCGAAGTTTTTAATTCTGAAAAAACCGGAATATCTTTGTCTAATATCTCTCCGGGTGGTGCGGTGCGAGCGGAAGAGAGAGGGGCAACTTATGAGGCCGGAAAGTATGGCGCTAAAGGATATAAAAGCACTTCCGAAAGAACTCAAGAAACGTTTGACGCCTTAATGCGCGGTTATGCTGAATCAAATCCTGATGTGGTGGTTCGAGAAAAAGTACGAATAGATAAAGCGTTGGTGGCGCCTTCTGGTACCCCAGAGTTTTTGAAAGAATATGAACAAAAATGGGGTGATAATAAAAAGGAGTTATTAAGGCAAGGTATTGAAAGTGGTAAATATCCTAATGTTGAATTTGGTAAATTAACGCCTGATCAACAAGAAGAAATTGCTGAAACGGCCGAAGAGCCAGTGATACTAGAATGGATAGATAATCCAGAAAGTACAATGGCGAAAAATTTTCCACCACGTATGCAGGCGGCTAATTTTGCAGTGTTATTTGGTCGTCGACATGGTTTAATGGCGGAGCGTTTGAACGCTGGCTCAGAAGTTGATATTTTTCATAATACTCATAAAACTGTTACCGAAGCGTTTTTAGCTTCAGGCGTATTGATTCGTAAATCAGATAACGCTCGTATCACAAAATTAGCTGAGGTTGGCGGTAGTTTGAAAATTTTGGATGAGTGGGAAAGTGAAGTATCTACTAACGAGAAGGGTGAGCCAACTGTGAGTGTAAAAATAAGGGGGCAGGAATATAAAGTTGATGATGAAGTATTAAAGCAATTAATCGCTGAAGGTATCACGCAGGAGAGGAAAGATAAAACTTTGCATCAAAAAGGTAATGTAAGCTTCTATGGGTAATATTTTATTAAAAGGAATGGCCGCGAGTGGTGGTTTGGCCGAAGGTGTAGCTCGCGTAATACTACCGGGTGGTGATTTTAGTTTATTTAAAGAGGGTGAAATTTTAGTAACCACTTTAACCGATCCAACCATGGTACAAGTTATGATACGGGCGGGAGCGATTGTGACTGATATTGGTGGTATTACTTCACATCCAGCTATTTTAAGCCGTGAAATGGGTATTCCATGTGTGGTAAATACTAAAGAAGCTACTTTAAAAATTAAATCTGGTATGAAGTTAAAAATTAATGGTTCAACTGGTGAGATTTATGAATTGGATTAATCAATTTACACAAGGAGTATTTAAATTGTTTGCTGGTAATGTCATAGAAGGTTTTCAGCCCATTGATTTTTTTCATTTTTTCCCAATTTGGTATGATCTTTGGCTTGATCGTTTTGCCCAAGTGATACGCGACAATAAGCTAGATCAAAAAACATACTCTGAATTGCGTCGTTTACTCCCACCACCGTCCAATATGCGGGCAATTTTACAAAAGTTAATGCCAGCATATAAAGGTTTGACGATTAAAAATTTAGACAATATTAAATTAGTGGCAAATTTTCTAGGGCGAATGTTGTTGGAAGCATGTCCGTCTGATCCATTTGCGATAAGTAAAAATCAAGTTAATTCCGAAGAAGAGTTAGCTGAAATATCTTCTAATGTTTTATTTTCTACCACTACGCCAGTGGAAGCAAGAAAAATAGGACAACTTATCACCGCGGCTGGTTCTTTGGTTCATGGATTGTATAATGATTTAGTAACTGATTTAGGTTGGGAGGCTTTTGGGCCTTATAATAGTACCATCGATTCAATGGAATACAGTTTATTGATTCGGTGGTTTCCTAACATGCAGCCAAAAGAGTTATGGCCCGATAAATTTCTTGCCCAGTATAAAGAAATTTATATTTATAGTTTTTATCAGGACGTCGATTGGGAAATTTCGTTTGTAGGTTGTCACACAGTCGTTAAATCTGGTAGCCCAGTTCTTGGGATGCGTAAGTATGCCGTAGTAGCTGATGGTAAAATTTTGTCTTTAGATGAAATTGATAATTTGATTGATGATTTGTCTCACAAGGCAGAAGTTTTATATCAAGAAATTCGGCAGTTAAGTTTTGAGGAGTTGAAATTAAAAGTAATGTTTCAAGAATGTTACCAACTTAAAGTTATTTTTGATGCCATGAGTTTTGATTGGCAGCCAACAGCAGAAATGATGGAGCGTATAAAAAATAAACCATTGTTAACTGGTATACTACCTCATGGTGTTATGATTACAGATATTAACGAATTTAAAGAAGTGTTAGGTATTAATTTGTTTACTCGGGAAGTTTTAGGAGAAAAATTATAATTTTTATGTCCGATTGTATTTTTTGTAAAATTGTAGCCGGGGAGTTGCCGTCGTCTAAGGTTTATGAAGATGATGAATTTTTAGCATTTTTAAATATTAAGCCAGTGAATCCGGGGCATGTATTAGTAATTCCCAAAAAACACTATACTGATTTAATTGCAATGTCAGAAGATGAAGTCGGTAAATTATTTTCAGTGGTACATAAAATTTCACCATTTGTAATTCAAGCGGTTAGTGTAGAAGGGTTTAATATCGGGGTAAATTGCGGCGTTGTCGCGGGGCAAACTGTCTTTCACGCCCATGTTCACATTATGCCACGGCAAACTGGCGACGGTCTTGGTTCGTGGCAAGGGAAAGATTATAAGGCAGGCGAGCGCGAGCAAGTCGCTGAAAGAATAAGAAGCTTAATGGCGATTTAATTTTTTTGTTAATAAAGTAGTCAAGTTTTAAACGCTTGACTATTTTTTTAATGGTGCTAAGATTATTTTACCCTACTAGGTCATATATATTATGGACTCCGAACCTTGGTAGGTTATCGGCATAAAACGTCTATTTGGGCAAGGCTAGTATTTAGGTTTATTTTAGAGTAATTAATTAGGGTAATCCCCCATTGTGCAGGCCGACTCATGCGGATTTTTACAGCAATTAATTACTTGCCTAAACGCTAGCCCCTTATTTTAAAATCGTTCTTTCAATAAATTTTGTTACAGCGTCAGTTGTGTTTAGTAAAAAGGTCTTTCTTATCCTTTCTAACTTTTTGCTTACACCTGACGCTTTATTTTTTTCTGATATTTCCGCTTTAATCAAATAGCGGTTTTTTCTTGCCTTTTTTCTGATTTTGGAGGATGATAATTATAGTTGTTTATATACTAATTAACTTTTTATGAAACAAGAATTGCGGCATAATCCTGAAGAAATAGGGTTAGATAATTGGCAGTTAGAAGCTGACAGATTATTAAGGGTTAATAACTTTGAAGCAGTTTTAAAGTTGACTGAAGAAGTTAAACAAAAATATAAAGAAGAGTTGAAATCAGAAGACGTGTTGTACTTAGATGGTTTGATTAAATGGGCTAACGGTGCCAAAGAATTGGTTGAGTTGCGTAAAAACCCGCCAAAGGTAGATGAATTAGTGATTGATTGGGAAAAATTAGATCAAGAGGATAGTAAATAAATTAACTAGATTTTATTTTATGTCTGATATTCAAAAATTAACCAAACAAGTTGTTAAATTTCGGGACGAGCGGAATTGGAAACAATTTCACAATCCAAAAGATTTAGCCTTATCCTTATTATTAGAAGCGGGGGAGGTGTTAGAGCATTTTCAATGGTTAAATAAAAAAGAAATTGATAAGTATGTTAAAAATTCTAAAGCAGATATAAGTGATGAGATAGCCGATGTTTTGAAATATTTATTATTGTTTTGTGATAGTTTAAATATAGATTTAGCTAAGGCGGTGCAGAAAAAGATAGTTAAAGATGATGCTAAATATCCAATAGCCAAATCTTATGGTAAGCATACGAAGTATAATAAGTTATAATTTTTTATTATTAAACTTTTAATCACTGGTGGTGCGGGGCAGCGCCCTGTACCCAGTAGTAAAATGATTTAATCAAATAATGATGTTTATTTAGAATTATATTTTAATTATGAAAATATTAGTTACCGGTGGTGCAGGGTTTATTGGCTCCAATTTTATCCGCCATATTTTACAAAAATATCCTGATTATCAAATTGTTAATTATGATAAACTAACTTACGCTGGTAATTTAGATAATTTAGCTGATTTAGTAAAAAATCCGCATTATAGTTTTATTCAAGGTGATATTGCTGATCAAACTAAAGTTGACGAGGTGCTAGCGCAAAGTTTTGATGCGGTAGTTAATTTTGCGGCGGAAACCCATGTGGATAGAAGCATCCACGGTGGTAATCGCGATTTTGTGCTGACCAATACTTTAGGTGTGCAAACTTTGCTTGATGCGGTACGGAAATATGAAGTCAAAAAAATGGTGCAGATTTCAACCGATGAAGTGTATGGTAGTTTAGAGCTTGAAGATAATACACAGTTTACTGAAAATACGCCATTTACACCCAATGCGCCATATGCGGCGGCTAAAGCAGGTGGCGACCTTTTGTGTCGGGCGGCTTTTAAAACTTATAGCACACCTGTGGTAGTATCTCACTGCTCTAATAATTATGGCCCGTATCAATTTCCGGAAAAGTTGATTCCATTTTTTATTTTTAAATCACTGCGTGGTGAATCATTACCACTTTATGGCGATGGTAAAAACGTACGTGATTGGATTTATGTGCTTGATCATTGTGAGGCGATTGACCTAATGCTCCACAAAGGAGTAGCGGGAGAAGTGTATAATATTGGGGCAGATAATGAAAAATCTAATTTAGAAATTGCTAAGATTATTTTAAGTGAATTGGGTAAGCCCGAAAGCTTACTTACTTTTGTAGCCGATCGCCCGGGCCACGACCGGCGCTACGCGATTGATGCCACTAAAATTAAACAAGAATTAGGTTGGGTTCCGCAGTATGATTTTACTAAGGCGATTAAGGAAACGGTAGAATGGTATGTAAATAATAAAGAGTGGGTAGAGAAATTAGAAAAAAGGAAATCAGAATTAAATCCACATCTTAATTAATAATGTTTAAGGTTATGAATATTGTCCCCAACAATTTAGTTTTAGAACTCCATGTGCCAGATTTTTCTATAGTACGCTCTTTTTATTCAATTTTTGGATTTAGTGAGTTAAGTTACGATCCAACATCAGGTGGGGGAAGTGACTTGGGATATCTTATATTAAAACGAGAAGATATTCTAGGTGAAACGCATATAAATTTTTATGGAGACAAAGAGAAAGTCTCGCAGCATTCTCATTTTTGTGACTTCCCAGCGACTACACCACGCGGTTATGCGGTTGAAATAACTATCCCAGTCTCCAATGTTGATGAACTTTGGGGTTTGGTTAAGGATAAATTACAACCCAATCTAATTGCTCAGCCATTAACGCTTAAACGTTGGGGTAAAAAAGATTTTAGAGTAATTGATCCATTTGGTTTTTACGTTAGGTTTACTGAATTAGTAGATTGGGTGGGTTTGGGTAAAGAAAAATTATTTTAATTTTATGATAAAGTTTAAACAATTCAAACTCCCAATCCATACCGACGATCGTTTTTCTTTAATAGAAGCGGGGAAAGATTTAGGTTTTACAATTAAGCGTGTTTATGTAATTGTAGACGGAGTTAAACCATCAGGTTCGCATTGTCATAAAGTTGAAGAGGAGTGCTTTTTTGTGGCGCGCGGTTCGGCTGTGATGGTAATTGATGATGGTTCGGGTTTACGTGATGTTAATTTAAATCAAGGCGAAGCGGTTTATGTTGGAGCTTATGTTTGGCATCATTTTAAGTCGTTTGCGCTAGGTACGGTAGTGGTGGCCTTATCATCAACAGATTATGATTCAACTAGGCAGGACTATATTTCAGATTATGAGGAATTTAGAAAAGTAAATAACAAGTAGTTTATGATACAGGATAATAAAAAAATATTAATTTTAGGTTGTCATGGTATGCTGGGTACAGATTTGGCGCATGCTTTAGCTTCCAGTGCTGAATTATATTTATGGGATAAGGAAGAGCTTGATGTTACTTCCGAGAAATTAGTTCAAATTAAAATTGAATCACTTCAACCCGATATTATTATTAATGCTACAGGGTTTACTGATGTTGATGGCGCGGAAAATAATAAGGAAATGGCTTTTAAAATAAATGCCGAAGCGGTTGGATATTTAGTGCAGGCCGCGGGCAAAATTCAAGCTAAGCTTGTTCATTTTTCAACTGAACACGTTTTTAGCGGTGAGGATGAAATTGGATATGATGAAAATTCTGTGCCCAGTCCAATTAATATTTATGGACAGTCAAAATTAGACGGTGAAAAATTTGTAACAGAATATAATAATGGGTATTTAATTCGCACTTCGTGGTTGTATGGTCACGCTTTGCAGTTAGGCAAGCCTAGAGGTTTAAATTTTATTGACACTATGTTAAAATTAGGCAGTGAGCAAGCTGAGGTTAAAGTAGTAAATGATCAATTTGGTAAGTTAACTTACACCAAAGATTTAGCGCAAGCGGTAAAAAATTTAATAAAAGGGGATTATCAGCCGGGTATTTATCATTTAGTGAACGAAGAGGCGGCTAGTTGGTACGCGATAGCGCACGAATTATTTAAATTAAAAAATATTAAAATTAAATTAACGCCGATTACTTCGGCTGATTATTTAACACCCGCCCGTCGGCCTAAAAAAGCTATACTTTTAAACACCAAGTTTCCAGTGCTTCGGCCGTGGCGTGAGGCCTTGCGTGAGTATTTACAAAAAGTCAATGTATAAAGGTTTATTATTTTTTGATTTTAACAAAATGATTGAAGTTCTTAAATTACCAAATCCCCAAAATTATAATCCACTAAGATATGTTTTATTTTTATTAGCTGTGCAAGCAGTTTCTGTTGTTTTATTTATTATTTTAATTATATCAGAACAATTAGGATCATCGAATTTTATGATAAGACTTATAATTTTCGAGTTTAGTATTATTATTTTTTCTGTTATTGGTATTTTAGGTTTAACTTACTCTATTTTTTTATTAATTAATAAATATAAACAAAAAAGTGTAATTACATTACTTATTTGTTCATTTATTGTAATTTTTAGTGGAGTATTACTGATGGTATTATGAAAGGTATTATTTTATCAGGTGGTGAAGGCACTAGGCTACGGCCACTTACTCGTGTTACTTCTAAACAATTATTGCCAATTTATAACAAACCAATGATTATGTATCCGCTGGCTACTTTATTGCAAGCTGATATTCGCGATATTTTAATCATTGTGGCACCAGATCACGCTGGTGATTATTTACATTTACTTGGGAGTGGTCGTGATTTTAACGCTAAATTTACTTATGAAATTCAAGATAAGCCAGCGGGACTGGCCGAAGCTTTTATTATTGGTTCAGAATTTATTGGTGATGATAGCGTTACGATGATTCTCGGTGATAATATTTTTGCAGATGATTTTTCATCTACTATTAAATCATTTAAGAGTGGGGCGCATATTTTTGCAAAAAAAGTACCTGATCCAGAGCGTTTTGGTGTAGTTAAATTTGATGACGAAGGAAAAGCCGTGGCGATTAAAGAAAAACCAAAGGAATATTTAAGTAATTATGCGATTACTGGTTTGTATATTTATGATAATAGAATTGTGGAGATAGCTAAAAAAGTGAAGCCAAGTGGGAGAGGCGAACTAGAAATTACTGATTTACATAATTGGTATTTAGAGCGCGGTGAGCTTAAGGTTGATATTGTGGAAGGCGAGTGGATTGATGCTGGTACTTTCGAATCACTACTTAGGGCAAATTTATGGGCCAGTCGTAACCCTCAGTCCTTTGTGGCTTAAGTGGCAGTTGATAAATTTTAGTATCAGTTAAAACTGTGGCGAAAGTGCCATCTTGATTAATAAAAAAATCAGTGATTGGTAAACCATAATCAGCTAGCAAGAAACGTTGTTGATCACCGCGACGATCAAATTCTAAAGCCCACAAACTACTCCCCGAGGTCAGTAGTAAGTAGGGCTTATTTAAATATTGTCGAACGCGGGCTAAAGGTGTGCTTATCCGCCAAATTAGATTTAAGTTATCGGCTAATGGTTCGTATTCCCAAATTTCATAATTATTAGCCACTATCATTTTTGAATTATTGTTAAGCCAATCAATAGCTGTCACGGCTGTTAATTTTCTTAAAGACGAGGAATTTTTCAAAGGTGAGCGTATTAAATAAAGAAGATGTTTTGTTTCATCAGTAATGGGTAGCCAATCACCACGGGTTGTTAAAAAAGAGGAGTTGTTAGATAAAATTAATGGTTCAGCTAAATTAATATTTTTTAAATTACGACTGTTAATAATTTTTAAAACCAAGTTGTCATTTTGTGGTACCAGTAAATAAATTAAATTATCGTTCATTTTCCAATCCTTAACTATTCCTTCCCAAATAAGTTTGGCTTCACCACTACCTAAATCAATTAGCCATAAATTATCATCATTTTGTTTAAGTAAATAATCATCACTTTCACCCCAAGTTAATTTATCAAAACTATCTGCTTCCATTGCTAAAGCTTTCTCCCATTTTTGTTGAGTAAGGTAATAAATAAAGGCCATTGGTTTATTTTGGATTTGTCCAAGGAATAGAATTTTTTGACTAGAAGGTGAAAAATTAAATTCATTAATTAAAAAACCAGTAGGCGGTGCGAGTAAATCGCTTTCGCCGCTACGCAAATTAAGTAACCATAAATTATTAGTCGTGGCAGTGGTAGTGTAAAGTAGCGTTTGGTTGTTGTGGGAAATTTTATGAAGGGCTATATTATTTTCTACTAGAGTTTTATTTTTTACAGATGATATTTTATTGTCACTTGTTGGAGTGAAAATTTGTGGTGGCAACCAAAGTATTACGTCACTGGCACTAACAACTTGTTTGGGTTTAACAGTTAATTTTTTTTGCCACACTTGCAATTCTTCCTTTTTTAAAGTTACTTCGTATTCACCAGCGGTTAGTGAATTAATAGTAGTTGGAGTGGGGTGTGAAAATTTTTGTCCGTTTAAAAAAATTGTCGCACCATTTGGCGTAGTACTTAAATTAATAGCACCCACTTGCTCAACCTCTTTTTTATCAGGGTTATAACGAAAACCTTGCAAATAAAAAATCAAAGCACTGCCGGCCACTATAAAAATTAGAAAAAATCCCAAGTAAATTAAGCGTCTAGAGGCTAAATCCATAATTTGTAATTAGGTTGATAAATGATTAGTATTCTGCTACAATAATTTCATCTAGCGTATTATATTAACTATTTTTCATTTTACCATGAGTAGCTTAATTATTGAAGGTGGCAACTCTTTAAGTGGCCAAATTAATGTGCCGGGGGCGAAAAATGCCGCTACTCCAATTTTAGCCGCTTCACTCTTAACTAAAGATGAAGTGGTGATTAGTAATGTTCCACAAATTAGTGATGTCGATAAAATGATAAAATTATTAGAGCAAGTGGGTGCAAAATGTACTAGGGTCGGATCAGAATTAAAAATTAGCGCCGCTGAAGTCAATCTAGCCAATTTAGATCGTAAATTGGTAAAAGGTATGAGGTCGTCTGTTTTAATGTTTGGACCACTCCTCGCACGTTTAGGTGAAGTTAGTTTGCCTGAGCCAGGGGGTTGTATTATTGGTAATCGTCCACTCGGAGCTCATTTAGATGGTTTACGGAAATTAGGCGCCACCGTAGAAATACAAGGCGAGTCGTATTGTTTGAAAGCTAAAAAATTAAATGGTACCAGAATTATTTTACCAGAATTTTCTGTTACCGCTACAGAAAATATTGTAATGGCCGCGGTTTTAGCTTCCGGAGTAACTACTATCGAACTGGCGGCGGCGGAACCACACGTGCAAGATTTATGTAATTTTTTGGTAAAAATGGGAGCGCAGATTAGTGGTATTGGTACACACACTTTGGTGATTGAAGGTGTAAGCGAGCTTCATGGCACTTCACATAATTTAATACCCGATACTATTGAAATTGGTACTTGGGCAGTACTTGGTGCGGTAAGCCGCGGTGAAATTACCATTGGCCCAGTTGTGCCGGAGCATTTATCTATTATTTTATTAAAACTGAAAGAAATTGGTGTAGATTTTGAACTTCAAAATAATTATCTAAAAGTTGTGGCCAGTCGTCAGTTGAAATCATTTAAATTGCAGGCCTTACCATACCCAGGGTTCCCCACTGATTTACAAGCGCCATTTACAGTACTCGCTACTCAAGCCACTGGCACATCTTTAATTCACGACCCAATGTATGAAGGTCGTTTAAATCATATTTCAGAGCTTGTAAAAATGGGAGCCGGTGCAGTGGTGGCTGATCCACATCGGGTGGTGATTACTGGACCAACCCCACTTTATGGCAGAGAGATTAGAACTTTTGATTTGCGAGCGGGCGCCACCTTGATTGTGGCAGCGCTAATTGCTCAAGGTGAAACTTTGATTCATGATGTGGAAAATGTGGATCGCGGTTATGAAAAATTAGATGAAAGGTTGGCTTCTTTAGGTGCGAAAATTAAGCGAGTATAAGTAAAAATTCGAAATCCGAATATCGAAATTCGAAAATAATTTTATAATTTATCGATTTTTTGTAGTAATTAGTTCTACGAACTATTGATTAACAGCTACGAACTTAATTTATGAAAATTGCCATAATTAGTTGTGTGTGGCCGCCGTATGGAGCGGGGGTGGGTGTGGTGGCTAAAAATCAAGCTGAATATTTAACTAAATTGGGGCACAAGATAACAGTTTTTACACCAGCTTATCACAATGAATTAGCGCGGGTGGAAATTAATGGCGGTTTAGAAATAAGATTTTTGCGACCACTTTTATCTTTTGGTAATGCGGCAGTTTTACCACAACTTTTGTCACAAATTAGAAATTTTGATTTAGTGCATTTACATTTGTATTTTATTGGTAGCACCTGGTTTGTTAAAACAATTTGTCATTTATTTGATATTCCTTTGGTGGTGCAATACCACAATGATTTAATTGGTTCGGGTGTACGTCGGATTATTTTTAGATTTTATACTAAATGTTTTTTAACTAGTTTAGTAAAAAATGCTAAATTTATTTTTGGTTTGTCTGAAGCACATGTGGCAGGTAGCGATTTAGCTAATTTGTCAGATAGGGTAAAAAATAAAATTAGGTACTTACCTAATGGAGTTAATACCGAATTGTTTTGTCCGGGAGAGATGTTTAATAATTTACGTCAGAAATTTAATATATTTGATCACAAAATTTTATTGTTTGTGGGCGGATTGGATCAGGCCCATTATTTTAAAGGCTTGCCGGTATTGCTTTCCGCGCTTAGTATATTATCAAAAAAAGATAATGATATTTTTTTAATTGTGGTAGGTGAGGGTGAGCTTAAAAAAGATTACCAAGTGCAAGCCCAAGTTTTAGGTGTAGCTAAAAATATAATATGGGCAGGTGGAATTGATCAACAAAAGTTGCCAGATTATTATCGTTTAGCTGATTTATTTATTTTACCGTCGGTGGCAGTGGAAGCTTTTCCAGTGGTAGTTTTAGAGGCCATGGCTTGTGCCAAGCCGGTTATTACTACTACTTTACCAGGACCAGCGGCTTTAGTTGGGCAAGATGGTTTAGTTGTGCCGATTAATGATTCTGTGTCACTCAGTCAAGCTATTGTTCGTTTATTTGAACATCCTGATGAAAGAAAATTTTTAGGTGAGTCAGCGCGGATCAAAGTGGTAACTAATTATAGTTGGCCAAGAGTAACTCAAAAATTAGTAGAATATTACAAAGAGGCATTATTATAGTTTATATTTTATGAAGATTTGTTTAATTGCTTCTGCTTTTAGGCCTTACTCTACTGGTGGAGCCGATGTAGCAGTGGAAAATACCGTAGATGGCTTGGTTAAACAAGGTCATGAGGTTATTGTTATTACCGCTGGATTTCTGAAAGGATTTAAGTCGCTGTGGCTACGTCCAGAAATTTTACCGACTGTCGTCGGTAAGTTAACAGTTTATCGCTATTATCCATTAAATTTATTTTCCTTTTTAAATATTAATTATCGACCAAGTATTTTACGATTACCTTGGCACGTGATTGATATGTTTAACTTCCACGCTTATTTTGTTACAAATAAAATTTTACATATAGAAAAACCACAAATAGTTTTAACTCACAACTTAAAAGGCGTTAGTTATTTGGCAATTCGAGTGGCGGAAAAGTATGCTAAAAAATTTAAAGTCCGACATATTCATACAGTACACGATGTTCAACTATCTATTCCAACTGGTCGGATTATCAAAGGTGAGGAAGAATCGTGGCAAAATAAAGGGCCATTCACACGTTTGTATGAATTTTTAAATCGATTAATTTTTTCTTCACCACAAGTGGTGGTATCGGCTTCTCAGTTTTTATTGGATTTTTATGTGGAGCGTAAATTTTTTTGTAATTCTAAGAAAATAGTTTTACTTAATCCACTTAAACCACAAGTGCCGGCTGTTTTTAAGCCCAGTCAGCAATTAAATTTTTTATACCTTGGTCAATTAGAAAATCACAAAGGCATTGTATTTTTAGTAGAAACATTTAAAATTTTTTTAAATAAATACCCTAAGTCCGCTAGATTATTAATCGTTGGTGGAGGAGCGCTTCTTAATCAAGTTAAAAGAATTTCAGTTGGCTACGAAGAGATTGTGGTAAGGGGGGTGGTGGCTCATCGTGATTTACCTGAAGTTTTTACTAATATCGATGCCACTATTTTCCCTTCACTTTGTTATGAAAATTCACCAACTATTATTGGTGAAAGTTTATCTTTTGGTGTGCCAGTTATCGCCGCCCAAATCGGTGGAGTGCAATTAGTTCAGCATAGTGTGAACGGTTATATTTTTCAGGCCGGTAGCAGTGATGATTTATTAAAAACTTTAGAACACTGTTTGTATCATAAGGATGATTTAGTTGCTTTGCGTAAAAATACAGTACTCTCAGTGCAAGGACTTGATATAAATTCTTATTTAGAAAAATTATTAAATTTATAAATAATCATATCAGCCAATTATGTCCGGCCGAATATAATTGGCAGCTATCTTTCAAATCGAATCACTGTGATATTTTTATCAGTGGCGATTATTTTTTGGTTGTTTAATTGTGTAGTGGAAGTTATAATTTTTTCTTTATTAAACCAATAATTGTGAATCGCTAGATAAATATAGTCAACCGGTATAGTTTTAAATATTTCATCAACATTAATTTTAACATCACCACTTAGTTCCGCGATTTGATAAAAGTATTTATACAAGTACCCACCGGTTGGGATTGAATAAAAATATTGTTCACTGCCATCTGGTGCAAAATAATGCGGAGAAAAACCTGAAACCACTAAAGCAGCCGCGCCTAAATTTTGATTACTTAGTACAACATATTTTTTATTCTGGGCGTCTTGTTTAATTTTTGACACAGCGGCAAGGTCAGCTTGGCTAATATTAAAACCGCGGGTGTAAAAATGTTTATCGTTTCTAGGGTGTGATAAATAAAGTGAGGTAGGTAGGACTAAGCTTAATAAAATTATTATTGTTGATTGATAAATTTTGCCAGTTATTTTTAAATTAGCCAAAATAATTAAAACGACTGGTGTTAAAACTAGTAGCGCCATTTCAACAAATCTTTTGGCAAAATCTAATCTTTCGTAACCAATTAAAAAATCAAATTTTATTAAACTACTTATTAAAATAGCATTAAAAAATAAAGTTATTACCAACCAGCTGATTATTTTTAAATTTTTATCAACGCGCCAATATTTTGTAAAACCAAATAAACTTATTATTAAAACTGCGGGCCAGAGTAAACTAGAGTAAAGGTAAATCGCATCCAGTATTGGTTGAGTTGTAAGTTTAAGTGAGGTAATAAGTGGTAAAAAAAGTTGACTGGGTGGCAAGGACCAAGCTAGTGTGG
Source organism: uncultured Gammaproteobacteria bacterium (assembly GCA_964348825.1). GTDB lineage: Bacteria > Patescibacteriota > Patescibacteriia > Veblenbacterales > UBA10138 > JBBTZY01. Next base: position 61,196 of record CAYGDX010000003.1, on the reverse strand, counting down.
GATGAAAAGGTGATATTATGCTAAGTAAAAAAAGCGCGGTTGGTATTCCAATAAAGCCAACAATAAAGCCGGAAAATTTGAAAATTCGGCTTATTGGTTGATTATTAAGCTGGATAGATTGGTAAAAACTAGCTAGAGCTAAGGCTGGAATACCGGCTAGCGGTTGAGTAATTAGGGCGGCTAGAGTTAGCAACCCAATTACCGTTGGTTTAGTTTGAGCTAAAATTAAAATAACTATTAGTAATAAAAAAAGATTAGCTAAATTTTGCGGTGTGGTAATTATAAAAGTTGTAAACGGTACGGCCAGTACTCCCAAAGTTAAATATGTTTTTTGGTGTTTTGATAATAATAAACTCATTGCGGCTGGTAGTGTAAGCCCAGCCAAAATTGGTACCAGCCATTTATTTATTATTTCTAGTGGCATTAAGGTTAGGTGATGCCAAAATATAATTGGGCTATACATTCCTAAATAATAAAGTTTTTTAGGGGTAATGAAACCATTTATGGCAATATATTTTTCGGTAGCTAAGTGAATAAAAGGATCATAGCCAAAACCAAGTACATAAATAATATTAGCCACGTTTAATAAAAGTAAGCTATGGATGATAACTAAAATTAAGGAATGTCCGCGGTTAATTTCACGCCAAACTAAAAATCCGGTAGTAAGTATTAAAGTTATCCAAAAACTAATTGGCACTACTTCCCAAGTGGAGCGAATGGCTTCGGAGGTTCTTGATTGGTAAAGAATAAAAAGACAAATAGCTATTAAGGTGCTGTACACCAAAATTGTCCAATCAAATTTTATTTTTACTAACGGCAATTCTATATTGGTAGCGTAAAAATATCCAAATGCAATTACTCCAATTAACATTATTAAAATAATTGGAAGATATAAACCAATTATTAAATAAAAAATTGAACCCAGTACACTTAAATAGCTAATTAAAATAATTAAGCCAAGCAAAGTATTGATTAGATTATTGGACTTAATAAATTTATTACCTAAAATATAAGAGATAGTAATAGTAAGCATTATTCCTAAAATACTGCCAACAATTTGTGTTTGCCAAAACCATAAGTTTAGTCCTAAAAGTAAACCTAAGGTAATAATAAAAATTCTAATTTGTGATTGTGTAATCATTTACCAAAAAATTAAGCTACGAATTAAGGCCCAATAAATTTTTCCTAAGGGGTTAACAATATATTGAAGTAGAGGATTATTTACTTCCACAAATTCAATATCACCCCGTAATATTTTAGTAAATTCTAAATCAGATATAGTACGTAAGGATTGAATATTTTGTCTTTTCTTTATAACTAATGGGAAATTTTTAATCACCCACCACCAAGATTTTATTTTAGCTTTAAAGAATCCGCTTTTTAAAGCAAAAAGTAAAATGCCGAGCTCATAGCCAATAAAAAATGGTAAAATGAGTAGTAAAGTGGGCCATTTATAATATTCTAGTAAAACTCGCAAACGATTTTTTTCCAAATGATAATAAGTGATTTGATTTGGGCCAAATTTATATTTATGGTAGATAATTGATTTAGGCGATAGTATAATATCGTGCCCACTAATTCTTAAACGAAGTGAAAGGTCGGTATCTTCATGGTAAAGAAAATATGAAGCGTCAAATAAACCTATTTTTTTAAGTGCTTCACTACGGAATAAAACAGCCGCACCTGAGGCGTAAGTAATAGATTTGGCAGTTAAAACATCGGGTTTAAAAAGTTTTTTTAATCCACCAGCAAAACCAAAACCCAAGAAGTGTAGTTCATTGCCCCAACTGTTTATTAATTTTGGCGCGGTTTCGTCCTGATTGTGAAGTAATAATAAAGATTGAATGGCTCCTGCTTCCGGATGCTTTTTAGCAGTTTCCATAATTTCTTGAAGCCAGTTTTGATCCACTACCGTATCTTGATTAAGTAAAAATACAAAATTCGCACCGTTTTCTAAGGCATAACGCAGGCCAATATTATTTCCTTCCGCAAAACCAGCATTGGTTTTACTTTCAATAAGATGAATATTGTTTAAGGTTTTTAGATAAGACAAGGAATCGTCAGTTGAAGCATTGTCAACTACTACAGTTTTAAATTCAACGCCGTTCGGCATTATAGTTTTATCAAGCGACGCAAATAACTCTGGCAAGAATTTGGCGCCGTTGTAGCAAACGATGATGCAGTAGACAGAGTTTTTAGTTGACATAAATTTTTTTACACTAGACCACTAGAACATAAAAACAAAAATTGATAAAGTGTTCTAATGTTTTAGTGATAACATATACTCCGCCACTTTTTTTAATCCCTCCTCAATTTTAACCTGTGGTTGCCAACGCAACGTTTGCTTGGCGTGTTTTGCGCTTAACACGCTGTGATAAATTTCGCCTAGGATTGCTGGTACATATTTTGGTGCACCAGAAAATTTAGTAATTTTTTTAAGAATATTAAAAATTTCATTGATACTAACTTCTCGTTCAGTGGCAATGTTAAAAATATCAAATTTTTTATGGCTACTTGCTTTGTTTAAAGCTTGAACTACATCGCCCACATAAACAAAATCACGAGTTTGATTCCCCGAGCCGTTAATTGTTGGTGATAAACCTTTTAATAAACAATCTGCAAAAATTGCGACCACACCAGCTTCACCTTCAGGGTTTTGCCGTGGGCCGTAAACATTAGAAAATCTTAAAATTACAGAGGGTAATTTATAAACTTGATAATAAAATTTTAAATAATTTTCAGTGGCGAGCTTGGCGATGCCGTAAGGCGAAAGGGGAACAGTCGGATGATTTTCGGGGGTGGGTCGAATTTTTGCTTCGCCGTAAAGTGCGCCGCCAGTAGAAGTAAAAATAATTTGTTTAGCGCCTACATTTTGGGCATTTTGAAAAACATTAAGCGCGCCAATAATATTACTTTCCGCGTCACGCGCCGGATTTTTTAATGATTCACGTACATTAATTTGTGCCGCCAAGTGAAAAACTTTTTCTGGACGGAAGGCGCGAAAAACAGTAGATAAGCGTGGTGAGCGAATATCTATTTTTTTAAATTTATATTTTTGAGAGTTTGTGGCAATATTAGACAATCGTCCGTGACTTAAATTATCCAGCACTAAAACTTGGTGTTTTTTAGATACCAAGAAATCAGTCAAATGTGAGCCAATAAACCCTGCACCACCGGTAACTAATATTTTCATAATTAAAATATAATTCTAAATAAACACCATTATTTGATTAAATCATTCTATATTGGGTACGGGGCACAGCCCTACATCACCAGTTATTAATATTCGCATAATAAAAATATTGTACAAATCCTGCTTGTACTCTAGCTTTTTTTAACTTAAAAATCAACAGTTTACTTATCATTTTATTATTTTGACCAATTATCACTTATCGTGTTAAAATCCAATTGTCATATTATGGATTCTATTCACCCTTTTTCACCCCACAACCAACCTAAGCGAACAGTGCCAATAACTTTGGCCATTGTTTTATTTATAGTTGGTTTGGGTTTAGGCATCTTCATTAATACCTCTACGGTCAAGCAGGTTTTTTCGGGTACTGGCAGTGTACTAAATCTTAATTCTAAGCCACCAGAATATTTAGCCAAAGATGTAGATTTTAATTTGTTTTGGCAGGTGTGGGATTATGTACGCAAATATTCTTATGAACGAGATGTTAAAGATACAAAATTATTTTATGGCGCTTTGCAAGGGCTGGTAGCTGGGCTAGATGATCCATATTCAATTTATCTTGATCCGGAAATGGCTAGGCAATTTGATAAAGAACTTCAGGGCACTTTTGATGGTATTGGCGCGGAGATTGGGATAAGAGATAAAAAATTAGTAGTGGTGGCGCCACTACCAGGTACACCAGCCGAACGTGCCAAACTTAAACCGGGTGATAAAATTTTAGGTATTAATGAGTTCGATACTACTGGTATGCCAGTGGATCAAGCGGTTAATTTAATTCGCGGTCCACGAGGTACCAAAGTAAAATTAACTATTTTATCAAATGGTGAAACAGAACCACGTGAGGTGGAATTAAAGCGTGATAAAATTGTGATTAAATTAGTGAAAGGTGAGTTAAAAACTTTGCCCGGTAGTAAAAATAAAGTGGCTTATATTAAAATTTCGCAATTTGGTCGCGATACCGATTCTGAATTTTTAGCCGCTTGGACTAAGCTCGCGGCCCAAGGTGCCAAATCAATTGTTTTGGATTTACGAAATGACCCAGGTGGTTTTTTGGATCAAGCGGTGGCCATTTCTAGCCATTGGATTAAAGATGGCTCAGTGGTACGTGAACAATTCACACCACCCGATTTTAGGGATTATGAAAGTGAAGGTGGTGGCGAATTAGCGTCAGTTCCAACTGTAGTTTTAGTTAACGAGGGTTCAGCTTCGGCCTCGGAAATTGTTACGGGCGCTCTGCAAGATTACAAACTCGCTACAGTAGTGGGTGAAAAAACATTTGGTAAGGGTTCGGTGCAAAATTTAGAAGAATTTCCTGATGGTAGCGCGGTTAAGCTCACTATTGCCAAGTGGTTTACGCCCAAAGGACGTTCAATTGATAAAAATGGTTTAGTGCCAGATATTGAAGTTAAGCGAACCAGAGAAGATATTGAAGCCGATCGTGATCCGCAGTTAGAGAGAGCGCTTGAATTGTTAGAACGCTAATATAAAACACTAGAACACTTAAACATTAAAACATTATAATAAATGACATTTTTGTTTTTATGCTCTAGTGATCTAATGTTCTAATGACAAAGACTCTTAACTTAAATCTCTTACTCTTACTAAACTTATGCGCGTAATTTTTATTCAAGACATAGCTGGTGTAGCACACCGCGATCAAGTGCGTGAAGTAAGCGATGGCTATGCTTTAAATTTTTTATTACCTAAGGGTTTGGCAGTGCGAGCTAATCCTGAAAAAATCGCGGCGGTAGCCCTGCGTGCTAAAGCGGCCGAACAAACCCAAGTAAAAGTCCGTATTCAAGCGGAAAAATATGCTATTCAGTTGCGTGGCCGAGCAATTACAGTAGAAGCACGCGCCAATGAATCAGGTACTTTATATGCCGGTGTTACTTCAGCTGATCTTGCGCCAATTATTAAATCACAATTTAAAATTGATGTAAAAGCTGAGCAAATTATTTTAACCCAACCGATTAAACATTTGGGTAAATATCAAGTGGAGATTAAGTTGTACGATGATGTAGTAGCGCCGCTAGTAGTGGTAGTTGAAGGAGAGAAGAAATTAGTGTAGAATTTTCAATGACCAAGTTCCGATTCCCAATAAATTTTCAATGATTTAAAATTTTCAAACATTTGGAACTTTATTGGGATTTTGAACTTTAAACTTGGGATTTAAGCAATTTAGATTTTGATATAAAATATCATTATTTTAAAAATATTTTAATTATTTTTAGTAAGAGAAGGTTTGTTATATGTCAAAAACCAAATTTATTTTCATGACCGGTGGAGTTTGTTCTGGCCTTGGCAAGGGTACGGCCATGGCGGCAATCGGTGCGATATTAAAATCGGCTGGTTATTCTGTTAGCGTTATCAAATTTGATCCTTATTTAAATATTGATCCAGGCACTATGAGCCCATATCAGCACGGCGAAGTGTTTGTGACCGATGATGGTTATGAATCAGATTTGGATTTAGGGCATTATGAAAGATTTATTGATGAACCACTGTCTCGTTTATCAAATTTAACTACTGGGCAGGTGTATCAAAAAGTTTTAGCTGATGAGCGTCAAGGCACGTATTTAGGACGCACCATTCAAGTCATTCCACATATTACTACTTTTATTAAAGATAGATTACTTTCCGCAGCCGATCGCACCAAGCCCGATTTTATGTTAATAGAAATCGGTGGTACAGTGGGCGATATTGAAGGTGAACCGTATTTAGAAGCAGCTCGGCAATTTCACCGCGAGATAGGGAATAGTAATGTGATGTTTATGTTACTCACACTCTTGCCGTATCTTGAAACATCAGGCGAACTTAAAACCAAACCAACTCAAATGGCAGTACGCGAACTTCATCGTATGGGTATTCAGCCCGATGTTATTTTAGCGCGCGCTGATCATAAAATCGGTAAAGATTTACTTGAGAAAATTGCCTTGTTTGCCGATGTACCAAAAACGAATGCTATACCTTGTCCCACACTTAAAACTATTTACGAGGTACCGCTTGATTTAGATTCTTATAAAATTTCCGAGCTCATTTATAAACATTTTGATATGAAAGGCAAAGCGCCAGATCTTAAAGCGTGGCGTACGTTGGTTAAGCGTTTAAAAAATAGTGATAATCAAAAAATGACAATTGCTTTAGTTGGAAAATACACCGCGCATGGTGATGCTTATATTTCAGTGCACGAGGCCTTGAAATCGGCGGCGGCTTATCATCAAGCTAAATTACAAATTATAGATATTGATTCAGAAAAATTAGAAGATAAAAATTCGCCCGAATGGAAAAGATTAAAAACTGCGGATGGTATTTTAGTGCCGGGTGGATTTGGTGGTCGGGGGATTGAAGGAAAAATTTTAGCCGCGCGCTATGCTCGAGAAAATAAAATTCCGTATTTAGGACTTTGTTTGGGTATGCAAATTATGTCGATTGAATTTGGCCGCGAGTTACTTAAAACGAGTGAAGTTAATTCTACAGAATTTGATACTAAAACCAAAAATGCCGTTATTCACATTATGCCAGAACAGCGCAAGAATTTGGCGCAAAAAGATATGGGTGCCAGTATGCGCCTAGGGGCTTATGAATGTCGCCTACTCGCTGGTACACGCGCTTATACAGCGTATACCTCAAAAATAGAGAGTGCGGTGCCAGTTCAAACCAAGGCTTCAGAAGTAATAATTTCTGAACGCCATCGTCATCGCTATGAATTTAATAATGATTACCGCGAGCAGTTCGCGGCCGCTGGATTTGTTTTTTCAGGATTGAATCCAGAGAAAAATTTAGTGGAGATCGCGGAAATTAAAAATCATCCATTTATGGTGGGTACGCAATTTCATCCTGAATTCCAATCTCGCCCCCTTCGACCACACCCTCTTTTCCGGGATTTTGTAGGCGCGTGTTTGGGTGGTAAGAAATAATTTGATCTATTAATTATTAATTTGTAAAATTATGGATAGAAAGAGGCCAGGTGAACCTTTGCCAGAATGGCAATTGTTTGAAGAAAAAACTAAAATAGTAGATGGACAGATAAAAGTTATAGGATTTAGTGATTCTGATGGAAAGTATTATCCGCTCCAAGAAGATGAAGGATTAGTTCATATAAAATCTGAAGATGATGCAGATAGAAAAACATTTATTAGTAAAAATGGACAAAATATTCCGTTTGAAATTTGGAAACAAGGTAAATAATTTTTTAAAAAATATTAAGAAATTTAATTTTACAACAAGTTTTATAGTCACATTGTCATTTTTTTCATACTTTTTTAGAATAAAAAACCATTCCGATTGCAATCGGAATGGTTTTAAATTAAATTTCAATTACTTTTCTTGTGGTACAACTGATACCATCTTAGCTAGTTTCAATTTGCCATCGTAACTCTTTTTCCATTTTTTATAAAATTTAAGTACACCAGAAGTGCTGGCAAATAAGGTATCATCTGAACCTTTTTTAACGCCTACTCCAGGATAAAATTTAGTACCACGTTGGCGAACAATTACCATACCGGCCTTAGCGAATTGGCCAGCAAATAATTTAACACCCAAACGTTTACTTTGTGAATCGCGACCTAGGGCGGTAGAGCCGCCCGCTTTAGTATGAGCCATAAGAAAATTATAAAATCCTAAATTCTAAATCCGAAATCCTAAAATTTGGTATTTAGACAGTGAATTTATTATAGATTATATCGTTAACCTAGTCAAGAGCAGGTGTTTAAGGTAGTATAAAATCACTATGAAATGGCGACTTTACTTGATTATATCATTAGCTTCCTTAAGCTGGGTAGCTGTTTTTGCGGCTTGGTTTGGTTATTTTACATTACCTAATAAATGGTTAAACAATACAGATGTTTTAGCTAAGACGGTTGAAATAAAGACCAATCCTAGTGCAGGTTTAAATAAAATCAATGTTTTTAAAATTCCTTTTACCTCCCAAGCGCCTTATGCCAAATGGGATGCGCTTCACCAAGAGGCCTGCGAAGAGGCGAGTATGGTTATGGTGGTAGAATATTTTAAGCAAAATAAAAAATTACAACTGCCAGCTGATTATGCCGAAAAAGAAATTTTAAAACTCGTGACTTGGGAAGAGAAAAACGGTTACGCGCTGGATATTACTGCCGCGGAAACAGTAAAAATATTAAAAGACAATTTTAATCTAGAGGCCAAAGTTGTGCCATATAATGCCAGTGTCTTACGCGCGGCATTACTTAAAAAACAACCAGTGTTAATTCCTGCGGCTGGCCGTAAGTTAGGTAATCAGTATTTTCGCCGGCCTGGCCCACTGTATCATATGTTAGTAATAAAAGGTTTCCAAGGTAATGAATTTATTACCAATGATCCCGGTACTAAGCGTGGCGAAAATTTCCGTTACACTGAGAAAGTATTAAGTAAAGCAGTACACGATTGGAATGGTGGGGTAGTGGATAAAGGCGAACAAGTTATGATAATCATCTCCGGCCTTATCAAACCACTTAAATAATTTCATCACAAAATGTCAGCGGTCGCTGAAAGCTTGTGATGCATTAAAATATTTATTACCTATTTTATTTTTATGTTATCAAAACCAATCACCAGATATTATCGCGCCCCAATCGCCGGTTTTTTAATGTTGGTATTATTTTTAAATGGCTTGATGATTGGTTATGCTTCATCATTAGGCGATAAGGTTGTGACTACAAATTCAGCTTGGGCTAAAAGTGCGAATTATGATGAAATAACTAAGAATCGTCTACAACCATCAGTGCCAAGCAGTTGGACAAAAATATTTAATAATGGCACGGTGGCAGGCCTAGCTCTAGCCGATATTAATAATGACGGTGTAAATGAATTAATTATCGCCCGTGAACAAAATTTTGTGCCGGTAGGATTTTATGTGGAGGCCTATTTAGGTAATGGTAAATTATTATGGCGCAGTCAATTTGCGCCGTACGAACTAGAACCGGGCAAAGGTGTTTTAGCCGTGGGCGATATTGATGGCGATAAATCACTGGATATAGTAGTAAGTAGTAGTCGTATTGGGCTTGGGCAAAACAATGCGGCGCTATTGGCATATGAAAGTAATGGGCAATTAAAAACTGGTTGGCCGATTATAGCTGAAATAGTAAAGTTCACTGGCCCGACTTTAGTGGATTTAAATAACGACAAAGCACTTGAGATAGTAGTTGGTTATTGGCCGGCGAGTGGTTCTGGTAATCCACTTGAGCTTCGTGTTTACAAAGCTAATAAAGAATTATTATGGAAGGTGAATGGTCCAACTGGTTGGCCACAAATGATAAAGCCTACAGTGAGTGATATTGATTCCGATGGTAGTCCGGAAGTGATAACTGTTTTCCATAGTATTTTTAATAGTAAAATATATATTAAAAAAGCTGATGGCTCTGATTTTAATTCACCATTTTTATTAATGTATGAAAGAATTTCTGTTCCACCGCAAGTAGTAGATTTAGATGGCGATGGTGAAAAGGAGATTGTAGTTGGTACTTCAGTGCAACAACCAGATTCAGGCAAGGTTCATATTTATGATAAAGATTGGGTGGAATTTTCAGGTTGGCCGAAGTTAACCGGTAACCAAAGGTTGTATGATTCTGTGCCGGTGTTGGCTGATTTAAATGATGATAAAAAATTAGAAATTATTGTAAATAGTAAAGTAGGAAAAGTATATGCTTGGCAAATAGATGGCACTTTGCTCGAAGGTTATCCCGCAATTGATGGTTATCCTGATACATCTTGGGCTAAGCAACCTGTGGTGGGTGATATAAATGGCGATAAGGAGTTAGATATAGTATTTAATAGTGTAGGTTGTCGTTTGAGCGCGGTGGAAGCTGGTGGTAAAAATTTAGTTGGTTATCCACGACAATTTTTTGTGGCAGATAATCAACCTTGTGGCGCTATTCACCAAGTTTTGTTGGGACGATTAGGTAAAGCTCGGCAAAATTATATAATAGTAGCGGCCGATGGTGCATTATTTGTAATTTCAACCTCTGGACTTAATTAACACCCGTCACAAATACCGCGCGACCGCGAACTTTTGTGACGCATTAAATTATGATCAAAAATTTGAAATCAGAAATCAATAAAAAAATTAAGGTGTTGATTAAAAAATTATCGCCTTATGTGGCGGGGCATGGGGGAGAGTTAGAATTTGTTGGTTTTGATTTAAAAACTGGTGTGGTGGGTGTACGTCTTAAAGGATCTTGCGCACACTGTGCCTTATCACCAATTACTTTACGTTTTGGATTATTAAAAAAACTTCAGGCCAAATTTCCTGAAGTGAAAGAAGTAGAAGCGATAGAATAAATAAGTTAGCGATTTCCCTTATCTAAATCTTGTAATTTAACCGAAGTGCGTAAATTTATAAATTTATCATTAAGCGAGCGGAAATCATAAATCGCTTGCTTTTTGTTTTCGGATTTTATCAAAATAGTGCTTAATTTTTCGGCTGGTATTTTTATCGGCATAATTACAGTAGTTAATTTTTGAATTATTTTTTGATTGTAAATTTGAGTGGGTATTAAAAATACTAACCAAGTAATAATTACGCCGGTTATTATAATTGCGACCAGTAGTACCAGATTAAAATTTTTGGTAGCGGATTTTACATGATGATAGTTAAGTCGTTTCATATTTTTAAATAAACTTCAGTTAAAATAAAACCGGAAGTTAGGGGATAATCAGTTTGCATTTCTAAGTTTTGGATTGAAATATAAGTCGGTAAATTTTCTAAGGCATTTACAAAATTTAAAATATCGCCGGCATTGCCAGAGGTGCTTATTTTTAAATTTTTATAAGACAGGGTAGCTGTTTTTATTTCACCCCAGTTATATTGTAGGTCGAGCTGGTTTTTTTTAGCCAGTATATTAAGTTGTTTATCTAGTTCCAATAAGGTTTGTTCGGTGGCCAGCATTTTGTTTAAAGATTGCTGACTGGTTGAATGATTTTTATAGTCAGTTAAAATTTTAGCGTAGGTTTGTTCGGTGGCATAATAATTTGTTATAGTAGTGTGTAATTTTTTTGTAAAATTAAAATTTTGACTCAACCAAAAAATAGTCGGCATAATTACACCTAGAATAATTAAAGTTATGGCTAATAGAGTAATAAGTAACCAGTTATTATTCTCCTTCGCCTTCATGCTCGCAGTAAACTGCGAGGCTGAAGGCGGGGAGAACCCTTCCGTAGCTCGCAGAGCGAAGGAGGGTTGGCTCCGGAAGAATTTCGCTTTGATACCACGCAACTTGTTGCGCGGAGCTTCATTTTTTATCATAATTTTGGTTAATTAATTTTGAAAATCGCCTGCCAAACAATTCGTTCCGGAGTTAACATAGTGCTGGTTAGCTCATCTAATCCGAAATTATTTTTAGCAGTTTGTTCAAAATTTTTAAGGATTATTAAATTTTTTGAAGTACCAACTACAATTAATTCATTATTATTTTTACTCCAAATTAATTGTGAAATATTTATCTCCTTGGGCATTGATTTTAGTATTTGGTGTAAAATTGGGGTAATAGCAGTGGCGTTAGTTTGAATAGTTGCTATAGTGTTTATTTGTTTATTAAAACTTTCAACTTCGTTAATTAATTTAGTTTGTTCGGTGTTGTAAATAATATTAGGCCTACTTAAAACACTTGCGACCGCGAGTAGTAAAGTAGCCCAAACTAGCAAACAAATAATAATTACTTGGCCGGTAATTTGTGAGTAACGAATTAACCGCTGATTAATTATTTTATTAAACAATGGTTCAGGTATTAAATTTATTTCGGATAAATGTTTCATTTAAGTAAATTTTAAAGCTGTGCCAAAGGCAATTAAACCTTCGTTAAAAAAGTTTTTTTTATTCACCGTTTGGCCAAACTTTAATTTAGTAGTGGGGAGGGGCATAAATTTTATTTTTAATTGTTTGGACGCGGTAGTTTTAAAATTAGCGACTGATATATTTTCACCGGCGTACCAAGCATAGTTTATTTTGGGGAAGTATCCAAAAAATTCCTCATATTGAGCTAAGGCGGCATGAGTAACACTTAAAGTATTTTTATTTTTTTTGACATCACTTAAACTAGTGTTGATTATAACTGAAGTGTAGATTGATTCTTGATCAAAAATTACTACTGTTGTATCACTTGTTCGAGTGTAAATAGCAATTTGTAAAGCAGGCAGATGGTTGGTTAAATAAGCTACTGCTCTCACCAGGGCTACTCCAGCCGGCTCTAGGCTAAGTGGGGTTAAATTGTTGTCTTGTAAATTTTTAATATATTCATTAATTATTTTTTGTTCGGCTGCGACTAGTAGAGCGGTTTTGATTGGCGAATTTTTAGTTGTTTTTAACCATTGCCAACTAGTGGTGAAATTTGATTCGCTAGTACCGAGCAGGCTTTTTATTTCAGCCGCTATATATTTTTCTGGTTGTTTAATTTTACTGGACACTTCAATGGTGCGCATAACAACCGATTGGTTGGGAAGAGCAACTAAAATTTTTGATTGATGATTATTTCCAGTAAAAATTTTATCAGTCAAAGTTTTTAGTTGAGTAGAGGATGGTATTTTATTTAGTTCAAGTTTGGTTGAAGTAAAAAAATTTTTAATTTCTGTGACGCGCTTATTAAATAAAATTTGGCTAGCCATCAATTGCCCGCCGCTTAAATCTACGCCAATATATTCATTGTATTTTATCATCATAATTAAATATATCAGATGACGGAAAAATAGGGTAGAGGGTAATTGTTAATGTCTAATGACTAATTCCTATTTTTTAAGTTGGTTATTAGGATTTTTGGTTTTTTAGAAATTAGATATTAGAGATTAGTTATTAAAACAATTCATATTTCTATATTCAAATACTTTTATCCTTGGATATTTTAGCGATAAGTATAGCTACTTGTCGGATATGTTTTTTTCCGCTAAAATACCATTGTTATGATTAAATTACCTATTTGGCGAAAAGAATTGTGGTCGTCATTTTGGCGACACCCATTACTGGTTGTACCGGTAGTAATTATTTTAGTTTTTGTATTTGCCAATTGGTTGGTAGTTTTAACATTTTGGTCGGGTTTAACGGAAATAATTACCTTACGTTATTCAGTTTATTTTGGGGGCAGTTGGTTAGATAAAAAAGAATACCTGCTATTACTGCCAAGCGTGAACTTAATTTTTAATATTTTAAATTTTTGGTTAGCTTACAAGGTTAGTCGCGGTTCTTTAATTTTGAAAACCCTAACTTTGTGGGGTGGAGTAGTGGTTAGTTCAGCTATACTTTGGTTGTCTTTATTGTTGATTTGGTACAATGTATAAATTCTATTAAGCAATAGTTTAATTATGGAAAATTTCTTAATTTTAAGAATTCTTTTGCTGGCCACTTTATCATTTGTGGTATCGTTTTTAATTACGCCGTTTTTTACTAAATTTTTATATCGACATAAACTTGGTAAACAAATTAGAGATTCTGGTTCTGCGCCAATTATGTCAGCGCTTCACGCTGATAAATCAGGCACTCCCACTATGGGTGGGGTGCTTATTTGGGGTACAACTTTATTTTTGGCTTTACTTTTTTATTATTTTGATAAAATTGGCTTAATAAAATTAAATTTTTTAAGCCGCAGTGAAACTTGGTTACCGCTTGGTGTTTTGGTGGCCTCAGCTGTAGTGGGGCTAATTGATGACTGGCTTAATATAAAAAAAATTGGCCCGTCAGGTGGTGGGCTTCGTGTGCGACATCGTTTATTAATTTACACTGCGATTGCGGCTTTCGGCGCTTGGTGGTTTTATTATAAATTAGATTGGGATATTTTACATATTCCATTTTGGGGTAATATGCCAGTTGGTTTATGGTATATCCCAATTTTTATTTTTGTAATTGTGGCGACTTCTTTTTCAGTCAACGAAGCCGATGGTTTAGACGGGTTAGCTGGTGGAATTTTAACTACCGCTTTTGGCGCATATTCAGTGATTGCTTTTTGGCAGGGTAAATTTGATTTAGCTATTTTTTGCGCTGTAATTGTGGGAGCACTTATTTCATTCTTGTGGTTTAATATTAATCCGGCTCGATTTTTTATGGGCGATACTGGTGCAATGTCGCTTGGTGTTACTTTAGGCGTAGTAGCCATGCTCACCAATACCGTTTTATTTTTACCTATTATTGGTTTTGTTTTTATGCTTGAATCAGCCTCGGTTATTATTCAAGTCGCTTCTAAAAAATTACGGGGCAAAAAAGTTTTTTTATCAGCACCACTCCACCATCATTTGGAAGCGATTGGTTGGCCCGAGCCCAAAGTGGTAATGAGGTTGTGGCTTATTTCGGGTGTGGCCGCCGCGGCTGGGCTTGCAGCAGTATTACTTGATAAGGGGTTGTAATTATGGTTAAAAGTTTTAAAAATCAGCGCGTTTTAGTGCTAGGGCTCGGGCTGCATGGTGGAGGTGTGGCTGTAGCGCGTTTTTTAGCTCGTCAAGGCGCTCAAGTAACAGTGAGTGATAAAAAAAATAAATCAGAACTAGCACTGAGTTTAGATAAATTAAAAAATTTATCAATTAAATATGTTTTGGGTGAGCATCCCGAATCGCTGCTTGGAGATTGTGATTTAATTATTCAGAATCCGGGCGTGCCAGCTGATTTGTCGCTGCTTAATCAAGCTCGACAGCAGAAAATTCCAATTGAGAATGAAGCTAGTTTATTTTTTAAATTATGCCCTAGCAATTTAATTATTGGTGTTACAGGTAGTCGCGGGAAATCAACTACTAGCACAATACTTGGGTCAATATTAAAATTGTGGCAAAAAGATACGCAAGTCGCCGGCAATATTCGCGATCAATTAATGTTTGATGTTTTGCCTAAAATAAAAAAACACACGCCTGTAGTTTTAGAATTATCTAGTTGGCACTTGGAAGTTATGGGTGAACATAAAATACGTGTACTCAGCGCTTTAATAACTAATATATATCCTGAACATTTAAATAGATATAAATCATTTGCCGCTTACCGATCGGCCAAGGAACAAATTTTTAAATGGCAAAAGAGAAATGATAATTTGGTTTTGAATTATGATAATAAGTATACTCGTCAGTTTGGTAAAAAGGCGATAGCTAAAGTTTGGTGGTGGTCAATTAAAAATAAAGTTAGTCGGGGTTGTTTTGTAAAAAATAATACAGTTTATTTTAAAAATAAATCCAAAGTAGTTAGTTTATTTAATTTATCGGATATAAAATTATTAGGTGAACATAATTTAGCTAATGTTTTGTCGGCAGTAACCTTAGCTCGGGTAATTGGCGTGCCAATTGATTATATTAAATTAGGTATTAAAAATTTTGTGGGCTTACACGATCGTTTAGAACTAATCGCAGAAATAAAAAAAGTATCATATTACAATGATACTTCAGCCACATCACCGGAGGCGGTAATAGCAGCACTTAATGCTTTGTCAGCTCGGCCAATTATTTTGATTGCTGGCGGAGTAGATAAAAATTTAAATTACAAAGAATTAGCGGAAGTTATTAAAAAACGAGTTAAACAATTAATTTTATTACCTGGCACAGCGAGTGATAAAATTAAACAGTCGTTGGGTGGAGTGTATAAATTTAAAACTGTAAGTAGCATGCTTCAGGCCGTTACACTCGCTAAAAAATTAGCAAGAGTGGGCGATATTATTTTACTTTCACCTGGCGCGGCTAGTTTTAATTTATTTAAACATGAATTTGACCGCGGTGAACAATTTAAGAAAGTTGTTTTTAAATTAAAGAAATAATTAGATTGGATTTATTGACAACCCCTCGACAAGCTCGGGATAAAATCTGAAGATTTTATGGAAAAATTTACTACTTCAAGTGGCAAGCCAGATTATTTTTTTATCACCACCTTAAGTTTGATAGTGATAATTGGTTTAGTATTTCTTACTTCAGCTTCAGTATCAGTTGGTTTTCAAAGATTTGGCGATACTTATTATTACTTAAAACATCAAGTACTGGCTGGTCTTTTACCAGGGTTGCTTTTATTTATTTTTTTTAGTCGGTTTGATTATCATAAATTAAAAAAATTTGCACTTTGGTTTTTTATTATTTCTTTAATTTTGCTGGGGCTTATTTTTGTACCAGGCTTGGGGTTGAATTTGGGTGGAGCACGGCGCTGGTTAGCACTTGGGCCATTCGTATTTCAACCCAGCGAATTAATTAAATTAACCTTGGTAATTTATTTGGCGGCTTGGTTTGAAGCGGCGGGTGAAAATGTGAAAAGTTTGGTTAAAGGTTTTTTGCCTTTTGTTATAATTTTAGTAGTTACTTTAAGTTTAATTGTTTTACAACCAGATTTAGGTACAACTTCAGTAGTTGGTGTGGCGGCGATTGCAATTTATTTGGTGGCCGGTGCCAAGTTTTCGCATTTGGGGGTATTGGCTGCGGGTGGAATCACTGCACTTTGGTCGATTATTAAAATTTTTCCACACAGCGTGAAACGTTTAACAGTGTTTTTAAATCCTGAGCTTGATCCGCAAGGTATTGGTTATCATATTAATCAAGCACTGCTCGCCGTTGGATCAGGCGGTTTATTTGGTTTAGGACTTGGCTACTCGCGTCAAAAATATCAATATCTACCTGAAGTTACCGGCGATTCAATTTTTGCAATTATGGCTGAGGAATTAGGGTTTATTTTAAGTGTGGTATTTTTGTTAATAATTTTTACTTTTTTATTTCGCGGGCTAAGGATTGCCTTACGCGCGCCTGATGCTTTTGGTACATATCTCGCTTCCGGTATTATGGTGTGGTTTGGGTGGCAAATTTGTATAAATGTAGCTTCTATGATAAATATTATGCCACTGACGGGCGTGCCATTACCATTTGTTTCGGCTGGTGGTAGCGCCTTACTTACTGCGCTGGCCGCTTGTGGTATAGTTGTTAATATTTCTCGACATATAAAATGGAACGAAAAGAATTAACCATTGTTTGTGCGGGCGGTGGTACGCTTGGTTCGGTTACGCCCCTACTTTCAGTACTTGCGGAATTAAAAAAACAATTGCCGGCGTGTAAGGTACGCGTGGTTTGGTTTGGTACGACTCATGGTCCAGAAAAAGAGGTGGTACAAAATGTAGTAGAAAAATATATTCAACTACCAGCAGCTAAGTGGCGACGTTACTTTAGTATAAAAAATATTACCGATTTAGTACTCATCCTTTTTAGTTTTATTAAATGTTTAATTTGGTTTACAAGAAATCAGGTTGATATCGTGCTCACCGCTGGCAGTTTCGTGGCACTACCGGTTGGTTTAGTTGCTAAGGTAATGAGCGTACCACTAGTGGTACACCAACAAGATGTTAAAGTAGTTTTAACTAATAAAATATTAGGGCGAGTGGCGAATTTAGTTACGGTAACATTTCCGGAATCAATTAAAGATTTTCCAAATAACGTTTGTAGGGTAGTGGGCAATCCAGTGCGTTCGGAATTTTTAAATCTTCGGCCGGCCGATACATTAAAAAATGAATTAGGTTTGAATGTACATTTGCCAATTCTAGTGGTAATTGGTGGAGGCACGGGCGCTGTTTCTCTTAATCGCATAGTCGAGCAAGCTGTACCAGAGCTAGTTAAGAATTTTCAAGTACTTCATATTACGGGACAAGGTAATTTAAAAAATACTTTTAAACATTCGCACTATCTTCCACTTGAATTTGTAGCTCAAGCAGAAACTATTTTTAAAGCACTTCAAGTGGCTGATGTAGTGATTACACGAGCGGGTATGGCCTTTTTAACAGAGCTTGGTGTACTTGGTAAATCAATTATCGTGATACCTTTGCCTAGTAAACATCAAGAAGCCAATGCGGAGTTAATAGCCAAGAAACAAGCTGGGGTATATGTACATCAGTTAGGATTGACGAGTGAGCAATTGGTTGCTACTGTAAACGAGCTTTGGAACGATACAGATCGCCGGGAAAAGTACGCGGAAAATTTGACTAAATTGTTTCCGAAAGATGGAGCGGAGAGGGTGGTTAGTGAGGTTTTACGATTATTAAAGGACGTCATTGTGAGGAATGAAGTGAAGCGGAATGACGAAGTAATCTCTCAAAAATTCTAATTCCTAATATCTAAATCCTAAATAAATCCCAATACTTGAAATCAAAAAGGTTTATATATTAGGATTTTAAATTTTATGATTTATTTGGGATTTAGGGTTTAGGATTTCGGATTTTCTACAAATTATTTTAAATCATATTATGTCAATCTTAAACAACTCTAACCGAATTTATTTAATAGGGGTCAAGGGCGTTGGCATGACTGCTCTCGCTCAGCATTTACTCGCTCAAAACAAAGAAGTGTGGGGGAGTGATGTAGCGGAAGATTTTGTTACTACTCCAGTGCTTAAAAAATTAGGCCTTAAAATTTATGACAATTTTTCAGCTGAGCACATAAATGGTCAGATTGATTTAGTAATTCGTTCTACCGCCTATGGTGAAAATAATATTGAAGTACAAACAGCCGAATCAAAAAAAATTCCGATTTTTACTTATCCTGAAGCATTAGGCGAATTAACTGCGGGTTACACAGGTGTAGCTGTAGCAGGTTCGCATGGCAAAACTACTATTTCGGCTATGCTCGCACATATTTTAAAACACGCCAATCTAAATCCTCGTGCCATTGTTGGCTCAGTCGTCCCACAATTTGGTGGTAATGCGCTTATTGGCTCCGGTGACATTTTTGTGTATGAGGCCGATGAGTATCAAAATAAATTTCAATATTTTTCGCCCCGTGGCATAATTTTAACCAGTGTTGACTGGGATCATCCAGATTTTTTCCCTACCCCAAATGATTACGAAGCCGCTTTTGTTAATTTTTTAAAAAAAATACCATCAGATGGATTTATCGTTCCGTGTTTTGATTCACCAATAGTAAAAAAAGTTGTGGCTGAGGCGGGATTACAGCCCGAACAAATTATTAGTTATGGCTTGCGCGAGGGCGAGTGGAGTTTGGTACGTACTTGGCTCGATGAAGGTAAATGGCATTTTTCAGTGGCCCATGGCGAGGAATTTGTAGGTGATTTTTGGTTGCGTTTAATTGGTTCGCATAATGTGGCCAATGCTATGGCGGCGCTCGCTTGCGCCACAAAACTCGGGGTAGATATAGAAATTATTCGCCAAGCACTGGCTAGCTTTGAAGGCACGGCGCGGCGTTTAGAAAAAAAAGCTAAATTAAATAATGGTGTTTATGTGATAGATGATTACGCACATCATCCGTCAGAAATTAAGGCCTCGCTTAAAGCTCTCAAGGCATTCTATCCATATAAAAAAATTCGGTGTGTTTTTCAACCCCACACTTTTACGCGTACTAAAGCATTGTTACCTGATTTTGCTATAGCCTTTGCCGATGCCGATGAAGTGGTGATAATGGATATTTATGGTTCAGCGCGCGAAGAGCAAGGTGGAATTTCTAGTGAGGATGTTGTTGTTGAAATAAAAAAGCACCACAAGAATGTGGAGTATCAAGGAAAAATTGACAATGCTTTAGAATATTTAATTTCTACTGCCGGCCGAAGTGATTTAGTCGTCACTATGGGCGCGGGCGATGTGTGGCAAGTGGGGGAGAAGATGATTACACAAATTGGAAAAGTTGAAGAGGTATAACATTTCGTCATTGCGAGGAGTGAGTAAGGCGAACGACATGGCAATCTCTCAAAATTACTAATATCTAATTTCTAATTTCTAAAAATCTCCAATCCGCCAGCTGGCGGACCAAATCCCAAAACGTCATTCTGAATCACAGTGAAGAATCTTGGCAATATGTCATTCCCCTGAAAAGGGGAATCCAGAAATAGATAAAAAAATAAGCCGACTTGGTGTTGCATATTATATGTTGCATACAAAGTCGGCTTTTATGGTTTAGGTGAGTCAGTTGGTGATTCAATTACTCGACCATCACGTGGTCCGTGACAATCAAACGTGCCAATAATTAAATTGGCGGTAAATACTAATATCACCGTCAATATTATAGCGATGAATCTTTTTTTATTTTTCTTTTCCATTATTTTTTCTTTCTTTTTTTTGTGCGTCTCTACAAATGTCCGCCCGGACATTTGTAGAGACGGTAGTTAGTTTAACTTTTTTAAGTTATAACACGTTTGTCATTCCTGCACAGGCAAGAATCCAGAAATAATTATAATCTTAAAAAAATTAAGGACAGATAAATCTTGTTCTGTCCTTATCTAAAATTCGCCTTTAGTTGCGGTCGACTTCTGTTTGCCGAGGTGGTCGACGACCCGCTTTATTTGTCACCTACGTTTCATATTAATACCTTTTAGTTTTGAATAAATCAATGATTAAATATTATTTTATTGGAAGAACGCCATGGTCCCTCAGTTGTTGAATTTTTAGATCAGCCTGCTCAATGGTATAATTTTTTCCTTTGAACTCCAGCCGAGCTTCATATTCACTCCCAAGATACATTTCTCGGTAGGCAGATAAATACCATCGTAACATTGCAAGCACTATGGTTAATAGCATTGTTAACCCAATTGCTGCTATGTTATTCATAGTTGTTGTCGAAAGCTCATTATTTGATAATAAGGCAGTCGCAAATAGCGCAGTGGAAAGACCTAATGCTATTACAAAGAAGACAATTAGAATAACCGGCATTCTTAAGAAATTTTTTGATGAGTGTTTTAATCCAACACCATGACCTTGTGTGAAGTAGAATGCCATATTAATTTTTGCTATAGCAAATAAGGCTATGCAAGCGTTTATTATGGTCAGGTCAGTTTCTAAATCATAAGACAATGAAATAATAATTGCCGCGATGACAGCCATTATTATATTACCTGCGAATGAAAAAATTTTATTCATTTTGTTTTTATCCTCTCCGATATAAATCCTCGGTAGCGGGCGTTATTTGTTTATAAATATTATTTATCTTTACTAACCTGGCGGGTAGGATTTTGGCTCGAAAGCCATCCTACCAAGCGTACAGATAATAGGTAGAAACCAGTTTACACCAGTCGCGACCCAAATCTGCCCCGCGTTGTAAAATGTTTCGTTAGATTCGTTTTACTCCTCCCAGGTTGGTAAAGATAAATGTTTGTTAAAGTGACAGTTTATTGTCATCCCGGACAAGAATCCGGGATCCAGAAATTTGTAGTTTAGTTTTTATGGATTCCCGCCTGCGCGGGAATGACAACTATTTTTGGAATGACATTTTTATTTCCTCTTCTCAAACGACGATTTTTATCATCGGCTGGGGAGAGAAGGGGGTCGTTCACTGTTGTTGTCGGCTCCCCCTTGACCATTAATCTTGTAGTGTATGAATTTATTATTTTGAGGGAAGTTCTGATAAATCAGATTTTTTCTTATCTCTACTATACTAAGTTCATACAAATTGATTGGAACTAGCGTTCCTATTAATAGGGGTTTTATCCCCGTAGTACTATTTTTGTTTTGGTGGGTTATATCCCTTAGTTAGGGAGCGGCTCGGGTTCTGTTCATTGTTTTATTTTTTGGTTTTTGATCGCCCGGTCATGTTTGCCGGGATGAGGGGTGCATTTATAAATGTCGGTATTTTATTTCTCGATTCAATTTGTCGAGCTGAGCAACAGCTGTAAAAAACAAGCTGATTGCCATTGCGATAAGTAAATTTTCCATATTTTTTTTGTTTATGTTATTGATTTTTTTATTTAAAAAAGGTGTTTATAGTGTGTCAGATTCAGCATTCGTCATCCGTATATTCAACTGCGGCATCCGTTTTGCCTAAAAAGGCATGCTTGAAATTAATCTAACTCACTATAAACACCCTTTTCCGCGCCCCAAGCATTAGGAACGAAAATTGGTTTTAAATTGTTAACACTCTATGATAGCGCGGATAGTAGATTTTGTCAATGATTGTGGAACAATAAATATAATATTTTGGCTAATATTAGCATAAATTAATTATTTATAATTGACTTATTTTGGTAAAAATATAAGATTTAAAGGATTTTTAGATAATTTAACGGATTTACCAGAATTAAGGGGGATGGTAAGCTGGAATAAGTAGATTTATCGTTCACTTTATCACTAGAACACTTAAGCATTAGAACATTATTATACACCAAAGTTTTTCTATTGTTCTAATGCTCTAGTGATCTAATGTTCAAGTGATAAATAATTGATCCCCTTACTCTTACTAACCAATGTCTGACATATTCTCTGAACTTAAAACAAACCTCGGCGACTTGGTTAAAATGGCTGAGCCACTATCAGCTCATACTAATTTTAAAATTGGTGGGCCAGCCAAATATTTTTTTGTGGCGCGCAGTACCAACGAACTCACGCGCGCTATTCAAGTGGCTGATGAATTAAAATTACCGTTTTTGATTTTAGGTGGTGGTTCCAATGTTTTAGTATCGGATAAGGGCTTTGATGGTTTGGTAATTGAAGCGCGTAATAATCAGTGGTCAGTTGAAGGTGAGCAAGTTAATTCTGACGCCGGTGTGAATTTAGGATTTTTAGTGCAAAAAGTTATTGCGGCTGGCCTCACTGGGCTTGAACCGCTAGTAGCTGTACCGGGTACGGTGGGAGGTGCAGTTTACGGTAATGCTGGTATTCCACAAATTAAAAATGGTTTTATTGGTGACTTTATAAAAGAAGTAGTGGTGTGTCGTGATGATAAGGTGGTTAAATTAAGTAAAGCTGAATGCGAGTTTGGTTATCGCCAATCAATTTTTAAGAGAAATCATGACGTTATTTTACAAGTGGTTTTTGAATTAAAAAAAGATGAGTCGGGCGTGAGTAAAGAATTAATGAAAAAATATATTGACGCGCGGCGTAATCAACCGTACAACGTGCCATCTTCAGGTTGTATTTTTATGAATTCAGCAATTACCAATGCCGATGAAGTGCGAACTAAATTCGCCGGTGAGGAAAAAATTGAGGAGTTTATACAAAAAGGACAATTACCAAGCAGTTGGTTGATTGATCGGGCGGGGCTGAAAGGCAAAACCATTGGCGGAGCGCAAGTTTCCGATAAGCATGCTAATTACATTGTAAATGTTGGTGGAGCTAAAGCCGAGGATGTAGTGATGCTGATTTCTTTTATTAAACAACAAGTGCGGGATCAATTTGGGATACAGTTGCAAGACGAGGTGAGGTATATTGGGTTCTAGTTGGGTGTCATGCCAAGTGAAATAAGGTGGAATGTTAAATTAATCTATTATCTAATTATGTCCGGGTGGACATAATTAGATAATAACTAAAAATCACAAAAGAGCGAAGAATCTTAGAGATTCTTCACTACACTTCGTTTCGTTCAGAATCATAAACTGTGTATGTGTAATAGTATTTTGGAAAAATAAAAAAGGAACGTTCATATTGACACGTTCCTTGGATTTTAATTATTTTGTTGTTTATCTTACTAATTCTTCTCTGTCTTCATAAAGCGCGCTTATTGATTGATTGTTAGCGGCACGTATAGTGGCTTCGGCTAAAAGTCCCGATACGTCAACTTCCTCTATTTTTTGCATCATTTTTGTTTGCTTTGTGTCCAGAGGAATAGTATTTGTAGTATATAGTTTGACGATTTTTGAATTACCAAGTATATCTGGTGCAGGCCCGTCAAGTAATGGATGAATACAGCAACCATAAACTGCTGAGGCGCCGCGATCATAAGCCGCATTTACTGATGCTTTAATAGTGCCAAATGTGCTAGCAACATCATCTACTATAAGCACTGTGCGACCATTAATTAATGGATTGCTCCCATTCTCATCGCCATCAACTTTAACAATCTCAACCACATCAGGTTTGGGGCGGCGTTTTTCGGCAGTAACAAAGAAGTTTTTTTCTTCAACTGGATCATTTTGATGACTTTTTTTAACAATAGCACCGAGTTTTTTAGCCCAAAAACGTGCCATTTTTTCCGCACCCTTATCTGGCGCCCAAATTGTTAGATTGGGAAAAGATTGTTTCCGGAGAAATGGGAGCATTATATATGAAGCATAAAGAACATCGCACGGTATATCAAAAAATCCTTGAATTTGCGGTGAGTGTAAATCCAATGTGATAATGCGATCCGCACCAGCCTTTGTTAATAAATTAGCTATTAACTTTGCGCTAATAGGTACACCGGGTTTATCTCTTCTGTCTTGCCGTGCGTAACCAAAATATGGCATAACACAAAATATTTTTTGGGCTGATGATCGTTTAGCGGCATCGACAGCTAGTAACAATTCTAATATATTGTTGGCTCCGCTGTATTTGGAATGTGTTGATTGTAATATAGCAACTATATTACCACGAACACTTTCGGGAAAAGAGGGAAATATTTCTCCGTCGGAAAAATTTTGAATATCAAGTGCCCCTTTATAATCTTGACTGTAATTAGTTTGCAGATGAAGAGCCATATTAGCAGCAAATGTTGGGTTAGATCTTCCACTGAATAATTTAAGCATTGTATTATCCTTTTTGTTAAAAATACTATGTTGTTTTAGGTTTTTTCTGCTTCTACCTTACTACTTTGAACTTACCTTAGTCAAGTTTTCCACAGGGCTTGCGTTTTGGATGAATATTCCTTATAGTTAAAATCGTCTTATACTTTACTATACTTTAAATTTTCGGATTATTATTTTCTGGATTCCCGCCTTCCTCCTTCGTTAAGACTACGGCAGGACAAGCCGCGGGAATGACCCCACTTCGCTAACCGTGCTCCGCCATAGCGGCTACGCGACGGCGAGAGCTACGCGGGGCGAGCAACTCTTACCCACGCACTAGATTTCGCTTAGGCGGGAACAGTGCGGGGCACAGCTCTAAACTATTATTCTTACAAAATTTTTATGGACATCATCATCAGTGGAAAAAATTTTAAACTCACGCCTTCACTTAAAACGTATGTAGAAGAAAAGGTGGGGAGGCTTGGAAAATTTTGGAAAAAAATTATTCGGGCTCGAGTGGAACTTGGTGTTCAAAAAAATCAAAAGTCAGGCGAGATTTACGGCGTGGAAGCAAAGCTTGAAGTGCCGGGGCCAGATATTAGTGTTGAGGTTAGCGCCCACGATATGCACGCCGCAATTGATTTGCTGGTACCAAAATTAGAACGCTTAATCGCGCGAGTGAAAGGTAAAATTGAAAGTAAGGCGCGTAAATTTAGAAAAGATAAAGATACAACAGTTGATTTATCTGATAATAATCCTTTGGAATAAAAGCAATGAAAAAATATTATCAGTTTTGGAAATTAGGTCGAGCCGATGTTAATACGGATTTTTTTGATATTAATCGCGATGGTGAACTCGTGGTGCGGGAGGGTAATTACCAATATAATTTATTTGATTTAGTAAAAAAATTCGGCAGTTCTTTGGAAGTGGCCTTGCCTTTTGTAGTGGAGCAGCGTTTAAGTGATTTGATCCAACTGTTTAATAAATGGATAAGAGCTTACCGCTATCGTGGCAAGTTTTTTTATCATTACCCGATGAAAGCTAGTCAAAATAAGGAATTTATTTTACCAATTATTTCCGAAGGAGGAAATTTAGAGGTAACGAGTGCCAATGAATTATGGATTGTAAAAAAATTGTGGGAACAAGAACAATTTTCTAGTAAAATACGGGTAATTTGTAATGGTCCAAAAACTAACCAGTATTTAGCTTTGATTTTTGAATTGCGTGACAAGGGTTTGGCCATTACTCCAATTATTGAAGATAAATTTGAATTGGCCGCGCTTTCAACTTACAGGGGCGATGTTGGTATTCGTTTAGATACACAAGTAAAAGTGCATGGTCATTGGGATAAAAAATTTAATCGCTTTGGTTTAACGGCTGAGGAAATTTTATCTTTTGGCCGGATTCGTAATTTAAAACTTTTACATTATCACACTTCTAAACAACTAGAATATCAAGAGGATATTACAGCGCCACTTAAAAAAGCCATGGATCTTTATATTAAGCTTAAAAAGATGCATCCGAGTTTGGATATGATTGATATTGGCGGTGGTATGCCAGTGCCATTTGAAAAGAAGCCATTGTTTTCAACTGAAGGTGTGATAAAAAGTATTTTAAAAAATATTCAGAAGGCTTGTGATCGGGCTAATATTCCGCACCCTGATATCTTAGTGGAATGGGGAAGTTATTTGGTGGCGCCGGCACAAGTAACTATTTATCGCGTACTTTCAGAAAAAGAAATTAATAATGGAGCGATGGTGAAAAAATGGTATGTGGTAGATGGTAGTTTTATGAATGATTTAAAAGATACATGGGCGATTCATCAAAAATGGCATATTGTGCCAGTGAATAATTTAGACGCTAAAAAATTATCACGGGTGTGGTTGGCTGGGCTTTCTTGTGATTCAGATGATAAATATACTAATGGTGGAAGTTATATTTTATTACCCAGATTAGAGGATTTAGAAGTTGGTCAGCAACAATATTTAGCTATTTTTGATACGGGTGCTTATCAAGATGCGTTATCTTCATACCATTGTATGTTATCTTCGCCGACTAAAATTATTGTGCAAAATGGTATTATTACCGTGGCACGTAAGCGAGAGACGGCAGAAGAAGTGGGTAAGCAATTTGGTTGGTAATATATTTAAGATAAGTTAGTTAAGAAATTAAAGATTGTAAATTTTAAATTAATTATAATTTTATGGATAAAAAATTAATTCGTTATAGCTTTTTACAGGCCCTTGGGGTTTTGGTTTATGTGGCGCTAGTTAGTTGGTTTATGATGCAGGCTGAGAATTTGGTTGGTAATGAAAAAACATTGTGGGCGCCGATTACATTTTTAACTTTGCTAGTTGTTTCAGTGGCGATGGTGGGCAGTTTGATTTTTGGTCGGCCAGTGATGTGGTAC
Organism: uncultured Gammaproteobacteria bacterium; assembly: GCA_964348825.1. Taxonomy (GTDB): domain Bacteria; phylum Patescibacteriota; class Patescibacteriia; order Veblenbacterales; family UBA10138; genus JBBTZY01. The sequence continues at coordinate 34,250 of CAYGDX010000003.1, read as the reverse complement.
ATTGATGGGCAGAAAAAAGAAAGTATAAAATTGTTATTTATGACGCTAGGTTTTCTGGTGGGGTTTATGGCAGTGATTTTGTTATTGAAGTTTATGATTATTAAATAATCGTCATTGCGAGCGAGTCGCGAGACGAGCATGGCAATCTCTGAAATTTTAACACCACTAGAACCCTAGAACAGTAGAACACTTTATCAATTTTTTGTTTTTTTGTTCTAATGATCTAATGTTCTAATGAAATTTAAACTTTGAACTATTGACTAGTAACTTCTAACTAATTTATGAAACTAAAACATTCCAAAGAGCCCTTTAATTTCGGCGGGTTGCCAGAAGTGCCTTGGGCTAAAGCCAAAGTCGCTATTTTGCCTGTGCCTTATGAATCCACTACAACTTATGGTGGAGGCACGTCGCGTGGCCCTAGCGCGATTATAGAGGCCTCTAGACACTTGGAATTGTGGGACAGTGAATTGAATAAAGACGTTTCGCGCTTGGGATTTTTTACTTTTCCTGAATTTGAGCCCGATATGAGTGGTCCCGAAAGTAATGTTAAGCGACTTCAAGATACAGTAGTAGGAATTTTAAAGTCAGGTAAATGGCCGTTAGTTTTAGGTGGCGAGCATTCTATTACACCTGGCGTGGTGGCGGCTTTTAAAAATAAATATAAAAATTTATCAGTGCTTCAAATTGATGCGCATACTGATTTGCGTGATGAATATCAAGGTACGAAGTGGAGCCATGCCTGCGCCATGCGCCGAGTGTATGATTTAGGTGTACCGGTTACGGCGGTTGGCATTCGTTCAACTTGTGAAGAAGAAATTAGTTTTATCAAAAAAGCCGGTCTCGGCAGTAGGATTTTTCAAGCACCCGAAGTACCAATTGATAAAATACTTAAAACTTTAACTAATCAAGTTTTTATTACGGTTGATGTGGATGGTTTTGATCCCAGTTTTGTACCAGGTACTGGCACACCAGAACCGGGCGGACTGGATTGGTATAAAGTTGTAGAATTAATTCGGGCAGTTACAAAGCAAAGTAAAATTGTGGGAGCCGATGTGGTGGAGCTCGCGCCAATCGCTGGGCAACCGGCTGGAGATTTTTTGGTGACAAAATTGGCTTACAAAATAATCGGCTACGCGCATTATAAATAATATTTTTTACAAAAACCACTACCTTTTTTAGGTGGTGTTTTTTTGTTTGACATAAATGGGTATTTGAGTTAATATTTTATCAAAATAAAAAAGTTCTCTAACAATAATTATAAATTGGGAGTTAATAATGGAACAGGTATTAGTAGGGGTGGTAGATCATTCCGCATTGATAAAAGATTTATCCGATTTTTTAGAAAAGATTAATGATAATCATAACCAACAACTTAAAGATATTCATGGTTTGCTTAGTGGAGTAGTTGTTTTTCCAAAATGACTTTGCGACATATCAACATTTATTCTAGCGCATTCTATATCAAAAAAGTTTAATCTTCCGCTAAAAAATAGTTCAATTCAACCAGTTCAAATTATGGTAGAGTTTGAGGGCAAAAAGATTAAACACGTATTTTTAATTATTTTTAACAACAAAAAACCAATATTTTATGTGGATGGAACTGGTTTGCAATTTAGCAAAGAGTCCATTATAGATAATAGGATTTTATTCGGAGCAATAGAAAGTTTAAATGATTATCTAACGAAAATTGGTATATTTGGTAATTCATTGTTGTTTCCATCAATAGATGATTTGTGGGGTATTATTTGTTTCACAATTGAATCTATGGATGCGCCATTTTTTCTGGTTAAGGGGACGATTAATAGAGCGGTAGAGATTTTCTCAAATGTATAAAAACAACTAAAAATATTATCATATCCGCCGCTGGTAAAACAGCGACGGATTTTTATTTTTAGATAAATAAAAAAACGTCACAAGTGTAAGCTCGTGACGTATAAGATAAGAAATTGTTTTTTCGTTAGTTGTTAGTATATTTTAAATAATTTTCCAACAACGTTTTCCAATCAGTAGCTTCTGGAAACATCGGGGCTTGATCGCCGCGGGTGCAGGTTGGTAATTCCATTATTGTTACTTCAGTGGTGGCTGTTTCAGAAATTACCGAAGTTACAGTGTATTGGTCTAATACGCCACAATTATTATTATTGTATTTTTTTACGACGGGGCTCCAACGTTTAAGGTTTTCCTTGGTTAAACAAATAATAACATCTGTTAATCCGTAATCTTTAGCTTCATTTGCCAATAATAATGATAACGCTGGACTAACCTCAGGAGTACCATTTTGATATGGAATACCCCATTCAATGAGCAATATTTTAGGACTAGGAGCTTCTATCACAGCTTTTATTCCATCAACATAATTGTGGCAGAACGTTACCGATCCACTAAATTCTTTTTTAAAAAGGTCAAAGCCAGCTTTATTTAAACCCACTAGAATTAAATGGATTTTTTTGAAATAATTTAGAGAGGTGATATTCATAATTTTTCCTTAATTTTTTTCGTTAATGAGTTCAGTAATTTTTTGAGGTAGTGTTTCTTCGTTTACATCCCAACGCGACATCACATTTAATCCTTGTTGGGCAAAGTCACCTTTTTCAGTCGAACCTAAACTGCTGGTGATAATTAAGCAGGGGGTGGAGTGTGTTTTTTTAATTTCCTTTACCCATTCTATACCACTGTAGGGACCGATTGATCTCGCGCAGATAATTATATCCGGTTGAAAATTTGAAATTTCTTTTTCAGCGGTTTTATAATTATCCATGATAAGAAAATGCTCAGTTATTTTAGGGATAATTCCTTTTAGAATGGGGTGGTAATCTTTATTATCGACGCAAAGTATTTTCATTTATGCTCCTATTTTTAGTTATCAAGTGTGTAGTTTACATTTTTCTCAATTAGAGCAGCTCTAATTGATTCAAGATTATACTTATCCTTCTTGGTTAATTTTTTGATTTTGATTGTTACCCTAGTTCCTTGAGTTTCAAAATCCAAAGGTGTTTCTTTATTAAGGTTAAGAGCCGATTTTATCATCTCAATTAAAGTATTAGTACTGGTTGATAAATCTCCTTTAGTTAAAACTATTTTCATATTCGTTATTCCTTTTTTTAAAGAGTAATTGTTTTTGTTTCTAGTAGTTTTCAGATTATGTTAACAATAACCAGCCCGCTTGTCAAGTTAAGTTAAAAATGTTAAAGTATATTCTGCTTTATGAGTTTTTTAGATAAATTATTTGGTGATCCAAATGCGCGGGTAATTAAAGAATTACAGCCGCTTGTTTCACGTGTCAACGAATTAGAATCAGAGTTTGAGAAATTAAGTGAGGCGGAATTGTTAGCTCGCACAGCGGTGTTTAAAGAACGTTTAGTTAAGGGTGAAACACTGGATGATTTGTTGCCTGAAGCGTTTGCGGTCGTGCGCGCTACTGCTAAGCGCGTAATTTCTCAGCGTCATTTTGATGTGCAAATTTTGGGTGGTATTATTTTACATCGTGGGAATATTGCGGAAATGAGAACTGGTGAAGGTAAAACTTTAACTGCTACCTTGCCCGTGTATTTGAACGCCTTAGAAGGCAAGGGTGTGCACGTGGTTACAGTGAACGATTATTTGGCGCGGCGCGATTGTATTTGGATGGGTAAAATTTATAATGCACTCGGTCTTTCAGTTGCTTGTATTAATCACGAGCGCGGATATTTATTTGATCCAGAAGTGAAACACGATGATGCCACTTATAATAATTTACGGGCTGTGAGTCGTCGCGAGGCGTACCAAGCTGATATTACTTACGGCACCAACAATGAATTTGGTTTTGATTATTTGCGTGACAATATGGTGTGGCGCGCTTCAGAAATGGTACAACGCCCGCTTCATTACACGATTGTAGACGAAGTAGATTCAATTTTGATTGATGAAGCACGTACGCCACTTATTATTTCCGCACCAGCTGAAGAAGCTACTGAAAAGTATTTGGATGCCGCGCGGTTCGTAGCTACCCTCGCCGAAAACGAAGATTATAATGTAGATGAAAAAATGCGCGCCGCTACTTTTACGGAAAGCGCTATAACCAAAGCGGAAAAACATTTAGGCATAAATAATTTATACGAAGGGGGATTAGATATTTTACATTTATTAGAGCAGGCGCTTAAAGCCCGCACCTTATTTAAACTTGATCGCGATTATGTAGTGCGTGAAGGTGAAGTGGTAATTGTAGATGAATTTACGGGTCGTTTAATGTTTGGTCGCAGGTACTCTGAAGGTTTGCACCAAGCGATTGAGGCTAAAGAAGGTGTTAAAATTCAGCGCGAGTCACTCACCCTTGCCACCATTACATTTCAAAATTATTTCCGGTTGTATAAAAAATTATCAGGTATGACTGGTACAGCCACCACCGAAGCGGAAGAATTTGCCAAAATTTATAATTTGGAAGTAATAGCGGTGCCACCGAATCGGTTGATGGTGCGTAAAGATTTGTCGGATAGTGTTTTTAAAACCGAACTTGGTAAATTTAAAGCGGTGGTTCAGGAAGTAAAACGCCGGCACGAATTAGGCCAGCCAGTGTTGGTTGGTACCATTTCGATTGAAAAAAATGAAATTTTATCTGAATTATTAAAACAAGCCGGCGTACCACACGAAGTATTAAATGCTAAACACCATGAGCGTGAAGCGGCCATTATTGCGCAAGCGGGGCGAAAAGGGGCGGTCACGATTGCTACAAATATGGCCGGCCGTGGCGTAGATATTATTTTAGGTGGTAGTCCAGTGGTGGTTGAAGAAGCCGAAGCAGTTAAACAAGCTGGTGGGTTATTGATTTTAGGTACTGAACGACACGAATCAAGGCGAATTGATAATCAGCTCAGAGGTCGTGGTGGCCGGCAAGGTGATCCAGGTGCCTCGCAATTTTATGTATCACTGGAAGACGATTTAATGCGAATTTTTGGTGGCGACAGAGTGAAGCGACTAATGGATCGGCTGAATGTACCCGATGATATGCCGATTGAGAATGGTTTAGTTTCTAAATCAATTGAAACGGCGCAGAAAAAAGTGGAAGGTCATAATTTTGATATTCGCAAACACTTAGTGGAATATGATGATGTGTTAAATAAACAACGTGAATCAATTTATAATAAGCGACGAGAAATTTTAAAATCGGCCGAAGGCGATACTACTCACTTGTCATTGCTAGTAGAAAAATATGTAGCTGATGAAATCGTCGAGGTAGTAGCATTTCATACCGCGCTAGAAGATGAATCACAATGGAATTTGCCAGAAATTTATGAAGTAATAAATTCTATTTTTCCACTTGAATCCTCAGCGCGTAAGGCATTGGCTGAAATTTGTGGTGATGATAAATCATTATCACTACCAGCTAAGCGCGATGCTTTTATTAATTATTTAGTTAGTTTGGCTAAAGAAGAATATAAAAAATTAGAAGCTAAAGTAGTGGATCATGCTACCAAACAATCATTACCCGAGCCCGAAAAAGTAATGCGTGAGGCCGAAAAAACTATTTTACTGCGTAGCATTGATACTTTGTGGGTGCAACATTTAACCGCGATGGATCATTTGCGAGGCGGAATAGGACTTCAAGGTTATGGTCAGCGCGATCCGTTGGTGGAATATAAGCGCGAGGGTTATAAAATGTACAAACAATTACTTGGCTCAATTCAAGATCAAGTAGTTTACAATGTTTTTAAAGTGAGTGTGGTAGAAAATATTGCAAGCGAAAAGTCAGCGCCACGATTTACTATGCAAGAATCCGGCCCAGCTAAAACTATGGCGGAGGCAGGGAGTGTGTTTGCTAAGGTACTCACTTCTTCTAGCGCAGGAGTGGAAAGTAAGGTGCGCGACGAATCAGGGGAAAAAGTCGGACGGAATGATTTGTGTCCGTGTGGGAGTGGAAAGAAATATAAGAAGTGTCATGGGGCCTAGGATTAGGATAAAGTAAAATTATGAACGAATGTATCTTCTGCAAAATTAGTAATAAAGAAGTTATTGCACATGTTGTATATGATGACGATAAAGTTATTGCTTTTCTTGATAAACATCCGATTAATCCTGGACATCTGCTCGTAATTCCCAAAAAACATGAATCGGATTTTTACAATTTAGACAGTGATACATATAGTCACCTCATGAATGTGGTAAAAAATTTAGCAAGCATTGTAGAGCGCGCAATGAATCCTAAAAAAGTTGGACTAATAGTTGCCGGATTTGATATTCCACATACACACATTCACATTGTTCCAATGCACGATTATCATGACATTACTTCCAAATCTCTTTTGGAGGGCAAACGATCCAATCCCACTGATGAAGAGTTATCTAAAGTGACAAAAGAACTAAAAGAATTTTTTGTGTAATTAAAAAAATTATGAACGCAACCAATCAATATCTTCACGAAGTAGTAATTACTGCCATTATTGTAAAAGACGGAAAGTATTTAATTACACGACGATCACCAAATAAAAAACGTTTTCCTGGAATGTGGACAGTGCCGGGTGGTAAAATGGAAACCAGTGATTATTTGCAATTACCAAAAGATACAGAGCATTATTGGTACAATGTTTTAGAACAAACCCTGCGTCGTGAGGTGAAAGAGGAAGTGGGGATTGAGATTGAAAATATTGAATACGTGACCAGCTTAGCCACGATTCATGCTGATGGCAGTCCGTCACTGGTAATATCGTGCATGGCCGATTATGTGGCGGGTGAAATTATATTACAAACTGAAGAAAGTGATCAGTTTGCTTGGGTTAGTTTAGAAGAGGCTAAAAATTATCAATTGATAGATGGTATTTATGATGAATTGGCAATGGTTGATAATAAAAGACAAGGTAAAAAAACTGAGTGGCAAAGATTTAATTCATAATAATTTGAGATAATTATCTCATTAGTTAATAATATTATGAGGCAACTAACATTTCGGTTAAAACCAAATCAATTTTTAAAAGAAGAAATTGAGAATAGATCTAGAAATATTAAGGCTGGAGTTTTATTGTCAATTGTTGGTTCGCTTAAAGAGGTTAATTTAAGAATGGCTGGCGCAACTCCACAAAATCAAATCGTAAAGAAGTTTGAGGGGGCGTTTGAGATTGTTTCTGGAACTGGAACAATTTCACAAGATGGTTGTCATATACACATATCTGTTTCTGATAAAGATGGTAAGGTAATCGGCGGTCATTTGAAAGATGGTTGTAAGGTGGAAGTTACAGCAGAGGTTGTTATTGGAATATTTGATGACGCCTCGTATAAAAGATTTTTTGACTCCGCTACTGGTTTTAAGGAGTTGGACATAGAATAATTTTTTATAAATAAAGAGATTAATATTGAGTAGTTTATAAAAATGGAAAAATTAATTCAGAATAAAGAGGGGTTGTTAGAGACAGTACATTATATTGCCACTGAAACATCTAAGTTGGCCGAAAATTTAGTTGGTAAAACTTTTCCAATTAAGTCGTTGACAATTTTTTCACATTCGGAGTCAGAGTACGAATTATTAACTAAAATTCTTGGCGAGATAGGAAAAGTCTATAGTTTTCATAATGGTCCGCGAGCAGAGTCGAATGTGCCAATTATAGTTGGAAGTAATAAAATCACGCATTTACGCATTAGACAGCCAGACCCCGAGCGTCCACAAGTTGGTTGCAATGATTTTGAAACTAACTACGAAAATTTTAAAAAAGAGTATTTACATAAGTGTCCAAACAATCTTCGTGTTATAGTGAGGCCGGAGTATGAGATGATAGAATTTTTTGATCCTGAATTTAACGTACTCGCATACGTGGTATCAAACTAAAGTATGGTTCTTATGAAAAAAACTAAAGATTTTTATCAAATTTCATTAAAGTTGTTTTTGAAAAATAAAGACGGCGAAGTGTTGATTCTAAAAGCCGTAGAAGGTGGTAGTTTTGCTGGTTTTTATGATTTACCTGGAGGTAGAATTGATACAGATGAATTCAGAACTGATTTGATGGAGGTTATAGAAAGAGAAGTGAGGGAAGAGATAGGTAATATAAAATTTATAGTGAAGGGTAAGCCGGTGGCGGTGGGGAGGCATTTATTACCAAAGAAATCCGGCAGTAGGCAAAAAGAGATTCATGTTTTGTATGTATTTTTTGAGGCTAAGTACGTAAGTGGTAAAATTAAGATTAGTCGTGAGCATAAGGGTTATGAGTGGGTTAAATTAGAAAAGGTGGTGCCCGCAAAGTTTTTTACCTCTGGTATTTTAGAAGGTGTGAAAATGTATTTAAAAAAGTAATTAATTTTAATGTATGGCGTACTATAATAAAATTGCTTTATTAATTTTAAATGACGATCAAACCAAGTTTCTGGTTTGCGAGAAAGACCCTAGTAATGTTACTTCAGATTACATTATGCCCGGCGGTCAATTTCAAGAGGCAACTGAAGTTGAGACGTTAAAAGCGGAGATAAAAGAGGAATTAAATTGCGAAGTTGATTTAAATTCGCTTGTTTATGTTAATGAATACACTGATATTGCGGCTGGTAAATCAGATAGAGATGTTTCTATTAAATTATATGTTGGCAAAATTATTGGTGAGCCAAAAGCATCAACAGAAGTAAAAAATATTCACTGGATTGATAAAAGTTATATAACTAATCCAAAAACCTCTCCGATTATTAGAAATAAAATAATTCCCGATTTATTGAAAAGAGGTTTACTTAATTAATTTTATTTATATGACAGACAATAATCAAAAGGTTAGAGGCGGGTTTGGGGTGATGATTTTTAAAGACGGCAAGGTGCTTTTGGGGCGCCGGCATTCTGATCCACTTAAAGCCGATTCCGAGCTTCACGGCGAAGGTAGTTGGACTATGCCAGGTGGTAAAATGGAATTTGGAGAATCGTTTGAAGAAGGTGCGAAGCGTGAAGTAAAGGAGGAAACGGGTTTGGAATTAAAGTTGGTTAAAGTAATGTGTGTAAACAATGATAAAAATGAACATGCCCATTTTATTACTGTAGGTATGTTTAGTGATGATTTTAGTGGTGAGGTAAAAGTTATGGAGCCGGATGAAATTGTGGAGTGGCAGTGGTTTGATTTAAATAATTTACCAGCACCACTTTTTCCACCGAGCGCGAAGATGGTAAAAAATTATTTGCAAAAAGAATTTTATATTAGTTAATTAGTAATTATCATGCCACACATTCATGAAAAAATTGATTTTACGGTGGAGGTTTTTATTGTGTATAAAAATAAAATACTACTTCGTAAGCATGATAAATATGGTTATTGGTTATCTATTGGTGGACACATTGAGCTTGATGAAGATCCGAATGAGGCGGCTATTCGTGAAGTAAAGGAAGAGGTGGGGTTAGATATTGAAATTTGTGGGAGTATACCCCCATTTAAAGATGATAATTTTTTTTCTATCATTGCCCCAAGGTATATGGGCAAAAATATGGTAAACGAAAATCATGAACACGTTACGTTTGTATATTTTGCAAAAGCTGGTACGGATGTTATTTCTAGTGCAGTTAATGATCACGAGAAAAGTTTGGCCCGTTGGGCAACAAAAGAGGAGTTGGGCACGATGGATTTGCGCACTAATGTTTTATTTTATGCTGAAGCCGCACTTAAAGAGTTGGGTTGGTAGGGTTTAATATTTAGAAATTTCGAGATATCGACATTTTAAAATTTTAATATATTAATATTAAGAAATTTTTTATGGCGACAATTCAAAAGTTTGAAGATTTGATTTGTTGGCAAAGAGCTAGAGAACTGGCAAATTTTATTTTTGATATTACCGACCAAGCTCAGTTTAAAGATTTTGATTTAAAACGACAAATTCGTCGGGCGGCTATATCACCACTTTCTAATATCGCCGAAGGTTTTGACCGGGGCACTAAAAATGAATTCATTGATGCTTTGTTTATTGCTAAAGGTGAAACTGGTGAAGTGAGGGCGCAACTTTATATTTCATTCGATCGCCGATTTATTAATGAAGCGGTATTAAATAAAGGTTTGGGTTTAACTAACGAAGTGTCACGTTTGATTCAGAGTTTTGTGGATAAAGTAAAGGGTAGTGCGCTTTCAGGCCAACAGTTTAAGCGGGTTAATAATCAAGATCAGGAATTTGATGAATATTTAAAACAGATTTTAAACAAATAACAATTTTAATATTTCGACATATCAAAATATCGAAATTTCGATATTTAAAAATGTCGATATTTTGAAATATAAATTAATATCCTATGAAAATTATTTTAGGTTCAGTTTCTAAATCACGTCAGTCAGTATTAGATAAATTAGGTTTAACTTATGAAGTTAGGCCAGCTGATATTGATGAAAAAGCTATTCGCGACGACGATCCAATAAAATTAACTATGGCGCTGGCCAAAGCTAAGGCCGATGCGTTGGTATCTAAAATCAAATGCAACGAACCAGCTATACTTATCACAGCTGATCAAGTAGTGCTTTATAAAGGTGAGTTAAGAGAAAAGCCAGTTGACCAAGCGGAAGCTAAAAGATTTTTACAAAGTTATGGCGACGAACCTACCGTGCATATTAATGGCGTGGCAGTAACAAATTTAAGTTCTGGCGAACAAGCGGTTGGATCGGCCGTGGCCAAGGTGTATTGGCGACCAGTAACAAACGAAGTGATTGATAATTATGTTGCCTCAGGCAAATGTTTTAGTCATGCTGGAGGTTTTGAATTAGATGAATCATCGCTTAAACCATTTTATTTAAAAGTGGAAGGTGGCGAAGATAGTGCGCGCGGGCTACCTTGGGAGTTAGTGAAAGATTTAGCTAAGCAAGTGGGAATTAGTTTGTGATAAAAATATGAAATCAAAAATTATAATTGTAGATGAAAATGATAATCCAATTGGAGTAAAAGAGCGCGATGATAAAGATTTAAAAATTATTTATCGCGTAGCGGCTTTGTGGTTGACGAATAGTAAAGGCGAATTTTTACTCGCGCGGCGCGCTTACAATAAATCACATAATCCGGGGCAGTGGGGGCCGGCCGTGGCTGGTACAGTAGAAGAAGGGGAAACTTATGAATCAAATATAATTAAAGAAACCAAGGAAGAGTTGGGGTTGGATTTGAAATTGTCTGATTTAAAAATTGGACCTAAAATTCATGTTAAAACCAAATGGAATCATTTTACACAATTTTATATTGTTAATTTAGACACAGATATTAAAGATATAAAATTTGAGCCCAAAGAAGTGGCTGAAGTAAAATGGTTTTCACCAGTTGATTTAAAACGAGAATTAAGTGTGCATCCGGAAGAATTTTTAGCTAGTTTGCAGGAAGACAATTTTTACCAAATGTTTTATGATAGTAATTAGTTTTTTACTACTTCTCTAGAGAAGTAGTGCAAGAGTCGCCGCCTTCGTCTTCGGGTTTGAACAGTGCTCGTCAAATGAGCTGGTTCGGGCTATGCGAAGCGACCACAGACACGCCCAAGCCGGACGCTCGTTTGACTTCCGCTCTGCACAAACCCTACGACAGGGCGGCACGACTTTTGGAAATTTGGATTTATTTCGGATTTAGATATTCGGATTTAGAATTTTTAGCTTATGTCCTTACATTTTTTATAGTATCGTTGTATAATAATATATAGATTTAACTTTTGCTCATCAATTTATGTCCAACTCACTTCATTCTCCCCAAGTAGCTCATAGCGCGCCACCTAAAGAACGGCTCACTGCAACCAGTGTATTCCTATCTTTTTTATTGGTTTTAAGTTTAATTAGCTTGGGTCAACGTGGGTTAATAGATTTAAATCGTTATTATAATAATCACTGGCGAGTTTGTAATACCAATACCGCCCAGTTTCTTTTGTCAGCCGGTGATAGTTGTCCGATAGAACAATACGCTTTTAAAGCCGTACTACTTCATAGTTATATAAGTTTTCCTTTATTTATAATTTTTTTAATAGTCGCACTTTATTTGCGAAAGCGTCGGTTAACTACTTGGCAAAAAGCCATGTTTCGTGTTTCTGGAGTAGTATCGGTATTTTTTGGAATTGAATTTTTACTGGAAGTAAGTATTTATTTATTTCAATATCATCGTACCATCGGATGGTATTTTACTTTGGGTACGCTGGCAATACTACTAATAATTTTTGTGGTGATACTTGAGCGTCGGCAAGCTACCAAGAAAGCGAATGGACACCATTAGTTAGTAAGAGCTTAGAGTAAGAGTTTTATGGATATTTTTGCTCACGGTTTATGGAGCGCAGTAGTTTATAATAAAGTACCGCCAAAAAATAGATATTGGGCGGTATTTTTTGGTGTGGCGCCGGATTTATTTTCTTTTGGATTTTTTTTCGTATACCGCTTGATGATTGGAGTACTACCAATTGGTAAGCCAGAATTAATATCTATTCCAACGTATGTTAATTCACTCTATAATATTAGCCATAGTTTGGTAGTGTGGCTGATAGTAGTGGTGTTAGTTTATTTGTGGCGTAAAAAAATCCCTTGGGCTTTAGGTGCTTGGGCACTACATATTGTGATTGATATTTTTAGTCATGGTCAAGAATTTTTCCCCACACCTTTTTTATGGCCGATATCAGATTTTAAAGTAGATGGTTATTCTTGGGGTCAACCTTTATTTATGGCCATAAATTATTCAGCGCTAGTAGTGGCTTACGTAGTTTGGTTTGTAATAAAGCGTCGACGTAAAGTAGTCAGGCCAATTTAGTTGTATAGTTATTTTTTTACCACTTTTCTAGAGAAGTGGTGCAAGAGTCGCCGCCTCGGTCTTCGGGTTTGAACAGTGCTCGTGGCACTCATTGACTCGCCCTATGCAAAGCGACCACAGCACGGGCGAGTCGGGCATTCGTGCCACTTCCGCTCTGTACAAACCCTACGACAGGGCGGCATTCGTTTTTGGTTTGAAAGTAGATATTGTTTTTACTTGTTAAAAGGTGTTTTTTGTGTTAGTATATAATTTCCCTTTATTTTAAGGTTTTATGAAACAAGTAACTAAGCAAACGTATCAAATATTTTGGCAACACACTAAGCGTTATCGTCTTAAATTTTGGACGATTGCGCTAGGGGTGATGCTAGGTAATGCTATAACAATTATTATTCCGTTTTATTATAAACGTTTTTTTGACACACTCGCTACCAGTACGTCAATAAATTTGGCCGTGCCGGAATTACAACATATTCTTTTTATTATTTTAGCTTGGAATGCGCTACTTTGGGCAATTTTTCGTTTGAATGTATTTATTAACGTAAAGTTTCAACCTCGGGTAATGTCGGATATTTTAAATACTTGTTTTGGTTATTTACACGAGCATTCATTTGGTTTTTTTGTTAATCGATTTGTTGGTAGTTTGGTGCGAAAAGTAAATCGTTTGGTGGGGGCTTTTGAGGCTGTGACCGATGCGCTTTTTTGGAGTTTAATTGGTACAGCTTTTAAAATTTTGGCTATTACTGCGGTGGTGAGTTTTTATAATTTAACCTTAGGTTTGATATTATTTGTTTGGTCAATTATTTATTTAACAATTAATTACATTCTTTCTTTACGTAAACTTAAGTATGACGAAGCGAGTGCGGCTTGTGATTCACGGGTGACCGGTTATTTATCGGATACCTTAACTAATAATGCGAATGTAAAACTTTTTACAGCTTATAATCATGAAGCGGTCGGTTATGCCAAATTAACTAATGAGCAATGTATTTTACGTCAACGAAGTTGGTATTTTGACGCTAATATTGAAGCGGTACAGGTTGCTTTTATGGTTGGTTTAGAATTTTGTTTATTTTGGTTTGGTATTAAATTGTGGCAACAAGGAATTATTACTATTGGTACATTTGTTTTAATTCAAGCTTATTTAATACAATTGTTTGAACGATTGTGGGATTTTGGTCGGGTAATTCGTAAAGTTTATCAGCATTTAGCTGATGCTGAAGAAATGGTGGAAATTTTGCATACACCTCACCAAGTACAAAACAAATCAAAGGCTAAATCGCTTAAAATTAGTCAAGGGGAATTAGAATTTCGTGACGTGAATTTTATTTATACAGATTCCCGTGAAGTGATTAGTCATTTTAATTTAAAGCTTGCAGTGGGTGAAAAAGTTGGCTTAGTTGGCCCGAGTGGGGCCGGTAAGTCAACTTTAGTGGCTTTAGTTCTTCGTTTTTTTGATGTAACAACGGGTGGCATTTTTATTGATGGACAAAATATTAAAGATGTAACACAAGAGTCGTTGCGACATAGTATTAGTATGGTGCCACAAGATACTGTACTTTTTCATCGCACGTTACTTGAAAATATTCGTTATGGTAGGCGTGAAGCAACCGATGCGGAGGTAAAGCGAGCGGCGACTCTTGCGCACTGTGATGAGTTTATTAAAAAATTACCGCATGGTTATGACACATTGGTGGGTGAGCGGGGTATTAAACTTTCCGGTGGTGAACGTCAGCGGGTGGCAATTGCACGCGCTATTTTGAAAGACGCACCGATTTTGATACTTGATGAAGCTACTTCTAGCTTAGATTCAGAAGCTGAAGGGTTGATTCAAAGTGCGCTTCAAAATTTGATGCAAGGTCGTACCACACTTGTGATTGCGCATCGTTTATCCACTATTATGAAAATGGATCGAATTGTGGTGATTGATGACGGTGCGGTCCAGGAAATTGGTACTCATCAGCAACTAATTAAAAAAAATGACGGTTTATATAATAAACTTTGGCAATTACAAGCTGGGGGATTTATTGGTTAGTGCTATTAGTTTTTGTTTCAGAGCAAAAATGAATTCAAAAAATAATTCTAGTTTAAGTTCATTATGTCTCGAATCTAGAGTATAGAAGTTAGAGGCTAGATAAGTGCAGTCTAAATTCTATATTCTAAAATTTTAATCGTTTGACACCACAACTGCCTCCTTGCTAATATAGTTACTGTTAATCTGGCTCTATACAGGCCGGTTTTTAATCTGTTAATTAGCCATAAATTACTATGAGTTTTTGGACTAAACTAGGGGAAGGGCTAAATTCTACTTTTGGCTTTATTTGGTGGCCATTTTTGATGTTAGGCCGCTTCCTATTTAAAGATATGACCCCACGCCGTAAGCTATGGTATGGGTTTATTGGCATTTTAATTTTAACGATTTTTGTAGGTCTAATAGATATTCAACCCGTACCAAATTGGGTGCCGGGAGCTAGTTGGTGGAACAAGTTTGACGTGAAATTAGGCTTGGATTTGAAAGGTGGTAGTCACTTGGTTTATCAAGCTGATGTTACTCAAGTGGTCCCCAGTGAGCGAGCACAGGCCTTAGAGGGCGTACGCGATGTTATAGAACGTCGAGTGAATTTTTTTGGTGTTAGCGAGCCAGTAGTACAAACCAACAAAGTGGGGGAGAATTTTCGTATAATTGTAGAATTGGCGGGTGTTAAAAATGTAAACGACGCTATTAAATTAATTGGTGAAACTCCAATTTTGGAATTTAAAGAACAAAGTACAGTGCCAGTTGATAATACTGCAATTGACAAAAAGAATGCTGAAGCCAAGAAAAAAGCCGAAGGTTTGTTGGCGCGAGCGCAGCGGCGGGAAAATTTTGAAAATTTAGCCACGCAATATTCTGAAGATGATGGTAGTAAAGTAAAGGGCGGTGATTTAGATTGGTTTGGCAAGGGCGTAATGGTTAAGAGTTTTGAAGATGCTGCTTTTGCTTTAAAGAAGAACGAAATAACAAAAACTTTGGTGCAAAGCCAATTTGGTTATCATATTATTAAAAAAGTTGATGAAAGAAAAACAGCCGACGGGAAAGATGAAGTACGAACTAGCCATATTTTAATTAAAACAGAAAGTGCGCAAGCGTCTGATAATTGGGTATCAACTGGTTTGTCGGGCAAGCAACTTGCGCGCGCGGCCGTGGAGTTTGATCCGAATTCAGGATTGCCACAAGTTAGTTTGCAATTTAATGACGAGGGTAAGGAATTATTTGGCCAGATTACTGGGCGTAATGTTGGTAAGCCAGTAGCAATTTATTTAGACGGCGCGCCAATTAGCATTCCAACTGTTCAACAAGCAATTACCGCCGGCAGTGCTGTAATCTCTGGTAATTTTAGTTTGGTGGAAGCTAAGCAACTTGCCCAACGACTTAATTCCGGTGCATTACCTGTACCAATTAAGTTAATTAGTCAAACCAGTATTGATGCGACTTTAGGTCAAGCTTCAGTAGAAAAAAGTTTAATGGCGGGTTTAATTGGATTATTACTCGTCGCTATCTTTATGATTTTGTGGTATCGCTTGCCTGGGTTTTTGTCAGTGATTGCGGTTAGTATTTATGCTGGTATTTCTTATGCTATTTTCTTGCTTTGGCCAATTACTTTAACTCTCGCTGGTATTGCTGGATTTATTTTATCAATTGGTATGGCAGTCGATGCCAACGTGCTTATTTTTGAACGTTTGAAAGAAGAATTGCGGGCGGGTAAGGCCTTAGGTACAGCAGTGGAAGAAGGTTTTAAGCGGGCTTGGACTTCAATTCGTGATTCCAATGTTTCCAGTTTGATTACTTGTGTGATTTTAATGTGGTTTGGTTCGAGTTTGATAAAAGGTTTTGCAATTACACTCGCCATTGGTATTGTAATCAGTATGTTCTCAGCTATTACTGTTACTCGTACTTTTGTACGATTGATTGCAGTTGGAAAATTTAATAATTGGCGCGCTTTGTTTGCTCATGGCGCGCGGCAAGTAGAAGTTAATAAATAATTTGTTTTCATTATGTTGAATATTATTCAAAAGAAAAAAATTTGGTATTTATTTTCCGGTTTATTGTTGGTTATTTCAATTTTATCTTTGTCGCTTTGGGGTCTTAAGTTTGGTTTGGATTTTACCGGTGGCACTTTAATGGAAGTAAGTTTTACTAATTCTCGTCCTGAAGCAAATAAATTAAATGAAGAATTAACTAAACTCAATCTTGGTTCAATTAGTATTCAACCAGCGGGGGAAAAAGATGTAATTTTCCGTTTGCGTGATATTAGTGAAGAAAATCATCAACAAATTTTAACTTCACTTAAAACTTTGGGTGGTGAGTTGACCGAGTTAAGATTTGAATCAATTGGGCCAGTGATTGGTAGTGAATTAAAAAAGCGAGCGCTTTGGGCGGTAATAATTGCTTGTTTATTTATTGTGTCTTATATCGCTTGGGCTTTCCGTAAAGTTTCTCGCCCCGTGGCGTCGTGGAAATATGGTTTAGCGGCCGTAGCGGCTTTAGCACACGATGTTTTGATTACCGTAGGCGCCTTTAGTTTGCTCGGGCATTTTATGGGTGTGGAAATAGACGCTTTATTTGTTTCCGCCATTTTAACTGTACTTGGTTTTTCAGTGCACGATACAATTGTGGTATTTGACCGTACGCGTGAAAATTTATTCCGCGGTTCAAGTACTGATTTTATTAGTACGGTTAACAAGAGTGTAAATGATACTATTACTCGATCGATTAATACTTCGCTGACAGTTTTGTTGGTGCTAAGTGCCCTATTCTTTTTAGGCGGCGAAACTATTAAATATTTTGCTTTAACTTTAATGATTGGTATTACAATTGGTACTTATTCATCAATTTTCATTGCCTCGCCACTGTTGGTGGATTGGTATAATTGGGGGATGAGAAAGCAGGTAGCGCGTAGCAAATAGTAGGCAATTTGTCATTGCGAGGTCCGCCAGCTGGCGGAGAGTCAAACGAGCGACGACTTGTCCGCCGTAGCATTGGCGAAGGTGGAAGCAATCTCTCATCTATCATACAATAACCACCTTGGTTTGCTCGAGGTGGTTTTTTGCGCTTGACAAACTAAGTAATTTAATGTTAAGTATAAATACTTAACGAAACGCGTTAGGAAATACCTCGATGGTATTGTTCATTAAAAAATAAAAAATCCGCTTTTAAAGCGCGTAAGGAATAGTTATGGAAAAATTTAATTTTAAAAAAATAAGGGACTTCTTTTTTTATGAAGTTGACAGCTCAAGTCAATCTAAAGATTACAAAGATGCTCTATCAGAAGCTAAATTATTATCTGAACAAGGCGAAAAAGTTGTTTTGTTGGTGGAAAAGCATATGAATGATAAACCATATGCTCATTTATGCCCACCACATCCCAACCTAATTGTTTTATGGGGTCGAGAAGAACAAGTTATAAATCAAGATTGGATTTGCTTACAACAACTTGTTTTAAATCAAATTAATCAAGCTAGAATGGAATATAACTCAGATTTGAAGGTTACAAGGAAAGTGCTTCATATTAAAATTGAACACCGAGGAATGGAGTACGCCCTTGCGGATCAAAAAAATAATGGGGTAATTATTTTAAAGTTAGAAAAATATAATAAATTTTCATCGCTTGTATATTTAGCAAGTGGAGAATTTATATCTCCCTTGTTTAATAAAGGTTTTATAAATAGGATTTCAAAAGACGGAAGGTCAATATGGGCAAGAGTATTTACATTTAGTAATATTGACGAAGTTGAAATAAAATTCACAGTTTGTGAGCTTGAGCTTCAGCCGTTAAAAGAATTGACTACGGGGAATTTACACTTAGAAACTGTTCATTATCCAATTCTTTTAAGCAAAGAACCACACTTAAGGTAATTAATAATAAAAATAAATATATTTAACCGCCAACGCATTGTTAAAATTTGGCGGTTTTTATTTTTCTTAAAATTTTAAATAGTTGACATAATTTCCTAAAAATAGTATACTTATACTAGTTTAAGAAGGATTAGTCAAAGTTGTTATTATTTTTTAAATTTATGTCAGCCGACAGTTCAATTTTAGACAAAATCATTTCTGATCAAGATTTAAGCCACTTGGATAAATTTCATCCCCAAGAAACTCTTAATTCTTTGCTTGATTTATTAAACGAGCGCGAAAGGGAAGTAGTCGTTCGTCGTTTTGGTTTGCGTGGGGGCGAGCTCGAGACCTTAGAAAAAATTGGTGGGTCTTTTCAAATTACTCGAGAAAGAATTAGGCAAATTGAGCGATTGGCGATTAAGAAATTAAGAACTGATAAACAGGCCTTAGCTTTAATCCAGCCAATTAGGCAAGTGATAATGGACTGTTTGGAAAAAGATGGCGGAGCATGCGCACGTGATAATTTTATTAAGCAATTGGTAAAATTAGGATCACAAGTAAAACCGCAGGTTATAAGTTTTTATTTGGACGAATTATTAAGTGACGTGGCCTTGCCACTGGGTGGTGTGGGTACTCGTTTTACGATTGGTTATCGTTTTCGTGCGGCCGTGCTTGATTATTTAAGCGAACTTCACGAAGCGGCTGAAAATTGGATAGAAGAAAAAGCTAGTCCAGTATCGGAATCAGAGCTTTCTTATGCTATACTTAATAAGTCGTTAAAGAGTCCATTAGGGTTACCACTTACTCCAGAAGTTTTACCTGATTTATTGCTTTTAAGTGATCGTTTGAAGCGTAATGCTTATGGCGCTTGGGGACTGAAAGATTGGGAAACAATTACACCTCGTCGCATGAACGACAAAATATATTTAGTTTTAAAACAGGCGGGCAAACCTTTACATTTTCGGGAGATAACGCGTTTGGTGAATGAAACTAAGTTTGATAAAAAATCAGCTTTCGCGCCGACAGTGCATAATGAATTAATAATGGATGATAAATATGTGTTGGTAGGTCGTGGTATTTATGCTTTGCGCGAATGGGGTTATCAACCTGGTGTAGTGGCCGATGTGGTAGTAAAAATTTTACAAGGGAGTGGGGTACCACTCACTCGAGAACAAATTGTACAAGCAGTAATGAAAGTCAGACAAGTAAAGCCGGCTACTGTACATTTGGCGCTAGCGAACAAAGAAATTTTCGAAAGCGATGATTCCGGGCGTTATAGTTTAAAAAACACTACAGTTTAAAATCATAGTTTTGATATTAAAATAAGCCAATCTTAAATTTTTAAGTATCTGGCGCAGGTTGTTTAGTTTACTTTTAAGCTAAATAATCATAAAAAATATGGAGGCAATAATTTCATTTTTTAGTACTTTTCCCCAAGGTAGTTTACCACTTGGGATGTGGTGGATTTTTGTTCACGGTGGCTTTATTATTGTGGCAATGGTTGCGCTTAAGGCCGCTTTTGATTTATGGGTTCAACAAAAACAGCATGAATTTATTCATAGTGTTCCTTTTGTGTTACTCGCGATTGATGTACCAAAAGATACTGAACAAGGACCACTGGCTGTAGAACATATTTTTTCAACTTTAGCTGGTACGTACGGTAGTATTACTTTATACGATAAAATAATGAAAGGTAAACATCAACTGCCAATTAGTTTTGAATTGGTAAGTTTGGGCGGTTATATTCAGTATTTAGTTTATACGCCGACAATATTTCGTGATTTAATTGAGGCCTGCGTTTATTCGCAGTATCCCGATGCCGAAATTACAGAAGTGGAAGATTATGTACACCGCATTCCCTTGGATTTTGATACCGATGTTTATGATTTATGGGGTTGCGAATTTACTTTAGTTAAGCCGGCTGGCTATCCAATTAAAACTTATCCAGAATTTGAAGATAAATTAAAATTGGATTTTAAAGATCCAATGGCCGCGGTACTTGAAGTGTTGGGGCGAATTGGGCCCGATGAAGATGTGTGGCTACAAATTGTAATTACACCACCGGGTAATAAAAAATGGCAATCACACATTACTCATGCGGTACATGATATTATGGGTAGTGGTCATGCTAAGTTTAATATTTTTGAATTTTTAATCTTTAAGTTGCCTTTACAAGCGTTAGATTTTATTGGCGAAATAATTTATCCACTATGGGGTGATATTAAAGAAGAAAAAAAAGAAGCAAAAAAACCTAGCGATTTAACGCCTGGCGAAAGAAATGTTTTAGAAGCGGTACAGAGAAAAATTTCCAAAATTTGTTATTTTACTAAATTTAGAATGATTTATTGGGGGCGGCGTGAATCATTTGCTAAAGGACTCGGTGTTTCCGGTGTAGTTGGTTCACTCCAGCAGTATAATGCGCCCGATCGTAATGCTTTTAAGCCCGGTAAACATGTTACCACTCAGGCTGAATATTTTTTGAAAGAATCACGCATTACTCGCCAGCAAAAAAGTATTTTGCTTTCTTACCAAACACGTAGTGCACATCGAGGCTTGGGGCATGGCATAATTTTAAATACTGAAGAATTGGCTACTATTTGGCATTTCCCAGTGGTTACGGTGAAGGCACCGTTGGTGAAGAAAACAGCAATGAAGAAAGCCGAGCCACCTTTTGCCTTACCGACTTTTGGTCAGGGTTATTTAAAACCTACTTCTGGTGTTAACCCTGTAGATGGTGGGACAATGCCGCAAGCCGGCGGCCGATCAAGCGCGCCAACTAATTTACCGTGGGTGGAAGAGGAGGAGGTTTAGTACGTAGTATGTAGTGGGTAGTCATTGCGAGGGAAACCCAAAAGGGCGAAGCGAAGCAATCCCTCACAAAATCACTAATGACTAATATCTAATATCTAAAAATACCCCAGACCCAAATCCAAAAATTTATTTATTAGACATTAGTCATTTTTAGAAATTAGAAATTAGAAATTAGACATTTAAAAATCTTGGCTATATTTATAAACTATTTAAAACTCACCTATATTAATTTTAAGTTAGACATTATAGTACTTAACGTTTATGGAATTTAAAGCTAAATCATTAATCACTCCGATCGGTGAAATAAATTTTCGTTCGGCTAACCGTAAGTTCGGTATTAAGCTGGACGACCGTAGGCGTCATATGTACGTGATTGGTAAATCAGGTACTGGTAAATCTGTGCTCCTCGAGAATATGATTTACAGTGATATTCGTGCGGGCTACGGCCTAGCGGTAGTAGATCCGCACGGAGATCTTGTGGAAAAAATATTAGATGTGGTGCCGGGAAATCGTATTAACGATGTAGTTTATTTTAATCCTTCTGATGTTGACTATCCAATTGCTTTTAATCCACTAGAAACTGTTGATCCAAAATATCGCCACCTAGTGGCCTCAGGGTTGATTGGTGTATTTAAAAAAATCTGGGTTGATTCATGGGGGCCACGGCTTGAATATATTTTGCGTAATACAATTTTATCGCTCCTTGAATATCCCGGCTCAACCTTACTTGGTGTAACACGTCTTTTAGTTGATAAATATTACCGTAAAAAAGTGGTGGATAAAGTAAGCGATCCAGTAGTTCGTAGCTTTTGGCTTGACGAATACGATAATTATAATGAAAAATTCCGTACTGAAGCCATTTCACCAATCCAAAACAAAATTGGACAATTTTTGTCATCAGCTATTATTCGTAATATTGTGGGTCAGCCTACTTCCACTATTGACCTTCGTGATATTATGGATAATCGCAAAGTGCTTTTAATGGATTTATCCAAAGGTCGCGTAGGCGAAGACAATTCAGCTCTACTCGGCGCTATGATGATTACAAAGTTGCAACTCGCGGCTATGAGCCGTATTGACACCGCTGAAGACGAACGTCAAGATTTTTTCTTATACGTTGATGAATTTCAGAACTTTGCTACGGAAAGTTTTGCTAATATTTTGTCGGAAGCGCGTAAGTACCGTCTTAATTTAATTGTGGCACACCAATACATTGAACAATTAACCGAACCAGTACGCGCGGCGGTGTTTGGTAACGTAGGTAGTTTGTGTATGTTTCGGGTGGGTGGTGAAGATGCGGAATTTTTAGTGAAAGAGTTTGGGCCCACTTTTGAAGAAACTGATTTGGTAAGTTTGCCGAATTATAATATTTATTTAAAGTTGATGATTGATGGTGTAACTAGTGAGCCATTTTCAGCTTCCACTATACCACCAGTGGCGAGTAAAACTGCCAGTCGGGAAAAAGTTATTCGCGTCTCGCGCGAACGTTACGCTAAGAATCGCACATTAGTAGAAGAGAAAATTTTGCGTTGGGCTGGGGTAGGTGAGCCGCTATCTTCTGTTAGTGCTCACGCGGTTGATCCGGAAGAAGCCACTTATAAAAATATTCCAGCGCACTTAAAACAACGAAATGTTCTGCCGCAATCAGAAGCACCTCGGCTTAATTTAACTCAAGTGCGAGAGGATTTATTTGAGGCCGAGTGTTGGGTTTGCAGTAAAAAAGTACAATTACCATTTAAGCCCGATGGCATTCGCCCAGTGTATTGTAAAGAAGATATGAAGCGAATTAAACAAGGTGTAATTCCTAAGCCTAAACCACGTTTGGTGGTTAAAGATAATGAATATATTGATAAACCGCCAACTGATTTACCACTAATGAATGGTAATGGTAACAATAAAAAAGAAGAGGTGATAACATCACTTACTCCAGCAGGTAGTCAATTAACGAAAGTTATTCCGCCAGCAGTGAATCCAGTGATAAGCACTGAAACGGTTGTGCTTCAACCACCACCCAGTATTAGTTTGGATAAAGCACTTCATCAGTCGCCAGTGTCGTTTGTCAAAAATCACTCTACGCCGAGTTCAGAAGCGGTATTGACTAATGAAATTAAAAAAATAGTTAATACTCAAATAGAATCGCCTAAGTTAGTTGTAAAAAAAGATCCTGTACCAACTGTATCACCAGTTGTGCCAGTAGTTAATAAACCACAGGCAGTTGCTCCAGGGCAAGTGATTAATTTATCCGCCTTCACCCCAGATCACAAAGTTATTGGTCAATGAAGGTAGTTAGTGGTTACGGCGGATGTCGCTCACATCGGCGGATAACCCGCCGTAGCTAAAAAGCGTAGGCGGGTATCGACCAAAAATAATTCACATTAGTATCGCTCCATCTTTATAAATTTTATTCTTAATAAGAAATATTATGCAAAATCAATCAACTTCAAGTGCAGGTCGCGATATATTTTTTTATTTACTATCATTTTTTACTTTAGGTACGGCGGCGATAAGTTTGGGTGGCGTGGTATTTGCGATTATTAATAAATACTGGAGCGATCAAGTGATAAATTATTCACTTGGCGCTGGCCCTTCGGCTGGAGCGCTGGCGGCTTTAATTGTGGCCACACCGATTTATTTGCTCGTAACCGCTAAAATAAATAAAGATTTAACGGCTGGCCTTACTTCGGCCGCATCTAAAGTTAGAAAAGTATTAACCTATTTAGTTTTATTTTTAGCTTGCGCCACTGTAATTGGTGATGTAATTGGTTTAGTGTATCAATTTGTAGCGGGTGAAGTAACTACTCGAGTATTACTTAAAATCGCCACCATTTTGCTGCTTGGGCTGTGGGTGATTTGGTATTACTGGGTAAATATTAAAAAAGATGAAGCGGGTTACGCGGCAGATAAAAAATCTTGGTGGCACAAAGGGCATTTAATTGGAGCGATTGTTGTAACACTAATTGCTATTGTGATTGGTTTTATAATGATTGGCTCGCCGACCTTTCGTCAAAAATTAGTGCGAGATAATCAGCGGGTAATGGATTTGCAACAAATAAGTAATGTAGTGCAGTATACTTATGATCAAATGGAAATAAAAACATTGCCAGTATCTTTGAGTGTAATTCCATTATCTGGTTATAATCCTAAATTGCCGCAGGATCCATTGACTAAAATGGCTTATGAATATAAAGTATTGAGTGATAAGCAGTATGAGTTGTGCGCTGATTTTGAAACCGCGGGGGAGCAGGGTAAGTCAGAATATGCGCGTACATATCCAGTTGCACCAGAAATGGGATTAGTTGATTGGAATCATCCAGTGGGGAAGTATTGTTATAAGTTGCAGGTGGTGAAGACGCCAGTTATTAAATAACCACTGATGTGAACGTCATTCCCGCGGAGGCGGGAATCCAGAACTCAAAATTACAAATGTCAAATTTCAAATCAAATCCGAATAATTAAATGACAAAATTAAATATTCTAGATTCTAACTTCTAAATTTTATGAAAGTAAAAGTCGATCGTGATCTCTGCATCAGCGCCGCTTCTTGCGTAGCACTCCTACCCGAAGTGTTTGATTTGGATGAAGAAGGTAAAGCCGTGCTTAAAAAAATCGCGGGTGGCACTACTAGCGACTTAACTGATTTTAAAGATTTACCAGCCGAGGCCAAATTAATTATTGAGGCCGCTAAATCCTGCCCGACTAATGCGATTATTATTGAAGATGACGACGGTAAACAAATTTACCCATAATATTTTGTGGCGGAATTTAATCCTGAACAAGATTTTCTAAAAATATACGATGAGCTGGCGGAGAGTTTATGGCGCCATGCTTATTTTCGCGTAAGCTCTAAAGAGCTCGCCGAAGATTTAGTGAGTGAAACATTTTTAAAGGCGTGGGATAAATATCGCGCTAATCCAGTAGATAATTTAAAAGCCCTGCTTTATCGAATTTTACATAATTTGATTATTGATTATTATCGGGGGAATCATCACGACATTAGTTTGGATGATATGTTAGTTGAGCCAGCCGCGCCGCATAGCACTGAAGTAGATGTTAAAATTGAGGTAGATATGCTGAGGCAACATTTAGATAAAATGCCGGAAATTTATAAACAAGTACTACTGTGGCGTTATGTTGATGATTTATCTATTGCCGATATTGCCGAGTTACTTGGTAAGACAAGTGGTCATGTTTACGTTATTATACATAGAGCCCTAAAACACTTAAAAGATTTAGTGGCTAATAAGTCATAATTTATGCCAATTTTGATTAGAAAATGGTTAAGAAAAGTGCGACAAGTTAAGCCCGATTCGGCTTGGCTGGCTTCCACGCGTCAAAATTTGATTGCCTACCAAAATAATAATCCTAGCGTTTGGAGTGAAAAATCAACCACTGCTTCTTGGCAATTTAGTTTAGTGTGGCTTAAAACTACGCCCGTGGTGGCTAGTTTAGTAGTTTTAGTATTTGTGGGTAGTACAGCGCTTGCGGCCCAAGCTAGTTTACCTGATCAATTTTTATATCCAGTTAAAATTGCTACTGAACAAGTAAGGTTGAGTTTATCGGTAACGTCTTTGGGTAAAACAAAAGTGCAGCTTAATTTAGCTGATCGCCGTTTGGGTGAAGTTCAAAAATTAATTCAACTTAAAAAATCAGATCAGTTGGTAGAAAACACGCTTCAAGAATATACAAAAAATATTGAGCAGGTATCAGTTGTTTTGTCGGGTAATAATGAATCAAATAATAATTATTCAGAAATTACTAGTGATTTTAGAATAAAACTGGTTGATAATCAAAAAGTTTTAACCCAGTTATCGTTTAAAAAGCCAGAATCAAATGAAGATAATAAATTAGATGATGGTGGTGTTGTAACCTTAACTATGCCTGTTGTATCAAATTCAATTAAGATTTCACAATTAAATATTTTGAAAGCTCTACAGCAAACCGCTGAAGCAGAAAATAAAATTACTCTTAATTTATCGGGTAAGAATATAGCTTTAAAATCCGCGCCGGCGAAGGCAAATAAAATTGAATTAGGGCTCCCATTACCTGCACCAATTGAATTAAGAACAGTGGATGATTCAGGTAAGGTTAATTCTCAGCAGTGGATTGCCTATGAAAAAATGTTGGAGCAAAAATCAGAACCAAATAATACAGGAATTAAATTAGAATTTAATGATGATAAAAAGCCAGAAGATGGTGATGGTAGTTCAGCGTCACAAAGTATAACGGCGCCGTCAGCTATTTCCATTGTAAAATGGCAAGCGAGTATTAAAGAGGTGGATGATAAACTTGATTTAGTGCGGACAAAAATTAAAAGTTTTAATTTAGAAACTAGTACAACCGAAGATAATGCTTTAAGGCGAGTTACTGAATTATTAGTTGAGGCGCAAAATTTAATTAATAAGGCGGAGCAAAAAAAATCTGAAATGGAATTTAAGCGGGGCAATGATTTCAGTGAGGCCTATCAAGCGGCTCTTCAGGCCTATCAAGCGGTTTTACAGGCTGAAGTGGGTAGTTTAGAGGCTAGTGGGAGATAGAGGTATAATTCACAACAATTCCCTCCCTTTTATGGGGAGGGTTAGGGAGGGGAAAATAATGTTAATTTTTATTTACCCCACCCAGCCTCCCCTAATGAGGGGAGGAGGATAAAAGTGTAAGAATTATTCTCGTATATCGTTTTATATAGCGAAGGGGTTAAACTCTTCGCTTTTATAAATATTTTGTCTTCATCTATGATGGAGCCAGAAAGGAACAATATATGAAGAATTTTATAGCTCGCGCTACTTTAGCGCTCGCAACCTTGGGGCTAGTATTTAGCCAATTTGCCCCACAAATGGCTTCAGCTAATATTTACGTGCCTTGGCTTGAAGTGTACGCACCTTATGCAGGTGAGCAATGGCTAACAGGTGGAAGCTACAAAATTGCTTGGCAAAGTAATGGTGTGTCAAGTAACGAACAAGTGCGACTTACACTTGAACAAACAATGAATGTTTGTGTGCAAGCGCCTTGTCTGCAAATGCCAGCACTTATTCCATATGTAATTGCCGATAATATTTTAAACAGTGGCAGTTTCGAATGGAACACACCAAAAGATTTACCTTTTGAATATCAAGGTGTAAAACGTATTAAAGTTCAAGTGGTTGATAAAGATATTTATGCCTTTAGTCGACCAGTACAAATTAGTGCTTTAAAAATTAAAAATTTATCACCAGTAATTACGGGTGTTGGTGGTCCAACTAATTTAAAGCTTGGTGAAACAGGGGAGTGGCGTGTTACAGCTTATGATCCAGATGGTACTTATTTAAATTATGAAGTAAATTTTGGTGAATTTATGACAGTTGAACAAAACAAAGCCGAAAGTATGGCGCCAATATTCAATACTCAAACTGGCAAATTTAATTATAGTTACCAAACTCCGGGCGATCATACTATTACTTTTACAGTGAGTGACAAAGACGGTTTAAGTACAAAATCATCATTAACAGTTTTTGTGTCAGGTACTGTGCCCGTGCCGTATAATCAACCACCTCAAATTTCAGTGACAGAGTATCCAAATTTTAATTCTTTAATGGTTGATAAAATTGGAAGCTTCAAAGTGCAGGCCAGTGATCCCGATGGTGATTATTTAAATGTGACAGTTGATTGGGGTGATTATAAAACAAAAACTTTATCGCTTACGACTCCAGAAGTAGATAAAATTCATTTAAATAATATTTATACTTTTGAACATTCGTATAGCAAGTCCGGTAATTATTTGGTTACTTTTACGGCTACTGATAAATTAGGTGCCGCTACTTCAACCGAGATTAAAGTAAAAGTTTATGAACCGTGGGTGGTAGTGCCACAAGTTAAAGAGGAAATTAATCCAACTATAAAATTTGATGCTGAAAAGAAGTTGGAGTTTAATAATCCAAGTGATAGTAAAATTAAAGTTTATAAATCAGGACGTTACGGTAAGGCGGTAGTAAAAAAATATAATCGTGCAGTTTTTAATTACTATGGTTTAGCAGAAAAGCCCGTAATTGCCCAATTACAAAGCTTTCTAAAACCAAGTTTAAAAATGATTGTTGAATAATTAGGAGGGGAATAAGGAGTTCAGGGTTGGTATTTACCCCGTTAGAAGCAAAATCACCCGTGTTTGCGGGAGCTTCTAACGGGGTTAACCAACCCTGTTCTTTTTTTATTGAATCAGGTAACATTTAATTAGTGTGGAGTCCATAGTATTTACCATATTGTATTATTTTAGTATTTATTTGGGCGAACACCCCACACCAAAGCACTAGTATAATAAAATAAGAAATCACAGTGCTTTTGGTGTGTGGGTTGACAAATTAGCGTTTTTAAGTTATCATATATTGTTAACCTTTTCTTATGTTTTCAAACAATATCAAACAACAATGTCGTAGAGTTGGTGGAAAGTTAGTTTGTCATTTAAAAGACAAATTTATTCCGCATAGTGGTAATAATGATCATCCCCATGCTTTGAAGCACAAAGTTTTGGTGTTTTATAGTGTGTTTTTAATTTTAGTCAAAGTAGGGGCATTGCTTTTACCGCTTGCCTTACCATCATCTAGTTTATTTTCCAGTGCTATAACACCAGACAATGTTTTAGCGCTTACCAATCAAGCTCGTAAAAATTTGGGCTTGGGGGAACTTAAGATGAATTCAAAACTTAATGTGGCGGCGGAAGCCAAAGCCAATGATATGGTTAAAGCCAGTTATTTTGCGCACACTAGTCCAAATGGTAAAACCCCATGGGATTTTATTTTAAACGCACAATATTTTTATGAATATGCGGGTGAAAATTTAGCCGTGCATTTTACGCAATCTGAAGGTTTACAAGACGCTTGGATGGCTTCACCTACTCACCGGGCTAATATTGTTATGCCTGAATATAGTGAAATTGGTGTGGGTGTGGCGCGTGGAATTTTTGAAGGCGTGGAAACAGTTTTTGTGGCGCAATATTTTGGTCGACCACTTTCTGACCCAATTGGGCCGGTGGTAGAAAAAAAAGAAATTCCTGCTCGGGTGAAGCGGGCGCCAGTTAAACCAAAGCCTACCGAGGTGGCAGTTACCCCCGCACCAAGCCCAGTGGCTGAAGCAGTTAAAGGTCAAGCTGTGGAGGTATTAATACCCGAGCCAGTAATAGATATTGATAGTTTAAAGATTGCGCCAATTAGTGCCGATGAATTTGATGTTAAAATTAAAATATCAGAAGCGCGCAATGTTACTGCACAATTATCAGGTGTGACTACTGATTTAGTAAAAATGGAAGGGGATATTTGGCAAGGAGTAATTAAAGTAGATAAAAAATTGCAGAACCCAAGTGGGGAACAATTATCAATTATAACGGCGGGAGTAGCTGGGCATTTAATTAGCAAAACAATGGCTTGGATAGCGCCTGATGTTTCCACTCAGAAATTCTATATCTTCAATGAACCAGAAAACAAAGTTACTAAATTATTTGGTTTTGTGAGTGTGGGGAATTTAGATGATAACGTGCGCCGTTTTTATATGTACTTTATGATAGCACTTGGCGCGGCTTTACTACTTAATATATTTATCAGAATTAAAGTGCAACATTATTCAGTAATCGCGCACACCATAGCCGTGCTTGGCCTTTCCGCCTTACTATTCTTTTTGTAGAGTAAGTTAGTAGATAAATTAATAAAACCGTCTAGTCAAAACTTAGACGGTTTTTAGTTAAATTTATTCAGCTGTTAGAAATGTCCGGCCGGATATTTCTAACAGCGGGTAGTTTTTTGTTCATACATAAGCACAAAACGTCTCTAAAAATGTCCGCCCGGCAATAATTAGAGACGAGTAAAAAGTTTTTGTGATGAAAGTGCTATTATCTAATTATGTCCGGCCGGACATAATTAGATAATGAGTGAAATATTATGAGATTGGATTTTAGGGAAAATAAAAAAGCCGCGTGAGAAGTATTGCTACAACTCAGGGGCGGCTTTGCATGGTAGGTGGAAAAAGGACCTCCATGACGAATTTGCGTTGCTAACGAATCAGCAACATTTTTTTTGTTTCAATGAATCCTTCGGTTATTAAGCGGTAAGTGTAACTGCCGCTTGGTAAACCTTCCGGATTCCACGATACTGTATAATTTCCCATCTCCTTAACTTCATCAACCAATGTAGCAACTTCCTGTCCAAGATTATTATAGACAGCAAGTTTTACGATTGATGAAATTGGCAAGCTGAAGGAAATTGCCGTTGTCGGGTTGAACGGATTGGGATAGTTCTGATGTAGGGCAAATTCAGTTGGCGTTCCATTTCCATCACCAATCCCATTTGGTGAAGGTACTCTTAGCCAATACTGCACTTGATCAGTTAAATTTAAACTGTCAACAACTTGAAGTATAACCAAGTATCGTCCAACGTTTTGAGTATTTGGCGTACCAGATATTAATCCAGTGTTAATATCAATTGAAAGGAAATTTGGATGATCATCGTTGTAGATGAAATACCATTGAATTTTTCCGTTTCCCATTGAGATCAGTCGTGGTTGTGTTTGATATAACTGACCTGGTATTGCTAACGAATCAGTTACATCATCAAGTACTGGTGGATAGAAAATTCCTACCGTTAGCCAGTAGGAGAAATTTCCACTCGCTCCGTGATTGTCAGTATAGTGAATTGTTACCAATTGATTACCGACATCACTTTGGTAGAGTGATCTATTGTTAAACAACTTTCCCGAATCAGTGATTGATAGCCAACTCGGTGCAGTTGTTAGAGTAAAGAAAACTCTATCATTGTCGGGATCAGACCAAGGCATGTACCCAGAATAATCTTGACCAACTCTTGCCGTGCGTGGCAAATAAGAGGTGTCAATCACTGGTGCACGATTGGTTTGAATGACAACCAAAGTTTTTATCCAGTTGTCAGTACCACCATGGTTATCATCAAGTATCACCCTTACATTGAATGTGCCAACAGTATTGGCAACCCAATATAATTGTAAAGTTTGATTATTAACGCTGGCGATTAAGCTAGATGGTTTTTCCGGAACTGTCCATGTACATATATCATCATCAAGATCAGAGTAATATAATGTGTCCTGATACGTATCGTTCAATTGCAACGTATCAGTTGATGATGATGAAGTAATAACCGGTGGACGATTCAGATAAACTTGAATTGTATCTAACACTTGATCAGTGCCCCCATATCCGTCATATGCTTGAAACAATACCAAGTGTCGTCCCGTATCATTAATTGTTGGAGAAAAAACTCTCACACCAGTCAATGAATCAGTTGTGACCCATCCGAGATTAGATAAGTACTGATGATACTTTACAACATCACCGTCTTCGTCAGTCGCAACAAGTGTATCCCGTCGTGTCTTGTTTGCAGTCATCGTTATATTCAATCCCGGATTTTGTAAAATCGGGGGATGATTAATTGCGCGTGGTTTGTATTGATACACACCACTAGCACCCACTGCCCATACATTGTTTTGTATGGAAGTGAAGTTTACAATCAACGAGTCGGGCTGAAAAGAATTTTGCCAAGAGTTGTTAGCCCAAGACAAAATTTTTGGCATGCCGTCAAGTACACTAATGAAGATTTGATCGCGTGTTAATGTTCCAGCGTAAACCTTTCCTACCACTGATGTTTTACTCCAGGTTTTTCCGGTGTCGAACGATTTGTATAAACCACTATTATCACTATTTTGCGTCAGTGCGAATAATGTGTTATTTGTATCGGCAAACATAGACACTACACATAGCACAGTGTTGTCTATTTGATTTTTAGTCCACGGTTCATTTACCGTTGAACTATAAATTGTGTCGTTTGCGCCATACGCCCAAATGCGTCCCAAAAGATAACTGGCTTTTTGAACCGGTGTACCAAGAGGGAATTGCGAGGATCTCCAGCCGTAGGTGTTATCAACATGAGTTAATCGCACGACATGGCTATAAGCCGTGTCGGTGCCGACGAACCAAGTTGAATCACCAACCGACTTTACGTCGGTGATGTTGTTCATACTAATTGGATTAAACATTGCAAAGTTAATCCAATCAATTCCCCAGTTGGTGGAGCGTAATGTTTTGCTACCACCAACCGCCCAAATATTTGCGCCATTAATACAAACGGCGTTGATTGAGTTTTTGGGAAGTGGTGTAATCACGGAGAATGAATCTCCGCCGTTTACTGTGCCGAATACATCACCACTTTTTGTGGCGAATAATCCGGTGTCTGTATTTTTAAAGGAAGCAGAAACATAGCTTCCTTCCGCGATGCTGTTATTCTTTGTCCACTGCTGTTGCGGAAATGCAACCGAGACAAATAAAAACAACATCACAAATATTGTTGTGAGTTTTTTCATGAGTTTTTCCTTATGAGATTTTTTGTGATATTTAGTTATTAAAGTGTTTGTTTATTTAAATTTAGTTTCACCCTATCATAACTGAATTAACCCTATTGTGTCAAGGGCTAAAGGCGGGTTATATTATAAATAGTTAGTAAATCTATTTTTATAACCCTGCCGGAGCTTGACAAAAATGTCATGTTTTGGTAAGGTGTAATATCGCTCGTTTAGAGCATTTATTATAGTTTAATTATATATTCATAAATATGACAAAATTCAACAAATTCGCTTTGGCCTTGCTATTGATAACTGGTTATTTACTGCCTTTTAGCAATGCTTTGGCCGCTAACGCCCCGACTGTTCTAACAGTAAATGGGCTTAATCCGATTCAAGTTGGTGATACCAATACTTGGACTATTTCAGGCCAAGATCCTGATGGTACGGTGCTTAATTTTAGTGCTAATTGGGGTGATGGTTCAGCATTAAGTACCGACAGTAAAACTGCGAGTGCGGTGGGTGATAGTGTGGCCACCTCTTTTTCTCATGTTTATAATGCGCCAGGTAGTTATTCAGTAGTTTTTACAGTGACAGATAGCGATGGTATAACAAGTGGCGCTTCAAATTGGAATGCAGTAGTGCAAGGTACGGCTGTAAATCAGGCACCAAAAATTGATAATGTAAATGGATCTAATCCAATTATGTCGGGAGTGGCACAAACTTGGGTTGTTCAAGCGCACGACCCCGATGGCACAACTTTGACTTTACTTGTAAATTGGGGGGATGGTTCAGTTGACACTACTTCAAATATGGTAGCAACTACCAATGGCGGTACATCTAACATAACTGTTGGTCATACTTATAACTCAGCTAATACTTATAATGCATTATTTCAAGTAACTGATTCTTCTGGCGCGACCGCTATTTTACCTTGGCAAGCAACAGTTAGTGCTTCAAATACTGCACCGCTCATAGATAATGTAAATGGTTTGAACCCTATTACCGTTGGAACAAATAATACTTGGGTTGTGCAAGCGCATGACCTTGATGGTGTAACTATAAATTACACAGTGGAATGGGGCGATGGTTCAGCTAATAGCACTGGTACTAAAACTGGTACAGTAAATGGCCAAGTTTTAAGTGAAAGTTTCGTTCATACTTATAATGCGGTTGGTACATACAATGCCAAATTTAAAATAACTGATGCTTCAAATCTTCCAGCTGAATTGCCGTGGGTTGTTACAGTTATTTCTGGCGGCGGCGGAGGAGGTAATACTCCACCGGTCGTTTCATTAACTAAGCCAGCCAATGGAGCAAGTTATACCGCTACCGCGAGTGTTGATATAGAAGCCAGCGCTTCTGACAATGGTTCGGTTATTCAAGTAGAATTTTTATCGGGCGGGTCAGTTATAAATACTGATACCACCGCGCCTTACACTTTCACTTGGACTGGTGTAGGTGCAGGGTCTTACGCTTTAACTGCCCGAGCGACTGATAATAGTGGCGCCACCGCAACATCTTCAGTTGTTAATATTACTGTTCAATCTGGCGGAGGTGGTGGTGGAGGAGGCGGGGG
>CAYGDX010000002.1:297168-353402 GCA_964348825.1 uncultured Gammaproteobacteria bacterium | reverse complement strand
TCAGTTGGTAGAGCAGTTGCCTCTTAAGCAATTGGTCGTGGGTTCGAGTCCCACCGAACCCACCAAAATTGAAATTCTAAATTCGAATATCGAAATTCAAAATAAATCCAAAATTCAAATGTTTAAATTTTGGGTATTTAATAAATTAGGATTTAGTGCTTCGGATTTGGGATTTTTAAAAACCATCGGGGTGTAGTATACCGGTAGTACGCGTGCTTTGGGAGCACGTTGACTGGGTTCGATTCCCAGCACCCCGACCAGTATAAAAGATTATTTACAAATCATCACTGCGCCGTGGTAGCTCAGTGGTAGAGCGCAGCCCTGAAGAGGCTGGCGTCGTCAGTTCGATTCTGACCCGCGGCACAGTGATGATTTGTTAAAAAATATGAATACCGTAAATACTCTTAAAAAAGCATATAGTATTCCCGTGACAGTATAATTAAATTATAAGTAAACCGCCTAAGGCCTGCGACGTAGTCAGATTCGACTGCGCCCCATAGATGAGGGCGACCCCGAATTCTACGGGGTTCCTTGCCTGCCGATGAGGCAGGTGACCCGCGGCACAGTGAGATGAAATAACAAACTATGGATAATACACCTAAAAAAACGACTTTCTTAGAACAAATGGCCAATGGCTTAACCAGTTGGGTTGGTTCACCTAGTTCTTTTTTAATACATACCGTATTTTTTATTATTATCTTAATACTGCCTGGATTTGGAGTGAATACTGAAAAAGTTTTATTAATCCTCACCACTTTAGTTTCCCTTGAAGCAATTTATTTATCAATCTTCATTCAATATTCAGTTAATAAAAGTGCCAGCAAACTACATGAAGTAGCTGAAGACATTGAAGATGTAACCGAAGATGTGGAAGAAATCTCAGCTGACGTAGAAGATATTTCAGAAAATTTAGAGGAATTACAAGAAGGCATAGAGGCCGAAGATGAAAAAATATCTTACGAAAAATTAGAAAAACAAGCTGAAAATTTACTTAGCGAACTTCGTTCACTTAAAAATAAAACAAAAGATTAACTCTTAATTAAATTTTATGAAAAAATTATTACTAGTTATTTTAATTGCTTTAAATTTTATTACGCTAAATAATATTGTATTAGCACAAGATGATAATACAGAAATTGTAGCACCTAAAACTTTCACTATTTCCCGCGCCACAATTTCTGGCGTGAGTAAAGATGTAATCACCATTACTTATACAGAACGTGGGCGTAAAGTTTATGATCCAGTAATAATTACAGAAAACACCGAAGTATTAAATGGAAAAAAAGTAATGCCGGTTAAAAATCTAAAAGTCAGACAAGTGGTGCGAGTAACTGGTTGGCTACAAAATGAACAAATTGTAGCCACTAAGGTTGAATTAAATCCCGTAACAATTAAACCAGTTAAAAAGCCGGTCGCTAAAAAAGTTGTAAAGAAGGTAGTGGTTACTAAAAAACCGACTGTAAAAAATGCCCTCAAATAAGATTGATTAATTTATGGATAATTATCACCGTCACCCCGGTCGCCACTTTTTAGTGGTTTTTGGTTTGATAATTGCCGTTATAATATTTTTCAGCGCCGAAATTATATCCGAAGTACGAAAACAAAAACGAGCTGGAATAAAAACTAATTTTTGGCAAGTACTAAAAGGTGATATTAAAGGCAAACAAAAAGCTTTAGACGAAACAATAAACGAACTCCCAGGCTTAACTCAAGACGCTCTAAAAGCCAATTTTAGTATCCGTCAAAAATCACTTGATAATATCGCTCAAGCTATAGATATTTACAGTATGGATAATGGCAAATATCCGACAGAGTTAGAAGAATTGATTCCTAATTATATAAAACAATTGCCTGATCCAAAAAGTTTTCCTATAACTTACGAGCTAACGCGTACTGGTTATGAACTTTCTACTGAATTGCCAAGTGGTGAAATAATTACTAGAACACAGTAGAATAAAAATCCTAATTTCTAATTTCTAAATTCTAAACAAATCCCAAATTCTAAATTCAAAATTTTAAACTTTTTAGGATTTAGTGCTTAGGATTTAGGATTTTAACCCTTGCGGGTATCGTATAACGGTATTACCACAGGTTTCCAACCTGTTGACAGGGGTTCGACTCCCCTTACCCGCTCCAGACTTCGCTAAAGCTACGTCTGGCTTACGCCAGCAAATAGATTTGTCGAGGATTGAGACAATAAACAAGTATTAAGTTGAAGTCTGCGCGCCGAAGTTTTAACGAAGGCGGGCTATGTATTACGTATATATTATCCAGAGTATAAATTGTCCCGAACAGCACTATGTGGGCTACTCGGAAGATTTAAAATCCAGAATTCAAGACCATAATTCTGGTAATTCTATTCATACAGCTAAATTTAAACCCTGGAAACTTATGGCGTATTTCGCTTTTATAGAAAAATCTACCGCCCAAGAATTCGAATATTATTTAAAGACAGGATCAGGTAGGGCTTTTCTTAAGAAACATTTATTGTAGCTACTATGAAATTTCGGGGGAAGAGGATTCCCCTTACCCGCTAATAAAATACCTTGCTGTTTAGCAAGGTGTTTTATTTATTTAATACCAATAAAATTAAAACGTATGAAAAAAGGTACTAATTAATGTATATATTAAACTAGCTACAACAGCCCCTGCTGGAATAGTTAATACCCAAGCCCAAACAATACGCAATGTTGTACCCCAACGAACTGCAGATATTCGACGAGCAGCAACTACACCAGAAATTGCTCCAGTAATAACATGTGTAGTACTAACTGGAATACCAGCATGAGTAGCTACAAATAAACTTATTGCACTAGCCGATTCAGCACACACACCATCAATTGGACGAATTTTCGCTATTTTTTGTCCCATTGTTTTAACAATTCTCCAACCCCCACTTAAGGTGCCGAGGGCAATAGCGGCATGGGCACTTAAAACTACCCAAAGTGGCACTGCAAACGAACTAATATAGCCAGAGGCAAAAAGTAAACTAGTAATAATACCCATGGTTTTTTGAGCATCGTTACCGCCATGCCCTAAACTATAAACAGCTGCCGAAAAAAATTGCAAGCGTTTTGACCATATTTGCACTTTGGCTGGTGGATAATCTTTTTTATAAATAAACCAGCTGGCTATAATCAAAAATACCCAACCTAAAACGACTCCCATTAATGGTGCTAACAAAATAAAAAGTAATGTTTTATACCAACCGCTAAAAATAATTACTTTAAATCCCGCCTTGGCAATGGCCGCCCCAGCATATCCACCAATCAAAGCATGTGATGAGCTTGTTGGCAAACCAGCAAACCAAGTTATTAAATTCCAAACAATTGCCCCCAATACACCAGCTAAAATTACTTGTGGCGTAACTATATTAATATCAATTAACCCCTTACCTATGGTATTGGCGACCGTGGTACCAAAAATCAAAAAAGCTGCAAAATTAAAAAACGCCGCCCAAGCTACTGCTTGACGCGGTGTAAGTACTCTAGTTGATACAATAGTTGCTATGGAATTAGCCGCATCGTGAACGCCATTAGTAAAATCAAAACCCAAAGCTACAATAATAATTCCTACTATTAACCAATTTATATCAAACATAAAACAACCTACAGTAATTTGTTCAATTTGATTTAACAATAATTCCTTCTATGATATCTCCGACTTTTTGAAATTTATCCATAATATTTTCCAATCCAGATAATATGTCTTTCATTTTTAAAATGTATATCGGATCACTACTTGATCTAAAAAGTTCACTAATTGAATTATTATATAACATATCACCTTCATCTTCTAGCTCATGAATTTTAATCTTGAGATCGGTTAACTCATCGGTATATTTTTGTTTTTCCAAACATACCAATAAAGCTTCCAAATGTACTGAAGCTTTATCAATAATCACAATAAATTTATCTATTGCAGGTACTCTGTTTGTAATGCCATACAAATGAATATTATGAATAACAAATTCAATTAAATCAATAATGTCGTCTAGTTCGTGTGCTAAAAGATAAATATCTTCACGATCAAACGGTGTAATAAAACTTTTGTTTAATTTACTAATTATTTCATGAGTTTTGATATCACCTTGATGTTCAATTTCTTGAGCTCTAACCCAATAATCTTCAAAGTTATTAAAATTGTGGCTGAATTCTTTTGCAAGAGCCACAATTTCACTTAAACTTTTATTTAAATCTAAAAATAATTCAAAAAAAATTGCATGTTTTGGTAAAAATGATTTCATAGGCCAAATTATATTAATAATATTTAAATGTTGGTACTATATAAATCCAAAGCTATTCTATCATGAATTTTAGGGGGTTACAAATGACTAATTTACGAGGTTTTGTGGTAATATGGTAATCTTAATTTGTGGCTCAAGGATTTTTTAACGAGGTTTATAAATTAGTAAAACACATTCCGCGGGGCAGGGTGGCAACGTACGGACAAGTGGCGGCTATCTTAGGTAAGCCACGCGCGGCTCGGCTGGTGGGATGGGCTTTAAATATTTGCCCCATAGATGTACCATGGCAAAGGGTAATAAATAAATCGGGTATGATTTCCATAGAAAATATGCGCGCCACTAAAAAACTCCAAGCTGATTTGTTAAAAACGGAAGGAGTGAAGGTTGAAGTTAAAGATGGAAATTATTGGGTGGATTTAGAAAAATATTTATGGGAAAAATAATTTATTCTTTTGTTACTTTTTATAAAGTAACACAAAATCGCCGCCTCGGTCTTCGTATTTGAACAGTGCTCGTCGGACTCGTTGGCTCGGGCTATGCACAGCGGCCACAAACACGCCCTCGCCGGACACTCGTCCGACTTCCGCTCTGTACAAATACTACGACAGGGCGGCACGACGCGTTTCGAATTTCGATATTCAAATTTCGGATTTAAATTATATGCTTTCTACACTCAGCCAACAAACCATCATCCAACTCGCCAGTAAAGTCGTCAATACTATCTTAGGTGTGGCGATTGTGGCGCTAATGACGCGCGCCTTGGGTACTCATGGTTTTGGTGAATACACTACCGTCACGTCGTATCTACAATTCTTTGCCATTTTGATTGATTTTGGCTTAACGATGACGGCCGGACGTATTTTAGGTGAAGCTAAATACGACGAAGGAAAATTACTCGGCAATTTTTTAAGCTTCCGTGTAATTTCTGCTAGCATAATTTTTCTACTGGCCCCAATTTTATCAATTTGGTTACCTTATCCAATCGAATTAAAACTAGGCATTGCTTTAACCAGTTTAGGATTTTTAGCTAGCACTATTAGCCAAAGCTTATCTGGTGTTTATCAAGCTAAATTTAAAACTCATCTACTTGGCCTCGCTGACATGTCAGCGCGAATTATTTTACTCGCCATCACTTGGCTGGCTTATCAAAAATCATTAAACCTAAACGCTTACTTAATAGCGCTCGTAATTGCCAATTTAATTAATTGTGTAATTATTTTATGGCAACTTAAAAAATTCACTAATCTTAGTTTCCAAATCGACTGGCAAATTTGGCACGCTATTTGGCATACTACTTGGCCAGTAGCACTCACCATTGCTTTTAATTTAATTTATTTTAAAGCCGATACTTTAATTTTATCTTTAGTTAAGCCAAGTGCCGATGTTGGCTTATATGGTGCGGCTTATAAAATTTTAGAAGTTTTATTAGCCCTCCCCGCTATTATCGGCGGCTTGGTTTTACCACTAGCCGCCCGCGCTTGGGTACAAAAAAATACGGTGGAATTAAAAAATTTATATGCTGGCACATTTGATGCGCTCCTTGCCGCTGGGCTTGGTATAATGGCGGGAAGCTTTGTAATTGGCACGCCACTTATTATTTGGTTAACTGGCGCGGAATTCGCTATCAGCGGTTCAATTTTAATGATTTTAAGTGTGGCCTGCGCCGCAATTTTCCTAGGCAATGCTAGCGGCTATTTTATTTTTGCTTTAGACAAACAAAAAAAATTAATTCCAATGTATGCTATTGCCGCCTTGCTCGCGCTTGTGGGCTACATTATTTTTATTCCTAAATATTCTTACTTTGGTGCGGCTTGGGTAACTGTGGGAGTAGAAGCTTTTATGGCACTGGTAAATATTATTTTCTTGTGGCGAAATAATTTAATGCCATCGCTCGCCCGCTTCCCTAAAATACTCGCGACCACTTTACTAATGACACTGGCGCTAATATTACCACTACCACTTTTCTCGCGACTGGGTTTAGGAATTGGTGTATATTTAATATGTTTGTGGTGGCTTAAACTTATTCCTCGCCTAGAGTCAGCTAAATAAAAGAACTTGTCCGTCGAAGCCGGAGGCGAAGATGGATTGACATCAAATAAAATCAAAACTATACTACGAACACTTAAATAATTTTGGAGAGGTCGCATAGTGGTCTAGTGCGCTGGTCTCGAAAACCGGTACCCCTGCAAGGGGGTCGAGGGTTCAAATCCCTCCCTCTCCGTTTTTATATTTTTATACTTAGATGGTTCGACTGCGCCCCGTATAGTCGCCAAAGCGACTTGTACGGGGATCCTTCCGCCTCCGCCAAAAGAACTTAGTATCGGAAGTGACCCGAGTGCTATAATTAAAAATATGGAAGAACTAAAAAATACAATCTATGAGTTGGAAACGTCACTTCTGAAACCAGAAGTTAGATCTTCTTTTGATCAACTTAACCACTTACTTGCAGATGATTTTAAAGAATTCGGAAGTTCTGGATTGGTCTACACAAAGCAAAGTGTGCTTGAAAGACTTCCTTCAAACACTGACAAGGTTATATATGTTGTTAGTGATTTTGAAATCAAAAATTTGTCAAAAGAAGTTGTGATGGCAAACTTTAAAACAGATAGGGTTATTAACGACACAGAAAAGGCATCTTCCTTAAGAACATCCTTATGGCGAAAAGAAGATAGTGGCTGGAGAATGTTTTTTCACCAAGGTACGCCAATTAAGTAAAAATTACTAGCGCCCCACATACATTAGCTTAGTTGCTGAAATTCTTCCAAACTACCCTTATGGTGTTTCGCCACTCTGGTACTGAACCCACATGGCCCGCCAAAATTCGGAATAAATCATCAAAAACTATTTTTATTATATGTTAAAAGAAACAATCACAATTAACATTCCCATTGTATCTGCCATTATTGAACGTCAGCATAATGGTAAAACTCAAGTACTTGTTCAAACTCGATGGAAACCAGACAGAGATCCTGTTTATTCAGGCACACTTGAAATTCCCGCTGGCTGGATTGATGAATATGAAAATGTATATGACGCTCTTAAAAGAGAAGTTCTAGAAGAAACAGGGCTTGTTATTACAAAAATCAAACCAAATTTACAAACTCCCACTCACAGTACTAACAAAAACGACGCCTCATTTGCCTTTATGCCCTTTTGTTGTCAGCAACAACTCCAAGGTGGAAAACCTTACATTGGCTTTGTTTTCTTATGCGAAGTTGAAGACGGCGAACCAACCGCCCAAGAAAGTGAAGTGAAAAACATTCGCTGGCTAGATAAAGACGAGTTAAAGAAAATTTTTATAGAACAACCTAATTCTATTTTTACTTTACAGTTAGGAGTTTTGGATTATTATTTTTTAAATACTTAAGATCGCCCCACTTACTAAAATAGTTAAGACACAAACACTCTTAAAATCATTACGACGACCGATCATAAAAAATGATACAACACTTAAAACTTTATGAAAAAAATAATCAATAATTTAATAGATTTTTACAAAAAGGCGGAAAAGTTAAAAACCATAACTCGACACTCCTGGTTAAGCAACTCAACTCGCCAAGAAAGCGTGGCAGAACATACTTGGATGTTATGTCTTTTGGCTATGATTATTTCAGAAAAATTAGATTCAAAAATTAATCTATTTAAAGTTTTAAAGATGTTAATTATTCATGATTTGGCAGAAGCTGTTACTGGAGATATTCCTGCCCATGAAATTTCAAAACGTCAAAAAAATAAATATAAAAATGAAGAAAGGGTGTTTAAAAAACTCACCCCGCTTTTGTCGCAAAAAAATGCAAATGAGATTATTCGGTTGTGGAGGGAGTTTGAAAAGAAAAAGACTGTGGAGGCAAAATTTGCCAATTCTTTAGATAAAATTGAGGTAATAATGCAACATACACTCTCTAACATTTCTTCGTGGGATCAAGGTGATTTTGATATTACCCCATATTATAAAAATCAATATTTTAATTTTGATACATTTATGAGGGATTTAAAAGATGAAGTTGATGGGCAATTAATGAAAAAAATAATTAAAGCTAAAAAAGAATCTCGTGTAGATGTGGAATATTTAAAAAAATATAAACAAGGGCAAAAGAAATAATATGAAAAATCAGATAAAGCACATTTGGTTTGATTTTAGCGAAACTCTTGCTTCTGTGAGCGATGAGCGTGATAAATTTCTTTATAAAACATATGCCGATGTAGTTGGCAAAGAAGTATCTCCAGTGCTCATTCAAGAATTTAAAGAACTTCGCGCAAAGTATAAAAGCGATTCCGCTGTTTTTACCAATGGACTTGGAATGCCTCCTGGGTATTGGGCAGATCGTATTGATTCTGTGGATCCAGTAAAATTTTATAAGCTAGCAGATCCAAAAATTCCCGATGTTTTAAATCAGCTCCGCGCCATAGTCCCTATTTCAATATTCTCAAATATGAGAATGGATAAATTACTCCCCGCGATTGGTCTAGATAAAACATGGTTCACTCATTTTTTAAGCGGGGCTGAATTTAAGAACCCCAAACCAGCGCTCGATGGATTTTATAAAATTATTGAGGTGTCAAATTTACCTCCGGAACACATTTTGTTTATTGGCGATGATGTTCAAAAAGAAATGATACCAGTGAAACAGGTGGGTATGATTGCTGGGCTGGTTTGGAGTGAGTCACCAGAAGCTGATTATTCATTTAAAAATTTTGAAGACATTTTAGCATTATTTAATTAGATGGATTTTAAATGC
This sequence comes from uncultured Gammaproteobacteria bacterium, assembly GCA_964348825.1. Classification (GTDB taxonomy): domain Bacteria; phylum Patescibacteriota; class Patescibacteriia; order Veblenbacterales; family UBA10138; genus JBBTZY01. The sequence continues at coordinate 344,417 of CAYGDX010000002.1, read as the reverse complement.
TAATAATAACTTTGAAATCACAACGTAGTAGTTTAGAATAAGGATGTGTCAGATTTAGATAAATACCAAACTGTTGTACTCGAAAACCGCCCGGAGTTGGCGGGTATTTTGCGTGAGTTTGGCCAGCAAAAATTAAGTTATTTTGTGAAGCTCCACCAACAAAAATTAACAGTATCTTCAGTGAATCACAATACGGAGCGAAACCCCGCACCGAAGGCCAATACACGCCAACATCTGTCCACCGACAAAAACCAGTGGCCTTCTGGTGCGCGGGTAACTAAAACTATTCCACCGAACCCTAATTTGCCTAGTGAAAGAAAAAATGAATTAATTGGTGTAATCGTTGACATAACTAATAAATTATTAGGTGGGACAGTTGTTGAACAAATAAAAAATTATCTGACTCAAAATTACTCTGTTTCTACCGCCGATCACCATGGCCCGATTTCTCATCCATTTTTTTGGCAAGCACACTTAGCACGGGCGGCTTTGGGGCAAAAAGTACATTTAGTGCTGGCCACTAGCAATGTTTCACTTAACAACTCATCATTGCCTCGCTCTTTAATTTTCCATAATCAAAATTTAGTTGAAGAGCGTTTGCATTTTTTTAGTTTAAAAAATCGTCATCAACCAGTTTGGTGTACGGAAGCTTATAAAATAGATGTGATCCAAAATATCACTAAACAAATTAACCAATCCAAAATCACCTCTACACAAAAAGTTTTTCTACAAAATTTAATTAATAAAGTTTATGCTAATGCTAAAGCATTAAATGCTAAATCATACGCTGACCAAATTGCCATTACCAACTATTTACTTTGGCAAAATTTACCCAACTGCGCTGATAACGCAATGGTTTATTTAGAAATGGAGCAAATCGCTTCTGAGCTTATTCAAAAATTTCATTTAAATTCACCAACCATTATAAACCAATTAATTTTTTCAGAGGTAGGCCAAAAATTATATGCAAAAAATTATGAGGGCATTAGCGGCGCTTTCACTAACAACCCACCACACGGTAGTTTTTTGTTTTGGGCTATTCAAAATCAAACTCGCCTCGCCTTAACTTTAAAAAACGACCACTTAATTAATGAAGTAGTCGGTTACAAAATTAAACTTGATCCAAAAATCGTAAGCGACAAATTAAAATCACGCGAACTTATTCCCACCACCGCGCTATCTTTATCTATAATTTCTTTTTACTACGGCCTTACCTGTGGTGGTGGATTTTCGCAAGTTGATTATTTGACTTCTATGAAGCGTGCCTTTTTAATTTGCGCTAGCGAACTTAACAATAAGGCAGATAATTTATTAATTAAAGATACTACTACTAATTATTTAGCAGCTAGCTTTGCCTTTCTTTATTTAAATAATAATTTAGCTTCTAGCATTGATTGGCTTCTTTACCAAAAACCCGAAGTAATTGAATTACTACAACAAAATCTTAATCAAATAACATTAAATCAAGCTTTCCAAACGCTTTTGCCAGAATTTTATCATATTATAACCGGTAAATTTGTGGCTTCTGGTTATATTACTAATATAAACCCTATTTTACATTTAACTTAATTTTTATATTTTCCAATCGCGTATTTGATGGTGGCCTCGGCTAGTATTTCCACAGTATCAAAAATCTTGATACCCACATCTCTTTGTTTAATAAGAATTGGTAAATCAGTACAAGCCAACACAATCGCCTCAGCCCCACCTTGCTTCATTTTTTTTATTATTTTTTTTATCTGAATCTTATCAGTTTTTGATTTTTTACCTGCTAAAATATTTAAAATTATTTTGGTTAATTTGTTTTGATCTACTTGGTTGGGAAAAATGAGTTTAATACCATTTTTTTTAAAAATATCACCAAAACTTTTATATCTAATGGTTGTTTCTGTGGACAAAAACCCTACTTTTTTCAACTCCTGTAATTTAATTTTTTCAGCAACTACGGAAAAAATATTAATAAATGGAACGGAAATAGATTTTGACATGCTCGAATAAAAATAATGCGCAGTATTACACGGCATCACTACAAAATCCACACCAATTGAATCTATTTTTTTTACACCTCGTATAAGTATATTTAATGTTTCTTTTGGTTTTTTTAACCCCTCAACAACGTCAGGGATTGGTAAATTATAAATAAAAATTTCTGGATAATCTTTGTCATATTTAGCGTTATATTGTACCTGACACTGTTTTACAAGTGCTTGATAAAAAATCACTGTTGATTCTGGACCCATCCCACCCAAAATGCCAATTCTTTTTTTCTTTATACTTTGTATATTCATAATAATTCCTTTGGTAAACTAGGTGCCCTATTTTTAATAAAAAACATACCGTTCTGTAAGTATTTTAACAAATATTGTATGCTTGGTCTATGACTAAAAATTCTTGCCCCTACTGCGGCAACAACCCCACTAACCACTTTGTATCGCGGTTAATGGATATAATGATAATTGCTTTCACACCCTTAACCAATTTTATTTTTCGCGGGGTCGTGGGCCGATTATTTTATAAAATGATTGATTCTCTGCTTTGGGGATTGGTTTGGTTTTATGAACAATTAGGACTGGTAAAATATACTAGTGATTTATCTACCACTCACATTGCTCGGGTACGTGTGCTGTGGGAAGAGGCAGTTAGGCGCGGTATTAAAATGGAAGGCGCTATATTTTCCGGACACTTCTCTGATTTGTATCGCGCTTGGATAAATGGAAAAATGATTCGTTTTAATGGCCTACCTCGACCTGAATACGCTGAGAATTCAAACCTTTTTGCACTGGATGATAAAGCATTTTTCAAAAAACAATTACAAGTCGCCGGCATTCCTACGCCTAATGGCGGTTGTTTTACTAATCCAACAGAAGCTACCAAAGAATTTAATAAATTAACCAAGCCAGTAATTATAAAACCACGACTCGGCAGTCGCGGCCGTCATACTACAACACACATTTACACCACCGAACAATTAACTCAGGCTTTTAAAATCGCTAAACAAATTTGCCACTGGGTGGTGATGGAAGAACATTTATTTGGCGATGTATATCGCGGCACAGTAATCGACGGAAAACTAGTTGGCGTGCTAGCCGGTTCACCGCCACGATTAATTGGTGATGGATTATCTACCATCTCTAAACTAATTAAACAAAAAAATTTAAGTAAGCCAGTGGGAATAAAAGATATTCAAATCAATCAATCAATATCAGAATTTTTAGCTCGACAAAATTTAACACTAACATCTATTTTAAAATCTGAACAAATTATTGATCTAACTGAAAAAATTGGTGTGAGTTATGGAGGGTCCAGCCGTGAAGTAACTGATACTACTCATCCTGCTACAATAACTTGGTTAGAAAAAGCGGCGGAGCTTGTAGGCGACCCACTCCTTGGTTTTGATTTTATAATTCCTGATATTACTAAATCACCAAACGAACAACGCTTCGGAATAATTGAATGCAATGGCTTGCCTTTTATCAACCTACATCACACCCCGCAAGAAGGCACGTCAAATAATGTAGCAAAGTATGTGTGGGAGATGATGGAGAGAGACACTAAGTAAGCGACCACCAACTGCCAAATGTCATTGCGAGAAGCGAGTAAGGCGAGCGACGCGGCAATCTCTCGTAAATTTCTAATAACTAATTCCTAATTTCTAAAAAATTCCAATAACTAAATATTTAAAATTTAAGCCTTATACATTTTTAGAAATTAGTCATTTTAAACTTTGCATTTTGAATTTTAACACAACGCCCTCATATTGATTGTGTTTTATTTTATTTCTTTATTATGTTATAGTATAAATATCTTATGTCTCAAAAAATTCGCAAATGCATCATTCCTGTAGCTGGCTACGGCACTAGATTCCTCCCCGCTACTAAAGCCCAACCCAAAGAAATGTTGCCGGTGATTGATAAGCCGGTTATTCAGTATGTTGTAGAAGAAGCAGTAGCTTCCGGAATTGAAGATATTATTTTAGTAACCAGTGGCAATAAGCGCGCCGTGGAAGATCATTTTGATAATTTTCCTGAACTAGAAATTTGGTTAGAGCAGCAAGGCAAAATCAAGGAACTTGAAGAAATTAGAAAAATTTCCAAGCTTGCTAATTTTATTTATGTACGTCAAAAAGGCCCCTACGGCAATGGTACACCAGTGCTTAATGCTAAACATCTAATCGGCAACGAATCATTTGCTGTAATTTGGGGTGATGAACCATTTGTTGGTGTCAAACCACGCCTCAAACAACTAATTGAAGTTTATAATAAATATGAAAGCCCTGTACTTACGGCTTACAAAGTAGACGATGAAGGTACTAATCGTTACGCAATTTTAAAAACTAAGGAACTGGAAAGTAACATTCATCAAGTTGAATCAATTGTAGAAAAACCAGGACCAATTGAAGCACCGTCACGCCTGGCTAGTTTGGGCGGCTTTATTCTCACGCCTGATATATTCCCTGAACTTGAAAAATTAACTCCTGGTCGCGGCGGTGAGATTTGGTTGGTAGACGCAATTAGTCGCTTAGCGGCAAATAATCCGCTTTATGCTTGCGAGGTAAGTGGTGAATATTATGATATGGGATCAAAACTTGGCTGGCTCGAAGCCAACGTAGCTTTTGCGCTTAAACACCCTGAATTTGGTGACAAATTCCGTGAATACCTTAGAATGAAAGTAGGATAAGTTATTAAAATTTCTAATCACTAATGACTAATTTCTAAAAAATCCTAATAACTAAAATTTTAATTTAGACATTAGACATTTTTAGAAATTAGATATTAGGTATTAGTCATTCTTAAACTATAAATATGTTCTTCAAACAAAAATACCCAATCTTCCTCAACATCTTATTCGCGCTAGTAATCCTCACTCTAGCTGGTTTTGGTTGCAAGGGCGGTAACTCTGAAGCAATAAACAAGGCCTCAGAGAAAATCACTCTCAATTGGTGGCGGGTGCAGGGTAAGGCAGGCGACTTAAAAGATATCACGACTGAATATAAAAATTTACACCCTAATGTTTCGGTTAATATAAAAATATTACGCTCTGAAGAGTTGGAACAAAATTTACTAGAAGCGCTAGCTTCAGGTACTGGCCCCGACATTGTTTCACTACCTAACACTCATTTAGTTGGTTGGCAAGATAAATTAATTGCTCTGCCCCCTACTTTAACCTTACCCACCACTGAAATTTCTGGCTGGCTTAAAAAAGAAGCTAAAACAGTTTTAAAAACCAACTCAACTTTAAACTTACGCGAGTTACGCGAAACTTTTGTTGATACAGTGGCAACCGATTCAGTAATCAATAATAAAATTTTTGGTTTGCCGCTATCATTTGATTCGTTGCTACTTTATTATAATCGAGATTTATTAAATGTCGCCGATATTCCAACTCCACCACTCACTTGGTCAGAATTTAGTGAAGCAGTTACACGTTTAACTAAATTAGATAAGCAAGGAAAAATTGTACAAAGTGGTGCGGCGATTGGTGAGGCCACCAATGTACCTTATGCGGCTGATATTTTGGCGGCTTTAATGCTCCAAAATGGCACGCCGATAGTTGATGATAAAAATAGCTCTGCTGCCTTTGCTAAAATTATTAATCGCGGTGGTGAAGAGTTTGCCCCCGGCGCTGACGCTTTACGTTTTTACACTGATTTTGCCAGCCCAGCTAAAGAAACTTACACTTGGTCACGCGACGAAAGTAGTGCTTTTGAATCTTTTACTAGCGGTAAAACCGCTTTTGTATTTGGGTTGTGGCAAGATCGTAATTTAATTAAAACCTTATCACCAAAGTTAAATTTTGAAGTAACTAATTTTCCCCAACTTGATACTACCGGTAAGCCAATTTATTATGCTAAATATTATATAGAAACAGTTACCAAACAAAGTAAACATCCCAGTGAGGCTTGGGATTTGCTACTTTTTGTAAGCAAATCCGCACAAATTAATAAATATTTAACAGCCGCTAAAGTACCTACCGCCCACCGCTCGCAAGTTTCTAAACAATTAGATGATTTGGATTTAGCCATACCCGCCAAACAAATTCTAACCGCTCGCAGTTGGTATCATGGCTATAAACCAAAATTAGCTTGGGATGGCCTCGCTAGCATGATTCACCAACTCAATGCCGGTGCGGAAATTGAAGCAGTTTTGCAATTCGGCGCGGCCCAAGTAACGCAATCATTGCAGAAGCCGAAGTAATGTTGACCTCGCTAACTTGTAATTGCGAGGAGTGAGTGAGGCGAACGACGAAGCAATCTCTAAAAACCCTATATAAATTTCTAATCACTAATAACTAATTTCTAAGAAATCTCAAATCCTAATAACTAAACATTTTAACTTAGACATTTTAGAAATTAGGAATTAGATATTAGTCATTTCAAACCTATGTTCTCATCTCTCAAAAAAACTTTCTTAATTACAGTGGTAGCTCTTAGTTTGTTTTTTTCAGCGACGCCGATTTTAGCTCAAGAGGCAAAAGGGTTTGATCTTAAGTTGGGTATTATTGGCAATTTAAGCACAATCGCACCAGATTGTATTAGCAAAGGTGATTGCGGTTGGTGCGATTTTATTAGCTTGATGGTAATTTTACAAAAAGCCATTCTGTCTATTTTTGGCGGCATTGCTTTAATTTTAATTATTTGGGGCGGAGTTAGTATTGTCACCGCCGCGGGTAATGAAGAAAATATAGCGGCTAATAAAAAATTAGTAACCTCTACATTGCTTGGCGTGTTAATAATTTTAGCGGCTTACTTTTTAGTACATTTTATAGTAATAGCAGTTTCCACTCCAGCAGGAAAAACTCCCAACGGTTTGTTGTTTAGTGGTAATTGGTGGGAAGCACAATGTGCTGATAAGGTACAGATTTGTGAAGGGATAGAAGAAGAAAATGGAAAAACTACAATTAAACCAGGCAGCTTATCGGCCATTAATTCTAAATTTACTTACAAATGTGAAAAACGCAGTCAATGCAAATCACCAAATGGCATCATTCGGCTTGACGGTGCATGTTATAGTAATAATAAAGATATGAAAGATCGCTTAATAGATAAAGGCGAGCAGGGTGATACAATATGTTGTGCTAGAGGGATAAAATAAATTGGATTATTTAAATTATAATTTCCAAATCCCAAATTCCAACCTGCCTCGCCGGCAGGCAGGCAAAGTTCCAATATTTTAAAATTTTAAAAACTTTTAAATATTTATTGGAAATTTGAACTTGGTCATTGGAACTTAAATATAATAATTTTATGAAAAAACAAAGCCAAAAATTTCTCCTTGCCACCTCCCTCACCATCGGCCTTTTTCTTGTAATCACACTACTCCTTCCTCATTTTGTTTCAGCTCAAGAAAATTTACAACTCCCAGATCCATTATCACAAGGGGTTGAAAAAGATGGCGTGCAAACCTACCCCGCCGAAGGTATTATTCCATTATTTTCTCGTCTTGCCGCCCTGCTTTATGGTTTTGCTTTTATTGCCGCTTTCGCTTTCACTGTAATTGGTGGCTATAGAATTATGACCTCAGCTGGCAATGCTGAAAATGTGGAAAGTGGTAAAAAAATGTTGGTTGGTGTGGCTTTTGGCACTTTAGTTGCACTTGGTTCTTATGCGATTTTAAGCGGAGTAATTAACATTTTATCAAGTGGTAATTCAGCTGGCAGTGGTCCGGCGGGATTTATCAGCAGCGCCACCCTAACCGACCCCCTTGGGTTAAGCCGAGGCACTCCTTGGGAATTTTATGGTCACCGTATTGCTGGTTTTGTAGTTAGCACTTTAGGCGCGGTTACTTTACTAGTTTTTATTTATGCTGGATTTATGTGGCTGACTTCGGGTGGCAACGAAGAAAGAATTGCCTCGGCTAAAAGCACTATTACTTATGGCATTTTAGGTCTCGCTATTATTTTAACCGCTTATTTGGGAGTAAATTTTTTCACTACCAAGTTAACTGAAGTATTAAATGGTGGCGGAACTTCTACTACCCAACAAGAACTTTTAGCTATTCCTGAAGGACAAATTGTGCCTTGTTTTGTATTGCCTGCCGGTAAAAAATTTGGTGCCACTTGCCAAAAAGATTTAACAGTTAAAGCGTGCTTAGATAAAAAAGGCCAACCAGAACCAAAGTATAAAACCTGCGACGACGTCGGCGCTTGTATACAAAAAGAGCCATATAAAAAATATTACAATCGTATAGCTAAAGAAATTTGTGTAAGAACTCTTTTTAATTTAGTCGCCAAATTTGACTCAAATGGTAACTGCCCCAAAAACACTGCTAATTATCCCGAAACTGGTAAAATAAAATCTGGTTGTTATGCTGAGGTTGAATTTGAAGCGGGAATGGATTGGCCAGCTGATGATAATGGTAAAACTGTCGCTTGTTTCCGTAAAGCAAAAGGTAGCGATAATGGTGCAATCTGCAAAAACGAATCGGCGACCGATTGCCGCAAACCAGATGACACCTGGGAAGCTGGTCAAATTGAAGTTAATTTTGATTGTTCTAAGGTCGGCGCTTGTCAACAAATTGTTTTAGGATCATCTTATCGCAATCGCATACCAAAGGAAATTTGCAGTGATTCAATTCTAGGGCCAACTTTATTTAAAAAAATCAGTGATCCACTACCTGAAGGTGGGTGCCCATTCTTTCCTAGCGTACCAATAATTAACAAAGCTACAGGAAAAGAAGAGTGTTATACTAAAGTAGAATTTAGAGGTGATCAACTACATAGCGGGGTTGGGGTAGACCTTCCACAAACAACCGACATAGGGGCTTGTTTAAGACAAACATTACTTTCTAACGGGGAAGGTTCTGGAAAATACATTTGTGAAAATACTACATCTACAAATTGTTCTAAACCAAGTGAAAACAATCCCGCCGCAGTTGGTAAATTTTACTCCTATTATGTTCCACAAGCTTGCGAAAGTATTGGCTACTGCAAACAACCCAACGACTCTAAGGGTAATAAGAGGGCTTGTAAAATTGGGGTAGATAAAAATTATTGCACCACTACACTATTCCCTTCCATTGGAAGGCCTGTACCACCATGGGGCTGTACCACTCAAACTACCGCCGAAATTGGTGGAAAATGCTATATTAAAATTGATGCGACAAACTTCACCCCATTCAGCACCTTGGACGACGCAAACTCTGCTGGTCAAGTTTTATGTAAGTAAAATATTGGACTTTAGAAATTAAATTTTGGTCATTGGGATTTTATTTGAAATTTGGATTTTGAACTTGGGGTTTAAACATCAGATATTATTACATCAACTTAATAACATACTCACAACGCCTACAGTATATAAGCATCTCAACGCGAACCAACCCCCTTGCCTTGTTGATAACTAAAGTTGTATAATTTAACTAGTCAACTAAATAAAGCTCTAATTTATTTTGAGCACATTGGAAGGAGGTGAAATATACTTTATGAAAAAAACTTTAACAGTCGCCGCCTCTTGGGTAATGTATTCTTTGCCGGTGATAATTTTATCACCAATGGTGGCTTTGGCACAAAATTACGGGTTAGATGATCCAGATTTTTCAACTGACCTAAATCTTGGTAATCGCGACCTACGCGCTTCTATCGCCTCCATTATTAATGTTTTCTTGAGTGTACTTGGTATTATTGCCGTAGTTATAATCCTACTTGGTGGATTTAAATGGATGACCGCTCAAGGTAATGAAGAAAAAACTGACGAAGCTAAAAAACTTATTGGGGCTGGTGTAATTGGTTTGGTAATCATTCTAGCAGCTTATGCCATTGCCTCGTTTGTTCTTAGTAACTTAAACAATGCCACTGGCGCTGGAGCGGGAGTCTAAAATTATGAAATCTAGTAAGTTACAGCAAATATTTTCTATATCGATTATTGCCAGCGTCCTTATTTTTATGGGGGCGCTGGTTGCTTTTGCTGGTGATCCACCTAATAAACCAGCCGAATGCTCTAAACCTGTTACACCTCAAGACGTTTTAAAATGTGCGGCTTGGTCATCTGGATTACCTTATAAGGTAGTAACCCCTCAAGCCCTATCGGCCACAATTATCAACTCCGCACTTTCTATTGTTGGCATAATTGCGGTAATTGCAATCATTTTGGCCGGCATAATGTGGCTCGGCGCGGGTGGCAATGAAGAACGCGCCGAAAGTGCTAAAAAAATACTAGGTACAGCACTGGTTGGACTCGGTATTATTTTAAGCGCTTATATTTTAGCTAAATTCGCCATTACCACTATCAAACAATCTACTCTTGATACGATCAAACTTAATGTAGGAGAATACGTAGGACAACCATTGTGTATAAATATTCCTGACGCGAGTTGCGGCACCACTTGTATTGGACAAGTCATAGTAGGCGATAATTTGTGCCCTAGCCCTCTTGCACCAGTGTGTTGTAAATCAACCACCCAATAATTTTGCTTTTATTGTTTCTTGGACTACACTTAAGGTAATTATGTAGTTGCGCTACCAATAAACGTCATTCCCGCGGCTTGTCCTTCTGTAGCCTTGGCGGAGGAGGAAGGCGGGAATCCAGAGTAAGTTGTTTCGAATCAAGAATTACGAATTAAGAATCACGAATGTTATTTTTATGAAAAAAATCATCCTCACCGCTCTATTTATTATTTTAGGTAGTTTTATTTTATTACCAACAACATCGTTGGCAGAAGAAACTAAACCATGCCCAGATCCAAACGCCGCCATTAGTGATGATTATGGACTAAAAAGCACGGCCGATTGTGCCGGCATTCCAACTAATAACGTAGAGCCAACTAAAGTTGCTTCAGCAATTATTAATACCGTACTGGGAATTGTTGGAGTGCTCGCGGTAGTAATGATTATTTATGGTGGATTTTTATGGCTGACTTCGGGTGGTAATGAAGAAAAACTTTCCCAAGCCAAAACTTTACTCCAAAATGTGGTGATTGGTTTATTTATAATTCTAGCTTCTTACGCCATTGCTAATTTTATTGTCAATTCGCTTAAAAAAGCTACTGGCAGTGAAATCGATGTGGCAGAAGAGACTTGCACAAAAGCATTGCCAGGGGCGCGCTGTAAACAAATCACATCTTGTGGTAGCTATATTGTAGGCGAAACAATTAAAGAAAAGCGTGATTCTTGTAGCGACAACTCTGATGGTCAATGTATACTTGGAAAGTGTACAAGCACAGCTACCACCGAACTCGACATAGTTTGTTGTAAATAATTTTTTTACTCAAAACCAACCCTCCAATACCAATCGGAGGGCTTTTGATACACAAAAATCAATCGTCAAACCGTGTGCCGCCCTGTCGTAGGGTTTGTACAGAGCGCAAGGCAAACGAGCGTCCGGCTCAAGCGTGTCTGTGGTCGCTCGGCATAGTTTGAGCCAGCTCGTTTGACGAGCACTGTTCAAACCCGAAGACCGAGGTGGCGATTTTATGTTACTTTATAAAAAGTAACAAAGAAAAATACTTAATCTTAACTTCTGGATTCCCGCTTATGCGGGAATGACACAATTCTCAATCTAACCAAAGTCGCAAAAAATTCTATTATACTTTTTATTCCCAACTTTGACTTCCCTTGCCTCCTATCCACAAAAACCACTGGCACCTCCACCACCTTTAATCCAGCGCGTTCACATAAAAATAAAATCTCTTCTTGAAAAGCATAACCATCGCTTTTTATATCTGCCCACGGTATTGAATTCAGAGCTTTTTTTGTATATAAACGAAACCCAGATGTTACGTCTTTAGTTTTAAGTCCGAGCACTATACGTGCTAATAACATCGCACTAAAGCTTGTAAAATGGCGCCACGCGCTCCATCCTTCAACTTTTCCACTACCAACCCTTCTTGATCCTATCGCCAAATCTGCGCCACTTTTAATAACTTGATACAGTTTAGATAAATCTTCAGGTAAGTGAGATAAATCAGCATCCATTTCACCAACCATCTCTGCACCACGATCTAAGGCATATTTAAACCCAACTCGATAAGCGCTACCTAACCCTAATTTACCAACACGAGTAAACAAAAAAATGTTGGAGTATTTTTTTTGTAAATTGCGCACCACACCAGATGTATCATCAGGCGAATCATCATCTACCACTAAAATCTGCCACTCGCCATTTTGATTGATGCGAGCAATTAACTCTTTAATATTTAACGATTCGTTATAAGTTGGTATTATTAACCAATTAGACATAGGAAATTTAAAAATCACTAATAACTAATTTCTAATGTCTAAAAAATCTCAATGACTAATCCTTAAATTTTTAGTGATTAGTCATTTTTAAGAATTAGTTATTAGATATTAGAAATTTAAATTTTATATTTTTACAAATACCTCTAGTAGGTGTTTTAAATTGGTGACTGTTTTTGCATTTATTCAACCTGAAATATTATCGCCTCCTCATTCTGATACACTTTTTTAAATCTGGCGTCACGATTGAGCTGTCCTAGTGCGGCGGCGAATTTCTTTTCTAATAAAAAATAATCGGCATTAAAAATATTTTTGACCTCACTATAAAAATCAGATTTTTTACCATCTACTATTTCCTGCCATAATTTGTATTTATCAGCACTATATTCATACATAAAAGTTTGATCGAGGCCGGTTAAGTACCAATTTTGATCATTATAATACCAAAGCTCTGGGAAACTACCCCAATTAGATTGAAAAACCACCGATCGTGCAGGGGTGTTATTTTTTAACCATTCGGCGGTATTTTTAAAATAATTGTGATTTATACCATAGTTTAGATTGGTTTTAGCATTAATAATCCCCCGCCCCAACCCAAGTGGTATTAAAATAATTAAATATAATGCAATACTATATTTTACAAAAGATTGATAAACGAATCGTGGTATAAAATTTTTAACTTTTTCCCGCCACATTTTAATTGGGCACAATATCAACCAATCACGCATAAGTAGTCCGCTTGATAAAATAAACCAAGGCACTAAATATTCTATTTGTCGTTGTGCTCTAAAAGTATAAATTAGCCACAAAACTGTTACAAACCATGTGCCAATGGTTAATTTGCTTAATTTTTTCCAAATAACAATTCCAACTAAAGTGGAGAGTAGCCACACTAAAAGAGGGTAGGCGGCATAGGCTAGAAAATCAATTGCCACTACTGGGTGCCATTCGCCACCAATACTAACTATTTTATAATATGGCGTAAGTGCCATTTTAAAAATCTGGAATAAATATTTTATATTAATTGGAAAATACGGATTAGTTGTAATCCCCAAAACTAAACCACCTAAAATTGAAGCTACGGTAATAATATTTTTTTTGCCAAACAAATTACTGTCTATTTTTTTATCTCGATATTTATCGATTAACCAATTGCTAATTACAACCGCCCCTGCCATTACCGGAAGCATTAGCCACGCACTATAAACCCAGGTATAAAACCAGGCAAACCAAAATAACCAATTATTTTTTCGCTCAGAAATTAAATAATACTCAATTACCGCCAGCCCCACCCCCAAACTTGGCGCCTTACCAAGCGATAATCTAAACAATAAAGGAGATGAGGTTAAAAGCAGTAATACTCCAAAACCCCAATATGGCACTCGCCATTTTTTTAAACACCACGCAATTGTAGTTATTGTAAAAGACGCTGACAGCACTACAACTATTTGTAATCCTAATAAACTATTGCTAAATAAACTAATAATTGGCAAAATAATTAAATGATAACCTAAATGATGATCAATAAAAATATTTTTATAAAGTGATTCTTGAGTCCAAAAAAATTCTCGCAACACTCCATAATCTCTAAGCATTGCAGTTAATTTAGCGTGATAAAAAGAATCGGGGTCAGATAATTTATCAGGTACTTGCAGCCAACTAAATAATAACAAACTAACAACAAAGACGAGCGGAATAGCCGCTCGTACCCAAAATCTATTAGCTAATAGCAAATTAATTTTCCCCCACATATACTATAATTTATTGGTGTTTTATAAAATTGCCATCATTATATCACTAGAACATTAGAACAAAAAATACCAAAACAAATGTAAAATAAAACTTGTTTAAGTGTTCTAGTGTTTTAATGTTCTAATGTTGTTTTAACTACGCAATTTGTTTTTCAATCCACTAATCGCTGGGATTGGGCCAGGGTCTACTCGATTAAGCATCGCCAAATAATAACTCACCCAATCGCCAAGTAAAACACTACAAAGTTTTTGCGACCAAAAATCTTCCCCCCGTGGTTCAATCATCTCGCAAAAAATATGTTTATCTTTTAAAAACTGGGTAAAAATTTCTAAACGTTTTAAAACTTCAGGGTGATCAAAAGTATTTTTTATTAAAATTATAAATAAATCGTCATTAAAACGTAAGGGATGTGAAAACCCTTCTATCATATTGTGGTTTAATTCTGGCAACACCTCAAAACTTGCCACTGCTTTACTATGCTCATTAAATTGTGATTTTAAGCGCCTCGCCACACCCTTGGTTAAACTACTACCCACTACTACCGGCAAGTGATCAAAAATTGAGTAAGCTAATTTTTTAGCTTGATTGTCGGCAGTTGGAATTTTTATATCAACTTCAGTTTGTAATTTTTTTAATTCAGAAATAACGGCGCCCAAATCAACTCGTTCGGCTGACAATACGCTAGTCTTGACCATTAATAACAGTAATGGCGTGAATAAATATCCCAAAGCATCGCGTGGTGGTGAATTATAATCAAATTTAAAGGTAGAAATTTTTTTATCTTGAGCCAAATTCCACAACTTACCACCCGATGTTATTATAAAAATTTGTGCTCCAGTTTTTTCGGCTTGGCTATAGCAGGACAAAACTTCTTCAGTATCACCTGAAAAACTAACTAGCACTACTAATGTACTTTCCGATACCCAAGATGGTAAGTTGTAATCACGACACAAGGTAATTGGTTTTAAAATCCATTCTGCTGGTAGGTCGCTCGCTATTTCACCACCAATCCCCGAGCCACCCATACCGCAAAAAACCACCTCACTAATTTGGGAATAGTTTGGTAAATTAATTTTATTAAAATCCACTTGAGCGCGCTCAATTTGATTTGAAAAATCTCGCAAAAACCCGGCTATGTCCAAACTATCAATTTGGTAAGCGGCGGTAGTATCTAAAAAAGAGGTTGGATTATTCATAAAATAAGTATAACAAATTGAGCGTAACGTGACTAATTCATTTTTTTGTTACTTCTTTAATAGAAGTAAACAAGAATCGCCGCCGCGGGTACAGGGTTTGAACAGTGCTCGTCAAATGAGCTGGTTCGGGCTATGCACAACTACCACAGCACGCCCGAACCGGACGCTCATTTGTCTTGCGCTCTGTACAAACCCTAAGACAGGGCGGCACAACGTCTAAAGTTGGGATTAAATATTTTGAATTTAGGATTTTTTAGAAATTAGACATTATTCATTAGTCATTCTAAAATACCTTTGCTATGTCCGGACACTCTAAATGGTCAACTATCAAACGCCAAAAAGGCGTGGCTGATGCTAAACGCAGTCAGGTTTTTACCAAACTTGCCAAAGCAATTGCAGTGGCGGCGCGTACTTCTGCTGACCCAAGCATGAATTTTAAACTCCGTTTAGCAATCGACCGCGCACGAAGCTTTAGCATGCCCAAGGATAATATTGATCGCGCTATTAAAAAAGGCGCGGGCGACGATGATGGCGCTAAAATGGAAGAAATTACCTACGAGGGGTATGGCCCAAGTGGTGTGGCTTTTTTAATTGAGGTAGTTACTGATAACCGTAATCGTACAGGTTCTAACATTCGTCATATTTTAGAAAAACACGGCGGACGCCTGGCTGAGAGTGGTAGCGTAGCTTGGCTGTTTGAACAAAAAGGTATTTTACAAATACCATTAAAGGACAACCCTGATGAATTAGAATTATCTTTAATCGAAGCTGGGGCTGATGACATAAAAAATACCGATGATAATTTCTTTATTACTTGCGCGCCAAGCAATTTTGAATCTATTAAAAGTTTTTTAAATAACCAAAATATTATCCCCACTTATTCAAATATAGAACCCACCGCCAAAACTACTGCTACTATTGTGCCTGAAACAGCAAATCGGCTCGACGATCTCCGCACCGCGCTGGACGAAGACGATGATGTGACAGAGTTTTATGACAACGGAGAGTAATAGTTGTTTTATGTAGTTGACAATAATTTGTCATTACGAAAAATGAGCTAAAACGAGTGACGAAGCATTCTCTCATAAATGACTAATAACTAATTCCTAATGTCTAAAAATATCTAATCCGTAATTTCTAAATTTATTCATTGGGCATTAGTCATTTTTAGAAATTAGTGATTAGAAATTAGAAATTTAAAACATTTTATCTTGACTCACAAAGTATATTGATTGTAAAATATTATGAAATCACCTTCCCACCAAACCACCATCCTCGGCATCGATCCTGGCTTCGGCCGTATGGGTTACGCTGTACTTGTTGGCACAAGAAACTCCCCTAAAATTACCATTTGTGACTGCCTAGAAACATCTGGCAAACTTGAACATGGTGCGCGACTAGTTAAAATTTCCCAAAAAATAAAGGAGCTAGTTAATACTTACAAACCAACTCAAGTTGCGATCGAAAAATTGTATTTCTCACGCAATGTTAAAACCGCCCTCCAAGTCGCTGAAGCGCGCGGTGTAATACTTCAAACTATTGCTAATTTGGGCTACCCAATTCTAGAATTTTCCCCCCAAGAAATAAAAATCAGCGTGACCGGTGTGGGCAACGCTGATAAGCTAATGGTTCAAAAAATGCTCAAAATTATGTTTAAATTAGAAAAGATGCCTAAATTTGACGACGCTACCGATGCCCTTGCTATTGCTCTAACTGGACTACTTTATAAAAAATTACTTTAATTTGGCAAACCGCCTTGAACCAACCTGAACTACCAATCCAGATTCCAAAATTACTTCAGTTTGCCAATTTTTAACTACCACTCCACTAATTTTTACTCCACCTTGTTTGATTAATCTCTGCGCTTCACTTTTTGAGGGCGCGAGTTTTAAATATACCAACAAATCTGTCGCTGATATATTTTTTTTACCTTTGGGCACAAAAAATTCCGGCATATTTTTAGGTAAATTACCTTGCTTGTGTACATTTTCAAATTCACTTTCAGCTTTCTGAGCTGCCAAATTATTGTAATACAATGCCACCACCTCACGAGCTAAAATTTGTTTGATAATTTTAGGGTTAGTACCCTGTTTTAAATCTTTAACCAAATTATCAACCTCTATTTGCGATAAACGCGTAGTTAATAAAAGATATTTAGGAATTAACTCATCTTTAATCGACATTAATTTACCATACA
Organism: uncultured Gammaproteobacteria bacterium; assembly: GCA_964348825.1. GTDB lineage: Bacteria > Patescibacteriota > Patescibacteriia > Veblenbacterales > UBA10138 > JBBTZY01. The sequence continues at coordinate 327,107 of CAYGDX010000002.1, read as the reverse complement.
TTTCGTTTGGTTCGTCTACAATGGTTACTACATTACCCCAACTAGTGGACATTTTTCGCCCATCGGTACCTTCCAACATTTGAATGGTTAAAATGTCCTGCGCTGGCATTTTATAATGCTCTTGAATTTTTCGCCCAGCTGTTAAATTAAACAGTTGATCTGTGCCACCAAGTTCCACATCAGCTTTAACTGCTACCGAGTCATAGCCTTGCATTAAAGGATATAAAACTTCACGCAAACTAATATCTTGTTTTTTGTCTAAACGATCTTTAAAATTTCGTCGCGCCAGTATTTGTTGTAAAGAAAAACTTTCAGCGAGTTCGGCTATTTCTAAAAAAGTTAATTTTTTTAACCACTCACTATTGTAGCGCCACTCTACCTTACTTAAATCTAAAATTTTACCAATTTGTTCTTTGTAGGTAGCCATATTTGTTTTTATTTGTGGGAGCGTTAGCATTGGCCTTTTGTCTAATTTATCTGATGGATCGCCAATCTGCGCGGTAAAATCGCCAATAATCAAAACTATCTGGTGGTCTAAATCTTGAAATTCTCTTAACTTCCACAAAGTAATCGCCCGCCCCAAATGAATCTTAGCTCCGGTTGGGTCAATTCCCAATTTAATTCTTAATTTTTTACCACTTTGCAACACCCCCTCTAAATGTTCGCGCACCAAAACATCCTCTACACCGCGAGTTAAAATGGAATTAATAGCTATTTTTGAAATTTGAGATTTAGTCATATTGCGTATTTTATTGTAACATATATAGTAGGCAGTCGCCAACCTATCTGTCCGCTAATTTTTAACAACAAGAATTAGCAAAAGACCTTAAATAGATTGTTTAAATCCTAAATCCTAATCCGCCTCCGCCAGTTGGCGGATGGCGGACTAAATCCAAAATTTTCGTATTTCGAGTTTTGATATTCGAATTTCAACTTTTATGCCCATTTCAGAACTAACACCCAAACCAATTAGAAAACCGCGAACCAGAAGCGTGGTGCGGCGCCCACGTATAATTAAAAAAGATATTTGGACGCCAATTGAACCCACTAAAACTGTCACACTAAAAAAATTCTCTTGGGGTAAAATTTTATGGGGTGCAAGTATTTTGTTTGTTTTTTTTATTGTAATAAGTTTAATAATTATTAATCGTGATTTACCCACCCCTGAAGGGTTAGCACGTCGTGTAGTACCGCAAAGCACTAAAATTTACGATCGTACTGGTAAAATTTTACTCTATGATATTCATGGCGCTGAGCGGCGCACTTCAGTACCATTGTCACAAATTCCACACACTTTAAAACTTGCCACCCTAGCCGCCGAAGACAGAACTTTTTATGAACACAGCGGCTTCCGTTTTACTTCAATGATTAGGTCAGTGCTGGTAAATATTTTGCGTGGCAGTAAAGTACAAGGCGGCTCAACCATCACTCAGCAATTAATCAAAAACGCAATTTTGGGCAGTAAAAAAACTTATGCTCGCAAAGTGCGTGAATTAATTTTAGCTTATCAAATTGAAAAATTTTTCTCCAAGGAAGAAATACTACAACTTTATTTTAATGAAATCCCCTACGCTTCCAATGCTTATGGTGCCGAAGCGGGCGCGCAAGTAGTGTTTGGCAAACCAGTTAACAATTTAAATTTAGCTGAAAGCGCAATACTTGCCTCCCTACCCAAAGCCACCACCTATTATTCGCCGTGGGGCACACATCGCGATGATTTAATCAAACGCCAACACTATGTCTTAGATGCTATGACCGAGCTTGGACAAATTACCAAACCCGAAGCCGAAGAAGCCAAACAATTTAAACTAGAATTTAAAGAACGACGCGAATCAATCACCGCGCCTCATTTTGTTTTTTATGTACGAGAAATTTTAACCGAGCGTTATGGAGAAAAACTTGTTAATGAAGGTGGCTTAAAAGTTATTACCACTTTAGATGTTACTGCTCAAACCCAAGCCGAAACTGCTATTAAAAAAAGTTACGACAAAAATTTAAAATACGGCGCGACTAACGCCAGTTTGGTAGCGCTTGATGTACCAACTAGCCAAATTTTAGCTATGGTGGGCTCAGTTGATTATTTTGATGATAAAAATGATGGCCAAGTTAATGTGGCACTCCGATCGCGCCAACCAGGATCATCTTTTAAACCAATCGCCTACACCGCCGCTTTTGCGCTTGGTTTTAAACCGGAAACAATTTTATTTGACGTGGAAACAACCTTCAAAACCGACACTAAAGATTACACCCCACATAATTACGACGGCAAAGAACGTGGCCCAATTAGTTTACGTCAAGCTTTAGCTGGATCACTTAATATTCCAGCGGTTAAACTTTTGTATTTAACTGGTATTGACCGAGTTTTAGAACTAGCAAAAAGTTTGGGGTACACTACACTCGATGACCGTAGTCGTTTTGGGTTGTCTTTAGTTTTGGGTGGCGCCGAAGTAAAATTATTAGAACATATTAACTCTTTTACAACCTTAGCCCGTGATGGTATTTACAAAACACCAACTTCTATTTTAAAAGTAGAGGACGATAAAGGGAAAACTCTAGAAGAATATAAAGAAAATTCTGGAATTGAAGTTTTAAACTCTAATGTAGCTCGCGCCACCACCAGTGTTTTGTCTGATAATCAAGCCCGCTCTTTTATTTTTGGATCATCTAACCATCTTACCCTACCTAATCGCCCAGTAGCCGCCAAAACAGGCACTACCAATGACTACCGCGACGCCTGGACTTTGGGCTACACACCGCAAATCGCTACTGGTGTTTGGGTGGGCAACAACAATAACAAAGAAATGAAAAAGGGTGCCGATGGTTCAGTGGTAGCCGCACCAATTTGGCAAAATTTTATGACTGAAATTAATAAAGACAAGCCGGTTGTTAATTTTATACCACCCACAACTATATCAACCAACAAACCAATCTTAAATGGAATCCTAGGACAAGAAGTTGTTATTGATTCGTTAACGGGCAAACTGGCCACCGATTCAACCCCACCAGAATTTAAAATTAATAAAATTTTTCCAAGTTACCACACTATTTTAAATACAGTAGTCCCAGGTGCCCCACTTGGTGAAGCACCAGAAAATCCCGCCCGCGACCCACAATTTAACAACTGGGAAACAGCCATTCAAAATTGGGCACGTAAACAAAATTTATTTGACGAAGCGCCACCAATTGATTTTGATGATGTTCATAAACCAGAATTTGCACCTCAATTAAAAATAACTTCCCCAACCTTTAACCAACTAATTACTTCGGAAAATATTTTAATTCAACTTGAGGCTAGCGCTGTACGAGGTAATTTAAAAATAATTAATTTTTGGTTAGATGGTAATATAATTGAATTAAACAAAAACTTTACCCCCACAACTCAATTAAACTTACCTCGCGGTACAAACAATGGATTCCACGATTTAAAAATTGAAGTGGTGGATGAGTATGGCAACAAAAACAGCGCTGCTATTATGTTAAATATTTTATTGCCTCAAAAAAACACAGAGTCAATAATTTATTTTAAAAATTTAAAAACTAATGATATTTTAACATCTAATTCAGAACCACTCAAAATTAATTTTGGTTTAAAAAACCCTGACCTAGTAAATCAAATTGATTTTTTTGCTAAAACAAACAATCAATCAGCCACATGGATTGGAGTGACCAACAACCAATCAGATTACATTGTTTGGAATAAACCACCGCTTGGAATTTATGATTTATTTTTAGTTGCAACATTAACCGACGGTACAAAATCAAATAGCGAGGTAATAAAAATTCAAATCAAATAAATTACTCTAATTTAAAAACCACCCCGCGTGAAAACGGGGTGGTTTTTAAATTTATTGTCTAATTGGCATTACAATATATTGATAATCGTTATTTTTTTCTGGCTTAAAAACTCCAGGATCTTTAGAATTTACCAACCCCACTTCAATTTGCTCAGTATTAATTACCTGCAAACCATCCAACAAATATTTATAATTAAAAACTATTTCCATATCTTCACCTACCACATTTTTAATCTCTAATTCGGTATTTTGATCACCTAGTTGACTGTTAGACGCAGTAATTTGTAGTGTTTTATTGTTTGAATTAATTAACAACTTAATATCATTTATACCCGAACGAACAAACAAACTAGCCGCCCGCACAGCTTTAATTAACTCATTTTTGTTAACTAAAAAAGTATTATTAAAATGATTTGGAATAATTGGTTTGTATTCAGGATAATCTGACCCCACCAAACGTGAGGTTATTTTTGTATCCCCCACTTCACACAAAACCTGATTATCGTTGATTATTAATTGTGTAGTATCGCTAAGTTCATTATTTAATATATGAGTTATTTCTTGAGCGGCTCGTAAGGAGAGCACTACTTTTTTGGTTAGAGCACCACCATTTAAATCTAATTTACTTTCAGCTAACCGATAACTATCTGTTCCCACCACCAATAAATTATTTTGCTCTGGCAACAAACAAACTCCACTTATTTCTGGACGAGACTCATCGGCGTTAACTGCAAAACACACCCTAGCCAACGCTTCTTTAAAACCAACTGTACTCACTATAATTTTTTCACCCTTATCAATTTGTGGTATTACTGGAAAATCCTCAGTCAGCAAACCGCGCACACTTGCTTTTTGTTTAGAATTTTTTATTTCTAAATTATTATCTTTGGTAGATAAATTTATATTGTCATTAGAAAAAAGAGCCACTGTCTCATTTAACAACCTAGCTGGCGCAAGAATTTCCCCTTCGGTTTCTGTTTTACCTCGCACAGTAGTTATTACACCAAGCTCTAAATTAGTTGCCCTAAGTTCCAAACCACTCTTAGTTGCACTTAAAAAAATATTTTCTAAAATTGGCAAGCTTGTTGTTTTCCCCACTAGGCGTGACACTATAACTAAACCCTTATTTAAATTTTCTTGAGTACAAGTAAACTTCATAGGTGTTGTGGAAAAGTTAATAAGTAATAAAAGTTATGTAAAATATAAAGAATTTTTAGGTGTTGTTGTGGGTAAGTTGTTGGGTGTATGGTTATTTAAACTGTTAATAACTAAACCCACTCTTTAAGAATAAATTTGCCCACGTAAGTTGTTGATATCTTGTTTGGTTTTTGAATCGGTTTCAAAAAGTTGATTTATTTTAAGGCAGGCATGCATGGCTGTGGTATGATCGCGCCCACCAAGCTCTTGTCCAATCGTTGGAAAAGATGCTTTCATTTCTTCACGCATTAAATACATTACTACTTGGCGAGGCATTACTAGGTGTTTTTTTCTACTAATACCAGTTAATTCTTCGGTTTTTAAATCGTAATAATCAGCTACAGTTTGTATAATTTTTTTTGAAGTAAGAGCTGAAGTATTTTTACTTTGGTATAAACTACCAACCAATTGTTGTACTAATTCTAAATCAATTTTTTGGTTATGAAGTTGTTGGTGGGCAATTAAACGGTTTAAAGAACCCTCAAGTTCACGTACATTTTGTTGAATAGAGGTTGCTAAAAACTGAATTACCTCTTTTTCTAAGATTAAGCCGCGGTCGTGGCACTTGCTTTCTAAAATTGCAATCCTAGTTTCGAGGTCCGGTGGGGCTATATCTACAATCATTCCCCATTCAAAACGTGAAATTAGGCGGTTTTCAAGCGCTTGGATGGCCTTAGGTGGACGGTCAGAGCTAATAACAATTTGCTTGTTAGATTGGTGTAGAGCGTTAAAAGTGTGGAAAAATTCTTCTTGGGTACCCTCTTTACCAGATAAAAATTGAATATCATCAATTAATAATAAATCAACCGAACGGTAAGTATTTTTAAACTTTTCCATTTTACCACTACCAATAGCTTGAATAAACTCATTGGTAAAGCGTTCACAAGGGGTATAAATCACTTTTTTGTTGGGATTTTGACGTAAAATTTCATGTCCTACCGCTTGCATCAAGTGGGTTTTTCCTAGCCCCACCCCACCATAAATAAATAGTGGGTTGTAGGTTTGGCCAGGATTTTGGGCGCAGGCCATAGCCGCCGCGCGGGCCAGCTCGTTGTGTTTTCCAATTATAAAAGAATCAAACAAATAACGAGGGTTTAGCCCAAAATTGTTAGTCGTTGGTGTGGTTGGCTCAGGCGTTTCGTTTTTTAAATCAATTGGTTGCGCACCAGTATTTAAGTTAAAATTGTTTTGGGTAGATGACAAATTGGCCTGTACCTGATAAATAATATTTTTAATTTGCCCACCACTAATACCCTGTAGCGCTTTAATAATATACTGATGATATTTGTTTTCAAGCCAAGCTTTAGTAAAGGCGTTAGGTACGCCCACGACAACTTCATTGTTAATAAAGCTAATAATACCAGTATTTTTAAACCAAGTTGTAAAATTTGCCTTACTGATTAATAATTCCAATTCACCTAAAGCTGCCCGCCAAAGTTCTTCATTTGTCATATTGTTTATTTTAGTAATTATGGATATTAGTTCAAGTAGGTTAATTATACACAGATTAAAAAATTAAGTTTAATTAATTGATGTTTATGAATTGTGAATAAGGTGTGGATGAATTATCTATTAGGTTATATGACTTGATAAAAATCAATATTTATGGTAGTATAATAATACTTAATTATATTTATTTATTTTTTGAAGGCCTCGCCTTCACCCTGCTGACTAGTAGGGTAATCGCTAAGGCAATTATTTTATGCCCAAAAGAACGTTCCAACCAAAAAAAGTTAAGAGGTTAAAGCGTCATGGTTTTAAAAAAAGGATGTCCACCACTAGTGGGCGCAAGGTTTTAAAGAGTCGTCGCGCCAAAGGACGTCGTCGTTTAACCGCTTAAATTATGTTACCACGGTCGTGGCATTTAACTGCCCCGTCCCATTTTGCCTTAGTGTATAAACGCGGTAATTTTAAACGTTACCCAGGTTTTGTTTGGCGCCAATTCAAAACTAATAACCCAATAAACACTAAAATAGCGGTAGTGGCTTCAAAAAAAGTCACAAATAAGGCAGTTTTGCGTAATTTGTATAAACGTAGAATATGGGCAGTTTTAAGGGATTTTAAGCTTAATATTCCAGCAAAAAGTTGGTTAATTGTTATCCAAATTAGTAATAATATTGAAAAAATGGAATTTGAGGATATAAAAAAGTATATAAAACACGCCATAACTGGAATATTATAATTATTTGGCTAATATTAGCCAAATAATTATGTTTTAAAAAATTAGATGTTTGATCTTGATATAAAATTAGATATGGCTATAAAAAATTGGCTAATATTAGCTATAAATTTTTATCAGTTAACCTTATCCCCAGACCATAGTTGGGTAAGATTTTTAAACGGTAGGTTGGGTTGCAAATTTTATCCCAGCTGTTCAGAATATACCAAACAATCAATTATCAAACATGGTTCAAAAAATGGAGTTAAACAAGGTTTTTTAAGGATTATACGTTGCCACCCTTGGTCTGTTGGTGGGTATGATCCGGTAAAATAGTTTTTGGCCACCAAGGCTTAGCTATTTGGTAATACTAGATTTAATAATTAACATTTTTATTCATGAATATTTGGACAACAATTTTCTTCCAACCCTTACTTAATATTTTAGTAGGACTTTATAATTTAATGGGCCAAGATATAGGGCTCGCTATTATAGGTTTAACTATTGTAATTAAATTAGTGTTGTGGCCATTATCACACAAATCTTTAATTGCGCAAAAAAAATTACAAATTATTCAACCGCAGATTAATGAAATAAAAGAAAAATACAAAGACAATAAAGAAGAGTTGTCGCGGGCTTTGATGAATGTTTACAAAGACGGTAAAATTAGCCCACTTTCGTCTTGTTTGCCAATTTTAATTCAACTACCCTTTTTAATTGCGCTTTATCAAGTGTTGATGAGTAGTTTTGCAACACTAAATGTTAATCTGCTTTATCCGTTTATTGCCAACCCCGGACAAATTGATGTTATGTGGTTAAATGGTTTACTTGATTTGTCAAAACCTAATTGGCCACTTGCGATTATTACAGGCGTAGCTCAATTTTGGCAAGCCAAACAAATGAGTGTGGTAACGGCGCCCAGTAATGTAAATGTTGGTGGGTCAGATATTTCAAAAATAATGAGTAAGCAAATGCTTTATTTGGCGCCAGCTCTTACAGTATTTTTTGGTTTTACCTTGCCTGGTGGATTAATGCTTTACTGGCTGGCTTTAACACTTCTAACAGTTTTACAGCAATTTTTAAGTTTACGTTCTCATGATAAAAACATCGCCACTGTTTAATTTGCCAGTTTATACAGCGGCGGAATTTTACGTTGGCCGAGTGGTTAATATTGAAGTTGATTCAAATCAACAAATTATTTTTTATCACATCAAACCAAAGTTTAAGTTAACTAATTTGTGGCACAAAAAAATCTTAATCAGCCCACGTCAGGTAATTAAGATTACAAATCAGAGTATGACTATTGAAGATGGTTGGCAAACACTAGAAGAAATACCAGTTAAGTTAGTTTCGGAAATTTCATAATGGATTAAAAAGATCGCTTTTTTCCTACGATTAAACGAACTTTTTCAGCTGCAATTGTAATTATAGCTGGAGTTTTTACAGTTTTAAAATCGTCAACCTTGAGTAGAATTTCAGAAGTTAAGGCGGTTAGTTTTAAATGTTTGGCTGGGAAAATTGATAAAGATTTTGGAATATTTTTCTTCCACCAATTTTTAACGGTTGCGCTTTCAGCGATTATTTCCAGCAAATTATCATTGGGGTTAAATAAAAAATTATTATCGTTAAATGTTAGGGCACCAAAATTACCAACTACTATAGTTTGTTCGCCAACCAAAGTAATTTGAGATTTTTGTTCCAAGGTAATTTTAAATTGCCCCTGCCCTTCAATTTTTTGCCACCAAAACTGACCATTGATTTTTCCCAAATCAATAGTTTTAATTAAACGATTAGATAAAGTTTGACAAGCTAAAATTCCCAGCGGAATTCCGAGTAGTTTAGCTAATGATTGTTTGTTTGTGCCTAAGGGAATAAAACCAACTGTAACTTTTTTAAAATTAGCCGCTACCTCAATTAAGCGACTTAAAGTGTCATCATTCCCGACTGCTACTAAAGTGTCAGCACCATCGCGTACCGCACTTGCAATTAAATCGCGAATACTTTTAAGTAGCGACAATCGTCCCACCCTCCCTTGCAAACTTAAATCAGTTAGAATATTTTCTAAACGAATTAATTGCGTAGCGTAAGCGCGGTCTTGTAAAAAATTATCATATAGATAAAAATAACCCATAGCGCTAAGTAATTAAAAATTATTCAGCACTCGTCATTTTTTTACTACGTTCTTTTGTGTTAGTAGTTGGTGGTACTGGGCCCATTTGGTAATGCCCGTTAATTTGAGCGCCTTCCATTACCACTAAAATTTTAGCAGATACATCGCCCTGCACTTGGCTAGTGGGAGTTAATTCTAATTTTTCGTGCACCACCACATTGCCTTTTAAGTGTCCCGCAATTTGCGCACTGCCCGCTTCCACATTAGCAGTTACTTTGGCTTGCTCACCAATATATAAATTTCCAGCGGTAGAAATTGTGCCGCTAACAATACCCTCAATTGTCATATTACCCTGACTAACAAAATCACCCTCCACCTTAACATTTGGGCCAATTATCGTTTCTAACCCATTATTATCATTTTTGAACATAAAATATAAACTAAAGAATGAAGCAAAGCTATTGTAGTATGCTACAATAGTTAAGTCAAAGTTGGAATAAAAAATCAGAGAGTTAGATGAGGATTGACTTTTTTGCTATAATCGATAAAATAAATTGTCAATTACAATAAGAATTTGAGTTTTTAGGATTTGTCCGCCAGCTGGCGGATTAGGATTTAGGATTTTAAAATCATCTGCCCTTGTAGCTCAACGGATAGAGCAAGCCCGTCCTAAGGGCGAGATGGGGGTCCAATTCCCTCCGAGGGCAAAAACATACGTTCGACTGTGTCCCGTAGATCGAGCTTCAGCGAGATTCTTCGGGGTTCGTGCCGAGGGCATTTTGGGCCTATAGTCTAGTCCCGACATCGTCAAAATCTTTGATTTTGTAACGATGTCGTGGATCCTCGATTTTCTATTCAAATTATAAATTTGAAGAAAATCGGGATGGTATGACATCGCATTCGTCCCGATTTTTAAAATTTTGTAATGTTTTATACATATATTTTAAAATCATTAGTAAACGGGAGTTATTATGTCGGAAGTACTAGTAATATAGAATCACGACTTATACTCCACAATAAAGATTTTGTTGTTTCAACAAAGCGTTATTGCCCTTGGGAATTGCTATATAGTGAGGAATATATAGATTTAAAACTTGCACGACAACGCGAAATACAGATAAAATCATGGAAGAAAAGGGCAAAAATTGAAGAATTATTAAAACATTACAAAATTTTTTAAAAATCGTGGATCCGCGACAGCTGTGGTGGGCCTATGGTCCAGTGGTAAGACGTGGCATTCGCATTGCCAAGACGCGAGTTCGATTCTCGCTAGGTCCACCACAGCTGTCGGGACATTGTGTGTTTTATAGCCCAACAATAGTATGAACAATACAAACCTCACCATTTTTGGCGTTCCAATTCACGACTTTGGGTTAGAGGGTGTTTTGGCTAAAATAAGGGATATTGTTTTATCTGACAGTTTTGGTAAACTAATTATTACTGCCAATCCAGAGATTTTACTTGAGGCACAAAAAAATAACGATTATAAAAATATTTTACAATCAGCTGAGTTAGTCGTACCCGATGGTTTTGGTGTTATATTGGCGTCTTTATTCTACAGTCGCCCCATCTTAAACGGACGTGTTGTTGGCAGGATTTTAGCAGAGGAGTTAATTAAAAGATCAAAGGATAATAATTATACCATTTTCTTGACAGGAACGCAAAATAATGATATATTAAGTAAAGCAATTGAGAATTTAAAGAACAAAAGTGTACACTACTGTAGAAGTTTGATTGTTGGGTCTCACTCCGGTCCACAATTTTCTAAAGATGATAAATACCCTCTAAGTGATTTAGATAACGAAAAATTGTTAAATTTAATAAAACAAATTAAGCCAGATATATTGTTAGTTGGTTTTGGTCACCCCAAACAAGAAATGTGGTTAAAACACTATTTACCACAGTTACCAGTTAAGGTTGGAATAGGAATTGGTGGTACATTAGATTACTGGGCTGGAGTTGTGGATAAACCGCCAATTTTATTTAGTAAATTAGGATTAGAGTGGCTATGGCGATTAATAAAACAGCCAAAAATAAGGTTTAAACGGGTTTTTAGGGCAGTAGTACTTTTCCCCATGTACTTGTGGATAGAGTTGTTGAAAAAGTTGTTTATTAAAAATAAATTGGATTAAAATACAATTGTTGATGATAAAATTGTTCCACGTGGAACAATTTGGGAAATAAGCACTAAAATTAACTAAAAAGTTGTTATTTTTATAGTTCATTTGGTATTTAGATTTTAGGGCTTGCCCTGAAGTCGAACTAAAGTGAGTACTTTAGGGCCCTTAGCTCAGTTGGTAGAGCGCTTCCATGGCATGGAAGAGGTCAGGAGTTCGAGCCTCCTAGGGTCCACCATTCTTCACTCTATAAAGAGTGAAGAATGCCCTCCGTAGCTTTTAGCGAAGGATGGGCTATTAAATAATATACACCGTTTATTAATCCGAGCTACGACCGTGCTCTGCCATAGCGGCTACGCGACGGCGAGATGGCACAGCCACAAAATTCACGACAATTCTCTAGTGTTAGCTAAAAATAAAAAAGCCGGGATTTTATCTCGGCTTTTGTGAATTTTTGAGTTAAATTGTTCCACGTGGAACAATTTATGATTAATTTAGGAGTGCCTTGTACTTATCAAGCATTTTTACGATTAAAGTAACATATTTTTGACCATTAGGTTGATTTTTTCCAACCTCCCGCATAATCATTGCTAAGTCAAAATGACTTACGTACTTTAAATAACTAACCGATGCCAATAATTTTACCCAATTTCCTTTAGTTAATGCTGGATTTATAAACACAAAGGAGTTTATTAATGGTTCTATTTTAAAAATCTGTTCGTTTATATTTTTCAACAAACTCTTTTCTCTTAAATCATCAACAAACTCAGGGTAAATATTAAGGTTTACAATTAATTCATTAAATGCAGAATCAACTCCTAAATCTTCAAATCCGTCATCTGGTTCGTTTTTTGGTCCGTCAGTTGTCCACACGAAATTGTAAAGATGGATAGAGTCAACCCCAAATTCTTTGCATAAATATAGAACATGATGAATATTTACTTCCTTTAGTTTATTTTTAATAACTAAAGGAGAATGTTTGTTGAGGTCAAATAGTTGGTTGAGAGTTAAAAATAAAGTTTCTACGCCGGGGCTGTATTTTTGTTCCATTGTAATATCCTTTGTAATTTAAATGAGCTTTTTTATTTTTTTATAAACTAATATTACACGTGTGGTAAAAAATAATCAAGTTGACTAACATTAGCCAAAAATAAAAAAACCGGGTCCATTATGGTCTCGGCTTTTGTGAATTTTTGAGTTAAAATGTTCCACGTGGAACATTTTATAAAATTATATCACTGCGGCTGTATTTGTTGCATTTGTTGATAAAATTCCTCTGTTCTGTCCTGAAAATTATCAAAATCATTGACATTTTTTGAGCCAAAATCAATAATGCAGCCCGTGCCAGGAATATCGTCTGTAATCGTCATTGTCATTTGATTTTTATAGCATATATGTTTTATTTTTGTTTCATCCTCAAATATTTTTGTGATAATCCAGTCCATTAATCTGATAAAGGCGTCAAATTCAATAAATTCAATAGTAGCGCCTATCTTTTCAAAGGCAACTTTTTTTAAAATAATTTTTGTGCCAACAGTGCCAACGGACTTGGCAATCAAAAAATCTATCGTTGAAAAAATAATTATTGGAGTGTCTTGGAGTTTTTTTCTAACTTTGAATTTTAAAAGTTCGGTTGTCAATTCAGTAATAATTTCTTTTGTTAACGTCTTCATTTTATTTTCCTGTTGTTTTGATAGTTTGGTAATTATTTATTTTATTTATTAATAAATTACACCCAAAAATGCTATTTGACAAGTTTTCTCTGGTACTATATACTACCTACTAGTACCTAGTATATGCAAAAACAAGTTTGTAATCCACAATTAATTCACGATCAATTAGCGCGTACCGAAGGGCAGGTGGCCGGCATTAAGCGTATGGTGGAGTCAGGACGGGTGTGCGGTGATGTAATCCAGCAGATTGTGGCGGCGCGGGCGTCACTTCAAAAGCTTGGGACTTTGCTTTTACAAGCCGAAGCCGAGGGTTGTTTTGGTTCTGGAAAAAATAGTGGTAAAATAAATGACCTGGAGAAAATAGTAAGTCAGTTGTTTAAAATTACTTAATTTTGTTACTTCTCTAGAGAAGTAACAAAATAAATTATTTTGATTTTTATATTTTTATTTATTTTTTTATGTCTGAGTTAATTTTAACTGATCAAAGTTTTGATCAAGAAGTTTTACAAGCCACAGTGCCAGTGTTGGTAGATTTTTGGGCGCCGTGGTGTGGGCCATGTCGTGTACAAGGTCCAATTTTAGAAGAACTTGCCAAAGAAATTGATGTCACTAAAATGAAAGTGGCTAAATTGAATGTGGATGACAATTCAGAAAGCGCGGGGCGTTTTAATGTTTTAAGTATCCCCACTTTAATGATTTTTAAGGGCGGGCAAGTGGTGGAACAATTTGTTGGGGTGCAGAGTAAGGAGAAGTTGTTGGAAATGTTGAATAAACATGTATAATTAAAAATCCGAATATCGAAATACGAAATACGAAATACGAAATACGAAATACGAAATACGAAATACGAAATACAAAAACTTCGGATTTAGCGCTTTCGGTCTTCGTAGTCGTGACTATTACGACGAAGTAGACTCGGATTTCGAGTTTAAATAAATTTATGTCTGATTCTGAAAACAAAACAATTTATGACACCATAATCGTTGGTGGTGGTGCCGCAGGGCTCACCGCCGCGATTTATACTTCACGTCGCGCCATGAAGACACTTTTGGTTAGTCAAGATATTGGTGGTCAAGCTGCAACCACCGAAGAAATTGAAAATTATCCAGGAGTTGGTTTAATAACTGGTCCTGATTTAATGAGTCAATTTAAAAAACAAGCTGAACAATTTGGTACTAAGATTGTGGCGGCCGAAGTAATTTCAATCAAAGAAGGTGGGCAAGATGAAAAAGGTGTGCCGTATTATGAGGTTATTACCAACACCGAAACATTTACCGCTTGGTCAGTAATTTTGGCCTATGGTTTAACTCATCGACATTTAAATGTACCTGGTGAATCTGAATTTGGTGGCAAGGGGGTAAGTTATTGTGTAACTTGCGATGGACCATTATTTAAAAATCGAAATATTGCCATAGTGGGTGGTGGTAATTCAGCCGTGGATGGCGCTTTACTCTTAGCTAAAATTTGTCCAAAGGTTTATTTAATTCATAGGAGTAGCGACTTTAAAGCCGAAGCAATTTTAGTAGAGCAATTAAAACAACCTAATATTGAATTAGTTTTAAATAGCGAGGTGCAAGAAATTAAAGGTGATACTCGTGTACATCAAGTAGTAGTGAATGATGTTAATGATAAAACCAAAACCAGAATCATTGAGACCGATGGAATTTTTATTGAAGTGGGCTACGTAGTGAATTCAAAATTGATTGATGGTTTTATAGAGCTTGATGCGCGCAAACAAATTAAAATTTCACCCGATGCTGAAACTTCGCGGGCTGGTATTTTTGCGGCGGGTGATATTACTACTATTTCTTACAAGCAAATTGTAATATCAGCCGGTTGGGGCGCGACTGCGGGCCTGAAGTGTTATGAATACTTACAAAAAGCACGTGGGTTTAGAGGTGTGAATATTGATTGGGGAATTGCTAAAGTAAATAAATAAAAATGTAAAAATCAAAAATCAAAATTTAGGAATGTCATGTAAAATTTTAAAATTTTTCACTCCATAATTTTTCATTTTGACTTTTTAATTTTAATTTTTTCTATTATGTCAGTGTTCTCCAACGCCTTAGCTCAGCTTAACAAAGCCAGTGAATTTTTAAAACTCCCTGATTATATTTGGGAGCGTTTAAAAAGTCCTGAAAGAACTTTGCAATTTTCTTTTCCAGTTAAAATGGACAATGGTAGTATAAAAATTTTTGAAGGCTTTAGAGTGCAATATTCATCGGCTCGTGGGCCATACAAAGGCGGATTACGTTATCATGCCAAAACCAATCTTGATGAAGTAAAAGCTTTAGCTTTTTGGATGAGTATAAAATGTGCGGTGGCTGGCATTCCTTTAGGTGGTGGAAAGGGTGGCATTACCGTTGATCCAAAAAAATTATCTAATTCAGAACTGGAAAGATTAACTCGTGCTTTTGCGCGGCGTTTAACACCGTTTATTGGGCCAGAGCTCGATGTACCTGCGCCTGATGTAAATACAACACCAGAAATAATGGGTTGGATTGTTGATGAGTATAACAAAACAATTGGCAAACAAAATCCGGGTGTTATTACTGGTAAGCCGCTGGCTTATGGTGGTTCGCAAGGCAGAGGTCTCGCTACCGCCCAAGGTGGTATGTATGTATTAGAAGAAATAAGAAAAGAATTAAAATGGCAACCAAAGAAAGTTACTGTGGCAGTGCAAGGTATGGGTAATGTGGGTGGTAATATGGCTAATCTTTTACATCAAGCTGGCTATGTAGTAGTAGCAATGTCAGATTCTCGTGGCGCGATTTATAATCCTAAAGGTTTAGATCCAGTAGCAGTAGAAAAATATAAAAAAGAAAAAGGCAATTTGGTTGGTTTTCCAAACTCTAAATCAATTACCAATGATCAATTATTAGAATTACCAGTGGTGTTATTAATCCCCGCGGCTTTGGAAAATCAAATTACCAAAGATAATGCCGGAAAAATAAAAACCCAAGTAATTTTGGAACTCGCTAATGGTCCAACTACACCAGAGGCCGATGAAAAATTAGCCAAACGTGGTGTAATAGTGGTGCCAGATGTTTTGGGTAATGCTGGTGGTGTTACAGTTTCTTATTTTGAATTAGTACAAAATTTGCAGCAATATTATTGGAGCGAGGGCGAAGTGTATGAGAAATTAAAACCAATTATGATAAGTGCTACCAAACAAATTTTACAGCGTTCCAAGCAATTAAAAACTACTTTGCGTGTAGCCGCTTTTGTGGTGGCTTTGGAAAGAATTAGTCAGGCGTTGGAAGTGAAGGGATGGCAGTAGTAGTAAAAATTCGAATATCGAAATTCGAAATACGAAAATTTTCGGATTTAGTGCTTCGGATTTCGGATTTTTTAAGATGAATCTAAATTACGAACAAAAATTATTAAATTCAAATGTCAAGTATATTTGTGGTGTAGATGAAGTAGGGCGTGGTGCTTGGGCGGGGCCGATTATGGCGGCGGCAGTTTTGGTTAATCAATTGGATTTAAAAAAATGGTCAAAAGAAGAATGGTTTAAATTAGTTCGCGATTCAAAGTTATTATCACCCAAAAAACGAGAATTAATTTTTAAACAATGCCACCGCCAAGTTGTTTATTCACTCGGGATAGTTAATAATAAAATTATAGATAAAATTGGCATAGGCGAGGCCAATCGTTTGGCAGTGAAACTAGCTATACAAAAATTATCACCTCAACCACAAGTAGTTTTATGTGATTATGTGGGTGGTTTGAAATCTGATTATTTGGCGTTGCCGTTACAAAATATTATTGATGGCGATGCTAAAGTTTTTTCTATTGCATTAGCTTCGGTGTTAGCTAAAGTATCGCGTGATAGAATGATGATGAATTTTGATAAAAAATATCCAGAGTATGGTTTTGGTGAGCACAAAGGGTATGGTACGGCTGAGCATCGTCGGGTATTGGTTGATAAGGGGGTGTGTGAGATACATCGGAGGAGTTATAAGCCAGTGAAGTTTTTAATGACTAATGTCTAATAACTAATTTCTAAAAATAACTAATGACTAAATTTTAGATATTAGGATTTTTTAGACATTAGAAATTAGTTATTATTGATTTTGGAAAATAATATTTAAATTTGACTTAATATTAATTCAGTATTGTGGTATTGGTCTATACTTTGCTATAATAAAGCTACATATGCGTAGTGAAATAGTAACCGCCAAACTTTTAGACCCGACTGATTTGTTAAAAAATCATTTGGGTTTGAGTTCTTCCCACCAAATGGGTGATTTGGGTTGTGGTGGCGCTGGTTATTTTACTATTCCCGCCGCGCGATTGGTTGGTAATATGGGTAAGGTTTATGCGGTAGATATTTTAAAGAGCGCGCTAGACGGTGTAATGGGTAAAATGCGACTCGAAAATTTACATAATATTGAAACTGTGTGGTCAGATTTAGAAAAAGTTGGCGCCACTAAAATTCCAGACAGCACCTTAGATAGCGCTTGTTTGATTAATATTTTATTTCAATCCCGTAATAATGAAAATTTATTACAAGAGGCCTGTCGTTTGCTTAAGGTTGGGGGTAAATTATTACTCGTTGATTGGAAAGTTGAGCCCACACCGCTTGGTCCACCACAAGATCAAAGATTGTCGCCTCAAGAAGTAGACCGTTTAGCAACTAAGTCAGGTTTTAGTGTTACTGAATCGTTTGAAGCTGGGCCATATCACTACGGCTTGATTTTAGAGAAGAAGTAGTTTAAGATGTTGGTATGATGAGATTTTTTGAATTAAGTTATTGGTTTAGAGTTTATACCGAACCCTTGGTAGACAAGGCGTTTTTTGTTACCTTAGCTTTAATTATTTTAGGGTTAGTAGTGGCCTTGCTCGCCAAATTTAAAATTGAAAAAATTAGTGATGGTAGTGTGCGGAGAATTTGGCGGCGGGTAGTTAAATTTTGTTTGACGATTTCAATTCTAACTGGTGTAACATTATTTTTTAATCAAACCGCCACCCCAATTTTAGGTGCCAGATGGTGGTATTTATTGTGGTTAATAAGTAGTTTGGTTTGGTTGGGGTTAATAATTTATGATTGGTTTGTAAAAGTGCCCAAAGAAAGAAATTCGCGTGAGTTTTACGAATCATATGCCAAATATTTACCACGCTCAAGATGAGGTTAGTCAGTGAGTCATGAAGTCAGATAGTCAGAATTTTGTGTTACTTTTTATCTCATTGACTCCATGACTTTTTGACTAGCTGACTAATTTATTATGTTTAAGGACAAGAAAGGCGTTGGTAATTTGGGTGAAGACATTGCTCAAAAGTTTTTAGAAAATAACTGTTATCAAATTATTACGCGTAATTGGCATGCTGGTAAATATGGTGAAATAGATTTAATAGCAACCCACCCTTCAGGCGAGGTTGTTTTTGTAGAAGTGAAAACCAGAAGTGGTTTAGGGTTTGGTTATCCTGAAGCGGCGGTTAATAAAAGTAAACAAATTAAATTACGAAATGCCGCTATGTCATTTGCTTTAAAATATCCACAACTACCAAAAAATATAAGGTTTGATGTAATAGCTATTGTTTTGGGAGCGGATGGTCAAGTCGCAGATTTAAAACATTATAAAAATGTGGAATTGTTATAAAAATAAGTTATGCTTGACAAAAATTGTGTTTGTTGTATACTTATATTAGCTAGGTAACTTGATTAAGTAACCTAGCTCTTTTTATTGAAAAATTTTAAGTTTTTACTTTTTACTTTTGAATTTTATCTATGCATACAACTTCCCCAATCCTCATGGCTATTCAGCAAATTTGTGAGGAAAAAAATATTCCTGTGTCAGCTGTAATTACTACCATTGAACAAGCTTTGGCCGCGGCTTATCGTAAAGATTTTGGCGAAAAAAATGAAAATGTTAAAGTGGAATTTGATCCAGAAACTGGCGGCTCTCGTGTGTTTGATATTAAAATAGTTGTTGCCGGACCAGCTGAAGGCGAAGAAACAATTGATGAGCGTAAAGAATTATTATTGGCTGATGCTAAGAAAATTAAAAAAGGTGCCGAAGTGGGTGATGAAATTCGCCGGGAACTTATTCCACCAGCTGAGTATGGTCGCATGGCTGCGCAAACTGCTAAGCAAGTTATTATTCAGCGCTTACGTGAAGCTGAGCGCGAAGTTGTTTTTACTGAATACAAAGATCGTGAAGGACAAATTTTAGTGGGCACAGTGCATCGCGTAGAAGGTCGTACAGTATTTATGGATTTAGGTCATGCGGTGGCCATTATGCCTTATGGTGAACAAGTGCCACGCGAAAGATATGTGGCTGGTACCCGTATGAAAGTTTATTTAGTTTCAGTGAATGCTTCGGCTCGGGGGCCAGAAGTAATTGTTTCTCGTACTCATCCTGAGCTCGTGCGGGCTTTGTTTACCCAAGAAGTTCCAGAAATTGCGGCGGGTTCGGTAGTTATAAAAGCCGTGGCGCGTGAAGCAGGCAGTCGTACTAAAGTAGCAGTGGCGGCTTTGGAGGCCAGTATTGATCCAATTGGTTCTTGTGTGGGTCAGCGTGGTATGCGTGTGCAAACTATTATATCAGAATTGGGTGGTGAAAAATTAGACATTATAGAGTGGTCAGAAAATTTAGCTAAATTTATTGCCGCTTCGCTCGCGCCCGCTAAAGTAATTAGTGTAAATTTAGATGAGGTAAATCATGCCGCTCAAGTGGAAGTGGCAGAAGATCAATTGTCACTCGCGATTGGTCGCAATGGTCAGAATGTACGCTTGGCAGTAAAATTAACTGGCTATAAAATAGATATTATTGGTAGTGTGTCAGGTCCAGTAGAAGTAGTGGAAGGGGAAACAGTAGCGGATGTTGTGAGTGAGGAAGTTAAAGCTGAAGAAAATGTAGGTGAGGTAGTGAAAGATGAAGTTGTTAAAGAAGAGAAAAAAGACGAAGAAGTTAAAGAAGAAAATACTGAAGTGGTGGTGTAAATTTAAAATGTAAAAATCAAAAATCAAAATTTAGGAATATCGTGAAAAACTTTTTAAAAAGTTTTTCACTCTATAATTTTTAATTTTAATATTTAAATTTTAATTTAATAAAGTCCTATGTCACCTACAATCTTCGCGGTGCTAGCCGCTGTCGTCACTTTAATTTATGGCTACTGGCTTAGCCGTTGGGTAGTTAAACAACCAACCGGTAGTGAAAAAATGATTGCCATTGCTTCTGCCATTCAAACTGGCGCGAAAGCGTACTTGGTGCGCCAATATAAAACCATCGCTTACATTGCGTTTGGTTTATTTATTATTTTAGGATTGGTTTTAAATTGGACAACCGCTCTATCGTTTTTAGTTGGCGCTTTATTTTCCGCCCTCGCTGGTTTTGTGGGTATGTATGTTTCAGTACGCGCCAATATTCGTACGGCTGAAGCGGCGAAGAGTGGGCTAGCCGAAGCATTCAAAGTTGCTACTCGTGGCGGTTCAGTTACCGGATTACTCGTCGTTGGTTTAGCATTACTTGGGTTAGCCGGTGTTTATTATTTTGTAGGTCAAGAACAATTAGCCGCTTTGGTTGGATTAGGTTTTGGTGGTAGTTTGATTTCTGTTTTTGCACGACTTGGTGGTGGTATTTATACTAAAGCCGCCGATGTTGGGGCTGACTTGGTTGGTAAAGTAGAAAGTAATATTCCGGAAGATGATCCAAGAAATCCAGCTGTGATTGCCGATAATGTTGGTGATAATGTTGGCGATTGTGCTGGTATGGCCGCGGATTTATTTGAGACTTATGTAGTAACTGCGGTGGCCGCTATGATTCTTGGGGGTTTAGTATTTAAAAATTTTTCAGCCGCGGTAACTTACCCTTTAATTTTAGGTGGCGTTTCGGTGCTAGCTTCTTTGGTTGGTACAATGGTTATTAAATTAGGACAAAATAAAAAAATTATGGCCGCGCTTTATCAAGGTTTGATTGTATCAGGAGTGCTCGCCGCCATTGCTTTTTATTTTGTAACTAAAAGCGTAATGGCTGACAATGGTTTATATTCAGCTACTAATATTTATTTATCAGCTTTAATTGGTTTAGTGGTAACAGGGTTGCTGGTGGTTATTACAGAATATTATACTTCAACTAGTTATAATCCAGTTAAGTCAATTGCCGAGGCCTCTACTACTGGACACGGCACAAATATTATTCGCGGGCTCGCAGTTGGTATGCGTTCTACAGTTTGGCCGGTGCTGGTAATAGCTTCCGCAATTGGTGGTGCTTATTATTTAGCTGAACTTTATGGTGTAGCAATTGCGGCTATGAGCATGCTTTCTATGACTGGTGTAATTGTAGCGATTGATGCCTATGGTCCAATTACTGATAATGCTGGTGGTATTGCAGAAATGGCTGGGCTCGATGAATCAGTGCGCGCTATAACTGACCCTTTGGATGCCGTTGGAAATACTACTAAAGCAGTTACCAAAGGTTATGCAATTGGTTCGGCTGGCTTGGCCTCATTAGTTTTATTTGCAGCTTATGTACAAGAATTTATTGACCGGGGTGTAAATTTAAAATTTGCTTTAGATGATCACCGAGTACTGATTGGGCTTTTCTTAGGTGGACTTTTACCTTATATTTTTGGTGCACTTTCAATGGAGGCAGTGGGTAAGGCAGCCGGAGCGGTAGTAGAAGAAGTGCGTCGCCAATTCCGTACTATAGCTGGAATTATGGAAGGAACTGCTAAACCAGATTATGCGGCCGCAGTTGATATTGTAACTCAAAGTGCGCTTAAAGCGATGATTGTACCAGCTTTAATTCCAGTACTTGCACCGATTTTGATTGGATTTGTTCTCGGGCCGCAAGCGCTAGGTGGAGCTTTAATTGGTAGTATTATTACTGGATTATTTCTCGCGATTTCTATGACAACTGGTGGCGCGGCGTGGGATAATGCTAAAAAATATATTGAGGCCGGCAATTTTGGTGGCAAGGGTAGTGTGGCTCACCAAGCGGCCGTGACTGGTGATACAGTCGGTGATCCTTATAAAGATACCGCAGGCCCTGCCATGAACCCAATGATTAAAGTATTTAATGTAGTGGCCTTACTATTGGTTGGCTTGTTAGTTAAGTGGTGGTTCTAGGTTTAGTAAGAGTTTATTTAGGGTGTAGGGTACAGCGTGTAGGGTGTAGTTTGTCATTGCGAGTGACGACTTGTCCACCGAAGCCGTAGGCGAAGGTGGAAGCAATCTCTCAAAAAATTCGAAATCCGAATATCGAAATCCGAAATAAATCCCAATGACAAAAATCCAAAAAAGTTTTAAACATTTGAATTTAGAGTTTTGGTTTTATTTAGGATTTTCAGCCTTCGCAGCCGAAACTGCTTCGGCGAAGTAGGCTCGGATTTAGTGCTTAGGATTTAAACAAATTATTTATGAATTACAATTTAAAATCACTCCCCGAGGGGTTACTCGAGATAGAATTTATTTTAACTGATGAAGAAAAAAATAAATTTGAAGCGCGAGCGCTTAAAGAATTGGCAAAGCAGAAAAATTTTCCAGGGTTTAGGCCTGGGCATGCACCAATTGATAAGGTGCGGGCGAGTTTTGGTGAACAAGCAATTACCGAAGAAATATTACTACAAGCCGCGCGCGAACTTTATCCCAATTTAGTGCGTGAACAAAAATTACAAGTAATCGGTCGTCCTAAAGTAGATTTAAAAAACAATAATCCATTTACTTTTTTAACCACGGTAGCTAAATTACCCGAGGTTGTTTTGGGTGATTTTAAATCAATTAAAATTAAGCGCGAAGTAGTGACAGTTGCGACTGAGCAAATTGATAATTTAATTACTGAAGTGCTAGCTAGCCGCGCTAAAGAAGAATTAGTAGAAAGATCTGCCCAAATGGATGATTTAGTAGAAATTGATTTTGAAGTTTTGGTTGATTCTGTAGTAATTGAAGGCGGTAGTGAAAAAAATTACCCACTTATTTTAGGTAAAAAACAAATGGTGCCAGGTTTTGAAGAGGCAATTGTAGGACTTCAGGCTGGTGCAGCCAAAGAATTTCAAATTACTTTCCCAGCTAATTATAAAATTGGTTTAGCTGGTCGTACTGCTACGGTAAAATTAAAACTCTCTAAAGTTTTTGCCAGAATATTACCAGAGTTAAATGACGAATTTGTAAAAAGTTTAGGTCGGTTTGAATCGGTACAAGATTTTAAAGACCAAGTTAAAAATAATTTACAATCTGAAGCAGAATTTAAAGCTGATAATAAAGTAGAGCGCGAAATGCTGGAGGAAATTTTTAAAGTATCTGAGGTTACGGAAGTGCCGGAAATTTTACGTACCAGCGAAATCAGAAAAATGATAGCTGAGCTTAAAACTCCGCTTAATGAAAAAGGAATTGTGTGGGAAGATTATCTGCGTAGTATTAAAAAATCAGAAAGTGATTTACAAACTGATTTAAAACCTCAAGCTGAAAAAAGAGTAAAGTTGGCGTTATTAATTCAAAAAATAGCAGGTGAGAATAATTTAGAAGCGAATGAAGAACAAGTAGAAGAAGAAATTACTCACACTTTAGAACATCACGTGAATGATGAGCGAATGGTGGCACAACTGCAAAGTGACGATTATAAATTTTATGTGCGTGAAATTTTAACTAATCGTAATGTTATTAAGTGGTTGAAAGTAAGGTTGGTGGAGTAGTGTAATAGAATACTTAATTATAAAAAATAAGGTCTTAATAGACCTTATTTTTATTAAAACTGACATTTAGTCAATATTAACTTATAATAAATTTATATGTTATTTGGTTCTCATATCTCAGCCGCGGGTGGGGTAGAAAAGGCACCGGAACGAGCTTCAGCCGCTGGTTGTGAAGTGTTTCAATTTTTTTCACGTCCACCACAAGGCGGCCCCGCACCCAAACTTACCCCCACTCAAATCCAATTATTCAAAGATAATTGTTTGAATTTTAGTCAGGCGGAATGTTATATTCATGCGCCGTATTTTATTAATTTTGCCTCGCCTAAAAGTAGTACACGTTTTGGTTCTTCCAGTGTAATTCGTGAAGAATTAGAGCGGGGAAGTAGTTTGGGTGTAAAATATTTAATGACGCATTTGGGTAGTTCACGTGAGGTGGGTGAAAAACAAGGTATGATTTATTTAGCTGAAGGAATCACTCGTATACTTGATGGTTATAGTGGTAGCACAGAGTTTTTAATGGAAAACTCAGCCGGAGCGGGCAAAGTGATTGGTGATACATTTCAAGAATTAGCCGAAGCAATTAAGCGAGTAGAAACCAATAAAAAATTTAAAAATAAAATTGGCATTTGTTTTGATACTTGTCATGCGTTTACGAGTGGTTATGATTTGCGTACTAAAGTTGGCGTAAAAAAAGTTTTAGACCAGTTTGATGAAATTATTGGCTTAGATCGGCTTAAACTAATCCATTGCAATGATTCTAAATTTGATTTAGGTGAACACAAAGATCGGCACGAACATTTGGGCATAGGAAAAATTGGTTTAATTGGTTTTGAATTTTTAGTTAAAGAGCCGCGACTTAAAAATGTTAATTTTATTTTAGAAACTCCCAAAGATAGTGCCGATGATGATCCTAGAAATTTAAAAATTCTTAAAAAGTTTAGGGGTAAGTAGTTATGGTCAATTCAAATCGCGAAATTGAAGTAAGATTTTTAGAAATAGATAAATTAGGTTTGATTAATAAACTACATTCTTTGGGCGCCGAAGACAAGGGCGAAGAAAAGTTACGGGAAATTATTTTTTATGACAAAGATTTGCAGTGGGGCAAAGTTGGTTCAAATCAGTATGTTCGTTTACGTTCTACACAAAATGGGATTTATTTAACTTATAAACAACATGTAGCGGTCGCAGTTGACGGTGCGATTGAATATGAAGTTAAGGTTAGTGATTTAGCATCAGCTAAAGAAATTTTACAAGCCATTGGTTTGGTAGCGTATCGAGAACAAGAAAAAATGCGTCACCGATTTATTTTGGATGACGTAATGGTTGATATAATTGATTGGCCTAAAATTCCAACATTAGTTGAATTGGAGGGTGAGTCAGAACAGGCACTAAAAACTGTGGCAGAGAAGTTGGAGTTAGATTGGAACAATGTAACACTAGGGGATAATAGATCTGTGATTGAAAATCGTTATCACATTCCAATTTCAAAACTTAAATATTTTACTTTTGATAAGATAGAATAAAAGTCATGTCTATACCAGAATACTATTTTAAGGAAAGATTTATAAAAATGGGTAAGTGGGCATTACTACCGGCCGATAGTGAAAATTGGCACGGAGAATACACTTCGACACATTTTAAAAAGATTTTTGGCTTTAATAAGGGCACAACAATTATTCATACGGTGGCGGATGATTTACAGCATCCTTATTTTCCGGAATTTTATATTAAAAAATTATATAATTTTATACAGGAGAGTACGAGTCGTGATTATAAGGCATTAGCAAATAAATTAATAAAATTTTATACTTTAAAAAAATTAGCTCAAAAAGAAATTCCTAAAATTACCGTGCGTGACTTTAGTAAATTATCAACTGCCAAATTAATCTCTTTATATAAAAAGAATCGAGATTGGGCTCATCGCGTTACCCCTTATGATCAGTTTGGTTGGATTGCTGAAGATTACTGGAATCCAGTAATGGAAAAAATTTTAACTCACAAGTTGGGTTTAGAAAAAAATTCGTCCAAGTACTATGAAGTGTTGTTTATTTTAACTAAGCCAGAAGAAATTTCCACTACTCTGGCAGAAAAAAGAGAGGTTTTAAAGAGTGCTATTCAATTAAAAATAGGTTCAAAAAAATTCTCGGTGGTTAGTGCTAGTTTAGCTAAAAATTATGGTTTTATGCCTGTATTTACTTTTGGCACACCTTGGGGTATTGAATATTATAATGATGAATTAAAACAAATCAGTAAGGGTAATTTATCTGTTTTAAAACGAGAATATGAAAAATTATTGAATTATACCAAAATACGTAATCAGAAATTTAAAGCAACAGTAAATAAATATAAAATTTCAATTTACGATCAGCAGATTTTTATTGATTTTGGTTTAGCTTTAGATGTTAGAAATGAAGCCGAGTATTTAGTTAGTTTGGCTGGGTATTATTTACTACCAATGTATGATGAAATTGCCCGGCGTTTAGTATTATCAGTTAAGCAAGTACGTTATTTATATGAGTATGAAATTATTTTAGCTTTGCAAGGTAAAATTGATCCGGAGAAAGTGCTCACTAAAAAAGGCCAAATTATGGGTTGGGGGTTTAATAAGGAAATGAGTAAAAGATATTTTTTTACTAATAAAGAAGCGCAACAATTTTTTAAACACGTGGAAAGTTACGTTAAAAATTTACAAGGTGGCGACGAGCAAAGAGGGTTGTGTGCCAACAATGGTGTGGTGCGTGGTATGGTAAAAATAGTTGTTTCACCGGAGCAGAATAATAAAGTTAAAGTTGGTGATATTTTAATTACCCATGCCACCACAGTTGATTATTTACCAGCTATGAAAAGAGCCGCGGCTTTTGTTACTGAAGTTGGAGGGCTTACTTGCCACGCCGCAGTGGTAGCTAGGGAATTTGGCGTGCCTTGTATTGTGGCGCTTACCAATGCAACTAAAAATTTTAAAGATGGTGATTTTGTAGAAGTGAATGCCGGTAGTGGAACAATTAAAAAAATAAAATAATAATATGAATTATCAACTCCCCGTCATTCAAAATCTACGAGCAATTAAAACTA
Source organism: uncultured Gammaproteobacteria bacterium (assembly GCA_964348825.1). Classification (GTDB taxonomy): domain Bacteria; phylum Patescibacteriota; class Patescibacteriia; order Veblenbacterales; family UBA10138; genus JBBTZY01. The sequence continues at coordinate 300,351 of CAYGDX010000002.1, read as the reverse complement.
AACAGGAAATATTTTATATAACTCGTGCCCAAATAATAAGTGAGCAGGTTTTGGTTGAACTTATTAACAAGTTAAAGGTGGGAGTAAGTGAAATTTATTTAGCGCGGTTTATTGCTACGCGTTTTAAACAACTAGGTGTGAAGGCGCTAGCTTTCGAACCAATAGTTGCTTTTAGCAGGGGTACAGCTGATATTCATCATGTACCATCAACTTATAAATTAAAAGTTGGCGATACAGTGATGTTTGATTTTGGGGCAACGGTGAACGGATATTGTTCAGATATGACACGTACTTATTTTTTTGGGTTACCTAGTGCGCGACAGAAGAAGGTTTATTCAGCAGTTTTAGAAGCACAAAATAAAGCGTTAAAATTATTAGCGCATGGTGAAAAAAGAACTAGTGTAATTGATGCTTCGGCGCGAGAATTTTTAAATAAAAAATTTGGTCCCAAAAAATTTCCGCATGGTTTGGGGCACGGGGTTGGTACCGTCATTCACGAGTGGCCCAGTTTTAAACCAAAGTCGGAAGATTTATTAAAACCAAATATGGTAATGACAGTAGAGCCGGGCTTGTATTTCAAAGGTTGGGGTGGAGTGAGAATAGAAGACATGATAGTTGTAAGGGGGAGAGGGTGTAGAAATTTAACCAAAGTACCTAAGATGTTATCTGATATTATATTGCCTGTTTAAAATTTCAAATTATGAAAATTAGTAAAAATTTCAAAAAAATAGGATTAATTTTATTGTTGTTAATAATAATTGGTGGATTGTGGTGGTTAAAAACAAAGCCGTCGATTATTCAAACTGATCTAGAAACAATTTATAATCGTTATAGTAAGTATTTAGATACTAAATGGAACGGTAAGGGGTGGAGCTATGAAGTGCCCTCGTCAGATTACAAGGAAATTGGCCTAGTGTCAGATAATTCTTTGCGCCTGCAAGCCACCTTAGCTACTTTTTATCGTTTTCGTACTGAACCAGAAGCTCAAGAAAAAATTCAGCGCGCTTTGGAATACGTTCTGATTGAGTTGTCAAACAAACAAAGTAATTTTGTTCTTGATCAGAATAAAAAAATTTCAACTCGTTCATTCAACGAGGCCATTGGCGCATATTTATCCTTACAGCTATTAAAAAATAAGCCCGAATTATTTTCCACTACCTCACGTGATTTGATACTTAAAAATATTAAAGATATGTATCCTTGGATTTTAGAGGCCAATGATACTGAAAACCGAGCATTACTTAGCGCGGCTTATTCTTTAGCTATTTTGAAGCACAGCTTAATGAATTTTTCTGTTGCTGAACAAGAACAATATTTAAATTTGATTCGTCAAAAAGTTGATTTAGGATTGCAGTCGGTGGGAGCCGATAATTTATATCGTGAAGGTAAAAATAAACAGTTTACGGAACATTATCATTTGGTAACTGCTAATATGCTAGTTTATTTAGGAGAGGAAATACCAAATGAAAATTATTTGATTAAGGCTAAGGCAATGTTTGAGGTTTTAAATTCATCGCTCGTTGCTAATGAATTATTAAAAAATATTGAACCAGCTCGTCCACGCGGTCAAGGGTTGCAAAATATTTTATTAAAAACTGTTGCCCAAAAGTATCAGTCGGGAACTGGCATAGCTTCGTATTGGCGAGAGCAAAAAATAGGTTTGGGTTTTATAGAGCCAGCTAATCCCGATCGATTAGTGTGGTATGATTGGTATGATAGTACATATAATGATGATTATTCATTAGCCAATATGGCCGAATTATTCTGGAATAATTTAAATGATTAATTTATGCCATCTGTTAATTTAAGAATCAAAGTGGTGCCGAATTCTAAACGACCAGGGGTGGCTGTGTCGGGCGCACAGGTGATAGTACGAGTTGGAGCGCCGCCGATTGAGGGCAAGGCGAACATAGAGGTTTGTGAAATTTTAGCTGATACTTTAAAATTACCAAAAACGGCAATTCAAATTAAAAAAGGTGAAAAATCAAAGTATAAATTGGTATTAATTTCTGGTATTGACGAACCAAAACTTTTTGCTATACTGAGTAGGCAAGATTTTGGTAAGAGTAAGAGTTAGTTTTAGGGTGTAGTTTATAAATTACAAATCCAATAAAGTTTCGGCATTTTAAATTTTAAGATTTATTTAGGATTTCGGATTTAGTGCTTAGGATTTAAAATTTGCGGGTATCGTATAACGGTATTATGCTACCTTGCCAAGGTAGAAAAACGGGTTCGACTCCCGTTACCCGCTCCAAAACATTTAACCCCGCCTGTACGGGGTTTTAATTTTTTCCTAATTAGTTTATACTTTATTAAGTATGTGGCATCCTAAGAATTCAAAAGAATTAGTTGAACAAGTTCGGCAAATGCATCGTGATGGTACAGCTGATGAAAAATTTCACAGCACTTCGGCCGGTGGTTATTTGCGCGATGCGGTGTATGGTGCTAATGACGGCATTATTACTACTTTTGCAGTGGTGGCGGGTGTGGCTGGGGCTGATCTTTCTGCTACCGTGGTTTTGATTTTGGGTTTTGCCAATCTTTTTGCCGATGGTTTTTCTATGGCGATGAGTAATTATTTGGGTGAAAAATCCAACCGCGATTATGTGGCTTCAGAGCGAGCGCGTGAAGCGTGGGAAGTGGAGCATTTGCCCGAAGAAGAAAGAAAAGAGATTTATGATTTGTATCACGCTAAGGGTTTGCGCGGTGAAAATTTAGATAAGGTGGTAGATACAATTACAGCTGATAAAAAATTATGGGTAGATGAAATGATGATCGGTGAATTAAAAATGATTCCAGATTCAAGCGACAATCATCCATGGAAAAATGCGGGAGTAACTTTTATTAGTTTTTTAATAGCCGGATTAGTTCCGTTACTTCCTTATTTAGCTGGCGCGGGCGCACAAAAAACTTTTCCCTATGCAATTATTGCTACCATCCTAGTACTTTTTACAGTTGGTAGTTTGCGTACACTTTTAACTCATCGTAAGTGGTGGCGCTCGGGGTTAGAAATGTTAGGAGTTGGTGCGGTAGCCTCAGGTGTGGCTTATGCAGTCGGTGATTTATTAAGTCGGATAGTTTAGCATCTTGCCAAAAGTTTTTATAAATGTTAATTTGGCAGATGCCACTTTGATCGAGGCAAGGCCGAGCTATTTAAAATTTAGGGCGAGTGGGCTCCGATGA
>CAYGDX010000002.1:8576-297068 GCA_964348825.1 uncultured Gammaproteobacteria bacterium | reverse complement strand
GCCACAGTTTTTTGATCGAGGCAAGGCCGAGCTATTTAAAATTTAGGGCGAGTGGGCTCCGATGATAATCGGAGCGGGCAACAAAAGGTTGCCCGGGCCGACACGAGCCACAGTTTTTTGATCGAGGCAAGGCCGAGCTATTTAAAATTTAGGGCGAGTGGCGGAACTGGCATACGCACAGGACTTAAAATCCTGGGCCCGCAAGGGATTGAGGGTTCGATTCCCTCCTCGCCCACCATGTAACGAAGTTACTTAAATATAGGGAATCGAAGGGTATAATAAAAATGTAAACTGCTTTACATTTTTATTAACCCGGGCTCTGGAGCCTGCCTGCCAGTAGGCAGGGAAAAATTTAACTTGCGCCAAAGCGCTGCTAAATTTTGGGGGAAGAGGATTCCCTCCTCGCCCAAATAAAACTATATTAAAAATCAGCGACCGTAGTGGTCGCTGATTTTTTGCCCTCGAGAGGAACCCCGTAGAACTCGGAGGCGTCCTCGTCTACGGGGCGCGGTCGAACCTATCTAAAAATATTCATCCATAAAAACTTAATTGTGGTGCCCTCGGCAGGAATCGAACCTGCATACCCGGCTTAGAAGTCCGGAGTTCTATCGTATCAATCGACTTTTGCCCCCGCGAGGAATTGAACCTCGAATAGCGGCTTAGAAGTCCGCAGTTATATCCATTTAACTACAGGGGCAAAAGTCGGTGGACATTGTCATCCCTACGGGAGATCCACCGTAGGCGGAAACTACAAGGGCAGATGGTTTATGTTATCAACCAAACACAAAAAGGTCAACAATCTTATTTTGCCTTATTTCTTGACATAAGTAAATAAACATGCTAAATTAATGTCGTTAATCTTTTAGGCGGCTGATTGGGTTTTAAACTCGACAGCACGCGACAGGAAAAAATATATGTTAGATAAAGTAAGTAAAGATAAGATAATTAAGAAGTTTAAAACTCACGATCAAGATACTGGTTCACCTGAAGTACAAATCGCGATTTTAACTGAGGAAATTGCTCGTTTAACCGAGCATTTAAAAACTCATAAGAAAGATTTTTCTTCTCGCAGGGGTTTGATTAAAAAAGTTGGACAACGTCGTAAGTTACTCAAATTTTTACAACGTGAGAATTTAGAGTCATTCAACCAAATTACTAAAAAACTTAAATTAAAAGTTAAAATTTCCGCTGTATCACAGTCCTTGGGTGAAATGGAAGAAGAAATTTTAGCTGAGGCCGAGGTATCAGCCGAAGCATAAGAATATGAAAAAATTTGATAATCAACGAGTGGGGGTCTTCGTCGATGTTCAGAATATGTATTATTCGGCGCGCAATTTTTATGGTGCGCGTGTGAATTTTGGAAAAATTCTTGATCGAGCAGTAGGTGGTCGTAGTTTAATTCGAGCGATTGCTTATGTAGTGCGGGCCGAAGCGCCTGAAGAAATAAAATTTTTTGAGGCCTTAGAAAGTCAAGGCTTTGAACTTAAAATGAAAGATTTACAAGTTTTTCCGGGTGGGGCTAAAAAAGGTGATTGGGATGTAGGTGTAGCGATTGATGCTATTTCTATGGCGCCGAAGCTCGATGTAGTGGTGCTCGCGACTGGTGATGGTGATTTTGTACCCTTAGTTCAGTATTTGCAGTTTTTAGGAATTAAGGTAGAAGTTTTGGCTTTTGGCGATACCGCTTCAGCTAAGCTGGTAGAACAAGCTGATGAATTTTTAGATTTAACAAAGGAAAAAAGTTTATTTTTAATTCGCTCGGCGCGTAGTGAGGCAACACGTCCACATCGTGCTTAATTAAAAGTTGTGAGTAAGTAAATTAGAATTCTGTTATTTGAAGCGAAGTTGTGGGGTAATATTCCACGCAAGTTCAGTTCAAATAATCAACTTTCTAAAGTTATTACCACAACTAAAAAGGAAAGTATAAAATGTCAGAAGTAAAAAATTTCGAATATGAAGTTGGTGGTAAAAAGTTAAAAGTGCAAGTTGGTAAATTAGCTAATCAAGCCCACGGTGCTTGTACTGTGCAGTATGGTGATACTGTGATTTTGGCTACCGCCGTGCAAGCTTCATCGGCTCGCGAAGGTGTTGATTATTTTCCACTCATGGTGGATTATGAGGAACGTCTTTATGCGGCCGGAAAAATTAAAGGTTCTCGTTTTATTAAACGTGAGGGCCGACCAACTGATGAAGCTGTACTTAAGGGACGTATAATTGATCGTTCGCTAAGGCCTTTATTTAATGATGTTGAACGTCGTGATGTTCAAGTTACCACCACAGTGCTTTGTGTTGATCAAGAAAATGATCCCGATGTGCCAGCACTACTTGGCGCTTCAATTGCTCTCGCTATTTCACCAATCAAATGGGGTGGACCTGTCGCAGCAGTGCGGGTAGGGCGAGTTAATGGTGAATGGGTGCTTAACCCTTCTTATGAAGCGCGCGCGAAATCTGATTTAGAAGTTTATGTAACTGGAACAGAGAAAGAAGTAGTAATGATAGAAGCCTCGGCTCAGCAAATTCCCGAGGAAATAATGGCCGAAGCAATTGCTTTTGGTCACAAACATTTAGCTAAGTTTTTCCCCTTTATACAAGAAGTTGTCAAAGCTTGTGGTCAAACTAAATCAGTTGAAAAAATAGTAGTTACCGAAGAAGTAGTAGATATAAAAAAATTACGCACCAAAGTAGAGCAATACTTAACTGGTAAATTTGAAGAATATTTTGCGGCTCGCGGTAAAGTTGTACGTGCGCAAGTGATTGAAAAAATAAAACAAGGTTTAGATGAAGCTCTAAAAGCTGATAATGAAGTTTCTAAAGAAGCGCGTGTACTAGGCCTTAAATTAATGGATGAATTTTTGGATTTCGCGGCTCGCAAATTAGTGTTTGAAAAAGGTATACGAGTTGATGGTCGCAAGGTAGATGAATTAAGACCGCTCGCTTGTGAGGTAGGGTTATTGCCACGCACTCATGGTAGTGGTTTATTCCAGCGCGGTGAAACTCAAGTACTTTCCATAGTTACTTTGGGTTCCCCTGGTATGGAACAAACCTTAGATGGTATGGAAGAAGATGGTAAAAAACGTTTTATGCATCATTATAATTTCCCTGGCTATTCAGTAGGTGAAGCAAAATCTTCGCGTAGCCCAGGCCGCCGTGAAATTGGTCATGGAGCACTAGCTGAAAAAGCATTACTACCAGTAGTACCGCAAGATAAAGAAAAATTTCCTTACACTATTAGAATTGTTTCCGAAGTACTTGGTTCCAACGGTTCTTCTTCACAGGCCTCAATTTGTGGCTCCAGCCTAGCTTTAATGGATGCTGGTATTCCAATCCTCGCACCAGTGGCTGGTGTGGCGATGGGTATTGTAGTTGATCCAGAAAATAAATCTCGCTATGCCATTATCACTGATGTGCAAGATATTGAAGATCATAGTGATAGTATGGATTTTAAAGTGGCTGGCACCAGAGCTGGTGTTACCGCCATTCAACTAGATATTAAATTACCTGGTATCTCACAAGAGATTGTGGTTAAAACTTTACAACAAGCTCGCGTTGCACGCTTACAAATTTTAGATAAAATACAGGAAGCTATTCCTGAATCACGGCCCGAATTATCTAAATATGCGCCACGAATTATTTCCTTTAAAATTCCCGTGGATAGAATTCGCGATGTAATTGGCCCAGGTGGAAAAATGATTAATGAAATTATTGATGCTACTGGTGTGACAATTGATATTGAAGATGATGGCCTAGTAATGGTTACTTCAGTTTCAGCTGAGGCTAGTGCTCGCGCAATTGAGTGGATTAAAAATCTTACTCGTGAAGTAGCAGTTGGGGAAGTTTATGCTGGTAAGGTTACGCGGTTAATGAACTTTGGTGCTTTTGTAGAAATTTTACCTAAGCAAGAAGGTATGGTGCACATTTCAGAACTCGCTTGGGCGAGAGTACCCGCGGTTGAAGATGTGGTTAAAGTAGGTGACTCAGTAACTGTGAAAGTAATTGAGATAGATGAAATGGGTCGCATTAACTTATCTATGAAACAAGCTTTGCCAAGGCCTGATGGTTATGTAGAACCACCCAAGTTTGAACGAAGCGGTGGAAGTGGTGGTGGAGGATTCCAACGCAACAACCATCGCCGACCATAGTTATATTTTGATACTGTAATAAAAAAGAGCGGTTTAGTGTTACTAAACCGCTTTCAATTAATGTTGAGTTGATTTTATTGGAGAGTCCCCCCTGGATTAATAATTGTGTTAATTAGATCGCGTATGGCATAATATTCAGGATTAATGAGTAGTTGAATTGAATCTGATAATCTGTTGAATCCCCATATAGCAAATATAGCCATAAGAACCCACGGGATTACTCTACCAACAAGTAAGTTTACAGTTTTTGCATCAGATTCATCATTTATAGATTCATCAATTCCAGTCTTCCACTTTTTTCTGATTATTGTCCCCGATATCATAACAGCAAAAAATAAACTCCATGGAACTATTAATTTAGAAAGAGCGTTGGCATATTGTTGACGAATCATAACTTTCCAAACCCATGGCGCGGCCTTTTCGAGATTAGCGGCAATAGTTGTAACAGCTTTGGTAACATAGTCTAGCGCTTTGTCAGCTACATCAGCCATTGTTTTACCAGAGTTTTGTTCATTACCATTCCCTTGGTTGTTGTTTTGTTGTGAATTTGTTTGTTGTTGATTTACGCCAAATAATGTGCCTAGTGCCTTTACACTATTTCTGATATCTTGAGCCTCCTCATTAGTGAGAGGGCGTTGTTGTGTTGAATCTTTTTGTGTTTTTTCTTGGGCAAAAACTAAACTACCCAATAAAGTTAACGTCAATAAAATAAATTTTATTTTATACATGAAAAATGTCCTTATTTTGTTTTTGATTATTAATTGTTTGGTTTGTAATTTCCAACTGAACATATATAAAGTGTCCAAATGGAAATTACAAACATTTATTAAAGAATAGTTTATTCTAGCTTAGTATAAGTGTTTTGTCAATCATTAGGGGTTTTTTCTAGTATTAAAAATTATTATTTAAATATTAACTCATCCACTATTACTGTGGATAACCTGTTAATTCTGTGGATAATGAGTAATATCAGTGTTCAGCTTAATTTGATACATTTTACCTAAAGTTAGCCAAATTTGGCTACTTGACTCATTTAAAAAAGTGTGCTATACTGGTTATGCACAATAAAAATCGATTAGTTTTTGGGTTCGCCCAGTACTAGAGACTGCTGGCACAGTGCTGGACTTCACCTTACCTAATCTTTCTATTTTTAACTAATTTTAATATAAATTAACAAATAATAATAAACTCTTAGTATCTGGGTTCGGTAGCGAGGGTTTGGGGCTAAAATTTAGCAATAAGCCCTCACTACTGTCCTGATTTTCGGCTTAGACCTGCTGAGGGTCGGCCACCTAAAATTTGAAACAAAAAACAAAAATAATCTCGGCGGCGATATATCTTCGGAATATCAGCTGACCATACGGATGGTAGAGAGATTGGCGTATTTTAAAAATTCAGCAATACGCGCCTTAAGATGCTTGAGGATACATTCTTAGTGAGTTACTTGGCAAAGCCCAAGTGGTTCGCTAGGTAGCGCAAGTGTCGCATTAAGAGCGCCAGATCGCCATTCATTTAATTGTCTTTATTGACGGGCGCCTTCTGGCGCTCTGTTTCATTATGTGGTTTTAATAATAAGGTTGTGGGCTTAAAATAGTTGTGTTATACTGCCCGCGTAATAATTTTATATATAAATTTATGGATAAATCATTTGTTAAAGAAATGGAAGTTGCATTGTTAGAAGAAAAAAAGCGTTTAGAGGGGGAGCTTTCTTCAATTGGTAAAGAAACTGGTAAAGTGATAGATGACTTTGATACCAACTTTCCAGATTATGGTGATAAGGAAGATGAGAATGCCGCCGAGGTGGCAACTTTTTCAGATAGTTTATCGCTCGAAAAAACTTTAGAAGGAAAATTGCACGATGTACTGCGTGCTTTAGATAGAGTTAAAAAAGGTACTTATGGTAAGTGTAAATATTGTGGCGAAGAAATTGATCCTAGGCGTCTTCAAGCTCGTCCTGAATCTGGTTCATGTGTGAAATGTAAAAAAGAAAGATTGGGAATGGGAGGGTAGTAGTAGTTAGCTAATTACCGTATGGAGATTTAAGCAAGGTAAGGTTATTATGAGCGTAAGTATTGTAATATTACAAAAATCCTAATTCCTAATGTCTAATTCCCAAATAAATCCAAAATCTAAATGTTTAAAATTTTTGATTTTTGAATTTAGGATTTATTTCGGATTTCGGATTTAGTGCTTCGGATTTAAACATATTGGCTTTGTATATTCTTTTTACTTGGGATGAAATTTTTAATTTATTCTACAAGCATCGTAGCCCTCCTGCTCGTCGATCGTTTAACAAAATTTTTTGTTTTGAATTTATCTCAGCCGATTGAGTTTGGTAATTGGCAAATTGTACTGCACCGTAATTATGGTGCAGTTTTTAGTTTAAATTTTTCGCCCGTGGTTATTTTTATTTTAACAACGGTAGTTTTGTTTTTTATTATTAGACTGATTTATAAAAATTTTGCATTGTCATTCCCGCGTAGGCGGGAATCCATTATTGTTAATCAACCTAAGTCGATTCTAGATTCCCACTTTCGTGGGAATGACAAAATTATTAATTGGTATAAAGTTAGTATTTTATTTTTTATTTTATTAGCCGGCCTTAGTAATTTTTGGGATAGAATATTTTTTACTTCCGTAATTGATATTATAACTGCACCAAATGGTTTGACTTTTAATTTAGCAGATATTTATTTAGTAACTGGCGCTTTACTTTATATTAAAAATAGATAAGCTTAAATTATGTCTGCTAAAGTTTATACTTGTGGTGTAGCCGGCCTGACCGCTCTGCCAATTGAAGTTGAAGCCGATGTTTCTTCGCAACTACCGGGCATGTTTATTGTGGGTTTACCCGATAAAGCAGTTGAAGAAGCGCGTGAACGAGTACGGGCGGCGCTTAAAAATTCCGAGTGTGAATTTCCGCGTACCAAAGTAACAATTAATTTAGCGCCGGCTGATGTAAAAAAAGAGGGCTCGGGTTATGATTTACCAATCGCTCTAGCTCTTTTGCTTGCCACAGGCCAGTTAGATAATAAATTTGATTGGTCAACTAGTTTGTTTTTAGGGGAATTAAGTTTAGAAGGAAAACTTAGAGCAATACCAGGAATTTTAGTGGCGGCGCGGGCGGCTAAGCGTTTAGGGTTTAATAAAATTTTTGTACCCAAAAGCAATGCCGCCGAAGCGGCGCTTGTGCCCGATGTAGAAGTTTACGCGCCTGATAGTTTAACTACTTTGCTTAATCATTTATCGGGGCGTGAGTTATTAACTGTTGAAGTGCCCACTCCGATTAGTGATTTTGATAATAGTGCGAGTGAAGCGGATCTCGCACATATTTACGGACAAGAACAAGCTAAGCGTGCTTTAGAAATTGCGGCCGCCGGCGGGCACAATGTTTTATTTTACGGACCGCCTGGGTCGGGAAAAACACTACTGGCTAAATCATTAGTTAGTATTTTACCATCACTTTCACGCCCGGAAGTTTTAGAAGTAACTGAAATTTATAGTGTGGCTGGACTACTAACTCTTAGTAAACCATTAATTAAAGAGCGACCATTTCGTAGTCCGCATCACACTGCTTCGGAAGTAAGTTTAGTGGGCGGTGGTTCTAATCCACGACCGGGTGAAATTTCTTTAGCACACCGTGGCGTTTTATTTTTAGATGAGTTAGCGGAATTTTCACGTAAAGTTTTGGAAAGTTTACGTCAGCCACTAGAAGAAGGCGTGATAGTGGTGGCACGCGCGGCGGGTACTTTGCAATTTCCGGCGCGATTTATTTTAATTGGCGCGATGAATCCTTGTCCTTGTGGTTTTGCTGGTGATCCGGTAAAACAGTGTACCTGTACACCGGGGCTGGTGTATCGTTACCAAAGAAAATTATCAGGGCCACTGCTTGATCGGTTTGATTTACATGTATCGGTGCCGCGTTTACCATTTGAAAAATTAACTGGCGCACCAAGCGAAAATTCGGCTGTGGTTCGTGAGCGAATATTAAAAGTTCGCAGCGTACAAGCTGAGCGCTTTGGTAGTATAAAATTAAATGCTAATATGTCAGCGCAGGATTTAAAAACCCAAGTAGTTTTGCCAACTAGTGCGGTTGAAATTTTACGTCAAGCGGTAAATAAATTTCATTTGTCAGCCCGAGTGTATCATCGATTACTTAAAATTTCTCGCACCATTGCGGATCTCGCAGGGAGCGAGAAAGTAGAATCAATTCATGTAGCTGAGTCATTACAATATCGGCCAAAGGAAATGAGATAGGTTAGTAAGAGTTTTCACTAGAACATTAAATCACTAGATCATAAGAACAAAAAGTTTTTTATTAATAATGTTCTAATGTTTAAGTGTTCTAGTGTTACAATGATTAAGATTCAAATTACTTAGTGTACTTCAGTGGATTCACTTTTCTGCCATTTAATCGCACCTCGTAGTGAACGTGTGAACCAGTGGAGCGGCCAGTTGAACCCATAGCCGCAATTAATTGTCCGCGGGTTACACGATCACCAACCGTCACTAGTAATTGACTAGCATGACCATATAAAGTTTTTAGTCCGCCGCCGTGATCAATAATAATATAGTAACCATAGCCGCCTCTATTCCAGCCGGCTACTTCTACAATTCCGTCTTCCGAAGCTACAATTGGTGTACCAATACTATCGGCAATATCTAATCCACTATGACGCCAAGTGAAATATTGAGTCAGGCGTCGCCGTAAAGTCGGCCACGCGAGCTTGGTGTTGCTTGGTGTAATTACAGGTTGAGTAATTGGTTGATTACCTTGTGCAGGTTTGGTAGGCGGCCGCACGGCAACTGGTGCTTGAGCCGGTGGCCTACCGCCAGGAATGATAATAATTTGTCCGATACTTAATTTATTGCCCAGTTGATTGAAATTAGCGATTGCATCTTGTTTAACTTTATAACGTGAGGCAATTTGAGCTAAAGTATCGCCCCGACCAATACGATAACTTACGCCATCACTTGGTAAAATTGTTAAGGTTTGCCCAATTCTAAGGGTCGATCTTTCGGTTAAGCGATTTTCCCACAGTAGAGTTGTCATTTTTAAATTAAATCGGGAAGCTACGCTGGAAATAGTATCACCTGAGCGTACATTATAATATTCCAAACTTTTTCGGCCGGCTATACCGGGTAGAGTGCTAACTAAAGTTGGTTTGAGTATTGCTGCGCCATCAGGTGTGAGAGTATAAGCCACATCGTTTGGCAGTGTTAATTGACCACTAAGATCGCCTTCAGTAGAAAAAAATTCTTCCTCGGGTACTATAAGTGGTGAAATTAAATTATGTAAACCAAAATCCTCGCTGGCTAGTGCTTTAATTTTAAAGCTGTTGGTGGTTACAAGTAAGCTTAAAAATAAAGCTATATAAATTATGGTTTCCGGACGACCTAGTTGATAAGGCGTGAAATGGGAGCGGAAATGGTTTAAGGGTGCTTTTAGTTTAAATAATAAAGTGTAGGGGCGAATAATTAACCAATTAATTAATAAATTGCCAATTGGTTTGGTTATTTTTTTAAAAAGCAAAACCAGAGACCGTGTTGGTCTCTGTAAAAATTTGGCGGTTTTTACTAAAATTAGTAAAAATCGCAAAAATAGAATATGAAATTGAGTGCGAAAGCCCATGTTGATTGCTTTTGTTTAACAAATCAAAAACTTTCGTGATGGCAATGATACTGTTATTTTCAGATCAGTTAAAGCAAGATTAATTATACTATTATTAGTGTTCAAAGTCAAAACGCAAAATACAAAAGTCAAAATTATGGAGTGAAAAATTTTTTAAAAAAATTTTTCACAGTGTTATTAAAAGTTTTTATTTTTGAGTTGTAGTTTTAACTTTTTACCTTTGACTTTTGAGTTAATTTAATGCTACTCTAATTAAGTAATTAAACTTATTATTCATCTATTTCATGCCTTACCCACACTTAGAAATTGAACCCAAGTGGCAAAAATATTGGGCTGAAAATAAAACTTTTTTTGTATCTGATGATGCCTCAGGCGAGCGGGCTTATGTTTTAGATATGTTTCCATACCCATCGGCCCAAGGGCTTCATGTGGGGCATCCCGAGGGTTATACGGCGACTGATATTTATAGTCGTTATTTAAGAATGAACGGAGTAAATGTTTTACATCCAATGGGTTTTGATGCGTTTGGCTTGCCAGCCGAAAATTATGCTATCAAAGTTAGTAAAAATCCTAAAGAGGTTACGGCACAAAATATTGATAATTTTCGTAGGCAAATAAAATCATTGGGATTTTCTTACGACTGGTCGCGCGAAGTTGATACTTCAAGTCCAGATTATTATAAGTGGACCCAGTGGTTATTTTTAAAATTTTATGAACTGGGGTTAGCTTATCAAAAGTCGGCGCCAGTAAATTGGTGTCCGGGTTGTCAAACTGTGCTGGCTAATGAGCAAGTAGTAGCAGGTTTATGTGAAAGATGTCATTCGCAAGTAGAGCAAAAACAAATGAAGCAATGGTTTTTTAAAATTACAGATTATACAGAAAAGTTGTTACAAGGTTTAGATAGTTTGGATTGGCCGACGCCAATTTTAGAAATGCAAAAAAATTGGATTGGAAAGAGTGAAGGATATATAGTGAAATTTCAAATTTCAAATTTCAAATTTCAAATTGAAGTTTTTACTACCAGGTTAGACACGATTTTTGGAGTAACATATTTAGTACTTGCGCCCGAGCATGAATTGTTGCAGAATCACGAATTAAGAATTACGAATCACGAAGAGGTGAAAAAGTATATTAAATTATCTTCACAAAAAACTGAATTAGAACGCAAAGTTGAGGTGAAAGAAAAAACAGGAGTGAAGTTAGAAGGCGTCACAGCAATTAATCCAGCTAACGGTGAAGAAATTCCGGTATTTGTGGCGGATTACGTTTTAAGTTCTTATGGCACTGGTGCGATTATGGCAGTACCAGCACACGATGAGCGCGATTTGGCCTTTGCCAAAAAATTTAATTTACCGATTAAGCGGGTGGTAGAGCCAAAATTCGTGCGCATTGATGGCGATGCGGCTTTTCGTACCAATGAAGAAATTATTAAACGCAATGCCGTATGTGCGATTGTGTTTAATCCGAAAAATAATAAATATCTTTGTGTGAGTTGGCGCGCTTTTCAAATGCATGGATTAGTGACTGGTGGTGTGGAAGAGGGTGAGGATATTATAGAGGCGGCTAAGCGCGAAGTGTACGAAGAAACTGGTTATAAAAATGTTAAATTAACCCGCGATCCTCAGTTTGCTTTGCATACATTTTTTTATCATCGTGTAAAAAAACAAAATCGTTGGGCCAGATTTCAGTATTTATTTTTTGAGTTAGAAAATGAAGTGAAGGATAATATTACTGAAGCAGAAAATAATTTACACGAAGTTTTATGGTTGACCAAAGAAGAGTTAAAGAAGTTTTTTTCTGTGGCCGAGGGTGAATTTACCCTTAACTTTTTAAATAATCCCGATTATATTCATACCGGTGAGGGAATTCTACATAATTCTGGAGAGTTTGATAGTTTAGATTCCGCTGAGGCTAAAATTAAAATTGCGGAAAAAATTGGGGCGGAATTTAAAACTCAGTATCGTTTACGTGATTGGTTAATTTCTCGTCAGCGTTATTGGGGTGCCCCAATTCCAATTATTTATTGTGAGGAATGTGGTGCGCAACCGGTACCGGCTAAGGATTTGCCAGTTACCTTACCTAATGATGTAGATTTTCGCCCCACTGGTGAATCACCACTTGCGAAGTCAAAATCGTTTCACAGTGTTGTGTGTCCAAAGTGTGGCGCGAGTGCCAAGCGTGAGAGTGATACCATGGATACATTTGTGGATTCATCGTGGTACTTTTTACGTTATTGTGATTCTCAAAATCAGGAAAAAATATTTGATAAAGATAAGGTAGCTAAATGGTGTCCAATAAATTTTTATGTGGGTGGGGCTGAGCATGCCGTACTCCATTTATTGTACGCTCGGTTTTTTACTAAAGTTTTGTATGATTTAAAATTAATTAATTTTAGTGAGCCATTTTTAAAATTAAGAAATCAGGGCTTGATTTTGGGGGCTGATGGTCAAAAAATGTCTAAGTCGCGTGGCAATGTGGTTAATCCCGATGAGATTGTGGAAAAATTTGGTGCTGACACTTTGCGGCTTTACGAAATGTTTATGGGACCACTGGAGGATGCTAAGCCGTGGCAAGCGCAAAGTATTTCTGGTGTGCGCCGGTTTTTAGATCGAGTGTTTAATTTAGTTGGTGGAGATGAATTAACCGAAACTAACGAAGTCAAACTTGATGAAATAAAAGTTTGGCAAGCAAAAACTATTAAAAAAATTACTAGTGATATTAAAAATTTCCGATTTAATACAGCAATTTCGGCTTTAATGGAATTTACTAATTTTTTGTACACTGTGCCGGCAGGTAAAGAAAGAAACGAAGCGGTTAAAATTTTACTTATTTTATTGGCACCTTTTGCCCCGCATTTATCAGCCGAATTATGGCAAAGTTTAGGTGAATCAACTAATATTTGGGAACAGGCTTGGCCGAAATGTGACGAATCAGTTTTAAAAAATCTTACAGTAGTAGTGGCAGTACAAGTAAATGGTAAGTTGCGTGGTACAATTGAGGTATCGCCAGAAGTTGATGAGGATGAAGTTGCAACTATGGCTAAAAATTTACCATCTATAAGTAAATATTTAGAAAGCGGTAAGATTGTGAAGACGGTTTATGTGGCGGGAAGATTGGTTAATTTTGTGGTGAAGTAATCTGTCAAGCAAAATGTGGGGTCGTCATTCCCGCGGAGGCGGGAATCCAGAGATAAATCGTTTTGAATCTAGAAGCTAGAATTTCGAAGTTAGATAAGTACAGTACTAATCCTATATTCTAACTTCTATATTCTAAATTCGAGACATTTTGTATTTTTACATCTATGATTACTTTTAAGCTTAATAAACAATCTATCACTAAAATTAGTAAGTTGTTAAACCAAGGCGCTGTCGTGGCCGCTCCCACTGAAACCGCTTTTGGGTTACTAGCTGATGCTTTAAATAAACAAGCTGTGGCACAAATTATTAAAATAAAAGGTCGCGTTAAACCAAGTGAGAAAAACAAACCAATAGCTTTGATAGCGGATAATTTAAAAATGGTGCAAAAGTATTTTAAGTTAAATAAAGTAGAATTGGGTTTGGCTAAAAAATTTTGGCCTGGCGCGCTTACTATTTTACTCAAGCCAAAAATCAAATTTCCACGTTCGATTATTGGTCCTGGTAATTTAGTTGGTGTGCGAGTGCCAGATCAAGCGTGGTTATGTAAATTAATAAAGATGTTTAGTCGGCCGTTAACCGCTACTTCGGCTAACATAGATTCTAAACCAACTCTTTATAATTCTCGTGCTGTAATTCGAGCTTTAGGTAAAAATGGTTTGGAATATGTGGTGGAAGGAAGTTTGAGAAAGAGTCCGACATCTACAATAGTGAAAGTGGTTAATAGTGAGGTAATAATTTTAAGACAAGGAAAAGTAAAAATCCCTAATTTCTAAAAAGTTTCAAGTCTCAAGTTCCAAGTTAAAATAAATCAAAGCATTGCTTTGGCCCACGCTTAGCGGGGTGGTTGTTGAAACAACCAAAAGTTTTTAAAATTTTAAAATATTGGAACTTTATTGGAACTTGGGGTTTTGAACTTAGAAATTAATATTTTTAAAAGATTAGACATTAGTTATTTTTAGAAATTAGATATTAGTCATTAGACATTTACATAAACTATGTTCCATCATCTCCATTACTCATTCGCTGGTCTTTTGCCTCGTAAATTATCACCCGAAGTGCGTGAGCTTTATTGGTCATCGCTCTTACAAAATTTAGCTTTATCAATGCTACTTTTATTTGAGCCGATTTATTTATGGCAACAAGGGTTAGGAGTTAGGGGTATTGTTTTATTTTTTCTAGGCGTTTATTTGGTTTATTTATTTGTTGTTCCGCTCGGTGCCAATTTTGCCACTCGTTTTGGATTTGAGCATTCAATGGCACTGTCTACCATTTGGCAAGTATTTTATTTAATTTGTTTATATTTAGTAGCTGTAAACTGGTGGTGGTTAATGCCGGCTGCACTACTGTACGTTTTGCAAAAAGCTTTTTATTGGCCAGCTTACCATGCTGATTTCGCGCATTACGCCGTGAGCGAAGAAGAGGGGCGCGAAGTATCGGGCTTAACTGTGGCTGTGTCACTCGTTTTTGTAATTGGTCCAATTTTAGCAGGCCTCATTTTACAATTTAGTTCTTGGGCTGTACTTTTTATAATTGCGAGTGGTTTAATATTGCTTTCTAGTTGGCCGCTACTTAAAACACCAGAGAAATTTGAACCACGTGCCTTTCCTTATAAAGATGCTTTTGCTAGATTATGGTCGCGAGCCAATCGTAAGTTGCTTTTAGGTTATTTAGGTTTTGGTGAAGAATTAATTTTGCTTACTCTTTGGCCGGTATTTATGGTTGTAGTGTTAGTAAATTATGTAGAAATTGGCGCGGTGGCAGCTGTGGCTACTTTATTTACGGCTATGACTACACTTTATATTGGTCGTTTAATTGATAAAAATAATAAAAATCGTATTTTGCGTTTGGCAACTTGGTTTTATTTTACTAGTTGGGTAGCTCGTTTATTTATTAAATTACCAGTTCATATTTTTATGGCTGATAGTTGGTCGCGGTTATCAAAAAATTTAATAATGGTACCAATTACTACTATTACTTATGAACGGGCACAAAATAACAGAGCGATGGATACAGTAGTATTTTTTGAAATGAGTTTAGTGGTGGGAAAAATATTAGCCGCTTTAATTTTATTAGTAGTATTTAGTTTTACCACTAGTTGGTCAGTGGTGTGGGGAGTTGGGGCGCTTATGTCTTTATTATATTTAAAATTATAGGATTAATTACTCGATTTTCTTTATGTAGGGTGTGTTAATTTAAAATTTAAAATGAAACTACGGAACAGTGCCGCCCTGTCGTAGTATTTGTACAGAGCGAAAGGCAAACGAGCGTCCGACCCCGCCGTGTTTGTGGCCGCTGTGCATAGGCCGAGCCAACGAGTCCGACGAGCACTGTTCAAATACGAAGACCGAGGCGGCGACTCTTGCGCTACTTCTCTTGAGAAGTAGCAAAAATAAATTACTTTTGATTTATTATGTTACCTGAAGATTTACAAAGTTGGACTAAAAAATTAGTTAATCAATATAATTTTCAAGCTGGCAAAAAAATGGGCCAGCATTTTTTAATTGATGAGATTGTTTTGTCCGATATTATTAAAGCAGCGAATTTAAAACCTGGGCAGAAAGTTTTAGAGATTGGTGGTGGGTTAGGCGTGCTTACCTTGGTATTACTTAAGAGTGGTGTACAGGTTGTTACGGTAGAATTAGATAGTAAGTTGGCAGTGGGTTTAAAAAAATTAGCCAGTGCGGGTAGTAATTTAAAAGTTTTACAAGGTGATATTTTAAAATTTAAACCCGAAATTTTAAAACAGGAATTAAATTTAAATGACGGTGAAGAATTTGTAGTAGTGGCTAATTTACCTTATGAAATTTCTGGTGCTTTCCTTCGTCAATTTTTATCAGGAACTCTACGGCCAAAAAGTATGACCCTGCTTTTACAAAAAGAAGTGGGGGAAAGGTTAGTAGCACCTCCGGGTGAAAAAAGTTTGGTTTCAATTTTAGGAGATCTCGCTTGTGTACAAAAAAATATTGTACGTCTTGTTTCACCTGCTAGTTTTTGGCCGAAACCTCGAGTAGAATCGTGTTTAATAAAATTAGATTTATTCTCAACCAACAATTCATCATTAATTTCTGTGGCAGAAGAAAAAATAATTTGGCAATTGGCCCGTTTAGGATTTGCGGCGAGACGTAAAATGTTATTTCATAATCTTTTAGGTGGGTTGCATTTGGATAAAAGTGTGTTGGAATCAATTTTTGTGACCGCCCAAGTGCCACGAAACGCTAGGGCCCAAGAACTTTCCTTAACACAATGGGTGTGTTTAGCGCAAGAATATCAAAAAGTAACCAAGATGTTTAAATCCTAAACCTAAATCCGAAATCCTAAATAATTACCAAATCCCAATTCTCAACAGTTTTGCCGCCCTGTCGTAGGGTTTGTACAGAGCGGAAGTCAAACGAGCGTCCGGTTCGGGCGTGCTGTGGTAGTTGTGCATAGCCCGAACCAGCTCATTTGACGAGCACTGTTCAAATACGAAGACCGAGGCGGCGACTTTTGCGCCACTTCTCTAGAGAAGTGGTAATAAAAAACGTTGACAAAACCTTAATTCTGTGTTACAATTAACTCATAATTAAGTAATTTTTCATTCAAAATTATTCGTTAATGTGGTATTGTTAAATTAGTTGATAATTAAAATGGATTTTAGTTGTCTTTATGTCCGAAAACATACCAATTAATGATAAGTATCATCGTTATACCGATATAACGATTCGTTTTGTGGCAGTTCTAGCTGTAATAATTGGTATTTGGCAAATTAGAAATGCTATTCGTTTACCATTTGTGGTGAATTTGCCGCCAGAAGAGAATGTTAATCTATTGTCTAGTGATTTATTAGGAGGTAGCGATAGTAACAGAATTGATACTAATAAAGATACTGATGCCGACGGCTTAACTGATGCCGATGAGCAAAATATTTATCGCACCAGCGCTTATCTTACTGATACTGATTCCGATGGTTTAACTGATAAACAAGAAGTTGATAAAAAAACTGACCCACTTTGCCCTGAAGGACAAACCTGTTTAAGGCCAGCTTTAGATAACAGCGTAAATACCACAGAGTTATTACCCGAGGGATTAAAATCAACTGACTTACGAACCATGCTTAAGCAAAGTGGCGTGAGTGAAGATGTACTTAAAAATTATGATGACGCCACTTTACAAAGTTTGTATCAAGAATTAGTTGGTAATCAAGCAGGTGTAGATCCATCTACTTCACCAGCCAGCGGTTTACCCGTTTCAGGTGCACCACTCCAAAAAGTTAAATTAACACCTGAACAAAGAGCAATGATAAATAATTTATCGCCCGCCGATCTTAGAAAATTTATGATTGAAGGTGGTGCGAGCGAAGAAATGTTAAAAAAATTTAAAGATGAACAGTTGGTGGAGTTGGTTAAGCAGTTGATTAGCGAATAATTTTTACATTTTGATTTTCTATTTCAGATGTCACTTCTTTTTAGTAAAAAAACTTCTAAATTTTTTCCTCACCTAGCATTGTCCTCGCTACTTGTTGTGTTTTTGTTTTCTTCAACTCCACGCCAAGCTTCAGCACAATTTGTGTCACCGGATGCACCAGCCAATATTTGGACTTCCATTGTTACCTATGCTGATTCGGTTTACCAATCAGTTATAAAACCAGCTGGCGAATGGGCGTGGGAGCATGGTGCGGCCACGGCTTTTCGTAATATGGCGAAAAGTTTTACCCAACAAATCGCTTATAATGCGGCGGTGCAATTAGCTTCGGGTGGCACTGGACAAACCCCTCTTTTTACTTGGAAAGGGTTGGGCGATACTTTGCAAGATGCGGCCGACGATGCCCTAGGCGATGCGATTGATAATTTCACCAAAAATGGTTTAGGTGGTTTTAGTTTGTGTGATTCTGGGCCTGATATGCCAGAATTTAAATTAATAATCGGCATGTATTTATTTGATGAGGCCGATGTGCGTCCTAAAAAAGCTAATTGTAGTTTTAGTAAATTAAAAGCGAATATAAATCGTTTGTCCACTGACCCACGTTACAAAGATCAATTTTTGAAAAATTTTGGTGCGCAGTTTGATCCCAAGCAAAACCAATTAGGAATGACTTTAGATATTAGGCAAAATATTTTAAAAAATAAGGAAGATAAAAAAAAGTTAGCATTAGAAGGTGAAAAAATTAATCAAGGTTTTAAAAGTATCACCGAGCCAATTACAGGTTTTATAAAATCACCAGCGCAAAGTTTAAAAGCTGATCGTGAATTTACAATGTCGCAAATTTACAATGAGCCACTTCAATTTACTGGTGATATTTTAGCCGATGCTTTAGGGGTATTTACGCAGACATTTGCGGCTCGTTTTCAAAAGCGGTTACTTGAAGGTGTGGTACCATCACCATCTAAATTAAGTAGTAAGCGCTTTGGTGGGGGGCCGGGTGGTAGTCCTTCGGGTGTGGATTACGCGGTGCAAGTTAACACATCTATTTCTACTGTGAGCTTAACTAGTGGCGACACTTTAGATATAATTAGTGAATTTTCTAATTGTACACAAAATCCAGAAATTGCTCCGGTTAATAATTGTACAATTGATTCTAAAATGGCTCAGGCCTTGCGATCAGCCGATGAAGGAAAACCATTAACCGTGCAAGAAGCAATTGATAAAGGATTATTGAATGGTAGTTGGGGTTTTAAAGAATTACGTCCTGCCGGTGAGCGCACACCTACAGCTTGGTATTTGTCTGATTTAAAGAAATTAAGAAAAGCTCGGATTATTCCGGTGGGTTGGGAATTGGCGGCCGAGGAAATTATTAATTCTGACAGTACAGAAAAAACTTTACAGCAGATGATGGGTAGTAAAGAGCAAAATTATAGTAATGGGTTTAATGGTGTTGGAACAGATGGTAAGTGTGGTACTGCTGATATCGTGGTTGATCAGGAGTCACCTTATTGCGGTTTAATTGATCCCAACTGGCTACTTAAAGCTCCGGCTTCGCAGTGTCGTTTGCAAGGTTTTGGTCAACAACTTGAACCATTAAGTGGTAGTCGCGCGCAAACTTGTGTAGATGTACAAAATTGTGTATCAGAAAAAACTGACGGCACGTGCCAAGCTTGGGGTTATTGTACGCGCGAAAAAAATATTTGGCGCTTGGGTGGTGATTCTTGTGAGTTTCCAGAAAATTCTGGCTATTCACCATTTGCTTCTTGCCAAACATATTCTAGTCGGGAGGGTGATACTGTTTCTTATTTAGCCGATTCAGTTAATACTGGTGGCTGTACTGCCGACACATTTGGTTGTCGTGGTTACGCCACTAAAGTTAATACGGAAAGTAGTGTTACCGAGGCCACTCGTTATTTAGAATCAGGTACGCCTAATGTCACTGATTTAGAAGTTAATGTCTCTAAAATTTATTTGCGTAATCAAGAAAATTATAGTTGTGATTCTAATGATGAAGGTTGTCGGCAATTTTTACGGCTTACTAAAATTAATCCCGACGCGTTAAGTAGTAGCTCTACGGCTAATCCAGTAGAGCAAATTGTGAGTCGGGTAGTAAATAGTAATAGTGAAACTTATGAACAGCACGCACAAGTACAAGCTTTGCATTTAAAATCGGCGCCGGCTTATTTGAATTGTTATAATGTATATACAGCGGCTAATGCAACAGCTGATCATCCGATCGGTTCGTTTAAGACCGATGACGATTCGCCAGAATGTAAAAATTATTTAGCAATTTGTAAAGAATCAGAAGTGGGTTGCGATATGTACGCGCCAAAAGCCGGTGGTCCAACTGTACCAGCCGTAGCTAAATCAGAAGATGTTTGTCCGAATGAGTGTGTGGGCTTTAATACTTATAATCAATTGTATTCACATTTTAATCCTTACGCAACAGTTAAGGATGTTGGTGGTGTTAAGGTTGGTGACGCTAAAAATATTGATCAAAATTTTATTCCCGCTACTGGGCAAAAATGTTCAGCCGCCGAAGTTGGTTGTGCGGAATTTACCAATATCGTAGCAGGTGAAAGAAAAGAATATTATTCTTATGTGCGTTCTTGTATTAAGCCAGATGAAAAAGTTGGAAATGATTTGAAAGCCCATACTTATTACACTTGGGTGGGTTCAGAAAATACTGGGTATCAATTAAAAACTTGGTTACTTGAAGCTTCTGATCCCGTAAGTAGTCAAGATTCGGCGCCAAAAATAGTTGGCGATGGTGCTTGCGCGGCTGATGGTAATCCAGATGGCGTTGATGATGGTGATTCGTTTCCAACGGCAAATCCTGACTGCAAACAATTTTATACTACTACCGGGCAAGTTAGTTACCGCTTAGCTAGTAAAACTATTACCGCTGATAGTTCTTGTACCGAGTATCGTAAAACAGTGGCTGATGATGTTGCGTTAGAACAAGTTAATTGTTTGGCTAATAGCGGTAAGTGGAAACCAGATGCCTCTGGTCAAAATGCTTGTTATTATAATTTTATTCAAAGTGAAGCCAAATCTTGTAGTGCGCGAGCCGTGAGTTGTCGCGAGTACAAAGGCCCTACGGCTGATAATGTAAAATTGGTTTTTCCAATGTCAACTTTTGGCGATCGTGAGCCGGGCGTGGAGTCGGATTTAACGCCAAATGGTGGGTGGAGTGGTGGAGAACAAGTGAGTGAGTCAGTAGGCGCTTTTGGTCGGTCATATAAGACGGGTGGTATTGTTTCAATATTAAGTAAAGATGTTACTGGTAAATTATTATCCAATAAACAATATGTATTGAATTTTTGGGCACGAAAAAGTGGTAGTAATGGCACTATTAATTTAAATTCTTGGTTTCATAACGTAAGTGGATCAGTTGATGTGACGTTTAGTAGTATAAATAATGTCGGTGTTGATTGGCAGGTTTACTCAGTTGGGCCAGTAGAGTTGTCTAGTAATTGGAATAATGAAGGTCAGATTAGTTTGTTGATTGAGGGTAGTTCTGGTTTTTACATCGACAATATTCAACTCAAAGAAATCAGCGATACTTTTTATGTTGTCAAAGATAGTTGGCGTACACCAAATAGTTGTTATGCCGAATATACCGATGGAACTCCTAATCTTAGTTATCCAAGAGAGCTTCGTTGTTCTGCTTATACCAACCGTGCCAAACAAACTCTAGCCGTAAAAAGTTTTAGTTCACTTTGTCGCGCCGAAGCCGCGGGTTGTGAGGCCTTGGTTGATACACGAAATTCATCTTCTCCGCGTGGCGAAGAAGTGGTAAAAGATAATCAAACTGTCACCACGCCCGATGATCAAGTAGTGTATCGTGTGTACGATGTTAAAAAATCTTGTGCCGCACAAGCCAAATCCTGTACTCGTTTAGGCAAGCCCGATGGTTATAATTCCGAAGGCGTAGTTAATAAATGGGCTGATGAATTTTTACGAGTTGATCCCGATACGTTTAGCTCATCTTCTGGAAATTCGCCGCTTTGTTCAGGTACATCTGATCGCTGTGAAAAATATACTTTTGAAAATTCAAGTGGTAACACTCAAGATAAATATTTTAAAGATCCGGGTGAGGATGTTTGTGAGTATAAACAAAGTGCAGGTTCAGTTGGTTATGCTTGGTATAAAAAAGGCACCACTGAAGTATGTCCGGATTTAACCACTAAGCTATGCCCCTCTGACCAATCGAGTTGCACTGAATTTAAAGATCCTGTCAAACAGAATAGTTATTATTATTTAAATAATAAAAAATTAGATAGAACTTCTTGTGGTAGTCAAGTGAGTGAAGTGCAAGGATGTTTATTGTTTAATGATACTTCTAATTCATCGCTTAATTGGAGTGCGGCCGCTAGTTATTCTAAATCAAAAGATAGTGATAATAAATTAGTTTCACCGCTTAAACAGTGTTCTCAGCTTGTTGATAATAAACTAAAATATTGTACAACTAATGAAGACTGTAGTTTAGTTGGTGCCGGCACTTGTATTAATGTTGATTCCAACACTGTCATCAAAGTTCGCCGCGATAGGGTATGTAGCGAGTGGTTAGCTTGTCAAAGTGAAACTACGCGTTTTATGGGTAATAAACCACGTACTGTTTGTCAGGCCTTGGGTAAGTGTAATCAGTGGGGTGAAAGTGGAGTTGGTAAATGTAGTAGTTGGGTGAATCCCGATACATCACCTAAACCATTAAATAGTACCGAATACCAAAAACGTATCGTGCGCGGTACAATTGAACCTGATTATTCTGGTTACTCTATTCCTAATCTTTATCCACTAGATGTTTTGGGTGAGAAAAATTATAGCGATGGAATTAAATTAACTTACTCAAATAAAATTTGTGAGGGTGGTACTGATTCTGGTGAGATTTGTAGTAAAAATAGTGATTGTAATAGTAGTAAATGTGTTAATAATGATTTAGGTGTTGACGGTGTTAATACCAAAGAAGATAAACTTTGTCGCGCCTATCCCGCGGCCGATTCACCGTATCAAGCTGTTGAGGTGGTGATAAGTGATAGTGGATGGAAGTCCTCTTGTATAGATGATCAATCTAATATTGCTTGTACTTATGCTGAGGATAAAATAGATGTTAAATTAGCTCAAGATAAAAAACAAGCATACAAAGATGCTAGTGTTTGTCAGCAGGGTGAAAATTGTGAATGTTTTTATAAAAAAGCTAATTATTCCAGTGGTGATACCTTGTATTATGGATTTGAGGGTTCACCACCATCTTATTTTAGAACAACACATCCAGACAATCCACAAACAAATTCTAAACTTAAAAAACAAGACACCTTAATTGGTTTGCGGGGCTATTGTTTGGAAAAAGATCCATCACGTCTTGTCGTGGCGGGTGATAAAGAAGACGGCGCCTGCCTCACTTGGTACCCATCCGATACTGTAACTGGTGATATTTCAATTTATGATTATAACGCTAATGCTGGGTTTAGTGGCGATAAATATTATTGCGCAAGAGCAACAGGGCAAAGCGGGGTCACTACTTATGCCGAACAAAATTATAATGGATGCACTACTATTGCGCACGGCGTCCGTATTGGATTACCACAAACAGGGAATTGGGGTAATAATTCTGCGATTGGTTTATCAAAATCTCAAATAGTACAAGTCAAAGTAAAAATTGGCAGATATTTACCAAATAATGATTGTCGGAATGGTGGAGATATACCAAATAATTCTGCAGAGTTAATTTTAAATAATAATAATGATTGGTCTAATGGAAATGAATTTAACTTTTTAAGTGGAACTGAATTGGTTACACAATCCGATTTTGGTAGTTGCCCAGAGACTAATACCGAAGCTGGTAATTATTGGGCGACCAGGGCAGTTTTTGATTCAAATAATAATTTTACTGGTGTTAATATTGGTATATGTCAAGGTCAAAGCGAAAGTGATGGTACTTATAGTGGTTTTACAATAGAAGTAAAACAACGTAATTTGTGCACAGAGGTGATTGCCACGTCGGTGGGGGAAGAAAATAAGGCGTGGACAAATCGTTTGTTGGGAAATAGTAATTTTGCTATAACTCCTGATAATTCTCAGGATAATACAGGTTTTAGTAAAGATAGAACTCTTGCGCCTTTTGGATCATTTAATGTTTCGCCACCTAATGGTAGTGCAGTTGTGATAAGCGATAAATCTGGATCTTTGTCTGATAATACCGTTACAATTACTACCCCATATGCTTGCGAGAAAGATTGTAGTTCTAACGGAGTTTGTGTTGCTGGTAAGGTAGGTGATAGTTGTGCAAATTCTAATGAATGTGACTCTGTGGCTAATGATAATACTGGAGTTTGTTCTGTGTATTTAAATGGAGTTTGTAGTAATAATTCTAGTAAGATTTGTACTAATGATGCACAATGTTCCGGTGGCACTTGTGTTTATAAAAAAATTAATGCTTCGGGAGTGAATTCAACTTCTGGTTTTGATAAGATTAAGCAGTTATTTAGTAAGATTATCAGTAAGAGAAATTGGTCGGGATTGGTTTGGTCTGACCCAATAAATGATTTAACTTATGATGTTAGTGGTTCAACATTAAATAATCCAGCCGCGCCGGAGATTAGGCAAGTGGTTTATAATTCTAAACGCCAACCTAGTGAAGGTGCGGCTGGATTTACTTTACAATCTTCATCTAGTGTCAAACAATCTGGTGATTTTACAGTTAATTCTCCTGCCGCGGTATCAGCCCAGTTCTACGCTTATAATCCCAATGGTGAGCAAATGCCACTACGTGAAGTATGGGTAGATTGGGGTGATGGCAAAAAATCCGGCGCTTCGGGAAAATATAAGAATCATAAGAATATTTGTCAACCAGAAAAAATAAAAACTGATAAAGTGTGTGGTTTGACATCGTGGTCTGGTGGAGCCCCACGTTTACCTGATAGTATAATTGGCAAAGCGTGTGTTAGTGATACAGATTGTAATAATCAACCCGGCGCTTGTACAGAAAAATTATGTATAACTAATGATAACGCTTTGTATTTTGCTTGTGGTGCTTCGTTGAGTAGAATAAATGCTATACAAGAAGATTGGCGTGGTGATAATGCTTGTCGCAGAACTACTAGTGAATCGATTATTAGTGGCTCTTGTAAGAGCGTTAACGGTCTTAGCAATCCTTCATACAATTTCGGTGATTCAACCCAAGCTTGCCAAGCTGATAGCCCAACTGGCGAAGGATACTTTAATTTCACTCACGTTTATACTTGTACAAATGGTAGCATTGGTTGGGTAGCGGCGCGTAATCAATGTGAATTTATGCCGAAGGTTTTAGTGCAAGATAACTGGGGTTGGTGTTTGGGTCGTCCGGAAGATTATGATTATAATACAAAAGAACCTTCAGTGGGTGAATGGGATACTAATTATGGCACGGGTAAGTGTGATAAAATAGATTCTTCTAAATCTGGTTGGTTCACCTTCCCCGGCAAAGTAACTATTCAACCTAAAAGATAATCCCACATTTTAAATAATCAAAAACAAAATACCCTGCGGCTTACGCAGGGTATTTTAAATCCTAAAAAATTCAAATATTCACCACCACCTCATCTTATGATAAAATGTAACGATCGTTACATTTTATCATAAGATATAATTTAATTATTTATTTATCAATCCCTTAGCTAAGAAAACATTTATATAACCAGTTAGTTTGCGTGTGGTAATAAAATTTTTCATTTCTTCCACTACGTTGTATTTACTTAACCATACGCTGCGTTGTAACATAGTAAAATTACATTCCCTAAGTAGTCGGCGTAGAGTGTGACGAGATGTCCTATCTTCTTCAGGAATATCAAATATTATAATTGTATAATAACCGGCCGGTAGTTTACTTGCTTTTTTAATATTAGCCAGTAGCATTTCCGCCCAACCTTTGTTGGTTAAGGCAAAGTGTAGCTCGCCGTTTATATTTTTACTGCTTATTTTACCAACTTTTTCTAGTTGTTTAAGAGTTGTATTAATTTGATGTTTTTTATATTTTTTTTCTTTCATCCATTGGTGCAATTCGTATTGCCGCACTGCTTTTCGTCCAGGATGATTCATCATATAAATTAAATCACTAGCCGATTCAATTGCAAAACTTAAATTATTATGACCATTAGCTATTAACCAGAGCATGGTTTTTGCTAGGGGATTAGGTAGGATATTTTTTATTTTGGACATAAAATTAAGTAATAAATAGTAAACAATTTTTATTTTTTAGTATTACATTGTAATTTTAACACATTATAAGATTATAACAAAATGTAACGATCGTTACATTTTGTTATAATTGGGTTGAGGTTGGAGTAGAGCTAAAAATGGTAATAAAAAAGACCGGTCGTTTGCTTTTTACAAACGACCGGTTAATTGGTTTTAGAATTATTTATGTACAGTGCAAAGTGTAATTAATAAGTTTCTAAAATAATATTAGTTAGCGTTATACCATTGTCACAACAATATACGCCGTATTCAGGCATACAGTTAGTGCTCCACTGATATCCAATAGTTAATTTACCTTTTGCTCCCCTAGTTAATAAATCATCAGTGGTAAGTACGGTGGGGGATTGATTAATTTCAAATGAAAAATTGCCAATTGATCCCCAGGCCGCTTTTTTTGTAGTGCCACATCTTTCATCGTTGAAGTAGATAGTAATCTTAGCTTTTTGAGTTAAGGGAACGACTAGTGTGTCATCACTAACTGGTATTGTCCAGTACCAGCGTGTTCGAGTGCCATCAGTACTAGTACCTACAAATTTATTGCCCGACCAACTACCTCGCCAGAGTATATAATTATCAGCGTTGATAGTGTATTTTTTGTCTTTAAAAACATAAAATGAAGTATCAATTATTTTGCGATCGGCAGCATTATAGATACGGAATCGATGTGGGTTTTCTTTTGAATTATCCCAATTAAGAGTGTAAGGTGTTTTTTGGCCAGTTGGCACACCGTCAATATCAATATCGGATCCGGACGGGGTTGAATTTAATACCACTACTATACCAGTAGTAGGTGTATTATCATCACTTGGGCCTGGGCCGGTAGAGGAATCCTCTTTTTTACAACCTACAAAAGGCAGGGTTAAAATGAGGATGAATAAAAAAATATAAAATGAAGATTTCATATGAAACCTCCTTTCAAGTTGTTAAGGAATAGTGATTTATGTTGATTTTACTCTAGGTAAAGTATAGGTTTTGATGAAATAGTGGTCAAGATGGATTTTTGGATTTCAGTTTTTGAGTGAATGATAATTTTACCCCACCTAACCTCCCCTAGAAAGGGGAGGAATTTTTTAGTTTGTTGTCTTTGTGGAAAAATGGTATAATTTATGTAAGATTTTGATAAATTTTGCAAACAAAGAGAATTTTTTTATATAATGTGGTAAGATGAGAGTGTAGAAAGTTAAAATTCCCAATCCCCAAGACCCAATAATTAGTTTAATTGTTTAATTTTGGGATTTGGGATTTGGGATTTGGGATTTTTTAGAAATTAGACATTA
Source organism: uncultured Gammaproteobacteria bacterium (assembly GCA_964348825.1). Lineage (GTDB taxonomy): Bacteria > Patescibacteriota > Patescibacteriia > Veblenbacterales > UBA10138 > JBBTZY01. The sequence continues at coordinate 270,244 of CAYGDX010000002.1, read as the reverse complement.
GTTATTAGTAATTTTAAGAATAGATTATTAAAATGTCATCTAAGATTTTTAGTTTAATTACTCTCCATCCTTCCCGTCTTAAATTTACGGGTGGGCTTTTGGTGCTTGGGGTAATTTTGTTGGCAGTTGCCTTGCCAATTCCAAGTAGTGCTGCTTTTGAGGCGCTAGCTGAATTATTGGCTTGGGTTATTTTGATGTTTGCTGGTTTTTTGGGGAAATTAACTCTTGTTTTGATTGATATTTTAATAAAAATTGCTCAGTATAATGATTTTATTAACGCGCCGGCGGTGATAAAAGGTTGGGTAATAGTGCGGGATGTGTGCAATATGTTTTTTATTGTGGCACTGCTTGCTATGGCTTTTGGCACTATATTTCGCGTAGAAGAATATGGTTATAAGCATATTTTAGGTAAATTACTACTTATGGCCGTGCTGATTAATTTTTCGAAAAGTATTACGGGGGTGATGATAGACATTGCGCAAGTAATAATGCTTACTTTTGTAAATGGTTTCAAAGAAGCGGCCGGTGGCAACTTCGTAAAAGGGTTTCATTTACAGGAAATGTTTGATTATGCAAAAAAAGGAGATCCTAAACAATTAGGTGATACAAATGTTAATGGTACAGAGCTTGTGGTGGCGGCGATTTTGGCTTTTATTACGATTGCTATTACTACAGTAGTGGTTGGCGTGTATGTAGTGATGTTTTTAGTGCGTATTGCCGCACTGTGGTTACTTACAGTAATTTCACCACTGGCTTATTTGCTCTCGGCTTTTCCTGGTGAAAAAGCTAAAGAATATTCGCATGAATGGTGGGATTATTTTGGCAAATATGCCACCACCGGGCCAATTTTAGCATTTTTTTTGTGGCTGTCACTCGCGGTAATGCAATTTTCCAATAATGATGTAGCGAATTTTATAGAAAAAGACCAAACTACAATTGGGTTAACTAACATTGGCCAATCTTCGGTACTACTTTCGTTTTTAATAAATATAGTTTTGCTCATTGGTGGCCTATGGATGGCCCAGCACTTAGGCGTCATCGGTGGTGGGTTAGCGGGAAGTGCCATGCACATGATGCAGAGTGCTGGAAAAAAGATTGGTAAGGGAGCTCTTAATGTAGGCGGATTGAAAGGAACGATGCAGAATTGGTATAACGAAAAAGCTCCGGCTTGGGCGAATCCTGCGGCATTATATCGTGGCTTTAAGGAGCGTAGAAAACAAAAAGATGAAGAAGCAAAAACTATAGCCGCAGCTCGTGGTCGTGAATTTGTTACAAAAGTCATGACTGGTGGCAAGGTGCAAATTCCTTACGAGGATATTGCACAAAGGCATTTACAGGAGGCATATACTAAAGACCTTGGTCATTTAACAAAAGAGCAAAAGGGTGCTGTGCTCGCTAAAGTATGGAACAAAAAAGGACCAGAAGGAGAGCGTATGCGAGCCGCCTTACTTACTTCAGCCGCCTCAGAAAGTCATATTGATGATATATTGGCTACAACTTATTTCCGTAAAGAAGCGGAGTGGACTGACGCTAATGGTAAAAAACACAAAGGGTTTCAAGATCAAAAAACTGGTGTTTTTAGTGATTTTGAAAAAATTAATAACCTGCTTTATTCAGGTTTGGGTGATAGCCAAAATGGTTTGCGTACGATTCATGATATTGGGGAGTTGGGTAAAAAAATTAACCACTATGAACTTTATGGTCACGCTGGTTATGATGCTGATAAGGGCGCTTTTAAATCACATCAGGCTGGTAAGGAGGTAGAGGAAGGTTATGAGAGAGAAGTAGAAAAAGATGGTAAATTAGTTCATGAAAAAATTACCAATTCCCAATATGAAGCTAAAAGCGCAGATGAAAAGAAGGATTATAAAAAATATGAGAATGATCATTTATTGGAAGAAGCTGCAAATGAAGGCATTTCAGAATTGCTTAAAGTTTCATCACAAAATCAGTTAGGTGTTCATCCGCATAATTTACAAAGTCAAATTATGAAGGAAGTTGAAGTGAAAGAGCACGGAAAGACGGTTAAAAAAAATGTTTTTCAATGGGGTGGTGAGGATGAATATTTTGGCAAGAAAGTTTATAATGTGGTTTTTCCTGGTGCTTCGACTTCCAATATTGAACGTTACACGCCTACTCGTACAGCTTATGCGATAGCTAATTATGATCCACAAGAGGAAAGTTTTAAAATTCACCCCGAAGATAATCACGCTTTGGAGGGTTTAAAGCGTAGGATAGAACTTGGCACCAACTCTTTTGGTGCATTAAATGCAATTTGGAGGCGCGTAGGGGCTAGTAAAATAAGAAGGATGGACAAAGATGGTGATTATGCTGATAAAAATGGTAACAAAGTAACAGACGCGAAAGATGCAGAGACTTGGAGTAGTTTGGCAGAGTTTGCTAGGTATAAAGGTTGGAATGTTCCTGAGTCAAGAGAGGGGGATGGGGATAAGAAGGAAAAAAAATCTTCTAAATCAGCGCCTAAGCCACTTGTTGATATTAATCCAGAAAAACAAGCAAGGACTTCGCAAGCTTATGAGAATTACCAACCAACAGAGGGTGAATCTAGTAATTTTTTTGAATCAAATGAATATAAAAATAATAAAGATAAATATTATTCAGAAGATGAGTTTACAGGTAATAGAATAATGGAAGATTATCAAGCAGGAAAGGGTGGCGGGTTGAGCTTTAATAGTTTTGTGCTTGACAATCCTAAAGAAAGAAAAAATGAAATAGCGGTTGATTTTTCTCAGTTAAATATGCCAGATTTGATTGGTAAGGCGGGGATAACTTTGACTGGGCAGGGCGATATAGTAGCGGCCATTAAAGAATTAACAAAGGTTTTACAAAACGAGAAATCAAGTATTGGTAGTAAATCGCAAAAAACACAATTAGACACTTGGCGTTTACAGAAAATTGAAAAAGCTTTGCGGCGTATGGATAATCCAAGTGGTATACCAAACTTAACTTTATATAATACTGGTCGGCAAGGCGTGCAAGGCAAACAATTAATTATGCACGAGCGAAGCCATGTAGCCCTTTCAATAATTGATCCAAGCGAAAAAGTTCAAAATGATTTATGGCAAAATAGTTTATCTGATAGTGAGCGTCAAGATATTATATCAAAAATGCGAGCGGAATCGGGATCAGGCAGTATGTCGGAAGTAGAAGCAATGAGAGAATACTTTGCTCAAGCGATTGCTAATCAATCTCGTTATCCAAAATCTGATATTCAATTAACTAAAAAAATGCAGGAAGTGCTGGGGCCGTTGATTGAAAAATCATTAAAAGATTTAAAGATTAAATAAAAAAATATGTCGGTATTTGAAGATTTATTACTGGCCGCGCAAAAAATTAAGCCGGTAAATTTAAATAATCTAAAAGCCGAGAATCTAAAAGATCCTCTAGTGTTGTCGCAGATTAAATTACAAGTTAGAGAAGATAAATATACACCAAGCGAAGTAATTGAAGTATTGGAACAATTAATAGCAACCGGCTATTTATCATCAGCTGAATATAAATCTGCTAATTGGTATAATCAATTTTTAGATTTAGTTGATTATTTTAGATACGGCTCTTTGTTATTTCAGAAGGATGATGAAATTGGTCGTTTGTTTAAGTCACGATTATTATTAGCTTTTAGTGAAGGAATTGATTTAGCAGATTTAACTAACACATATTTATTAGCACTAAAAGATGATTTAATTGGTAGCAAACAAAGAAATTTTATATTGGGATCAATGAAAAGTAATGAGGAAAAGGTGGGTGATAAGAATATTAAAGATTGGTTAAAAGAATATGACGCCTTTGTAAATAAAGATGGTGAACGTGGCGCATTAGAGCAGAGTACTTTCATTATTAAAAATAATAATGTAAGTAGGTTGCCACACCAACACAAGCAACGGTTATTGGAAATTGTGAAATTATATGATTACTTGCGTTTTGGTAGGGCTATACCGGAATCTATATTATTAGAACAAGGATTATTGCGTCCATCAAAAAATATTAAAAATTTTAAAGAAAATATTATTGATGATAAACCGATTAATAATAAGGTTGTTGCGCCGATTATTGAGAATAAACCTAGTGTGGTTTTATCTCAATCACCAGCGGCCCTTAAAACTGTTGCGCCAGCCTTTTTGTTTGATGAAAAAGATGAGAAGGAAGTAGATGTTTTTAGAAATCCGAAATCCGAAATCCGAAATCCGAAAATTTTGGAACAGGAGCTGCGTCAATTAGCCGAAGAGGTTATACAACAACATAATTTTAGTTTTAAGGAAGAGGGGAATAAACGGAAGTTTGTGAATTTATTTGTGTCGCGCTTAAAAGATGTGCGGAGCATTGTTGAGGTGCGGGAAACTTTACTTAAACCAGTGGAGTTGGGCGGGTTGGGTTTGCCGACGGATAAATGTGAAGCCGTAGTCAAAATTATAGAGGAAGAGAAAAAGAAATTTGAGGTTGGAATGTCAAATGTCAAAGTTCAAATTTCAAATCAAATCCAAAATCCAAATGACAAATTGATAAGTTCCAAGTTCCAAGTCCCCGCCTCATCGGCGGGCGGGCCAAGTTCCAATAAAGTTCTAAAAATTAAACCATTAAGCGAGTTGGATAAGTTGATTGCGGCGGAAAGTTATCAGATAGGGCATATGTTGCCGGTGACGGGAGAGCCGCTGGAGCTTACGACGGGAATCACGAATCAAGAATCACGAATTAAGAAAGGCGTCATTGCGAGCGAGTCATCAGGCGAGCGTGGCAATCTCACGTCTAAAGAAAAATTGCCAGAGATTCTTCGCCCTACTCAGAATGACAAAGTAGGTGGTGTCCCCGTAAAATTACCTGATGGTGATCACGGGGCAACTACGACTAATATTAAGATAGAGAATGTGAATATTGGTTTGGCAAATCCGAAATCCGACCTGCCTGCCGGTGAGGCAGGAATCCGAAATCCGAAAACTGAGATTGCTTCGGTCGCCTCACTCCCTCGCAATGACAAAGTGAGTAGCGTTCCCGTAAAATTATCTGAAGATAATCACGGGGCAGGGCAACAAAATTCGGCGATTAGTGAAGATGGAATGAAAAAGTGGCGAGAGGAAATGTTGGGAGAAATATCTAAAATTGCGCCGCCAGTTGGAGAGGTAGCACAAACTGTGCAATCAGTAGAGGAATTGGAGAAGCAAGACGCAGTGAAATCTGAGGCAATAAGTTCCAATGACCAAGTTCCAATTTCCAATAAATTTCCAAATTCCAATGACAAAAATGTTGTCATTCCGGTCAAGGAGCCGGAATCCAGAAAAATATCAAATGACGTGGATTCCCGCCTCCGCGGGAATGACCCCACTTCGTTGAAACTACGCGGGGCAGGCACACAAGAAGCTGGGAGTTTTGCGCATCTTACCCAACCTTTAGGCGATTTGCGACCAAAGGTGGCTGATGTAAAAGCGCCACCAAGAGTAATGGGGCCTTTGGACGAACTTAGAAGTTTGTCACTAATTGATTTACGTCGTCTTGCTCCCCAAACCAAAGAAGCGTTGGAAAAATTAAAAGCTAAATTTGAACTTTTAAGTGAACATTCTATTGCTAAAAAATTAGAAGCAGTGCGAGCGTGGCAAGCATCGGCAGTTTATAAAAAATATTTGGATTTAGGTCGCGAAAGTATTATTTCTGGTCAGTCAGTTGCGCAAGTGATTACCACACAACAAGCGCGAGGGGAGGAGGCGTTAACGGAAGATGAGTTTAATGAGTTGGCGGATTTTAATAGTCGCATCCGCTTTTAATCCCCAAATCCCAAGACCCAATCCCCAATAGTTATTTAAAACACAATATGTCTAATTATAAAAATGATTTGGGAATAAGAACCACTGAACTAGGTAAAAAATCAATTAAACTAGCCAATAACTTGCCACGTAATGTAATTACTAATCCACTCATTAGTCAATTTATCAGAGCCGCTACTTCAGTCGGAGCCAATTATTGTGAAGCTGATGAATCAGAATCAGATCGTGATTTAATCCACAAGCTAAGGATTTGTCAAAAGGAACTAAAAGAATTAAAACACTGGTTACAAATAATCGTCGTAGCGGTTCCAGAGGCCAAACTAGAAGCCAGGATATTCTGGCAAGAAGTCATTGAGTTAAGTAAGATTTTTAGCACCATTATCACTAAGATCCAAAAACGAATCAAATAAAATCTTGGGAATTGGGATTTGGGTCTTGGGGATTTAATTATTATTAGGTATTAGATATTTTTAGAATTTAGAGTTTAGAAATTAGAAATTGATAAATTTTATAAATAAAATTTATGCACCAATTCACCGTTCCACAATTTATTGATACCGAAGATAAAATCATCGGCCCGATCACTACACGGCAATTTGTGATTATTACGGTGGGTGGGCTTTTAATTTTCTTAGAATACAAAACCGCTGACTTCACTTTATTTTTATTGGAAGGAATTATTAGTTTAGTTTTTATTGCTGCCTTTGCTTTTTTGAAAGTAAATGGTATGCCTTTTCATTACTTCCTGCTAAACTTAATGCAGACCTTGGTGCGACCAAAAACACGAGTGTGGCGTAAAGAGGTGACTGATGCGGAATTGCAAGCCGCCATTCACGCGCCAGTGATTGTAAGTCAGGGTGTACCTACCGCCGCGACTCATCCACCAGTTTCAAAATCACGTTTACAGCAATTAAGTTTGGAAGTGGATACTGGGGGAGCATACAAAATTGAGGATGACGCATTTTTGAATAAATAAATTTAATAATTTTAGTGTTTTACGATTAAAAATTGTCTCGAATCTAGAATCTAGAAGTTAGAATCTAGATAAGTAAAAATAGTATTCTAAATTCTATATTCTAGCTTCTAACTTCTAAAGTTTTTATGGAAAATAAGTCAAAAAAACCAACCCTACCTTCCACCACCGATACTCTTGCTATCGCTGAGATCAAGGAAAATTGCGTGGTGATGAAAGATGGTAGTTTGCGCGCGGTGCTACTTTGCTCCTCGGTGAATTTTGCTTTAAAAAGCGAAGATGAACAAGCCGCTACCATTCAGGCCTATGTGGGATTTTTAAATTCCACTGATTTTCCAGTACAAATTGTTATTCAATCACGCAAACTTAATATTGATGGTTATTTGGAAAAATTAGATGGCCTAGTGCGCCAACAAACCAATGAACTTTTGCGTGTGCAAATGAATGATTATATGGCTTATATTAAAGAGCTTTTATCGCTCGGCGATATTATGTCAAAACGATTTTTTATAGTGGTGCCGTATTATCCGGGTGAAGATAAAAGACGCAAATTTATGCAAAGGTTAATGTCAATTCTTTCGGCCGCGGGCACCGTAAAATTATCGCGCGCTGATTTTGAACATTTTGCTGAAAGTTTAGAGCAAAGAGTGGGTTATGTGTCATCCGGACTTTCTTCAGTTGGTATAACCTGCGCGCGGCTTGATACTCAAGGGTTGATTGAACTTTATTACACCACATATAATCCAGATTTGACGCACTCGCAGAAGTTAGCCGAAGTTAGCAAATTGCAAGTGGAAAATGTTTAGTAAGAGCATAGAGTAAGAGTTTTTGAAAATAACTAATAACTAATTTCTAATATCTAAAAAATCCTAAAATCTAATCTCCAAATTTTAAAATTTAGTCATTAGTCATTTTTAGAAATTAGTGATTAGAGATTAGAAATTTTATTACTATGGCCTTTTCTTCTCAACAATTCAATAGTATAAAAAAACCTACTGTGGTAGCGCAAGTTAGTAGTGCCAAAATGTCCGACCGTGAACTACTGGAAGCGGAAAAAATCTTGCGCCAAGGTACCGTACGAGTGCGTGATATTATCGCACCGGCTTCATTCCATATTACACCTGATCATTTGGAGCTAAACGGTGCTTGGGTACGCACTTTATTTGTGATGACATATCCGCGCTATATTTCCGTGGGTTGGTTTGCTCCAGTGATTAATTTAAATGCTACGCTGGATATTAGCATGTTCTTTTATCAGGTACCGTCGCAAATTATTTTAAAACAATTGCGCAATAAAGTTGGAGCTTTGCAAGCGCAATTATCATCAGACCATGAAAAAGGTGCCCCGCGCGATCCAGTAATGGAAACAGCATTACAAGATATTGAACAACTACGCGATTCTTTAACCCAAGGTACTGAAAGATTTTTTCAATATGCTTTGTATATTAGTTTATATTCCACCGATGAAAAATCATTAAATAAATTAACTGAAGAAGTAGAATCAATTTTGGGCTCAAAATTAGTTTATTCGCGGCGGGCACTTTGGCAATCGGAGCAAGGTTTTAATTCCACCATTCCACAAGGCAACGATGAGCTTTATATTACTTATAATATGAATAGCTCACCGGTCGCCTCCTCCTTCCCTTTTATTTCCTCCGACCTGACTTCCGACGATGGTATTTTATATGGCATCAATCGCCATAATAATTCCTTGATTTTGTTTGATAGATTTAGTTTACAAAATGCTAATTCCGTGGTTTTTGCAACCTCGGGTGCCGGGAAAAGTTATGCTATAAAATTAGAAGTTCTCAGAAGCTTAATGATGGGTATTGATGTTATTATCATTGACCCTGAAATGGAATATAAGCATTTGTGTGAGGCGGTCGGCGGGGCGTATGTTAATATTTCTTTGAATTCTGAAGCTAAAATAAATCCATTTGATTTACCGCGGGCGGTGGGTGGTGATGATAAGCCAGGTGATATTATTCGCTCGGCTGTAATTACTCTCAAGGGTTTGCTTAAATTGATGCTGGGTGATATCACACATCAAGAAGATTCTATTTTGGATCGCGCTTTAATTGAAACTTATGCTAAAAAAGATATTACACCGCAAGCTGATTTAAGTAAAACTGAACCACCCACGATGGCTGATTTTGAACAAGTACTTTCAGGGATGCAAGGCGGTGATGATTTAGTGCTACGTCTTAAAAAATATACTGAAGGTACTTTTGCGGGACTTTTAAATTCACCAACTACAGTGGATGTAAAAAATCAATTAGTGGTATTTTCAGTACGTGATTTAGAGGATGAGCTACGCCCGATGGCGATTTATACGATTGTAAATTATATTTGGAGCGTGGTGCGAAGCGAAATGAAAAAGCGAATTTTGGTAATTGATGAAGCGTGGTGGTTAATGCAACACGAAGATAGTGCCAAATTTATTTTTGCGCTGGTGAAACGTTGCCGTAAATATTATTTAGGCGTGACTACAATTACTCAAGATGTGAATGACTTTTTAACTTCGCCTTATGGTCAAGCCATTGTTACCAACTCATCTTTACAATTATTACTTAAACAATCGCCAGCCGCGATTGATAGGGTAGTTAAAACCTTCTTACTTACTGAAGGTGAAAAGTATTTGTTACTTGAATGTGGTGTGGGTGAGGGTATTTTCTTTGCCGGACCAAAGCACGCGGCGATAAAAGTAGTAGCTAGTTATACTGAAGATCAATTAATTACTTCTGACCCACGGCAGTTGTTGGAAATTGAGCAAGCGAAAAGGGAGTTCGCGGAGGCCGAGGCATCGAGTAGTGGCATTTAGAAGATTAAAGTAGTAGTAAGAGTTTAATCAAAATAATATTTATCCATAATTTCTAATAACAAATTTCTAATTTCTAAAAAATCCCAATGACTAAGGTTTTTGATCTAGAAGAAAGAACCGCAAAATTAGGAGAAGAAATTATAAAATTTGTTAATAAATTACCAAAAAATTATATACCACCCCCTTAGTAGGTCAATTAGTTCGTTCTGGTACAAGTATCGGTGCCAATTATAGTGAAGCCGATGATGCTGAATCACATAAAGATTTTATTCATAAAATAAGTATTGCCAAAAAAGAAGCCCGTGAAACTAAACATTGGTTAAGAATGGTTGCTACAGCTTGTCCTGACCAAATTAATGAGACTCGTAAACTTTGGACTGAGGTTAAAGAATTACATTTGATATTTAACGCCATTGTAAAAAAATTAAACAATAAAAAATAGTTTAGTTATTAGGTATTAGTCATTTTTAGAAATTAGAGCTTAGAAATTAGAAATTAATATTATGCTTACTCGCCAACTTTTAATCAAAATATCAATTGTGGTTTTAGTAATAATTCTAGGTGTCATTGCTTGGTATTATTTTAATTCTGATTCCAATCAATTAACTTTCAAAAATCAACCCACTGCGCCTAATGACGCTATAAACAACAATCCTATTTTAGATATTTCAAGCGCGAATGAGCCGAATGGCGAAAATCAAGCGGAAAATTCCAGCGCTAAAACTGCGGCTATGAATTTTGCCGAAAAATTTGGCACACTTTCAACCGATAGTTTAAATAGCCAATTAGATAATTTGAGACCTCTGGTTACAGCTTCATTGGCCTTGCGATTACCAGAACTACTTAAGAAAAATAAACCAGCGGCGGCTAGTTTTTATGTGGTAACTACTCGGGGTGTAGTGGCAGAAGTATCAAGTAGCAATCCGGAGGCAGCTTTAGTAATGGTTACTACTCAACGCGAGGAAACTCTTACGCGTGGTGGGGAAAGTAAGGTGTCGTATCAAAAATTGCGGGTAGTTTTAACAAAAGTGGGTGGTAGTTGGTTGGTTGATGCAGTAGGGTGGGAGAAATAAAATACCAAAATTTAGATGATAAATTAAAATTTTTATAACGTGAGTGTCATTGCGAGAGGTGAATAAGATAAATGATTGTTTGTCACTTTTCGAAGTTGATGACCGAAGTTTCGGCAAGGGTGAGAATAATCGTTCGCTAACTCATTATTATAATACAATGTCTTTTTCTGAAATAGCTGGTAAGTTATCTAGCGCTCGGGCTTTATCGCGACGAGCGAAGCAAAGTGGCGATCAAAGTTTGGCCCAAGCTGCTACAAAAATTGCTAAAGATCAAGTAAAACAGGTTATAAAAGAAAAGGTTAAACAGGCTATAACGAGGGCTATAATTGAAGCTTTAATTGCCGCCGCACCTTATATAGCTATAGCGATTGGTTGTCTAATTGTGGTAGTTTTTATTTATTATTGTGCTGAAAATAAAACTGAATGTGTAAATATGGTTGGCGATGTATTATGGGAATTATTTAAGAGTTTATTTTAGTTCATTTTTAAAAATTAAGGTAGAAGTTGGTATTTTTAGGTGAAAGATTTTTATAATAATTATGACAGAATTTAGTAAAAAATATAAATTCTTCGCGCCAATTATTTTTGGCGTAGTTTTTGTTTTATTAAATTTTTTAATTGTGAATACTACTTGGGCAGGATCGTGTAGGTGTTTTGATGATCGTTTATTTACTGCACCTGCTTGTCAGGAGAATATAACAAAGAGTGAGTGTGATAACCAGAATGCAAGGGGTAAAATTAGGGAAGATGCATGGGAAAAAAAATGTCAATATTTTGCTGATAATAGTTGTGGAAATTCTGATCCCGAAGCTATTGATCCATCTCTTTTACAATTTGATAAATGTTGGACACAAACAGCTTGTGAAAATGATCAAAGGGGTAAATGGGCTAGTAAAGAAGATTCTCCAGATTGTAAGCCATTGGGTGGAGAAGGTGGGGTAGAAACTAGGAGATGCCTGATTGCCACACAACCAATTGCTTTGCAAATTGGCATCCCCGGAGTAACTGAAAAAGTTTGTTCGCAATATAATTATAGTGGTAAGGCAGAGTCTTGTAACACAGATGAGGACTGTGTTAATAAACAATTAGGTACTTGCAAATCAGCCATTAATGACGGTTTTCCAGGTTACATACAAAAATTCGCTAAGTTTTTTATAGGAATGTTAGCAGTATCAGCAGTAGTAATGGTAATGTGGGGTGGTTTTAAAAGAATTATTGCGGCGGGTAATGCGGAAAGAATTAGTGATTCAAATGAAGCAATTTTTGGAGCTATAATTGGTTTAGTACTCGCTTTAATTTCTTATACTTTACTTAATTTAATAAATCCAAAATTAATTGAAAATTCAGGTGTGCAAATAGATAGAGTAAGAACGCAAAGTTTGGGTGATTGGTGTCCTGACCCATTACCAAATGATCCAAGTAAACATATTTCTTGCGGCGAATGGAATAATTTTGATGGTAAAAGTTGTAAGGGGGCAAGTTGCTCACCGACCTTAGGATTTCCCGAAGGTGCTGGATGTTACCCAGTTAATTATAGTGCGGGCAATGTTGAATATAAATGTACCAACTCATGGGCAGCTTGCGCTAATATAACTGATGACAATGTTAAGGGTATACATGGTAGTGCTAGTGATAGTCATGACATTTTTACTTCAGCTTGCGCTAATTATAGTGACAAAAATGGTCAGTGTTTATGGATGGAAACCAGTAATTTTGGTACGGCAGTAACAATTTTAGGTGTGGGTTTAAGCACCGCTATAATAACTGTCGCTTCTGGTGGTATAGGTATAATACCAGCTTTGGTAGTTAGTTTTCCTCTTGGGTATGGAGGTACGGTTGCAGGTAGCGCCGCATTAGCAGTTGCTAGTACAAGTGGCGGACTATTGTCAGATGATGATAGGTGTGTTTATATGTCAAATACACTTAAAAATACTGTTTGTCAGGGTGGTACTTTTGGTGACAAAACTTTTACCGCTCCAAATGATTGTGGTGATTTTGAGGATGTAGATGGCGAGTTGGCAGGATTAGAATTCCCCTTTTGTTATTACGATTTATGTAAAATGGGCTGTCGGGCCGAATGGAATTTAAATCAACGTTGGTCGTGTGAACCAGATTTGGATTTATAATTTTTTATTATGAGTAAAATCGCCGCACTTTTTTTAGTTAAAATAATTTTGATTATAATTTTTGTTTTACCACAAAATGTTTTAGCCGCTGAATATGATAGTGCTTGTCAGGCGATTGGTGATGGTTTTACTGCCACACAAAGCGCTTGTTTTTCTGATAAATGTGGATATAATAATAGCCAAGTTAGTTGTAATTGTGCCTTACCAGAGGTTAATGGAAAAGTTTGTTGTTCAAAAGTTAATCAATCTACCACTCAGGTAGAATATCAATGTGGTAATGTAACTGGTACCTCAGGTGGTTTTAATACAGTTCCAGCTGATGAAACAAAAAGAAATTTAGAATATGAAAAAAATCAAAAACCAAACAATCTGGCAATTTTGATGCAAGAAAGATGTTGGTTGCAAAAACCTTGTGAAAATGGTTCGGGTATGTGGGGCAGAAGTGAGGCTTATAAATTAAAAAATAATGGATTAGAAGATGAATGGAGTTTGGAAGTTTGTGAAGATATTGGAACATATAAAACAGCCCGATGTTTTGCAATAGCACCAACGGTGCCACTACAAATTGGTATTCCTGGCGTAACAACCAAGGCTTGTGTTGAATTAGATAATAACGGTAATTCAGTTGATTGTAGTAGTGATGAAAATATTTGTACTGATCAGAAATTAGGCAAATGTCAGCCGGCTATTAAAAATGGCTTCCCAGGTTATATCCAACAATTTGCTAAATTTTTTATAGGAATGTTAGCAGTATCAGCAGTAGTAATGGTAATGTGGGGTGGTTTTAAAAGAATAATCGCCGCTGGCAATGAGGAAAGAATTAGTGATTCTAATGACGCCATTTTTGGAGCGATAATTGGTTTGGTACTGGCTTTAATTTCTTATACCTTACTTAATTTATTAAATCCAAAGTTAGTAGAGAATAATTTATTATTAATGGAAAAAGTTAAACCAGTATCTTACGGCGCACTTTGTCCAACTTATGAACAAGATAAGAGAAATTATGAAGCTGGTTGGTGGGAGGAGAAAGATGGGGCCTCAATACAAACAACACTTTATTCTCCTAATACAGCTAGGCCAACTGAAGATACTTGTGGTGTTAATTTAGTGTTAAATGGCACCCAGTGTGTTGGTCAGGAATGTATGAGCGGTAATGGTGGTTGTTTCCCCAAAGAAGAAGGTTCGGGGTATGAATGTAAGAAGTTCTTAGCACAAGGGAAGATTGGCGGGGTAGAAGTTAATTATGTGGCTATGAGTTATATTTGTAATGATGGTTCTTATAGTACATCACATTGTTATCTGTCTAGTCCGGGAATTTCTGGTAAAGGACAAAATTTGGATGTAGAAGGTAAGGGTAGCTATACAATAGGTGGTTGTTATCGTGGCCAAGGAGTTGGTGTTGGTGAAGAATTTAAACCCAGTTATTGTAGTACTGGTTTTAAGGGTATGATGTTAAAGGTTGAGGTAGAAGGTAAGGGGGCAGATGATTGGTATGCTATTGACGCCTCAACTTGTGGTAGTCAAAATGTTAAACCTATAATTCAAAGTAATAGCGACAAACCAGATGATTTAAAATTTGCAGATATAACAGAAAATCAACTTTTAAATCCATATGACGATTCTGGTAATATGACCAAATTATTGAATTGTGGCTTGTATTTGACAAGAGAAAATGGATTTAAAGATAGATAAATTAATAATTTAATATTTATCCATTTAAAACCGAGTGCGCCTTACACTTGGTTTTTGTTTTTATATACACTAGTGGCGAAGCTTAAAATATGTTATAATTAATATATGTTAGAAAACTTTAGCCGCCGCAAATTGATTATTATTGGATTAGTAATTTTGGCCGTAGGTATTTTGTCGTGGATTTTTTATTTAGCAATGAAGCCAACTACTGGCGACGTAAATTTGCCAATTGGAAATAACGATGTATCAGATGGCCGACTGCCAAATAATACTGGTGGGCGAGATAATATTAATAATACGCCAATCAATTTTCCTCCAGATGGTGATCAGAATTTACCGGGCGACGAAGGTGGTGTTAACCAGCCAATTGATGAATTAAATTTAGAACCATCACTCATTGCTATTGGTGGAGAAACGTCCGCTCCAGCTCTTACGCCAAGTGTAGCTCAAGCGCCAAATTTAAGTAGCGGTGGCGTGCGTTATTACAATCCCAATGATTGTAAATTTTATGAAATTACCAATGGCGGCAGTCATAAAACACTAACTAATAATTCTTATTGTGGAGTATCAAACATTACTTGGTCGCCACAAGGTAATCAAACTATTTTGGAATTTCCTGATGGGGCGAACGTGATTTATGATTTTGTAAATAAAAAACAAGTAACACTGCCTCGAGAAATGACGGAATTTTCTTGGTCGCCTGATAGTTCTAAAATTGCCGGAAAATTTTTAGATGATAATCCAGCGGATCGCTGGTTAGTAACCATTGGTAGTGATGGTGGAGGTCTTACTGGTATTGAACCAATGGGTGAGAATGCCGATAAAGTAGATGTTGAATGGGCACCTAATAATCAAGTGATGGCACTGTCACGTACTGGTGAGCCCAGCGGTTTATTTCAACAACAAGTATTACTCATTGGGTTTAATGGTGAAAATTTTAAAGGGTTGTATATAAATGGACGTGGGTTCGAGCCGCGTTGGTCACCTGATGGCACACGTCTACTTTATTCGTCTTTTTCCGATAAAACCGATTATAAACCACAACTTTATTTAGTGGATGCTTCGGTCGATCGGGTTGGTGCACATGAGCAAGTTATTAATTTAAAGACGTGGGTAGATAAATGTACACTCGTCACTGGTTTTGCTTATTGCGCCGTGCCAAATGAATTACCCGATGGGGTAGGATTTAGTCGAGAATTGGCGGCACAAATACCCGATACTTTATGGCGGATTGATTTAGCTACAGGCGGCACTACAATTTTAGCACGACCAGTGAATGAGTCAGGCAGAGAAATAACCGCCCTTAATTTACAAGTATCAGCCGATTCTAAATTTTTGTATTTTACAGAAGGATCATCGGGAAGGTTAAGAAGTGTGCAGTTGAAGTGATGTTTTAGGGTGTAGGGGGTAGCGTATAGTTTGTCATTGCGAGGAGCGAGTAAGGCGAGCGACGAAGCAATTTCTCAAAATCACTAATGACTAATTTCTAATTTCTAAAAAATTTTAAATCCCAAATCCTAATAACTAATTTGGTTATTAAGTAATTAGTCATTTTAGAAATTAGAAATTAGAGATTAGTCATTATTTTTTTAATCGTGTCTTTCTACCGCGCCCCACAATTTTGGTTATTATTCGCACTCATTTTAGTGAGTGTTTTGGCTATTTGGCAACAAATTTCAGATACCCACTTACTTCGTCCACCAGTGTTTGACAATCCAATCACAGAAAGTGGTACTAAATTACCACAGGATGTTATTATTTTTGGCGCTGATCCAGTGCGAGGCGAAAAATCAGCCGAAGTTACAATTGTGGAATTTAGTGATTTTTCTTGCCCGTATTGTGCTGAAGTATCGGGACTTCTTAAAACTGCGGTGGAGAATAATAAAGGTAAAATAAAATTAGTGTGGAAAGATTTTCCCTTACCCGATCACGCCGAATCGCTACCCGCCGCTGAAGCGGCGCAGTGTGCCGGAGCACAAGGAAAATTCTGGGAGTATCATGATAAATTATTTGCCGCGCAGAATAGTTTAGGAGAAGTACTTTATAATAATTTAGCCGTAGAGCTGGGGTTAGATACCGTTGAATTTAAATCTTGTTTAACCGAGTATAAATCGCGCGCCTTAATTCAGAAAAATTTTAATGAAGGTCAGGCAGTTGGGCTAGATGGTACACCATTTTTGATTGTGGGCGCAAAAACGCATACGGGAGTGATTACAGTGGAGGAGTTGAGGCAGTTGATTAGTAAGTAATATTTTATTAAAAATCCGAATATCGAAATTCGAAATACGAAATTTTCGGATTTAGTGCTTCGGATTTCGGATTTAAATATGTCAATTTCTAAAAAATCACAAATCCCATCCGCCAACTGGCGGACCAAATTCCAAAGTTTGATAATAATTACAGCTTTGGTATTTTTCGTGTTGGGTTTATTTTCAGCCAAGCCAGTTTTGGCGCTGTCTTGTTCTTGTATTTGTGAGCAATCTTTTCAAGCCGCTGGTTATAGTAGTATAAATGTGGGTGGTGGTAGTTCTACATGTGTAATGATTAATTCTACTAGTCAATGTAATTATAATAGTTTAGTTTCTTTGTACGGGGGGATTGATGATTGGATTCGTATTACTAATTCTAATTGTTCAGCTTCGCAAGTTAGTTGTACTTTACATCAAGATGATATGTGTGGAGAAATTAATGATAGTGTACCATTTGGTGAGGATGAAATGTCACTTAGTTCAGATACCGGGCTAAAATTTAAACCGCAAGTAACAATTCCAGGTAGTATTACAATTGCTGGTAAAGAATTTAGAATTACTAGTGGCGAGGGGATTGCGGTTGACGCTAAATTTTTAGGCAATTATATACGTGTTTTTTTTAAATTTTTTGTGGGGTTGTTAGCGGTTATTGCTGTAGTGATGGTTACTTGGGGTGGTTTTAAAAGAATTATTGCGGCTGGTAATGCGGAAAGAATTAGTGATTCAAATGATGCTATTTTTAGCGCCATTATTGGTTTGGTGCTCGCTTTGATTTCTTATACCTTGCTTAATTTAATAAATCCAGCATTAGTTGAATTCCCACCACTACAAGGTATAGATGATATTCGTCGAGTGGAGTTTAATTTAGAAGATGAAGCCGAAACAGATACTGTTACTATAGCTGATTTTTCTGGTGTGCAACCAGTATTAGCACAAGGTCGTAATATTGTTAATGGTAAATCTTATACTGTAGATAAAAGTTTATTAAGCGATTTAAGAATAGTAGCCGCCAAATTAGCGGCTGATGATATTCAATTGATTATTGCCTCTGGTTATCGTAGTGAAGTTAAACAAATAGAATTAATTAAAGAAAATTGTCAGAATCCACCCGGGAGTCAACGTTGTAATCCTAAAACAGGTAAACATGATACCTGTATACTAAGAGAAGGAATAAAGAGTTGTCCACATACTACTGGACGAGCAGTTGATTTGTGGGCAGGTTTCGCTGGCACGCAAGTAATATCACAAGATAATTGTAAAAAAAATAAACCAGCTTGCGAAGAAGTGAGGGGTATGAAATTACTTATTCAAGCTATGCGGGCGCAAGGTTTTTGTAAATTAAATTCTGAACCATGGCACTTTGAAAAACCAAAGATGTCCTCAACTTGTTTTTAAAATGCCTAAATCAATTACAGTGTATACTTGCTCTAATTGCGACGCCCAGTATCCAAAATGGGCGGGGCGTTGTAATACTTGTGGTAAATTCGGTACAATATCTACCGAATCAATTACCATTTCTAATCAAAAAAATTCAACCGCCAGTTATTCAACTTCTCCAGCAACCGTGGTTTCTTTAGGTAATTCATCGGCGACAGCTACGCCAAAACTTTCTACTGGTTTGAATGAGTTAGATAGAGTGCTCGGTGGTGGTATTACGCCGGGCGGTGTGATTTTATTAACTGGCGAACCGGGGGCGGGTAAATCAACCTTAGTTTTGGCGCTCGCTGAAAAATTACAACAAACAGTTTTGTATGCCTCAGGCGAAGAAGCGGCGACTCAAGTATCTGATCGTTTAAAACGATTAGGACTCGTGGGTAAGAATTTACATTTTACAGCTGAAGCTGAAATTGGTGCGATAACTTCCGCGGCACGTGATTTAAAACCAATATTATTGGTGATAGATTCTTTGCAAACTATGCACAACTCAGAATCAGAAGCGACTGCTGGTTCGCCAACGCAGGTGCGAGCGGTTTTATCGGCTTTAATAGAGTTTGCCAAATCAAATCAAGTAGCAGTAATGGTAATTGGTCATATTACCAAAGCAGGTGAGGCGGCTGGGCCAAAAGCGGTGGAGCATTTGGTAGATGTAGTTTTAAGTTTAGAAGGTGAACGCAGTGGAGTTTTACGAATTTTACGGGCTGAGAAAAATCGTTTTGGTTCAACCGACGAAGTTGGAGTGTTTAAGATGGAGGAAAATGGTTTGCAAGAAGTAGCGAATCCATCGAGTTTATTTTTAGCCGAGCGTCATGCGGGTGCCGGCGCGGTGGTGACTTGCTTAATGCAGGGTTCGCGCGGACTACTACTTGAAGTACAAGCTTTAGTGAGCCATTCACGGCAAAATTATCCCAAACGTTCTGCCACAGGTTTTGATTATAAAAGATTAGAAGTACTCCTCGCGGTTTTAGGTGAACGAGCCGGTGTAAAATTAAATTGGAGTGATGTGTATGTGAATTTGGTTGGCGGATTAAAATCGCGTGAACCAGCACTTGATTTAGCTGTGTGTTTGGCGGTGGCTTCGGCTTATTTAAAAAAATCAATCTCACGCCAAGTAGTAATTTTTGGTGAAGTTGGTTTGGGTGGAGAAGTAAGGCCAGTGAATGCAATAGATAAACGTTTAAACGAAGCGGCGCGTCTCGGTTTTACTGAAGCCGTGCTACCGCCACTGGGAGAAGGCGCTAAGGTGCCTAAAGGAATTATGATAGTTGAGGTGCATAATTTAGCTGAGGCAGTGGAGTGGATGAGGTAGTGTTAAAATCCTAAATTCGAATATCTAAATCCTAAATAAATCCAAAATATTTAAATTCCAATCCCCAAATTTATTTTAAATAAAAAAAAGAGCCGACATTGGACTTGTCGGCTTTTTGAATTTTTTATGATTACTCCTTTAAAATTTCAGATTCGCTTAACTCTATTTGATAATTTATTAATTCCTTAAGAATATTTTTATCTTCTTTAAGCATAAATTTTATTCCACTAGCACGGAAATGTTTTATTGCTTTAATTAGAGTATCCTGACGACCTGGTATATCAAGTTGGTTTGCTATAACCAACGGGTCGTTAGAGTTAACCTTTATAGGGAAATCTGGGGAGCGTTTTTTGTTTGTTTGAACGTAACCAACTGTAATGGATGGAGTTGGTTGTAAATTAGAACGATGCATTTTGTTTTTGGTTTTGATTGTTAATATAGTGAATTATTTTGGTTTTTTGATTTTGATTTACAATACTCTTTTGGTTTTTAAAATACAGCCGGAATCACCCCCGATGATGTCTAAGGCGCCAAGATTGGAGACCAAAAACTCCACATCTTTTTTAGACATCATTAACTTCTGTAATTCCGGCTGAGAAGGAACAATATTAATTAAGATAAAGTTTAGCAAATTGACAGTATTTGTCAACAGCATTAGAAAGTTTTGCCGCCCTGTCGTAGTATTTGTACAGAGCGGAAGTCGGACGAGTGTCCGGCGAGGCCGTGTTTGTGGCCGCTGTGCATAGGCCGAGCCAACGAGTCCGACGAGCACTGTTCAAATACGAAGACCGAGGCGGCGACTCTTGCGCTACTTCTCTAGAGAAGTAGTAAAAATAATTTATTCCGGATGAAAATTAAATTCCCCAATTTTATTTTTTAATTCTGGCCAGCGGGTGAGGGTGGAATTCAAACCAAGTGTTAAAGTAGTAGCACTCCGCACAGTATCTAAAAGTTTTAAATCTACCAGTTCAGCGAATTTTAATTTACCCCAGCCCGACTGCATTTCGCCTAGCAAATTACCTGGCCCACGTTTTTTTAAATCAAATTCGGCTAAATCAAAACCGTTTTGATATTTAGTAAGTGCTTGTAAACGTTTTAGAGAATGTTCTGATTGAGTATCAGTAAATAATAAGCAATAGCTTTTTAAATTAGATCTACCTACTCGGCCACGAAATTGATGGAGTTGGGCAATACCAAATCGTTCAGCACCCTCAATCATCATAATGGTGGCCTCGGGTACATCTACTCCCACTTCCACTACTGAAGTACTGATTAAAATTGGTTTGGTACCATTTTTAAATTCAGCCATAATTTCGGTTTTGGCTTTAGCTTTTAAGCGGCCATGGAGTAAACCAATTTTTATATCAGGAAAAATTTGACGTGATAATTTTTCATACTCACTTGTTACGGCACGTACACCTAAAGCATCCGATTCTTCTACCAGTGGACAAATAATAAAAGCGCGGTGACCAAGCTTAATTTCTTGTCGAATAAAATTATATGCTCCACTGCGTTTTTGGGGTGGTACAATTAAAGTAGAAATTGGTTGCCGTCCAGTAGGCATTTGTTTTATTATTGAAATATTAAGATCACCAAAAATTGTTAGGGCCAGTGAGCGTGGAATTGGTGTGGCGGAGAGTGATAAAAGATGAGGTGTAATATTAGTATCTTTAGTTAACCACTGCCTTTGTACCACCCCAAAACGGTGTTGCTCATCAATTACCACCAAGCCCAGTTTATTAAAATTAATTTTGTCGGATAGTAGTGCATGTGTGCCAATAATAATATTTATTTCCCCATTTTTTAATTGATTAAGTATTTTTAGTTTGGTTGATTTGGTTTCAAAATTAGTGGTTTTATGACCACGTGTTAGCAAGGCACACTTTATTGGCCAATTGGCAAACAAATTGGTTAAAGTGTGAAAATGTTGTACTGCTAGTATTTCAGTTGGGGCTAGAATTACTACTTGCAAGTTAGCTTGAATCACGTTGAAAGCCGCAAGGCCAGCCACAATAGTTTTACCACTACCCACTTCGCCTTGGAGTAAGCGGTGCATTGGTTTATCTTTATTTAAATCTTGAATAATTTCCCAAGCCGATTTTTTTTGATCAGGTGTAAGTGGCCAAGGTAGTTCACTCACTATTTTTTGGGTGGCGGTGGAAAATGGTATAGTTGGTGCTTTAAGGTTATTGGTTTGTGAGTGTGCCAGTCGTGAAGCCAAACTTAAGAAATATAGTTCATCAAAGGCGACACGCCGGCGGGCTGTAATTAAATCAGTTTGATTAGTTGGGAAATGTAAATTTTTTATAGCGATGCTAAGTGGTGGTATTTTTAAATTTTGTCTAATTTCAGGCGGTACTAAATCAGGTATTTGATCAACTAAATTTATAATTCGTCCGATAATTTTGCGAAAAAAATAATGCGTAAGCCCCGCGGTTAAAGGGTAAAAAGGCACTAGACGGCCGGTGTGGATATTGGTTTGTTTAGTAACTAATTCCCAGTTGGGTTGTTCAATTTGCCAACCATAGTTAGAAGCTGTGATTTTTCCAGCTAGCATTATTTCTTGTCCACTGGCTAATGATTGCGTAAGGTATGGTTGATTAAACCAAACTGCCTTTACGCTACCAGAAGCATCAGAAATAAGTGCTTCAGTGATAGTTAAGCGTCGGGTACGGCTGGTGCGCGCGATAATGGTTTGAATTTTACCTTGAATAGTAATTTGTTCGCCTAGTTTTACTTGTGCAATTGGTATGGTTTTAGAAAAATCTTCATAGCGGGCAGGAAAATGAAGTAGTAAATCTTGAATCGTAATAAGGCCAAGTTTATTTAGTCGTTTGGCGGTTTGAAGGCCAAGGCCGGTAATCGCGGTAAGTTTGTCGGAGATATGTAGCATATATTTATTATCTCTTTTTCTAAAACAAAATACCAGTCCAAAATGGATTGGTATAAAATGGGTAATGTATAAGAATTATAAATTTTAATTATTTAGGAGCGCAACCGATAAAACCACCCCAAGCCGGATCAATCATAGAACGGCCACCAATTTTTTCACAACTTTCTTTACTACGTACTCCAAAATATGCTTCAACCCAACTACCATAATTTTGCCGGTCATTTTTCGGGCAAACATCGGAGCAAAAATAATAACGGACAACTAATCGTCCATTATTAAAACCAACTAGATATCCACTTAAATATCCATATAATACCAATCCGCCAAGTATCAAAAAAATAATTACAATTATAAAAATAGACGCTTTTTTCATATTGAACTACTATTATCTGATTTAAATTTATTCAAAAAAATTATCTCTCCAATTATTATAAATTTTGTTGCTAGAACAGAGAGGGGGTATATTAATGTAACTAAGGAATATGTGCCCATAGAAAATGTAGATAGTGCGTGCTTCACAGCATCCACATACATAGATCCCAATGATTCGCTTTTTGGAGAGGACCAAGTTTTACGCATAGTTGGAAAGAATGCAATAAGGTCAATAAATGTTGCAAGTAGAACTGACCATAAGACACTTTTGGTGAGCAACCAAGGGAGAATTGAAAGAATTGCAAGCACTAAGCAAATTTTATCGAAATTCGTAATATCTTTAGTGCCATATTTACTTTTTAGGGAAAGGAAAAATGTTCCAATAGTTACAATGGCAGCTACTCCTGTTGCCCAAGACCCTGGGCCTCCACCAGAAACCCATTGTCCAAAGAAAGCTATGGTTGTGACAATGGACCAAATAAGCCAAGTGTACATGTGGGGTTTTGTATTTCCTCGAAAAATATCTCGAATATATAAATATGAACTGAATAGGGCAAGGGCTGCTGCAATTGTACCGAAAATAATTTTTAATTCCATATATTAATGATTCTTTTATAAAAATAAAACAGTGAGCGTCTCGCTGTTTTATTTTTATGTTTATTCAAACAATATGGTTGTCATAGCAAGTAAAATTTTAGTGGTGCCCCCGTGAGGAATCGAACCTCAATTGCAGGATCCGCAATCCTGCGTCCTATCCATTAAACGACAGGGGCCAAAATAAGTCAAAAGTCAAAAGTCAAAAGTCAAAGGTCAAAGGTCAAAGGTCAAAACTATTTTAATAATTTAAAATCTAGTCAAAGTTGGCTAGATTAATATACGCCATATTATTATATTTGGCAAGTCCATTACTGTAGTTTTAGTAGTTTAGAAATGGCTTCGGAAGTAGGAATATCTTCGCGTTCCAAATTTTCTTTTAAATATTTAATTAAAATATCACGTACTTTTAACGGGTTGGTTTTTTCAAGTGGCACTTTTACCCGTGGATCGTGCAGGGCATTTGGTACAATATATAAATTAGATACTTCCGGTGGGCGGTAAACAATAAAAAATTCATGTAGTTCAGACCATTTCCAGAATTTTTTTCCAACTGCTACACCAGTATTGGTAATTTTGCAATCCAGCCGCCGCCGTGGGCGACGAGATTCTTGCACTAAAATGGCGGCGCCAAGTACAATAATTAAGGCAAATAAAAAGCTGGCTGTTAAAACGGCATAAATAATTAAACCTACGCCGACTAAACTCATTAAAATCCACCACACTTGCCCACGTTCAGGCGCGCGTGGTTCAGCAAAATTCCAGCGCAATTCTACTTGGCCAGTATCAGCTTGGGGATTGAGGTTGAGGTTGAGAGGCATAAAATTTAAATCCGAATATCAAAATCCTAAATTCAAAAGTCAAAATTTTTTATTTATAGTTTTAAGTTTTTACTTTTGACTTAACAATCTTATTATACCTCTTTTTGAGTTTATTTGGCAATTTGTTGTTAGTGTGGTATCTTGGTGATATTAACCATATGAATAATACAAAATTTTTAAATGATTTAGGTAAGGCCTATCAAAAAGCGGCGGCGGGTAGGCGGCAATTATCTGATTTTGCCAATCAAGCTCAAGCTTTAGCTAAACAGGCAATTTTTGCGGCGCAACGCGATAATTTAGTGGAAGCCAATACTTTACTTAAAAAATCAGAAGGATTTTTTACAAATGGCAAGGCAGTGTTAAAAAAAGTGGAGGAAATAGAATACTTGGGCAGTTGGCGAGCAGCGCTAGAAGAATATGTGGAAGCTAAATTATTTGTGAGTTATTTAGAAACTAAAAAAATCGTGCCAGTTACGGGGTATAAAATTCCAACTGATGTTTATTTAGGAGCGATTTCTGATTTGTTAGGAGAATTAGCACGTTATGCGGTGAAGCAAGCGACAGGTGGTGATAAAAAAACAATCAAAATTTTAGTAGAAGTGGCAACTGCAACAGTGGGGGAACTTGCGGCTATGAATTTAACTGGAAGTTTGCGCAGTAAATTTGATCAAGCTAAACAACATTTGCGAAAGTTGGAAGATATTCAATATGATTTAAGTTTGCGCCGCCATGATTAAGGAAATAATAACTGGCCGAGTGATACGGGGTAAGGGTGAGGGCAGACAAATTGGTTATCCTACGGCTAATTTGAAATTAATTGAGGATAGCTTTCGTGCCCAAACTGGCATTTATGCAGTTTGGGTTTTTTTAGGCGACACAAAATATGCTGGAGTTTTGGTATCTGGTGTAGAACAAGAAGCTTCTGGCGAGCCACGCCAAGAAGTTTATTTACTCGATTTTTCAGATGATCTATATGGACAGAATTTACAAGTGGAAATGGTGCAAAAATTACGCGACGTGATACGCACAACTAATTTGGAAGATATAAAAAAACAAATTGAGCAAGATATTAAACAAACCAAAATTATATTGGGTTTGTGATATTTTTGTTTATTGTGCCAATGTGCTGTGCCCAGTACTCTTAGTAGTACTTAGGTTAACACATTGGCACAGAGAAAATAAATTATTATTTATTGGTAATTTTATGTTGGATAACAGTTAAATTATAAACATTCCAAAGTAGCATCGCCACAGTCATTGGCCCAACTCCACCCGGCACTGGTGTTAAATAAATATTTCTATTATTTAAACTATCAGCATCAACATCGCCTTGTAGACGCCCATTAACTTTAGTTGTGCCGACATCTATTACAATTGCGCCATCTTTTATGTCATCACTTTTTATTATATTAGGTTGACCAAGCGCTGATACAATAATATCAGCTGTTTTTAGAATAATAGAATTTGGTTGATTAATGACTTGAGAAATTATTCCTTGCTCACTTAGTATTTTTTTAAGTGGATTCGCAAAAATTTCACTATTTACCAGCAGCACAGCAGTTTTATTTTGGAGTGATAATTGGGGTTGTTCAATTAATTTAATAATACCTTCAACGAGCCCGGGAATTAAGTAGGGTTTATTCTCAGTTAGTAACTTTAAGTTAGTTGGATGAAAACCATCAGCGTCTTTGGCGGGTGACATGGCATTGATAATTTTATTTTCATCAAATGGATCAGGTAGTGGTAATTGAATTAAAATACCATTAATATCTATCCGACAATTAAAGTCATTAATAATTTGTAACACTTCATTTTCGCTTATAGTTTTAGGTAATATTTTCTTATCAACTTTAATACCAACTTCTTCGGCTGCTTTGATTTTTAAGTTTACATATAAATGTGAGGCCTCGTCATCACCAATCAAAATAACTCCTAAAGTAGGAGTAAATGATAGCTCTTTAATTTTATTTTTTAATTCTAGTAGTAGAGTATCAGCCAAAGCCCGGCCGTTGATTAAAATTGCCATGATTTATTAAACTAATTCCGGATAAAGTGGATGTAATTCAGTTAGTTCTTTTATTTTTTGCTTAGCTTTATTTTTAACATCAGTTGATTCAGGATTTTTAAGTATGCTACTAATTATTTCACCAATTTGTGTCATATCGTTTTCGGTAAATCCACGAGTGGTAAGGGCTGGTGTGCCAAAACGAATACCCGATGGGTCAAGCGGTGGGCGTGCATCATAAGGAATTAAATTTTTATTTACAGTAATACCAATACTATCCAGCAAAATTTCAGCTTGTTTGCCAGATAAATTAAATGGCGAAACGTCCATTAAAATTAAATGATTATCGGTACCACCAGTAATAAGTTTGGCGCCATTTTGAGTTAGTGATTCAGCTAAGCTTTTTGCATTTTTTACAATTTGAGCGCCGTAATTTTTAAATTCTGGTGCAGATGCTTCTTTGATAGCTACGGCAATAGCGGCGGTTTGGTGATTATGTGGACCACCTTGAAGCCCGGGGATAATTGCCGCATCAATTAATTCAGCTAAGTTGCGTTTGGAAGTTGGGTGATAAAGATCATGAAAACGATCAATAACTTTAGGTACTAAAATCATCGCCCCACGTGGGCCGCGTAAAGTTTTGTGAGTAGTGGTGGTTACTACGTCAGCGTAGGGAATAGGTGAAGGGTGTGCACCCGCAATTATTAAACCAGAAATATGAGAAATGTCGGCTAATAAATAAGCTTGTACTTCATCGGCGATTTTTCGGAAAGCAGCGAAATCAATTTGCCGCGGGTAAGCCGTGGCTCCACAAATAATCATTTTTGGTTTTTCGCGTTGTGCGATTTCGCGAATACTATCATAATTTAGTAAATGGGTTTGTGGATCAACACCATAACTTACTGCCCTATAGTATTTGCCGGAAAAATTTAATTTATAGCCATGAGTTAAATGCCCGCCTTGAGCTAGTTCTAACCCGAGTACAGTGTCACCCGGATTAAGTAAAGCAAAATAAACTGCCATATTGGCTGGTGAGCCAGAGTAGGGTTGAACATTGACGTGCTCCACGCCAAAGAGTTCTTTAGCTCGGTCGCGCGCTAAATTTTCTACTTCATCAATAAATTGATTACCCCCATAATAACGTTTACCTGGATAACCTTCAGAATATTTATTAGTGAGGATTGAGCCAAGCGCTTCCATCACAGCGAGTGAGGTAAAATTTTCACTCGGAATCATTTCCAAACCCTCACGTTGGCGGGTGAGTTCGGAATTAATTAACGATTTTAATTGTGGGTCAAATTGCTTTAGCATAAGTGTTTTTATATTAGCGTGTTTTAGTAGTTTTGTCCATTTTAGTGGTGTTTTTAAGGATAAATTGAGTTATCCACAGGTAATAGTTTGACAGTTAAAATAACTTGTGTTAGTGTGTTAACACAGTGATACAGAGTATTTTAATGATTTATTTGTAATTGTATGAAAAAAGCTAAAAAGTGGAATAGTGCGGCGGCGGATGAATTATTTACCGCTATGCTTAAATTGAAGACCAAAGACGAAATTAAGCGTTTTATGCGTGATTTGTGCACACCTGATGAATTGGTAGATATGTCAGATCGCTTTCAAGCTGTAAAAATGCTGGCGCGTGACCGCGATTACCGAGAAATTGCTAAAGAATTAGGTATGAGCACTACTACTGTAGCTCGTGTAGCCCAATGGTTGAATCAGGGAATGGGTGGATACAAGTTAGTCCTCGCGCGACTTGGGCTACTAAAGTAATTTAATTAGTTAATTTTAATCATTTTTATAACAGTATCAATGTGTTAACACGTTGATACAAAGAAAAATAACAATTTTATGAGTTTATTAATTAATCATCATCACAATTTAGTTTTTAACTCTCGCTTGAAGCGGTGAGGAGTGCTGTGTAATTTTATTAAACACCATTCCCAACCCCTCTCAAAGTGAGAGGGGTTGTTCATTTACAATTAAATAATTAAAAAAGGAAAGATAAAATTATGAACACTGTAGAATTTCATGAAAGGCAAACACTATGACCCAAGGTTGTATAACTTACCGGAGGCTTGACGGCTGTATTATTCAAGTAGCTATTTGGAGTAGTGGGTATTTATTGACTCAGCCAATAATTGAGTTTCTAGCAACGAAAAATGATTTGACCGTTGAATCTTTGGAGGATCAAATTAATAAATTTGAGCAAGAAATTTATAACGGGGAGCTCGTGTACCGTCGAATTATAGCTTCATGGAATGAAAAATATAATTGTCCTTTTCATATTGAATGTAAAGAACTTTTATATGACCAATCTATTTCAATTGATTTTAAAAAAAAGGTAATTGAAATATGTGAGAATTGTATGGCATGTGACCTTATGCCTCAGATATGGAGTAATAATTGGAAGTTAACTAAGTTTGGTAAAAAAATTTATCGACGTGAAACATATGGTTGGAATATAAAACATGTAAAAATACCATCAGAATAGAAATGTATATCCTTATAAAAGTTATTAATTAATAAAATAGGAGTCGTTATGAAAAAACGATATAGAGATACTCTTAGGAGATGCTATGAAAATACTGCTTATGCAACTGGATCGGCAATCGGCATGATTATTTGCTTCAAAATTGGTCGTAGAATAGTCCAGTATTATTTTTCGCCGGTAATAAATAATAAAATGTACGCTAATATAATGATTCCAGTGCTTTGTTTTTTGGCGGAATCTAAATTAGATGCAACATTGCCAAAATTGTTTGAGAAAAAAATAAATGAGATAGTAGTTTCTTTGGGGGTAAAGAAAAATATTGCTAGTAAGGAATTTTTTAATGTGCAGGTGGTGTGGTCTGAAGCAGGTAGTGATGAATACTTCGGCAATAAAATTACTATTTATAAAAATCTACTTCAATCGCCAGATGATCGTTTTATGAAACCACCGGAAGCAGAAAAAAAAGAAAAATGGGCTGGTTTTAGAGATCATCGTGGTATTTATTCTTCAATTTTTTTAACAGTGGACTTTGACTCACAAAAGATTGAAGTTGGTAGTGATGTGTTTACTGACTGCTTTCGAAAACGGCCGGCAAGACCTAATCATGAAATAACAGAATTTATACACTATGAGCCGACGTTTGATAGTTTGTCTAGCCAGATTAAAAAAAAATTCTGGAAAGTTTATCGCGTTCTGGTACCACATGCTAGGATTATGGAACTAGAATACACTGTCAAACGTCACATAAAAACAACACCGCCTAGTAAAATAGGCGCCCGTTGGTAGTTGTAGAAAATTAAAAATAAATAACAATCAATCAAAAATAGAATAGGTGGTTTGTATGAAACAAATAATTTCTGGAAACACATCTTTAACTTTGGTGGAAAAATCATCTGATTTACCAAGTAGAGTTGGTGATAACCATGGAGATCTACGGATTTATTATGGAAAAGAGATTGGTTTAAAAAAATGGCCATTTCGCAGTGGTAATAGTTTAGCTCTACCGCATCCGAATGGGTCAATTAATCGACCTGAATTTTATATCTTTAGAGCAAATCCACAATCTCACGATTTTGATCAATTTCTCTATAGTCATATGAGAGATGACGAACGATTTTCCTTTTTTGGCGGAGTAACACTAAGTGGTGAGCCGTTCTGCATTACGGTGCAGGAAGAAGCGGCAAATGTGTTACTTGAAAATGGCATTGAAGCATTTCATAATATGCTGATACCGCCATTTGTGGCACAGTTGGCACTTAAATACTCACTGCCAATTTATCAAGTTGGCTATACGGTGTTTGCGGTAGCGGTCAGCAAATCAGTAATTAATAAAATAAGCGAAGGAACATCTCAAACATTATCATTAACAACCAGTGCCACTCAGCTATTAAACGTTTTGAAAATGGAAGTTAGTAAAAGTATAACACCTTCTCAAGTTCAAATGGCTAGTTTAAAAGGCGCAGAAGGATTGTTAATCTTAGCAGATTTGGCTAAGGAGGAAAAAACTATAATTGTTTCGGAATCAGAATTTAGGATTGATACTGAACGATTTCAATTTACGGGCGAAGTTTTGGCTCAATATACTACGAGACCAGTAAGGTTAATTGATCCGTTGGTTCGTTACTTTGTGACGGGTAATAGTACGGCTATTGTATCTCCTCGACATAACCCATTAATGCTTAAGGCCGAATCTGATTCAGTATGGCTTATGGGAGTAAATCCATATTTGTTTCCTCGGGAACAAACGGCGGATTTATATGACCGTGAACGCATGATACAAGGATTAAAATTAAATAATTAAAAGAAGTAGAAAATTAAATATTTAACATGGGAGAGATTAATTATTTTCTCCCATCTTTATACTAGTTCGTGAACCTTCATTATTTGGTATAAGGAAGAATTTTAATTATTATTTTTTATTATATGAATAAGAATTTTAGAAAAATACAAATTGGTGTTATGGGCTCCAGTGCCGATCTTAAATATACTAAACAGTTGCAAAAAGCGGCTGAAGAGGTTGGTTATTGGATTGCGAAAAATGGTGCTACTTTAATGTTTGGCGCTGAGAAAGACTATGATTCATTGTCAACAGCGGCTTGTCGTGGAGCTAAAAAAGCTGGAGGTTTAACTGTTGGTGTGACCTATGGTAAGGGGTTGGATATTTTTGAGAAAAATAACGTGGATGTGGTAATAGCTAGCGGTTTGGAAAGAGGTGGTGGTCGAGAATTAGCTTTGATTTTGAGTTGTGATGCAATTATTGCACTTAATGGTGGTTCAGGCACACTCACAGAAATCGCCATAGCATATCAAGCCAGTATTCCAATAGTTGTGTTACAAAATAGTGGTGGATGGAGCGAAAAACTAGCTAACCAATACCTAGATGATAGAAAAAAAATAAAAATAATATCTGCTAAAACAGCTCAAGAAGCAGTAGCAATAGTTATTAAACAGATTGCTAAAATTAAAAATATATGAAAACCCTTTTATTTTTTGATATAGATGGAACACTATTAAAGCCCGATTATACAATGAACTCGAGGTTGGTACAAAAGTATATTAGAAAACTTTCAAAAAAGGGATATTTATTTGGTTTGAATTCTAATCGGTCGGAACGGGATTTAAAATTAATCAGCAAATTACTTGGTATTAATGGGCCAATAATTGGTGAGGGTGGCGTAGTTTATTTTTTTCAAAATAAACAATTCTTTCTGGTTAAAAGTCGAGTTATTCGCGAACAAATAGTTGATAGATTAAATAATTTAGCAGTTCAGAATGGCGCGGTTATAAAATTAGTGGATACAGTAAATTATCCTTTCGATAAATTTAAATCAATACCTTTGGTTTGGGCTATTAATAAATATCGTAAATGGACTGCCAGTATTCATGTCTTTACATATGGCAAAAGAGATTATAAAGCAGCTATAAGGTTAAAGCGATTACTCAAAAGAGATTCGAAATTTAAATATAATGTTCAGGTATCACCAATATTCTCAAATGTTTTGATCAGTCCGCGGTTGATGGATAAAGGCAGAGCACTAACAATTCTTCGTAAGAAATATTTTTCTAAGACGAAGTTATTTATGATCGGTGACGATTCAGCAGATTTGTCAACACAGCGAGTAGTAGATGCATTTTTTGCAGTTGGTAATGCAGAGAAAAAATTGAAAAATAAGGCTATATATGTTGCTAAAAAATTGTACACCCAAGGCGTGGTAGAAATTTTACAATATATTGATAAAAATAATTTATAGTTTTTTAATGAACTTGAGAAAGGGTTGTTTTAATATTTTTTTAAGATAACCCCTTCTCAAGTTTGGGAAGGGGTTATCTTTATAAACCCGAAAATAAAAACATATTTTTGAAAGAGAAAAAATGAATTTTAACAATCGAAAAAAAAAGCTTAGAATATTCCATGACTTTATTGCTCAACTCGAATGGCAATTAGGATTACGTTATGTAGCCGATATTAATGGAGGGCACACTAATGCCTCTATTATTAAATTGCAGCGAGTATCAGACGGAGTAGAATTTGTAGCAAAATTTTATCTTTCAGAAACTAATCCTCCGGATTTGAATCATTTGAAGGACAATATAGTTGGTTATGCTGGAATCAAAAAAATAGGTGCGAGTATTTTAATTCCGAATGATTATGCGGTGAAAATAGTAGATGGCTTAACAGTATTAGTTATGCGTTATTTAGAACCTTGTTTTAAGATAGCAAGTCAATCAAGTATTGAGTGTTTTAATCTTTTACAAAGCTCTGTGGAGAAACTTACTACGCTAACTGTTAGGTACGATTTTGGTGGTCAATATGGCAAAAAGTCTATTACAGAAACAATAAATTATATTCGGTCATTTGCCAAAGAGATTTCTGGAATATTACCAGCAAATTTTTTTGACCTAATTAATGATCCAATAGTAGAAGTACCCAGCGATTATGTGGCATTATTTCTATTGGATTTTACGCCGGATAACATATTTCTTAAGGCTGATGGAATTACTTATATTGACCCCTGGCGGCAGAATACTTATTTAGGGCATACCGCAATTAGTATTGGGCAGTTCATTGTATCTGCACGTGATATTTATCATTTACCTAATTCTAGTGAAGGCGTTGAAATGTTGAGTAATTTTGCATTAAACACTCTACCTAAGGTATTGGGGTGTAAACGCTATAACATAGAGCAAATGCTTGAATTAGGCAAAGCTTTACAATTAATTCTTTCTGCGTATGTCCGTCGTAATACAGATATACAGCAGGCAATTATTTACGGTCAACAGGCCACCATTGCTCTAACAAGAGCTATATCATAAGGAACAAGCATGAGAAAAATTATTTTAATCGATGTTGATGAAACATTGACGGATAAAAATTATAAATTGACAGTAAGTCATTCAGTATTAAAAGCCGCTGTTGCAAGAGCGCAAACTAGAGGGTATGAGATAGGTCTCAATTCTGACTCATCATTAATGACCTTACAGCATCAAGCTGAATTATGGGGAATGAAAGGTCCAATTATAGCTGAGAAGGGTGGCGTAATATTAGCCAATATCGCTTGTGAGCCATTTTATACCATCAAGGAGGCAGAATATTTCTTTACATTTCGTAAGAAAGTGGTGGAGAGGCTAATGGATGACAACAAGTATCTAGTTGTTACAGGAAGTGTTAATACTATAGCAAACAAACTCCCTTCGTATTCAGCTGTTGAAGTATTACCACAAGTGTCAATATTAATTAATTCGCTGCGATTACGAAGCTTTTCATGTTATGTTCGTGAACGAGTGGATAATAAATGGCAAACCACTACTAGAAGTTTGGATGAAGTAGTGAATATTCTATTGGAGATTGGTGTAGAGAATGGCGTAGAATGCCAATGGAATATTGATAAAAATATTTTATATGGAATCTGCATAATTCACCACAGGCTAACAGAAAAAAGTATAGCTACGGAGCAATTTACGGTGGATAGTAATGTCATTTATATGATAGGAAATAGCATGTCCGATTATCTAGGTGACAAAAAGATCATTCATTGTGGCGTCGCGAATGCTAGCTCCGATTTTAAAGCTTGCTGTCAGTTTATAGCCAAAGAAAAACGGACGGCTGGTGTGATTGAGTTGATTAAAAAAATAACAGAGGAGAATTACAATGCGTAAGGATAAATGTTATATTGTTTCAGGTGATATTGAGGCGTTATTAGCTGAGTGGGCGAAGCAAAAAAATTTTACGTTACCAACAGAAGATTTTTTTGCAGAACTCCGTCTTAACTTTTCGATATTTGTGAAGCGGATATTTCCAGATTTTAGATTTATGCCAGAGATAAATTTTGTGGGGATTAAATCTCTGGTTGAGAAAACTAACCTCACACCAGTTTCGCTTGATCGAGTATATTACAAAACCAAACATCAATTAAATATAACACGGTTAGTTGATGAGAAAGGTTTGGATGTGGGTTTGGGCAGTCGTGCTGGTGCTACCAACATAAAAGAGCAACTTGATTTATTGGCTAATTTTAATTTGAATCGCATCGTGTTAGTTGATGATGTGGTATTCAGTGGTCAGCAAATGATCGAGGTGGTTGATATGTTTGGTGGGTCGGGTATTCAAGTGCCAACAATTTGTACATCAATAGCTATTAAGGAGGGGGTTGAGAGATTGCAGGGTAGGGGTGTAGAGGTTAAGAGTCTTTTTGTTTTTGATGAAGTTATTGATGAGGTGTGTGAGCGTGATTTTTATCCAGGTGTGCCATTTTCCGGACGCCAGTTGGTTGGAAGTGGTAATATCGGCGTGCCGTATATTTTACCATTTGGTAATCCAGTTAAATGGGCTTCAATTCCGGAAAATAAACAAGTTAAATTTTCGGTAATGTGTTTAGAGCAAACCATATTACTTTGGAAAGAGATTGGGAATATTAATAATCGCGTACTTTATCCACAGGATTTACCTAGGGGAATAATAAATTTATCTTCTAATAAAATACCAATTGTGGATCAATTGCAAAATTGTATCAATGTGTTAATACGTTGATACAAATAAACAGGTGACAAATCACCCCAGACTACAGTGGAGCTGTAGAGTGAAACATAGAAAGGTCTATTATGGCCAACAAAACTATTGCCACCATTACATCAAGTGATGGTAAGAGTGAAGCAGAGGTGCAGCGTAAGCCAGACGACCCTATTATGCGTTTAATATCATTTGATACCTCCGGTAATGGCGGTTTTGATATTATTAAAGATGGCAAATATATAGGTTCGGCTGATACACGTGAAGAGGCAATTAGTAAAGCCGCCAAAGCGGTGAGCTAAACAAGCTATTTACCCCTGATTGTAACAACAATCAGGGGATTTTTATTTTTTGATATTTTTTGTTAAAATTAAGAAGATGTTTATGCAAACTAACCTTTTTTCAGTATTAACTCGCGATAAGTTAAATTTAGGTGGGATGTTATTTGAACCGCAGGGGAAAAGTCGTACGGTAGTTTTGTGGTTGGGAGCGCTTTCTTTTTCCATTATGCCACGGGCAAGTAAGGTAAAAAAGTTGGCCGAAGAATTTATTAAACAAGGATTGTCGCTTGCAATACTAGAGCATCGTGGTTCAGGTGTGGCGGTGAGATTAAGAAAGGGTCTTAAAAAAGAACAGCGTGAGTTAGGCGGTACGGCTTATGAAAAATTTACCGATTGTATTTTTGATATTGAGGCCGGTATAAGGTTTTTGCAAGGTCAGGGTTATAAAAAAATTATTTTGTGTGGTCACAGCACGGGCGCTAACAAGGTGGCTTATTATATACAAACTACTGGCGGTAAGGGGATTGTTGGGGTTGGATTACTCGGGCCGCTTAGTGATGTACCAGGATTTAAAAAAGTTTTAGGTCAGAAATACCAAAGTACTTTAAATTTGGCTAAAAAAATGGTCACACAAAAACGTGGTGATGAATTGTTACCTTTGAATTTATTTAAAGGTATTTTATGGTCAGCCCAAAGATTTTTAAGTATTGCTACTTCAAATAGCGTAGAAGATATGTTTCCCTATTATCAATCAAAATGTAAATTCACTTGGGTCAAAAAATTAAATAAACCAACGTTAGTATTAATTGGCGAGAAAGATCAATATGCCGATCTTCCACCAGCTAAAATTTTGCAGATTTTTAAAAATCAAATTCCGACTGAATTTTTTACTGGTCAATTAATTACTGGAGCCAATCATGGGTTTGATGGCAAGGAGGGGGAGTTGGTGAAGGTAGTGGTTAAGTGGATTAAATTACTCAAATCCTAAATCCGAATATCGAAATCCGAAAGTTTTGCCGTCCTGTCGTAGTATTTGTACAGAGCGCAAGGCAAACGAGCGTCCGGCGAGGCCGTGTTTGTGGCCGCTGTGCATAGGCCGAGCCAGCTCGTTTGACGAGCACTGTTTAAATACGGAGACCGAGGCGGCGATTCTTGCACCACTTCTCTAGAGAAGCGGTAAGGAAATATTTGTTATTTTCCCCTTCAGCCGTTATAATATAATGGCTGATTAATCATTAAATATAACATTAATTTATGAAATTTAAGGTAATTTTTTTGTTTTTGGCTGCTGTATTATTATTTAATTCAACTCCGGTTTTAGCTGGCGATTTGGCTAGTGTTTACGTGGGTGTGGGTGAAACTGTGACGGGTAATTTGTATCGAGTGGGAAGTACGGTGGAAATTAATGGCACGGTGGAGGGTGATGTGGTAGTAATTGGTGGTCAAGTTGTTGTTAACGGTCAAGTGAAGGGTGATGTGTTGGCAATTGGGGGCACTGTAAAAATTAATGGGGAAGTTTTAGGTAATGTACGTGTGTTTGGTGAACAAGTAGATTTATTTGGTACGATTGGTAAAAATGTTTCGATAGCCGCTGGTAGTTTGATGTTAAGTGATAAAAATGAAATTAAAGGCCATATTAATTTTATAGCAAGTAGTTTTTATTTAAATGGTAAGGTGGTTGGCAGTGTAAATGGTAGAGCGGAGCGGGCGATAATAAACGGTTCAGTTTTTGGGCAGACCAATTTAGCAATTGAAAAAAGAGGAAGTTTAAAAATTAATGACAAGGCGGTACTTCAGAATCAATTTATTTATGAAGCAGTGAGGCCCGCGCAGATATCAGAGCAGGCTAGTGTATCGGCTAATTTAATTCACAAACCATTGGTTGATAAGTCAAATGCACTAGGTTGGTGGTGGAATAAATTAATTGGTTTGTTTAGTGCTTTAGTGGTTGGTTTAGTGCTGGTAAAATTGTTACCTCATAAATTATCAGAAGTAAGTCAAGAGGTTTTAACTAAATTTTGGCCGAGTTTAGGTTGGGGGGCGGCCTTTGCGGTAGTTGTACCGATAGTGATTATTGTTTTATTAATTACCATTATTGGTTGGCCGTTGGCTTTAATTTTAACCGCTGTATATTTTATTGGATTGTTATTAAGTACAGCTTTAGCTGGAGCCACACTCGGGATTTATTTAAAAGATAATAAAAATTTTACCAAAATTAAAAAATGGTCGCAACTTGCTACCGTTAGTTTTGGTATTGTAATTTATTCGTTACTAGTTACCATCCCATTTTTAGGTTGGTTGCTTGGATTGTTCGGCACACTGGCTGCTTGGGGCGCTTTGGTGCGAGTACAAAAGCGAACCATTCAATCATTTTAATTTTATGTATTCAGATAGTATTTTTAAGGCCTATGATATTCGCGGCATTTATCCCAGTGAATTAAATGCCGAAGCGGCTGAAGCAGTTGGTCGCGCCATAGGACAATTAGTTGGTGAAGGAACGGTGGTAGTAGGTAGAGATATGCGTTTATCATCGCCGGTTTTACATCAGGCCTTAATTTTAGGTTTGTGTAAGGGCGGTGTTAATGTACACGACATAGATTTAGTACCAATTGATGCAGTTTATTTTGCAGTGGGGAAATTTGATTATCTAGCTGGTATTATGGTAACAGCTTCACATAATCCGCCGGAGTATAATGGTTTTAAAGTAATGCGTCGCCATACGCAGTGGGTACGCGGGCGAGAATTACGTGATTTAGTAAAAGCTGAATTACCAGTTATGAATAATTTAGGGCAAGTATCAAAGTTTGATATTTGGCCGGATTATTTAAAACATGTTCGATCGTTTGTAGATGTTAAAATTTTAAAACCACTTAAAGTAGTAGTGGATGCCGGCAATGGTATGGCCGGAAAAGCTATCCCATTATTGTTTGAAAATTTTCCTTTTAAACATCAACCACTCTGGTTTGAATTAGATGGTTCTTTTCCCAATCGACCGTCTAATCCCTTAGCGCCCAATGCGGCTGATAAAATTAGTCAAACCGTGCGTGAATCAGAGGCTGATATTGGAATTATGTTTGATGGTGATACTGATCGAGTGTTTTTTATTGATGAAACAGGTAGATTTGTACCGGCTGATGTTACACTTTTACTACTCGCTAATGAATTTTTACATCGTGAGCCAGGCGCGGCCATTGCTTATAATTTAATTTGCTCACGGGCTGTGCCAGAATTTATAACCAAGTGGGGTGGTAAACCAATTAGAACCGCGGTTGGTTATGTAAATGTTAGTCAGGCACTACTCCATCAAGGTGCGATAATGGGTGGGGAAATTTCGGCACATTATTCATTCCGTGATAATTATAGTGCTGATTCAGGTATGATTGCGGCCTTATTAGTTTTAGAAATGTTATCGCGCGCTGATAAACCACTGTCAGAATTAGTTAAAGAATATTCGCCTTATACTAAAGCACCAGAGGTAAATTTAGAAGTAAAAAACCAAGCTGAAATTTTGACTGAAATTAAAGAATATTATAAAGATGGCGCCATTGATGAGTTGGATGGGGTTACTGTGAGTTATCCAGATTGGTGGTGCAATGTGCGACCCTCAAATACTGAACCATTACTTCGTATAACAGTGGAAGCTAAAGATCAAACGATGTTGCAAATTAAACAAAAGGAATTATTAGATTTTATTAAATCCAAAATATGACCCAGATATACAACTTCACTTAAACTTTTGCCAAATTAGTACTTAACTATGTTATTTTATAAAATTTGTAATTTAATCATTAACTACGCAACTAATCTACGCTTTAATTTGGCGTAGTGAAGTTGATATACTGGGTATGATTGGCTTATTTGATTCTGGAGTAGGCGGGCTCACTGTACTTAAAGAAGTGCAGAAAAAATTACCTGGTGCTAAACTTATTTATTTAGGTGATACTGCGCGTACGCCGTATGGTAATAAATCAGCTGAGGTAGTATCTCGTTATGGCGTGGAAGCGGCCCGATTTTTAGTAGAAAAGGGTGCAAAAATAATTGTGGTGGCTTGCAATACTGTTTCAGCGGTTGGAATAGAAGCAATTAAAAAAGAATTTCCAAAAATTAAAGTGTTTGATGTAATAACGCCAACTGTTCAGGCGATTACAACTGTTTCTAAAAAAACTAAGAACCAGTGGCTAGGAACTAGGAACTATCAAGTGGGTATTATGGGAACTAGGGCACTCGTGAATAGTGGTATTTATCAAAAATTATTAAAAGAACAAGGTGATTTTGAAGTGATTGCTCGTTCTGCACCACTTTTAGTACCACTCGTTGAAGAAAATTGGTTAGACAAATCAGAAACTAAACGAATTGTAAAAACCTATTTACAACCGTTTAAACAGCATCAAGTGGATGCTTTGGTGTTGGCTTGCACACATTATCCATTACTTAAAAAAATTATTATTCCGCGTTTACCAAAGCGGGCTATTTTAATTGATCCAGCTGAAGAAACTGCTAGCGCTTTATTAAAAAATATCAAAGTAGATGATTTAGAAATGGGTGAGAGTGAATTTTATGTAACTGACTTAAATGAACAAACCCAAATGATTGCGGAGAAGTGGTTAAGGAGAAAAGTTAAATTACAAAAAGTTAGTTTGTAAAAAAATAAAGCGGTTGGGAATTATTCCGAACCGCTTTTTAGTTTGGTTAAAAATTGTTTGGTGATTAAAAAGTTTTGTAATCCGTTCATTAAATGATGAACATAATTATTTCTACCTTGTTCACTAATAATTAAACTTAAATCATATTTATTTAGCATATTTCCTAATTCTAAAAAAATACGATCTTTAATTTTATTGTTAGTACGTAAAACATGCAGGTTTCTTATACGGCAAGGTCGGTCTTTATTTTTTACTAGCGAGCAACTATCGCGGAGTAAATTATTTTTTGCAAAAACATCGCGAAAGTTTTTAGCTAATAAAGAATTAGTATCGGGCGCAATTATCATAACGCCTTGAGTGGCAGAGTCGGCTGCGATATCTAAGTGAATTGATATCCAAACAATAGTCGTTTTTGGAAATTTTTTAAGTTGTAAATTACCAAATTGACAACGTTTTTGTAGACCAGTGCTATCAGCGGTTACTAAACTACTATCAAAAGCAAAAATTTCACCATAAGTTAATGGTAATATTTCTTGATTAGTATGGAAGGCGGGTTGATTAATATCAATTACTGTCATTAGCGCTTTACCGCCACAAGCTTCTATTTGATTTTTTAGTTTAAGCCCAATGTCATAAGCATATTCATC
The DNA here is from genome assembly GCA_964348825.1 of uncultured Gammaproteobacteria bacterium. GTDB lineage: Bacteria > Patescibacteriota > Patescibacteriia > Veblenbacterales > UBA10138 > JBBTZY01. The sequence goes on along the minus strand of CAYGDX010000002.1, from coordinate 230,033 downwards.
TTCCCAAATAATGTTTCCGTTGTAGGTTGTGCTTGCACCAGGATCTTTGCCACCATGCCCGGCGTCAATTATTACTAATGTGTTTTTAAGTAAGGTGTCGATTTGATTTTGGGCGTAAGTTGGGGTAATTAGTAGAATTATTAAGATAATGTATTTCATTGTTAAATTCCAATCTTTGTTTTTTGATGGTGTGTGTTTGTTTAATTTTATTATTTTTGGCGGTTTTGTCAATATCAATCGTGTTACTTTTTATAAAGTAACATAAAATCGCCGCCTCGGTCTCCGGGTTTGAACAGTGCTCGTCAAACGAGCTGATTCGGGCTATGCACAACTACCACAGCACGCCCGAACCTAAAGCTCGTTTGACTTCCGCTCTGTACAAACCCTACGACAGGGCGGCAGTAATTTAAAAAGCGACAATTTTGTCGCTTTTTAAAAAGTTTAAATTAATAAAAGTTTTTACAACAACCCCATTCTCTCTTTCACATCTTGTAATGTCTTTTGGGCGATGAGGCGGGCGCGATCGCGACCATCTTGTAAAATTTTTTTTACTTCCTTTGGTTTGGCCGTTAGTTCAGCGCGCTTAGATTGAATTGGTTCTAATATTTTAATAATTGTTTCTGCTAAGAGTGGTTTAAATTCACTGTATTTTAATTCACCATTGTTGTAGGCCTCGTGCAGTTCTTGTTTTAATGCCTTATCATCGGATAAAACTTTAAAAAGTTGGAGTAAGTTACGTCCACCAGAGATTTCACGGTCGGTAGCGCTACCACTATCAGTTACAGCGCGAGCAATTTTTTTGCGAATAATTTCTGGAGAATCATCTAGCGCAATATAGTGCCCAGCGCCAAGCGACTTAGACATTTTTTTAGTGGGATCAAGTAATGACATAACTTTTGGCACTGCGCCAGCCCAAACTTTTGGTTCACGGAAATATTCACCATGCATGCTATTGAATTTGCGAGCAATTACACGGGTGAGTTCCACGTGTTGGGTTTGATCTTCACCCACCGGCACTGATTCTGCATGATAAAGCAAAATATCCGCCGCCATAAGCACTGGATAATTTAACAAGCCGGCGTTAATTGAATTTTTATGTTGATCGGATTTATCTTTGAATTGTGTCATTCTTTCTAGTTCGCCTAAAGGAGTAATGGTGTTTAATAGCCAAGCCAGTTCAGTGTGTTCTGGCACTTGTGATTGTACAAAAATTACACATTTTTCAGGATCAAGCCCAGCCGCTAAATAATTTACCGCTAAATCAAATACCTTAGTAGGTAGATCTTTGGTTTCATAAGGTACGGTAATAGCATGCAAATCTACAATTCCAAAAAAGCAGGTATTTTGTTCTTGGAGTAGTACCCAATTTTTTAGCGCGCCCAAGTAATTACCAAAGTGAATTTCACCAGAAGGTTGAATACCTGAGAAGATGATTTTGTTGGTAGGTAACATAGTTTGGATGGTTAATAGTGTAGGTAGTTCTAAGTGGTTAATTAAAAATTAAAAGTGGAGCGCAATTTATATTGTTCCGAATCTAGAAGCTAGAATTTTGAAGTTAGATAAGTATAGTACTAATTCTAGATTCTAACTTCTATATTCTAAATTCTTTACACTTCAATCACAACCGGTAAAATCATAGGTCTCCGTTCTAGTTTGGTAAACAAAAATTGACCGATTTCGTTCCGGATTTTATCTTTAATATAATTTTCATCAGTAGCTACGGCTGGGTTTTGATTTTTGACTAGTTGTTTTATTTTGTTACGGGTTTCTTCAATCATTTTTTTATTATCTTTCATATACACAAAACCGCGGGAAATAATATCTGGACTACCGATGAGTTGACCATTCCTCGCGTCAACTGTGACCACTATTACTACCATACCATCGGCCGCTAGCATTTGTCGATCACGGAGTACGACATGAGAAACATCGCCAACGCCTAAACCATCAACAAAAACATATTCAATCGGAATTTTTTGATCTAATACTTTCAGCCCGCTGGCTGTTACTTCAGCAACACTGCCATTATCTAAAATAAAAATATTTTGTGGTGGAAAGCCGATTGACATGGCTACTTTAGCGCCTTCTTTCAGTAAATAATGGTTGGCATAAATTGGTAAAAAGTAGTGTGGCCTGACTTGTCGAATTAATAATTTAATATCTTCAATCAAAGCGTGACCGCCACCATGCACACCCATAAGCTCTTTGTGAATTACATTATCACATTGGCGATACAAAGAATCCTTAAGTCGCTGAATGGAGCGTTCATTACCTGGAATTACCGAAGAGGAGAAAATAATAGTGTCAGTTTTTTTAATTTTAATAGAGCGGTGTTCGCCATTCGCAATCCGCATTAATACGGCACGATCTTCACCTTGAGCTCCAGTACAAACAATCACCACTTTATTATCGGGGTAATCGTGGGCGCGTTTAATATCAATCAAGGTTGTAGGTTTGAATTTTATATAACCAACTTTTTTGGCGATTTCGATAGTCGTTTTCATGGAGTAACCGTCGAGCGCCACTTTTTTACCCAAAGTTTCCGCCACATTTATTATCCAGCTTACTCGTTCCACCATTGAAGAGAAAGTAGCAATGATAATACGACCCGGTGCTTTTTCCACTAATTGTTTGATATTGCGGAATACTTCTAACTCGGGAATTTGTGAACCCTCTTTGGTTGAACCCAAACTTTCCATCATTAAAACTGATGGAACAGTTTTGGTATTCCACTGGGCTAGAGCAGAAAAATCAGTTGGCTTACCTGTAACTGGGTTTAAATCGTAGCGCCAATCGCCGGGGTGAATAACATTCACTACCGGTGTTTGAATAATTACACCTAAGGCGTCCATAATACTGTGAGTCACGTCAAAGAAATTTATTTTAAATTTACCTAAAGTTAGTCGCTCTTGAGATGATTTAATTTCATAGGCCTTTAAATAGTTTTGTAAGTTTGATTCCTCAAGTCGGCGTCGTACTAAAGCTAGTGTCATTTTACTAGCATAAACTGTGGGCCAACCCAGTTGAGGCATAATGTGAGGTAAGGCGCCAATGTGATCCAAGTGACCGTGTGAAAGTAATATGCCTTTGATTTGTCGCTCTTTACCTTTAAGATAACGTGTATCGGGAATAATATAATCAATGCCCGGCATATCTTCTTCCGGAAATTGTAGTCCCATATCTAAAACTACAATGTCGCCATCGTATTCAAATACTGTCATATTGCGACCGACTTCTTCTTGACCACCTAAGGGGATAATTTTTAGTTTGTGTTCGGAAGAAGCAGGTGCAGTTCGGATAGGTGTAGCGATTGGACGGATTGGAGTGTTGGTTGGTCGGTTAGAAGTGTTGGTAGTTGGTAAATAAGGTTTAAGCGCTTCGTTTGTTACGATTGGTTTTTTAGGCCGTGCGCCCCAAAAACGACCACGTGGGGCGGGGCGGGAATTAGTTCGAGGTTGATAGTTTTTAATTGGAGTCATAATTGAGTTGTTAGTCATTAGTTAGTAGTTTTATATTTAGAATATTAGATCACTAGAACATTAAAATAAAAAATGTTTTAGTGTTTAAGCGTTTTAGTGATTTTAAATTTTTTATTTGGGCGAGGAGGGACCCCAGTAGAATCTGCTGAAGCAGATCTACGGGGCGCAGGTTGAACCCGTCGTCTTTTAAGTGGTGCCGAAGGAGGGACTTCCGCCTTCGCTAACCGTGCTCCGCCATAGCGGCTACGCGACGGCGAGAGCTGCGGCGGACAAGCGAACCTTTGTCTTGGTGGGCGAGGAGGGAGTTGAACCCTCAATCCCTTGCGGGCACTAGCACCTGAAGCTAGCGCGTATGCCAGTTCCGCCACTCGCCCAAAATTATTAAACATCTCGGCTTTGGCCTCGATTAAAAAACTGTGGCTCGTGTCGGCCCGGGCAACTTTTTGTTGCCCGTGAAAAGTTACACTAGTTAACTTTTCACCCACACGCCCAAAATTATTTTATTTATTTAACTTAAAAACGTGTTTGGTTTTGGTGTACCAATTGGCTGAAGTATTTAAACGATCGGAAGGTTGATTGATAATAGTTGAATTTACCCCTTTAATATCCTTGGTCATAACGTAGTTATAATACTGTTGGTATAAAAATATCGCCGGTGCTTCGGTTAACAAAATATTTGTTAATTTTTGTTGTAGCTCCTTTATTTTTTCAGAATTTTGTTCAAAGCGAAGATTTTCAAGTAGTATGTCTAAATCGCGGTATTTAAAATTTGATAAATTTGCGCCTCGTGAGCTTTGTGAAGAATGCCAAAAGGCTAGCAGGTCGTTATCTAAACCAATAATTTCAGTGGCAAGCAAGGCGGTGTAAGAACGATTAGGAATTATATTGGTTGATAAATCATCAGCCGAGACAAATTTTAATTCAGTTTTTACGCCAAATTTTTCCCAGACAGTTTTAAGATATTCAGCCGTGGCGCGGAAGTGGGCTTGATCAAGCGCGGTAATAGTTAAAGTTAAGGACCCGTTTTTATTTTGCCAGGTATCTTCTTTTTTGGTAAAGCCAGAGGTGGTTAATAATTTCTCTATGTAAGCTAAATCAGGTAATTTGGTAGTTGAATTATTTATTTTTACAGCAGAATTAGTTAAAGGTCCGTTAGCTAGCGTAACTTGATTATTTAAAGCTGTAGCAATTAAATCATTTTTATTTATTAACAAATTAAGAGCTTGGCGGATATTTTTATCATTTAAGGGGGCTTGATCAGTATTAAAAAATAAAGCGGTGTACTGAGGTAGTTGTAATTGGTGTAGGTTGTATTGTGAACGACTGATAGTTTGAGTTTGATTTAAATTTAAACCAGCCAAAGCATTAATTAATCCTTGTTTAAGCGCGCCTAAAGCTTCGGTGTTATTTTCAAAAAAACGCAAATTGAAATCGGTTAAATAAGGCGTATCATTTTGGTTAGTAAAAGGTGCTAAACTAACAGCTACGATTTGGTTTTGTTGATTTCTTTTCCATTCTTTAATTTGCCAGAGCGTACTTCCGATGGGGGTTAAATTAGCAGTTTGTTTTAACCAATCGTTAATGGAAATACTTTGCCAAATATGTTCGGGCAAAATACCAAAAGTTAAGTTATGAATGAGGCCAGCATAAGAATCAGGTAAGGAAATGGTGAAAGTTTTATCATTTATTACTATTGCTTTAACATTTTTGAAGCCACTACCTAGTGGGCTATTTAAATTTTTATCAAGCAGGGAATTAAAGGTAAAAACTACATCACGACTAGTTATTGGCTTACCATCTTGCCAAAATAAATTTGATTTTAAGGTGATTTGGTATTTTTTACCACTGCGATCAACTTCCCATTTATCTACTAAATCAGTGGCAATTTCACCTGCGGCAGTGTGATGAAATAAACTCCGATAAAGTAAACGAGCTAAATCTTGTTCGCTTTGATTTTGGGCTAGTAGCGGGTTAGTAGTGCGCGGGAAACCAATCAACCCCTCGTTTAAGGTGCCACCTACTTCTGGTAAAACAAAAGTATGATTATTGTACCAGCGCGTAGTCCACAAACCGCCGGTCAAAAGAACAATTAAAACTAAAAATAAAGCCGTGCGCTTTTCTAAGCGGGTTAAAATTCTTGGCAGTAAACGAAATTGGCGTGGACTAACAGATAAATTCTGGCCAGCTTGTTTTAAAACAGTTTCAATTTTCCAATCACGCGTACCATATAAACGGGCGAGTAGCCGTTGTAAAAATTCACCGAAACGTAAGCGTGGTGGAGTAAAATATGTCACGAAATTGATAATAATACCAAATTAACCAATCAGCTGGCGAATAACGCAAGTTGATCGTTTAAAGTTATTTATCTAACTAACGGGGTTAAGCCGCCAGTAAATTCCAAATGGCTAAGCCAAAAAAGGCGATAGCTAAAACAATAGTAGCAGTAAAAATCATTTTTTCAGCACCACGTTTGGTGCGATACACATTACCTTCACCACCAAAAATTCCGCCCAAGCCAGCGCCGCGGTTTTGAAGGAGGATAGCTACAATCAATAAAATTGAAATAACTAGCTGTGCGATTTGGAGATATCGACTCATATCAGGTAAAATAGATTAGCAATTATTTACTACGGTTAATTAAATTCCTATTAAATTTTATTGGTGAGGAAAATTAATGTTTATATCATAGCACGAGGTAGTTTCTTTGTCAAACATAATAGTTAACACGATGATTAATAAAGATAAATTACTAAGCAATTTAAACCTACCCCAAGCCGAGGCTGTAGTTGCGACCCGCGGCCCACTTTTAGTGTTGGCTGGCGCGGGTAGCGGTAAAACCAAAACCTTGGTTCATCGTTTGGCTTATTTAATAGCGCATGAAAAAGTTGAACCCCGTCAAATTTTAGCAGTTACTTTTACCAACAAAGCGGCACAAGAAATGAAGTCGCGAGTTGGTGCACTACTTGGTAAACCAATTGATAAAAATGGCCCATTAGTCGGCACTTTTCACGCGGTCAGTTGTCGTTTCTTAAGGCAAGAAGCTAAATATTTAAATTATCCGCCACATTTTACAATTTATGATGAAGGCGATCAAAAATCATTAGTTAAAGAGGCTTTACGGGAAATTGGTTTAAGTATCAAACAAATTCAACCGGGCGCAATTTTAAATGCAATTTCGCGGGCTAAATCAGATTTAATGTCGCCTCAGGATTATGCCCGTGATGTAGCGGATGATTTTTTTACCGAAAATGTAGCGCGTATTTATGAACGTTATCAGGCGTTGCTGGTAAAAAATAAGGCCTTTGATTTTGATGATTTAATTGGTCAGATGGTGCGAGTGTGGCAAGAAAATCCAGAAGTGCTTAAAAAATATCAAACTAATTTTAAATATTTATTGGTTGATGAGTATCAAGATGTAAATCAAGCGCAATATATTTGGACTAGTTTACTTGCTACTAACCATCATAATTTATGTGTAGTGGGTGATGATTGGCAATCAATTTATGGTTGGCGCGGGGCGAATTCAGCTAACATTTTACGATTTAAAGAAGATTATCCGGAAGCGCAAGTAATAAAATTAGAACAAAATTATCGCTCCACTAAAATTATTGTAGCGGCTGGTAATACTATAATGAAGGGGGCAACTATTAAAGCTGACAAAACTTTATGGACTAATAATAACGAGGGTGAGCCAATTAAAATTATACAAGTTGAAGACGAAACTGCGGAGGCGAGATTTGTAGTGGAGGAAATAATAAAGCTGACGGAAATCCGAAATCCCCACCTCATCGGCGGGCGAGCGAAATCCAAAATCCGAAAAGTTGAGTTTTTACCAGCCGTGGAAACTTTGGTGGAATATGAAGATAAAATTCAAGTGCGAGAATTTTTACCGGATTATATGAAAATTAAAAAATGGCAAGGTGAACGCGCGGCTTTAAATAATTTTGCAGTGTTGTATCGCACTAATGTGCAAAGTCGGGCGCTGGAAGAAGCGTGTTTAAGAGCGGGGTTGCCATATCAATTAGTGGGTGGAATAAAATTTTATGAACGACGTGAGGTAAAAGATATGTTGGCTTGGCTACGGTTTTTGCAAAATCCAAGCGATAGTATAAGTTTTGAACGAGCGATTTTGAGTGTAACCCGTGGCGTTGGGCTTACCACAGTGGAAGCGGTTTTGAATCGCGCTAAAATAAATAATATTTCTTTACTCCAAGCGGCTCGTGATGAAAGTTTGAATTTAGCGCCCGCTAGGCAAAAAGGATTGCTTGGTTTTGTGGATTTGTTTGCTAAGTGGGAAAAATTATTACCAGAATTAACTGTGGCGGAATTGATTGATGAGGTGGCAAAAAATAGTGGGTTAACCGGGGAATTAGATGATGGTACCAGTGTAGGCGAAAGGCGACTCGAGAATATTTCCGAATTAAAAAGTGTGTCGCAGGCGCGGGCGCAAGGGAAGGGTAAAGAAGCGCTGACTAAATTTTTAACCGATATTTCTTTGTGGCAGGATTTAGATAACTCCGATGATAAAAAAAATGGTGTAACTCTAATGACGGTACACGCCGCCAAAGGTTTGGAATTTCAAACCGTTTTTGTGGTGGGAATGGAAGAAGGTTTATTCCCGCACAACTCATCGCTTAGTGATCCAAAAGAATTAGAAGAAGAAAGGCGTTTGGTGTATGTGGCGCTTACTCGCGCGCGTGAGAATGTTTATTGTTCTTATGCAAGTATGCGGACAATTTTTGGTAAAACATCACAAGTTGTGCCGTCGCGATTTTTAAGTGAATTACCCGAAGAAATGTTTGTAAATGTGTCGGCAGATAGTGGAAAAGATTATTTTTAACACTATTGTGACGTATTTTACTATTGTTATAAAATGTAACGATCGTTACATTTTATCATAAGTTTATTTTTTGAGGATTTTGGAAAATAAAAAATCCCACACCTGATTATTTGGGGTGGGATTGGAAAAGATTTGTTTATTAGTTATCGAATGATAACCCGAAAATGAGTTATCGGGTTGAACGACACTCGAACTTCTTGATTTTTTTTGAGTTTAGCTTTAATTTCTTCGTGCAGCCGGAAGTTTATGGATTGTTCGGCTGTAAGATGAAAAAATGTAATTGGTCCAGCGGTATAAAGAGGGTAATTTTCCACGTTTTCGAAATCAATTATTGATTCTTGTTCCGGTATAGAGTTGAAAATAAAAATTACAATAGTTTCTTGTCCGCGCCATTTTTCAGAATCATCTTCACATAAACCTCGTTCGAGTAGCTTTCCCCAGATCATTGTATCACTTATTTCGTGAGTTTCGCCGCAAGAACAGTTGTTGATTTCTGAAGTTTCCGGTGGGGCATTGAATAATAGTATTCGGTACTTAGTAGTAGGAATGATTATTTGCTCAAATGTGTTAGGTGATAATACATTTTCGCAATTTGGCCCCGCAATAATAAAGTTTTTGTATTCAGTTTTATAACTACCTGGCACCCTTTTAACAATCTCTTTGACCAGTTGAATACTAATATTATGTTTTTCACAGTAAGCCCTAATAGAAATAAATTGTTCCATGTTTGTTTTTATCCTTTTTGATTGTTTATTAGTTGAGTAATTTCTTGATTTCATGCATATGATAACCTATTTTTTCGTCCAGCATATACTGACCGCCCGGTAATGAGCTGTGGAATAAGGCGTAAAAATAACTTTCTGATACCACTTTGATATCAATTAATTGCTTATCTTTTCTATTTACTAGTCCAATTAAATTTTGGGGAATAAAGACCACACTGTTGACGTGATCTCTTTCATTTTGGCTAAGATGCTTATAAATAGTTAATGTTTGAGTTTTTAGCTCTAACAATAAACTATTTTTGTTATTACAGGGGTGCGGTGATGCTTGAATAAAATCACCAAACTTTACAAACCAATAAGTACCCCTTTTCTTACTGTAAGACGCCAATCGTAATTCCTTTTTAATTTCTAAACGAGTTGCCGTATCCTTTATGGCCGTCAGGCAATACTCAGTGTTTTTTATATAGTAATATACAAATATCATTTTGTTGCTTTTTAATTCAGCCACTCGTTTTGGCAAAACTGAAATATAACAATCTTTGTATTGTAAGGTCGCTTGAGCAGAGTTTAGCATTGATAACACTGTTTCAATATCAACGTTAAAGCGCAATAGAGACGACAAATAACTAATAAAGTTAGTAAACATAAAGTCCTTTTGGTTGTTAAAGTGAAATAGTTTTTATTTTTTGAAAAAATCTTTTAGTATTTTTACCATTATAAATGGGGAGTTGTCAATGTTGGATTAGCTAGTAGTTGGTGGCAGGTAGTAAGTAGAAAAATTAACAGTAATAAGCTGTATCTTATAAGTGTATGATGATTTCTTTTAATCGGGTTGCTTTTTTTGTGCCAACAACGCTAGTCAATTCAGATAAATCAGCTCCGCGTAGATTTTTAATACTACCAAATTTAGTTTTTAATCGTTTTTTGAGTTTTGGGCCGATGCCGGGCAGTTCATCCCAAGCCGATTTTAAATTTTGTTTACGATGACGTGATCTATAAAAAGTAATGCCGAAACGGTGGGCTTCATCACGCAGTGTTTGTAGTAATTGTAAGGCCGGTGAAGTTCTATTTAGTTTAATTGGCGTGGCAATATTGGGTGAATATAAAATTTCTTCTTGTTTGGCTAAAGCGACCAGTGGGATTTTGATATTATTTTTATCCAACTCTTTTTTAACTACTGAAAGTTGGGGCAATCCGCCATCTAACATTATTAAATCGGGCTCGGGCCAATCGTGTTTACCACTAAAGCGCCGAGTTAGCATTTGCGCCAGCATCGCAAAATCATTGGGCTCTTTAAAACCCACAATTTTAAATTTGCGATATTCTTTGGGCGCGGGTTCGCCATTTATTAAAACCACCATTGCGCCAACTGGCAGAGTGCCTTGGATATTAGAAATATCATACCCTTCTGTTCTTTCGGGTAATTTTGACAAATTAAGTATTTTGGCGAGTTCTGTTAAACCATTTTTAGTGCGGACATTTTTTCTTTCCCAAGAAGCCGCGCTTTGATCCAAGTGTAATTGTGCGGCGTTTTGAGCTAGTTTTAGTAATTGTTTTTTAGCCCCACGTTCTGGTATTTTTATATTCACTCCGTTAATTTTATTTTCTGATAATGTTATCGGCACATAAGCGATTTTTGGTTTAGTGGTAACTTGCGGGTAGTAGTGTTCTAAAAATTCTTGCATGATTTCTGCTTCGGATAATGAAGTAGATTTTTCGAGTAGAAAACGTTCACTATCGAGCATAACCCCGCTACGTACAGGTAGGCGACAAATAGCGGCTGAATTTAGTGATACAGCCAGATTAAAAATATCAAATGATTCTTTAGTTGCTTTCAAAACATTTTGTTTTACACTGAATTGCGCCAGCGCTTTTAATTGATTACGGAGTCGTGCCGCGCGTTCAAATTGTTGTTTTTTGCTAGCTGATTTCATTTGTTGTTCTAAATTTATCATTACCTCTTTAGTTTCGCCGTGTAGAATTTTTTCTAGTAATTTAATTTGTTGTAAGTAAAAAATGCGTTCTATTTTTTCACCGTGACCTAAACAGCGCCCGAGTCGCGCGGCAAAGCAAGGTTTGTCAGCCGGGTTGGTACAGGTTTTTAAACCCAAAGTTTTTTTGAGCCAATAAAAGGCCGAGCGCGCACTGTTGGCTTGCGGATATGGACCGAAATATTTAATACCACGTACCCCAGTTTTTCTAACTAAATTAACACTAGGAAATTCAGTGCGAAAATCAATCGCAAAATATAGCCAACTTTTGTCGTCTTTCAAAACCACATTGTAGGGTGGTTGATGTTGTTTAATTAAATTACCTTCGAGTAGCAATGCTTCGGTTTCATTTTGAGTGGGCGTGATTTGCAAATGGTGGATAGCTTCGACCATTATTTTTTTAGCCGGACTAAGTGCAGTTGGTTTTTGGAAATACGACCGCACGCGATTTTTAAGATTTTTAGCCTTACCAACATATAGTAGTTTATTGTTGGCACCAAAGAATTGATAAATACCTGATTGGTTTGGCAATTGTTTAATTTGATAATGTATAGTTTTCATAAAAAGCTTAAATTTACATTAGATAATTGACAATAACTATATTTAGTATTAACATTGTTATAATTAAAATACAATCATTGAATCAAAGAATCAAAAAATTAAACAAACATATAAAAGGCACTTTTATGAAAATTAGTATCACAGTTGATATAATAAAATCGGCGTATCCTTTATTGAAAGAGGCTACAACAATAGAGTCTGTGGCTAGCGCTGTGAGAGTCGCACTGGCTGAAGTAACAAAATTAAATCCACCGAATGGTTGGGTTACAGTATTAAAAAAACAGGGTTTTGAAAGTCAATTTGAAGTTGATATAACAACTTCTTTTTCTAATGAAGTTTTGTTACGCAATGAGCTAATTCAATTAGGGATTAGTATTGTATAGTTAAGCGACTTTGTATCGACTAATCAATTTTTTACATAGAGTTAATTGTATTTTTATAACCCTTAAGCTAAGCTTGTAGGGTTTTTTATTTTATCCCTTGACCATACTTGACAGATGGTATATAATGAACCCACTTTTGCGCATTCACCAATATTTGTTAATTTTTATGTCAAAAAATTCTTCAAAAAATATTCAGTCATCAGCTCGTGCCGTATCGCGAGTTGATTTTATTACCATTCGTGGCGCACGGGTGCATAATTTGAAAAATATTTCGCTTGATATTCCACGCAATAAGTTGGTGGTGCTTACTGGCCTCTCTGGCTCGGGTAAATCTTCACTGGCTTTTGATACGATTTATGCCGAAGGTCAACGTCGGTATATTGAATCACTATCTTCTTATGCGCGGCAATTTTTAGGTTTAATGGATAAGCCCGATGTTGATCAAATTGATGGGTTAAGCCCAGCTATTTCCATTGATCAACGTTCCACTTCACATAATCCTCGCTCCACGGTTGGTACAGTTACCGAAATTTATGATTATTTACGTTTACTTTTTGCGCGGGTAGGTGTGCCGCATTGTCCCAAGTGTGGTCGTGAAGTAGCTAAGCAATCAGTGGATCAAATTGTTAAACGCTTGCAAACTTCGCCACTTGGCACAGAGCTTATTTTACTTGCGCCAGTAGTGCGCGATCAAAAAGGTGAGCACCGCGGTATTTTAGCTGAGCTTAAAAAAGCTGGTTACACCCAATTACGATTTGATGGTTATGATATGGGTATGGATGAAGTAGAAGATAAAAAAATAGATAAACAAAAACGCCACACCATTGAAGTTACAGTAGATAAAGTAATTGTATCAACCGATAAAGATGATATTACACGACTACATGATTCTTTAGTAACGGCTTTAGATTTGGGTGACGGCATTGTGCGTGTTAAGTCATCAAGCAATAATAATGAATTATTATTTAGTGAACATTTGGCTTGTCCACATTGTTCGCTTGATTTGCCCTCAATTGAGCCGCGTAGTTTTTCTTTTAATTCACCGCATGGCGCGTGTTCCACTTGCACCGGCCTTGGTACTAAATTAGAAGTCGATCCTGATTTAGTAATTCCCAACAAAAGATTATCAATTGCTGAAGGGGCAGTTCGGCCGTGGTCGCGCACTTCCGCTAATCAAACTTGGTACTATCGAATTTTAGAAGCGGTGGCGCGGGAACATAAATTTTCTTTACTTGAGCCAGTGAGTAAATTATCACGCGAAGATTTGAAAATTGTTTTTTATGGTACGGGCGAGCAAAATTATAATGTGAATGCGGGGAGTAGCATGGGCGGTAAAGTGCGTGAGTTTTTTACTACTTTTGAAGGCGTGATTCCGAATTTAATGCGCCGTTATAAAGAAACCGAATCCGACTATATGCGCAGTGAAATTGAGCGTTATATGCGCGTGTGGCCTTGCCCAGAGTGCAATGGTAAGCGTTTGAAGCCCGAAGTGCTTGGGGTAACACTCTTAGATAAAAGTATTTCTGATGTGGCTAAAATGTCGGTGAGTGTTGCCGTGGAGTTTTTTAATATTTTAGAAAATAAATTAAGCGAACGAGCATTAAAAATTGTGCGTCAGGTAATTAAAGAAATAAAAGCGCGCCTACTTTTTTTGGCTGATGTGGGTTTGGAATACTTAACTTTGGATCGCGCGGCCGCCACACTTTCGGGCGGTGAAGCTCAGCGCATACGACTGGCTACTCAAATTGGTTCAAGCTTGGTGGGTGTGATTTATATTTTAGATGAACCATCAATTGGTTTACACCAACGCGATAATGATAAATTAATCGCCACGCTTAAACGTTTGCGTGATTTAGGAAATACAGTATTAGTAGTGGAGCATGACGAAGAAACAATGATGGCGGCTGATCAATTGATTGATATTGGACCAGGGGCGGGTAAACACGGTGGTGAAGTAGTAGCGCAAGGCACGCCGCAAGAAGTAGCGCGTGATAAAAAATCATTAACTGGTCAATATTTATCTAAGCGTTTGCAAATTGCCGCACCCAGTAAATTTCATACTGGCAATGGCAAACAATTAATAATTGAAGGCGCTTCAGAATTTAATTTAAAAAATATTAAAGTAGAAATTCCTTTAGGGAAGCTAGTTTGTATTACTGGTGTTTCGGGCTCGGGCAAATCTACTTTAATGACTGAAATTTTAGCGAAAGCATTGGCCCAACATTTTTATAATGCTAAAGAATTGCCGGGTAAGCATAAGCAAATAAAGGGATTAGAGCATATTGATAAAGTAATAGATATTGACCAAAGTCCTATTGGTCGCACGCCACGCTCAAACCCTGCTACTTACACTGGCGTATTCACACCAATTCGTGATTTATTTTCGCAGTTACCCGAAGCCAAAATTCGCGGCTATGATCCGGGTAAATTTTCATTCAATGTAAAAGGTGGGCGTTGTGAGGCCTGCGAAGGTGATGGTTTGGTGCGGATTGAAATGCATTTCTTGCCTGACGTTTATGTAGAATGTGAAGAGTGTCATGGTAAGCGTTACAATAGTCAAGCGCTGGAAATTCATTATAAGGGAAAAAATATTTCTGATGTTTTGCAAATGACAGCTGAAGAGGCCGCCACATTTTTTGAAAATGTGCCGCAAGTGCGCGATAAATTAAAAGTGCTTTGTGAGGTGGGCTTAGGTTACATTCATTTAGGTCAAAGTGCTACTACACTTTCGGGTGGTGAAGCACAAAGAATAAAATTAGCGACTGAACTTTCACGTCGCTCCACTGGTCGCACACTTTATATTTTAGATGAACCAACGACTGGACTTCATTTTGAAGATGTAAAGCGGCTACTCCAGGTTCTCAATGAACTGGTGGAGCGGGGGAATACTGTGCTGGTGATTGAACATAATTTAGATGTTATAAAATGTGCCGATTGGATTATTGACCTTGGACCAGAAGGCGGCGATAAGGGTGGCGAGATTGTAGCTTGCGGCACACCACGCGAAGTAGCCAAAGTGAAATGCAGTTATACCGGGCAGTGGTTGAGGAAGGTTTTGTAGTTAGTAAGCAATAAGTAGAATTTTGTATTGTATACAAAAAACCGCTCTAATTTAGAGCGGTTTTGTTTGTAAAATATGACTCACTAGCACATAATATAGTTATGACATTAACTTGGCTTAAAATACTAGTTTGGTTATTTTATCTATTCATTTTTCTCCTCCCTTGGCAAACGAGGTGGATTGTTCGCGATCTACATATTTGGCGGCCGCAGGTCCCGAGCGGAGTCGAGAGAATTTGGGAATATGGAAGGATCTCATTGTATAGTTGGGATATAATATTTTTATTATTGATAATAGTGTCGTGGCCGATGATTTGGCGGGAGATTAAGGATTTAAAAATCCGAAATCCGAAATCCGAAATCCTAAATAATTCCCAAATCTCAAATTTCAAAATTATTTATTTAGTTTTACTGTGTTTATCATTTTTATCTATTATTTGGTCAAGCGACAAAGTGCTGGCCGCGGTGTGGAATGCAAGATTATTAGAAGGCGGTTTATTGTGGTTGTTAATTAAAACTATTAAACCAAAGTTGTTAGGTATCTTTTGGTCACTCACGCTGGCGGGAGCAATTCAAGCATTATGGGGAATTGTACAATTTTTTACCCAATCAACTTTTGCGAATAAATGGTTGGGTGTAGCGGCGCATTCATTAACCCAAGCTGGCACTTCAGTTATTTTATCAGGTGGTGAAAATTGGTTACGAGCTTATGGTGGGCAAGTGCACCCCAATGTGCTGGGGGGATTGCTAGTGGTTACATGTTTAGCAACGATATGGTTATATTTCATAGAAAAATCCGAAATCCGAAATCCGAAATCCGAAATAAATCCCAATGACCAAAAATTTTCGAATTTCGAATTTCGATATTCGAATTTAAAAAAAATAATTTTATTCTCACTGTATATAATTCAACTTGCTGGTTTATTTTTTACTTTTTCCCGTGGGGCGTGGTTGGCTTTAGGTGTGAGTTTAATAATTTGGTGGTGGCAAAGCAGGTGTCATCCCGGACGAGGATCCGGGATCCAGAAACAAATAGAAACTCAAAAAGCTGATTCATTTTTGTTTCTGGATTCCCGCCTTCCTCTCGGCCATGAGCTCGAGGCCGAATGGCGCGGGAATGACAGCAGTAGATGGCGTAATGTACTTATCATTACAACATCAGTATTTATTATTCTATCCGCAGTTTATTATCCACTCGTACAAACCAGAATTTTTGGTGGTGGTCGTTTGGAGCAACAATCGGTTGAAGAGCGAGTGGGAAGCGTAAAAGATAGTCAAAGTATTTTAGCGCGCGTGTGGTGGCGTGGCACAGGTATGGATAATTACACAGTGGAGTTACAAAAAATTCAACCTAATCTTTCCCCGCGTTTTTATCAACCAGTACATAATATGTTTTTATTAGTCTTTACCGAGTTGGGGATTGTGGGGTTGATTATATTTATTTGGTTGTTGTGGATAGGTATTAGGTCGTTGGTTCTTCGCCATTGGATCTTCGTCACTTTTAGTAATACGCAAGTAACTAGTAGCTATTGGCTGGTGGCTATAATAATAACGGCTATGTTTGACCACTACTGGTGGACAATCCCTAGTATGTTTATGTTATTTTGGTTAATTTTAGCTCTAGTAAACTTAGAGTCAGATACAAAGATCAATATCTCTTGACAACCTCTCCCCACTTGCTAAAATACTGTTAGCACTCTATAATATAGAGTGCTAATTGTTAATCATTAAGCAAATATATTATGAACTTAAAACTCAAACCTTTGGGTGATCACTTGGTGGTCAAAGTTTCAAAGGAAGATAAAGTTACGAAGAGCGGTATTGTATTACCTGATACAGTCGATAAAGAAAAGCAAGAAACTGGTGAGGTGATAGCAGTTGGTCCGGGCAAACTTTTAGATAATGGCACCCGTGCTCCGATGGAAGTAGCAGTTGGTAACAAGATTTTATTTAAAAAATACGCATTAGATGAGTTTAAGTTAGATGAAGAGGAGTTTGGAACACTACAATTGTCAGATGTTATTGCGATTGTTGAATAGTTTAAAAATTTTAGTCATTTAAAATTGATTTGAAATTTGAATTTTGAAATTTGTCATTAACACTTGGTACTGTAGTTGATTATAAAATATATTCCAATATTTTTGTTATTTTATTATTATTTATTCCTATTATGCCTAAACAAATTAAATTTGACGAACAAGCTCGTGCCGCTTTAAAGCGCGGAGTTGATAAACTCGCTAACGCGGTGAAAGTTTCTTTAGGGCCTCGTGGGCGCAATGTGATTTTAGATAAAGGTTATGGTTCACCAACTGTTACGAACGACGGCGTAACTATTGCTAAAGAAATTGAACTTGAAGATAAGTTTGAAAATGTTGGTGCGCAGTTACTTCAAGAGGTAGCCTCTAAAACCAATGATGTAGCGGGCGACGGTACTACTACGGCCACAGTGCTCGCACAAGCTTTAATTCAAGAAGGTTTTAAAAATTTAGCGGCGGGTGCTAACCCTCAAGCTATTCGTCATGGTATTGAAAAAGGTGTAACCGCGGTGGTTGAAGAACTTAAAAAAATGTCGAAAAGTGTAAGTGGTAAAGATGAAATTGCCCAAGTGGCATCTATCTCAGCTAACGATCCAGAAGTAGGTAAGGTAATTGCTGAAGCTATGGATAAGGTTGGCAAAGACGGTGTTATTACAGTTGAAGAATCACAAGGTTTAATTACTGAATCAGAAGTAGTAGAAGGTATGCAAATTGATAAGGGTTATGTGAGCCCATATATGGTGACTAATCCTGATCGTATGGAAGCAGTATATGCCGACCCGTATATTTTAGTAACTGATAAAAAAATTGCCGGTGTGCATGAAATTTTACCACTATTAGAAAAAGTGGCACAGAGTGGTAAAAAAGAATTGGTGATTGTAGCTGAAGATGTAGAAGGTGAGGCGCTCGCTACTTTTGTGGTTAATAATTTACGTAAGACATTTAATACTTTGGCGGTGAAGGCGCCAGGATTTGGTGATCGTCGTAAAGAAATGTTATCGGATATCGCGGCCCTTACTGGTGCTACGGTTGTTTCGGAAGATATGGGATTAAAATTTGAAAATGTTGGTATGGAAGTTTTAGGTAGCGCGCGTAAAGTAATTGCTACTAAAGAAACTACCACTTTTGTGGATGGCAAAGGTGATCAAGCAAAAATTAAAGATCGCATTGCTCAAATTAAAAAAGAAATTGAGAATTCCGATTCTGATTTTGACAAAGAAAAATTACAAGAGCGCTTGGCTAAGCTTTCCGGTGGCGTAGGTGTGATTAAAGTTGGCGCGGCCACTGAAACAGAAATGAAAGAACGTAAGTATAAAGTGGAGGATGCTTTAAATGCTACCAAGGCGGCGGTGGAAGAGGGTATTGTGGTTGGTGGCGGCGTGGCTTTGGTACGCGCGGCGGGGGCTCTTTCAAAATTAAAAGTTTCGGTGGAAGAGCAAATTGGTGTAAATATTTTAATGCGCGCCATGGAAGAACCACTTAAACAAATGGCAGAAAATGCGGGTAAGGATGGCGCGGTGGTGGTAGATGATGTAAAGCGTCACGAAGGTAACTATGGTTACAATGGAGCGAGCGATAAATTTGAAGATTTGGTAGCCGCTGGGGTAGTTGATCCAGCTAAGGTTACTCGTTCGGCTTTGCAAAATGCGGCTTCCATTGCCATTATGTTCTTAACTACTGAAGCGGTGGTGACTGATATTCCAGAAAAGAAAGATGACAAAATGCCAAGCGGTATGCCAGGTATGGGGGGAATGGAGTATTAGTTTAGCCGACAACAAATAACTGACAACTAACAACTGCTTTGTTTAACGCAAAGCAGTTTGTTTTTGGGTTAATTTTAATCTATAATTAAGTAGTGGCTTATACTAATCAACCAATTTTGATTTTTGATCAAACCGTGCGGTTTTACATTGAAGCGGCGGCGCGACCCTTTGTGATTTTGTCGGCAGTTTTATCATTTTTGTTTTTGATTAGTTTTTGGTTACAGTTGAGTTATTTAAGTGTAGCCGCACCGATAGTTTTATTTTTACAAATCGCGATGGCTTGTTATGTGGGTTGGAAGCTTGGTGTGATAGCTAAATTAAATTGGCGCGAGTTAATGCTCGTAGCCGCGCTCGTGGGGGCTGGAGCAGGATTTGTTTCGGCCATTTGGTCACTAATTCGTTTTTGGTATGTGTGGTTGGCCTTTAATTTAATAACTGAACCAATTCTTAGCGCGTTACTTGCTTCGGTGGTAAGTATAATTACAGTGTGGTTTTTTAAATCAGCGGGAGTATTTGGAAAGAATAATAGTGTAATGTCATTGCGAGGAGTGAGTAAGGCGAACGACGAAGCAATCTCTCAAAAATACGAAACTCTAAATCCGAAATCCGAAATAAATTCCAATAACTAAAATCTAAAATTTTTTTAAATATTTAAATTTAGGGTTATGGAGGCGTATAAGTTTAAGGAATAATATTATTATGCACAAAATATCCGATAATGAAAAACTCTGGTCTGCTTTGGCCTATCTTTGGCTCGCGGTTTTTATTCCATTTTTATTTAAACGCGATAGTGAATTTGTAAAATTTCATACTCGGCAAGGTTTGGTGGTTCTTGGGGGTGGCTTGATTGTAATGTTGCTATTACCCTTGGTAGGGTGGGTGATTAGTTTTTTATTTTCTTTGCGGGGCTTAGTAGCGGTTTGGCAAGGAGAAGAGTTTGAACTGCCGGGAGTGAAGTGGGTTTTGGAGAAAATAAAAATATAAAAATTTATAATTATTTTTTATTTTGTTACTTTTTATAAAGTAACACAAAATCGCCGCCTCGGTCTCCATATTTGAACAGTGCTCGTCAAACGAGTTGGTCAGGCCTATGCTAAACGACCACAAACACGGCCTGACCTAAAGCTCGTTTGACTTCCGCTCTGTACAAGCCCTACGACAGGGCGGCACGGTTCTACTGAATAATTTTACATTTTAGTTGTTTTAACAACTATCCCGCTAAGCGGGGTGAAAGCCAAGCTTTAATTATCATTTTGCATTTTGATTTTTTATTTTTAAATTATTAGTGATTATGCCCAATAAAAAATTCGTTATCCCTTTTAATCAACTTGGTATCAAGGACGTACCTCTTGTAGGTGGCAAGAATGCTTCCTTAGGCGAAATGTATCAACGTTTAACCAAAAAAGGCGTGAAAGTGCCGAATGGTTTTGCCGTCACTGCCCAAGCTTACCACTATTTTTTGAAAGCTACCGGCACTGATAAAAAAATTAAACAGATTTTACGAGGGCTTAATACTAATGATTTAAAAGGTTTAGCGGCTCGTGGCAAAGCGGTGCGCGAAGTAATTTTGCAAGCTGAATTTCCAGCTGATTTAACACAAGAAATATTAAAAAATTATAAAAAATTATGCGCCGAATTTAAAGTAGCGGAAGTTGACGTGGCGGTACGTTCATCTGCCACGGCCGAGGATTTGCCCGATGCTTCATTTGCTGGCCAACAAGAAACTTATTTAAATATCAAGGGCGAAACGGCTTTACTTAAGGCCAGCCGTGAATGTATTGCTTCACTTTTTACTGATCGGGCAATTTCTTATCGGGTAGATAAACATTTTGATCATTTTAAAATTGGTTTATCAATCGGTGTACAGAAAATGGTGCGGTCCGACAAAGGTTCATCAGGTGTAATGTTTACGATTGATACTGAATCTGGCTTTCGCGATGTAGTAATTATCAATAGTGCATATGGTTTAGGTGAATATGTGGTGAAGGGTGTGGTAACGCCCGATGAATTTATGGTTTTCAAACCAACTTTAAAGCAAGGTTATGCTTCTATTATCAAACAACAACTTGGTACTAAAGAAAAAAAATTAATTTATAGTACCGGAACAAATTCAACCAAAAATGAAACAGTTTTGCAATCAGAACGCGAGCAATATAGTATTTCTGATAAAGAAGTTTTGTTTTTAGCTAAGTGGGGTGTGGTAATTGAAGAGCACTACAAACGTCCAATGGATATTGAATGGGCTAAGGATGGCGTAACCGGTGAGTTGTGGATTGTGCAGGCGCGACCCGAAACTGTACAAGCCAGAAAAAATACTACGCAAGTGGAAAATTATACATTAAAAAAAGCTGGTAAGATTTTGGTCAGTGGTACAGCGGTGGGCGGTAAAATTGGTCAGGGTAAAGTGATGGTGATAAAAAATGTTAAGGAAATTAGTAATTTTAAGCCGGGGAGTGTGCTCGTAACTAAAATGACTGATCCCGATTGGGAGCCAGTTATGAAACAAGCGGCCGCCATTGTGACCGATGAAGGTGGGCGCACTTGTCACGCCGCCATTGTTTCTCGTGAACTCGGAATTCCTTGTGTAGTTGGTACGGCTAGTGGCAGTAAAATTATAAAAAATAATATAGATGTTACAGTTTCCTGCGCCGAGGGTGAGGTGGGGAATGTTTATCAAGGATTGCTACCATTCGAAGTAACCAAACATAGTTTTAAAAATCTTAAAAAACCTAAAGTAAAAATTATGATGAATGTGGGTGAACCACATCAGGCCTTTAATTTTTCTTTCTTACCCAATGACGGTGTGGGCTTGGCGCGTGAAGAGTTTGTAATCAATGATCAAATTAAAGCGCATCCGCTAGCTTTAATTAATTATGCTAAATTAAAAGATAAACAAGCCATAGCGCAAATTGATAAATTAACAATTGGCTATAAAAATAAAACAGAATACTTTATTGATAAGTTATCACACGGCGTAGCGCAAATTGCGGCGGCCTTTTATCCTAAAGATGTAATTGTACGATTATCTGATTTTCGTTCTAATGAGTATGCCAATTTAGTAGGTGGTGCGGCGTTTGAACCAACCGAAAGAAATCCAATGATTGGTTGGCGTGGGGCTTCGCGTTATTATGATCCAAAATACGAACCAGCTTTTCGGCTGGAATGCCAGGCGCTTAAAAAAGTGCGCGAAGAGTTGGGCCTGACTAATTTAAAAATTATGGTGCCCTTCTGTCGCACTATTGAAGAAGGTAAAAAAGTGCTCGCGATTATGGCTAGTGAAGGTTTGAAGCGTGGTAAAAATGGTTTGGAAGTTTATGTGATGTGTGAAATTCCATCGAATGTGATTTTAGCTAGCGAATTTGCTAAAATTTTTGATGGTTTTTCAATTGGTTCTAACGATTTAACGCAATTAACTTTGGGGGTGGATCGTGATTCAGAATTAGTGAGCCATGTTTATAATGAAAGAAATGAAGCAGTTAAAACTTTAATTCGGCAGGTTATTCGGACTTGCAAAGCCACTAAGCGAAAAATAGGTATTTGTGGCCAAGCGCCTTCTGATTTTCCTGATTTCGCTGAATTTTTAATGCGTGAGGGAATTGATTCTATTTCTCTAAATCCTGATACCGTGCTTGCTACTACGGTGCGCTTAGCGAAACAAGAGAAGAAAATGAAACGTTAAATTTTCTCCCCTAAAAGGGGAGGTTAGGCGGGGTAATAAAAGTCCTTCCAAAAAACAAACTGCTTGACGCGGTTTGTTTTTTGTAGTAAAATGAATTACAAATTAAAATAAAATCTTTAGATTTTACCCACCTCTTCGGCGGGTGATTGCTAAAGCAATCAAAACAATTATTTAACAAGCCAATAGTAAGGGAAAAATAAATTGCATACTGACAAAGTATTAGACGGTCGTAGTTTCCCACGCGATGATTATAATAAAAAAACTTATTTTGAGATTAAAGATGCATTAAAAAAATGTAAAATTGGTTTCAAATTAAAACGTGGTGAACGAGTAATAAAGATAAAGGATCCAGATAGTAAAAAGAAAAAACTACACAACGAAACTTATTTTTATTTATTAATAAGTCCGGAGCATTTTAAACTATGTAGAAGAATTTCGCGTAAATCTAACGTTAAGGTAAAAGTAATTTCCAATGGTAATGGCGATAACTTTACTAAGATTTATTCAAACGAGTTGGATAGTTTATCTTCCGCCGTGGAAAATATCGTCTTTAATTTAAATAACAAAAATAATTAATCGTTTAAGAAACAAAAAATGAAAAAAGGATAATAATGCAATATATTGAAGAGCAACATTTTCAGTTAGCTCATACCCAAATAAAAAGTTTGTTGGGAAATACTCTACATTCATTTCGTCGAGATACAGAAAGTGGGTTGTATCACATACTGGTTTATCAGGATGAAATTTTAAAAACAAGTTGGGAGTGGGCGGTTGAAGATACAGTACAAACATATTTAGATGTTGGTGTCAGTAAGGAAATGACCAAATTTATTAAATTGGAAGAGTTAGATAATACTTTTCGTGTTTCTGCGACCGGGCCTTGGGTACTTGAACAAATTGCCCGTATGGCAAAAAAACATCACAACAAAAACAAATAAAGGGAATTGGTTATGAAAAAACATAAAAAAAGTTATTTATCAAAATTTCCTAAATCAGGTGTACCAGAACTGACGGAGATTGAATTAAAAAAATTAATCTCAGATTTAACTGGAGTTACTTCTGGAGTATCTGTATTGATATTTAAACATAGTTGCAAAGTAGAAATCCCTATTAAATCATTATCTGATTTACATAATGAGAAGTTGAGGCTTAGTCTGAATCAGACTGTTAGCGGTGTACGTATTAAAAATCAAAACAAACATTTTGTGTTTACCGGTGAACATACTTATCAGATAGATAGTTGTTTGCAGGAGGTATTAGTATTTAATAAAAAATAATGAAATAAGCTAAATGTTTTTAGGCCTGGGTTATGCAAGTAATCACAGGTCTTTATTTTTTACTTATAATATGTTACCGTAACAACGCTAATATTGTTAAGTTTAAAGTTTTTGGAGAGGTCGCATAGTGGCCTAGTGCACCGCCTTGGAAAGGCGGCATACCGCAAGGTATCGGGAGTTCGAATCTCCCCCTCTCCGCCAGCACATTTTATTATCGGAGTGAACTCATATTCCTGAGTAAAAGGGGTGACCTACTTACTTATGAAAGATAGGCGACCCACTTAGTTTAAATATCTTACACTACGAATGAATTTTAAAGTATCAAAATCAGATAACATGGAGACAAGAGAAACAATTTTACAAAAAGCGGAAACTATCTTACGGGAAGTGTATAAAGACTTTCGGTTACAAGGTATAGAGGCTGTCTATCTCTGGGGATCGATTCTGCGCGATGATTTTCATTTTGAAACAGGCGATATAGACTCAATCGCTATTGTCGACGATATGGTGTCCTTTGAACTGGAGCAAGAAATTAGAATGTATCTAATCGGTAAAGTTCCTGAGATCAAAAAATTCGGATTTCGTGTACTCTATAAAAGTGAACTCAGCGGTGGACAAATTAAAAGTTTTCTCGCAACAGTACAGAGTCCGAAGTCGCACATCCTTGATTTACCTAATTGGAAGCATGTTGCTGGAAAAAAGTTTGTACCCACTGATTTTCGGCAAACACTGCCAACCTACCACGAAGCGCTTCTTGACGAACTCCCTGAAATGGAGAGACGTGCTCGGCTCCACCAAGAAGGTGTTGTTGCAGAAGATGATTACTATATAAAAAAGATTGCACAATTACTTGATCTTCTGCAGAAAGATAAGGGGGCGAGAGGCGCGTTCTCATATTCGAATCTCATATCCCGTGCAGAAGGAGAAATGGAGACACAAGTAGCCGCAACGCTTAACGAAATTAAGTTGAACAGTTACAATCCGCAGATTATAAAAAAGTACGACAATCTACTCAAGGGTTTTGTTCACTATATCAATACCCTGGGATAATATTATCATGGCTTATGTATTACCTGATCCACCGAAACCCCTTACAATACCTTTAGTATTTTGGTACCTAACCCGAGTACACCGCCAGCACATTTTATTATCGGAGTGAACCCATATTCCTGAGTAAAAGGGGTGACCTACTTACTTATGAAAGATAGGCGACCCACTTAGTTCGAATATCGTACACCCCGCCATGACAACTTTTTATCGGAGTCGAGCCGAATACCTAAACCTTGCTCTTTATTGAGTAAGGTTTAAACTTAAATGTGTGGATTCAAAGATCATCTATTCTCCGACAACTAACATGCTACTTATTAAGGGTGGACAAATTCTTTTGATTAAACGTAGCGATACTCTCTCTGAATTTCCTGGCTGGTACATGTTGCCAGGAGGCAAACAGGAAAAAAACGAAACATCTAAAGAGGCAGCTTTTCGTGAAACATTAGAAGAGACTGGGTTTTTAGTAAAAGATGCTTCGTTACGAATTATCGCTACGCATTATCATGAATATAAATCAAAAGTTTACCAAGTATATATTTTTGTAGCAGATAATTTTAGTGGTTCAATTAAAAAATCAAGAGAGGGTATCCCAGTGTGGTTAGATATTGATCAAGCCCTTGATGACCCTAAACTCTATCCAGATTTAAAACGCCACATTAAACTCATAATAAATTCCAAAGATGGAGAATTATTTTTTACATATCACCGATTTAACAAGGATTTGAAAATTATTGAATCACGATAATGAGCTACTTATAGCAAATAACTAGATTGGTTATCTTCTTTATATACCCCTTAGGATTCTAATGTCTAGTCAAAATACACCACCAAGAATACTTATAATCGGTAGACCCGAGTGCCTAATTATGATTGTCAAAATTGTATCTCGATAATTTTATTTGTATGCGTATTAGAAAATTTAAAAAAGAGGATGCTAAAAGTGTTTCTAATATAATTAGAAAATGTCTTAAGGAAGTGAATATTAAAGAATATTCCAAAAAAGTCATTATAAGTCTGTGTAATTTTTTCACACCAGCATTGATTATTTCTAATTCGAAAAATAGAACAATTTATGTTGTCACTGAAAAAGGAAAAGTTATTGGTACAGCTAGTTTAAAAGGAGACACTGTGTATACAGTTTTCGTGAACCCTAAAATTCATAGAAAAGGTGTTGGCTCAAAATTAATGGATAAAGTTGAAGAGTTGGCAAAAAAGAAAGGGCATAAAACAGTAAAAGTTCCTTCCAGTTTCGGGGCTTTTGAATTTTATAAACGAAGAGGATACAAAAAGGTGAAAATAAACCATACTAAATCTAAAAATCATCCCAATACAATAGAAATGAAAAAGAGTTTAGTAAAATATTAAAAACGGCGAGGTTTATAAAATACAAGCTGACTCAAGCACCTTAAATAGTCGCATAGACTAAACCCCTAAAACCCCTTACAATACCTCTAGTATTTTGGTACCTAACCCGAGTACACCGCCAGCACATTTTATTATCGGAGTGAACCCATATTCCTGAGTAAAAGGGGTGACCTACTTACTTATGAAAGATAGGCGACCCACTTAGTTCGAATATCGTACACCCCGCCACGACAACTTTTTATCGGAGTCGACCTATTTACTTAGGGTAATAGGGTGACTCGAGCCATGATTATCCTAAAGTTTTTATTTAAGCTAAAATATAAACATGTTAGGAAAGTTGGTATTAAACAATGAATCATACATAATCTCGGAAAGCAATCTCCCTTGCCTCATCACATATGGCGAACATATGGGCGGATCGCATTTATCTATAGTACTTATTGCGAATCTCTTTTTGTCAGGTTCTAAAATCCTGTTTCTTACAGCCTACCCCATGGCACGGGAAAATTTTCTTGAGCAAATCGGTAACGACCATTCAGATGTTGCCTTTGTTGATTCTATTTCCGAGTTAGAAAAATCCTTGAACGCTCAAGCCATTATTCTAAAAAGTGGAGATGAGGCTCTGTTCCTTGAGGCAGTTAAGATTCTCCCGGATCTACAAGAACGAGTGGTTTTAATAAAAAATATGGAAGTGTTTAGCGAAGTAATTCTTGATATTTCTCTCACTATTGAAAAAATAATTCTGTCCGGAAACATCGATACCTGCGTAACTAAGGAAAAAATTGCCAAAAAGAATTTTAAAACGCTAATTGCTTTTAATCAGCCCGAGATCGAAATTCCTCTCACTGTTCCTGTTTTGGAAAAATATGCCAGCTTTTTGCTGAGTGATATAACGGGTGGAGTGCTGACCCTTAAAAAGGATTAATCTAAAATTTGGACCAGTAATCCACATGTCTCGGTTTAGTCTATAAATTTCTTCCAAACAACCCTTACGGTGTCTCGTACCCTTGGTACTGAGCCCGAGTACACCGCTAGAATAAAATTATGAAATATTATCTATCATCTTACGAAATTGGAAACGAGACGGAAAAGTTGAAAAAGCTCGTTCCGAAGGGGAAAATCGGCTATATTCCGAACGCACGAGATTTTACCGGCGCTGACCCAGAGAGGCGGGTTAAGCGTAACGAAAATGATATGGGTTCGCTTTGTAAACTCGGTCTTGAAGTGGAGCTTTTAAACTTGCAAGATTATTTCGGAAAGCAGAATGAACTTAAAAATAAACTTAATGAACTTGGCGCAATTTTTATCAGCGGAGGTAATGTGTTTGTTCTGCGCCAAGCGATGAAATTAAGCGGGCTTGATGAAATTCTAAAAGAACTTCGTAATGATAGTAATTTTCTTTACGCTGGTTATAGCGCCGCTGGTTGTGTTCTAGCGTCAAGTCTAAAAGGTATGGATATAGTCGACCCGCTTGATACTCCATATGAAGAACAAAAGGAAATTTTATGGGATGGATTAGGATTTGTCGATTTTCGTTTTATGCCACATTGGGATTCCAATCATCCTGAATCGGCGGATATTGAAAAAGAAATTGCGTATTGCAAAGAAAATAATATTCCATATAAAGAAATTAGAGATGGTGAAGTTATTATTATTGAGTAGATAACATTTTAAATTATTTCTATTATGAATAAACAATATTTAAATCCACCCGATTTTACGCCTGCCATGGGAGCCTACTCGCATGGCATTAAAGTTGGCTTAGGTGATTCGGAAATGATTTTTATTACCGGACAAATTGCCATGGATAGTAGTGGTCAAGCGGTGTCACCCGGTGCTTTTACTTCGCAAACCGAATTTATTTTTCAAAATATAGAAAAAATTTTAAAGGAGGGCGGAGCTTCAATTAATGATGTGGTTAAGGCCACTATTTTTGTAACTGATGTTAGTAAATTTAAAGAAATTTCAGCGGTACGGAATAAATATTTTGAAACCGCGAAACCAGTAAGCACGTTCGTTGAAATTTCTAAAACTGTTAAAGAAGGTTGTGAAGTGGAGATTGAAGTTATAGCTATTAAGCAAAAAGAAAAAGCCCCCAATGTGGACGGAACCACACCAGGGTCTTCTTCGTAATGATATAATTATATTAGCATAAGTGGTATAAACTGTCAATATGGCCAATGAAGTAGAGCAAATTAAAGCGCGGCTTGATGTAGTGGATGTAATAGGTGAATTTGTGCGCCTCAAGCAATCCGGCGCGAACTGGAAAGGTTTGTGCCCGTTTCATGGTGAAAAATCACCCTCGTTTATGGTACATAAGGGCAAGCAGATTTGGCACTGTTTTGGTTGTTCAGAAGGTGGGGATATTTTTTCTTTTATTCAAAAAATTGAAAAAGTCGATTTTCCAGAAGCATTAGAAATTTTAGCGCGTAAGGCTGGTGTGGAAATTGTACGGCATAGCCCAGCTGAAACCAATCAACGTTTGAAATTATTTAAAATTTTAAATTTAGCTAGTGAATTTTATCAACAAGAATTAAAAAAATCATCAAGTGTCAAAGCTCAAGAGTATATTAAAGCTCGGCAAATTAACGACGAAAGTTTGGCTACATTCAGCGTTGGGTATGCTCCAGTTGAATGGGATAAGTTAATAAATTTTTTAAGAAAACTAAGTTTTAGTTTAGAAGAAATCATTGCCGCAGGGTTAGCTTTAAAAAGTAATCGTGGGCCGGGTGCTTATGATAGGTTTCGTGATCGGTTAATATTTCCAATTAATGATTCGCAGGGGCGCGTAGTGGGTTTTGGTGGTCGTACTTTACAAGCTGACGCAAAAGAAGCCAAGTATATAAATTCACCACAAGGATTAATTTATAATAAAAGTTTAATTCTTTATAATTTAGACCGAGCTAAAGAGTTTATTAAAGAAGCAGGCTTCCTAGTTTTAGTGGAGGGTTATATGGATGTAGTTGGGTCGTGGCAAGCAGGCGTAAAAAATGTCGCCGCTACTTCTGGCACCGCGCTGACTCGTGATCAAATTACTTTATTGAAACGTTATACCAATGATATTAGATTGGCCTTTGATGCTGATCTCGCTGGTCAAAGTGCAGCTGACCGTGGTATTGATTTAGCTCTCCAAGCTGAACTTGAGGTAAAAATAATTAAATTACCATTTGGTAAAGATCCCGATGAATGTGCCAAAAAAGATCCAGCCGCATATCAAAAGGCGGTGGCCGAAGCTGTGCCAATTGGTGACTATGTAATGGCCACAGTGCTCACGCAAGTTGACGGGAGCACACGTGAAGGCAAGAAAGAGGCCGCTAGGCGATTACTTATCGCTATTGCTAAATTACCTGATCCAGTGGAACGTGATTATTATTTAAAAAAAATCGCTAGCGAACTGGAAATTGATGAACGTAGTTTACGCGAGCGTTTTGCAGGTTTAAATACTACAACAAATCAAAATGCATCAGGTAATCAGTCAGTTGGTGCGTTACAACCTATTGCCGATAAGCATGAAATATTGTCAAAACGTTTTTTAGGTTTGATTTTAAAAAGTTATAGTTTAAAAGCGGGTAATGAAGCTTTTAACACTGTTACCCCGGAAATGATAGCCCCTACCCAGCAAGAGCTTTACACTTTGTTTACTTTATTTTATAATGAAAGACATCGGTTGGATTTAGATGAGTTGAAATCTGAGTTAATAAATCGAGCGGAATTACTTAACAATCTGGAAAGTATTTTTTTGCAAACGGAAGATGAGTGGGGTGAATTAGAAGATGTGGTGCTAGAAGCCGAGCTTTCCGCGGCCGCTCGTTCACTTAAACAACATTATTTTGCGCTGGAACTCCGGCGTTTAAGTGCTGGCATAGCCAGCGCTGAAAAAATCGGCAACAATGCAGAGCTTAATGAATTATTAAGCCGTTTCGCCGAAATTAGTCGTCAAGTTTCATTATTATAATTAAATTCATCCTTAGCTTATCAATTTTGTAGCCATAAAATTATGGTTTACAATTTGAAAAAGTTGGGGCTGATTATTTAGTTGGGAGTTTTTTATGCCCAAGAAATTAAGGCGCATTGTAAAAAAAATAAAAAAACATCAACCGTTAAAAAAACGGGTTGTGAAATCAATTAAAAAATCAGCCAAGGCAAAAAAAATAAAGAAAAGCTATGTCGCGCCTAAACCTCGCGCTACGGTTAAATTTACTTTGCCGGATGTTTTAGAAATAAAAAAAATGATTCAACGGGGACGCTCGCGTGGTTTTATAACTGAGCCAGAAGTACTGGGTGTTTTTCCTGAAGTTGAAGAATATCTTGATTTGTATGATGAATTTTTAGATGATTTGGAAAAGCAAAGTGTGCAAGTGCTCGAAACTGAAGGTGGAATTTTAGATATGGCTGAGAAAAAAGGGGAGTTACTCCAGCGCGCTGGTTTAAGTGCCGATAAAAAACCTTACGATCTTTCTGAAATTTCGGCTGATTCTATTCAAATGTATTTACGGGAGATTGGTAAAGTACCACTCTTATCTACTGAAGATGAAATTAATTTAGCCAAGCGCAAAGAACGCGGCGATGCCGAGGCCAAGCGGCGTTTAATTGAATCCAATTTACGTTTAGTGGTTTCAATTGCTAAAAAATTTACCGGTAAATCATTATCACTGCTTGATTTAATTCAAGAAGGTAATATTGGTATGTTTCGCGCTGTGGAAAAATTTGATTATCGTAAAGGTTATAAATTTTCAACCTACGCCACTTGGTGGATTCGCCAAGCCATTACTCGAGCACTAGCTGATCAATCGCGTACCATTCGTATTCCGGTGCATATGGTGGAAACAATTAATCGTTTTCAACAAGTTGAGCGTCAATTGATTCAAGATTTAGGACGTGAGCCACTGCCTGAAGAAATCGCGGCTGAAATGGGTGAGCCAGTGGAAAAAATTCATCACATTATTAAAATTTCTCAGGAAACTGTATCTTTGGAAACTTCAGTCGGCGATGAAAGTAGTGACGATGATTCAACTTTGGGGGATTTTATTGAAGATATAAAAACTGTGGCACCTGATCGTGTGGCCGCTATGCAACTTTTGCGTGATCATGTGCGTGAAATTGTAGCTGATTTAACACCTCGAGAACAGAAAATTTTAGAAATGCGTTTTGGTTTGCAAGATGGTGTTTCACATACACTGGAAGAAGTAGGACAGGAGTTTGGTGTGACTCGGGAACGTATTCGGCAAATTGAAGCCAAGGCCTTAGAAAGAATTAAGGATAATTTTGGTATGAGGAAATTAAAGGATTACTAGTTTCAGAATAACCAATAAAGAATTAAGAAAATTTTTATATTATAATCATATGTCAAAAAATAGACTAAATAAACTTTCGCCTGGGTTAAGAAAATTCATTATATCTGAAGGTAATAAAGCGGCCGGTGCTTTGAGTGAGAATATAAAAAAAAGTCCGGCACCGATTAGTAAGTTTGCCGAAAGAACGCTGATGCATTGCAATGGTGGCTCAACTATGCAAGCGGCTTTGTGGTTAAAAAATCATCTAAAAAGTGGAGGAAAATTAATTGTAACTTTAGCGGGCGCCCTAAGCTCTTTTCAAGTTGGGGTAATGCTGGCGGAACTCATTCGCAAAAACAAAGTACATTTAGTTTCAGCCACCGGCGCTAATCACGAAGAATCGTATTACCGCTATGTAGCTCATTCGCACTATGCCTACATTCCTCGTTATACTGAGCTTACTCCTAAACAAGAAGCAGAACTTAGGGACGCGGGGCTCAGGCGAATTACCGATACATTTTTACCAGAAGACGAAAGCGTGCGTATTATGGAACCACATTTATTAAAGATGTGGCAGCAAGCGGAAAGTAAGAAAGAAAGATATTTTCCACATGAATATTTTCGCCGACTGTTTAAAGAAAAATTGATTAAGCCTGATTCTAAGGCTAATCCAGCTGATTGTTGGACGCTGGCGGCTTTTGAAAAAAATATCCCAATTATAGTGCCAGGCTTTGAGGATTCTACAATGGGTAATATTTTTTCTAGTTATGTTTATGATGGACCACATAAGAAAAAGGGTGATGTTAAGTTAGATGGAAATATTATGAAAACAGGATTGGAATATTTCCATTTGATGTATGATTGGTATATGAAAGAAAGCAAACTTGCGCCAATTGCTTTTTTGCAACTTGGTGGTGGCATTTCGGCTGATTTTCCGATTTGTGTGGTACCATCTTTGAAACATGATTTGAAATTAGCAAAAGTTAGAGATTGGGCTGGGTTTATTGAAATTGGCTCTTCGCCAATGTCTTACGGTTCGTATTCTGGCGCGGGGGGTAAGGAAAAAATTACTTGGGATAAACTTTCCACTGAAAGTTACTATCAGATTATTCAAAGTGATGTTACGGTGGCCTTTCCTTGGATTGCGGCCGTGCTTTTAGATCTTTAGTAGTATATTAAGGCAATTTTTGCTTTGCATTCTAGTATTTGATATACTCTTGCCTTACTAAACATATTTTGTTAATATATTCAGGCGTTTAATAATCTAGTTTAGTTGTTATTGGGACGGCTAGCTCCCCGATGGTCATCGGGGCAGGCAGCACTGTCGTTCCATAATGATTATTTGGTTATAAGTTTATTAACAGTATAAAATTAAGGGCGGCTAGCTCAGCCCGGTTAGAGCACTTCACTGATAATGAAGAGGCCGATGGTTCGAATCCATCGCCGCCCACCATTCTTCGCTCGCTAGAGCGAAGAATGCCCTCCGTAGCTTTAGCGAAGGATGGGCTACTAAATAACATACACTGTTTATTAGTGCGAGCTACGAATAGCACAGTCAATTAATTATAAAAAACACCCTGAGCTTGTCGAAGGGTGTTTTAGTTTTTTAAATTAATTATTCTCCCGTTTAGTTCTTTATTGTGTTTAAAAAATAATTCTATACTTTCTATTTTATTGGGAAGTTTTGGTAATTTTTCAGCCCATTCAATGGCGACTACTGTATCAGTTTTTCCCAGATAATCATTTAGTCCAATCGATAATAAATCTTTACCCGGTAGGCGATAACAATCAACGTGCACAAAACATTTGATAGTTTTATGTTTAGTTGAATAAACTTTCATCAGTACAAAAGTCGGACTGGTGATAGTTTGTTTTATACCCAAAGCCTTAGCCAAGCCCTTGGCAAAAGTAGTTTTACCACTACCCAAATCACCGTGTAATAAAATTACCTCGCCACCTTTTAAAGTGCGGGCAATTTTAAGACCAAGATTTTTAGTTTGAGCAGACGTAGATGTGGTAATTTTTTTTTTCATATTCTAAATTCTAACTTCTAGCTTCTAAATTCTAAAACTAATTCCACAATTCCCAATTAGCTTGGGCTTGAAGTTTAGTCCAAGTTTTTTTATAGCGCGCTAAGCCGTGTTTTTGTGCTTCTAATCCGCCTGCCAAGGCAATCATCGCCGCATTGTCGCCGGTGAATTGGAGTTGAGGGTATAGCGTATAGGGTGTGGGGTGTAGTTTTTGTATTTTTTGGGTCATTTGGTCACGAAGTTGTTGATTGGCCGAAACACCTCCACTAATCATTATAGTTTTAGCTTTGTACTTTTCGGCGGCTTTTAATGTTTTAATAATTAGAACATCTATCACAGCTTGTTGGAAAGAAGCACAGAGATTGGCTTTTAGCAAATAGCTAATAGTAGATGGCTTATATTTTTGTAGAGTGTAAAGTACAGCAGTTTTGAGTCCGGAAAAACTAAAATTAAAATCATTATTTTTTAACATTGGTCGTGGAAAATTAAAAGCTAGTGGATTACCATCCTTAGCTAATTTAGAAACTTGCGGTCCACCGGGGTAAGGCAGTTTAAGCATTTTAGCTACTTTATCAAACGCTTCACCCGCCGCATCGTCTAAAGTTTTTCCCAGTAGTTTGTGATGATGAATATTTTTTATTAAATAAAGTTCAGTATGTCCACCAGAAACGACCAGTGAAATTGCAGGATAAGTTGAGGTGGCAGTAAGTAGGGAGTAGGGAGTAGTTAAAAACGGGCTAACTAGGTGTCCAGCAATATGATTAACACCAATTAATGGTTTTTGGAAGGTAACTGCTAGCGTTTTGGCGGTGACTACACCAACTTGCAGAGCGGTTATAAGCCCGGGGCCGGCTGTTACGGCAATCAAATCTAAATCAGCTGGTTTGGTTTTTGTTTCTTTAAATAAATTATCAAGCAGTGGAATAATATTCTCGGCGTGCATACGGGCTGCGAGTTCTGGTACCACGCCACCCCATTTAGCATGCAATTTAATTTGTGAGGCGGTATTTTGCCCCAGCAAATTAAGGCGCTTAGGGGTTAATTCCAAAATCGCTACCGAAGTTTCATCACATGATGTTTCAAGTCCTAGAATTTTCATAGTCATTTAGAATTCCTTTGATTACTGAAATATGTTAGCATAAATAGTAGTTGGATGGAAGGGTAGTGTTAGTAAGAGTAAAAGATTAAAATAAGAGTTTTGGGAATTGGATCTTGGGATTTGGGAATTAATTACATCACTTATGAACCTCAAAAATATTTTTTTATCTTTAATCATCGGTGGATTGGCAATTTTACCTTTCACCACTTTGGCCGAAGGCCCAGTGATTAGTGATGTTTCGGTTACCCAAGACAAAGAACTAGCTAAAATTAGTTGGCTAACTAATACCGAGGCCGACGGCCGGATTGATTATGGTTCAACCGAAAGTTATGGTTATTATGTGTCATCTAGCAATCCACCCAGCCGGTATCATGAAATTACCATTGGCGGGCTTAAATCAGAAACCGTTTATCATTTTAAAATTACCTCAAAAACTTGGGGTGGGGGAATTAGCCAATCATTTGATCAAACTTTTAAAACCAGCAAAATAAAAAATACTGTAGCGCCGGGTGTAAAAGATGTGCGTACCGCTCACAGTGGTGGCACTTATTTTATTGTTACATTTCTAACCGACGAAACAGCGGAAGTAAGTTTAGAGTACGATACAGATCAAGAATTTAAAAAATTTAAAAAGGTGAGTGGTAAAAAAGGAATGAGCCATGAAATTATAGTTAAGGGTTTAAAGCAAAACACCATTTATTGGTATCGTTTACGAGTAAAAGATAGCGATAAAAATGAAACAGTGTGGGGTGAGCAAAGAGTAAATACTTATAGCAGTGAATCAGAAAAAGAAGATTTGATAATTAGTCGTATTTCACCAGCTAGTTGGGCTGATCCTTTGATTCGAGAAAATGATATTACCCTTCGCTTTCATACTAGTCGGCCGAGCTTGGGTAGTGTAACTTATCATGCTATTAAAAAAGGTAGTAAAAAAATAGATGAAAAAGGGTTTTATACTTTAGATCACGAAATAATTTTAGGTAGTTTACTACCCGGTACAGCTTATTTAATAAAAATAAACCAGCGTGATATTTTAGGTAAAACTGCGGCTACTCAAGAATTTACACTTATAACTAAATCATTATTAGTTCCACCTTCACCACCAGCTCCCAAACCCCAACCGAAACCAAAAAATAATTGTAATAAATCAAATCTTTATGGCGGAATTTGTTTGGATAAAGATTTAGAAAAGCAAAAAAGCAAAGAGCTGAGTTACCATATGGGGATAGAATTCCGTGGTCACGCGCCACTTTTATCGGTCAAGAATTGGAATGTTTTAGTGCAGGCCTACACTTATGGTGGTTATCCAGTTAAAGCTATTGTAAAAGCTATTAAACATGGTGGTAAAACCGTGCACCCTAGCATTACGTGGTCAGCCTGGCAAAATTCAGATGATTATAAAAATTATATAAATAGATAGATAAAAATCCTAAATCCTAATATCTAAATCCTAAATAAATCCCAATGACTAAAATTCAAATGTTTAAAATTTTTTTGAATTTATAATTTTGGAATTATTTCGGATTTCGAATTTAGAGTTTAGGATTTAAATTATTATTCAACATTTCTCTCACCCAGTTTCGCTTTAATTTTCATTTCTGTTCCTGACCGCAAAACTTTTAATTCAATTTCTTGATTAGGTTCAAAATCTGAAATTGTTTCAGCTAGTGATTTTTGAATAGTTAATTTCTTACCATTTATTTCTAGCACTACATCGCCGCCTTTTAACCCCGCTTGATCAGCTGGACCATCGGGTAAAATTCCTGGTTCGCCACGATTATTTTTAGGAATAACATAAGCACCATGATCAGTAATTAAATTATAAGCTTTTGCAATAGTGCGATTTAGCATTACATATCTTACTCCCAAAAAAGTACGTTTTATTTCGCCATATTTTTTAAATAATTTTATAGCTTGTTTAGCGCGGTTGATAGGAATAGCAAAACCCAAACTTTCGCCAGCGCGATTAATAGCTGTATTTATACCAATTACTTCGCCCCGTAAATTTATCAGCGGTCCACCGGAATTTCCTGGATTAATAGAAGCGTCAGTTTGTATAGCGCCTTCGATGGTTTCGCTGGCCACCCCTGGCCCCGAAGCCGTAATTGTGCGGCCAACTCCTGAAACAATACCGCGGGTTAAAGTATTTCTAAACTCAGTTAATACATTGCCAATCGCCAGTACAGTTTGGCCGATTCTTATTTTATCTGAATCAGCAAATTTTAATGGTGGAATATTAGCACCTTCTACTTTAACAATAGCCAAATCAAAAAGTGGGTCGCGTGCGAGCACCGATGCTACATACTCTTCACCACTACTAGTTACCACCGTGTAATCAACTTTATCATTCAATACTACGTGTTTATTGGTAATAATATAACCCGGACCCAGTTCAGGTGCAAAAAAGCCTGTACCACCACCAGTATCTTGTTTGGAAATACCACCCACTAAATCTGACACCTCTTCACTAATAACAATTGAAACTACGCCGGGTAAAACTTTTTCATAAGCCGCAATTACTGCCTCTTCTTCGGGCACAATTATATTTTGCGGTTGTGATTTAAAAGTTATTGGCGGTTTAGGTGCGGTATTTTTAGCTGGGATATTTTTTGGTGCGGTAGTTGCGGTGTAACCTACGAGCGGTAATAAAATAGTTAGACAAAATAAAAATAAATAGCCAAGTTTTTTCATAGCAATTTAGCAGTTAAGATTTAGAGTTGATACAATATTTAACGTAAGTAATTTTATTTTCTTACACTATGAGCGGTATTTTTTCCAGATCGGTTTTTTCGCCAGTAATTAAGCTTTCAATTCGGTAAGAACCGTGGGTAGGGGCTTCAATAAAACCATTCCAAGCTACCCTAGCGAGCCCGCCGGAATCTACCCAATCAAACAACCATTCATTGGTATATTTTGGATCATTTTGAGTAATACCGCCACCAACAGTTTTAAGCCACAAGCGATTATAATTTTCCTGTGAGCCAATTGGTGGGGCAATAATTATTGGTATACCCAGTCCAGTGTAGAAAGATAGTTCCGATGGCTTGGTCCACAAAATATCAGTGGTGTGGAGTAATTTACTAAAATGACTTAAATATTCAGCAATAGTTTCACCTTGGATTAAATGAATACCCTTGCCAAGCTGTTTAGTTAATCTTAAATCACGTAGCCCTTCTTTGTAGTAAGCAGAAATTTTGTGATGAGTACCAGTTACTAAGTTTAAGCGAATTTTACCTTGTTGAATTTTAGTGGAAAGTGATTCGGCAATTTGTAAGCCAATATCTTTTTGGGCGCCTGCGCCACCTACGGCGAAAGTTAAAGTAAGCGGATGTTTATGGTCAACTGTTTGCCAACGATTACCTAAATTATGTACTAAGGTGCGTTCGTATTTTTCGGCAAAAATTTTTTTAGGATCTAAATTTTGAATTCTTTGGGATAAATCTTGCTTAATAACTTTACCATTTATACCACCAATCAATTCTTTAGGTAGAGGAAAACCGGTTAAATAAATATTCTCTGGCTTTGCGCCATAAAGTTTGAGCCGTTCTACTACTCGACCATTGGGGGCTAGATATTTAATTCGACTGCCGTGTGGGTTTAAGGGCGCCCAAGTGCGGCTACAATCAGCATCACAAATTACGCAGTAAATATCACCTGGATAATCGTGTTCCTCGGCCGCAAAAGCGGCTTGAAAAAAGGTAGAGATTAGTGGTAGTGGTGTTTTCCGCATGTAATCAATTAGGTGGCGGCCAAAACCTTGTTTAATCATACCGTAAGTTTGTTTGAGTTGTAGATTAGGCGCGGATAAATCACGACGTGGATAAAATGGTTCAATCTGCTGAAAATGATCCATCACTTCAAATAGCACATCACCAACTATTGGAATAGTTTTAATTCGTGACACAGTTTCATAGACCTTACGTAGATTTTTCCAGTGATCACGTTCGGTTTTGGGAATCCCCGGGTAATTATTGGCAATTAAAACTGGACCGTGAGCTAGGTCCCTGAGGCCATAAGCCGCTCGTTCGTGCCCATAACCCATATCCACTGCTACCACCCAAGCTTTGTGTATATTTAGTTTAGTCATATGAGATTATTATAGCAGATTTTGGGGAGATAAAAAATTCCCCACTTGTAATTAGATAAGTAGGGAATTGGGCATTATATTTTAGTGAATTTTACCTGGGAAATAAGATGAATTTACTTCTGCTCGAGGAATTCCGACTGGAGCACGTTCTTTTCCGTTAAAGAATGCATGTTTGTTGGTATTTTTGGGATTTATATCAGATAGGTTTTTTAATTTCCACGATTTGAATTTTTTTTCCAATTCCTCTAATTTTTTTTGCCATACATCTTTTTCTTCTTTAGTTATTGAGTGGAGGATTTTACTTCGTTCAATAATTCTGGTTAGAAATTTTAAAAGTCTTTTAATTTTATCCCTTTGTTTTCTTATTAATCGTGGGTATTTTTTATCTCCTTTGTTTATTATTTCTGTTAAGTAATTTGTAATTTCTTGTATTGTTTCATAATATTGTTCTTCAATTTCATTATTGTTAACTATGTTATTCATTTGTTTTTTGATTTTGATTTGATAATTGACGATGTTATTTGCTTTAGATTTTAGTTGATTTAGGGATTTTGTCAAGCTTAGCATTTGCTCTTGACTAAAGCATCATTTATGATTAATCTGTAGCAGTTGAGTTGTTAACTATAAGTTGCAAGTTAATAGTTGTTTATTTGGCCTCATCGTCTAATGGTTAGGACGCCACGCTTTCAATGTGGCAATCCGGGTTCGATTCCCGGTGGGGCTACCACACAAGAGCAATTCTAATAAAGGATTGCTCTTGTGTGGTATTTGCATAGGGAATCGAAGGGTAGTTTAAAAAACTAAACTGCTTTAGTTTTTTAAACACCCGGGCTCTGGGGGAAAAATTTAGCTTGCGCCAAAGCGCTGCTAAATTTTGGGGGAAGAGGATTCCCGGTGGGGCTACCAAAAAATCTTACTTACGTTAAGTAGGGTTTTTTGTTTTATAATATTAAACTTATGCTATACTAAAAAAGTATGACTAACATTGCTTGGCAATCGCCAGTCGAAGTTGACGCGCGGATATCTTTGGGTAGTAAGCCACAGAATTTTGAATGGTATCCTGAAGAAGAAGGGCAGTTGGCGGTTGATGTTTATCAAACCGACCAAGAATTAATTATTGTTTCCACCATTGCAGGGGTGGGGCCTGATGATATTGAAATTACTTTAAATAATGATTTGGTAACAATTCGTGGTAAGCGACAAAAAGGTGATACCGCACCTAAAGAAGATTATTTTTATCAGGAATGTTATTGGGGTTCATTTTCTCGTTCCATAGTTTTGCCGGTAGAAATTAATCCAGAGCGCGCATCGGTGAGTTTAAAATATGGTTTACTTAAAATCGTTTTACCAAAAATTATGTCAAATGGACCAGTACGACTAGATATAAAGGAAGAGTAGTTTATAATTTCTAATATCTAATAACTAATTTCTAAAAATGACTAAGTGTTTAATTTCAAATGTCAAAATCCAAATGTCAAATCAAATCCAAATAATTAAAATCTAAAAATTTAGTCATTTAGTCATTTGACATTGATTTGTAATTTGAGCTTTGAAATTTGGATTTTTTAGAAATTAGATATTAGTAATTAGAAATTTTTACCCCTATGTCCAATCCCATTATTCACGCCACCGTCGATCGCTTAGAAGATGACAAGGCGGTTCTGCGTTTGCTTGATGAGCAAGAGTTAATTGTAGATTTAAAATACTTACCAGTTGAAACTAGCGAAGGATCGGTACTGGATTTGTGTTTTGAGGTTAGTGGCGAAGCTGAGAAAAAAGCGGAAACA
Organism: uncultured Gammaproteobacteria bacterium; assembly: GCA_964348825.1. Taxonomy (GTDB): domain Bacteria; phylum Patescibacteriota; class Patescibacteriia; order Veblenbacterales; family UBA10138; genus JBBTZY01. Next base: position 189,548 of record CAYGDX010000002.1, on the reverse strand, counting down.
AAAGCTCGTCAATTACTCAACCAAATTTTAAAAAGTAGTTAATTTGTGATATGGCTAAAATAAAAAATATTGTAACACATCACCATTTTGGTGTAGTGCGTTTTATAATGATTGTAGTTTTGGTGTTAGCGGCAACCATCGGCGTGGCCTTTGCTTATCGTACTGCTGTGGCCTCTCAAATTTTAACTGGCGTAACCTTTGGTCAAATTAATTTATCTGGCCTTACGCGTGAGCAAGCTCAAAATCAACTTCAATCAGCTTGGGATAAATTTTCGCAAGTCGGTATAGTAGTAAGCGCCAATGATAAGCAAGTAATTTTAAAAGGATTAGTTAGTTCGCCAACTGATCCTGATTTAACTTACGAATTAGTTAATTTTAATACCAATGCGGCGGTGGATACAGCTTGGTCAATTGGTCGTCGTGGCACGTGGTTACAACAAATAATCGAGCCAATTTTAATAAAAATAACTGGCTATCAAATTGATCCCAAAATAACTTTAGAATTTGACCGGGTTAAAGAATTTATAATTTTAAATTTACCTGAGGCGCAAAAATTACCTCGCTCGGCTGATTTTGTAATTGATGATACGGGCGCGGTTAAAATAGAGCCCGAACAATCTGGTTTGGTAATAGATGATGAATATTTGGCTGAGCAAATTTTGGAGCGTTTTAATAATTTTTCTAATCGCCCACTAGCTTTAAAATTAATCGCTCGTGAGCCTGAAATAAAAACAACTGATTTAGAAAGTTTATTACCCGAATTGCAAGTTTATTTAAAACCAGCATCGCTTGAATTTAAATTTAATGATCAGAAATGGGTAGCAGAACCAAAAGTTTGGCACCAGTGGTTTAGTGCTGCGAAATCTGAAGCTGGTACCGCCATATCATTTAATCAAAATAAAGCTGCTGAATTTTTTAGTATTATTAAAAAAGAAGTAGATCAGCCCGCCCGAGAAGGTAAATTTGAAATTCAAAATAATCGGGTAATAACTTTTGAGCCCAGCCAAGTGGGACAAGAGGTAGATATAACGGCTACTTTAAATAAAGCGCAATTGGGGGTTACTGGCGAAATCACTCCTATTGAATTAGTGGTAAGCGAAACTGCACCAAAATTAACTACCGAAGCAGTCAATAATTTAGGTATTAAAGAAATTATTGGTGTGGGGCGTTCTAATTTTGCTGGTAGTCCAAAAAATCGCCGTAAAAACATTGCCGTAGGTGCAGCAGCTTTGAATGGTATTATTATTCAACCCGAAGAAGAATTTTCTTTAATTAAAACCTTGGGGAGTATTGATGCAGCCGCTGGTTATTTGCCAGAGCTGGTAATAAAAGGTGATAAAACTGTACCGGAGTTTGGTGGTGGTTTATGCCAAATTGGTACCACGACGTTTCGTTCCGCTTTAGGTTCGGGCTTACCAATTACCGAGCGACGCAATCATTCTTATCGTGTTCCGTATTATGAGCCAGCTGGCACCGATGCTACTATTTATGATCCTAAGCCCGATTTTAGATTTAAAAATGATACCGGCAATGCGATTCTGATTCAAACTAAAATTCAAGGCGATGAATTGGTTTTTGAATTTTGGGGTAAAAAAGATGGACGTATGATAGAACAAACTAAACCGCGAGTTTATAATATTGTAAGGCCGCCCGAAGCTAAGTTAGTAGAAACGGAAGATTTGCCAGTAGGTCAAAAAAAATGCACCGAACGGGCGCATGTAGGAGCTGATGCTGAATTTAAATATACTGTTACTTATCCTTCGAGTGAGAAAAAAGAAGTCGTATTTAAGAGTCATTATGTGCCGTGGCAGGAAGTGTGTTTGATTGGCGTGCCAAAGGGAAGTTTACCAAAGGTAGGTGCAGATGGTAATCCGTTGCCATTGGCCGATACAACTGGGCAGGGTGGAAATTGATTATAGAAATAAAATAACGCTCCTAAAGGGGGTGGCAAGAAAATCTTTTTAGGTCAATTTTAGCGGTAAAGCCAAAAGATAGCCTAACCTAAGATTTCCATGCTTGTCGTGCCACCTCCTTTAGAAGCGCTAGATCTAAACTATTTTAAAACCCTTATTTAGGGGTGTTTTTATATCCTTTTATTGTATAACGTATCAGTTTAGCATGGTAGGAGAAAGTTGTCAAGAGGGGGATAAAATGATAGAATAATAGTGTTAATTTAAAATTAGTTTATTTATTTTTTGTCACTTCTCTAGGAGAAGTAACCAAGAGTCGCAACCTTTGTCTCCAAGTCAGGCAGTGCTTGTCAAACTCGCTGGTCAGGCCTATGCAAAGCGACCACAACACGGCTTGACCGGACGCTCGTTTGACTTCCCTGCCTACCGGCAGACAGGCGCTCTGCACTGACTTTACGACGAGGTTGCACAACGGTTAATTTTTTTATTTTAGTTGTATTAACAACTACCCCGCTAAGCGGGGTGAAAGCCAAGCTTTCATTGTCATTTTTCATTTTGATTTTTACATTTTAAATTATCATGCTTCAGTCAAACCAAGACAATTCCCGTATCATCACCCCAGTAGAACAAGTGGAAGATGCACAACTCAACACTCAACTGCGTCCTAAACGTTTGCAGGATTATGTTGGACAAGAACAAGTTAAGAAAAATTTGGAAATTTTTTTAACTGCCGCTAAGCAGCGGAAGGAAACCATTGAGCATGTTTTGCTTTATGGTCCGCCGGGCTTAGGCAAAACCACGCTAGCGCATATTATCGCGCAGGAAATGGGCGCACCAATAAAAGTTACTTCGGGGCCAGCGATTGAGCGAGCGGGGGATTTGGCCGCAATTTTAACCAACCTAGAACCGGGCAGTATTTTGTTTATTGATGAAATTCATCGACTTAATAAAATAATTGAAGAAGTTTTATATCCAGCAATGGAAGAATACGCGCTGGATTTGGTAATTGGTAAAGGTCCTTCCGCTCGCACTTTGCGCTTGGAACTTCCACGTTTTACTTTAATCGGTGCCACTACGCGTTATAATTTATTATCATCGCCACTACGGAATCGTTTTGGCGCCACGTATCGTTTGAATTTTTATACTAATGAAGAAATGAGTAAAATTGTAGCGCGGTCAGCCAAGCTTTTAAATTTACCGCTCGAAGTAGAGGCGCAAAATATTATTGCTTCACGTTCGCGTGCTACACCACGTGTTAGTAATCGTTTACTTAAACGCGTGCGTGATTATGTACAAGTAAAGGGTGGGGGAAAGGTAACCAATGATTTAGTCCAAGCGGCTTTGGATAATTTAGCGATTGACCAAATGGGTTTGGATGATTTAGATCGTTCAATTTTAAAAGTAATTATTGAAAAGTTTAAAGGTGGACCAGTGGGGTTAAATACTGTGGCCGCGGCTTTGCAAGAAGAAGAGGGTACCATTGAAGATATTTATGAACCATTTTTGATGCAACTTGGCTTTCTCGCCCGCACCCCGCGTGGGCGGGTGGTTACCGCTTCGGCTTATGAACATTTAGGGCTCAAAGTACCACCAGAACAGCAGGATAAGTTGGTATAAATTTATTTCGGATTTCGATATTCGAATTTCGAATTTTAAACATTTACCATTGACAAAAATCACCATTTGATCTATACTTCTCTAGTTACGGATTATGTAACAAAACCTCGTTAAATACGAGGTTTTTTTATTCGCTTTCGTTGTTGGTTGCTATTTTATGTAACCATAGATAAATCAACATTAATTAATAATGTTTTATCTTTCAGCGAATAACCCGCCGTAGTCAAAAGACGAAGGTGGGTGAGCTAAATATCATTATTTATATTATTTATGACATTCACTAATTATCTATCATTTTATATTACCGAAATAAAGCATCCTTACAAGTTGGCTCTATTATTTGGTGGATTTTGTTTAGTAGTACAGATGTTTTGGCCGAGTGCGGCTTTGGCCCAAAATTTTGAAATGCCCACTTTTTTAAAAACTGAAGAAGTAATTAAGCGTTTGCCAGTTGCTTCAGAACGTGAGGCGCGTTATAAAATTAAAGTTTTGGTAACGGCCTATTCATCGACCCCTGACCAAACTGATAGTACACCATTTATTACGGCTAGTAATACTACAGTGCGTAAGGGTGTGGTGGCGGCTAATTTTTTACGTTTTGGTACACGAGTAAAAATTCCAACTCACTTTGATAATCAAATTTTTGTGGTAGAAGATAGAATGAATGAACGTTTTGACGAGCGTTTGGATATATGGATGGAATCACGCGCTGAAGCCAAAGCTTGGGGTGCGCGGTGGGTAACGATTGAAGTTTTGTAAATCTTGATTTTATATTTTTGATGAATAAAAAGAGGTGTTGCAAAACATCTCTTTTTCTTTCTTGATTCTTATGTGCTAATCTGATAATGTACAATTCGTTGTGGCCTGGTAGCCAAGTGGTAAGGCGGGGGTCTGCAAAACCCCTATTCGCGAGTTCGATTCTCGCCCAGGCCTTTGGGTAATGAAAACATAATTTAGTCTGTCTCCCTACGGGAGATCTACCGTAGGTACGACAACTCCCGTTCTGGCCTCCAATAGTTCCTCCCCTCGAAGGGGAGGTTAGGTGGGGTAAGTTTACATTTTACATTTATGGTTTATCTTTGTAATGATCAGCGGTTAAAGGATAGACGTCAGAGTTTGAGAAGTAATATGCCCGTGGCTGAACAAAAAATTTGGTATTATTTGCGCGCTAGAAATTTAAATAATTATAAATTTAGAAGGCAATTTAGCATTGGAAATTATATTGTTGATTTTTTCTGTCCTGAACTTAAACTATCGATTGAGATAGATGGTGATTCACATTTTTCTGATATTGAAGTTGTTAATTATGATAAACAACGTACTATATTTTTAAATAAACAAGGGATTAAAGTTGTAAGATTTACTAATGATGAAGTGGAAAATAATATTGAAGCAGTAATAGAGAAAATTTTAGAGTACCTCCCCTAACCCCTCCTTTAAGGAGGGGAAGTTTATTAAGGCGGCTTTATGGTAGAATAACGTTATATGATTACCCGCGATAAATTAGTAATTTTTGATGGCAATGCTTTGGTACACAGAGCTTTTCATGCTTTGCCGCCACTCACTACCAAGAGTGGACAAATGGTAAATGCTGTGTATGGTTTTACCACTATTTTGTTTCGTGTCCTTAAAGAATTGAAGCCCAAGTATGTAGTGATAACTTTTGATTTACCTGCACCTACTTTTCGTCACCAAGCTTTCAAAGAGTATAAAGCGCAACGGATTAAAAAACCACAAGAGTTGTATGACCAAATTCCAATTATTAAAGAAGTGGTGCGAGCTTTTAATTTGCCAATTTATGAACAAGCGGGCTACGAAGCCGATGATGTAATTGGTACGGTGTCAAAAATTATTTATGATGAGTACCCAACTCTAGAAACTATGATTGTAACCGGCGATTTAGATACTTTGCAATTAGTGAACGATCGAACTTTTGTTTACACACCGAAAAAAGGTTTAGGAGAAACTGTGATTTATAATGAAGCGCAAGTGTATGAACGTTATGGATTAAAACCAAATCAACTGATTGATTACAAAGCCTTGCGCGGTGATGTTTCCGATAATATTCCGGGCGTGCCGGGGATTGGTGAAAAAACTGGTCAGGAATTAATTAAAAATTTTGGTAGTATCGCCGGAATTTATCAGGCCTTGGCTAAAAAAGATGAGAAGCTACATTTAATTTCGCCCAAAATTCAGGAATTATTAAAAACATATACTAGTGAAGCCGAACTAGCTTTGAAATTAGTAACGATTGTACGCGATGTAAAATTAGATTTTAAATTAGAGGATTGTGAATTAAAACAATTTGATGAGAATAAAATTTTGAAAATTTTTCATGATTTGGAATTTAAGTCGCTACTCGCTAAAGTTCCGGAATTAGAAAAAACTTTAGGATTAAAATCGACTTTAGTTTTAGATCGGGAACTAACTGATACCACTACAACTAAACCAGTTGTGGTTAAAAATAAAGTTCCACAAAATTATCAACTGATTGATACTGAAGAATTATTAAGTGGGTTGATAAAATATTTAAGCGGCATTAAAGAATTAGCTGTGGATACTGAAACTAGTAGTTTGGATCCTTATACTGCTGATTTGGTGGGAGTGAGTTTATGTGCTTCTGTGGGCGAGGCGTATTTTGTGCCGGTAAAATTGTTGTCTTCTAAAGCTGGTAAAAAGTTAATAGAAATTTTGGAGAACAAATCAATTATTAAAGTTGGCCATAATTTAAAATTTGATCGCGCGGTTTTAAATCATGCTGGTATAAATTTGCAACCAATCAGCTTTGATACTATGATTGCTTCTTATTTATTGCGTGCCGGCTCCGAGCGTACTTTAACTTTGGATTCTTTAGTGTTTCAAGAATTTGGCTACCGCATGCAACCGATTGAAGATTTGATAGGGGCTAAGGTAAAAGAGCAGATTTCAATGGATAAAGTCGAAATTTCTAAAGTGGCTTGGTATGCGGCCGAGGATGCCGATTTTACTTATCGTTTATTTCTTAAATTAAAATCTGAGATAGTTGAACAAAAATTAAATAAATTATTTAATGAAATTGAAATGCCGCTAGTGCCGATTTTAGGGGAAATGGAAAAAGCGGGTGTGAAAGTTGATGTGGAATATTTAGCGCAAATGAATGGCGAATTATCTGTTATACTTAAAAAATTAGAAAAGAAAATTCATAAATTAGCTGGCCGCGAATTTAATATCAATTCACCTAAACAATTGAAAGAAATTTTATTTGATGAATTACAAATTTCAACCGAAGGGCTTCGTTCTACTAAAACTGGTGTTTCCACTGCCGCTTCAGAGTTGGAAAAAATGCGCGGCCTGCACCCTATAATCGAGGAATTATTTGAATGGCGTGAATTATCAAAATTGCAATCAACTTATGTGGAGGCCTTACCTAAGTTGGTGAGTGAAAGTACTGGGCGCGTGCATACTAGTTATAATCAAACAGTAGCGGCCACGGGGAGGTTGTCATCATCTGATCCAAATTTACAAAATATTCCAATCAAAGGTGAGTGGGGCAAGCGAGTGCGCCAAGCTTTTGTGGCTGAGAGTGGATTTGTGTTACTCTCGGCAGATTATTCACAAATTGAACTGCGGATTGTAGCGCATTTAGCGGGCGACGCTAAAATGATTGAAGTATTTAAAGCCGGGCGAGATATTCATACTTCAACCGCCGCCTTTATTTTTGATGTTAAGCCGACCGATGTAACCAGTGATCAACGGCGTAGTGCTAAAGAAGTAAATTTTGGCGTGTTGTATGGAATGGGCGCGTGGGGGCTCGCGGAGCGTACTGGTTTATCACGTACAGAAGCGCAAGATTTTATTAAACGTTATTTTCAAACTTTTTCTGGCGTGGCCAGTTGGATAGAAAATATTAAATTACAGGCGCGAGAGCGGGGTTATGTGGAGACGTTGTTTGGCCGTAAGCGTGCTTTACCAGAAATTAACTCTAGTATTGTGCAGGTAAGAAATGGAGCAGAACGTATGGCGATAAATTTGCCAGTACAAGGCACCGCGGCTGATATGCTTAAAGTAGCGATGATTCGTGTGGCGGATAAATTGTCTAGCCAAGCGCCGCGGGTTCGAATGCTTTTGCAAGTGCATGATGAATTAGTATTTGAAGTACCCAAGGCCGATCTTCAAATGTTGGGGAAAATAATTAAAATGGAAATGGAACAAGCAGTGGAGCTTTCCGTGCCGGTTAAGGTGGAAGTGAAGGTAGGGGAGAATTGGGGCGAGATGGAAGAGATAGAATTATAAGAATGATATACTTTGCATCTAACTTAACGTATTAACACATTGATACAGTTAACGATAATAAAAATCGAGATCAGTGTTGTTTGGCTGTCTCGATTCGTTTTTACGACTTTACTTATATTTTTTTAACATTTGTTAATTAATAGGCGCCTGCGCTATTCCATTGGTCATAAGAAAGTCTTTCGTCGGTCGCTAATAAATTCAAGCCATCTGACATTACTACTGGTTCTCGCACAAATGGTTTGGGATCAAAAACACCTTCTTTCCACATAGTGTTTTTATCAAGCATGGGTATGGTCTTAATGCTCGCTTGCGTTAGTATTGCCGAGAAATGCGATGACCCAGAATATAATAATTGATTACAATAACCTTCAAAATGTACAATTTTTCCATTTTTTTTAAATTTAGTCCAGTGCCCTTTGAATATTGGGGAATTTCTTGAGTAATATTCACGCTCTAACCACAAAAAATCACTTCCCTGTATTCGTAAAAAAGTAGCATTTTCTTTTGGTGATTTATAGTTCAATTCTATTTTTCTACCATTTGATTTCAGTAAAATAGTTAATTTTTTGACAGAGAAGAATTCATCGGTCGGCTTATTGTTGTATGCTATACGTTGCTCATTAATTTTTTCAAGAACAATGGCAATGATTTCTTGCCACTTCATTTGTTTGATGGTATTAATTTCTCCTTCTAAGTTAACTACATTTTTTATAGCGGTTTCAGCCTCTGAACTTACAATGAATGGGGTTGAATAAATATAAGGCCTTACTATTTTTTTGCCAATTCGAGACACTTCTTTTATAGCCTCAAGCCACACGCTCCTTGATTGCTCTTTGAAACGTTTTTCCCATTTTTTGTCGTTATGATCATTCTCACTGCTAAGGATAAGAAATGCGCCATCATCACTGGGTATGGTCATGTGTTTTAAGAAGAAGTTCAATATAGATTGTTTCATTTTATTTCCTTTAAATTGTTAATGATCGATTATTGAATTTTTGTTTTAACAAGTTATTATATTTCATTCATAGATTTTGTCAAGAATAGCGACATGTTAATAAGTGGTATTGACAATTTGGCTAAAATGAGCTAAATTTAATCTATAAATAGTTGTCGTAATTACCGACATATATGATTAATGATATTTTAAAAACCCTAAAAACCTTTGGTTTAAGTGAAAAACAAGCCAAAATCTACTTGGCTTTGTTAGAATTGGGGGCTAGTACTGCTCAAAAAATATCCCATAAAAGCGAATTACCACGGGCTACAGTTTATGATATTTTATCAGAATTGGCAGAAATGGGAGCAGTGGCTTTGTTTGAACAAAAGGGCGTAAAAAATTATAGCGCGGAAAATCCAGAAAAATTATTAAAATTAGCACAGGATAAAACTAGGTTATTGGAGGGGGTATTGCCACAGTTGCAAGCCTTATATAAAAGTGATTCAGATCGCCCTATGGTGCGTTTTTTTCAAGGTCGAGAAGGTATGAAAGCGGTGTTAGAAGAAGTGCTACAAGATAGACAAGAAATGATGTCATTTAGTTCGGCGGATGATTTATTTTCAATTTTGGATGATTATTTCCCCCAGTTTGTAGTGCGACGAGTGGCTTTAAAAATTCCAGCTCGAGTAATTTTGCGAGATACGCCACGGGGGCGGGAGAGGAAAAAATTAGGCGACAAAGAATTAAGGCAAGTACGATTAGTGCCGGCCACGTATGATTGGCATGCTATGAAATCAATTTTTGGTAAAAAAGTTGCCTATTTTGCTTTTGACCGGGATTTGCTGGCGGTGGTGATAGAGAGTGAAGTATTGTCTAAATTAGAAAAGGCACAGTTTGATTTGTTGTGGAAACTTTTACCAGTGGATTAGTATGAAAGGTGTAACTTAAGATATTTTTGTCTGAATAGTTAGTGTGGGATTGGAGTTTGATTTTTTGGTGAAAGTGGTGGTAAGCTGAGAAAGCTATGGTGAAAGAAATTAATTATAAAACAATTAGTAAAAACTCCAGTGGAGGCGTTTATTTGTGGTATGGTGAAAACCAGTCGCTTTTAAGTTTTGAGCTTGATCGTTGGCGTGAGGAATTTAAAAAACGTCATCCTCAGGCCGCGCTGATTGATTTGCAATATAAAAAAAGTGATGAGGTTGATTTAGCGCGAGAGTTTAGCCAAGCTATTTATGGCGGTGGGTTGTTTGTGCAGGAAAAATTAATTATTATTCACGGTTTTTTGCAAGCTGATAGTAAAGGCGAACTAGCAGAAATAATTAAAAAAACAGTAAATGATTTACCAGTTGGCATTTATTTATTATTAATTGAAGGTGAAAAAATCAGTTGGTCAAAAACATTGCCCGCCGTGTTTCAGAAATTAATTACGGAGGCAAAAGTTACAGTGCGTGAATTTAATTTTTTGCCTACTCTAGAGCTTGAAAAATGGGTGATTGAGAAAGCTAAGAAGCTCGGTGGAGTAATGTCAAATTCGGTAGCGCGATTATTATTGATGATGGTGGGGGAAAATTACTGGCAGTTATTTAATGAAGTTGGTAAACTGGTGGCTTATGTTAAAAATCGAGCTGTGACATCTGACGATGTTAATTTATTGGTTACAACAGTAGAACAAGATAATGCTTTTGCTTTTACAGATGCTATCGCGCGGCGTGATTACCAGCAAGCGTTAACAGTTTTAAAAAAACAATTAGAGCTCGGTGCTACACCGCAAAGTTTACTGGGGATGCTTACTTGGCAAATGAGATCTTTGGTTTTAGTGCGTGAACAGTTGGATCAAATAAAAACCAAGCCATCGGCGCGGGAAATTTCGGAAGTTACAGGATTACATTCATTTGTCGTGACCAAGGCCTTGCAACAAATTCCATATTATTCTCGTGAACGTTTGGTTTGGATTTATGGTGAGCTAATGGATTTAGATTTAAAATTAAAAACCAGTAGTCAAGACCCAGCTGTTTTATTTACAATTTTTTTGGGGAAAATGGGGAGTGAAAAAATGTCTAATCACCAATAACTAATTTCTAATTTCTAAAAATGTCTAATAATTTAAAATTCAACTTTGGGATTTAGGGATTGGGGTTTATTTAGGAATTAGACATTAGGATTTAGGATTTTTAAATAAATTTGTCCTAATAATAATTTATGCAAAAAAGATTTAGTCGCGTTTTAGCATTCGGCACCTTCGATTTACTCCACCTTGGTCACATTTGGTTTTTGAAACAGGCCGCGAAATTAGGGAAAGAGCTTTGGGTAGTAGTAGCGCGCGATAAAAATGTTTTTAAACTTAAAGGTTATTATCCAACCCAAAAAGAATCAATTAGATTAAAGCAAATAAAAAATTTGCCAATTGTTTTTAAAGCTCGGCTGGGGCAAGAGGATTTTAATCATCGCTATAAATTAGTAAAGAGTATAAATCCACAAGTAATAGTTTTGGGTTATGATCAACATCCGAGTATTAAAGTGGCTGAGCAAGAATTAGTAAAACATGGATTAGAAGTTAAGGTGGTGAGAATAAAAAAAGGATACAAAACAGGAGTTTATAAAAGCACTTTGCTGAAAAATTCGAATATCGAAATTCGAAATACGAAAATTTCGGATTTAGTGCTTCGGATTTCGGATTTAATTCAATAGTATTGACAGATTTAAATAAAAAATGTAGTATATAAGCACTTAATAATTTTGACCATTGATTTTTATTTATGCCTAATAAACAAGCCGCTAAGAAAGCTTGGCGACAAACCAAAAAACATCTTATTCATAATAATAAATTGCGAACCGGTGTGCAGGTTAATTTACGCGCGGCGCGTAAAGCGGTAGTAGCTGGTGGTAAAGAAGCGGCTACGCAAGTAAAGAAAGCTATTACGGTTTTGGATAAAGCGGCTCAAAAAGGAATACTCAAGAAGAATACGGTAGCGCGGCTAAAATCACGGCTGATGAAGCAAGCGAATAAAATAAGTAAGTAAAATAAAAATCCGCGAGTTATCGCGGATTTTTGATATTCTAAATATAATAATAATTTTGATACAAAAATTCTAAAACAAAAAGGTGAGTTATGAAAGCAAGTAGAAAAACAAAGAAAAAAGAAAAAAGACCGCGTGCCAATACAGTATATTTACATAAAAAACAGCCGATGATAAGAATATCGGGCGGAAAGTATGTAGCACTAATAAAAGAACTAATCAGGATTATCCAAGGATCTTATAAGCCAGATCTTATTATTGGTATTGCTACTGGTGGTTTATTTGCCGCTATTATTGCTCGAGTGTTAAATGTTCCGTATGGCATTTGGATGGCTCAAGGTTATAAAGATCGTTCGCGTGGCGTTGGTAAGAGATCTCGCATAGTCAGATTTGCCGACGAAATATCTTTTATTGACCCACGGAATAAGAAAAAACTTAAACTCAAAAAAGGCAAGTTACCGTTTAAGAAGGTATTACTTATCGATGATTTAGATGAAACTTATAGAACTTTTAAAAGGGGTCAGCGCTTGCTTCGTGAATGGTATGGGGAAGGATTTGAAATCCGGACCGCATGTTTAATTCATAAAACTTGTTCACAGGGTTTTGTGAATTATTTCGCTCAAACAATGCGACAGTACAAAACAACTGGAAAATGGCCCTGGATAGTTTGGCCGCATGAGGATTTAATTGATAATTTGAAAGCGTTTTTTAAAATTGGTCACATTAAGTGATTGTTTAATGGATATTGGGTTATCTGATTCTGGATGACCCTTTTTTATTTGTTAATTTTTTAAGCTCATTAATTTGATCCCGAATTAATGTAGCTTTTTCAAATTCTAAATTTTGGGCGGCTAAGTTCATTTGGTTAGTTAGATTTTCGGTTAAATGTTTTAATTCTAATTTATCCAATTTTTTAATATCTTTTGGCAGCACAAATATTTCTTCAGGTAATTTACCGCCTGATAATCTATCATCTTGAATTGCTTTTATAATGCCTTGGGGTGTAATATTGTGCGCTTTGTTGTAAGCAGTTTGAATTTTTCGCCGTCGCTCAGTTTCGGCCATAGCTCGCGCCATAGAATCAGTAATTTTATCAGCGTACATAATTACATGGCCATCAATATGCCGTGCGGCGCGACCCATAGTTTGAATGAGTGCCGAAGTGGAGCGCAGAAACCCTTCTTTGTCCGCATCTAAAATGGCAACTAGTGAGACCTCGGGTAAATCTAACCCTTCACGCAATAAATTAATTCCGACCAGCACGTCAAATTTACCTAAGCGTAAGTCACGTAAAATTTCCAAACGTATTAAAGTATCTACTTCAGAATGTAGATATTGCACTTTAATATTAGCATCTTGTAAATAATCAGCTAAATCTTCCGCCATTCGTTTGGTTAAAGTAGTTACTAACACGCGCTGTTTTTGTTTCACCCGTTCTTTGATTGATTCCAGTAAATTATCAATTTGGTGTTTGGTTGGGCGAATTTCAATTTTAGGATCAATGAGGCCAGTGGGGCGAATAATTTGTTCTACAATTTGAGTTGATTTATTTTTTTCATAATCAGCGGGTGTAGCCGAGATGTAAGTAAAATTGTGAACTCGCTTGTTAAATTCCGCAAAATTAAGTGGGCGATTGTCTAAAGCGCCGGGTAAGCGAAAACCAAAATCAATTAAGTTTTTTTTACGAGCTTGATCGCCGGCATACATACCGCCAATTTGCGGTATGGTCATATGTGATTCGTCAATAAAACAGAGTGCGTCGGTGGGGAAATATTCAAGCAGGGTGTAGGGCGGTTCACCAACTTTCCGGCCATCAAAATAGCGGGAGTAATTTTCAATGCCATTACAGTAGCCGGTAGCCCTAATCATTTCTAAATCATAATTAGTGCGTTCTAAAATCCGCTGAGCTTCAATTAATTTATTTTGTTTTTTAAATTTAGCCACACTAATTTTTAAATCCTTCTCTATTTCCGATATAGCTTGTTTGAAAGTATCAGTTGGTGCCACATAATGTGAGGCCGGATAAATATCATAATTTATGAGGTTGGTAATTATATCACCAGTAATTAAATTACATTCGGAAATGGTAGTTATTTTATCGCCATCAAAATTTAAACGTACATATTTATCTAAAGCGTCGGCCGGATAAATATCCATGCTCATTCCGCGTACGCGAAAAGTACTGCGGTGAAAATCAATGTCGTTTCTTTGGTATTGTAAATCAGTTAGCTGGCGTAAGAGTTTTTGGCGAGGAATATTCTCGCCAACTCTTAATTGTAAACGTACTTTAGCGTATTCAGCTGGACTACCTAAGCCGTAAATACAACTGACTGAAGCTACAATTATAGTATCGCGACGCGATAAAATACTTTGGGTAGAAGCGTGGCGCAGGCGATCAATTTCTTCATTGATTTGCGTTTCTTTTTCAATATAAGTATCGCTTTGGGGAATGTAGGCCTCGGGTTGGTAGTAATCGTAGTAGGAAACAAAATAATGTACCGCGTTCTCGGGAAAAAATTGCCTGAACTCTGAAGCGAGTTGCGCGGCCAAAGTTTTATTATGGGAGATAATAAGCGCGGGGCGTTGCAATTCATTAATTACATTGGCAATGGTAAATGTTTTACCCGAGCCAGTTACGCCGAGTAAAGTTTGATGAGTATTGCCATTTTTTAATCCCTTAACCAATTTGGCAATCGCTTGCGGCTGGTCGCCTGTGGGTTGGAACGGCGCTTTTAATTTAAAGATTGATTGTGTCATAATTATTAATTAGTTTAGGTTGGCTTGCCCTGTAGTGAACGAGTCAAGCGAGTTCTACTACAGGGTCGCCGGTGGGTTGGAAGGGGGATTTGAGTTTGAATTGCATAGTGGCTACATTATATCACTTTAACATTAGAACACTAGAACATTAGGTTGGTTGGTAAGAGTCACACCTCATCGGCGGATAAATAAGAGTGTGGAGTAAGGGTATTATGTCATTCCCGCATCATGTCCTGCCGTAGCATTGGCGAAGGAGGAAGGCGGGAATCCAGAAACAGAAAATTTATAATTAAAAATAAAAAATCCCGTTGAAATAATCTCAGGGATGTTTATTGTAGTGATTTATTTTTTTGTTTAAAAAAACTTTGGAATGTGAATATATTGCTTAGCGATTAGAATACTCAATATAATTGATGCTAAGCCAATTAGGAAAGAAATTGAGGCAATACGTGATTCAAATTTATATTGTTGGCGTCTTTCTAATTCTATTGGATATGGGTCGGCCTCAATAAGTGGTATTCCGAAAAGTGCAGATACTGATCCGCCAACTATAAAAATTATAAAAAGAATATTTACTATTATATTGTTCATTTTTTAGACCTCGAATTTGTTATTGAGCGATTTGATTAATTTATTTGTTTATTAGCTATATTTTAATTTATTCTGGATTTTTGTCAATCCTTATTAAATAACCTATACTTAAAGCCGTATGATAGCTTTAATTTCAGGACAAATAGCCAGTGTAACTGCCCGCGGGGTCGTGGTGGAAACGGGTGGTGTGGGGTATGAAGTGCAAACCACCAAAGATACTTTAGCGCGGTTACCGGTGGGAAGTGCGGTTCGTTTTTTTACGCATCATGTGGTACGTGAAGATGTTGAGGAGCTGTATGGTTTTTTAACTGCTGAGGAATTATCTACTTTTAAATTATTATTAAATGTTTCGGGAGTTGGACCAAAGTCGGCGCTTAATATTTTAGATGTAGCTAAGCCCGATGATATTCGTCGCGCGGTAGTGAATCAAGATGCGGCCAAACTTCATGCCGTACACGGCATTGGTAAAAAAACCGCGGAGCGATTGGTAGTGGAACTTAAAGATAAAATTGAAGGCGTACTACCCACTGCCACGTTAGGCGATGACCAATCTCTAATTGAGGCAATTACTAGTTTGGGATATTCGCTGAATGAAGCGCGACAAGCACTACAATCGCTTAAAGGTTTTGAGGGAAGTTTGGAAGAAAAAATAAAAATGATTTTAAAAGGAATGGGAAGAAATTAAGAGTTATCATTTGAACACTAGAACATTAGAACATAAAAACGAAAGGGTTTTTTATTAATAATGTTCTAATGTTTAAGTGTTTTAATGTTCTAGTGAATTGATTTTTTACAAATTTATGGATATTAAACTTATATCTCCAGAATCATTATCAAATTTTACCCAATCCCTTCCTTGGTACAGCGGGTCTTTTTTTCATACTGGTGGTTGGGCTGAAGTAGAGACATTGCCACGGCAAAAAGTAGAGTGCTGGGGCGTGTTTGATGGACAAAAACAAGTCGGTGCGGCTTTGGTGCAATTTATAAAATTACCGGGTGGGCGGTATTACGCTTATTTACCACGAGGCCCAGTGGTGAGTGATTCAAAATATTGGGAACAAGTTTTGCATACAGTAGCAGAAAATTTACGTACTAAAGTTTTATTTACTTTATTTGATCCACCAATTAGAACCGAACCAACTAATTTATTAAACTCCCATAATTTGACGGTTTTAGAAAAATTAAAATTTATTAAGAGTAGCGATATTCAACCTCGTGGCACACAGGTATTGGATTTAACTAAAACACCCGAAGAGTTGTTAGCGGGCATGAGTCAAAAAACTCGTTACAATATTCATTTGGCAGAAAAAAAAGGATTAACTTGGCGCTGGGGAGATGATAGCGATTTTTTGGATTTTTGGCATTTAGTACAATTAACCGCGCGTCGTGGCAAATTCTTTCCGCATCATTTTGAACATTATCGTAGATTGTTTCGCGTGGCGGGTGAGAGGCCAGTGTTGGGGCCAGAACTTGCTTGCCGGTTGGGGATAGTGGAGTATGAGGGCAAAGTAATTGCTGGGCACTTAGTAACTTTCCATCAAAATTGCGCTACTTATGTGCATGGTGGTTCAGATAGAGTGCACAATCAATTGAAAGGGCCGCATCTTTTACACTGGGGAACAATTCAAGCGGTGAGGAGATTGGGAATTTCGCGGTATGATTTTTGGGGTGTTCAACCACCCGATGGCACACACAAAGATTGGGCGGGTTTTAGTAAATTTAAAATTGGTTTTGGTGGGGAATATATTGAATATATTGGTACACATGATTATCCTTATTCATGGGGCGGGTATGTGGTTTATAAATCCATTCGCGGGGTTAAAAGATTGTGGCGAAAAACAGCGCTTAAGATGGGAGTAATCAAAGCAGGTGAATAATTTAAAATGAAAAATAAATTTATTTTTGTTACTTTTTATAAAGTAACACAAAATCGCCGCCTCGGTCTCCGGGTTTGAACAGTGCTCGTCAAACGAGCTGACCCCGCCTATGCCAAACGACCACAAACACGGCGGGGTCGGACGCTCGTTTGCCTTGCGCTCTGTACAAACCCTACGACAGGGCGGCACGGTTCGGCTGAATAATTTTACATTTTTAATTACAATGATATTAAAATTACCTTCATTAGAAAAATCGATTCTAACTACCCTCACATGGTTCGACGTCAACGAACGCCCCTTAACTACTTTTGAATGTTGGTATTATTTGTTCACCAAAGACGGTATAGCGTTATCATCTGTAACTTTATTTGATGTTACCGAAGTCCTAACTAATTTACAAAATAAAAATTTAGTTAAAAATCAAAATGGTTTTTGGCAGTTAGTTAGTTCACCCAACTGGTTAGATGGTCGACAGCAAAAAGAGCGCTGGGCGATTATCAAATGGCATAAAGCACTTCGCGGCGCGCGTTTGATTTCTTATTTACCGTTCGTGAAAATGGTAGCAGTTGGAAATTCGGTGGCTTGGTTTGCGCCCAGAAGAAAAAATAGCGATATTGATTTGTTTATTGTGGCGAGCTCCGGACATTTGTGGTTGGTGCGTTTATTGGTAAGTTTAATTACGCAAATTAAGGGCTGGCGGAGGCATAATAATAAAATTAATAATCGTTTGTGTTTGAGTTTTTATACCACGACTGACAACTTGTCATTAAAAAATTTAAGTTACAATTTTGATCCGTATTTAGCTTATTGGATAGCTAGTTTAATTCCTCTTTATAACGATGGAGTTTACTTAAAATGGTGTGAGGCAAATAATTGGGTAGGAGAATATTTACCTAGTTGGCATAAGGCAGTAGAAAAAGTTGAGCCAGCGATACGAATAAAATTGTCACCGCTTAGCAATAGTTTAAAATTAATAGTAGAAACAGCGCTTGATTTATTGGGTGGTAAGTGGTTAGATAAATTGGCTAAAAAAATTCAATGGTCAAGATTAAAAAATTATTTAGGTGAAGGTTTAGAAGCAAGCGGAACTGACGTAGTGGTAAATGAACAGATAATTAAAATGCATACGAATGATAGAAGGAGTGAGCTAGCGGGATTATTCATTGATAAATTAAGAAATTTAAAATTATTGGAATAGAAGAATAAACTTAAAAAATCCGAAATCCGAATATCGAAATCCGAAACAAATTTTAAAATCCAAATGACTAAAAATTAAAATTTTTGAATTTAATAATTTTGGATTTATTTAGAGTTTAGATATTAGAATTTAGGATTTTTTGGATTCCAGCCTGCGTGGTAATTACAGTATGTGAATTTATGTTTAAGTGTTCTAGTGTTATAATGTTTTAATCTATGTCTCTTCCTGTCATCATCATGGCCGCGGGGCGCGGTACCAGAATGCGCGAATTAACCGCTCATCAACCCAAGCATTTAATTAATGTTTTGGGTCGGCCGTTTTTATCTTATCTGCTTGATAATTTAATTAGTGCTGGTTTTAAAGATTTTTATTTAGTGATTGGTTACCAAGCCACGGCGGGTTATGATTTTGTATCTAATTATAAAAATAATTCATCTATTACAGTAATTAATCAATTTGAAAGACTGGGTGAAGATAAATATGGTACGCTAATGCCGTTAGTAGCGGTGGAAAAAGAATTAAATAATCAGGCAGTTTTGGTGGTGAGTGGTGACAATCTTTATTCTGCGAGCGATTTAAAAAAAATGGGTGGTGAAGGTTCGACAGTGGCTGGCTTCCCACATAAAAATCCAGAACGTTTTGGTGTACTAGTGCCAAAAGGTGATAATATTTTGGATTATATTGTAGAAAAGCCGGAAGTACCGCCCTCAGATTTAGTAAATTGTGGGTTGTATCATGTAAGTCAAAATATTTGGCCAATTTTACCACAAGTAAAAATTTCTCCGCGGGGTGAGTATGAATTAACTGATGCGGTGAGTATGCTCGCCAAACAAGAAGAAATAAAAATAGTGCGAATGGGGGATTATTGGTTAGATTTTGGTCGGCCAGAGGATATTGAAGTAGCGGAAGAGTTGTTAAGTAATAGTAAGAGGATAGAATAGTAGTTGTCATTTTCGCGCAGGAGGAAATCTAGAATGTCTAATAACTAATTTCTAATATATAAAAAATCCCAATTCCCAAATCATAAAGTTTAATTATTAGTTATTAGATATTTTTAGACATTAGGAATTAGAGATTAGTGATTTTTAACTTATGCCCTTGTCGTTTAATGGATAGGACGCGAGATTCCGGATCTTGCAATCGAGGTTCGATTCCTCGCGAGGGCAATTTTAAAAGTTCGACCTGTCCGCCGTAGCGTAAGCGAGGGCGGATTCCTCCTGAGGGCAAGATTGTTTTTAAGAGGTTCGACTGCGCCCCGTGGATGAGGGCGATCCCGAGTTCTACGGGGTTTCTTGCGAGGGCACCAATTCGTGTTAGCATAGGAGGTGTCAAAATAATTAATGTTTTTATTATGAATAACAAAGAATACTTAACAGAGTGGTCAAAGTTAGAAGACCAGAAATTAAAATTAAATTTGGAAAAATTCAATGATGAGGTTTTTTGGGTTACAGAGCTGTTTTTACTAATTCAAAAACTTGAGAAATCGTTAAAAACCCCTGAACCTGATCACCAAATTATTATTGGATTAATGAATATGACAGTTAATGATATACATTTTACATTCCTCTCAATTTTTAGAGGGCATTTTTCTCTTGCTTACAAGAGTGTTAGATCGGCTATTGAAGCCACAACTTTTATTAATGCCATCAGAGGAGATAAAAATAAAGCTGATATCTGGTCTAAAAAAAATTTTCTAGATCAAAATGATGAAGATTATAAAAAAATATTAATAGAAGGTAGACAAGGAATCCTTGGAAAGCAACTTAGAGATAAATTTAATTTTGCTTCAGAAAAATCTCATGCCAATTTCTCTAGATTTATAGAGGGACGAAAATCAGAATTTTTACTAGATCAAAAGATCATTAAAGATACTTACAGTTATTTTGATGAAGATGATGATTGGTTTATAGCTCACACTCACCAGCTTATTGGAACTATTTTTTTAATCTTAAATGTATTTGAAGAAGTATTTAGAGATCAACTTGATGATAAAGAGTATAAGAAAAAACTTCAAAAAAAATTTTCTGAATATTTACAATACAAATCTAAGAACCGTGATAGAATTTTAATCGGTCCTAAATTAAATAAAAAGAAAGTAAATTAATTAGTTTTAATTTTCTGTGTTATGAACAAAAACATCAATTGTATCATCATTCACGGCTGTCCGTCGGATAAAGAAAAGGGGATGAATGAAGCAACCAGAACTTATGATAAGCACTGGATTACTTGGCTTAAGAAAAATTTGCTAGCGCTTGGGATTAAAACAACTGCGCCGCTGATGCCTGAGCCGTGGGCGCCTAATTATCAAAACTTTAAACAAGAATTTGAAAAGTATACAGTGGATGAAAATACTATTTTAGTTGGCCATAGTTGTGGTACGGCTTTTTTAGTGCGCTGGCTAGGTGAGTCAAAACAACAAATCAAAAAATTAATATTGGTAGGGCCGTGGAAAATTCCGGATAAAGATGATGAGAATAGAAAAGATTTTTATTTATATCCAATAGATGAAAGTATTAAATCGCGCGTCAAAGAAATTATTATGTTTACGGCTGATAATGAATATGAAGATGGTAAAAAAAGTTTGACCATTTATCATGAAGTATTAGGTGGGAGGATTATTAGCTTACCTGGCCGAGGTCATTATACTTTAAGGTTTATGAGCACTGAAGAATTTCCAGAGTTGTTGGAAGTGGTGATATCTTAGTTTAAGTTTATTAATGTAATAAAATATTATGTCAGAAATGATTATTCAAGTGGATGAAAATAATAAAGTAATTGGTTTACGTCCACGTGAAGATTTTTATAGCGGAAAATTTATACATCGTTCTTCTCATTTGTTATTATTTAATTCAAAAAATGAGTTATTAATAACTAAACGTTCTTTAGCCAAACGTTGGTATCCAGGTCTTTATACTGTTTCTGTAAGTGGCACAGTAGCTAATGAAACCAATGAAGAATGTCTCAGGCGAGAAATAGTAGAAGAAATAGGGATAGATATACCGTTTAAGGAATTATTTACTTTTAGACATTTTGATGATTCTAATGATGAATTTGTGACGTTATATTCAGCCATTAGCGATCAAGATGTTAATTTTGACGAGGCTGAAACTATGGGGTTTAGTTGGGTTACTTTAGAGTTCTTAAAAACAGATATGATTGCAAATCCTAAAAAATATACGCATCCGTTTTTAGAGGGTATGAAAGTTTATTGGGAAAAATACGGAATTCAATTACCTTAAATAACCACACTTATTGTGATTGTTAACTTTTGGTTAATGTATTACAATTAAATTGTATTTGGTACCAAGATTTATGAAAAATAACAAACAAATTACCCTTTTTGAAGGGCAAAAAATTCGTCGGCTTTGGGTTGAAAAAGAAGAAAAATGGTATTTTTCTGTAATTGATATTGTTGCGGTTTTGACGGAGCAATCGGATTATAATCGTGCAAAAACATACTGGACTACCTTGAAAAATCGGTTAAAAAATGAAGGAAGTGAAGTGGTCACAAAATGTGACCAGTTGAAAATGATAGCTCAAGACGGAAAAATGCGAGAAACCGATGTGGCTGATGTGGAAACAGTTTTGCGTTTAGTACAATCGGTGCCTAGTCCAAAAGCTGAGCCGATAAAACTGTGGCTGGCTAAAGTTGGTTATGAAAGAATTCGAGAAGTGTCTGATCCAGAAAAAGCCCTAAATCGTTCCAGATTGTATTGGCAAAGAATGGGGCGGAGTGATAAATGGATTCAACAAAGAATGATGGGGCAGGAAATCAGGAATAAATTGACGGATTATTGGCAGAGCAATGAAGTTAAAAAACAAGAAGAATATGCTATACTCACTAATATAATCCACCAAGAGTGGAGTGACTTATCAGTCAAAGAACATAAAAATTTAAAAAAATTAAAAACTCAAAATTTACGGGATCATATGACAGACGCGGAATTAATTTTTACAGCTCTAGCCGAACTTTCTACGCGTCAAATTGCCGAAACAATGAAAACTAAAGGTTTGGTCGCTAATAAAGTTCCAGCTAAAAAAGGTGGACGGATTGCTAAAAATGCTCGTTTGGAGTTAGAGAGTAAAACAGGTAAAAAAGTTGTCACTTATGAAAATTACTTACAGTCACCAAAAAGTAGCGGAAAGTTAAACCAGAAAATTAATTAAAACTTTGTATTACAACTAAATCATAACTATTAACCAACAACCATATGTCAGATATTCTTTATTTTTTCACCAATCCTTTAGTCTTGTTATTTTTGGTAGTTTGGTCGGTGATTTGGAAAGGTTTGGCTTTGTGGCGCGCGGCGCGGCTCAATAAGCCGATTTGGTTTGGTATTATTTTAGTGGTGAATACACTGGGAATTTTGGAGATAATTTATTTGTTAATGACAAAGGATCAAGTTAAGGTAATTAATGCGGCTAAATAGTTTTTAAAATTATGATTTCGGATTTATTTCGGGTTTTAAGTTTGTTGCTGATTTTTACCAATCGTAGTAAAATATATTCACACCTCACTCTGGGGTATTTTAATAATTAAGTTTGAAAAATAATATGGACTTAATGGCCAATGTCAGTTCCGCGATGGAACACATGAGTAGTAAAACCAACCAGCGCGTATTTGATTATATTTTAGTGTGGGGTACACGACTCGTGACTTTTTTGGTACCGCTTTTCTTTTTAGCCACCACTTTTGAGCCATTTGAATTTAATAAACAGCTAGTACTTCTTGCTCTCACTTCTATTTTATTTGCCCTGTGGGTAGTAAGAGTGGTTACTGGTCGCGGCACAACTTGGCTTAAATCACCACTTAATTGGTTGGTGCTCGCTTGGTTTGTGGTTTACGTTGTTTCCACTATAATTTCAGTTGATCCAATTACTTCTATTTTAGGTTTTTATGGACGTTTTAATGGTGGACTCGCCAGCATTTTATCTTACGTACTTTACTATTTATTAGTTCGTGAATCAGTTAAAGATGATTCAAGTTTTAAATGGCTCTTAAGTGCTTGGATAGCAGCTTTGGGTTTGGGCTCTCTCATTTTGGGTTTGCAACTTTTGGGCGTGCGTTTATTTGGTGGTTTAGATTTTGCCCAAGGTGCTAGTTTTTCACCACTTGGTCGCTCACTTAATGCGGTGGTACTCGCGCTTACCAGCATGGCACCCTTGGCTTTATTTTTATCACGTCAGTCAAAATCAATGGTCGTGCGAACGTTATCTTTGATTGCTTATTTGATAGTTCTCGCCATTGTTTTCATGGTGGATTATCAATTAGGTTGGGTTGGGTTGATTGTTGGTAGTGTGGTATGGCTCGGGCTTATTTTCTGGCGCAATGAAGCTGTTGGTTTTAAGTGGACAATTTTACCGTCTCTTGCTTTGTTGTTAGCATTAGTCGCTTGGCCACTCGTAACTACGCAATTTACTGGTTTACAAGTGCCAGCCGAAGTGAATTTATCAATGAAAGCAAGTTTCCAGATTGCGGCGCAAAATGCTAAAGCGAATCCGGTACTTGGTAGTGGTCCAGAAACATTTATTTATGGTTTTTCAAAATTCCGACCAGAAAATTTTAATGATTCCGATTTTTGGGCTTATCGTTTTGATAAAGCCGCTTCTGAACTCGCGCAAACGTTAGGTACAGTTGGCTGGCTCGGGCTCGCTGTTTATGTGGCCTTACTTTTATTTGGCTTGTATTTAGCTTGGCGAGTTTTAAAACAAAGTTCACACGAACATTGGTATTTAGCTGGCGCAGTAGTTGCTTCTTATGTAGTTTTGGTGGTAGGAAATGTATTTTACTTTACTAACACTATTTTAGCCTTAGCACTCTGGCTTAATTTAGGGTTACTCACAGTACTCGCCGCTAAAAATAGTCGACAAATTTCTTTGCAACACAGTCCGCGCGCCTCTTTCTTGTTTTCTTTTGGGCTAGCTATTGTAGTACTTCTTGCGATTGTAATTTGTTTTGGAGTAGGAAGGGTTTTTATGGCTGATGTAGCTTATGCTAAAGCACAAAGTTTAGCTACTCGACTTAATACTTTGGATCAAGCGCAAGCGAGTTTTTCGAAAGCTGTATCACTTAATCCTTATCGCGATACTTATCGCATTGGTTTAGCTCAAGTGTATTTGGCGATGGCCAATCGTGAAGCCAACAAACCAGCACCAAAAGACGAAACTGCGCGTAAAGCTCAAGTTGATTTATTGCAACAACAAATAAGGTCATCAATCGATGCGGCGCGTTCTGCAACCGACTTAGCACCAGAAAGTGTAGCCAATTGGGAAGCACTGGGTTCTATTTACCGTGGTACAGCGCTATTTGCCCGCGATGCCGAGCAATGGGTAATTGATTCATTCAGCAAAGCAATTTCTTTGGAAGATAAAAATCCCGCACTTCATACTGAACTTGGTAAGGCCTATTTAGTGTCGGCCTCCCGACGAAAAGCGTCATTAGGTGAAGCTGAAGTGGCAGTTAAAACTAAATTACAAGCTGAAATTACTGATTTAACTAGCAAGGCTTTGGCTAAATTTGATCAAGCGATTAAATTAAAAAATAATTATACACCAGCTCATTTTAATCAGGCATTGGCTTATGAAGTACAAGATAAATTTGATGAAGCAATTAAAAAATTGGAAAGTATGAAAGTTTTTAATCCGCGTGATATTGATGTTTTGTTTGAACTTGGGAGTTTGTATTTTAATAAAGCTGATTACAGTAAAGCCGAAGGCGCTTTTAAAAATATTGTTAGTTTGGTGCCTAACCACGCGCAAGCCCACTACCGGTTGTCGCTCGCTTATCAAAAGTTAAATGATAAAGCAAAAGCCATTCAACAATTAGAAAAAGTATTAGAATTACAACCAACTAATCAGGATATTAAAAAAGAATTAGATAGTTTGCGTGCGCAGGCAAACGAGCCGGCACCGGCGGCAGGTGACACAGCACCGAAAAAGTAATCTAATTTGTATTAAATTTTAGCTAACCCGCGCAATTTTTATAGCGCGGGTTTTGCTAGTTAATATGCTCAAATCAATCATTAGAAAATTAACACCCAAATTAATTTTAAATGGCTACCATTATTTTATGGCTTTACTGGTGGCGGCTTTTTATGGTTTTCCAGGTAAAAAATTAATTGTGATTGGAGTTACGGGTACGAAAGGAAAATCCACCACTAGTCACATGATTTGGCATATTTTACAATCAGCTGGTTTTAAAACTGGGTTACTTTCTACCGCGTTGTGGGGGATTAATGATAAAACTTGGCTTAATAATTTAAAAATGACTACGCCTTCGCGGGTACAATTGCAAAAAGTTTTACGGCGAATGGTACAAGCGGGATGTTACTATGCAGTGGTGGAAACATCTTCTGAAGCGCTCGCGCAGTTTAGGCACTTAGGTTTGAACTATCAGGCGGCAGTTTTTACTAATTTAACTCCGGAACATATTGAAGCGCATGGTAGTTTTACAAAATATCGCGCCGCTAAGGGCCGGTTATTTAAGTTGTTAGGGAGTAGGGTGAAGGGGGTAGGGAGTAGGATTTCAGTTGTTAATTTAGATGATATTGAAGCAGATTATTTTTTGAAATTTCCAGCGGCTGAGAAAATTGGTTATGGTTTAAAACCAGTCTACCCAGATAAAAAAACTGATAAATTAGTGACAGGTGAAATTTTAGAAATAACACCTAGTTCAGTGGTGTTTAAAATTGGCGATGAGAAAATTAATTTACCAGTGGGCGGGGAATTTAATATTAAAAATGCTTTAGCTGCCGTGGCTTGCGTATCAGCTTTTGATATTGATTTTAAAACTGCGGCTTTGGCACTACAAAATTTTTCTGGCACACCAGGGCGAATGGAGTTTATCCGCCTTCGCCCAAGATTAGAGGACGATAATTTAATAGGTACGAAGGCGGATCCCGAGCGAGTGGAGCGAGTCGAGGGGTATGCTACGGCGGACTTCGTAAAATCCGAGCAGAAATTCGATGTGGTAGTTGATTATGCGCATACCGCGGAATCACTGGAGGAAGTTTACAAATTATTAAAATTACACCCCACACCCCACACCCTTCACCCTAATAAATTAATTGTTGTGTTAGGTTCGTGTGGTGGAGGTAGAGATAAGGCCAAGCGGCCGATTTTGGGTCAACTCGCTGGTAAGTATGCTGATGTAGTTTTTATTACTAACGAAGATCCGTATGATGAAGATCCGCGAGTGATTATAGAGCAAGTGGCGGAAGGTGTAAAAATAGCCGGGAAAATTTTGGGAGAAAATTTATTTATTGTGTCTGACCGGCGTGAAGCAATTAAACAGGCATTAAACAAAGCTGAAACCGGCGATACTGTGGTAATAACTGGTAAGGGAAGTGAGCAGTGGCTTTGCGTAGCCCGCGACCAAAAAATTCCGTGGGATGATAGGGAGGTGACTAAGGAAGAACTTAAGAAATTATTAAATTTATGAACAGGCCAGAAACAAATTTAAATGAATTGTGGCTCGAGGTGGCCGAGGCGCAAGGTTCAGCGCAACAAGAATTAAGCCCAGCTATACGCGAAGTGGTGAATCAAAAACTACTGGAGTATTTGGCAAATCCTGAACAAGCTAGCGAGGAGCAAGTGGAACTACTTGATCGCGTTTGCGCACCAGTAGGAAAATTTTTAGAAAGAGTTCATAATTTTGCAGTACAAGATAACAATAAACCATATTTAAATAATTCAATTTTACACTCCTTGGAATCTTTAAATAAATTAGCTTTACTTTATACCGAGAAGGTTGTTAAACAAAATAAGAGCCAAGAAGTAGGTAAAAATTCAAAAAACATTGAATTGTTAAATCGTTCACGTAGTGATTTGCATATGAATTTTTATAAAGATTTGTTGTGGATGTTTGAAGCGGTCAACACAAAAGATGTTAGTAAGGGTAATAGGTTAACTAACGAAATTTTAAATGAATTACATAAATTAGGTATGAGTAACGATATAGATAGTGGAAAAATATTTACAACTTTGCAAAATTATGGAGACACAAAATGGGGTTTAGATAAAGCAAAATCACAACCCGAATCAGATGAGTTATTAGAGTATATCAATAGCTTAAACTATAGTATTGATAATATTTTACAAAAAATAGGTTGGAGTGAAGTAAGGGCTGATTTGGCATTATCTACAGTTTAAGAAGCACTACATAATTTTACTTTAAGAGAGTCATATCTAATCAAACGTAAAAAAGTAGGCAGTTAATGATCAAAAGTTTTTTTAAGTAAGGTATTTAGTTTTTTGATTTCTATTTTGCCTGTGGATAACTTTTATTATCTCTCATTAATTTATTTATTAAATAAATATTAGTACCATTTTTATTGCCAATTTTATCAATTTGGCTTAAATTAGGCAAAAATAGCACTTGACGACTTGACAGGTTTTTGTATGTCTGCTAAATTATAACCACTGTTTCGCATTATTCTAGCGTTTTTTCCTTATTTAAGTTCAACTAGGTTGAATTATATAAGGCCACGTCATTTGACGACACGCCATGCGTTCTCACACTCGTGAATAAAATTATCATTAATTTATAACTCGTTCCCACGAAGAGGTTAGGGAAGGGGATTTTTTTATGTCGCAAGATTTTCGCTTACCACATATCATAAGAGAACGTAAACGTTTTACACCGCTTAAGGATGCGGTGGCTTTGCCTGATTTAGTGGAAGTGCAACGTACTTCTTATGATTGGTTTTTTAAAGAGGGCTTAAAAGAATTATTTGATGAAATTTCTCCGATTCGTGATTTTATCGGTCGCGACCTCGAATTGTATTTTTTGGATTATACTTTAGATGAACCAAAGTTTGATGAAGTAACGGCGCGGGCTAAAAATACCAGCTTTGAAGCGGCGCTTCGGGTGCGCGTGCGTTTAATCAACAAGCGTACTGGCGAAATTAAAGAACAACAAGTTTATTTTGGTGATTTTCCAGTAATGACACCACGCGGTACTTTTGTGGTGAATGGTATTGAGCGTGTAGTAGTTTCTCAACTTATTCGTTCGGCCGGTGTATTTTTTACTTCTGAATTTTTGCGTGGGAAGCGTTATTATGGTGCGAAAATTATCCCGAATCGTGGAGCGTGGCTCGAATTTGAAACCGATTTAAATAATGTATTGTGGGTAAAAATTGATCGCAAGCGTAAAGTAGCGGCTACCTCGCTACTGCGCGCTTTTGGTTATGGTTCAAATTCACAAGTGGAAGAATTGTTTAAAGGCGTTGATACTCACGCCGAAAATCATTATATAAAATCGACTTTAAGTAAAGATTTAGCGCACGATGAAGCTGAGGGTTTGATTGAAGTTTACAAGCGTATTCGCCCAGGTGATTTGGCAACTGTTGATAACGCCAAACAACTTATTCACAACATGTTTTTTAATTTTTCCCGCTATGATTTTGGACGCGTTGGTCGTTATAAATTAAATCAACGTTTCCGTTTTGATGTACCTAATAATAAAGAAACGAGAATTCTCCGGCCACAAGATTTGGCTATGATTATTCACGAGATTATTCGGCTTAATAATACTCAAGATGAGCCCGATGATATTGATCACTTAGGTAATCGTCGCGTACGTGCGGTGGGGGAATTAGTGCAAAATAAATTCCGCGTTGGTTTGGCACGCTTAGAAAGAATTATTAAAGATCGCATGTCCACTTTGGATATAAATACTTTAACACCTAACCAATTGATTAACGCGCGGCCGATTATTGGGGCGATTAAAGAATTCTTTATGTCATCTCAATTATCTCAGTTCATGGATCAAACCAATCCTTTGGCTGAGCTGGAACATAAGCGTAGATTAAGTGCGATGGGTCCGGGTGGTTTATCTCGTGAACGGGCTGGTTTTGACGTGCGTGACGTGCACCGTACTCACTATGGTCGCATTTGTCCGATTGCCACGCCCGAAGGGCCAAACATTGGTTTGGTTGGTCACCTCGCTTCGTACGCCCGTATTAATACCTATGGTTTTATTGAAACACCATTTAGAAAAGTGATTCATGATGTATCAAATGACGGTAAATCGGCTGTCTCCGAAATTTTACGAGAAGATATTAAAGCTGACAATGGTTCAATTATTGCCGCAGCTGGTACTAAAATTAATTCTGATTTAGCTGTTAAATTAAAATTATCTGGTAATAAAACTATTCCAGTTAAACCACATGTGACTTCGGAAATTATTTGGTTAGATGCTTTTGATGAAGAGCGTGGCGTAACTACTCCGGCTACTACACCGATTGATACTAATGGCTATTTTATAAAAGAACACGCTGAAGTACGACTCCATGGCCAGCCTATAATGGATTGGGTTTATAAGGTTGATTATATGGATGTTTCACCAAAGCAAATCGTTTCTATTACTACTTCAATTATTCCTTTTATTGAACACGACGATGCAGTACGAGCCCTCATGGGTACCAACATGCAACGACAAGCCGTGCCTTGTATTAGTCCACAAGCACCAGTGATTGGTACTGGCGCCGAAGCGAAGGCCGCGCAAGATTCCGGTCAAACTGTAACTGCCGATCAAGCTGGTGAAATAATAGCTGTGCAAGGTGATAAAATTGAACTGCGTGATACCGAAGGTATAGTGCATACTTATAATTTAGGTAAATTCCGTCGTTCTAATGCTTCCACTTGTTTGAATCAAAAGCCGGTGGTAAATAAAGGTCAAATAGTGAAAATTGGTGATGTATTGGCTGATGGTGCTGCCACTGAACTAGGGGAACTCGCGCTTGGTCAAAATGTGGTGGTGGCTTATATGGCTTGGGAAGGTGGTAATTACGAAGACGCTATTTTGCTATCGGAACGTTTAGTCCATAACGATCGTTATACTTCCATTCATATTGAAGATTATACAATTGATGTGCGTGATACAAAGCTCGGGCCCGAAATTGTGACTCGTGATATTCCTAACGTGGGTGAAGAAAAATTAAAAGATTTGGATGATGAAGGCATTATTCGAATTGGCGCGGAAGTTTCTTCTGGTGATATTTTGGTCGGCAAAATTACCCCAAAAGGAGAAACCGAACTTTCCGCCGAGGAAAAATTACTGCGTGCGATTTTTGGTGAAAAAGCTAAAGATGTGCGCGATTCATCTTTATATTTGGAGCATGGTGAGCATGGTAAAGTGGTTGATATTAAAATTTTCTCGCGCGCTGATGGCGATCGTTTACCTTCTGGCGTGATTAAAACTGTACAAATTTCCATTGCTCAGCTCAGAAAAATTCAAGTCGGCGATAAAATGGCTGGTCGGCACGGTAACAAAGGTGTTATTTCCAAAATTGTGCCGGTGGAAGATTTACCATTCTTACCTGATGGTACGCCAGTCGATATTATTTTAAATCCTTTGGGTGTGGCTTCGCGTATGAATTTAGGGCAGATTTTGGAAACTCATTTGGGTTGGGCGGCAAAGCATTTGAATTATTATGTGGCTACACCGGCGCTTGATGGTGTGCCGGAGAACATGATAAAAGAACAATTACAAATCGCTGGTTTCCCAATTGATGGCAAAATGAATTTACAACATGGGCGCACCGGTGAAAATTTTGCGGAACGGATAACGGTGGGTCTGACTTACATGCTCAAATTAAATCACTTAGTAGAAGATAAAATTCATCAACGTTCAATTGGTCCTTATTCTTTGGTCACTCAGCAACCTTTAGGCGGTAAAGCGCAATTCGGTGGTCAGCGGTTTGGTGAAATGGAAGTGTGGGCGCTTGAAGCTTATGGTGCGGCACATACTTTACAAGAAATTTTAACAATCAAATCCGACGATGTGCCAGGTCGTTCTAAGGCCTATGAGGCGATTATTAAAGGTGAGCCAATTCATAAATTAAATGTTCCAGAATCATTCAATGTTTTAATGCGTGAACTTAAAGGATTGGCCTTGGAAGTAGAATTATTAAAAGATGGCAAGGTAATTGCGGGGGATAAGCCGACCGTCACCTCTGACACAAATAGTAGTAGTAAAAATGCTTAAAAATTCCCAAGACCCAAATTCCAAAATTAAAAATTTTAGTATTTTTTAGAAATTAGATATTAGTCATTAGAAATTATCTTATTATGTTCCCTGAAAAAGAATCATTACAAGCTCGCGATTTTGATTCGGTGCGGTTAAAGCTCGCTAGTCCTGAGCAGATTACCCAGTGGTCTTATGGTGAAGTGACCAAGCCGGAAACAATTAATTATCGCACTCAAAAACCGGAAAAAGACGGCTTGTTTGACGAACGCATTTTTGGTCCAACCAAAGATTGGGAATGTTATTGTGGTAAATATAAGCGGGTGCGTTATAAGGGAATTATTTGCGATAAATGTGGAGTGGAGGTAACTCGGGCGGTGGTGCGGCGCGAACGTTTTGGTCATATTAAACTGGCAACGGCTGTGTCGCACATTTGGTTCCTTAGAGGCGTGCCATCTAAAATTGGTTTAGTGCTTGGCCTTTCTGTGCAGGAGTTGGAAAAGGTTATTTATTTTGCTTCATTTGTAGTAACCGCGGTAGACGAAGATAAAAAACAAGAATTGCTTAACCAAGTAGCCGATGAATACAAGGGTAAGCTTAAAATGATACAAAACGAAACTGATAGGCAAATTTCAGAGCTAGCTAAAAAATTAGAAGGTAAGGCCTTTGAAACCGAACGCAATTCTTTACAAACCTTAAAACAAGAAAAATTGGAACGTTTAGAAGAGGCCTTTGAAACTGCCCGTCGTGAGTTAAAAGATTTGAAGGTTCTACAAATCATGTCGGAAAGTCAGTATCAAGATATGTCGCTTAAATACGGTCAAGTATTTGAAGCTGGAATTGGGGCGGAAGGTGTTAAAACTTTACTTACACGAATTGATTTAGCCAAAGAAGTAAAAGATTTGGCTAAAGAAATGGAAGAGGCAATTCTGACCAAACGTCGCAAGTTAGTACGTCGTTTGAAATTACTCAAGAGTTTACATAAAGTTGGCATTCGGCCTGAGGCCATGATTTTAAGTGTACTGCCGGTGATACCGCCAGATTTACGGCCAATGGTTCAGCTTGATGGTGGTCGTTTTGCAACTTCAGATTTAAATGATTTGTATCGTCGGGTAATCAATCGTAATAATCGTTTAAAGCGACTGCTGGAACTTTCTGCGCCAGAAGTGATTTGTCGTAATGAAAAACGTATGTTGCAAGAAGCGGTGGACGCTTTGATTGACAATGGTGCGCGGCACGGTAAAACAGTTACTGCTTCCACTGGTCAACGTCGCATGTTGAAATCAATTGCCGATATTTTGAAAGGTAAACAAGGTCGTTTCCGTCAAAATTTACTTGGTAAAAGAATTGATTATTCAGGTCGTTCAGTAATTGTAGTTGGTCCGACTTTGCAACTACATCAATGTGGGCTACCTAAAAAAATGGCATTGGAGCTTTTTAAACCATTTGTGATTTCAAAATTAATTGCTCGTGAATTAGTACATAATGTACGTAGTGCTAATCGTTTTATTGAATCGGGACGTTCAGAAGTGTGGGATATTCTAGAAGAAATTATTAAAGGCGCACATGTACTTTTAAATCGTGCGCCAACCTTGCATCGTTTGGGTATTCAGGCCTTTCAACCAATTTTGATTGAAGGTAAGGCGATTCAGGTACACCCCATGGTTTGTTCGGCTTTTAATGCTGACTTCGATGGTGACCAAATGGCTGTTCACGTACCATTGACCGAAGAAGCCAAGTGGGAAGCGGCTGAAATAATGTTGTCGTCTAAAAATTTACTTAAACCTGCAACTGGTGAACCAGTTTCTACTCCAGCTCAAGATATTGTACTTGGTTGTTACTACATGACTAATTTGGCAGAACTTCCGGTCGGGGAAAATCCTAAAATTTATAGTAGTTTAAATGAAGCGGTAATGGCTTATCAAATGGGTAGCATTACTTTGCAATCTAAAATTATAGTTCGGCGTGAAGGCGTGCGATTTGAAACTTGCGTAGGACGATTATTATTTAATGAAGTTTTGCCGACTAGTTTCGAATTTTTAAATAAAACCATGGATAAAAAGGCCTTGAAAAATATTGTGGCCGAATCAATGTCACGACTAGGTACAGCCGAAACTGCTAAGTTACTTGATCGTATTAAGAGTATTGGTTTTGAATATTTAACTAAATCAGGCTTGTCGTGGGGAATGAGTGATTTACCAGAATTACCAATACGAGGTGAAATGTATGTTGAAGCAACTAAACAAGTGCAGTCAATTACTGATCAATATGAACAAGGTTTATTAACTGAAGAAGAACGTCACACTAAAGTGATAGAAATTTGGGCGCAAGTGAAAGAAAAAATTACCGAACTGGCGCGTAAAGCTTTGCCTAATCATGGCTCGGTGTATTCAATGATTGAATCAGGTGCACGTGGTTCGTGGGGTCAAATTACTCAAATGATGGGTATGAAAGGTTTAGTGACTAACCCTGGTGGTGAAACTATTGAACTGCCGGTCAAGGGTAATTTTAAAGAAGGTTTTGATGTGCTTGAATATTTTATTTCTACGCACGGTACTCGTAAAGGTTTAACTGATACTGCGCTTCGTACTGCTAATGCCGGTTATTTAACTCGTCGTTTGGTAGATGTGGGGCATGATTTGGTAATTAGTGAAAAAGATTGTGGTGACAAAGAAGGTTTTAGAGTTTTGCGCTCAGAGAGTGAAGATTTTGGTGAAACTTTGGGTAGTCGTTTATTAGGTCGGTTCTTGGTACATGATTTTAAAGATAAAAATGGTGAAGTAATAATTAAAAAGAATGAATTTGTTACATCGGCGCACGCTAAACTAATTGATAAGTCAGGTGTTGATGAATTTCAAGTGCGCACCATGCTTACTTGTCAAACTAAGCGTGGCGTTTGTCAAAAATGTTATGGTTTAGATTTAGGTTTTAATACTTTAGTGGAGCTTGGTACGGCCGTTGGTATTATTGCGGCGCAATCAATTGGTGAGCCTGGTACTCAGTTGACCATGCGTACTTTTCACACTGGCGGTGTGGCAAGTGCCGAAGATATTACCCAAGGTTTACCACGTGTGGAAGAAGTGTTTGAAGCGCGTCCAGTGCGTCGGCCAGCTTTGCTTGCCCCTGCTGAGGCTACAGTGCAAGTAATTGTACAGGGGCGACAAAAATCACTAATGCTTAGTTTTGATGAAGAGTATGAAGAAGTATTTGATTTAAATAAATATGTAAAAGCTAAAGCGTTAGTTAAAAAAGGTCAAGAAATTTTACCTAATACGCCGGTACTTCAAAGTGAGGATGCTATGATATCAGCCGAACGCGGTGGGGTGGTTAAGAGTGTAGGAGAAACAATTGTACTAGCGGGTAAAAATGCAGTGGCGCGTGAATTCGCTGTACCACAAGGGTTGGCTCTCTGGGTTAAAGACGGAGATAAAGTACAAAAAGGTCAACGCTTAACTGAAGGCAGTGTGGATATTCACGAATTATTTAAATTAAAGGGGCAAGAAGCGGTACAAAAATATATTTTGAAAGAAATTCAGTATATTTATTCCTCACAAGGTCAGAAATTAAATGATAAGCATATTGAACTTATTATTCGTCAAATGTTCTCGCGTTTTTATGTAGTTGATTCGGGTGATACTGATTTGTTGCCTGGTGAAATTATTACTTCGGCTCAACTTAAAGAAGCTAAAGAGCTTGTGAAAGAATTAGGCGGTAAAGAAGCAGAAGTAGAACAATTACTCTTGGGTATTACTAAGGCCTCACTTTCAACTGATAGTTTCTTATCAGCCGCTTCGTTCCAAGAAACTGCGCGGGTGCTTATTGATGCGGCTGTTACCGGTAAGTTTGATCGGCTACGTGGTTTGAAAGAAAATGTGATTATTGGTCGCTTAATTCCCGCGGGTACTGGTCAGGGTGTTTTGGCTGCCAGACTTGAAGAGTATATGGCTGGGCACGAAATAAAACGCCAAGCGCGCCTTGTGGCTGAAGCCAATGCTCGTGTTGAAATGGCTGCTAACCAAGCCGCTACGCTCGCGGCCATGCCAGAGGAAGTAGTGGTTTAGTAAAATTTAGGGGTAGCGTGTAGGGGGTAGTGCGTAGTTATTCTGAGTTGAAACGAATAATCCTTCAAGAATCATTAATTAGTAATTAGACAATTAAATCTAGTAAACCCAGTCGGAGTAATTCCGGCTGGGTTTTGTGTATAGAATAAATAAAAAATCCCGACTAGTTAAATCGGGATTATAATTTAAATCTTAAATTATTTTTTAAATTTTTCTATTCTATAGAAAAATTTTTAAAGTATGTGGTTATACCGTCAGAAACGCATTTTTCGTTTAAATAAGGAATAACCAATTTAGACAATTCCTCGTTTTGAGATTTGTCGGTGGGGTCAAAAAATTTAGCCAAGGTTTTTGAATGTTGATACATAAATTGGTTAAGATGACCAGCTACGATTTTTTGTATCTCTTCTGTTACGTCAGAGCTAATATCATAGTAACTAATGTTATTGGATATACCGGATTTATGATTATTCTTAAAACCAAAGGAACTAAGATTGAACATACGGTTTTTATTTTGATAAAAAGAATCCGGATTGGTGATAAGAGTCTTAAGATTTATTGTTACTCGCATAACTTTCGGGTTTTCAGTCACTGGCTGTACTGTGCCAGAGGTGGGTGCTTCGATCATTGGTAAGTTGGAGAATTTTTTACCCCACTCAAAACATACTGTACCATAAGTATGTTTTACTACTCTTCCATGTTCCAAGGTTATTACTTCTGACAAACCATAATTGGGGTATTCGTAGTAGATGGGCGATAGTAAGACAATTAAAAATAGCGTGATGGATATAGCACTCACCGCAGTTTTTTTGTATTTACCTGATAGTTTTTTTTCGAGTAAAAGCATTGATTTACCCATGATAACCATCAAAGCAATATATATAATAGTTGATGTCATTGTAAATGTTCTTTCTTCGTTATTGTTTTGATTTTTAGTGAATTTTTTTATTTTTTATTATATTTTAGTTTAGCAAAATTGGCAGTATTTGTCAATATTAGGTATAATATAAGAGAAGATTATGGGTAAAACTCCCAAAGATAAAATAATAGAAGATTTAGAGATAAAACCGGCGATTGATCCTGCCACGCGGCATGGACTCGTGGTGGTTTTTTTGTTTGCCGTGGCGCTTATTTTAGTGTTGGCTTTCTTAGGCAAAGCCGGCTTTTTAGGTGATCAATTAGAATCATTACTTCGTTTAATTTTTGGTTGGGTGGCTTTGGGAGTGCCAGTAGTTTTTATGATTATTGGTTGGTATTTATTGCAACCCACTGCTAGTTTTGAGCTACCTAAAAATATTGGCGGGGTATTATTAACTTTGGGTGTAACAGGATTATTTCATTTTGTACGACCAATTGCGGCGTGGAGCACTTTAGCTTCAGTAGGTGAAGGTGGCGGTTATTTAGGATTTTGGATAAGTAAGTTTCTAGTTAATGCTTTGGGCTATGGTGGAGGATTAGTAATTCTTACAGCCTTGGTAATTTCTGGTTTATTATTACTATTTCAAACTTCGCTTAAAAATTTATTTGGAGTTTACAAAAAGTTACTAATTAAATTACCACGGCGAAATCCGTCGTTTGATTCGTCTTTAGCTGCATCAGAAGCTGCTCTAACATCTCAAGTGGAATCAGAGTCGGCCACCATGACTCCACTTAAAAAAATATTTCAAAGTCGGGCACTTCCCGGCGTCGGTCAACAAGCCAAACTGCTAGAAGTTAAGCCAGTTAAAATTCGTAAAATTCAAATTCCTATTGAACTCCTTGAAGTGCGGGGTGGCAAACCAAATGCTGGTGATATTGAAGCGAGTAAAATAAAAATTCAACACGCTTTGCAAAATTTTGGCATTGAAGTCACGATGGGTAAAGTAAATGTTGGCCCAACTGTTACAC
Organism: uncultured Gammaproteobacteria bacterium; assembly: GCA_964348825.1. GTDB lineage: Bacteria > Patescibacteriota > Patescibacteriia > Veblenbacterales > UBA10138 > JBBTZY01. The sequence goes on along the minus strand of CAYGDX010000002.1, from coordinate 152,454 downwards.
AATATACACTAGCGCCATCGGAAGGTGTAAAATTATCTTCTATTACTGCTTTATCAAATGATTTAGCTTTAGCCCTCGCAGCTCACCCTATTCGAATTGAGGCGCCAATTCCTGGGCAATCATTAGTTGGTATTGAAGTGCCAAACCAAACTGTGGCTACGGTGGGCCTTCGCGATATTTTAGAATCAGAAACATTTAAACATCGTACTTCAAATTTAACTGGCGCGATTGGTAAAGACGTATCAGGTATGCCGTTTGTAGCCGATATTGCTCGTATGCCGCATTTACTTATTGCTGGTGCTACAGGTTCTGGTAAATCAGTTTGTATAAATAGCATCATCATCTCTTTGCTTTATACCAATTCACCCGATGAAATGAAATTAATTATGGTTGACCCAAAACGGGTAGAACTCGCTTCTTACAACGATATTCCTCATTTACTTACGCCAGTTATTACAGAAGTAAATAAAACCATTAACGCACTAAAATGGGTAGTCGGGGAAATGGATAGGCGTTACCATGTATTATCAGGCGTGGCTAAAAGAAATTTGCAGAGCTACAATCAAGCATATCCAGATCAAGCGATGCCATATATTTTAGTGGTGATTGACGAGCTTGCTGATTTAATGGCAGTGTCAGCTTCCGAGGTTGAAGCAGCTATTATTCGACTGGCGCAAATGGCACGCGCGGTGGGAATTCATTTAATTGTCGCCACACAACGGCCAAGTGTAGATGTAATTACTGGTTTGATTAAGGCCAACATTACTAGTCGCGTGGCTTTTGCGGTGGCTTCGGGTACTGATTCGCGGACAATTTTAGATACTTCGGGTGCGGAAAAATTACTTGGTCGTGGTGATTCATTATTTATTTCGGCCGAACTTTCTAAGCCCAAGCGACTTCAGGCCGCTTTTATTAGTGACGCGGAAATTGAACGAGTAGTTTCTTACTTACGTGAACAAGCCAAACCAGATTATAATTTAGATGTCACAAACAAACCGGCTCAATCTTTAGTTAGTGGTATGGGTAATGAAGACGGTGATGCTTTATATGATGAAGCTAAAATAACCGTGGTGCGTGCGGGTAAGGCCTCGGCTTCCTTACTACAGCGGCGACTGAGAGTTGGTTATGCACGAGCGGCACGACTTTTAGATTTACTTGAAGAACAAGGCATAATTGGCCCGGCTGATGGCGCTCGGCCACGTGATATACTGATAGAAAGAGATGATTTAGTGCAGGATTTTGCCACAATGCCGGGTGAGGAAGATGTGGCTGAGGAAGCGGTGGTGGATAATAATCAAGAAATCAGTCATAATGTAGAAGGTGGAGTGGAAGAGGTAGAAGATGTGGATGAGGTAGTTGAGGAAGATAAGTAGAGGCAGTCATTGCGAGGAGCGAGTAAGGCGAGCGACGTGGCAATCTCTCGAAAATCACTAATAACTAATTCCTAGTTTCTAAAAAATCCCAAATCCCAAATCCCAAATCCCAAAATTTAGTCATTAGGTATTAGTCATTTTTAGAAATTAGTTATTGGTGATTAGAAATTTAATTTTTATATTTTATTTTTTAATAATTTTGGATTTATTTAGAATTTAGTGTTTCGGATTTCGAATTTAATTTTTTATGGTCAACTTTTCCACTCAATCTATCGCTGGGCTTAATCCGGGTAGTATTTTAAGTGAAGCGCGAATCGCTCGTGGTTTAAGTTGTTTAGAAATTAGTAAAATTTTAAAATTACCTTCCCATTATTTAGAAGCTATGGAAGCAGGTAATTGGCAAGTTTTGCCAACTGGCGCTTACCGTAAATTTTTTATTCGTCAGTATGCTAATTTTTTAGCAGTGTCAGCTGAACCACTTTTACGCAAAGTATCAAACGGTAAAATAAAGCATCAACCTGGCGAAGCGTTAGCTGATCAAGCAACTCGTCATTTCCCGTGGCGAACTCGCGCGTTATACGCCGCTGGTTCGTTATTTTTAATTTATTTAGTGTGGGCGGGTTGGACAACTTTTTGGCCACCACAACTTAATTTAGTAAATCCTAGTCAAGATTTCACTACCACTTCCGCGAGTGTAACTGTGGCGGGTAGATCACGGGCCGGCACGACCATCACTATTAATAATGCACCAGTGGGGGTAAGCGAAGATGGTAATTTTGTAGCGCAAATTCCTTTAATTACTGGTATTAATACAATTACTGTTTCGGCCACAAAAAGTTTAGGACGGAAAGTTTCCGTTGTTAGACAAGTATTGTATGCCCCTGACCAACAAGCGGCAAGTGGTGCTTCAACATCAACGTTACCATAATGTTTTGAATCTAGAGGCTGTAATATAGAATTTAGATAAGTAAAAATAAAATTCTAGATTCTATATTCTAACTTCTAAGTTCTAATTTTTATGAAAGAAAAAGAAAATAAATCAGCTTCAGTGCAATCTGAGCGCGGCAAAGCGGCGCAACTTGCTATCGATCAAATCAGAGAAAAATTTGGCGATGGCTCAATTATGCGACTTGGCGAAGCCCAAGCGATGACAGTGGAAGTCATTCCAACTACTTGCTTATCAATTGATATAGCACTTGGTGCTGGCGGTATGCCACGGGGTAGAATTGTTGAAATTTTTGGGCCTGAGGCCTCAGGCAAAACTACTTTAGCTCTGTACGTTGTATCGTCAGTACAAAAAATGGGTGGTATTGCTGCTTTTGTGGATGCCGAGCACGCACTTGATCCAATTTATGCTAAAAAATTAGGTGTAAATGTTGACGATTTATTGATTTCACAGCCTGATACTGGCGAGCAGGCCTTAGATATTGTAGAGACGCTCGTGCGCTCCAATGGTGTAGATGTGATTGTGGTTGATTCGGTGGCCGCACTTACACCGAAGGCGGAAATTGAAGGTGATATGGGTGATTCACATATGGGTCTCCATGCGCGACTAATGAGCCAAGCACTACGCAAACTTACGGCGATTGTTTCGAAAAGTAAATGCGTAATTATTTTCTTAAATCAAACTCGCATGAAAATTGGAGTATTTTTTGGTAACCCCGAAACTACTACTGGCGGTATGGCGCTTAAATTTTATTGTTCAGTGCGAGTGGAAATTCGTCGTATCGGACAATTAAAACAGGGCGATCAAATGATTGGTAATCGTGTGCGTGTTAAAGTGGTTAAAAATAAAGTGGCCCCACCTTTCCAGGCGGCCGAATTTGATTTATTGTATAACGATGGTATTTCAGTGTCGGGCGATACCATAGATACTGGCGTACAATATGATATAGTTAAAAAATCTGGCAACACTTATAGTTTTGGCGAAGTTAAACTTGGCGTTGGTCGTGAACAAGCTAAAACATTTTTGAAAGCTAATCCCAAGGTAATTGAAGAAATTAAAAAAGCAGTTTGGGTAAAGGTAAGGCAGGGGAGAGTGGAGCAGGCAAAGGCGTAGTTAGCAAATGGCAAATAGCCAATAGCAAATAGACAGAGTTGTCATTGCGGTGAAGCCCAAAAGGGCGAACGAAGCAATCCCTGGTGTTTAATGTTAAATGACAAATATCAAATTTCAAATCAATTTTTAATATCCAAAAAGTTTATCATTTAAGTATTTAGTCATTTGGATTTGATTTGACATTTGGATTTTGACATTTGAAATTTTAAGTTATTTATGACTGAAGATTTTAATATTACTAAACCACACCATTCGCCTAAAATATTAATAGTCGCATTATCTGTGGCTATTTTTTGGTATTTAGAATTTTTATTTTTCTATTACTTAATTAATCCAAGCGAGTTACAGTTATCTTTAATTCGCAGTTTTGGTATGGTCGGTACTACGGTTATTGGTACGGCATTACTTTTGAGTATAGTTTTTAAATTTTATCCGCGATTAGCGCAGTACTGGCGAATCAGACGTTATTTAGGTATCTCTGGTTTTGTTTTGATATTTTTTCATGTTGGCACAGTAATGAAATTGGTTAATTTTGATTTAGTTGTTGCCTTTCCTACTTGGGATCCCTTTAAAAATCCCTTGGTTTTCGGAGCAATTGGTTATATTATTTTATTAATCATAGCTATTATTTCAAGCGACTTCGCCATGCGTAAACTCACGCCACAAAGATGGAAATTTATTCAGCGGTTTGTTTACGTGGCCGAAATCGGAATTATATTTCACTTTTTACTGCTCGGTGGTGCGGCGATGAAAAATTGGATGGGGTATTTATTGTATTTAATTTTAGGATTAGTAATTTTAGGGCAGGTGTATTGGTGGTTTCAGATTTCTCAAAAAAGACAATTTAAAAATATGGGTTTTTATGTTGGTGCTGGGTTATTAATTATTACGGCGCTGATATTATATTTTGTTTACAAAAATTATTGGAAATAAAAACTGACTCATGTTTCACAAGTCAGTGTTAAATTCTGCTTTTTTGTGTAGTTAGGGTATTTCGTCGTTTAGGTTTCCCGGACAAAAATAGAAAGTTTCTAAAGCGCTTGAACCATCTAGATTAGGCTCCAAACTTATATAATTTTTTACTTCTCGCGCTATTCTACCTTCCTCTAGTTGTTTGTCCTGTGAAAGTAAACTGGGAACAGTCGTGTTAGGTTCTTTAGTGTTAGACATTATTTTTTTACCTTCTTTCGTTAAAATTTTTTATTTTTATTTTTTATAAAATTTATCTATATCACACTAGTATAAAATAGTTTTGAAACCACATTATTTTGCGGGTAGGTCATCGGGATGTTCTTTTTTCCAATCTTTGATAAATTTTTGTATTACCAAATTTACACTCGGATATCCAGGAAGACGTGTACCTTCTACATCATACTTATTCCCCCAAAAATCCCGGTGAAAATATGGAACATTAAAATTTATATGGTCCAATGGATGTGGCTTGATTGGTCCTGACAATTGATCATCCCTCCAATTATCGTATCCTTTGGTAAATGTTTCCTCACCTGTAATAGTATTAATACAAGTAAGTTTTGTAGGCGTTTGTTTTTCTTCAGGCATTTATTCACCTTGTTAAATATCTTTGTTTATATGTGAATTAGTTTATTATTTAATTTTAGGATATCATTTAATAATAAAAAAAGCAACCCAAGATTATCTCAGGGTTGCTTTTTAAAATATAATTTAAGCTCGTTCTACGTAATCGCCCGTATCGGTATTTACGATTATCATTTCGTCATTCTTAATAAACAGCGGCACGTTGATACTAATGCCGGTTTCAAGTTTAGCAATTTTTGAACCGCCAGTGGCTGTATCGCCGCGCGTGCCGGGTGGTGTTTCTATAACTTTAAGTGTTACTTTTTTGGGCAGTTCCACATTGAGTGGTACGCCATTAAAATTCATAATATTTACTTCCACGCCGTCTTTTAGGTATCCCACTTGTTCACCTAACGCCGCACGTGGAAAATCAAATTGCTCAAAAGTTTCCTGATTCATAAAATGGCAGGCCTCGGTGTCGCCATAAAGAAAGCTCGCTTTAACGCGCGACATATCGGCTTCTTCTACTTTATCACCCGGTTTAAAAGTTTGTTCTAATATTTTTCCATTTAAAAGATTGCGCAGTTTGGTGCGCATTACTGGTTTTCTTTGGGCGGTGCGCATAAAAGACGCCTCGAGCACCAAGTATGGTTCGTCGTTGACTAAAATATTCAAACCGATTTTTATAGAGTTGAGTGAGGGGAGAACGGACATAGTTACATTAGATCATTTAATCATTAGAACACTTAAACATTAGAACAACTAGATTTTATTAAACTAAATTTTGTTTAAATGTTCTAGTGGTCTAGTGTTTTAGTGATTACTTCGCCACAAACGGAATTAATGCCATAATACGAGCACGCTTAATGGCGAGGGCTAGCTTGCGTTGATGTTTGACACAACTACCGGTACGGCGACGAGGTTGAATTTTACCGTAACCAGTTAAAAATTTCTGCAAAATACGGATATCTTTATAATCCACTTCGTTCAAACCATTATCGCAAAAAAAACAATCGCGCGGTACTGGTCGAGGCATTTTTTTATTACTATTGTTGTTCATAGGGTGTAAGTATACTAGTTATTAGTGGTTACTTAACTGCCAACAAGGCAGAGGTTAAAATTAAATTTAAATTTAAATTGTTTAATTTACAATTTTCAATTATCAATTTATAATCAATGATCAATTTTGAAAATTTTAAAACATTGAAAATTCATTGTCATACCTACGGTAGATCTCCCGTAGGGACGAGAAATTGGAACTTGGTCATTGGAAATTTAAAATGGTATATCCTCCACACTAACTGGTTGTTCATCATTACTAATTGGTTCAATTTCTGGGCCGGCTGAAGGATCAGCTGAATTATTATCAAAACCAGCGGAAGCACTTTGTATTTTATCTAAAATAATCATATTGTCGGCAATTATTTCGGTGCGCCAGTGCCGAGCCCCTTGAGCATCATCCCAAGTACGAGTTTGAATTCTACCTTCCACATAAACTTTCATACCTTTTCTTAAATACTGTCCGCAAATTTCAGCGAGCCGGCGCCAGGCCACTACATTGTGATATTCACTGCGATCTTGTTTTTCGCCTGCCGCATTAGTCCAGCGCATGTTGGTGGCGATGGTAAAAGTGGCAATCGCAATACCTTGTGGTGTTGAGCGCATTTCGGGATCACGAGTTACATTACCAATTATTGTGGCACGATTTAGAAAAAACATATTTTAATCTCCTTTGTTCGGGCGTTTTTGATGCGCTCGAGCTTAATAAATTGATTATATGTTAAATAATTCATTAGAACATTAGATCACTAGAACACTTAAACATTTTACTATTACAAACTTTTAGAAAAACTATTATGTTTTAATGTTCTAGTGTTAAAATGCTCCAGTAAACTTAATTCACCATTTCCTTAGCTAAAATTTCTTCCAGCTTTTTATCTAATTCGTCTAGCTTTACTTTTTGTTCTGGTACTTTAAGAGTAGAAGTTTTGGTATCTTCAACTGCTTCGGCGTCGGCTTGTTTTTTAGCTAGCTTACTTTGCCAGGCCTTGTCGCGAGCAATTTGTTCTGGTGTTTTAATTTCTTTGGCAATAATTTGAGCCCGCAGTATATCAGCTGACAAGCGGAACCATTCACTAACTGGTTTTACATTCTGGGTCTCTAAATCACATTCTACCACAAAATATGTGCCATGGCGCATATGGTTTATAGGATAAGCTAGCTTTTTTTTACCCAAGTTTTCTTCTTGGGTTATTACAGCTTGATTTTCCTTGAGCATATTTTGCACTTTGGTTTGCACCTCAGTGGTATTATCTTCCCCCATTTTAACGGGGACAATGTACATAATTTCGTAGTGAGACATAGTTGTATTAGATCATTTAATCATTAGAACACTTTAACACATAGATGCAGCTAGATTTTATTAAACAATTGTTGTTTAAGTGTTCTAGTGATCTAATGTTTTAGTTATTTAACAATAATAAAAACGCCTTTATTTTGGCCCTTATCTAGGATACCTGATAAGGAGATTTGGTTTATCCCGCCTAGACGGGACGAATACCAAACCAATGGAGCGCTTTAGGCGCTTAAAGTTAACAAGTAACTCAAAGAGATTGTAGCAAATGGGTAAAATTCGTCAAGTTTAATAAAAAATCCCCACGCTTTAGTAGAATGGGGAATCGGTTGAGAAATATTATTCATTTTAAGCTCCGGGGAGAATTATTTGGGGATTACCAAATAAAATATCAGCGGTGAATGTTTTGCCTCTTAAAATTTTGTTAAGTCTCTCCCATTTTGTTTGAATCAATTGGGGAATACTCATAATTGTTTCTTGTGCCTCTTGGCCAATGTCGGTTAAGTTTGTTAGGTTAGCGATATTTAACTCTTGTATAACCTTTTCTACAATTTCCTTATATTGTATTAAACTATAAATTCTTAATTGGCTAGCGACTTGAGCAAAATTTTTAAAATTAGCTTGCGAAGCTCCTGGCATTTCAATAAATTGCCACATTTGACTTGCGACAAGTAAGGCCTCATTGGGTTCTAACTTAATAATTTCTTTGTATAAATCAAGATAGAAATTATAGTGTAATTGTTCATCACGCGCTATAGTGCCTAGAATTTTTTGGAGTAGTGGATCATATTCTCCAACTTGCTTTGCTACACTAGCATGTGATACTTGTGTAGCTCTTTCTTGCATAATTGTGTAAGCTACTGTAGCAAATGGTTGATAGGCCCATTTAGGATTGTAACCAGTTTTTAAATATTCAAACAAGTGATTTTCAAGTTTTTCCATATTAAAGATGTTAGTTAGAGTAGCATAACGAGTAAGTATAGCTCCGTGGCATTCTTCTTCAGCTGTCCACAATGCAAGCCACTCACTTAATACTGACAATGTTTGTTCTAAGCTAAGACCAAGAACCCTTACAAACATGGGCAGACCCTCTTCGGTTAGTAAATTCATAAACAATACAATTTTAAGTTCGTTTGGCAAACTAGCGGCATAGAGCCTTAGTTTTTCGAGTGTATTGGGGAGATCTTCAATTGGGAGTAAATTACTAGGTCCCCATATTTTTTTTTGAGCTACGTGTTTTTGTATCATCGCTTTAATTCTTGGATCTATAGTTTTAAGCACTTCTATTTGATTTTTATATAAGAACATAAATTACCTTTATATTTTTTGTGATGTAAAAGAACGATTTAATTTAGTTGAATTGATTGTATCAACGTTAGATGTATTGTAGCATTTTAGTGGTTTTTTAGGTAAAGTAGGATTATTGTTTCAGTTTAAGTTGATTAATAGGTATAATGTAATTATGAAATACATTTTTATTTTAGGTCGAGAGCCAATTTTGTCGGTAGCAGAAATTTCCTTGGTTCTATATTCTTTTAAAATAAATCACAATTGGTTGAATATTACTCAATTATATGCCGTAGTTGAGGCGGATTTAAGTAAGGGAATAATAGATAAACTAGCTGGTACGGTCAAGGTGGCGGAGGTTTTAGGTGAGGTTGATTCTAATCAAGAAGTTTTTGGCGATTTTATTTTAGAACATTTAAAGCGAACTGATGGACCGTGTTATCTAGGTTTTAGCACTTATGATGTTAAATTGCCGTGGCTTAATAAAGTTGGCTTGCATTTAAAGTATTTAATTAAAGAAAGTGGTCGTCGTGCACGTTTGGTGGTTTCGCGTGAACCGCAGTTATCTTCGGTGGTAGTGGCAAAAAACAAATTATTAATTACCAGTGGCTTTGAATTTATTATTATTCCTGCACGTGGAAAATTATTGGTCGGTCGAACGATTTGGGTGCAATCGTTTGAAGAGTGGGGGGCGAGAGATTTTGGTCGTCCCAGTCGTGATTCTAAATCAGGTATGTTGCCGCCTAAACTGGCACGCATGATGATAAATTTATCAGGCGCTTCTGAAACCGATAAAATTTTGGACTCTTTTTGTGGTTCAGGCACAGTTTTGCAAGAAGCTGCGATTTTGGGCTACAAAAATTTAACTGGCTCAGATATAAGCGTTCAAGCCATAAAAGATTCTGAAACAAATTGGCAGTGGTTGAAAAAAAATAATCCGTTATTAACCACGACTGTAAGAATTTTGCAATCAGATATTTTTGATTTACCAAGTAAGTTTGGTACGGGTTCGTTTGATGTGATAGTTACTGAGCCGTATTTAGGCCCGGCTCTTCGTGGTCGTGAAACTAAAGCTGATATTATTAAAATTCAAAAAGAATTAACAGAATTTTATATCCGAGTTTTAAAAGTTTTTTCAGATTTACTTGTATCAAGTGGTCGGGTGGTGATGGTTTGGCCAAGCTTCCGATTAGGTAATGAAGTAATTAGATTAAATTTAGAATCAGAACTTACTAAATATAGTTTTAAGTTAAAAAATATTTTACCAGAAACAGCGCCAGCCAGTTGGCTTATGTCAAATAATATTTTAACTTACTCTCGCCCCAATCAACATGTGGTGCGGGAGATTGTGGCGCTGGAGAAGATTTAATCTCGTAGAGAGACCTAATGATCTCCGCAAGACCTTCAGTTTGCCCCAATTTTATTTTTTTGTTAAACTACATAAAAGTGATAAGGAGCCACTTTGGCTCTTGTTTGTTTATATTTTATACTCTTACTTAGTATGATTCATTTTAAAAATCGTTTACAGGAAGAATTAGTTGATTTACATATTCACGTCGGTGGTGCGGTGGCGCCGCATATTATGTGGGAAATTGCGCATAAACATGGTATGAAATTGCCGGCCAAAACTTATTGGGATTTTTGGAAATTAATTACTGCTAGTTCAGAAAATGTAAAAAATTTAAATGACTATGTGGAAATTATGCACCAGTGGACGGAAAAAATTCAATCATCACCCGAAGCGATTGAACGTTGTATTTACGAAATTATCTCCAAAGAATATCGTTCGTCTAATGTTTCAAAAATTGAACTTAGGTTTAACCCAATGAAGCGTAATAAGGGTGGCGAAATGGATTTGGATCATATTATACAGGCGGCGGTGCATGGTATGGATAAGGCGATTTTAGATTATAGTGTGAAAGCTGGACTTATTTTTTGTTTGGCGCGAGAATTTCCTTTTGAGCTTAATGAAATTATTGTGCGCAAAGCCATGCATTATTTTAAATGGGGGGTAGTAGGTATAGATATTGCGGGGCCAGAAAAGCATACTTTTGAAAATGATAAAGATTTTGGTCGTTACGTAAAATTATTTGCCGAAGCGCGCGAGCGGGGGCTTGGCATTACAGTACATACTGGCGAAACCGATGCCACAGGGCCGGAAAGTTTAAGGCAGGTGTTGCGAGATATTAATCCAGAGCGAATCGGCCATGGCGTGCAAGCCGCGAAAGATGAAGGTCTGATGACAGAGTTAGCAGCCGCTGGTACAGTGCTTGAAATTTGCCCATCTTCCAATATTCAAACCAATGCCGTGAATAGTTGGGATCACTTGCGAGAAATTTTAGCTAAATTTAAGAAGTTTGGCGTACGCTATACAATAAATACCGACGGTCCATTTTTATTGCGTACCAATATGAAAAAAGAAATAGAGTTATTACTTGAAAATAATGTACTAAGTTTAGATGAAATTAAACAAGCGATGCAAGTAGCGCGGGAAGCGAGCTTTATAAAGTGAGGATTCTAGCCGTTGTCATTCCCCTGAAAAGGGGAATCCAGAAGATTATAAAACATATTTTACCTTGCACGTTTGACAAACGTGTATTTTTTTAATAAGGTGTAACCAACAGATAAATTACACAAACATTGAACTTTTAAAAGGAAAATATATGGAAAATGCATTTTTTATGCGCTTACTAGTGGCAGTATCTTTTTTCATTACTCTAGTGCTTTTGTCATTAACCGCTGGTTATGGCAAAAGAATACGCCAAATTCGTCACAATCGGTTATCTGAAAAAGGAGTAGATGAAGAAAAAATTATAAAAATCCATCGTTCATTAGCTCGTTGGGTGGCAACTGCTACATTTATGTCAGTGCTGGTTACTGAGGCTTATGCTATGAATATCGGACGTTCGTCACATAATTGGTTTTTTTGGTTACATATCAGCGTGGCAGTTGGTTATGTTATTTTATTAACTTTACTGCTAACCAAATATAGTGGACTTAAGGCAAAACAAGGGCGACATAAAAAAATTGCTTACGTTTGTATGGCTTTTTATGTGGCTACCTTGGCTACTGGCTTACCAAGGCTATTTCCGGAATTATTAGGAAATTATTTTAGTTGGTTGTTGGAATGATTATAACGTAGGAAAGAATATGATATATAATAAATTAGTGAGAGATAAAATTCCAGAATTGATTCTTCAAAAAGGTGGTCAACCACTAACACATATTGCTAGTGAGGATGAATATTGGCAAAAACTAAAAGATAAATTACTGGAGGAGTGTAATGAATTTGTAAAAGATGAAACTATAGAAGAATTAGCTGATATAATTGAAGTTGTAGAAACAATTATCAGCTATAAGAAATTTGATAATCAAACAGTCAAAATTATCAAAGAAAAAAAAGCGACGGAAAAAGGAAAATTCGACCGTAGAATAATCTTGGAGTAATCATAGTTATAAAGGTGTCAAAAATCCGGCACCTTTTATTTTTAATACTCTCTGTACCAATGTGTTAACACATTGGTGCTAGGTAATAGAAACGTTTAGTTGTCTGGGGGTAGGCCGATTAAGGCCACAAAGCGCGTTTCGGGAGTTTTGTTTTTTATATCTACATAATGTGAAAAGAATTTTCCAGAATGCGCGGTGCAAAATTCACTCATAAAAATATTTTCTTGTTCTACACCAGCTGAAGTTAGTTGCCATAAATTATAACCCACATTGTTAACATGAGTTTGTTTATCTACTTGTTTATTAATAAACGGTTGCCAATCAGGCATTGATTCTTGTTTGGCTTCGGGGTAAGAAAAACAGCATTTGTGAATACTTGGCCCCAGGCCCACAATTAAATCAGCGGGTTTAGTTTTAAATTCGTGGACTAAGGCCGCAATGGTTTTTCCAGCAATATTTTGTGATGTTCCGCGCCAACCCGCGTGGGCTAGTCCAATTGCTTTATTTGCCGGATCGTAAAAAAGTATTGGTAAGCAATCGGCTACTACCTGAAATAAATTTAAGCCTAACTCATTGGTGATTAATCCATCAGCTTGGATTTGATAATCATTATTTAGTACGCCGTGCCCGGCATCTTTTTTAGTTACGCGGATAATTTTATCACCGTGTATAAGTTCACTCGTGACACAAAATAGGGGATTGATTTTAAGTTCAGTAAAAAAATTAGCACGATTTTGTTTAACTATTTTCTCTTCACCCCATTTGAAGGACATATTACCATCTTCCTTAGTGGAAAAAGCATGAGTGATTGGGTAATCTAATAGTTCGGGAAGATGATAAGGCATTTGAGTAATAGTAATTTTATAAAATTCGAATATCGAAATCCGAAATTCGAAAATTTTTCGGATTTAGTGCTTTCGGTCTTCGTAGTCGTGACTACTACGACGAAGTAGACTCGGATTTCGGATTTAAATTAGACGCTAAATCTAAAATGACAAATATCGCCATCATGCATTACATATTCCTTGCCCTCCACTCGAAGTTTGCCGTGTTCGCGGGCGCCAGCTTCGCCAGCAAAATTTACAAAATCATCGTAAGAAATTACTTCAGCGCGGATAAAGCCATGTTCAAAATCAGTGTGAATTACGCCGGCCGCTCGTGGTGCCTTATCTCCACTGTGAATAGTCCAAGCTCGTGATTCCTCGGGGCCGGTGGTAAAAAATGTAACTAAATTTAAAAGTTTATAACTAGCGTGAATTAATTTATCAAGTCCACTTTCTTTAAGGCCAAGCTCCAGTAAAAGATTATTAGCTTCGGCTGGCGGAAGGTCAGCCAGTTCGGCCTCTAGTTTGGCAGAGATTGCAATATTAGGGTGTAGTGGGTAGGGTGTAGCGGGTAGATTTTCATCCGAGTTAATTACATATAACAACGGTTTGGCGGTTAAAAGTTGTTGTTCACGAACAAGTGGTAATTCATCTTCGTGCCAAGTGAGTGTACGAGCTGGTTCACCGGTTTTTAAATGGGCTTCAACTTTTTCTAAAATAACAATTTGCTTAGCGGCTGATTTATCTTGACCGGTTTTAAGTTTTGGTCTGAGGCCAGATAATTTTTTTTGCACCATAGATAAATCGGCCATCACCAGTTCCAGATTTATTACTTCAGCGTCACTTTGTGGGTCAACCGTGCCGTGTACATGAATAATATTAGGGTCAGCAAATGAACGTACTACTTGTACAATTGCATCTACCTCACGGATGTTGGCGAGGAATTGATTGCCCAAACCTTCACCTTGGTGGGCGTTTTTAACTAAGCCAGCAATATCTACAAATTCAATGGAGGTTGGTACAATTTTAGCGGATTTTGAAATATCCGATAATTTTTGTAAGCGTGGATCAGGCACTTCCACCACACCAACATTGGGATCAATGGTGGCAAAAGGATAATTTTCAATCACTACTTGCTTACGAGTAAGAGCTTTAAACAAGGTTGATTTACCTACATTAGGTAGGCCAACAATACCGACTTGAAGAGACATAGATTGTATTGTATTAATTGTAATAGGTTTTCACTAGAACATTAAATCACTAGATCATAAGAACAAAAAGTTTTTTATTAATAATGTTCTAATGTTTAAATGTTCTAGTGTTTTAATGTCAGTTTTTTAGGATTTCGGATTTAGGGCTTCGGATTTAACCACCATCCCGCCTTTACTTTAGCTTATTTTAGGACTTTCGCAAATAGTAGAAATTTACTATACTTTTTATATGCTTCGAGTAGTTTTAGATACCAATGTTTTAATAAATGCGCAAAAGGGTGCAGGCAGTTACCCCCAGCGGATTTTAGATTTGGTAAAACTCGGAAAAATTAAAGCCCTGATTTCTCATCAAGTGCGACGGGAAAATGAATTAATAGTAAAGCGTTTAGTTAAAGATCAAATTTTTAAGCAAGAAATTTTAGCATTTTTAAATTCAGCGGAGAAGGTAGAGCCCGAGCTGGTGCCGGCGATGCTCGAAGATCCCGAAGATCACAAATTATTAGACGCGGCGGTCGGGGGTAGAGCGCAATTTTTAATTACGGAAGACAGGCATTTATTAGAAGTGGGGGAATGGGACGGTGTGAAGGTAATTAAGCCGGTAGTTTTTTGGCAATGGTGGGAGGCTGAACAAGGTGGTGGTTGGCAAGATTGGGTGAAGAATATTTTTGGAAATTAAAATTTATTACCCTCCATTTTTTTCTTTGTTACTTTTTATAAAGTAACACAAAATCGCCGCCTCGGTCTCCGGGTTTGAACAGTGCTCGTCAAACGATCTGGCTCAAGCTATGCCAAGCGACCACAAACACGCCCGAGCCGGACATTCGCGGAACTTCCGCTCTGTACAAACCCTACGACGAGGCCGCACAACTTTTGGATTTTTGTCATTGGGATTTATTTCGGATTTCGATATTCGTATTTCGGATTTAAACGTCACTATCTTATTTTCACTAACTGTGTTATAGTGGCGGCATGAATACAACATCTGGTTTTTATAATCTTGGAATCGCGCCAAACATTTTGGCCATACTTGATAAGCTTAATTTCACAGTTCCGACTCCAATTCAGGAAAAATCTATTCCACCAGCCTTAGATGGTAAGGATCTTATTGGTATTGCTCAAACTGGTACCGGAAAAACCTTAGCTTTTGGCATCCCTTTAATCCAAGCGGCTTTAAATGGTAAATACGGCTTGGTAGTTTTGCCTACTCGTGAATTGGCTTTTCAAGTGCACGAAACACTGCAAAAAATTGGTTGGCCACTTAAAATTCGGGCCGAAGTAATAATTGGTGGCGAATCAATCAATCGTCAAATTTACGCTTTGCAAAAAAATCCTTATATTATTATTGGTACACCGGGGCGAATTATTGATCATTTAGAACAAAAATCTATTTCACTTAGTAGTGTGGGAATATTGGTGCTCGATGAAGCTGATCGAATGCTTGATATGGGGTTTGCACCGCAACTTAAAAAAATAGTTCAAGCCGTGCCCAAAGACAGGCAAACACTGCTTTTTTCTGCTACTATGCCGCGCGATATTGTAGCACTGGCACAATCACATATGAAATTACCACTGCGGGTGGAAATTGCTCCGCCCGGCACCACTATTGATAAGGTTACGCAAGAGCTTTATTGTGTGCAGAAAAATGATAAGCCGCGATTACTTGAGAAAATATTAAATGAATATCGTGGTTCAATTTTAATTTTCTCGCGTACTAAATTTGGCGCTAAAAAAATTGCTGTAATTATACGCGCGCTCGGGCACAGTGCAGTAGAAATACATTCTAATCGTTCACTTGGTCAAAGAATAGAAGCGATGAATGGTTTTCGTAATGGTAAATATAGAATTTTGGTAGCCACTGATATTGCGGCGCGGGGGATAGATGTCAAAGGTATTGAACTAGTTTTGAATTATGATCTACCAGAGAGTCCAGAAGATTATGTCCACCGCATTGGTCGTACTGGCCGGGCTGGGCAAATTGGTCATGCGATTTCTTTTGCCACGCCTGACCAAAAAAGTGATGTGCAAGGCATTGAAAGGTTAATTCGTTTGGCTTTACCACTTTCTAAATTGCCAGTTTTGCCACCCGCGCGAGCTAGTGCTTATGTGGAAAGAGATGTCCCACGTGGCAGTGCGCCAAGACGCCCCTTTCGTGGTCGTCGGTAAATTTTAAGAAAATAAAAAAGTCGCGTCCGAATTGATTGGTGCGCGACTTTGTGAACATTTAGGTCTATTTAGAATTTCAAACGATTTCAGCAATAAAACCGTTCTTAGATAAAAGGTCAAATTCAGTTGATCCACCAAAACAACCGAGATAAGATGGTTCATCGCATTGCAGGTTGGTTTGTGCAATCGGGAAAACCAATAAATTAACTATTCCTCTGATTTGTTCAATGTATTCTCGAAAAGGTGGAATTGATGGATGAGTGTGTTTGGCTGTAATCAAAATCATCTGTCCATCAACCGGCGATACTTCTAACCCACTTTGAGTGATTATGGTTTGTTTGTCAGTTTCATTGCCCTTCATAATCAAGAAGGTAATTTTTTTTTGTTGTTCTTTTTTTTCATCTTTAACCACTTCCATTAATTCATGCCTTAAAAATATCACTGGTTTATTTAACAAGAGGGAAATAATCTGGCAGATGTCATAGCGATTTTTATTGGGCCATTTTTTTGAAGGTACAATTATAGAGAGTTTCATTTTAACTCCAGAATAGTGAATAATTTTGTTTTTTAATTTTGATTTATTTTTTAATACTTTAACTCCAAACAGTATTTTTGTCAACCTAGATGAAATAAAAAGCCAGTTTAGTTGTATAATAATAGATGTATGGATAATACCCAATTAACTGACGAGGATGTAGCTATTCGCGTGCAACAGGGCGAAGTGGAGCTATTTCGCCTGCTTATGGAAAGATATCAAGCCAAGCTACTTCGTTATGGTCATAAATTTTTAAATAGTCAGGCGGATATTGAGGATTTGGTACAGGAAGTTTTTATTAAGGCCTACACTAATTTAAAAAGTTTTGATGCTACGCGTCGCTTTTCTCCTTGGTTGTATCGCATTGCGCACAATGAATTTGTTAATGAACTGCGGCAAAAATGGCGGCAAGTAATACTGCCGTTTGAGCTTGATGTACTGCTACCATTTTTATCCGCTCGTGGTAAAACTGATGATAGTATAAATCAACAAGAATTAAAAAGTATGATGGATAAATCACTTGGCGCGCTTGATCCAAAATATCGTGAACCAATGTTGCTTTATTTTTATGAAGAATTAGATTACAAAACTATTGCTGAAATTTTACAATTACCGACTTCCACTGTTGGTATACGACTTAGGCGCGGTAAGGAGATATTAAAAAAAATAATTAATAAAATTGATAAAACTTATGTCCCAACTTAATCACCAATCAGAAAATATAAATATATCCGAAAAAGTAATGTCAGCCATTAAAAATGGTCGAGTATTAATGCGTCCGAAGTGGCAATTTATTTTAGAAGCGACTTTAGGGGCGCTGGGGGTAGCTGTAATTTTACTCGCACTCGTATATTTTATTAGTTTTATTATTTTTATATTACGGCAAAGTGGGGCTTGGTTTACACCAGCTTTTGGCGCTCGCGGTTGGTTTGAATTTTTATTTGCCCTGCCTTGGGTGCTTATTATTCTGGCTTTAATTTGTTTTATAATTTTAGAAATTTTAGTCAGGCGTTATTCGTTTGCTTATCGTCGGCCAGTAGTTTATTCACTTTTTGGTGTAGTTTTACTAGCTTTGGTAGGTGGTAGTTTGGTGGCACGCACTTCGTTTCATAATAATTTATGGCGTGAGTCACGGACCAATCGTTTGTCAGCGCCAGCCGGTGGATTTTATCGTCAGTTTGGTCGACCGCATCGGCCTAATATTGAGCGAGGTGTAATTTATGAAATTACTCAAGACGGTTTTTATCTTAAAGATGAATCAGCTGACGATTTGATTAAAGTGATTGTTGATGGGCAAACCAATCGTCCGGAAATAGCTGAATTTAAAGTTGGCGATATGGTGGTAGTGATGGGTAAAAAGAATGAAGAAGAAATTAAAGCGCTGGGTGTGCATATTATAAATGGCGAATTTGATATGATGCCACCGCCAATGATGCCCGGTGTTGGGCCAGGTCGTCGGGGTTTGCGTCCGCCGCCACCATTTGGCGAAATGAAATAAATTTTATCTTTTAACGTATTAATAAATGTGATGACAAGCATACAGAGCCGGAAGTTGTTAATAATTAATAATTTTCGGCTCTGCCCATCACTTTGTCTGACTACTGTTATGAAGTACAAATGACAGTATTTTAATATTAATGATATAAAATATGAAGTATAAATCAGTAATTTATGTGGCTTTGCCAGTAGTGGCGCTTAGTTTGTATTTAGGATTTGGTGGCATAGCTCAAGCCGGTTTTGGTGGTGGATTTAGAGGTGCTACACCTGAACAAATTGTTACGAGTCATCAAGCTATGTTTCAACAGCAAGCTGATTTACTGGGTATGAGCGTAGTTGATGTTAAAGAGGCGTGGGCGCAAGGTAAAACTATACCAGAGTTAATAAAAGAAAAGGGTATTACTGCCGAGCAACTACAAGCCAAAATGAAAGAAGTTAAATTAGCACAAATGAAAACGCAAATTCAAACTTTAGTAGATAAGGGTGTAATTACTCAAAGCCAAGCTGATAAGCGTTTGCAAATTATGCAAAAGCAAATTGATAGCACAAAGTTTAATGGTAAAAAAGGTAAGGGGATGATGAAGATGATGGGTGGTCGTGGTCACGGGGGAATGATGGGTTGGGGATGGTAATTTTAAGGAACAATTTATCAAAAATAAAAACACCCTTCCATAATCTCAGGGTGTTTTTATTTTTGATTATTAATTATCTTAATGTCCAGCCGCCATCCACTACTAGTACTTGGCCGGTAATGTAGCTTGATTTTTGATCAGCTAAAAATACCACAGCGTTGGCAATATCTTCTGGTTCACCCATTCTGGCCAAAGGAACCATGGCAATAGTTTGTTTTAAAATTGTTTGGTCAGTTTGGTTGGCGCCCGGGGTATTAATCGCGCCCGGTGCTACTACATTAACTGTAATTTTTTTAGGTGCGAGCTCCAAAGCTAAAGCTCGGGTTAATCCATTAATTCCGCCTTTAGAAGCGCAGTAGTGAACCAATCCTTCAAAACCAACTAAGGAGGCGATAGAGGAAATATTAATTATTCGGCCACCTGCGGGCATGATTTTAGTGGCGATTTGCGAAGTTAAGAAAATACTTTTTAAATTTACGTCTAAAACTTTATCCCAATCGGCCTCGGTCATATTAGCAAAAGAAATAAAAGGATAAATGCCGGCATTGTTTACTAGTACATCAACACCACCAAATTGTTCCACAGTTTGTTTAAATAATTCTTCAACCTCTAATTTTTTTGATACATCGCAAATTATACTAATAGCTTTCACTCTCAATTCTTTTATTTCATTGGTAACAGCTTCGGCATCAGTTTGATTAATATCCGATACCACTACGCTATAACCCTCTTTGGCCATAGCCAAGGCAATACCCTTACCAATACCTCGTCCCGCGCCAGTAACAATGGCGACTTTATTTTTAATAGACATAGATTTATTATTAGAAAATAAAGTTTATTGCATCCATTGTCATCATATAACAAAATCACCTATCATAGAAGATAGGTGATTTTGGACAGTATGATTGAGTTATGTAATACGAAGTTATAAAGTAATTAGTTAGTTGACTTGCTAAAGATATTATGGTAAGGTGGCGTATAATAAAAGCTCTAAAATAAAAATAATTCTTTACCAATTAATAAATTATAAAAACAATAAATTAAGGAGATTTACCTTGAATACATTACAGAATAACCATGATTTAGTTATCGGTCTAAAACCCGAAAGACTATGGGAATATTTTGCAGAAATCAGCAATATTCCACGTGGATCCGGAGACGAAGACGAGGTTGCCAATTTTGTGTACAAGCTCGCCAAAAAAGAAGGATTCATAGCTGTTCGCGATAAAAATAACAATGTAGTAGTATATGTACCTGCTACACCGGGCTTTGAAAACAGACCTTCGGTCTGTCTGCAGGGACACCTCGACATGGTATGCGAAAAGTTGAAAGATAGCAGACATGATTTTATGACCGAACCAATTCAACTCGTAATTGATGGCGGTAAGTTAAGTGCAAACGGTACCACCCTGGGTGCTGATAACGGTATTGGTGTCGCAACCATGCTGGCAATCATGACGAGTAAAGAAATTGAACACGGTCCCCTGGAGTTGCTCTTTACGACAAAAGAGGAAGTTGGTTTTGATGGTGCATCAGCCTTGGATCCCAACATGTTCAAGAGTAAGACTTTCATCAACCTTGATTCAGAAGAGGAGGGTGAGCTTTATTTTGGCTGCGCTGGCGGTGGCAGGATAAATGGTACCGGCACTATAATATACGTCCCCTCGAACTCTGATATGCAGAAATGTCGTTTAACGATTCAGAGTCTTAAAGGTGGTCATTCCGGTTTGGAAATTCATCTTGGTCACGCCAACGCTATCAAATTGCTCAGTGAAATTTTGTCAGCGTTAAGTGAATTCAACTTCCAAATCATTACCATCAAAGCCGGCAACAAAATGAACGCCATTCCCCGTGAAGCTGAAGTTCTACTGCTAATTCCGATTGATCAGCTCAACAATGCTAAGACACGATTGGAAGAGTTGATAGCTACAATCAATACGTTGTACCAGCAGATTGAACCGGATATGCAGATCACTTTAGAAGACCTGGGTTTAAGCTCCAATGAACAGGTAATTGACGAAGCCGGTCAAACTGCAGTGCTGGAATTAATTGAAGCACTTCCAAATGGGGTTATCGCTATGGATCCCAACAATCAAGACTTAGTCCAAACATCAAATAATGTCGGCATTCTGAATGTGGGTGATGGCAAGTTCTTAGTTACTTGCATGTTCCGGAGTTCAGTAGAATCGGATATGGACGATATTCAGTTCAAGATCATTGAGATGATTGAAGGAGTAGGCGCGATTGCAGAAATTGGCAACCGATACCCGGCATGGGAACCTCATTATGATACCCCACTGCTCCAAACCGCAGTGAAGACGTACCAAGATCTCTACGGGGTTGAACCTCCTGTGAAAACAATTCACGCTGGTCTCGCGTGCGCAGTGTTCTATAAAATGTTCCCGGGCGCAGATATTATTTCCTTCGGTCCAACTATGGTAAAGGTACATACACCTGACGAAAATGTTGATATCGCTTCGGTTGAAAAATTCTGGAACTACCTCCTGGAGTTGCTCAAAAACATCGGAGCATTGTCTGATTCTGAAGCGTAATACCTTCTGTTCAGTAAATTAAAAAATAAGAATAATGCCAAGGCAATTTACCGCTTTGGCTTTTTTATTTATATAATTGACATTTTGTTATTTGCTGGCTATACTGAGGTAGCAATTTTATATCATATTGGAGGCGTGGCCGAGTGGTTGATGGCGGCAGTCTTGAAAACTGCTATACCCCAAAAGGGTATCGGGGGTTCGAATCCTCCCGCCTCCGCCAGTTATAAAAATAAATCGTGGAGAGGTGGCCGAGCGGTCTAAGGCAACAGGTTGCTAACCTGTGACCTCGTAAGAGGTCCCGTGGGTTCAAATCCCACTCTCTCCGAATTAATTTAATTTAATAAGCGAGTCAATTGCTTGACTCGCGGTGGGATTTGAAGGGTTGTCTGATGCGCGAAGCGCCAGACAACCCAGGTCTGAAAGAAAATCCCACTCTCTCCGAATTAAAAAATATCTCAATGATAAACCATTGAGATATTTTTTAATAAATAATTTTATCCATACGCCGCGGTTAGGCCCCATACTTCGCTCGCTCCCGCTTGTTTTAGAATTCGCGCCGCTTCTTCTAAAGTAGCGCCGGAAGTATACACATCATCGACTAATATAAAAGCGCCGCCATTCAAATTTATTCCGGATTTAATTTGAAAAGCATTTTTAAGATTGGTATTTTTTAATTCTGGCGCTAGCTTGCTTTGTTGTAAAGTGTCGCGTGTACGCTCTAAAATTTCTATTATTTCTAAATTCATTTCTGCACTTACTTTTTCTGAAAGTTTCAGTGCCTGATTATAACCACGCTTACGCAGGCGATTATTTGCCAGTGGAATGGGTACTAGTTGCCATTTATCTTTTGGAATAGCGTGCCAAGCGGGTGGTAGAGTAAAGGTTTGCAAGGCTACCACCATTAAATGTCCTAAGTGATCCGCAATTTCGGAAATGTATTCAAATTTTAAATCGTGGATTAACTGTTTGATTAATTTATTGCCATAAGGTTGAGCGCTCCACACACCATTTAAAAAATGACTTGTTTTACAATTATTACAAAATTCACCAATCGTCGTAGCTATAGTACAAGCTGGACAGTGGAGTTGGCGTTTAAATTGCAGTTCAGATAAACATTTGAAACACAACCAAGTGTCAAAGTAGCCACATTTGAGGCAACGGCGGGGAAAAAGAGCGTCGGTGAGCCAATTTAAAGTGGATTTTAATTTTGATGGTTTGATTTCTGAATCAAGGGTAGACACAAGGGCGTTTTATTTAAAATTCTAAATCCGAATATCTAAATCCTAAATAAATCCAAATTGTTTAAATCCCAAGTATTATTTATTGAACACTAAAACATTTAAACATTAGAACATTATTAATAAAAAACTTTTTGTTCTTATGATCTAGTGATCTAATGTTCTAGTGAAGAGTCTTACTTAACTACCCAGTTCCACTTTCCCGTTTTTAACTTTAATTGTAATTTTGCTCGGTAATTTATCACTAACTAATAACTTTTCGCTCAGTCTATCTTCCACTTCAGTTTGTAAGAAGCGTTTTAGAGCGCGGGCGCCTTCGTCGGGCGAGTAAGTGAGTTTGGCTGCGGCTATAGCCACCCCACGCGCCAAAGTTAATTTACAATTAATTTTTTGTTTGAGTAAGCGGTCATTTATTTCCGCCACTTGCAATTCTACTATTTTAGCAAGTTCATTAATTCCCAGTGGATTAAAAATTATAGTGCCTTCTAAGCGATTTAGAAATTCGGGCTTAAAGAATTTTTTAACTTCACTAAGCAATCGTACTTTTGTTTCAGCCCAGTTATCAGTGTCGTTGCCAGAAGTTTGACTACTACCACCAAAACCAAGTCGGCCTTGGTTTTGAGTTTCAGCCAGCCCCAAATTAGAAGTCATTATTATTAAAGTATTTTTAAAATTTACTTTTTTACCAGCCGCATCAGTTAAATGTCCCTCATCTAAAATTTGGAGAAGCAGATTAAAAATATCAGGATGAGCTTTTTCAATTTCATCAAATAAAACTACCGTGCTTGGTTTACGGCGCACTTGATCAGTTAACTTGTTTGATTCTTTGTAGCCCACGTAGCCAGCGGGCGCGCCAATCATTTTGGAGATATTAAAACTTTCGGCAAATTCCGACATATCAAGGCGCACTAAAGCCTCTTTATCTTCAAACGCAATTTCAGCAATGAGTTTGGCTAGTTCTGTTTTACCAACACCAGAGGGGCCAAGAAACAAAAATGAGCCGATTGGTTTGTTGGTGTTGCCAAGGCCTAGCCGGGCGCGTTTTACTACTTGTGTTATTTGTGCTACCGCTTGGTTTTGTCCAATCACTCGACTGTTTAAAATTGATTCTAAATTAACTAGCTTGGTTTTACCTTCGGCCTCAAGTTCAGAGGCCGGTACGCCAGTAATTTGATTGATAATTTGAGCGACATCAGCTCGGGCGATTGTACCAAATATTTCTTTAACATTCATCAATTTAGCTTGATTTAAGGTTTTTAGTTCGTGTAAAATATTTTTTTCGTTCAATTGGTGAGTGGTAGCTAAATCAAAATTTTCTTGCTTGATGGCTATTTCCTTGTCGGCCATTAATTTTTTTAATTGCTCTTTTAATTCTCTCTCAAGACGCGCGGTGCCACCGATATTATTTTTAGTTTTTAAAAACGAAGCGGCTTCATCTAATAAATCAATGGCCTTGTCAGGTAAAAATTTTTCTGGTAAATACCGTTCCGACATTTGCACAGCGGCAATAATTGCTTCGTCGGTAATTTGTACTTGATGAAAAGTTTCGTAAGCGTGTCGTAAACCTTTTAGTACTTCAATCGTTTCTTCAGGGCTTGGTTCTAATACTTGTACCACTTGGAAACGTCGCTCCAACGCCGCATCGGATTCAATGGATTTTTTATATTCTTCTTGAGTAGTCGCGCCAATACAACGAATTAAACCTTTGGCCAGAGCTGGTTTTAGCATATTAGCGAGATCTAGCGTGCCAGGAGCACTACCCGTACCAATGATAGTATGAATTTCATCAATAAATAAAATAATTTCTGGATTAGCTTTTAACTCATCTAAAATTTGTTTAAGTCGGCCTTCAAATTCACCGCGGTACATTGTGCCAGCCACTACCAACCCTAAATCAAGGGCGAATATTTTTTTATCTTGCAAAAATTCTGGCACTACGCCTTCGGCAATTCTTTTAGCTAGTCCTTCTACAATTGCAGTTTTACCAACCCCTGGATCGCCTAAGAGTAGGGGATTATTTTTAGTACGCCGCGCTAGAATATTTATTAAGCGGCCGATTTCTCGCTCGCGCCCCACCACCGGATCAATTTTATTTTGCATTTCACGACTCGTTAGGTCAGTACAGAAAAAATCAAGCGCTGGAGTTTTTTCTTTTAATTGTTTTTCTTCGCGACCTAATTCATCAACCATAAAGGCCTCAGTCAGATCAGGAAATTTTGAAGTGCTTTTAAGCAACGATGATAATTGAGATTTTATATTTTTTAATTCCGTGCCCAAGCTGGTCCACAGCGCACGCACTTCTACTTCATCGGAATTTACTAAGGCAAATAGCAAATGTTCGGAACCAATATAATGATGCTGGTGTTGCCAAGCGGTCAGCACTGATTTTTCAATAATATTTTTAACAGTTGGAGTTAATCGCTCGGCTAAAAGATCTTGTAGTACATCTGTTTCCAAATGAGTATTTGGTAAATCGCCCGCAACTAGGCCTAACTTTTCTTGCAAGGTAGATAAAGTAATATGATGTTTTTCCAAAATTTCGCAGGCCAAAGATCCTTTTTCACATATTAGAGCCACCAACAAATCAGCCGCTTCAATACTTACGCGGCGACTTAGCGCCGCTTGTTTAAAAGCCGTGCCTAAAACTTTTTGATAGTGAGTGGTGAATTTAGATAAAATGTTTTCCATATGCTTGCCCCGCGAAGCCCCGAGGGCGAAGTGGGGTTATTAAGTATATTGGTTGGTTGATTATTAAAAGCAGTGTGCCATGTAATTTACTCTCATTATAGAATAAAATCAAGCCGTTGGCTATTTGACCGATTGGGGCGGACTTGGTACAGTAAGGAAAATAAAATCAAAAAATTGTTCAACAAGTAATTAAAATAAAAGGAAAATATTAATGAACAACAAAATGACATCCACAGTGCTCTTTAATTTGTTAGATAAAATTTCCATAGTGTTTTTAGGTGTAAAAAATAATCCGCCAGTAGAAATTACTCGGCATTTGGTTTTTTTAAAGTACGGCATCAATATTTATCTTTTTGATAGTAATATTGGTATGACGCTTTGTTGTAATGATATGAATGACAACCAGTTGTTACCTTTTCAAAAATCAGCGATGGCTAATTACAGTAGTAATGATGTTAGAGTAATATCTACGGTATTGGGTGGAAATTATGCTTGCCATTTAGTAGATGTTAAATTTATTATTCAGCAAGACGAGTTGGATCAGGTGGATAAAACTAAATGGACGGTGTTACTTTATAATGATAACAGTGCTGAAGCTAAACTTCATTATTTACCTAAAATATCAGGAGCGTCACTGGTTGTCGTTGATAGTGTTAATTTAAAAAAGATAGCAGAGGAATTGTGGCGGGTAATTGGTAAAAAAATTGATAATTCTATAAAATCTGAAGATATTATTGATCAAATAAAATTACCGTTTATTCAAGTGGTAAAAAATAATTAAAATAATCTTTATCTTGAAGCGTCTGGTTAGCAATCAGACGTTTTTTATTTTATTGATATATAAAAAACGGATTAACTGATGTTAATCCGTTAGGCAGTTCGTTATTTTTATTTGACTTTTGATTAAAATATAATTGTCTGTTCTCGGTCTGCACCAACAGAAATCATACTAATTTCGATTCCAGTGTACTCCACTAAAAAATTCAGATATATTCTGGCGTTCGTTGGCAGATCGTTAAATGAGCGTACATTTGTAGTTGGTGTTTTCCAACCTTTGAATTGTTTAATTACTCCATCTACTTTCTCTAGCACCTTTGTATCTGTTGAGAATAACTTTAATGGTTTTTCGTTTAATTCATAACCAGTACAAATATGAATAGTATCAAAATCATCAAGTACATCTAATTTAGTGACGACAATTTTTGTGACGCCGTTTACCATTAAAGAGTATTTAAGAGCAAAAGCATCAAGCCAGCCACATCGGCGAGGTCTACCAGTAGTTGCCCCGTATTCACCACCAATTGTCCTCAAGTGTTCACCAGTTTCATCAAATAATTCAGTGGGGAATGGGCCATTGCCAACTCGAGTAGTGTAAGCTTTAACTATTCCAATTACAGAATTAATAGAAGTTGGTGGAATACCAAGTCCAGTGCAAGCTCCACCACTAGTTGGGCTAGAAGAAGTTACAAATGGGTAAGTACCATGATCAATATCAAGCAAAGCGCCTTGAGCGCCTTCTGCTAAAATACGTTTTTTGTCTTTAATTGATTGATTGAGATAATAAACTGTGTCGGTGACATACGGTTCGATTAATTTAAGTACAGGAGAAATTTCATTTTGTACCTCATGAGCCGTGATAGTTTTTGTTACACGATAAAGATGTTGCAACATAGTATTTTTTTCATTAACGTGTTTGACAATTTTATCCCAAAGAATGTCAGAATCAAATAAGTCAGCCATTCTTATACCACTGCGCCCGGCTTTATCAAGATAGCAAGGTCCAATGCCGCGACCGGTAGTACCAATGCCAGCTGATTTATCTCGCGCCGCGTCAATTACTTTGTGATACGGCATTATGACATGAGCATTATGACTGATAAATAATCGCCCTTTTACTTTAATCCCAGCTTGTTCAAGTTCATTAATTTCTTTTACCAGTTCAATTGGATCAATCACCACTCCGTTGCCGATTACACAAATAACATTAGGATGAAAAATTCCCGAAGGAATTAAATGTAGAACAAATTTTTTATCACCGATTATTACAGTGTGTCCGGCATTGGCGCCACCTTGATAGCGAGCCACAATGTCAATATCTTTGCTTAGTAAATCAACGATTTTGCCTTTACCTTCATCGCCCCATTGAGCACCGACAATTATTTTTACAGACATGGTTTTATTCCTTTATTAAGTTACGATTTTGCGAATTATTTATTTTATTTATTACGTCATTAACTTACGCTTGAGGGGTGATTTTGTCAACTATTGACGATATTGACTTAACCAACTAATATAAAGCCATGATACACGTTAATGGTAAATTATATTTCTTAGTAGTTTTAAGTACGGGTTCTGCCGTTTGTGATTAACGGCTATTTTTTATTTTCAATTTTAAAAACTAGCCGACTTTAATTGGCTAGTTTTATTTTATGAATATTTATCCTATTAAAACTCGTGTTTTAAAACCACCTCAAGATAATTTATATGAAGTTTTAGATTCAGCTTTACCGGAACTTGCCGAGGGTGATATTGTAGTAGTTACTTCAAAAGTTGTTAGTATTCACCAAGGTCGTTGTGTTTTAATAAGTGAAGCAGTGAAAGAAGATTTAGTTAAAAGTGAAGCCGAAAAATATTTACCACCCAGTTGTAATACAGCGGGTGTAGCTATTACCATAAAATTAAATACTCTAATACCAAATGCTGGTATTGATGAAAGCAATGCCGATGGTTATTATATTTTGTGGCCCAATAATCCAACAGCGGCGGCCCGCGAGATTGGTCAGTATTTAAAAAAGCGAGATCACTTGAAAAATTTAGGCGTTATAATTTCTGATAGTCATACTATACCAATGCGCTGGGGTGTGATTGGCATATCAATTGCATTTTCTGGTTTTAAACCACTCTATGATTATCGGGGTAGCCCTGATATTTTTGGACGGAAATTAAAAATGACCACCGTAAATATACCCGATGCTTTAGCCGCCGCCGCAGTTCTTGTAATGGGTGAGGGCAATGAGCAAACACCACTCGCCATTATAAAAAATGTGCCTAGTATTGTTTTTAGTGATGAAAATTTCGCGGCCGATTTAATAATTCCAGATGGTGATGATATTTATGCATCACTTCTTAAAGTTTTTGAAAAAAAATTATGAAACAACTATATTTTACTCTTCTCGCGGTCGTTACGATTGATGGTAAAATTGCTAAGCGTAAAAATCATATTAGCGATTGGGGAAGCCCGGAAGACAAAGATTATTTGCACGCTGAAATGGATAAGTGCGATGTTATAATTATTGGTGCTAATACTTTTAAGTTAGTTAAGGATCGACTGGTAAATAGAAATTGTATTGTGTTTACGCGCCGGTACGATATTTTAGTAGAGCGCGGCAATGTGATTTATGTTAATCCAGCTAAGGTTAATTTATTTAGCGTGTTAAAAAAATATAAATATTTTAAAATAGCCGTGCTAGGTGGCACCGAAGTTTATAATTGGTTCTTACTAAAAAATAAAATCGATGAAATTCAATTAACCATTGAACCATTGATTTTTGGTAATGGTTTACCATTGTTTAATAAACTCATACCCACGCGTAGTTTTGTGCTCTTGAGTGTGAAGCGTTTAAATAAGCGTGGTACCTTACTTCTTAATTACAAAAAATCTTATGTTAAAACTTGATCAGCGTTTGGATTATTTACTGGCCATATATATTGCGGCGGTAGTGGCCGCTGAGTTATTGGGTAGTAAATTAATTACTATTTTTGGTGTAGCAACTTCAGTGGGGATTTTGGCCCTCCCAATAACTTTTGTGATAAATGATGTAGTGAGTGAAGTAGTAGGTAAGGAACGGGCGCGTAATTTTGTGCGCAGTGGACTTTATGTTTTAATTTTTTTATTTGTAATGGTATATGTGGCGAGAATTTTACCATCGGCTAGTTTTTATCATAACAATGAGGCCTATCAAAGTGTGTTTGGCAATTCACTGCGGATTATTTTAGCTAGTTTAACCGCTTTTGCTTTAAGTGAATTTCTCGATGTTTTAGTGTTTAATAAAATGCGGCAGATGTGGGCTAATAAATTATTTTGGCTACGCACCAATTTATCTAATTTTATTAGTCAGCTGGTTGATACCACGGTATTTATTTTTGTGGCATTTTATTTAGTCACACCCGCTTATGATTTAAGTAAAATGGTGGCGCTGATTTTGCCGTACTGGTTACTTAAAATATTTTTTTCAATTATTGAAACTCCACTGGCTTATTTGGGAGTGCGGTGGCTTAAAACTTCCACTGAAGTTAGCACGGAGCAAATAGCTAGTAGCAAGTAGTGAGTAGGCGAGCAAAATGTCATTGCGAGCGAAGCCCAAAAGGGCGAAGCGAAGCAATCTCTCAAAAATATCAATTTTGTAGTTTATTTACTCAAATGTTAGCCAAATTTGATGTATTTTTGTTACATAACCATTGACAAAGCTATCAAAATACGCTATTATATTATGTTCTTTAACAATTTGAATCACACATATAGAAAGAGAAAATAATGGAGATATTGTTGTTGTTGCCACTTGGCACGGCATTCTTATGCCGAATGTATAACAAAATTCCAGCCCGACCGCGCAAATGGTTACTTCTTATTCCTTGGCCGTTAAGTTTACTAACAGGTTTTGTAGTCGGATGGGAATGGGTAGTTGGCGTTTCAGTAATTGGTTTTTTACTTCCCGAAATTTGGGAAGCTTTAAAAGCATTTATAAAAAAACCAAAAAATATTCTAATTACTCTGGGTTTAGGAATAGTTGCTTACGCATTATTCGTAGATCAAAGTGCAATAGCACCACTTCTATCAATCGGAATATTATTAGTCGCTTTGCGGTTTATGCTTGGTGGTTTTAAGTTTGGAAAAAGAAAAAGTCATTAAATTTTAAATAATCAAACACAATTCACAAATTAAAAAAATAATATAATGAGGAAATACAATGGGTAGTAGTTTAGGAAGTTCGGTTTGGGATCGCGCTGACAAGGGCGGTCAAAACACCATGTCACTTGGAGTATATGTAGCGGCGGTGTGTGGCTTCACAGTTTACGGTTTAGTGGTTTCCGGTATATTGGCATGGTTTACTATGTCATGGCATCCGGAAAGTATTTGGCCAGTATTAATTATTGGTTTGGGCATTCCAATTATTGGTATATTCATAACATTGAAAAGTAATAATTGGTTTGTATCACTTCTCGGATACACCATGGTAGTGGTCGGTCTAGGAATTATTACCGGTCCAACTGTGGCTATGCACCAAACCGGTGTCGTAATCACTGCTTTGATGGCCACAATGGGCGTAACACTTGTTACGTCAATCATAGGTATAATGGTACCAAAATCCCTCGAAAGTTGGGGTATATATTTGTTTGGAGCGTTGCTGGCTTTAGTGTTTGTTCGTTTTGGGCAAGCTGTTATGGCCGCGATTGGTGTTAGTGAATCAATATGGTACATGCCTTACATTGAGTACGGTGCGGCTATATTATTTTCACTGTACATTATATATGATTGGAATCGTGCAGTACGATTACCGCACACAATGGATAATGCGGTTGATTGTGCGCTTGCTATCTACTTAGATGTGATAAACTTGTTTATCACTCTACTCAGGATTATGGGGAATAAAGGTAGTTCAAGTGACGACTAATTGTCGTTAACGTAAATTTTAGAAGGGTCGTTTGTGAAAACAGGCGATCCTTTATTTTTTTACATTTTTCCATTATCATCAAACTATATGCTCAGTAATACAACTTGGCTTAAAGCTTTCGCCAAACTGGCTTGAGAATATGTTATTCATCTTAAATTATTATTTAATCATTAACTACTAACTTTTCTACGCTTTATTTTGGCGTAGCCAAGTTGATATTCTGGGTATGCATGAAGCAGATTTAGTTCGTAACCTTAAGGCGCTTGAATCCCGTGTCCTTGAGGCGGGGAGGTGGCTTTGACCCAAACGGTCTTAAAGCTAAAATTGCGGCGCTGGAAATAGCTATGTCGGCTTCTGATTTTTGGGCGGATCAAAATCAGGCGCGGGAAATTTCTAGTACCCACGATTCGTTGCAAAAAGATTTAATATCTTTTGAGTCACTCACTAAAGAGGTGGCCGAAGTTTTAGAATTGGCTAGTGCTGACCAAACCGATGGTTTAGTTTCTTTGCGCGAGGAAATTGAAAAAGTTTATACCGATTTACTTAAGCGTTTAGAAGTGTTGGAATTTAAAAAACTTCTAGGCGGGGAATATGACGAAGTCAGTGCTTTGCTTTCCATTCATGCTGGGGCTGGTGGTACCGACGCGCAAGATTGGGCTGAAATGCTGCGGCGAATGTATTTACGTTTTTGTGACGAGCAGAAGTGGCACGTAGAGATTTTAGATGAATCTCGTGGGCAGGAAGCTGGTATAAAAAGTTGTTTACTGAAAATTTCAGGGCGACTGGCTTATGGATATTTAAAATGCGAAGCGGGTGTGCATCGGTTGGTGCGCATTTCTCCATTTGATGCCGAAAAAATGCGTCATACTTCATTTGTTCTGGTAGAAGTTTTACCAGAATTACCTGATACAGCGGCAGTGGAAATTGATCCTAAAGATTTACGGGTTGATACTTTTATGTCGGGTGGGCATGGCGGGCAGTCGGTGAACACAACTTATTCTGCCGTGCGCATTGTGCACATTCCTACTGGTATCACAGTACAATGTCAAAATGAGCGTTCACAAATGCAAAATAAAGAACAAGCTATGAAATATCTACGCGCTAAACTTTGGCAATTGGCTGAAGATAAATTACAAAGTGATAAGAAAAAGTTGCGTGGTGAATTTAAAAGTGCTGAGTGGGGCAATCAAGCGCGTTCGTATGTTTTACATCCATATAAGTTGGTGAAAGATCATCGCACGGGATTTGAATCAAATGATCCCGACAGTGTGCTTGAGGGTAAGTTGATAGAGTTTATTGAGGCGAGGTTGAGGCAAGTGGCTGGTAAGTAAGAGTCATAATAGGTTGTCATTCCCGCGGAGGCGGGAATCTAGTAAATTAAGATTAGTTTTTATTTTGTTACTTTTTATAAAGTAACACAAAATCGCCGCTTCGGTCTCCGGGTTTGAACAGTGCTCGTCAAACAAGCTGGCTTGGGCTACCTGCCCGCCGCTAGCCCAACTTGGTTTCAGTATTTCTAATAATTAACTAAAGTATACTAATCATCGTACGTTAACTTGGGGAAACAGCTTCGGCAGGCGGGTGCCAAGCGACCACAAACACGGCCTGACCTAAAGCTCGTTTGCCTTGCGCTCTGTACAAACCCTACGACAGGGCGGCACAACGTCTAAAATTGGGATTTAAACATTATGCATCATCCTTCTATTATATTCCGCACTGCAGCCATAGGAATTATAGTCGGCGCGTTATTATTCAACTGGTGGTCGTTTTATAATTTAAGTTGGTGGTGGGTATTGCTAATAATCACCGCTATAATTTTTATGAGTTTAAAGCTGGCACCACGCCAGCTTTTTATTTTAGGATTACTGGCCGCAACTATACTTTGGTGGCGGGCTTTATATTTACCTATTGCTCCGCCAGCTGATATTTTTGTTGGTCCACGTGAATTTACAGCGGAAATTATAGCGGCGCCGCGAGCGGGTGATAAAATAATTCGTTATGTGGTATCGTCACCTGGTTTTAGTGTTGGTAAAATTCAATTGACTACTAAACCATTTCCTGAATTTTATTTTGGGCAAGAGATAAAAGTGCGTTGTAAAAATGTAACCGAAATTACCGCTGATTATTATCGTTTAAAAAATATTTATCGCGAATGTGCTTTTCCTGATTTATCTTTCCTAAGTGATGGCAAATGGAGTTTAAAACGTACTTTACTTCAAGCTCGTGATTTAGCTGGGGTAACTATCAAATCAAATTTAGCTGAACCATACGCTTCTTTACTCACTGGAATGCTGTGGGGTGACGATGCTGGATTACCCAAAGATTTATTGCAAAGTTTCCGCACCACTGGCACCTCACATATTTTAGCAGTGTCGGGCTTTAATGTAATGGTGCTTAGTCAAATTTTATTTTATTTATTTTTAGGAATAGGTTTATGGCGCAGGCAAGCAAGTATAGTGGTAATTAGTTTAATTGCTTTGTTTGTGGTTTTTACTGGCGCAGAGCCAGCGGTACTGCGCGCTGGTATTATGGCATCGTTAATTCAATTTGGGCATTTAGTAGGTCGGAAAAGTGAACCGTGGAATATTTTACTTGGTGCGGCAGCCACGATGCTTTTATTTGATCCACGTTTGATTTTAGATTTAGGATTTGAACTTTCCTTTGCCGCTATGATTGGCTTAACAGTACTGGCACCAAAACTTGAAAATATTTTTAAAAAATTACCTGACCTAATAAATTTAAAAGAAATTTTTTTACAAACTATTTCGGCTACACTTGTTACTTTGCCCATTATTTTATTACGCTTAGATCAAGTGTCGCTCGTTAGTGTGGTGGTAAATTTATTAGTGGGGCCGGTAGTTGCCACCGTATTTATTTTAGGTTTAATTACAACGGTAGTAGCAACGTGGCCACTTTTGGGCGCTATGGCAATTTGGCTTTCAACTTTCGCCCTAGCTTATATTGTTTTTATTGTGGAATGGTTTGGGCAGTTACCTAATGCACAAGTTGGCGGATCAATTTGGGTGTGGCTGGTGGTGATAATAATCTATATAATAGGAGGGAAGTGGATATTAAGTAAGAGTCGCGCCTCATCGGCGGATAAATAAGAGTGGAGATCCTGCCTGCCGGCGAGGCAGGTAAGAGTTATAGTAGTTGTCATTCCCGCGTAGGCGGGAATCCAGAAATAATAAATCACTAATGACTAATCCACCAGCTGGCGGACTAATTTCTAAAAAATCCCAAAACCCAATCCCCAAAATTTAGTTATTAGATATTAGTCATTTTTAGAAATTAGTGATTAGAAATTAGATATTTGCAAAAATTATCATGATAAAATTTATAATTTCAAGAAGATTTTTATATCTCGCCATAGCAATCGTTATTGTTTTGTTATCTATATTTTTCTACCAACAATCACAAAACAAATATCTCCAGCTCACTTTTATTGATGTTGGTCAAGGTGATGCTCATGTAGTGCGTACGCCGGCGGGGCAAGTAATTTTAATAGATGGTGGGCCGGATCGGGGTATACTTAGAAAATTAGGGCAAATTTTACCTTGGTACGAGCGTACGATTGATTTAATGATTTTATCGCATCCGCACGCCGACCACGTAACTGGGCTCGTTCATATACTAAATCGCTATGAAGTGAAGCAAGTAATGCTGACTGGCGCACTACACACTACGCCGGAGTATTTGGAATTTTTACGAATTATAAAAGATAAAAAAATTTCCGTGATTAGCCCACAGCAAGGTCAGCTGATAAAATTTGCTGGTGGCGTAACAATGGATGTATTTTGGCCACCATTTTCTTATGAAGGGCAAAAAGTAGGGGAGCTGAATGATACGTCAATTATGAATCGCGTGAATTATGGCAAAACTTCAGTTTTATTTACGGGCGATACGCCAGTAAAAAATGAAGGCGCAATTTTAGCCGCGGGTTATAATGTTAAATCTCAAATTTTAAAAGTAGCGCATCAAGGTAGCCGCACGTCATCTAGCCCAGAATTTTTAAAAGCGGTGGCACCGGACTACGCCATAATTCCAGTGGGTAGTGGTAATCGCTATGGCCATCCACATCAAGAAGTTGTGGAGCGTTTGAAAAACTTAATCCCAAATGTTTTGCGGACAGATGAAGAAGGGGATATTAGGTTTAAGAGTAATGGGGAGGTATGGGTGAGGCGTTGACTTTAGTTTAATTGTTAGATAAACTTTAAAAAATAACAAAATCAAAAATAATCAAAATAAACAACAAAGGTAAAATAATGAATAAAAGTTTAAAAATATTATTTCTTGAAGAAAAACAACAATGGCGAGAAACAGCTCAAACGGTATTAAATAAAAAATTAGGGCACGCGGTAACATTTTGTGATGATCCTTTTAAAGTAGAATCGGTTATTCACACTAAACAAGAGTTCGATGTTGTTATTTGTTCTACTAGAGAAGGTCAACCGGAATGGATTACCGAATACGCTTTACGTTTGAATGAAGAAAGAGCGCAAGTTATTTTTATGGATGTGGATAGTAATCCGCCCGGGGCTATGCCATATTTACAACGTGGTAATTTTAATGAACAAACAGTAAGAGAAGCTCTTAATAAAGTTCTTGCCATACGTAAGGGGTGAATAAACATTCTAAACAATATTCAAGCGGTGAAAATTCACCGCTTGCTTTTTATTTATTTTATGTTAACATATAAACGCTAAGTATTTTTATTTTTAACTAATATTTATGGATTTGAATAATTTTCCAGTTTTTAAGACGAAGTTAGAAGGTAGTCCGCGATTTGATTTGAATGATCCGAAA
Source organism: uncultured Gammaproteobacteria bacterium (assembly GCA_964348825.1). Lineage (GTDB taxonomy): Bacteria > Patescibacteriota > Patescibacteriia > Veblenbacterales > UBA10138 > JBBTZY01. Next base: position 116,581 of record CAYGDX010000002.1, on the reverse strand, counting down.
AGCCGACGGGATTATTTTGATTTGAAAATGGGTGCCGAGCTTAAGCTTATCAAAAAATATTTAGATGAAGGTAAAACTTTTGTCGCTTTCCTCTTGGGTAAAAAAAATTCCGGCAAGGGTACATATTCTAAATTATTTATGGAAGCGGTGGGCGCAAGTAATGTCGGTCATTTGTCAGTGGGCGATATCGTGCGCGACGCACATCATTTAGTAGAAACACCTGAGGGTCAGAAAGAGTTGGTAGAGTTTATTAAAAATAATTATCGTGGCTTTCATTCACCAGAAGAAACCATTGATCTTATTTTAGGTCGCAGTCAATCTAAACTCGTATCATCTGAACTTATTTTAACTTTAATTAAATACGAAATTTCCAAGCGCCCTAAGCAAGCCATTTTTATTGATGGTTTTCCACGCGCTATGGATCAAGTGAGCTACGCTTTATTCCTTAAAGAAATAATTGGCTACCGCGAGGATCCAGATTTTCTGGTTTTTATTAGCTTACCTAATACGGTAATTAACGAGCGCATTAAGTACCGCGTGATTTGTCCACTTTGTAAAACACCACGCAACTTAAAATTAATGGCGACCAAAGATGCTGGGTACGATGAAGCAACTAAGGAATTTTACTTGAAATGTGATAATCCGGTTTGCGCCGGTGCGCGAATGGTGCCTAAAGAAGGTGATAATTTAGGTATTGATCCAATTCGTGAGCGTTTGGAAATGGATGATAAAATTATGCAACAGCTTTTAGGGCTTCATGGTATTCCGAAAATTTATTTGCGCAATGCTATTCCAGTTGAGGAAGGTGAGGCAAGCGTGAATGATTATGAAATTACACCGGGCTATGATTATGAAATGGGCGAGGGCGGTAAAGTAATAGTGAAAGAATCGCGTTGGACTATTAAAGATGATGCGGGAGTAGATAGTTATAGTTTGCTACCACCACCGATTGTAGTTTCGCTAGTGAAGCAAATGGTAAAGGTGCTCGGGCTTGGGTAAGGAATAAAAATAATTTTTAAAAAGAGGTGGTGCGTATCATCTCTTTTTTATTTTATTCTGTGGATAAGTTTGAGCTTTACATATTTTTTTATTTATGTTAATCTCTATTTTAGATATGCAAAGTTTTAATATCAATCCGCTCGTAGTCAAGCAAGCCATGATTTATGGTTTGATTCTTGATATTCACAAAAATGAGCGACGAGGTATAAATTAAGCATAATTATAAATTCAAAATTACCTTCAACCGCTCTTGTCTAAGAGTGGTTGAATTTTTTACCAAAACAGTTTTTTAACAATTTAATTAGTAAAATTAAAAACCAAAAAAAACAAAAGGAAAACTTTATGAAACATTATAACAATACATCAGGTGATGATTTAGATCTAAAATCTGAATTACCACCTCAACCACCAAAACAAACTTTTCCTGATTCTGATCAGGAGGGGGCAGAATAGTATGGAAGAAAAGAGATATCAAAAAATAGGTGGAATTTTAGGCCATTCGGTTGCCTTTGATAAAGAAAAAAATATTACTTTATGTTTACATCAAGGGTGTAGTTTTTTCTTTCAAGGTTTTGATACGAGTAGGTTGGGTGGTATTTTTGGATCGGCTTGCACCCACAAACACCAGCCACTAATTGCAGAAGATGATGAAATAGACGAACAAACAATAAGAACGAGTGAAGATTTGTTTAATTTATCGTCATTAAAATCACCTGTATTATTACAACCGCAAGTACACCGCGAAGAGTTAACAATTCATATGTAATAAAAAGGAGAAAGTAATGAGCATTAAATCTCCAAATGAAGAATGGAAATGTCCGGAAAGTGGAAGGGGATACAGTAGTAACGATCGACAACAATTGGGAAATTTTTGTATCTGTTGTAACCCAAGCCGCGCGTTGATCGTTAATGCAAATGATTTACTTGATGATGAATATTATCTGGAACAATTTCGACCCTACATTGAGTAATATTTTTAAAACAAAAATAATTAACATAATCTTTTAAGGCAATTGATCTCTGATTGCCTTTTTTATTTTGTTTAGTAAATTTAATAAAATATCACTTCTGGTAAAAATGTATTGGCCGTTGTTTTTATTTAAGTGGATTATAACTTATTGGTTGATAGAATTGTTTAATTAAGTTAGGTATTAGTATTATCCACAATTATTGTTTGACTTATTAAAGTTCCCATGCTACTGTACTAGTACAGTGATAATAATATAATTAACTATGTATTATTTAAAGTTTGTGTATGAGTAGAAGAGAATTAGTTAAAAATCAATCATATAAACAAGAGTTATTTCGTCGAGAAATTACTAATTTGTTAAGTAATTTTTCTTCGACAGTGGAACTAGAAAGTTTTTTGTCTGATTTATTAACGCCAAAAGAGTACAACGAATTATCGTTGCGTTGGCAAATCGTAAAATTACTTTGTAAAGGTTTATCGATACGTGAAGTGAGTGATCGATTAGGTGTGGCAGTAGCTACCATAAGTCGCGGTGCGCGGGAATTGAAATATAGTAAATCAGGTGGGTTTAAAAAAGTTTTAAGTAAAATTAAGGTATGATTATTTATCAATTAAAATTAAATTGGTGGTACCCAATCGAAAGGTGTGGGTAGTTTTATTATTAATAAATCTTAAATTCACACCTTTTACTTTTAAGTGGAAGGTGTTTTATTATGAATAATTTATTTTTTCGTCGTTACAGTTTTTTAAATAAAGCCACTTATTGTTGGCGGCTTTGGTTATAGTTTTTTATTATTAATTTTATTTTATGTTTAACAATCAAAAAAAAGAATCACTTAAATTTTTACCTAATAGTCAAGGATACTTTGGTAAATATGGCGGGCAATTTATTCCACCAGAATTAAAACTAGCTCTAGATGAAGTAACCGAAGCATATCAAGAGTTTAAAAATGATTTAAGTCTTCAAAATGAATTCAAATTACTTTTGAGTACTTATGTGGGTAGACCTTCGCCACTATATTTTGCTAAGCGTTTAAGTGAGCAATTGGGGGGAGCGAAGATTTATTTTAAGCGTGAAGATTTAAATCATACTGGTGCGCATAAAATAAATCATACTTTAGGCGAAGCGTTATTGGCTAAACGTATGGGAAAGAAAAAACTTTTAGCTGAAACTGGCGCTGGCCAACATGGTGTAGCTGTGGCTACTGCTGCGGCAATTATGGGATTAGATTGTGAAATTCACATGGGAACAATTGATATCGCCAAACAGCACCCCAATGTTATTCGTATGAAACTTTTAGGTGCTAAGGTGGTTCCGGTTGATCAAGGTGGGAGATCTTTAAAAGACGCAGTGGATAGTGCTTTTGCTTCTTACTTGCAGAATTATAAGGATACGTTTTTTGCTATTGGTTCTGTAGTAGGGCCGCACCCTTATCCTATGATGATAAGAGATTTTCAATCAATAGTTGGCCGTGAAGCCAGAAAACAGATATTAGAATTAATAAATCGTTTGCCCGATTATTTAGTTGCTTGTGTGGGCGGCGGGTCAAATGCAATTGGTTTGTTTAACGAATTTTTAGATGATGATGTAAAAATGATCGGAGTAGAGCCAAGTGGGCGTAGTTTTAAACCTGGTGAACATGCCGCCACTTTAACAAAAGGCAAGCCCGGCACAATTCATGGCATGTATACTTATTTATTACAAAATGATAAAGGAGAGCCACTACCGGTTCATTCAATAGCTTCTGGTTTAGATTATCCAGGTGTTGGGCCTATTCACGCTGATTTATTAGAAAATGGAAGAGTAAAATATGTTACAGTCAGCGATCAAGAAGCAATTGATGCTTTTCAGCAATTATCTAAAGTAGAAGGAATAATTCCAGCGTTAGAAAGTTCCCACGCTGTTGCATATATTATTAAAATGGCCCCGACTTTGTTAAATAGTGAAGTAGTAATAGTTAACTTGTCGGGTCGGGGAGATAAAGACGTTGATTATATAGCAGAAAAATTGTCTTTGTAAATTAATAAATATTTATCATGAGGTTGATTGGAATTATAAAATTTTTAATCAACTTCATAAATTAGTATTTATTAAAAAATTATTTATAGTTTTGGTGGGTGGTATTTTTGGCTAAGATATGGGATTGTGGATAAAAATTTGGCTAAAATTAGCTAAATTAATATTTTTTAAGGTTTATATAGGATATTTTTAGGTGTATAATGAAAATAGCTCTATCCAATTAGCTTGATACCCAATTGATTTCTACAACCTTGTTGTTTTGGGAGTTCAGATAGTTTGCGTTTTAGGATGCAAACGGAGAACATACCCAGCGGCTCGCGAGCGCGAGGTTAGCGAATAAAAGGCAAAAAATAAATTGGCTTTTTATAGCGCTACCCGCGGCTTGCCCACTTGATAAGCAGGGATTCCAATTTGTATCAAGCTCGGATGGGGCTTTTTAGTTGTCACAACCAACAACTTGCAATTTATAGCAGACAATATTGTACTATAAATAAAAACCACTTTGGTCGGGGTGGAGGGAGTCGAACCCTCTATCACACCCACCCCAAGGGTGCATGTTACCGGTACACTACACCCCGACCAAAGTGGTTTTATTACTACAAGATTTTAGCATCATTTTTTATTCCTGACCAGTGTCATCATGATTATTATTAATAATAAAAAACCTACTACCTTGGTGTAGTAGGTTTTAAAATTGTATTTTTAGAATATTTTTTCAAAAATAATTTTTTTAATCTCAAGTGGTATATAACCACCCTGGCCATATTCTGATAGTCTATTTTTTACTACCCCCATCAAATGTTCTTCGGAAGAAAATTTTGCGGTATAAATTATTGACGATAAGAAATTACTAGTTGCATCTATAAAATCATCTAAATTTTCAGTTCTTACAACTTTTGGAGGTACATTACTTTGATTAGCATTTTTAATTTGAAATTCGGCACTAATATCAAAAGATATTTTTCCACTTCCACAGGGAATTTTTCTTATTTTAACAGTGTTTGTGCTTTGTGTGCTGGAAATGATTTTTAGTTTACTCCACCATAGCATAGTGGGCATAAAGAAAAATTTTTGTCCTGGTAGAATGAGAAATTCCGCATACGAGACTCCATATTGGATTATTTTTTCATTAGGCACTTCACGATAGTTTAGCCAGCGTGACAAGAAGAATACACGGACAATAGAATAGGTTGTTGCTGTTGCTAGTGCAGTTAAGTAAAGACCATCAAACATCTGAATTAATTCATGTGTGATACTCGATGAGAATGTCATGTTATTAATGAATCCTATTAGCAGTAGAATTAAACCCATGCCCCAGTCAAGTACTTTAATAAAAAGACCGCCCGGAGTTTTTGTATTTGGTAAGATGCTGTTGATATGATAGTTCAAAAGCAATGCCCCTAACCAAAATATTAAAGTTGAGCTTATAGGTATAAGCCAAGGATTAAGGTCTTGTGGATAATATTCGTGGTTAAATACGTAAGCGAAGGATAAAATAAATCCAAATATTAATAGTATTTTCCCAAGGCTTAATAGTAATATTGTTAAAGAAAATTTCATTTTGTACTCTCATTGTTGATTTTTATTGAATTGTTTTTTATTTATAATTTAATATAGTTTACTACTTGTTGATATTTTGTCAAACAAAAAATCAACCTAATATATCTCAGGTCGATTTTTAGTTTATCTTGTTAATAAACATTAAACAGCTTTGGCTAAGGTTTTGATACAATTAGTACAAATACGCAAACGTTTGCCAGCTACCACTTTGGTTTGCAAGTTCACGTACTGACGCTTGAGGGTTTTGATATTGGAGTGGGAGCGAGACAGGGCTTTGTTGTAGCCACGGTCGCATTTATCGCATAATCTAGACATAAGTTTGAGAAGTGATAAGATTTTAAATCAATTTAGTGGTTAAATATAAATAGGTTGTGTCTCGAATTTAGAATATAGAAGTTAGAATCTAGAATTAGTACTGTACTTATCGAGATTCTATATTCTAGCTTCTAGATTCGTGGCAATTTGTCTTTGGATTCCCGCCTCCGCGAGAATGACGTTCTGTAATACAAAACTAGCCAAATCAGCTTTTTAATAGTATCATAATAGTGTTTAAAGTCAAGAGTATGCCATTTTTTCAACTTATATTTTTTATTTTAGTTATTATCCCTTCGGCGGTTCTACATGAATTTGCTCATGCTTGGGCGGCAGATAGATTAGGCGACCCAACACCTGAGAGAATGGGTCGATTAACTTTAAACCCCATTCCCCATATTGATTTAATGGGCACTTTGATTTTGCCGATTTTTCTTTCGATTGCTACTCATGGTGCTTTTTTATTTGCTTATGCAAAGCCCGTGCCATTTAACCCATTGGCTCTAAAATGGCCAAAGTGGGGGAGCGCGGCGGTTGGTGCGGCGGGGCCACTAGCAAATTTAATTTTAGCTTTTGCCTTAGGAACCGTAGTTCGTTTTATGCCGCTTAGTGGATTTTCTCAGCTTTTGACGGTAGTAGTTTATGCTAATTTAGCGCTAGCGGTATTTAATTTAGTGCCAATTCCACCGCTGGATGGTTCTCATATATTTTATACTATTTTACCTGATAGATTTTATAAAGTTAAGGTTTTGTTTGATCAGTATGGTTGGCTTATTTTGTTATTCTTTTTACTATTTTTATCATCTTGGTTGGTACCGGTAATAACCACTCTTTTACTTTGGGCAACTGGGCCAGCTGGGCCATATTTATTGTTTGGAACTTAAGGTCTTGACGAAAGTAAGTTCAACTGTTACTATCAAGTGGCGAAATGTTTAAGCCACTAGTAACTAGCCACTAGTTCCTAGTCCTTGGTTTTAGTAGCCAAGGGTTTTAAATAATTAATTTTTTTAGAATTTAGAGTTTTGAATTTAGGATTTAAAGTTTTATGCCAACAATTAGCCAATTAATGAGAAAAGGTCGTTCCTCTGAAAAAGTAAAGTCAAAAACACCAGCCCTTCAGCCGGTTTTTAATACTTTAATCAGAAAACGAACCATGCTACCACAAGGTAGTTCTTTTAAGCGTGGCGTGTGTGTAAAAGTTACTACCACCACTCCTAAAAAACCAAACTCAGCTCTCAGAAAAATTGCTCGGGTGCGTTTATCAAATGGTATGGAAGTTACCGCTTATATTCCGGGGATTGGTCATAATTTACAAGAACACTCGATTGTTTTAATCCGTGGTGGTCGGGTAAAAGATTTACCAGGTGTGCGTTATCATATTGTGAGAGGTGTGTTTGATACTAGTGGGGTAGATAAACGAAAAAAGAGTCGTTCTAAGTACGGTATGAAGAAACCGACCAGTTAAAATCCGAAATTCGAGTCTACTTCGTCGTAGTAGTCACGACTACGAAGACCGAAAGCACTAAATTCGAAAATTTTGGATTTCGATATTCGGATTTTAAACATTATTTTCTAGATTCCCGCCTGCGCGGGAATGACAGCTAAGAATGATATTTAAGTAATAATCTAAGTAAACTTATGCGCGGTAAGAAAAAAACTCCCAAACATGAAATTTTACCCGACCCACGCTACCAAAGCGTGGTGGTGGCTAAATTTATTAACCGCATTATGCAACGCGGTAAGAAAACCGTGGCCCGAAAAATTGTTTATCAGGCCTTTGATTTGATTGCTGAAAAAACCAAGCAAGATCCACGCGATGTATTTGATTTGGCTATGAAAAATGCCGCCCCACAGGTGGAAGTAAAAGGCCGCCGGGTAGGTGGTGCTAATTATCAAGTGCCAATGGAAGTGCGTGGTGAACGTAAACAGGCTTTGGCTTCACGCTGGTTAATTGAAGCGGCACAAGCCAAAAAAGGCCGTCCAATGCATCAAAAGTTGGCTGATGAATTAGTGCTGGCTTCACAAAACGAAGGTGAAGCGATTCGTAAGAAACAAGATGTGCATCGTATGGCGGAAGCGAATCGGGCTTTTGCTCATTTTGCGTAAGTTATTCACCAAGGTGATCACTCACTGATGATTTTAACGTCGTGATTTAATGTTAGATGAATAATATTTGTCTCGAATCTAGAATATACCTGCCTGCCGGCAGGCAGGGAAGTTAGAATCTAGAATTAGTGCTGTACTTATCTAACTTCGAAATTCTAGCTTCTAGATTCAGAACATTTTGGATTTTTTATAAAATAAGTTTTATTTTTTATTTAGAATTTCGATATTCGGATTTAGGATTTCAAACTATGCCTCGTGAATATTCTTTAGAACACACTCGTAATTTCGGTATTATTGCTCACATTGACGCTGGAAAAACTACAGTTTCCGAGCGCATTCTTTTTTATACTGGCAAAAAACATAAGATTGGCGAAGTGCACGAAGGTGAAGCCACTATGGATTGGATGGAACAAGAAAAAGAACGCGGTATCACCATTACTGCCGCCGCTACTACTTGTTTTTGGAAAGATACGCGCATGAATTTGATTGATACCCCAGGCCATATTGATTTTACAGTGGAAGTTAAAAGGTCACTGCGCGTACTCGATGGTGCGGCCGTGATTTTTGATGGCGTAGCTGGAGTAGAACCACAATCAGAAACTAATTGGCGTTACGCTGATGATTACGGTGTACCACGCTTAGCTTTTATAAATAAAATGGATCGTATGGGCGCAAATTTTTATGCCGACATGGATTCAATTTACGAACGACTGACTAAAAATGCTCATCCTTTACAATTACCAATTGGCGCGGCCGAAACATTCACTGGTTTGGTTGATTTATTTACTCGTCGCGCTATTATTTATAAAGATGATTTAGGTAAAGAATGGGAAGAAACCGATGTACCAGCTGATATGAAAGAGAAAGTGGAAGAGTATCGCCATAAATTAATTGAAGCGATTGCTGAGCACGATGACACTATGCTTCAGAATTATTTGGAAGGTAAAGAAATTCCGATTCCTGATTTAAAGCGGGTACTTAGAAAAGCAGTAATCGCCAATAAAATTGTGCCAGTATTTTGTGGCTCAGCTTTAAAAAATAAAGGTTTGCAATTTTTACTAGATGCGATTGTGGATTATTTACCATCACCACTCGATGTGCCGCCAGTAAAAGCCAATGACGTAAAAACCGGTGCAGTGCTCGAACGACCACCCTCTGATACCGCGCCTTTTACGGCCCTAGCTTTTAAAATTACTTCAGATCCTTTTGTAGGTAAACTTGCTTTCTTTCGAGTTTATTCAGGAACTTTGCAAGCCGGTTCTTATGTTTTGAATGCTTCCAATGGTGAAAAAGAACGCATTAGTAGAATTGTGCGACTTCATGCCAACACTCGCGAAGATGTGTCAGAAGTTTATGCTGGTGAAATTGCCGCGGCAGTGGGATTAAAAGTTACCACCACTGGTAATACATTATGTGATCCTGATCACCCAGTACTACTTGAATCAATTGTTTTCCCTGAACCAGTTATTTCGCTCGCGATTGAACCAAAAACTAAAGTTGATCAAGAAAAAATGGGCGTGGCTTTGCAAAAATTGGCCGAAGAAGACCCAACTTTCCGCGTGCGTTCTAACGAAGAAACTGGACAGCTTATTATTTGGGGGATGGGGGAATTGCATTTAGATATTATTGTTGATCGTATGCGTCGTGAATTTAAAGTGGAAGCTAATGTTGGTCAACCACAAGTGGCTTATAAAGAAACTATTACTCGTGAAGCTAAAGCCGAAGGTAAATATATTAGGCAAACTGGTGGCCATGGTCAATACGGCCATTGTTGGATAAAAGTATCACCACAAACGGAAAGTGCTAAAGGCTTTGAATTCTTAGATGAAGTAAAGGGCGGTAGTATCCCTCGCGAATTTATTCCGGCAATTGAAAAAGGTATTAAGGCCTCACTTGATAATGGGGTGCTAGCTGGTTATCCGGTAGTTGATGTGGTGGCCACAGTATACGATGGTTCATATCACGATGTTGACTCTTCGGAACAGGCCTTTAAAATTGCGGGTTCAATGGCTTTCCAAGCGGCCTGTAAGCAAGCTGGTCCAGTTATCTTAGAGCCAATTATGAAAGTGGAAGTAGTTACGCCAGAAAATTATATGGGTGATGTAATTGGTGATATGAATTCTAAGCGTGGTCAGATTAAAGAAGTACGCGAAAGAATTGGACTCAGGGTGATTGAGGCTTCAGTACCACTTGGTGAAATGTTTGGCTATGCTACGGCGCTTCGTTCAATGACCCAAGGCCGAGCGAGCTATACTATGGAATTTGAACGTTATTCTGAAGTACCGCGTCACGTGGCGGAAACAATTATGGGACAGAAAGAGAAGAAGGAATAATATTTAATTAAACAATGGTTGTCATTGCGATGATCCCGAGCCGAGCCGAGTCGAGGGGGACGAAGTAATCTTTCAAAATCACTAATGACTAATTTCCCTGCCTACCGGCAGGCAGGTAATTATTAAAAAATCCCCAAGACCCAAATCCTAATATTTTAGTAAGAGTATGGAGTAAGAGTTTTGGGGATTGGATTTTGGGATTTGTGAATTAAATACTTTAGTCATTTTTAGAAATTAGTGATTAGAGATTAGAAATTTTAAATTACATTTATGTCCGACACACTACTTACCACAATTTCCCGCCTATCCTCTCGTCCTGAAAAGTTTGTGGTCATCCTGCCTTCGGGTGAGGCAGTGGTATTAGTGCCACTTCAAGAATACGAAAAATTAACTAGTGAAAAATCAGGCGGAGTAGTAAATAACCAAAAAGTTGTTAAAAATTCAACCGAACAAAGTTTACCGTTTGGTCAAATGACAAAAGCTAATCAAATAGTGGAGGCGGTTGATCCAATGCCTTCCGGCCTCTCCGATGACGACCAATTTTTCCCCGAGCCGATTGAATAAAGGTAGTTTTAGGGGTAGCACTTGCCAAGAATTCAGTATCGTGCTAAAATAAATTTCGCACATAATTAACACATAATTAACATTAAATTTTTTAATATTTATCTAATTAATCTGCTTAACTAATTGGCTATTATTAGTTAAAGCGTTAGCCCGAGCAAGTCCATTTTAGGACTGTCGGGTAATGGAGAATAATAATCATATGGCAGACAAGTTTGAACGTAATAAGCCGCACATCAATGTCGGCACAATTGGCCACGTTGACCATGGCAAAACCACTTTGACCGCCGCGCTTTTACAAGTGCTTAGCGTATCTGGTTTTACAGCCCAAAACAAGTCAATTGACCAAATTGACAACGCGCCAGAAGAAAAAGCTCGTGGTATCACTATCAATACCGCTCACGTGGAATATGAATCAGCTAATCGTCATTATGCCCACGTGGATTGTCCAGGTCACGCTGATTATGTAAAAAACATGATTACTGGTGCCGCGCAAATGGACGGTGCTATTTTGGTTGTTTCGGCCGCTGATGGTCCAATGCCTCAAACTCGTGAACACATTTTGCTCGCTCGCCAAGTTGGTGTGCCTTACATTGTGGTCTTTTTGAATAAAGTAGATATGGTAGATGACAAAGATTTGGTTGATTTGGTGGAAGAAGAAGTTCGCGATTTATTAAAGAAATATGATTTCCCAGGCGATAAAACACCTATTATCCGTGGGTCGGCTCTTAAAGCTTTAGAAGCAGCTGCTGCTGGTAAAAAAGATGATCCAGCTTTGCAACCAGTACTTGATTTGGTAAAGGCCTTAGATGAATATATTCCTGAGCCAGTACGTGAAACCGAAAAGCCATTCTTAATGCCAATTGAAGATATTTTCTCAATTGAAGGTCGTGGTACAGTGATTACTGGACGTATTGAAAGAGGTATTATTAAAATCAACGAAGAAGTAGAAATTGTTGGCTTAAAACCAACCCAAAAAACTGTTATTACAGGTATTGAAATGTTTAACAAACAACTTGATGAAGGTCGAGCAGGCGATAATGCTGGACTCTTGCTTCGTGGACTTAAAAAAGATGATGTTGAGCGTGGTCAAGTGGTGGCTAAACCAGGATCAGTTACACCTCATACCGAATTTGAAGCTGAGGCTTATGTTTTGACCAAAGAAGAAGGCGGCCGTCATACCCCATTTCTTAAGGGTTATAAACCACAATTTTATATCCGTACTACCGATGTAACTGGCGAAGTGATTTTGGCTGAAGGTGTAGAAATGGTAATGCCTGGTGACAAAGTTAATTTCCAAGTTAAATTGATTTCTCCAGTGGCTTTGGAAGAAAAGCAACGCTTTGCGATTCGCGAAGGCGGACGCACCGTGGGAGCTGGTGTGGTTAGTAAGATTATTAAATAATTTTTAACAAATTATTCTACTATGGCAACGAGAAAAAGTAGCGCCGCTACAACAGATGTTAAAGTAGTCACCAAAGAAGAAGAGGGTAAGGCTAAATTGCGTATTCGCATTCGAGCTTATGATCATAGAATTATTGATCAGGCTATGCGTACGATTTTGGAAACCGCGCTCCGTAGTGGTGCTCGGGTGGTGGGACCAATTCCACTCCCAACTGAAAAAACTCGTTACACAGTGAATCGATCCTCATTCATTGATAAGAATTCGCGTGAACAATATGAAATGAGAATCCACAAAAGATTATTAGATATTCTAGATCCGCAAGCTAAAACCATCGAAGCCCTTACTAATCTTAATTTACCAGCTGGGGTTGACGTGGAAATTAAAATGTAGTAAGGTATACAAGCGCTTAAAAACGCCTATAAAAACAACTTAATTTGGGCTTATGTCGGTAGCTTTAGAGCTAGACCAATAAAACCGGTTAAATTGTTTTAAGGATATTTATTTCACTATTTCTAAACTATACTAACATTATTATGAAACCGTTTTACCTTAGTTGTATTGTAGTTTAGGGTTTGGTAAAGCGGTTTTTTGTTTCATTTTAATTTTTAGGATTTAGATATTCGGATTTAGGATTTAAGATTATATGTCTCAGATTTTACTAGCTATAAAACAAAATATGACGCAAGTTTTCTTGGCTGATGGCACAGTGGTGCCAGTAACAGTTTTGAAAGCTGAGCCTTCTGTGGTGACACAAATAAAAACTGTTGAGCGCGATGGGTATGAATCAGTACAACTTGGTTTTGGTAAACTTCGTCATACTAAGCAAGCAATTTTAGGACATATTAAATCAGCTGGGGTAACTTCCGTTCGTTATTTGCGTGAATTTAAAATTGAAATTAAAGATTTAACAATTGGTCAGAAATTTGATGTTACTCAGTTTAAAGTGGGTGATAAGGTTTTGGTGCAAGGTATTTCCAAAGGGCGTGGTTTTCAAGGTGTAGTTAAGCGTCACGGTTTCCATGGTCATCCTTCCACTCATGGCCATAAAGATCAATTACGTATGCCAGGAAGTATCGGTGCTGGTGGTAAACAACATGTGATGAAAGGCAAAAGAATGGCTGGTCATATGGGTGTTGATAAAGTAACAGTTCATAATTTGGAAATTATGGGAGTTAATCCAGAATTAAATGAAATAATGGTAAAAGGTGCTGTACCTGGTGCACGTAATGGTTTAATTTATTTACAAAACGAAATAGGTAAATAATTTTATGAGTGAAGTAAAGGTTTTATCAATTTATAATATTCAAGGCGAGGTAGTTAAAGAAATACCTTTGCCGGAAGCGTTATTGTCTTTAAAAATTAATAAAAGCTTAGTTCATCAAGTGGTAGTAGGTGATGCTTCAGGCGCTAGGGCCGGCACTGCTCATACTAAAACTCGTGGTGAAGTATCGGGCGGTGGTAGAAAACCATGGAAACAAAAAGGTACAGGCCGCGCTCGCCATGGTTCTACTCGTTCACCGATTTGGGTGGGTGGTGGTGTGGTATTTGGTCCACGAAAAGATCGTAATTATGTAAAACGCACGCCAGAAAGTTTGCGTAGCCAAGCTCGCGCTATGGTGCTGGCTGATTATTTGAAATCAGGTAAAGTTACCGCCGTGGAAGTTTGGCCAGAGGTATCAAAGACAAAAGTAGCGTCTTCATGGCTTAAAAATTTAAAAGTGCGCGCCGGTAAGTCAGCTTTACTTTTACTATCGAGTCAAGAAAAAAATACCGCACTAGCTTTTCGTAATTTACCAAAATTAACTTGCGCTCCTTTAACTGCTTTTACAGCTTATTCTGGTTTACAAAATCAAAGTTTGTTAATTTCTGAAAGTTCTTTAACTGAATTGGTTACCAATTGCTTAAAAAATTTAAAAGTTGGAAAAAATAAACTTTAGAATTTCGGATTTTTAAATATTATGTCACTATTTCCTAAAAAATCAACCGACAATACAAAGGCGGTTAATACTAAAGTCAGCCCAGCGGTTAAAAGTATTAAAACCGATATGACTTTATTGCTTACACCTGTGCTGTCCGAAAAAGCTAGTCAACTTGAGGCGCAAGGGCAATATATGTTTGCAGTTAGACCTAATATTAATAAATTAACAGTTAAAAAAGCAATTGAATCACGTTTTGGAGTACGAGTGGTTGGTTTGAATAGAATTAATTTGCCAGGTAAAATTGTACGACGTGGTAGACAATCTGGTCGGCGTGCGAGACGAGTGCACATTATTGCTCGACTTGCTCCTGGTCAAACTTTAGCTTTAAATGCAATCAGTAAATAATTTTAGGATTTAAATTCTATGGCGATTAAATTATACCAACCTACAACTCCCGGACGGCGTCACGCCAGTGTTTTGGTGCGCGGTATTTCAAAGAATGCTGTGGTTAAAAGTTTGGTAAAAGGCCAAAGTAAATCAGCCGGACGCAACAATCAAGGTAAAATTACAGTGCGACATCGTGGTGGTGGGGCTAAACGGTTATTGCGTATTGTGGATTCAAAGCGTAATAAGTATGATATGAAGGCTTCGGTTATTGCCATAAGTTATGATCCACAACGTACAGCTAATTTAGCCTTACTTCAGTATAGAGATGGTGTTAAAACCTATATTATTGCACCCGAAGGGTTAAAGGTGGGTATGGAAGTTTTATCAAGTCGTGAAGTAATTACGGCAACTTGTGGTAATCGTTTATTATTGAAACACGTGCCAGCTGGACTTGCAGTACATGATGTAGAACTTACACCGGGTGATGGCGGAATGATCGCCAAATCAGCGGGTAGTCAAATTTTAGTGATGTCAGTCGAAGCAGGTTTTGCTCGTCTTAAAATGCCTTCAGGTGAAATTAGATTAGTGTCAGATAATTGTTCGGCTACCATTGGTCAAGTTTGTAATATAGACCATTTAAATGTACGTTTAGGTACAGCCGGTCGGAGACGTCACCAAGGCTTTCGCCCCAGTGTTCGCGGTAAAGCAATGAATCCGGTTGATCACCCACATGGTGGCGGTGAAGGTCACAATCCAATTGGTATGAAACATCCAAAAACACCGTGGGGTAAACCAGCTTTAGGTGTGCCAACACGTTCTGTTAATAAATCTTCGAACAAATTTATAGTTTCCCGTCGTCCGAAACGAGTTTAAGTTTATTTTTAATTATTTAGGATTTCGAATTTAGAATTTAGGATTTAAAATTTTATGTCACGTAGTTTGAAAAAAGGACCATTTGTTGACCCATCGTTACTCAAAAAAATGAGTAAAGTTAAAGTTGGTGACAAAACACCAATTAAAACTTGGTCGCGTGATTCAACTATTACACCTGAAATGATTGGATTTACATTTGGTGTGCATAATGGTAAAAATCATTTACCTGTTATAGTGGTAGAAAATATGGTTGGGCACAAACTTGGAGAATTTTCACCAACTCGTAAATTTACTGGTCATGGCGGCAAAATGGCGCGTGAACAAGCTGCGGCTGCGGCTAGTGCTGAAGCTGATAAAGCTAAAGCTACTCAAGCCGCACCTGAAAAACCTAAAGCTAAATAATTTATTTTATGGAAAGTACAGCCAAATTAAGTTACTTACGGCAATCACCCAATAAAGTTAAGTTGGTGATTGATACTGTGCGCGGACATAAAGTGTCTACCGCCTTACTTAAGCTTAGTTATTTACCAAAAACTTCGGCTCGAGCAGTTTTTAAATTAATTAAATCAGCTCAAGCCAATGCTGAGGTTAAAAGTCAAAGCAAAGAAGGTGAGTGGTGGATAAAAACTATTACAGTTGGACAAGGCCCAGTGCTTAAAAGATTTACACCACGAGCGCAAGGACGAGCGACACCAATACGTAAACCAACTTGCCATATTAATGTGGTTTTAAGCAATGAAGCTCCTAAAAAAACGCCTAAAAATTAAGTTCACTAGAACATTAAATCACTAGAACATAAAAACAAAAAATTGATAAAGTGTTCTAATGCTCTAGTGTTCTAGTGAAACATAGAACTAAGAACTAACAATTAAATTTAGAGTTTCAAGTTAAATTTTACAAGTAACCCCTCGACTTTAGCTCGGGGTAAAATCTAAAGATTTTATGGGACAGAAAGTTCATCCAACAAGTTTTCGCCTCGGCACAGTTTACAGCTGGCGCTCCAAATGGTTTGCGCGTAAATCATACGCTAAATTACTTGAGCAAGATGTAAAATTACGTCGTTTTTTAAAAAAACAATTACGCGGTGCTTCCGTATCACGAATTGAAGTAGAGCGTGGCGCTTCTAGTTTAACAGTAACAATTTTTACTGCTAAGCCAGGGCTCGTGATTGGTCGCAGTGGTGCTCAGGCTGAAGAATTAAAAAAGAAAATTAAAGCTGATTTTTCAACTGGCGAGAAAAATGTCAAACTTAACATTCAAGAAATAGCTAACCCAATGTTATCAGCTGAAGTAGTAGCAGAGGCAATGGCGCTGGAACTTGAAAAAAGATTGCCTTTCCGTAGGGTGATGAAACAAGCGATTGATCAAGTAATGAAGGCGGGAGCACTCGGAGTAAAAGTAATGATTGGTGGTCGTTTGAATGGCTCAGAAATTGCGCGGAGTGAAAAATTAACGGTTGGCACAGTGCCACTTCATACTATTAGAGCTGAGGTAGATTATGCTAGAACAAAAGCGCAAATGACCTATGGTGGTTTAGGAATAAAAGTTTGGATTAATAAAGGAGAATTCTTTGGTTCACCGCATGATACCGCTAGCCAATCAAGTAATTCGGGTAAGAATTAATTCATTGTTTTGTAAGATTTAGGATTTTAAACTTTATGTTGTTACCTAAAAAAGTAAAATATCGAAAACAGCAACGCGGTGACCAAATTAAGGGTCGGGCGACTCGTAAAACCGAACTTAATTTTGGTGGTTTTGGATTAAAAGCGACTGAGGCTGGTTGGCTAACATCACGTCAGTTAGAAGCTTCACGTCGGGCTATTACCGGTCATTTACAACGCAGGGGTAAAGTTTGGATTCGAGTATTCCCTGATAAATCAGTATCGGTAAAAGGTAATGAAATTCGTATGGGTGGTGGTAAGGGTGCTGTGGATCATTATGTTGCTCCAGTTAAACCAGGTACGATTTTATTTGAAATAGATGGTGTACCACAAGCGTTAGCTGCTTCAGCCCTTAGGCTTGCCAAACATAAATTACCAGTCGCTACTATTTTTATAACTAAACAGTAAATTATTCAGTAAGAACATTTAAACACTAGAACACTAGAACATTGAAACAACTTATAAAATTTTGCTTTTATGTTCTAGTGATCTAATGTTCTAATGTAATCTAATAATCAAATTTATGCCAACTCCAAAGTTTAAAGATTTACTAAATTTAAATAAAACAGAATTGACTAATAAATTAAGTGAAGCGCGACAAGAATTAGCTACACTTAAATCAAGAATCGCACGACAAGATTTAAAAGATGTTAGGGCAATACGAAAAGTTAGACAACAAGTCGCGCAACTTTTGACTTTAATTTCCAAAAATAAATAATTTTAGAATTTAGAATTAATTTTTATGATTCAACCTGTTAAAACTGAGCCACAATATAGACGCTTAACCGGTGTGGTAGTGTCAGATAAAATGCCACAAACCCGCGTGGTTCGGGTTGAAATTGTGAAAGTTCATCCTAAATACAAAAAGCGTTTTGTAGTTTCCAAGCGTTTTGCAGTCGATGATGCAAAAAATATTTCTAAATTAGGTGATAAAGTTGAAATTGAAGCTTGCGCTCCGCGTTCACGTACTAAGCGTTTTCGTATTTTAAATAAGGTTTAACAGTTTTTTAATCACCCCTCGACTTGGCTCGGGGTAAAATCTGAAGATTTTATGGTTCAACTTAGATCAATGTTAAAAGTAGCTGATAATACCGGTGCCAAAAAGGTGCAGTGTATTAGAGTTTTAGGTGGTTATCAAAAACGTTATGGCTACTTAGGTGATATTATTACTGTAGTAGTGAAAGAGGCTGAGCCACATGGTATGGTTAAAAAAAGTGAAGTTCTGCATGCGGTGCTCGTACGAACTCATAAAGAAACTCGCAGAGTTGACGGCTCTTATATCAGATTTGATGATAATGCGGTAGTGTTGATTGATAAAAAAACCAAAGAACCAAAAGGTACTCGTGTATTTGGACCAGTGGCTCGTGAACTACGGGCTGGTGGTTTTCAAAAGATTATTTCTTTAGCTCCTGAGGTTTTATAATTTTTTTAGGATTTCTGATTTCGAATTTTATATTATATGGCACTTAAAATTAAAAAAAATGATTTGGTAAAAGTGTTGGCTGGCCGTGATTTGGGTAAGCAGGGGAAAGTGACACAAGTTTTTCCTGCCCTTGATCTCGCAGTAGTGGAAGGTATTAATTTACGTTTCAAACATTTGCGTACTGGGCAGGCGGGTCGTACTGGTAATCGTGTGCAATTTGCAGCGCCACTTAAACTTAGTAAGTTAGCGATTGTTTGTCCACAATGCGGAAAAAATTGTCGTCCACGTTTTAAAATTAATAGCGAAGGAATTAAATCTCGTACTTGTCATAAGTGTGGCGGGGTATTATAATTAAAAATTCGAAATTCTAATATCGAAATTCGAAAATTTCAAACTAATAACTATTTATGAATCAAACATCTAAAAATTTAATGGAAGTTTATAAGCAGGTGGTAGTACCGAGCCTTAAGTCAGAGTTTGGTTTAACTAATAGTTTAGCCGTGCCTCGCTTAATGAAAGTAGTAATAAATGTTGGCCTCAATGCTTCTAAAAAAGATACCAAAGCACAAGAAGTAGTGGTAAAAACTTTAGAACGTATTACTGGTCAAAAACCAGTACTCGCATTGGCTCGTAAATCAATTTCGAATTTTAAAATTCGTGAAGGTATGGCAGTTGGTGTGGTAGTAACAATGCGCGGCGCACGGATGAACGAATTCCTAACTAAATTACTACGTGTTACTTTCCCGCGAGTGCGTGATTTTCGTGGGTTATCAATTAAGTCAGTTGATAAACAAGGTAATTTATCACTTGGTTTTCGTGAGCATACAGTTTTTCCAGAAATTAAATCAGATGAAATTGAAAGTTTACATGGTTTGGAGGTGGTTATTACCACCAATGCTCGTTCACAGAAATTAGGTCGTCGTTTGTTTGAATTATTAGGTTTTCCTTTTGCTAATTAATTTTTAAATTATTTTTTTAGGATTTCGGATTTAGAATTTAAATACTTATGTCTACCAAAGTTCAAGAAATAAAAAGTTTTAACTCACTTACTAATGCCAAGTATTCAACACGGATAGTTAGACGTTGTTGGCGTTGTGGTCGCAAACATGGTTATATGAGAGATTTTAATATGTGTCGTATTTGCTTTAGGGAACTGGCTAACAATGGAGAAATTCCTGGTATTAGAAAGGCCAGTTGGTAATATTAAGCCACTAGCCAATAGTTCCTAGTTCTTGAGTTGAGTAGAACTGATGATTAGGAACTAGTGGCTAGGAACTAAGAACTAATAGTTATAAATTTATATTATGACCGATCCAATTAGTGACATGCTTACACGTATCAGAAATGGTGCTTTAGCTCGCAAAGTGCAAGTTTCAGTACCATACTCTACCCTTAAGGCTAAATTAGCTGATGTTTTGGCGCGCGAAGGTTATGTAGCCAAAGTGTCAGAAGCCGCTGATCCATATCGTAATTTAGTTTTGGAATTGTCATATCAAAATGGTCAATCAAAGATTAAGGGAATCAAAAGAATTAGTAAGCCAGGGCGCAGACTTTATGTTAAGGCGGCGGAACTGCCTAATGTTTTGTCAGGTTTGGGAATAGCAGTGGTTTCTACTTCACAAGGGTTAATGACTAACAAAGAAGCTAAGAAAAAATCTTTAGGTGGTGAAGTGCTTTGTGAAATTTTTTAATTTTTAGGATTTCGGATTTAGATATTAAGATTTTAAATATTATGTCTCGTTTAGGTAAACTACCAATTAATATTCCAACCGGTACATCTTTAGCTGAAGAAGCAGCTCGTGTTTTTTTGGCGCAAGGTCCACAAGGTAAAGTGCGAGTGACTTTACCAAAATTTGTTAAAGTTGAGCAGGCTGATTCTGTAATTAAAATAACTATTAGTGAGTTGGATAGTAGTAAGGCACGGGCGGCTTGGGGGTTGGCTCGTCAATTGGTAGCCAACGCCATTAAAGGTGTAAGTGAGGGGTTTACTAAAAAATTAGAATTATCTGGTATTGGCTTTAAGGTTGCGTTAGAAGGTAATACTTTGGTGCTTAATTTAGGATTTTCTCATCCTGTTCGTTATAATTTACCAGTTGGAGTTAAGGCGGTGGTTGAAAAAAATATGTTTATCGCAATTTCTGGCGCTTCCAAAGAACAAGTTGGTCAGGTGGCGGCTGAAATTAGACTACTTAAAGAACCAGAGCCATACAAAGGTAAGGGTATTAAATATGCCGATGAAATTATTCGTCGTAAAGCTGGTAAGGTTGTAAAATCAGCCGGCGCTAAATAATTTTTTAGGATTTAGGATTTTAATTATATGTCAAAAGATATTCGCAGTTCAAGAGAAAAAAGAAAAGGCCGAATTCGGTCTCGTTTGACTGGTACAACTTTACGTCCGCGTTTGGTGGTTTTTCGTAGTTTAAAACACATTACCGCCCAAGTGATTAATGATGAAATTGGTAAAACACTGGTGGGAGCTTGCGATAAAGAATTAGTTGCGGGTGATAAAAAAGGTAAAACTCCAGTAGAAATAGCAAGTAAGGTTGGTAAGTTAATTGGTGATAAAGCACAAAGTAAGGGAGTTAAAGAAGTAGTATTTGATCGTGGTGGAGTAGCTTATCACGGTCGGGTGAAAGCTTTGGCTGAGTCGGCTCGCGAAGCAGGTTTAATATTTTAAGTTAATTTCATTAGAACATTAAATCACTAGAACATAAAAACAAAAAATTGATAAAGTGTTCTAATGCTCTAGTGTTCTAATGAAACTTTGAACTAATAACTAAAACTATGAATATGGAAGCAAGTACAAAATCACAATCACAGACACAAACTCGTTTTGGTACGGGCGGGCGTGGTGGTTCACGGGGTGGCGGGCGTGGTGGCAATCGTGCGCGAGTTGACGACGAATTTGATCAAAAAGTTTTGGAACTCGCCCGAGTTACTCGCGTGATGGCGGGTGGTAAGCGTATGCGTTTTCGTGCCCTTGTGATTGTGGGTAATCATAAAGGTAAGGTTGGTATGGGGCTTGCCAAGGGTGCCGATGTGAGTTTAGCAGTTGATAAAGCTGCCGCTCGTGCTCGCAAAAGTTTGATAATTGCGCCACTACGCGGGGCTACAATTCCTCATCAAATTACAGTAAAATATAAAAGTGCTGAAGTAATGCTTAAGCCAGCTCCAGTTGGTACTGGTATTATTGCGGGCGGTCCGGTGCGAGTAGTACTGGAGGCCGCTGGTGTACCAAATGTGGTAAGTAAAATTTTAGGTAGTAACAATAAAGTAAATAATGTGCGCGCCGTACTTAAGGCCTTCGCTAGTTTCAAGTTAGTTAAGTAAGAGTAAGAGTTTAGAGTAAAAATTAATTAAAATTTTCAATTATCAATTTACAATTTTCAATAAATTTTCAATTTTAAAATTTTCAAAATTTATTTAGGATTTAGAAATTAGAATTTAGGATTTAAACTTTTATGACACTTTCTCTCCATACAATTAAACCAAATAAAGGTTCTCATCATCGTCGTAAGCGTTTGGGTAGAGGGCTTGGTTCTGGTCATGGCGCTTATTCAACTCGTGGTATTAAAGGTCAGCGCGCGCGTCAAGGTGGGCGTAAGGGTTTGGTTCAATTTGGAGTTAAGCATTTTGTTACTCGTTTGCCAAAAGTTCGCGGGTTTAAGAGTGAGTATGATAAAATGCAAATAGTGTATGTAGCCGATCTCGCAGTGTTTTCAGCTGGAGTAAAAGTTAATGCTAAGTTATTAAAAAAGCACGATTTAATTGATAAAGCCAACTTAGCAGTCAAATTGATTGGGCAGGGTAAGGCGCCAGCTAATTTAACCGTAATGGTGCAAGCGGCAAGCAAGGGTGCGGTTAAAGCAGTTGAGAGCGCAGGTGGAAAGGTGGAATTAGTTAGTTAAAATTCGAATATCGAAATTCGAAATACGAAAATTTCGGATTTAGTGCTTCGGATTTCGGATTTAAAATTTTATGTTTGATAAACTTCGAGAAATTTGGCAAACACCCGACTTACGCAAGAGCTTGCTTTTTGTGGTTTTAATGCTCGGTATTTTTCGTTTAGCGGCCCATATTCCAATTCCAGGAGTGGACGCTTTGGCTTTACGTAACTTTTTTTCATCGAATCAATTTTTAGGTTTTTTAAATTTACTTTCTGGTGGCGGACTTGAAAATTTTTCTATTGTAATGCTTGGCGTTGGTCCATATATCACCGCTTCAATCATTGTTCAACTTTTAACGATGATTGTGCCGCGTTTAGAAGAAATTTCTAAAGAAGGTGAAGCTGGCCAACATAAAATAAATCAATACACTCGTATTTTAACTGTACCACTCGCGGTTCTGCAGGCCTATAGTTTTATTGCTATTTTACGTAATGCTGGGAGTGGCAAAATTGTGGGGGCCTTGGGTGGTTTTGATTTGGTTTTGAGCTTGCTTACTATTACGGCTGGTACAGTATTTTTAATGTGGCTCGGGGAAATTATTTCGGAGCGGAAGATTGGTAATGGCATTTCGCTTCTTATTTTTGCTGGTATCATTGCTGGGTTACCCCAACAAATTCAACAAATTGCGGTAACTACTACAGATGCTTCACAAATTTTTAATATAATTTTATTTGTAGCGGTGGTTTTGATTACAGTTGTTAGTGTGGTGGTGGTGAATGAGGCCCAGCGCAATATTCCAGTGCAATATGCCCGAATGATTCACGGACCACGCACTTCTGGTGGCGCTTCTACTCATTTGCCACTTAGGTTGTTGCAAGCCGGTGTGATTCCAATTATCTTTGCTATTTCCGTGATTTTCTTTCCACCACTCATTGCTCAATTTCTAGTTAAGTCGGGTGCCGTTTGGCTACAAAGTGTTGGTCAATGGGTGATTAATGTTTTTCAACCAACTCATCCACTTTACTCTATTTTATATTTTATATTGGTATTTGGTTTTACCTATTTTTATACCGCCGTGGTTTTCAAGCCCGAACAAATTGCCGAGAATTTACAAAAGCAAGGTGGTTTTATTCCAGGCATTCGGCCTGGGCGCACGACCGTAGAATTTTTAAGTCAAACTATGAATCGGGTGGTACTTCCTGGCGCGGTATTTTTATCGCTGATTGCGGTAATGCCAATGTTACTTCAAAACGCCACTGGTTCGCAGTTGCTCGTGATTGGTGGTACTTCAGTGCTTATCGTAGTGTCGGTGGTAATTGAAACTATTCGTCAAATCAACGCCCAACTAGTGATGAGAGATTATGATGAATTGTAATTGTAGTTCCTAGCCACTAGCCACTAGCCAATAGTTATTAGTTTTTTAAGGCCAGATTATATCTGGCTTTTTTGTGCTAATTTTAGTCAAATTTATACTATTGACAAAATGTGTTTTTATGATAAGATAAAGTGAAATTCGTAAATTAAACAAAAATCGGAGATTAACAATATGAATGTAGTTATTACAGGTGCTTCTTCTGGTATCGGAAAAATGGTGGCTAAAAATTTAGTGGCCGCGGAAAATAATTTGGTGATTACCGGTCGCGATGTTCAAAGATTAAGTTTAGTACAAAAGGAGCTCTCTAAAAAATGTTCAGTAACCGCGGTTAGTTTAGATTTGTCTAATTGTGTAGCTGTTGAGTCTTTTGCTGTCAAATATGCCAGTAGCGCTTCGATACTTATTAATGCTGCAGCTGATTTTGGTCCAACAAAATCAATCGGTGAAATATATTCAGATGAAATTTTACAAATGTTTTACACTAATGTTTTGGCGCCAACACTCCTAGCTAAGTATGCCTTACCAAATATGCTTAAATTTGGGTTTGGTCGAATTATAGACATTAGCTCAAATGCTGGTTTGAATGGATATGCTGAAAGGGTGGGATATTCTATAACTAAACATGGTGTAAACGGGCTATCTAAAACTATTAATGCAGAGATAAAAGAGTATGGCAGTGTTAATAAAAATAGAAATATTGACGTGCGCGCATATGCTCTATGCCCTGGTCCAATAAAGGGTGAAAGAATCGAAAAGCAGATCTCAGAACGAGCAAAAGTAAGAGGTGTAAGTGTAGAAATAATGAAACGAGCATTTATAATGAGGTTTGGTCATTTTTTAGAACCAGAAGAAATAATTAAAAAAATTATTACTTTGCTTGAACCGGCAACAAAATATAATGAGATTGTTGTGTTTAAGTAAGTAAAATACATTCAGTGTCTGGAGGTCGTTTTTAAAATTTGAGACGACCTTTTTATTTTTAATAAAAAACAACCCCTCGACGTAGCTTAGGGTTGTTTTTAGCTTACCTTAGATTTACTTAAGGTTTGGTTACACGTACTGAAACTGGTAGAACTTCTGGACCTGAACCGCTAGAATTTAAGGACAGAGTAAAATCCACAGTTGTGCCAGCAGTGCTACCGGTTGCGAATATACTATCTGGCACTTGGAATGTTTTAGTGCCTTTAGCTGGGATCAAGGTATAACTATTCGGTTTAAGATTTGGTTTTAATTTTTTACCATCATCCACTGCCAATGGGTCGCCAGCCTTCGTTATTAAATACAAATTATTATCAGTGCTATTATAAATTGATAATTTGTTTTTAGGATATAATCCTAATTCAGTGGTATTAGGAACAGTAGTATTAGAATATGTAACCGCATTGGAGTATGGTGGTGTTGCAGAAGCAGAGTAAACTATTTTTACCAAACGATTTACACTAGAGGCACTTGCTACTGGTAAAACTTTAACTGTAGAGGTTTTGATATAGGTAAATTGGGTAGCTGGTGGCACCACGCGCCATAATTGAGTAACTTGAACACTTCGGCCAGGCACGGTATCAGCTAAAGAAACGGGAGTTATAGTTGTTCCACTGCCCGCAACACCAACATTGTCAATTTGTACTACCTCATATGATTTTCCATCCTTAACTGCTACATATAAAGTATTTCCATCTTTTCTTTCTACCGTACCTTTTAAGGTTTTGGTGGATACACCGGCTGATTTATATTCAATTTCTGAGGCCTTGATTACTAATTGACCGGCGCTATAGGACGTAACAGTGCCTTTAATATTTAAGGTTTCGCCAGCTAGCCAATCAGTTAATTTAACCAATGATTTAGGCGTGCCGGTGATTTTTGTGCCTAGCACTGGTGGTGTAATTGTGAGATTTTGATCAGTGTAGTTTACTAAAATATTAGTAGCATCAGCCGCTTTTACAACAAAACTATTATTGTCTTCGTTCACTACTGGGGTTAGAGGGTTAGTAACTGGAGGAGCGACTAAAGTTACTCCTTTTAGAGTAATATCAGCGCTGGCCGCCAAAGTGATTTTTGGTACAGTTAGCCAGAGAGCCGCGGCCATTAAAAACACTAGGCCGAGTGTGATTTTAAAATGCTTCATAAACTATAAAATTAATGGTTAGGTTTAAGAGCAACTTTATTATAGCACTGTTTGTTTTTTGGGGGAATATATAGATGTGTTAAGTAAAAGTAAGGTAATAGTGTTAAAATAGTTTTCATTAGAACACTAGAACCCTAGATCATTAAAACAAAATGTGTTCTAGTGTTTAAGTGTTCTAGGGTTTTAGTGAGTATAAGACAAGGGCTAGATTTTTTTATTGATTTTAGGTAAGATATGCTTGTTATGTTAAACACTAAACAATACGTATTATTAGGGCCGCAAGGCAGTGGCAAGGGCACACAGGCTAAAGTATTGGCACAGGCGACTGGTGTGCCACATATTGCCACAGGTAGTATATTTAGGGCCGCTGTAGCTAGCGGCACAGAGCTTGGTAGTAAAGTTAAATCTCTGATAGATAATGGTATTTTAGTGCCAGATGAAATAACTAATCAGGTGGTGTCCGAACGTTTAAAACAAAATGACGCTGACAATGGTTTTGTGCTCGATGGCTTCCCGCGTAATTTATCACAGGCGGAATTTTTATTTAAGTTTTATCCTGATACAAAAATTATATATTTACAATTATCTGACGAAGTAGCTATTAAGCGAATTGGCGGACGGCTTACTTGTGTAAAATGTGGAACAGTTTATCATCAACAGTTTAATCCACCACCCACTAACGGTTTGTGTGCTTGCGGTGGTAGTTTAGAAGTTAGAAAAGATGATACACCTGAAGCGATTCGTGCCCGTTTAAATGATTATCACAAACTAACTGAACCCTTACTTGAATTTTATCGTGGTAAAGGCGCGTTGCTTTCGATAGATGGGCAGCCGGGGATTAGTGAGGTGACGTATAGTATTGTGATGGCCTTGGGGTTGTAATAAAAATCATTAATTACTAATCACTAATATCTAAATCCTAAATAAATTCCAAATCCCAATTCCCAAAACGTCGTGCGGCCTCGTCGTAGGGTTTGTACAGAGCGGAAGTCGGACGAGCGTACGGCTCGGGCGTGCTGTGGTCGCTGTGCATAGCCCGAGCCAGTGAGTCCGACGAGCACTGTTCAAACCCGAAGACTGTGGCCTGCGATTCTTGGTTACTTCTACTAAAGAAGTAACAAATAAATAAATTATGACTTCTAATTTCTAAAAAATGAACTTAATCAAAACTCCGGAAGAAATAAAAATATTGCACGCTGGCGGGCGTATTTTAGCCGCGACTTTAAAACAAGTAGCGGCGGCGGTAAAACCAGGTGTAACTACTCTGGAGCTTAATGCGCTAGCTGAAAAATTATTAAGGGAAGCCGGTGCTGAGCCGTCATTTTTAAATTATAGTACGCACGGTAGCTCGCCATACCCCGCTACGCTTTGTACATCAGTTGATTCAGAAGTGGTACACGGCATTCCCAAATCCTCTGTTATTTTAAAAACAGGACAAATTATTGGTTTGGATTTGGGCTGTTGTTATCAAGGATTATTTACTGACAGTGCGATTACTGTGCCAGTTGGTAAAATTGATGATCCTGCTGTGAAATTAATTCAAGTGGCCCGAGATTCTTTAGTAGAGGCAATTAAGCGGGTAAAGGCTGGTGCGACTTTGGGCGATATTGGTTTTACCATACAAAGCTATATTGAGAAAAATGGCTTCTCTGTTGTACGTGATTTAGTGGGTCACGGCGTAGGTTATGCAGTACACGAAGAACCAGCTGTACCTAATTTTGGTAAGGCAGGCGCAGGAATGAAACTTAAATCTGGTATGGTGATTGCGATTGAGCCAATGGTTAATATTGGAGATTGGCAAGTAAAAGTATTGGATGATAATTGGACAGTAGCGACAATGGATGGCAGTTTGTCAGCTCATTTTGAGCACACGGTGGCGGTGACGGATGACGGATGTGAAGTGTTAACACAATAATGTCATTGCGAGAAGCGAGTAAGGCGAGCGACGCGGCAATCTCTCAAAAATCCTAAATTTTATTCATTAAAACATTAGAACACTTAAACATTAGAGCATTAATTAAAATTTTTTTTGTTTTTATGTTCTGGTGATTTAATGTTCTAATGTAAAACTTTAAACTAATTATGAAACTCCTCGCGATTGATTACGGAGAAAAGAGAGTCGGCCTTGCAACTAGCGATACTGAAGTCAATCTTGCTTTACCGCATGGTGTTTTGGCGCGTGAATCTGACGAAACTTTAGTTAAAGAATTAATCAAATTAATTAACACTGAAAATATTGCCAAAATTATTATTGGCAGCCCAATGAGTTTATCAGGTGATAAATCAGATCAAACTAGAGTGGTAGATAGTTTTGTAGGTTTGCTTAAAAAACAAATAAATATTCCAGTTGAAATGATAGATGAGCGACTTACTAGTCGGCAGGCCTTGCATTTGGGGCAGGGGAGCTCGGTGCGTGGCAAAGATGAACTAGCGGCGATGTTTATTTTACAGGATTGGATGGATAGAAGTAAGAATGTGTAGTAGTAGATGATGTCATTGCGAGCGAAGCTCCAAAGGGTGAAGCGAAGCAATCTCTGATAAATTTCCAAGTATCAAATCACAAGATTGAATTTTAAATTATAAATTTTAGGATTTTTAGAAATTAGTTATTGGAGATTAGAAAATTAAATAATTTATGTTATCCGCCCTAGTATTCATTATTGCCTTCATACTTTCTCTTTTACTAACCCCACTAGTTCGTCGTTTGGCTTTAAAATATCAAATACTTGATTATCCAAATAGTGAGAGAAAAATACATTTGAGGCCTACACCACTCTTAGGTGGTGGGGCGATTTTTTTATCTTTTACTGTAGTATCATTGGCAGTAGCTTGGCTGACTGATTGGGTGGTTGGTAAGGATATTTCTTGGTGCGCTTTAATCGCCATTATTTTAGGCGGCTTGATTATAATGGTTGGTGGTTATTTTGATGATAAATATAATTTAAAACCAGCGCGACAAATTATTGCCCCACTACTGGCAGTTTTAGTGGTAGTATTTTTAGGGCTTGGTCCAAAAGTAATTTCTAGTCCTTGGGGCGGAGTGATAAATTTAGATTTTTGGTCAGTAACAATTAATTGGTTGGGTCTTAATTATTCTTTAAGTTTAATTTCCGGTGCAGTAGCTTTGATTTGGCTTTTAGGTATGATGTATACCACCAAATTGATGGATGGTTTAGATGGTTTGGTAACTGGCTTAGGTGTAATTGGTAGTTTAATAATTTTTGGTTTAACTCAATTCACACCTTTTTATCAACCATCCGTTGGAATATTGGCTTTGATTTTAGCCGGTTCAGCTTTAGGATTTTTGGTGTGGAACTTCCAACCAGCTAAAATTTTTTTAGGTGAGGGTGGTAGTTTATTTATTGGTTTTATGCTTGGGGTGCTGGCAATTATTTCTGGCGCTAAAATCGCCACAGCTCTACTAATTATGGGTTTGCCAATTTTAGATATGATATGGGTGATTACCAAGCGTTTACTACTTGATAACAAGCCAATTAGTCAGGCCGACACCAATCATTTGCATCATCGTTTATTGGCTTTGGGTTGGTCGCCTAGGCAGGTGGTTTTATTATTGTATTTTTTTAGTTTAGTTTTTGGCTTAAGTGCTTTATTTTTAAATACGATTGGTAAAATTATTGCGCTGGGTGTAGCTGGTGTAGTAATAATATTTATGATATTTTGGTTTTATAGGAAGAGCGCTTAATAAATTAAAATTATGATTAAAACTTTGTCAACTCGTAAATTTTTATCGATTGTTTTATGCCTAGCTATTACACTTGGTTTGGTTTTTTTCTTGATTACATTTGATAATAGTAGTAGTCAAATAGTAATTAATTATGAAAGCATTAAAAGTGAGATTAAGGTCGGTGAGGTATTATTAAAAGTAGAAATATCAGATGAAGTGAATGAGTGGCGGCAAGGGTTATCAGGTCGTGAAAAATTAAGTGAAGTTGACCCAGCTATGCTGTTTATTTTTCCTTCATCTGCTCCGCGCGAATTTTGGATGAAAGATATGAAATTTGCTTTGGATTTTTTGTGGATTAATCAAAATAAAATAGTGGAAATAGATGAAAATATTCCACCACCCTCGTCATCTGCTCCTGAGCCAGCCCGGGTGCGTCCACTTGAGTCAGTGGATATGGTTTTGGAAGTGCCGGCTGGTTGGGTGGCCCAAAATCAGGTTAAAGTGGGTGATGTGGTAACAGGGGTTGACAATAAGTAGAAAATAAGCTAATATTTTATAGTAAGATTTTGCTATTTATTTAGCATATATTAATTATTCCTTCGACTATGTTCGGAGTTAAACGAAGTTTTTAGGATTTCGTGCTTAGAATTTAGGATTTAAACATTTATGTCAAAAATTGCAGTAATCAAAACCGGTGGTAAACAATATATTGTAAAAGATGGTGAGACACTTAAAGTAGAAAAAATGTTAGCTGAAGGAGCTATGGAATTTAAAGATGTTTTACTGTTAGCCGATGAAGCGGGTGAGCAGGTAGAAATTGGTAAGCCACGCTTGGCCATGGCAGTTAAGGCTGATATTACCAAACAAGGTCGTGCTAAAAAGATAATGGTGGTGCACTATAAAGCTAAGTCGCGTTACCATAAGAAATATGGTCATCGTCAACCGTTCACAGAAGTGAAAGTTAGTTCGGTTGCTTAATTAATCGATTGTTTATTTATCCTTAAATTTCTATCCTTAAAACGAAAGTTTTGGGGAATAGATGAAAGGTATAGCTTATGGAAATCTGTCCTACGTGCGGTAACGAACCTTGCACTTGCACAAGCCCTGCTACCCCAGCTCAAGAATAACTTCAGGGTTATTAAAAGAACTATAAACTCAGCTCTTATTAGGAGCTGAGTTTGTTTTTATCATCTTCTACTAAAAATGATAAGTAGAAATCATTTTTAGTAGATTAGTAATAGTCAACTACCTGCTAGGATTAAATTTGTAATTCGTTGTTAAAGTGTCCGCCACTTTAAGATGATAATCCGCCGTAGCTAAAAAGCAAAGGCGGATATACTCAACTGTCCACTTCATTTTATTGTTCAATTGGAAGACAAAATATCATAAGGGTGATGAAAATTTAAATTTCGCGGCGACAGGTTATAGCATTTTCCAAAGTTATTTCATCGGCGTATTCTAGGTCGGCGCCGGCGGGTAGGCCGCGGGCGAGGCGAGTAATTTTTACGCCTAGTGGTTTTAAATTTTGGGCGAGATATAGTGAAGTAGTTTCGCCATCAACATCTGGATTAAGGGCTAAAATTATTTCCTTTACACTATTATTTTTAAGTCGCGTGAGTAATTCTTTGATAGTTAATTCATTGGGCGATACACCTTCCAGCGGACTGATTACGCCGCCGAGTACATGATATAAGCCAGTGTAGGCGCTAGTTTTTTCTAAAATTGGAATATTTTGACTTTCAGCTACTACACAAAGTAGTGTTTTGTCGCGCTCAGGGTTACTACAAATTTGGCAAGGGTTTTGGTCAGTTAAACAAAAACACTGCCCGCATTTTACTACTTCATTTTTTACAGCCTGCAAACTCGCGGCAAAAGATTCCAATACTTCAGTTGGTTGTTTTAACAAATGATAAACTAACCGTTCGGCTGTTTTAGGGCCGATACCGGGTAGGCGAGTAAATTCTCTAATTAATTTTTCTAAAGCGTGGGGAGTAGGGGGCATGTATTTAGCAAATGGCAAATATAGGATAGTTAATAGCAAAAATTATTTTAACTCTGATATGTGTTTTAAGGCGGGTAGTAGATGGGCGTAGGTTAAGTAATCTCCAGATTGCCTAGTTCGGTTTAAAGTTGTCATAGTTTTGTTTAAAGTCGATTGCAAAATTGGTTCATCTAGTAATTCTTTAGTCGCATCAGTTTCATAGCGGGCTAATTCACCAACCAGTCCAACAGCTTGTGGAGCGCTTATTTCATTTTTATTTAATTTGGAAATAATAGCTCGATGGATAAATTTATTATCACTGGCAGATTGTAATTCACGAATTGGACAATTTAATAAACGACTAATTTGTTGTAAATAAACTAATTGCTCGTGATGTGCAGGATTTTGTCTTATTTTTTGAGGCAGTGTGCTTAAAATATCGTGTTCATCAGAGTTTAATGGCTCTAATTCAATATTTAGAGTGTAAGCATTGTATAATAAATGAGTCAGATCAACAGTTTCTCCAATACTTGGGTGATGGGGAAGTTTAGTGCGTAAATTAGTTAGGGTGTTTTTAATTTGTTCTTTTTCATTGTTATTTAGCTCAGCCATTTCCCATAAACCCAAATGTTTCAAGTCGGCTGTATACTGGGCTAATGTTAGCCAGTCAGGGGTTTTTATTTTAGTTGATCGCAGTTGATTAAATTGTTCTTGTAATTTTAGTTTAATAGTTTCGTCAATTATCAAATCAGGATTCTGATTTGATTCAGGGGTATGATAGTGGGGTGGAATATCGCGCATATTATTTAATATTAAAAACGCATATCAAACCAATTTAATTTGTATTTTTTGGCAATTAAAATACGTTCACCTTCGGCTGAGGTTTTGTGTTCGGTTAAATCTAGTAGTTTTATGGCTTCATTAATATGTTTAGCGCTACGTCCTTCAATTTCTAAATAAGGTGGTATTTTAGGATATTTATCTAAATCAAATTGCCAATCCTGTAACTTCCAAGAGGTGCGATCTTTTTCTTGATAAGCATATTTTTTTAAACCAATTGCTGAAAATAAATCAGCTGCTGAATCGTGATTGGGAATTGGTAAATTGATTTCTCGGTGTTTACGACTAAGGCCGACGGTTATGGGACGACTTTTCCATGTTATTTCGCCTGATTTATTATTAGTGGTACGAATTCTTAAAAACCACGGATGTTTATTTGGATTAGTTAAATGCGGTAAGCCAAACCACTTAACTTTCAAGCGGCCTTTAAATATTTTTTTAGCCCCCAATTTTTTTAATTTAGTTTCGATTTGACGGGGATTAACATTGAGAATTTTTATTTCAATTTCGTTCATAATGTTAGAGCTACTTCATACCTGGGATATTAAAACCGCCTTCTTTACGGATTTTCTCGGCCATAAGTTTTTGCACTTTTTTGTTGGCGTCGTTTACTGCTTCTTTGATAGCTGATTCAAGCTCTGATTTTTTATTTACCGCTAACATTTCTGGATCAATTTCTACAGTTTCTATTTCTTGGTTACCACTCATTTTTATTTTTACTTTACTCCAAGCGGCGGTAGTTTCAACATGTTCGTCGGCCAATAAATCTTGTAATTTTTTAGCTTGGTCGCGTAGGTCTTTTATTTCTTTTAGTTTAGAAAACATGGACATAATTGATTAGGTAGGGGTTAATATTAAATAATGTTTGTTATTTTGAGAATATTGTGAGATTGGTTAAGTAATTTATAGAAATCCGAAATCCGAAGCCCTAAATCCCAAACCCAAAAATTTAAAATTATTGAAAGTACTGCTTATCTGGATCAGTTTCAAATATACTAATTTGTTTTTGATAATCGGGCGGATAGATTTTAGAGATGGTAAATTTTCCGGAAGTAGTTTTAGTATTAGCATGAATAGTTTGTTCAATAATTTGTGCGTGCCCCCAATAAAGCCATTTACCATTTATATTATGCACCAAAAATACCCAAATTGGAGATGGGTGATATAATCGCATATCTGGTTTATTTTTAAATTCAAAAATTTTATCAGCAAAATCTTGCTCGGTGAATGGCTTAATTTGATGTTTTGCCAAATCTAATTCCGTCGGAAAGCCCTGCTCGGAAGTAATTTGCAGTGTATCGTTAAATTCAATTAAACTGCCCATGTTATAGTGTTTTAATGTTTAAGTGTTCTAGTGATTAATAGTTTACTCCGCTGGTGGTGGAATATTGGCACCTCTTTCCAAATTTTTAAATGATACACGATTTTCGTCAAAGAATAATCGCACCATGCCAGTGGGACCATTACGGTGCTTGGCAATATGAATTTCAGCAATGTGTTTTTCTTCACTTGGAATATCATCCGGATGATAGTTTTTATCAGCTGATTTCCGATAAATAAATAATACCACATCGGCATCTTGTTCAATAGAACCAGATTCACGCAGGTGAGCTAGTTTTGGAATGGCAGGTTTACTCATTTCTACGGCACGCGCAAGCTGGGAAAGGGCGAGTACTGGCACATTTAATTCACGGGCTAAAGCTTTGAGTCCGCGAGTAATTTCTGCAATTTCTTGAACACGGTTTTCAGTGTTACGGCCTTCCATAAGTTGAAGATAGTCAACCATAATAAGACCCAAGCCGTGCTCGCTTTGCAGGCGTCGGGCTTTAGTACGAATTTCCATTACATTGGCGGTAGCGGAATCATCAATAAAAATTTGGGCTTCGGAAAGTGTACCCATGGCATGACCAATACGCGGAAAATCATCTTCGCGTTCTGAAAGTTTACCAGTACGCATACGCCATAAATCTACACCAGCTTCCGCGCAAAGCAATCTATCGACTAATTGCTCTTTAGACATTTCAAGTGAAAAAATTCCAACCGGCACTTTTTGGTTAACTGCCACGTTTCTAGCAATATCAAGGGCGAGTGAGGTTTTACCTACGCTGGGGCGAGCCGCTAAAATAACCAAATCGGATTTTTGTAATCCGGCTAGCAAATTATCTAAATCTTTATAGCCAGTTGGCAGGCCACGAATTTTTCCGCCTTCGCGATGCAATTCATCGATTCTATCAAAAGCATCATTTAAAACTGATTTAATAGGAATAAAATTTTGTTTGTAATATTTTTGCGATACAGCATATAATTCTTTCTCGGCGCTATCCATAATATTTTCTACATCTTCACCCTCTTGATAACCAAGCGCGGTAATTTCGGAAGCGGCGCGGAGCAGTTTTCGTAGGGTACTTTTACGTTGGACAATTTTAGCATAACTAACTACGTGACTGGCGGTTGGCACTGCATTGGTGAGCTCAGTTAAATAAGTATGTCCGCCAGTTTTTTCAAAGCGACCTTGCTCTTGTAGGTGACTCGCCACTGACAAAATATCAATCGGCGTGCGCGCTTCATAAAGCGCCAGCATGCTTTCAAAAATATAACCATGACTATCTAAATAAAAATCTTCCGCATTAAGCAAATCGGCAATTTTAATCACCGCGTCTTTATCAATTAAAAGCGCGCCTAAAGTTGACTTTTCCGCCTCAATATTTTGGGGTGGTAATTTGTCTAAAGTTTGGTTACCTTGTGACTGATTCATAGTATGTTTATAGTAACGCGCCTAAAGGTATTCTGCAAGTCAGTTGAATACACAATTTGTTCACAGGATTTGTCAACAGGTTGATATAAGTATAGGATTAAATTAAGGTGTAAAATATACATTATCTTTAAATAAATAACTTATGATTTTAGAGAATAAAGTAATTGTAATAACTGGCGGGAGCCAAGGGTTGGGAAAAGCACTGGCTCAAGCGTTTAAAAGTGAAAAAGCTAATGTTGTAATTTCAAGTAACAACAAAACAATTCTTGAACAAACAGCTCAAGATATTGGTGTGGTATCTTATGTGGCAGATGTACGTGACGAGAGTCAATTGAAAAATTTATCAAAATTTACAGTTGAAAAATTTGGACGGCTAGACATTTGGGTAAACAATGCTGGTGTTTTTAAATTTTTTTCGGTAGAAGAAGATATTGATATGAATAAAGCTCATGAGATATTTGATGTAAATTTTTTTGGCAGTGTTTTAGGATCTAGAACAGCATTAACTTATATGAAAGATAATGGTGGAATAATTATAAATATTTTATCTAGCGCTGCACTTGATGCTACCCGCGCCAAGAATGCGAAACTTTATGCCGCCAGTAAATGGGCACTTAGAGGTTATATAGACGCTTTAAGAAATGAAAATAAAGATAACCAAGTAAATATTTATTCTATTTATCCCGGTGGTATTAAAACTAGCTTGTATGAGGAAAAAAATCCAGAGGGTTTTGAAAATTTTATGGAGCCAGAGTATGTGGCAGACAAAGTTATAGTGAATTTAAAATCTGAACAACCAGAAATTGATTTAATAATTAAGCGACCAGTAAAATAAATATTATGTTTTTTTTGAGTTATATATTTTATTTTTTTGCCGCTAGTGCTTCACCGCTCCAAAGGCGGTGGTTAGCAACAAATAAAAATTTAGACAATAAAGGACAAATTAATTTTGCCTTTCAAGTGACTTTCGTTACCGTAGTTCTAAGTTTATTACTACCATTTTTTAAACCATTTTATTTGCAAGGTAATATTTTAAATTTAATAGGGCTTGGTTTGGTGTGTGGAATTTTTGGCGCCGGATATTTTATAAGTTCTTATACTGCACAAAAACACGTTGAAGCGGGGATTAGCACACTGGTCAGTAATATTTATACGCCGATTACAATAGTTTTAGCTACCTTATTTTTAAATGAAAAATTAACAACACTTCAAATATTCGGAACTATTCTTTTGCTTGTTGGTATAATTGTTGTTTCAAAAAAACATCAAATAGGAGTATTTAAGTTTGATAAATACTTTATGCTTATGTTGCTTTCTGGTGTTATGCTTGGTGTTTCTCTTACCGCCGAGAGAACTTTAATGAAAGTGACAGGTTTCTCGGCGGGTACGATGATTTCATGGTGGGCACAGTGCGCATTTTTAGGTGTTGTTACGTTTGTAACAAAAAATAAAAGTGAGTATTCAAAAAAAGATATTATAATAACTGGTGGTTTTCGTTTTCTTCAATCATTGTCATGGGTAATTTTACTTTTTGTGGTTGGTAATTTAAGTGTTGTTTCTGCAATCACTACATTTAAGGTAGTGATTATATTTATTGCGGCCGCAATATTTCTCAAAGAGTGTGACGACTTGCCAAGAAAAATTATAGGCAGTATTGTGGCGTTAGCAGGATTACTTCTAATGAAATGATGAATTTATATTAATATTTTATAATTGAAATATGTTAGCTAAAATTGAAAAAGTATCATTATGGAAAGATGACGAAAAGGGGAAGGTTTGCCAGTTCTCTGCCAGAGAAAGTAGCTTCTTTCTTGTGATTTATCGTAAAAAAGATACGACCAGTGGAGATCATTATCACAAAGGTTCTATTAAATCTAAATCACCAGAGATATTTTATTTTGTAAGTGGCCAAGCTGAGTTGTATTTAAAAGATCTTAGTAGCGGCGTAGAAGAGAAGTATATAGTTGAATCTGGTATTAAAATTGAGATACCTCCTTATATTTACCATTCATTTAAAGCCTTAACTGATATAGTGTTTATTGAGCTAAATGTAAGTAAGGAAGATTTTGATAAATACGAATCAGATACGGTTAGAAGTAAAAATTTATTATGACTGACTTTGTAATTTTTGATGTGGAGACCACCGGTTTAAAACCAGAGGATGGTCACGCCATTGTGGAGCTCGCGGCACAGCGCGTACGCGGTAGGGATGTAATAGAAAGTTTTGATACAATTGTGAATCCGGGGCGCTCGGTGGAGGCGGGTGCCGCGGCGGTGCACGGCATTTCCAATGAAATAATTAAAAAAGAAGGTAAGTCACTAATTGAAGTAATACCGTCGTTTGTTTTATTTAGTGAAGGTGCGACTTTGGTGGCGCATAATATTAAATTTGATTTAGGTTTTATCAATAAGCATTTGCGTGATTTAGGATTACCCGCTTTAACTAATCCTTTGCTTGATACTTTAGAATTGGCACGGCAAAAAGTTAATATCGCGAGCTACGCGCTGGGGTATTTAGCCAAACATTTCAACATCCCGCAATCCACGGCGCATCGGGCGCTGGCGGACGTTGAAACCGCGCGGGAGTTGCTATTTAAGTTATTGGACTTGAAATAATTAGGAAAATAGTTTAAAATCATTTATTGTTAGGTAGTATCTTATTTATTGCTTAATTATTGGTTGTTTTGGGAACGTAGCTTCCGCCTTCGTTGTAACTACGGCGGACAGGAAGTAGGTCTAAATTTTAAAACAAATATCTAGGTTATATTTACATAAGTGCTTGTTCTGGGAACGTAGCTCAGTCGGTAGAGCAGCGGCCTTTTAAGCCGTTTGTCGTGGGTTCGATCCCCACCGTTCCCACCATTAGAGAGTATCTTAATTTTAAGATACTCTCTAATTTTTATTCAAAAGGGATCGAAGGGTAGTTTAAAAACCTAAACTGCTTTAGGTTTTTAAACACCCAGGATCTGGAGGAAAAATTTAGCTTACGTTAAAGCGTTGCTAAATTTTGGGGGAAGAGGATCCCCACCGTTCCCACCATTAAAAAGTACACAAAACAGCTTCAATTCGCTGTTTTTTTGTTTTTTAGTTATAATCAAACTATGAAGCAGAATTTGTATTATCAGCTAGCTAATAATTTTGAGCTTAAGATAGGTGGAGTAGTGGAAATTAAGAAAGGTAATGATTTATATGTTTTGGTTTATCAGCGGATTTATGGCAATAGGAGAGAAAAATATTTAGAGTGGACTCGTGGCGGAGTAACCAGTGGTTCAGTAGAAAATAATGTAATGCGCGAAATCAAGGAAGAAACTGGGTTGAATGTTAGAGTGGTGCGACCATTGATGCTAAATATATATCAAGCCCCCAAAATAAATTACACTGATTGCCAAATTTATTTTATTTGTCAGCCAATCAAATCTATTAATGTAGACAAGGTTTGGCGACATCAAGATAGTGATCCTAAGAAAAAAGGTAAAAGATGGTATGAGTGTCATTTTGTTAAAGCTAAAAATTTAAAACCATCAAATTTTCGCAATGGGCAAGATAAAGTAATACGTTATTATTTAAAAACTATTAATCAATAAAAATATGCGTGATAATTCATCAAAAACTATTCGTAAAGTAACGCGGTATCGTACGCCATCGTCGTTTAAAGTGCGGCAGGCGGAAGGTGTGAAGCGTTTTAAAGCCGTGCCGTTTCACCCGCCGGGTAGGGGAAGGAAGACGAATATTGGTCGGGCGTGAGATTTTATTAAATCAAAATTAAAATCATATTTATAATTTTGTTACTTTTTATAAAGTAACACAAAATCGCCGCGCAGGTATAGGGTTTGAACAGTGCTCGTCAAACGATCTGGTCAGGCCTATACACAGCGACCACAACACGGCTTGACCTAAAGCTCGTTTGATTCCCTGCCTACCGGCAGACAGGCGCGCTGTACAAACCCTACGACAGGGCGGCACGGTTCCACAGTTTCTTTTTAAATTTTGATTTGTCATTTTTCATTTTGATATTTAAATTTTAAATTATTAGATTTTATTAAGTAGTTTTCGATAATAATAATTATGTCCAACAGCACCCCCACAACTATAGATAATAAATGGCACACTTTAACAGTGCCGCAGGTTTTTGATATTTTATCCACTAGCCCACAAGGGTTGAGTAGTGAAGAGGTAGCAGCGCGCTTAACTAAGTACGGTCCCAATATTTTACAATTTAAAAATAAAACTTCAGCTTTTAAAATTTTTATTCAGCAATTTAAAAGTGTTTTAGTTTTACTACTTCTGGCGGCGGCTTTGGTTTCGGGTTTACTTGGTCACACCACCGAGGCGGTAGCGATTGCT
Source organism: uncultured Gammaproteobacteria bacterium (assembly GCA_964348825.1). Classification (GTDB taxonomy): domain Bacteria; phylum Patescibacteriota; class Patescibacteriia; order Veblenbacterales; family UBA10138; genus JBBTZY01. The sequence continues at coordinate 77,063 of CAYGDX010000002.1, read as the reverse complement.
ATTATCGTGTTTCTTTCTATTTTACTGGGCTTTATTCAAGAGTGGCGCGCTGAAAAATCACTAGAAGCTTTAGGTGAAATGGCGGCGCCAACTGCCACGGTAATTCGCGCTTCTCAAGAAACAAAAATTAAAGCGGCTGAAGCAGTGCCCGGTGATATTATAGTTTTAACAGCCGGCGATAAAGTGCCAGCCGATGCTCGGGTGGTAGAGTCGTTTAGTTTAAAAGCCGACGAGGCCTCGCTTACTGGTGAATCAGTGCCAGTCGAAAAACATATCAATACTTTAGCCGAAAATATTTCTTTGGGTGACAAACAAAATTTGGTGTTAGCTGGCACAATTATTACTTATGGTAGGGGACTCGCTTGTGTAGTTGCCACTGGTAATAAAACTGAATTTGGTAAAATTGCCGATATGTTAACACGAGTGGAAGTTAGTATTACTCCGCTTCAAAAATCATTAAACAAATTAAGTACGCGCCTGGGGCAAGCTAGCTTGGTGGTAATTGCTATTATGGTGGTTTTGGGTTTTTGGCAAGGTCGTGAAATATTCGATTCTTTAATTTTTGGTATTGCCTTAGCTGTGGCGGCGGTGCCCGAAGCCCTACCAGCGGTGGTAACAATTTCTTTAGCACTCGGCGTACAACGTATGGTGAAGCGAAATGTTTTGGTACGGCATTTACCAGCGGTGGAGGCCTTGGGTGGTGTACAAGTAATTTGTACTGATAAAACCGGTACACTCACTCGCAATGAAATGACAGTGTCTGCTTTGTGGTGTGATGGTCGTGAGATAAAAGTTGGTGGAGTGGGTTATGAGCCCAAAGGCGCATTTATGGATGATAGTGGTAAAACTTTAACCGCTGATCCGATTTTACGAGAGATGTTGCAAGTCGCGGTACTTTGTTCGGATGCTAAATTAGTGGAAGAACAAGGCAGTTTTATTATTAAAGGTGATCCAACCGAGGGTGCTTTGGTAGTAGCTGGCGCTAAATTTGGATTACTTAAAGAATTTTTAGATCAAGAATATCCACGGCAGTCAGAAATTCCGTTTACTTCCGAAAGTAAACGAATGACAACTTTACACAAAACTTCGGTTGGATTTTTAGCGAGCACTAAAGGTGCGCCGGAAATTATTTTAAAGGCCTGTGACAAATGGTTAAGTATAAACGGCGAGGTGGTTTTGACTGATGATGTTAGAGATAATATTTTACAAGTTGCACAAAAATTAGCGAAGCGCGGACTTCGTGTAATGGGTATAGCGGAAAAGAAAAATGAAGCCGATATTAATCAAGCCGAAAAAGGAATGGTATTTTTAGGATTAGTTGGTATGATTGATCCGGCGCGTCCTGAAGTAAAAGCGGCGATTGAAGTTTGTCGTACGGCTGGCATAAAACCAGTGATGATTACGGGCGACCATCCGATTACCGCTGAAAGTATTGGTCGTGAATTGGGCTTAATAGATGGTGGGCAAATAATAACAGGTGTTGAACTTGACGCAATGAGTGACGAAGAATTATTTAATCAAGTTGATAAAATTGAAATTTATGCGCGCGTATCTCCCACTCATAAATTGCGGGTGGTTGAAGCGTGGCAAAAACGCGGGTTTATTGTAGCAATGACTGGTGATGGCGTGAACGACGCCCCTGCCTTAAAACGAGCCGATGTGGGCCTCGCTATGGGTATTACCGGTACCGATGTTACGCGTGAAGCCGCGGCCGTAACTTTAACTGATGATAATTTTGCTTCAATTGTAGCCGGCGTGGAAGAGGGGCGAGTAATTTACAGTAATATAAAAAAATATTTAACTTATCTTTTGTCGTCTAATATTGGTGAGATTGGTTTGGTAGTTGGTGCTGTGCTTTTGGGTTTTCCCTTACCACTTTCGGCTGTGCAATTATTATTTATTAATTTAGTAACTGATGGCGCGCCAGCGCTGGCTCTGGCGGTTGATCCAGCAGAAAATAATGTTATGAAACAAGTAGTCAATTCCAAACGCAAACAGATTTTAGATCGCCCTACAATTTGGTTAATGCTTATCGGCGCAGCTTGGTCAACAATTATAAGTTTATCTTTGTTTATTGGTTTGATAATAACTGAGTACTCTTTACTTCATGCTATGACAATAGCTTTTGTTTCTACAATTTTAATCCATTTTGTAAAAGCTTATAGTTTCCGTCGACCACATGGTTCACAGAGCGGTTCTTTGTTTAATAATAAATGGCTCAATTGGTCAATAGTTTTAGAGATGATTTTATTACTGATTTTAATGGCCGTACCGACTTTTCAAGGTTGGCTGGGTATTGTCTCACTCTCACTATTTGATTGGCTATTAGTTAGTGCAACCGCTTTAACCGTGTATCCGGTACTGGCATTAGTTAAAAAAATGCAGGGAAGTTTAGTGGTTAGTCAGTAGAAAATAGTATCAATATTTATATGGATGAAAAAACAAATGAAGAAATTAAAAAGTTTGCCGAGCAAGTCTCTTCGGTTTTGAAAGATAATTTCATTGGATTTTATATTTTTGGTTCTTTAGCAATGGGAAATTGGGATACTGTAACCAGTGATATAGACTTTTTGGTAATTATTAAAACCCCGGTTGTTGAACAAGAGATGCAAGAATTAAAAGTTCTACACGAAAAATTATTGAGCTCTGATATTGGCTATAAACTAGAAGGTGAATATGTTGATTTAAAAATGCTTCAAAAAAATTACCTTTCAAGTCATTGTGCTGGAATTAGTAATGGTAATTTTTATAGTGGGCCGTGTAATTTATCAGCAGATAATATTGTTTGTCTTATAGAATACGGTTTAGTAATTATAGGAAAACCGATTAATGAATTAGGGTTACATGTTACCAAAGAAGAGCTTAGAGAAGCGGTTTTAGGTATGCTTAAGGAAGATGCCGTAAAAATTGATGGTGCCACTGACTTTAAATCACTCTATCATTTACTTATTAATATATTGCGTTCGATATATACTCTTCAAACAAATCAATTACCTTCAAAATTATCTGCCATTGAACATAATAAAGATTTATTGGGAGAGAAATTTTATGGGGAGATAAAATTATATATTGAACATAAAATTTTTGAATTTCCAATTAGTAAAGAAAAACTGAAGATGTTGGTAAAATTTGGATTCCAGTTAAAAAATAATTAGTTTTTAGGAGTTAAATTTAACCCCGTACTCAAATGAGTGCGGGGTTATTTGATGTTCAGTGGTTAAGTGTTTTAATGCTTTAATGATGAAGTGTTCTAGTGGCTAGTTTATTTCAAAACTTAAACTTACATTTACCACCACTTCTTGTGAGCCAGCTTCAACTTGTGGGGCAGGGGCTTTTTCGGCTCCAAAAGTGCCAACTGCGTCGCGAGCGTACATCATTGGATAATTCATCGGTGAATTTATATTTTCGGAAAAAGATTTTACCTTACCTAAGCTAATTCCGGCGGCACGAGCCATAGCTTCGGCTTTGGCTTTGGCTTTGGCAATAGCTTCAATTCTGGCTTGTTGTTGGTATTGTTCAGGTTCGTCAACTGAGAAGGTTAATTGTCCAATTTGATTGGCACCTTTCTCGCTGGCACCAGCAATAATGGCGCCAATTTTTTCCAAGTTTCTCATTTTTACTTCTACACTTTGAGAAAGTTGATAACCGTCAAATTTTTGTTTACCAGTCGCTTGTTCATAGGTATAAATTGGATTTAAATTATACTGCACTGTGCGAATATCTTTTTTATCAATATCTTGGGCTTTAAGATAGTTGATTATTTCATTCATTTTTTTAGTACCTTCGGTTTGTACGGAAGTTACATTTGCACCTCTATTTTCAACCGAGAAGGAAATTAAGCCAATATCAGGTACTGCAGTTACCTTACCTTCGCCGGTAACGGTAATAGTATCACTAATGTTACCCGGCTTTTGCCAGTGGGTAAAATTTTTATAACTCACGCCAGCTTGAAACAATTGGTTAAAGCCAAAAGCACCGAGCGCGAGAACGAATATACCTACCAGCCAAAGTTTGGAAGTAGGAGACATAGATGAGAGATCCATAGGGGTTTAAAATAAATAATAAAATATTTAATAAGAGTTGTTGAAAATAACTAATGACTAATTTCTAATGTCTAAAAATTTAAATTTCTAAATTTAGATATTAGGATTTGGAATTTTTTAGAAATTAGTTATTAGAAATTAGACATTTAACAATTTTGATTTGTTTGACTATTGGTCCTTTCTCTAGTATACTACCATAGTCAGAGTAAAATTTCATCTCCATTCATTTACTATAACGTTAATAATTATTTTTTCTTACACTTATGTGTCAAAATTGTTCAAATCATAATCAATCCGTTGATGCGGATCAAATCAAATCCTGCTGCACACCAAGTTGGCATAATCCTAAAACTATTATTCGTTTAGTGGGTTATGTGCTATTGGCTACTATTGTTATTGTAGCAATTATACGCGATCGAATAGTGAATCAGCCACAGTGGCAGGTGAGTGTGACTGGTCAAGGCAAGGTATCTTATCAGCCCGATATTGCGGTAGTAACTTTAGGGGTGGATTTAACCAAGCAATTTTCAGCTGAGAGTGCTTTAAAGCAATTAAATGATCGAATGACACAAGTTGTTAAGGCAGTTAAGCTCGCGGGAATTCCAGCCGAAGATATTCAAACCCAAAATTATAATTTAAATCCGCAATATGATTTTAAAGACGGCGTATCAATTGCGGTTGGTTATAGTGCTAGTCAGCAATTAACAGTTAAAGTAAGAAAATTAAAAGATAATTCTGAAGCTGTTTCAAAAGTAATTGCAGAAGCGACCAAGGCTGGCGCCAATCAAGTAGCCGGCATTACTTTTGAAGTTGATAATTTGTCGGACTTAAAACAAGAGGCGCGCCTCAAAGCGGTAGCCGATGCTAAATCGCGGGCCGAGGCGCTAGCTAAAGCGACTGATGTTGATTTAGGCGAAGTAGTGGGTTGGTGGGAAAATATTATTCAAGCGCCAGGTAATCCACCAATCGGTATTTACGATGGTAAGGGTGGCGCAGGTATGGGGGCTGGCAGTTTGCCAACTTTGCCTACGGGCACTTCGGAAGTGATAATGGAAATAAATTTGAATTATAAATTAAGATAGATTTATCATTTTTGTGTAAGTTGATAAAAAAATAAGACGATGCTTTTGCATCGTCTTTTTAAATCACGATAAATTCATTAATTATTTTGTACAATACTAACTTCTCGCAGTAATAAGTCCATTCGGAGAGAGTTTTTTTCATCATTCAAATATTCTTTACTGTATAATATTTGAAGACGCCTACACATGGTTTTAAGACAATAATCGTCTTCGGGCCAAGTGCTGTCATATTCCATAAATTGGCTGGCTTTACGAAGTCGTAAATTAATATCATCAACCTTTAACCCAGCTAGCCCAAACCATTTAATACTTGATTTTAACCAATTTTTGGCGGAGTCGTCATTTGTTAGGTAAGTGCTAATGCAGTATGTTTCCAAATAATCGTTACCGATTTTTTTAGCTATTACTCGCGCCGCTTGATCCTGATTATTGATAATCTTTTTTTGATAATCAATTAGCATATTTGGCAGATAGTCATTGTCTTCATTTTCCGTAAATAAATTGGGCGGAGAGATAATAACTATTTTTGCTTCATAATTTGGATCGCGGTTCAGCCATGGGTAATTGTTAAACATTTCTGACTGGTTGTTTTCAATTATAGCTAAATATTCAGGTATATCTGGATTGAACTCCGCAGTGTCTAAACCATTTTGTCGGAGTATTTTGCCCTGTTCGGTGAAAACAAATTGTAGGTAGGTTTGGAAAGGGTGATCAACAACTTTACCATTTTCTAAAAATTGATTAAGCGCTTTAAAGGTAAAATTTAATTGTTCAGCCCAATTTTTTTCACCATCTGATTCGCGTTTTAACAGCAAACCAAGATAGCGATTGAAATCAGTTATGGCGAGTGGTATGTGGCGTGCTGATTTAGAACCAGTAATTGCCGCTTGCTCAAAATTACCAGTATGCTGTTGTTTGTAGGAAATTTGATAATTTTGTAGCATCTCGTCGAACCAAGTATCTTTTTGTTCAACAGTGCTGACTGGCATTGCCCTGAAAAATTGCGCCACAGATGGTATGGGGAGTAAGGTAGTGGTTATAATTAACAACCACAGCCAAGATATTTTAAGTAACAGTTTCATTTAGTTGATCCTTTATTTTGTGGTTTTGATTTTGTGATTTTAGATTATTTTTATTTGAGGTTTATTTGCCTACAATCTTACGCTTTTGGTAGGTTTTGTCAAATGTAAGTTTGACGGAAATTTATCAATGATCTATACTTAAATTACTTATGTTGAAGCGATTTGTTTCCACTTTGAATAACAATAATAACCAGCCCTAGGGATTGGTGATTTTCTTGTATTTTAAAACCAGTCCCTCCGCCAACCGGCGGATCACGGGGCTGGTTTTCGTTTATACTTCCATTTTGTTCCCTTGTAGTTCAATTGGTAGAACGCTCCGCTGTTAACGGAGAGGTTCCAGGTTCAAGTCCTGGCGAGGGAGCTGAGTGGAAGTATAGAAAATTAAAAGTATTGACAATGTGTTGACAAAAAATATTAAGTATAATAAAATAATACAAAGTAAAATAAATAAATTAAATAATCACAAATCACATTAAAAAAAACTTTAAAAAAGGAATCATTATGGAAACAAATTCTTCAGTTCTCACAACAATCGCTGGTGACGGATTTGTATTAGAAGTTACTAGAATATTTAGTTCTTCGAAAGCAAAAGATAGATGTAACACTAAACACGGTACCATCATGCTGGTTAAGGTAACAGATGGTATTGTTAATGTTGGTCAACAAATTAAAATATTAGCCGGCCCGATTATTACTGATAATATAATTCGCATCGAGAAGGATGGTGTTGAGGTTGAATCGGCTAAAACCGGAGACGATGTTGGTATTTGTTTATCAGACAGCAGATTACGTCAATTCAATGATTTGTTAAAAAAATAAAAACAATGCCAGTAAATATTCTGGTATTATTAATTCAGCGAGTATAGTTATGCCGTCACTTTTTTATTAAACAATAATTGAGTGATGGTTTTTTATTACCACGTGTTTTTTGTAAATATTTTGTAGCAAGGTAGCGCAGGCGATGATAATTAACGAAGCGCCAACAAGTTCTAGTGCTTCCTCCGCAATAATTAATGAATGGTAAAGTGGAACATTTATAGTTGGCGCTAAAATTAGCGTGCGGCCGATTAGTTCGCTCCCTAAACTTAAAAGCCAAGCCGTTACTCCGGCTATAAAATAATAAGCGGCGGATTTTTGCTCTAACCAAATTTGTTTAATGATTAAACTAAAAATAATTAGCGCCATTAAAATTAGTGGTATGTAATAAAGTAACCAATTAAAAGATTGACCTGTGTTGTTACCAATTTCGGTAATTTTGTTTATTATAAAAGTAACTCGTTCGTGTAGTGCTAGCATATCATCAACCGCGAGCCCACTAGTGATTAAGGTTAGGGCAATCCACGGCCAGTATTTAATTTTTGTCTCTCTAATTTTATTAAATAAAAACCAAATTAGTAAACTTAATGCAGAAATAATTAAAAGTTCAAAACCACCAATTAAGGCGGCCAGATTTTGTTCGGCATCTAAATTAAAAAATAAATGTTTATCCCCAAGCGTTTGGTGTAAGAATATCACCAAAACATCAAGACCGAGTAAAAAGATAAATAATCGTTTAATTTGTATCATAGCTAAATTAAGCTTAAATCCCAATGGCATTTAAGTCAAAACTAATATTTTTTGCTAGTATATAAAGGTATGCCCAGTAATACAACTTCGCTTAAGCTTATTTCCGCCTAAATAATACTCTTACTATGTTTTCTAATTTTAATCATAATTTAATTATTAAATCTTCAACCAACGCTTGTCTAAGTTAGGCGGAGCGAAGTTGATATTCTGGGTATGAACTTCCAAGAACTAATTATCGCCTCAGGTTATATTGGCATTACCTTGATCATTTTTGCTGAATCAGGGCTTTTGATCGGGGTGTTTTTTCCCGGAGATAGTTTACTTTTCACAGCCGGATTTTTAGCATCGCAAGGTATTTTTAATATTGCCGCCTTGGTATTTTTGTGTTTTACGGCGGCAGTAGTGGGCGATAGCGTGGGTTACACTTTTGGTCGCAGGGTAGGGAGAAGATTTTTTAGTAAACCAGAATCATTGATTTTTAATCCGGAAAATATTGAACGAGCACGATTGTTTTATGAAAAACATGGTGGTAAGGCAATTATCTTAGCGCGTTTTATTCCCGGTATTCGCACACTCGCACCAATATTAGCTGGTATTGGTGAAATGCATTATCCAACTTTTTTGTTATTTAATTTAACTGGCGGATTACTTTGGGCTGTAGGAATTACATTGCTCGGATATTTTTTAGGTAGCGTGGTTCCCAATGCGGATAAATACCTAATACCGATTGTTGGTTTAATTATTGTAATCTCAGTTGCTCCGTCGGCTATTCATTTTTTAAGTGATAATAAAAAAAGACAACAGCTTGGGCGATTGTTTAAAAAGTTTTTTGGTAAATAATTAAGTTAATTTTTTTCATCACAAACTGTCAGCGGCCGCGAAATATTTGTGACGGGGTAAATTTAAATCAGATTAAGATTGGTTGTTATTTGGGTAAGTTTTGGTAGTGGATTTTAAGGTGTTGACTTTTTTATCATTTAGGTATAATATTTTGTTAAGGTAAAATAAAAATAATTCAAAATAATCAAAAATTAAAATTTAATTTAACAAGAGGTTTAACGATATGAATAAAACTTGTCCTTTATCAATTGACCAAAATTCACAATTACCATACTCAGTTTGTGTGAAACTTGGTGATATAAATTATTTTTCCGGAACCTTGCCAAACATTGGTAATGACAAAAAACTAATTTCAATTGATGTATCTGAGCAAACCCGGCAAATTATTGCTAAAATGAAAAAGTATCTTGAAGAGTGTCGATTGTCTCTCAACGATGTATTCGGCGTGACAATAATGTTAAAATCAATGGATGATTACACTGTTGTCAATGAAATTTACGCCGAAGCATTCAAAGATGTTCTTATTAAGCCAAGAAGAAAAACCTTCGGGGTAGCCGGTTTGCCTTTCGGGGCTTTGATTGAAATTGAATTTGAAGCATCACCGCAAGAGTAACGGAAAATTTTGTTAAATAAAATAACAAAAGATCGGCTAATAAGTCGATCTTTTTATTTTACCGTCACAAAAACTGTGCGGCCGTACGGTATTTGTGACGGGGTGAATTTAAATTTATTTAGGATGATTTTTCGTCGAACCACCAATCATTTAATTTTGGCGTGAGCCAAAGTACAAGTGCGGCAACTACTACGCCAGCAATGATATCGGTTACATAATGGAAGCGTAAATAAATCGTGGCTGGATACACGCTGGCTAAAATCGGTAGTGTCCACCAAAAAAATCGTCGATTGTACTTATACAAATAATACATAAAAATTGCTGTTATGCCAGCATGTAAGCTGGGCAGAGCATCTACTCCATTACCATATTTTTGTACAATGGCAGTTAAAAATTGACTAATTGGTGTACCAAGGGTTGTGGCATAATCACCGCTAAAAAATCGCCACGGACCAGCGGCGGGCCAAAAATGATACCAGATAAAAGATAAATAAGAAATTAAAGTTATTGATAATACTATATCACGCGTTGCACGTTGATTATCTTTATCGTACAAAACTAGGGGTGTAATTACATAAAAACCAAAAAATGCCAAGTAGGAGAAAGCTAGCCAAAATTCTAAAGTGGGTAAATTAAATTGGCCTAGAGTCGCGTGAATATTTGTGCCACCAAAAATAGATTTATCAATATTCATTAAAACATTATCAAGCAGGGTAATACCGGGTGTTTTCCAAACTCGCAAGTTAACGTAGTTAAAAGCGAGTAAAAGGAGTGGCCAAGCTATGCCTGCAAAATAAATGAGATGCCGTAAACTATCGCGCCAGTGATATTTTTTAATAAACAAAAAGTAAAGCACGCTAAATATCAGTCCGCCTAGTAAAATTGGGCCAAGGAATTTTATATTTAATCCGCCCCAGTAAACAAAAATACCTAGGCCGGCGGCTAGTAAAATCAGCACTAAATAAGTTAGGCCAATTATTTCACTTAATGATATTTGGTATGGTTGTGATGGTTTTAGCATAAATGTAAAGTTACGCGTACTACATTAGCATAGAGTATAATACAGTTCAAGGGGGTGATTATTTCATCTGTGTTTTAAAAGTTTGCGGAAATTGCAGAAAAATGTTAAATTATCTAAGTATATTATGGATATTTTATCAAACAAATTAGCGGAAAGTATTGGCGAAGTAGTTACCCTTAAAGGTTGGGTAGCGAATTTTAGGTCTTCGGGTAAGATTTGGTTTTTGGAACTACGCGATGGTGCTGGTTTCGTATCTATTGTAGTAGAGGGTAAAAGCGCGGGTGAGGCGAGTTTGCAGGTTTGCGGAGAGCTAACTCTTGAATCAGCGGTAGAAGTAACTGGTCTAGTAGCCAAACACCCTAAAAAAGATGAATATGAACTTCATGCTTCCGCAGTTAAATTAATTAGTAAATCAATTGAATATCCGATTGGTAAAAAAGAACATGGTCCAGATTTTCTGTTGGATAACCGTCATCTTTGGCTTCGCTCCTCACGGCAGTGGGCGATTCAACGGGTGCGTAATACCATTATCAATGCCACGTACGAATTTTTAAATAATGAGAATTTTATTAAAATTGATTCACCGATTCTTACACCGACTTCTTGTGAAGGCACAACTGAACTTTTTAAAATTGATTATTTCGATGAACCAGCGTATCTTACACAATCTGGTCAACTTTATTTAGAAGCAGCGATTGCTTCGTTTGGACGCGTATTTGATTTTGGGCCAGTATTTCGGGCTGAGAAATCCAAAACTAGAAGGCACTTAACCGAATTTTGGATGATGGACGCCGAAGCCGCTTTTGTGGAGCACGCGGAAAACTTGGTCATCCAGGAAAATTTAATTAGTTTTATTGTGGCTCAAGTTTTAGCTAAAAATGCGGCGGAACTAAAAATTTTAGAACGTGATGTTGTGCCACTACAAAATATTAAGCCACCATTTTATAGAATCACTCACGCTGAGGCAGTTCGTCTTTTGAAAGAAAGGGGGAGCGATATTGGTGCCATGGATGATTTAGGTGCCGATGACGAAACAACTTTAACGCAAATGTATGACAAGCCGATTTTTGTGGAAAAGTATCCAAGCGCGGTGAAGGCATTTTATATGAAGCGCGATCCTGAGGATTCAAGTCGTGTTTTGAATGCCGATTTACTCGCGCCTGAGGGTTATGGCGAAATTATTGGTGGCAGTCAGCGCGAGGATAATTTAGAAATGCTCATTGAGCGAATGAAAGAACATAAATTACCAATTAAAGAATTTGAATGGTATTTAGATACTCGTCGCTTTGGCTCGGTACCACATTCGGGGTTTGGTTATGGTTTAGAACGAATTGTTACTTGGTTGTGCGGTTTAAAACACGTGCGCGAGAGTATTCCATTCCCCAGATTAATTAATCGTTTAAGACCTTAATAATTAATCATAAATTTTATGAGAACGGTCAAACAATTTTACGTTAACAGTTTTATGGCTTGGATGCTCATAGTGTCTGTTACCATCGTGGCGGGTGGCATTTCAGCTTTGAAAATTTTGGAACAGCCCAATGTTATTAGTCAAATTCCAGCGGCCACACCAGTAAAATAGTTTTTAATTTACATTTATTTATATTTAAATTCCGAATGTTCATTCCCGATAGTGTGGAATGATATTCGGGGTAGTAATTTTTTATTGGTTATATTATGTCACGAATTTTTATTAGTGAATCGGTTAATAAAATAGGCGAGGAAGTTTTGCTTTCTGGTTGGGTACACGTGCGCCGCAATTTAGGCAAAATGGTTTTTATTGATTTGCGGGATCGTAGCGGACTCATGCAAGTAGTTATCGCGCCCAGCAATGTTGACGAAGCATCGCTCCAAGCCGCCAAAGATATGCGGCCAGAATTTGTGGTGGCAATTACCGGCAAGGTGCAAAAGCGTGATGCGGGGCGCGAGAATCCTGGTTTGGCAACTGGTGGTGTAGAAATTTTAGCCTCAAAAGTAGAAATTTTAAGCCAAGCTAAAACTCCACCCTTTGAAATTGAAAATGAAGAACGGCAAGCGGCGGAAGAACTACGGCTTAAATATCGTTACCTTGATTTACGGCACACTAGAATGGCAAAAAATATGAAATCACGTTCGAGTATAATTCGTTTTGTAGTTGATTATTTAAATGATCACGATTTTACTTACATTCAAACACCAATGCTTTCTAAATCCACGCCTGAAGGTGCGCGTGATTATTTGGTGCCTAGTCGGGTGCACAAAGGAAAGTTTTTTGCCCTACCGCAAAGCCCACAACAATATAAACAGTTGCTGATGGTGGCAGGGTTTGAAAGATATTTCCAAATTGCGCCGTGTTTTCGCGATGAAGATGCACGGGCTGACCGATCCCCGGGCGAATTTTATCAAATAGATATGGAAATGTCTTTTATGTCGCAGGCCGAAATTTTGGATTTAACTGAAGATATGTTTGTAAGCATGGTAAAAAAATTATTTCCTGAGAAACATTTTACATTTTCACCTTGGCCACGTTTAAAACACGCTGAAGTTATGACTAAGTATGGTGTTGATAAACCAGATTTAAGGCGAGATAAAAATGATCCCCAAGAACTCGCCTTTGCTTGGGTGATTGATTTTCCATTATTTAACAAACAATCCAAAGATGACTTTTTTCATGGTTCAGGCAAGAGTGAATGGGCTCCTTCACACCATATGTTCACTCGGCCAAAAGAAGAAGATTTGCCGTTGCTTGAAACTGATCCGGGTAGTGCGAAAGCATATCAACATGATTTAGTGCTTAATGGTTTGGAAGTGGGTGGCGGGAGTTTGCGGATTTACGATCCACGGGTGCAGGAAAAAATTTGGGATTTAATCGGTTTTTCAGCTGAGCAAAAACAACAATTTAGTCATTTGATAGAGGCTTTTGAGTACGGTGTGCCACCGCATGGTGGAATCGCACCTGGCCTTGATCGCTTGGTTTCTATTTTGTGTGGTGAAAAAAATATTCGCGAAGTAATTGCTTTCCCGCTCACGGGCGATGTACGCGATCCTTTAATGGGCGCACCATCGGAAGTTGCTAAGGAACAATTGGATGAGTTGGGGATAAAAATTGGTAGTTAGTTTAAAATTTATTTATTTTTTCTACTTCTCTAGAGAAGTAGTGCAAGAGTCGCAACCTTTGTCTCCAAGTTAGGCAGTGCTCGTCAAACTCGCTGGTCAGGCCTATGCACAGCGACCACAAACACGGCCTGACCGGACGCTCGTTTGACTTCCGCTCTGCGCTAACTTTCCGACAGGGTTGCACGACGGTTAATTTTTCATTTTACATTGTCATTTTGCATTTTGATTTTTACATTTTAATTTATTTGCCATGCTTACTTTAGAACAAGTTAAATCTAATCCGCTCATCTCTGAGTACATTCGTCAAACGGAAATTTATGCCCAGCAGATTGGTTATACCGACCACGGCACTAGTCATTCGGAAATTGTGGCCAGCCGCGCTCGTGAACTCGCGCAATCAATTGGTTTGTCGGAATCAGAACAAGAGCTGGCGGCTATTGCCGGGTGGTGCCACGATATGGGAAATTTTTTAGGTCGCACGCAACACCATTATTGGGGAGCACTGCTTTTTGGGCAGGTATTTTCTACCCAAGCCGATCCCGCCGAAGTAGCTACTATTATGCAAGCGATTGCTGATCACGATAAAGAAGATATTACTATTCCTGGCCCAATTGTGGCTTGTCTCGTGATTGCCGATAAATCAGATGTGCGGCAGTCGCGCGTGTTTGATACTAGGCCATCTAATTTAAGCCAAGATATTCATGACCGCGTAAATTATGCCGTAACGAGTAATGAATTAACAGTGGATAATAAAAACAAAATTATTGCTTTGAAATTGATGATTGATACCGAGCACTCGCCAATTATGGAATATTTTGAAATTTTTTCCGAGCGTATGGCGTATTGTCGGCACGCGGCCGCGAAGTTGGGGTATAAGCTTGAGATTGTGATTAATGAAACGAAGTTGTTGTAGTTTAGGGTGTAGCGTGTAGGGAGTATGGTGTAGAATTACAGATTTAAAATTTAAAAAACAAAAATCAAAAGTTTTGAGTTTTTACTTTTTACTTTTGAATTTTTATCATGCGCTTGTCGCCATTACAAAAATATATTTTAAAGGCGTGTTATGGAATACCGCCGAAGGTTATCAAGAGGGATATTTTTGTGCACTTTTATGATGATCAAAAATTAAAGTCCAAGGATGGTGATTTAGTGAATATTATTACTAAAAGTTTAGAAAGTTTAATTAATAAAGGGTTGCTTACTGGTTATGGTGTAAGAACGCCGCAAAAATGGTATATTAAAGAGGTAAAGTTAACTGTGATTGGTCGTCGCACTACTCGTCGCTTACTTGGCGAGCAACAAAAGTTGCCATTGAGGGTTAGTAAGAGTTGTCATTAAAACATTAGAACACTTCAACATTAGAAAATTAATTAATAAAATTTTTTTGTTTTAATGATCTAGTGTTCTAGTGATCTAATGTCATAAATTAAACTTTATTAACTAAAAAAATTTTTATGTCTATCATAGATACAATATTTGGTTGGCTAAGTTCAATCGGCGAACTGGCTGGCGATAATATCACCTTGCCGTTTGGTGTAGTTATACCATCATGGGTTTTGGGATTAGTATTAATTTTTGTTGGCCTTTTAATTTTAAAAGTGGTAACCCATGTAGTTTTACGAGTAATTATTATTGTGCTGATTGCGGCTTTGGTTTTATTTTTACTATCGGCAATTGGATTACCGGTTACAGAGTGGTTTAATAGTGTGCAACAGTAGTTTAATAATTTATTTATTTAATATGAAAATTCCAGCTAAGGTTACTAATTTTCTTAAGAAAAATAAAATTAAGCACGATATTTTAGAACACAAAAAAGTATTTACGACTTATGATTTGGCGCAAACTTTAAAAAAGAAATTAACCGAAGTCGCTAAAACTTTAGTGGTTAAAGTAGATAAAGGTCATGTGCTTTTGGTACTACCAGCTTCACATCAAGTAGATTTTAAAATTTTGAAAAAAGTATTGGGCGCGAAAATAGTGGATATTGATCGTGAAAATGTAATGGTAAAATTATTTAAAATAAAACCGGGCGCGCTTTCCGCTTTTCATGGTCCACTTCACAAAATTCCTGTTTACGTTGATAAGGCGGTAATGAAAGCGCAAAAAGTGGTGGCGCAAGCTGGTAGTTTTGAACAATCACTTCACATCAAAACCAAGGATTTGTTAAAAGTGGTGGAAGGCACCTTGGCCGTATTTGCAAAAAAGAAAAAATAAAAAAATTAGTTCTGATTTTTACTTTTGACTCTTTTTGTCGTGTACCAAATTAAACTAGAAAAATTTCAAGGCCCAATGGATTTACTCCTCCAGCTAATTGAGCAGGAGGAGCTTGATATATCGGAAGTGTCTTTGGCACAAGTGTGTGATCAATATTTAAAATATTTAGCGCAGGTAGAAGAATTAAATCCGGCGGAAGTGGCAGATTGGTTAGTCGTCGCCGCTAAATTACTACTTATAAAATCACGTTTACTTTTGCCAGGAATATCCTTAGGTGGTGAGGAAGAAGCCATTGAACTACAAGAACAATTGAAATTATTTAAAGCTTATTTGGAAGCTGGACAAAAAATTGATAAACTATGGCGGCAGGGACAAATTGAATATATTCGGGAAAAACCAATTATTTTAGAGGAATTAAAACGTTTTTCACCACCACCGTCTGGTTTAGATATTTCTATTCTAGAGCAAGCTTTCCGTAAAATTTTGGCAATTTTAGAACCAATTATCAAATTACCGCAAATTACTTTACAAAAAGCTATTTCACTTAAAGAAAAAATTGAGCACCTAAGGAATTTTATAAAAGATCACGCCGGCCTCACTTGGCAACATTTAAAAACCAAGGCCAAAGATAAAACCGAAATGATAGTGTCGTTTCTCGCGCTACTTGAACTTGTGAAACAAAAAGAAGTGAGTGTGGAGCAAAATGGGTTGTTTGAGGAAATAAGTATTAGCAAGAGTAAGAGCTTAGGGTAAGAGTATAATTATTAGAAGTCGTCATTCCCGCGGAGGCGGGAATCTAGAACCAAAAAATCCGAAATCCTAATATCTAAATCCTAAATAAATTCCAATGGCAAAAATTCAAAAAATTTAAAACATTTGAATTTATGATTTGTTTTAGATTTAGAGTCTAGAATTTAAATTATTATGTCTAATAATCAAACATCAGATTTAATCAAAAAATTAGAGGTCGTCCTCTTCGCCGCTGGTAAGCCGATTGGTTTAAAGCGTTTGGCAGAACTTTGTGAAGTGAAATCAGTCGAGGTAGAAGAAGGTCTCAAACAATTAAAATCACGTTATGAAACTACTGGAAGTGGATTAGTAGTTTTAATTCACGACCGAGAAGCAGTTTTAGCTACTGCACCCGAGCAAGCCAATTTAGTGCGTCAGTTTTTAAAAAAAGAAGAATTAGGCGAACTCACTCGTCCGCAATTAGAAGCTTTATCGGTAGTGGCTTATCGTGGACCACTTACTAAGCCCGAGCTCGAACAAATCAGGGGCGTGAATTGTGCTTTGATTTTGCGTAATTTACTAATTCGCGGGCTAGTTGAAACTGAAGAATCATCTAACACTATGCCAAAGTACAAAGTAACCATGGATTTTATAAGATACTTAGGGCTTAAAGATATTAAGGAACTGCCTCAATATGAAGAACTTATTCAACATGCCAATTTGGAAAGAATTCTGGCCCAAACTTCAAGCTAATATATTTAAATCAGAACTTTGGCAAGCAGCTGTAGTTTTGGCGATTTTATTTACTTTTTGGCCGGGAATTATTCATCAAACCGTGAATGTTTTATCAGCGGATAATTATTTATTTTATGATGAATTTACTGCACCGTATAAATTAGAAGAATTAGAATTAGCTAGCTTGGCCGCCGTAGTTTTAGAACTACCAAGTGGGCAGGTGATAGGTGAATTAGAACCAGATTTAGAATTACCACTGGCCAGTTTAACAAAATTAATGACAGCGCGTTTGGTAATTGATCAAGATTTTCCTTTGCAAAATCAATTTAAAATGACCGCCTCAAGTAACAGCGAATTATTAAAGTATTATCGAGCCCGTGGTGATAGTATTAGTTATTTGCGGGTCAAAGACGGCGAGCCAGTAAAAATTTATGATTTATTATCCTCCGGTTTAGTTGGTTCAGCTAATAATGCAATGGCCGCACTAGCAGAAGCATCAGTTTATGACCCAACTGAATTTATTCGCTTAATGAATCAAAAAGCTGATGAGTTGGAGTTTAAATCAACTCATTTTGCCGATGCCACTGGATTGTTGGCCGATAATACTGGCACAGCTTACGAAATTGCGCGTCTCGCCCAAAATGTTTGGCGTAATCCATTGCTTAAAAAATTGTCAGGTCTGCCACAAATAAAATTTAAAACTGGTAGTGGTGAGTGGCATACAATTAAAAATACCAATCGCTTGGTAATAAGTCCGTCTAATAAATATACAGTAGTAGCGAGTAAAACAGGTTATTTGGAAGAAGCGGGGAGTAGTATAGTTTTTCAAATTAAATTTAAAAATAATAAAGAGTATATTGTAGCGCTTTTAAACGCGCCTGAAGCTTCCAGCCGAGTAGAAGATGTTAATAAAGTTTTGAATTGGCTAGGCCAGAGAGAATGAGGTAGAATTATTAAGTAAGAGTAAGAGTTTTTCATTAGAACATCAGAACACTAGAACATAAAAACAGAAAAGTTTTTTATTAATAATGTTCTAATGTTTGAATGTTCTAGTGTTCTGATGAATAAGATTTAGAGTTTAGGATTTAAACAATTTAGTTATTTTTAGAAATTAGTGATTAGAAATTAGAAATTTATATTTTTATGTTCAAAAAATATCCACTCATAATCGCCAACTGGAAAATGAACTTGTCTATCAAAGATAGTACGCTTACAGCGAAACAGTTGGTTAAAGAATATAAAAAATTTAAAAATAGTTTTGAGTTGGTTTTAGCGCCGAGCTTTCCAGCGCTTCAAGCTGTGGCCGAGGTAATAAAACGCTCCGGTGTTATTTTAGGTGCACAAGATGTGTTTTGGAAAAGTACTGGCCCCTACACTGGTGAAGTATCGCCCGAAGTTTTAAAAGAGCTGGGTGTGGGCTATGTAATTGTGGGTCATTCTGAACGACGGCAATATTTTGGTGAGAGTGATGTAATGATTCAACAAAAAGTAGCTGGAGTGGTAGCGGCCAATATGGTACCAGTATTATGTGTAGGTGAAACATTTGCCCAGCGCCAAATAGGGCAAAAAGATATGGTAGTGGCTAGGCAAGTTAATCAAGCGCTCGATGGTTTAACATTATCTGGAGCTCAAAAATTAATTATTGCTTATGAGCCAGTGTGGGTGATTGGTTCAGGGCAGGCAGTAGAGCCCGTGGAAGCTCAGCATACAGCACAAGTAATAAATCGGGCGCTACTTGATCATTTCTCTAAAAAAACAGTCGATAGTCAAATAAAAATTATTTATGGTGGTAGTGTAGATTTAACAAATATCGATTCTTTTGTGCATGATGTTCCGCCAATTAATGGCGTGTTGGTAGGTGGCGCTAGTTTGGAAGCCAAACGTTTTATTTCATTATTAAAACAAATTTAGCTTATTCTTATGTTACTTCACGCTCGTAAAATTATAAATCAGGCCTACAATCAAAAAAAGTTAATTTTTGCTTTTAATACCATTAACGCCGAAACCACTTGGGCAATTGCGCGTGGGGTAACAGCAGCTAAGGCCACAGCTTTATTTGAAGTGAGTGAAAAAACTATAAATTATCTTGGCCTTAAAACAATTGTGGCCACTATCGAATCAATTGTGCAGGATAAAAGTATTACTGCGCCACTTGCGATGCATTTGGATCATGGCCATAGTTTTGAAGTAGTAGCTCGTGCAATTCAAGCTGGATTTTCTTCAGTGATGATTGATGGTTCAGCTTTACCATATAAAGCTAATATAGCATTAACTAAAAAAGTGGTAGCACTAGCCCACAAGCATAATGTGATAGTACAAGGTGAGGTGGGCGCACTACAACCTGATAAAAATTTTAAAACTTTGCACGCCGCGGCTGATTTAATGACCGATCCCAAACAAGCCCAAGAATTTGTAAAGTTAACTGGTGTGGATAGTTTGGCAGTGGCGGTTGGCACCTTGCACGGTCCAGCCAAAATTTTTCATAAATTACCAACCATTGATTTTGAGCGTTTAGAAGCGATTCATAAATTATGTTGTTTGCCCTTGGTTTTGCATGGTGCTTCTGGTGTACCGGTTGAACAATTGAAAAAAGCTAAATCGCTAGGCGCTACAGTGGCTAATATTGATACTGAAATTCGTTTAGCTTATTTGGGTGGATTACACGAGCAGTTACAAATTCAAAAAAATGAATATGATCCACGGGTGATTATGTTACCGATAATTGAAAAAATTGCGAAATTAGTAACTAAAAAAATCAAATCAGTAAATTAATATGGGATTAGATTTGATTTTAGGTATTTTATTTTGGCTCGGAATATTAGGCCTACTTGGGTTATTATGGCGCAAGTGGTCAATTTTAAAATTGATTAATCCTAAGTTGGTAGTCGATATTAACCAGCAAGAAGTTAAACACAAATTAGTTCAAATGCGTTTAATGCGTAGTGCACGTAGTTTTGTACAAACCCTAACCAAAAAAATTTCTACCCCAGTATCAAAAATAACTAAACCAAATGCCAATAAATATTGGCAAGGGTTGGAAAATAAATTAGTGGCGGAAATTGAACATAAATTGTCGCCCCAAGTAGCGGCTACCGAATTAAAATCAAAGTCAATTAAGGCACTTAAGGCGGGTAATTATGAATCAAGCGAGCAGTATCTACTTGATGCGATTGCTAAAGAGCCCAGTCGTTTAGAATTTTACCAAAGTTTAGCTGAAGTTTATTTAGCGAAGCGTGATTTTGAACCAGCGCGCGAGGTGCTTGAGTATTTAATAACTAAGGGTGATAACTCAGCTTATCTTAATTTAGCTCGAGCGAATTTGGGGCAAGGATTGTTAAATGAAGCGCGCGCAGCTTTTGAGCAGAGTTTAGTATTTAATAATTCATTGGAAATAAGATTAGAGCTAGCCCATGTTTTGGAAGATTTGGGTGATAGTGAGGGTGCTTTAGTACAAATGACAGCGGCACGCGCGCTCGAGCCAAATAATCCAAAAGTACTTGACTTTTTTATTGAACTCAGTATAGTAAATGGGCACCTAATTGAAGCACAGGAAGCTTTAAATAGGTTAAAAGATACTAATCCAGATAATCAAAAAATAGCAGATTTTGCGCAAGCGATTCGAGCTTTAACAAATCGCCAAAGAAACAAAAAAATGTCTATTAAATTGTCTATTAAATAAAGTGTAATTATTTTTTGTCCCCCTTGAGCCGTTGTAGCTCAGCTGGTAGAGCAACTCCATGGTAAGGAGTAGGTCATCGGTTCAATTCCGATCAACGGCTCAGGGTGGAGAAATTATGTTTTTGTAGGGGTGGGTAACGAAGTGGTCAAACGTGACTGGCTGTAAACCAGTTGCCCTCGTGGCTTCATAGGTTCGAATCCTATCCCACCCACCACGCCGATGTAGCTCAGCTGGTAGAGCAACGGTTTTGTAAACCGTAGGTCGTCGGTTCGAACCCGACCATCGGCTCCATGTAAAAACCGAAGCTTGTAATAATGATTTTTATTATTTATTATTTCTAATATTATGTCTCAAGATAATCTTATAAAAATGGAATGCAGTGCTTGTCACCGCATCAATTATCACACCTTCCGTAATAAGAAGAAAGTGAAAACACGTTTGGAATTGAAAAAACATTGTGAATGGTGCAAGAAGCACGCGATGCATAAAGAAACGAAGTAGGTGCGCCTACTTATGGGGGGTTAGTATAATGGTAGTACAGGGGTCTCCAAAACCTCTAGCGTGGGTTCGATTCCTTCACCCCCTGCCAAGATAAATCACCTCACCTTCACGGTGGGGTGATTTATCTTGGTATGTAGAGATGGCAGAGGAATCGAAGGCGACCCGACCGACTGCCTAGTGGCAGTCGCAACGGGCGCCGGGTTCTGGCGGAGGAGTGCGAGTCTTCGAGCACGACGGGGGAAGAGGATTCCTTCACCCCCTGCCAGAAAAGAGCGGTTCCGATTTTTGGAAGCGCTCTTTTCTTGAATGTGGTGAAGGTAGGAATCGAAGGGTAGTTTAAAAATCTAAACTGCTTTAGATTTTTAAACACCCGGGTTTTGGAGGAAAAATTTAGCTTACGCTAAAGCGTTGCTAAATTTTGGGGGAAGAGGATTCCTTCACCCCCTGCCAAGGCAAAGTATCTCACCTTTATGGTGGGATTTTTTCCTTTGATATAAAAATAAGGAGGAATCAAAGAGTCGATTTAAAAGTGGATAGCTTTAGATATTTTTATGTTATAATATTATTATGTTGAGATATAAGTCAGTCATTACAAAGAAGATGATTAAAGCGGCTAGAGCCGGAGGTTTTGTAGTGCAAAAATATTTTGGTAAGGGGTTGCAATCAGTCCAAAAATCAACAGCATCAGATTTTTTTACTAAAGCCGATATTGGTTCGGAACGGGCAATAATAAGTATATTAGAAAAAGAATTCCCCGATTATAATATTTTTTCCGAAGAATGTGGTTTAATAAATAAAAAATCTAGTTATACATTTACTATTGATCCGCTTGACGGCACAAATAATTTTGTTATTGGAATACCTAACTTTTCCGTAGCCATAGCTTTGCAAGAAAATAATATTACAACTCATTCTGTTGTATATCAACCTTTTTTAAAACAGATGTACTGTGCCGAGATAAATCATGGCGCATATCTTGGGAGTAAAAAATTATCTGTTAATTCTGTTCACGATATTAATCATGCCACCGTAGCTTATTCTTGTAGTTATGGGGTAGCTTATTCACGTGAAATAGTGGTCGTAAAACAAATGCGTGGTATAAAAATAAAAAGGTTTTTAAGTTGTTGGTCACCAGCTTTTGATTTTTGTTTATTAGCGTCTGGTAAAATTGAAGCGGTGGTTAGTGATCATAATAATAAATACGATTATTTAGCCGGTAGGTTGATTGCCAAAGAGGCGGGGGCTTTAGTAGTTGATTTTAAAGGTGATAAATTGATAAATGAAAATGTTCCAACATTTATTGCTTGCAATAATAAAATTATTCAACGTGCGTTGGTTAATGTTTTGTCTTAATATAGATTTAAAATGATTTATATGTTATTTGTATAAAAATCGCTTTTAAAGCGTTTTTTTGTTATTATAAAATTATGAATAAGCTTATAATTTTTTTTAGTGTTGCCATCGGAGTGGTGATTTTTATTATATTTGGCTTGGTAATTTATAAATTTAATTTCGCAGTTGATGATGGAAATATTCATACTATAAGCGAGACAGATGTAAAAAATAGCACTTATTTGATTGACGGGGAACAAATTACGCTTAAAAGCGGTTATAATGAGAAGGAGATAACTACCAATGGGGCATCTAAAAAAATTACGCAATATTTTGGCAATGATGTAGTAGGAGATTTTAATAACGATGGTATAAAAGATATCGTTTTTTTGCTTACCCAAATCAGTGGCGGTAGTGGCACGTTTTATTATTTGGCGGCATTAGTAAGTAGTGGTGACAAATTCATTGGCACTAATGCTTTATTAATTGGTGATCGTATTGCGCCACAAACTACGGAATTTAGAAATGATTTAATTATTGTAAATTATGCTGAGCGTAGGTCAGATGATCCATTTTCGACTCCACCCGCAGTTGGGGTAAGTAAGTATTATAAAATTATTGATAATAAATTAAATGAGTCGTCTCAGACAGGGTTAAAATTATAAGTTAATGATATAAAAAATTTTATCGAGCCTTTAAGTTGTTATATGCCTATTCGTAAAATTATTGGGATTGGTGGTGGTGAGATTGGACGGAAGGGTTATCAAATAGAAACCACATCGATTGATAAGGAAATTATTAGATTGTCAGGTAAGAAGCATCCTAAATTTTTATTTATACCCACTGCGAGTAAAGATTCTAAAACATATATTGATCTCGCTAAAAAGCATTTTTCAGTTAGGCTGGGTTGTTATTTTGATTCTCTTTGTGTAGTGAAAGAATTTTTATCACAAAGAGTTATAGCGCGAAAAATACTTGGGGCAGATATAATTTATGTTGGTGGGGGAAACACTATGAAGATGATGCAAATTTGGCGACGCTTTGGTATTGATAAATTATTAAGGCAAGCGTATAATAGGGGGAAAGTTATGTCAGGTTTAAGTGCGGGTGCGATTTGTTGGTTTAGGTATGGCTTAAGTGATTCACGTCTTTTTCAAAAGGGTAAAAGTAAGGACTACATGCGGGTACGGGGGTTGGGCTTGGTAAATTTGACTGTTAGTCCACACCACCTTAGAGAACAAAGTAGAAGGGTGGGTCTAATTAATTTGATGAAAAAAACACCGGGGGTTGCTGTGGCACTTGATGATTTTAGTGCGCTGGAAATTATTAATGATAAATTTAGAGTTATCACTTCAAAAAATAAATCTGGGGCGCATAAAGTGTTTAAGAAAAAAGAAAGAGTTTATTATGAATCAATTTGCAAATCAACAGACTTTAAGGAGTTAATCACTTTAATTAGAAAATAAAAATTATATGTCTAACTACCAAGGTGTTATTATAGAAGAATCATTAGCGGATAAAAATTTAGTACAGGACTTTAAAATTTTATTTACTAAGGTATCGTTAGTTACCGATAAACATAAAACTTCTTGGCTTAAGCAGTGGACCTTACATACAGTAGAAATACCCGAAGATCAGGCTAGTAATGTGGCACAGAAGTTAAGCCAGAATTTAGACTACAGTCACGGGAGTGCTTGGTATGCTGATTTTAAAAACGATGCTCACCATTACATAATTTTTCAGAATAAAGTTTTCTTAATTGATATATGGAATCAAGAGCAATACAATGAGGCTAAACGATACGGTATTTCTTTGAGCATACCAGATTATCAAGTTGATTTTAAAGCAAAAGTTTAATAATTATGAATCATATAGATAAATTAGCTCAAACACTTTGGGATTATAATAAATTTGAACAACCACTTAAGCAAGCGGATGTTATTTTAGTTTTGTGTAGTAATGATATTAGGGTCGCTGAGCGGGGAGCGGAGTTATTTCTTCAAGGTTATGCGCCCTTAGTAGTTTGTTCCGGCAAGGTTGGTGTGTTAACTAAGGGGATGTGGAATAAGTCAGAGGCGGAAGTGTTTGCCGAAGAAATTATTAAACTAGGCGTACCTAAAGAGAAAATATTAATCGAGTCAGAAGCTACCAACACAGGTGAAAATATTACTTACACCAAAACTTTACTTAAGAATAAAGGGGTGATTGTTAACAGAGTCATTTTAGTTCAGAAGCCGTATATGCTTCGTCGGGCCTATGCTACGTTTAAAAATTTTTGGCCAGAATCAGATGTCATAACGACTGGCCCACAACTGACTTTTGAGAAATATCCTAATGATATTATTTCCAAAGAGTTGTTGATTAATATTATGGTAGGGGATACCCAAAGAATTAAATTGTATGCTGATATGGGTTTTCAAATACCACAAGAAATGCCGGAAGTAGTTTGGACGACTTATCAAAAGTTAGTGGATCTAGGATATTCAAAGCATTTAGTTATTTAACCCGTTCTTTATTTTAATCCTATTCTCGTTGTAGTGCCCGTGGAGGTCATCTTGTTTTAATTATTGCTCTTATTAAGTATATAAAAAAGCTAACCATTTCTGATTAGCTTTGGAAATTTTATTACACCATTATTTTTTTACCAAGAATTGAGCCAGGTTTAGATGTTTGGTTTGAAAACAAACAATTGAGCCAGCTAAATATAATTCCCACATCCGTTTAAATACGGCAGGATCTTTGTTTGAGTTTATTATTCTAAAAGCTGGTTCTATTATTTTTATCCAATACTCTCTAAAATTATTACGCCAGTGTATTAAGGTTTGAGCGTAATGTTCACCCCAGCGATCATTACTCAAATGTTTAAATTCAGCTCGACTTAGCCAATCCATTATTCGATAATCAACTGGTATGTCTGAGCCCGGGAAAATATATTTGAGAACAAACGTATCAGGCAGTAAGGTCGGTGATGATCGTACAATAGTGTGGAGTAAAAATAATCCGTCACTTTTTAGTAATTTATAACAAAGCCGGCAGAATTTTGGGCTTTGATATTTACCAACATGTTCAAACATACCAACTGATACAATTTTATCAAAATTGACTGGCCAACCCTTTGGATAATTGATGTAACCTGGTCTTAAATCTCGCCAATCCAATAATTTAATAAAGAATCTATTCTGTATTTTTAATTCAGCGATTTTTTGAATTACCCATTGGTATTGTTTGGGTGAAGTGGTGATGCCAAAGTAGGTAATACCAGGATAATTATTGAGGGCATAAAAACCAAGCCCACCAAATCCACAACCAATATCAAGCACTTTGTCGCCAGGTTGTAAATTTAATTTATCAAGCGTGACTTTTGATTTGTGATTTTGAGCTTCAACAAGAGTTGAGTCAGCAGTGGGGAAGAAAGCACAAGAGTATTGAATGTTACCAGTTTGGTTAGGGTCAAGCATGTATTGATAAAGCTCGCTGGGATGATCATAATGCCGGGTAACATTTTTACGCGACAGAATTCGATTGTTATTTATCAGCGACCATTGATGTTTAAAAAACCAAGCGATAACAGCTGGCAATGCTAAAATTTTATTTTTTATTTTTAAATTCGAATTAAAAAATAATTTTATTAATTCATCAAGATTGCCGTCAGGAGTAAAATAGTCAATTTTACCGTTCATATACGCTTCACTAAAACCAAGGTTGGGGTTGAGTAATATTGAAGGTATGATTTTGGCGTCTTTGATTTTTAGAGTTAGATTGCTGTCATTTCCACCGTAAGTTTCGTAATTACCATTAGGGTAATGCACCAGCAATGATTTTGAGTCAGGTGGAATGATTAATCCTAGAGAATTTGCCATAGGACCTCTTTATGGTTGATTGTTAATGAAGTGTTTATTTAAATTTTTGTTATTTAACTTAACCTCAAGTTAAAATGATTTGTAGTTTTTGTCAAGGTTTTGTTGATGGGTCTAATGTGAGTGATTTTTAATAAATAAAAAATGGTTGTCAATAATTCTGACAACCATTGTTAATGGATTTTTAGATTGATATTTTTGTTTTCAGCTCAGTTAAATAATCAATTAAACCACCTTCCCTTATCAACTCTTCTGAATCAGCCTTGGCATAAATTTCGGCATTTTCTATAACTAAATTAATATAGCTAATCAAATCTACTGGATTTACTTCAGCTGTATCCCAGTTAATTTTGAAAGGATCAAAATTTATTAGATCGTCATTAAAAATAGCAAAGTGTATGGTATAGAAAGAATTAACCAAATTTTTAATTAAATCTGATCCATCGGCTGATGCTTCACGTTCGATTGAGCTAGCTGTGTCATAAAGTATTTCAGCAAAGCGATTTATATCTTCAAATGAATATTTAGGTGCTGACAAAAATCCACCAGTCATATAAATTGTACCCTTCGTACAAGTCGTGTCGTTGATTGTTTTTGTGGGTACTTTGTAAATTTTTACTCCACCACGATTGTAGCTGAGAAATGGTTCATGTTTTGCAAATAATTCACGACGCAGGAATCCGCCTAGAAATAAAATATCTTCCCGAGAACAAACCTGCTGGAAATGCATACCACCTCTATTTTCAGTGTGATCTATCACAGATATTCCTTGCTGTCTAAGTAAGGATTCTTCAACTGGACTATTTGTGTGTTGGCTTTCAATCAGCACGCTAGCATTAGAAAAATCTGCGTAAGATACTGTTAACTCTCGGGACATACTTGTAAAAGCCGTCTGCGGTAAAATAAGAACATAGTTCGATAAGCGTTTATTAACCATTTGTTGCCACGATCTATTTTCACTATGCCAATTATCAATCAGAACAATTATTTGACATTCCTTTTCGCCATGATTAACAATATCTGTACCACTACACAGTTCTTTACCGGGCGTAGATTCAATATTCAGTGACTTTGTTTCCTTGTCTTCGAACGGCGCTATCTGAAGAATGGTAAGATCAGAGCCGAAATAATCCGACATACACCATTCAATATAAAAATCACCTTTTTGTCTAAGATAGTTGAGTATACGTTGGAGTTCCAAGATTGGTTCGGCTGTTAGAAATTTCTTCCAATCATTCGGTAATGATATTTGTTCAAAACCATTGGTTGCTCCGTTTAGATTAAGCGCGTCAATAGTTTGGGTTTTGAGCAATGAAACGCTCCAATCTTTTAAGAGTCCATTGCCTTGTATTACTGTAGCGTCTGAATTTACCGCTCTTGTGCCGAGTCCGAATGTAATTCTGATTAGAGCTTGTCCATTGTAAGATGTATAAGCACTTCCAGCTAAGAATGGGGCAAAATAATTACCAAAATTACGACCCTGTAAAATCTGGATCATTATTTCCATTCCCATTGGTTGATTGTGTTTTTGTCTGAAAGCTTGGGCGTCAGGCGACCATTCGCTCAAGTAAACTTTAAGCTCGGCTTGCCAGAGAAGTTCTTCGGCATTGCTTGTGTCATGTAAAACTAAGAATTCTGTGCCAAAAATACCACTACCGCCACCTTCAGAAATTTCTGATGAACGTATTGCAAGAGCTAGAGGTCGTTCTTTGGGCAGAGAAGTTAGTATCTCTTTATTAATAGTTGATAGTTCAGTGGTAATATTTGAGATGCTCGCTTGCTCGAAAGTACTTTGAGGGTTGAGTCCATTTTCTTTCACGAAATTATCAAAGTAATTCACCCCTATAACCAAACTTTCAATTACTCGTGCTCCAGCTTGTTCACACAATGGTTTGAAGGTGTTTAAATCTTTAAATTTTAGTCCACTGTGTTGTCCATATAATTTAGTTATCATGGTTTTCCCTTTTTAAAAATTGATTGGTATATATTATTTACAGTTCTCCCTAGATTTAATTAAATCGGGTTTGTAAATGTTTGTTAAAGAATAGATAAATTTAACTCCAAACAAGCTAAATTGTCAAGGTTTATATATTTTCTCCACCTTGTTCGCGCCAGAGTGCGGTGTAGAGGCCGCCTAGTTTTAGAAGTTCATTGTGGTTGCCTTGCTCCACAAGTTTACCTTTTTCTAATACATAAATAATATCGGCTTTGATAACAGTGGCGAGGCGATGGGCGACTAGTATCGTGATAAGATTAGGTTGTGAATGTGAAATGGCGTGAATAGTTTCAGCAATGGATTTTTCGGTAATTGAATCTAAAGCTGAAGTGGCTTCATCAAAAATAATTAGTTCGGGTTGGCGTAAAATCGCGCGAGCAATGGCGAGGCGTTGACGTTCACCGCCTGATATTTTTATACCACCCTCGCCAATTTTACTATTCAAACCTTTATCACCCCGTTCGATTATTGGTAAGGCCGAAGCATTTTTAAGCGCTTCTAAACATTCGGCGTCGGTGGCTTCAGGTCGTACAAATAATAAATTTTCACGAATCGTGCCGGCGAAAAGTTGAGTGTCTTGCGAAACATAACCCATCTGCTTCCGCAAATCATCATAATCCACTTCGCTCGCTGGTATATTATTTATTGTCAGCGCGCCACTTTGCGCTTGGTATAATCCAACCATCAATTTAATTAAAGTAGTTTTACCAGAGCCAGAAGGTCCAACAAGTGCAACAGTTTGTCCATTTTTTATTTTAAGTGTTATGTCGGTTACAGAATTTACATCAGCTGAAGGATATTTAAAATCAACTTTAGAAAAAGAAACTTCTTTAATTGGATGAGCGGATTTAGGCTGAGTTGGTTTTGCCGCTTTGGGTAAATTTAAAATTGTTTCCAAAGTTTCTAAACTCGCCCTAGCTTCTTGGTATTGCGAAGCTACATTACCTAGTTCTGATAATGGATTAAAAATAAAAAATGAATAAAATAGTAAAGTGAAAAATTGCCCTAAGCTAATAATTTGACTAAAAATCAACCAGAGCATTAAAAGCATTATAATCGAGCGCAAAGCGTTTATAAGCGTGCCTTGAATAAAACTTAGTTTACGAATTAGCTTTACTTTTTTAAGTTCTAGCGCCAGTATTAAATTATTTACTTCATTTAGGCGATTAGTTTCTTGATTTTCTAAGCCCAAACTTTTAACTAATTCCACGTTGCGTAAGGTTTCAGTGGTTGAGCCAGCGAGCTCGGCTGTTTCGGCAATAATTATTGCTTGCGCTTTTTTAATGCGGCGGGAAATTATAAAAGTGGTAGTACCTAAAATTGGTATTACTAATAAATAAGTTAAACCCACTGACCAGTGCACAGTAAAAGCGTAGCTCACTACAAATAAAATTCCGATGAGCGACAGAAAAATAATATTGATGAAGCTCGCTATTAAAATTTGCGAATCGCTACGGGCTTTATGTAATTTTTGTAAAATTTCACCGGAGCGTTGATCTTCGAACACGCTATAAGGTAGGGCTAAAGAATGAGTAATAGCTTGGCCATAAAGTTCAGCTCCGATTTTTTGGGTAATAACATTTACATAATAATCTTGAAAATTTTTAGCCACTCGCGATACAAAAGCCACTCCCATGGCCGCGAGGAGTAGTAAGGTTACACCACTTAAAAATTGTTGTAAGGGGAGAGTAGTGGCGCGACTTGCGTAACCATCAATAATCAGCCGAAAAATTTGCGGGTCAAGTAAAGAGAAGGTTTGGTTAATAGTAGCCAGCACCAAAGTGCCGAGCAGTACTTTGCGGTATTTTTTAAGATAGGAGAGTAATAGTTTCATATTTGATATTGTAGCACATGTCTGCTTATTTTTTGCTATACTATGGTTATATGCAAACACCAATTAGAAAAGCAGGGAAATATACTAATCTCGAGCTTGACCCCAATCTTACGGAAGGCAAATTTGACGAATTAAGAGATAAGTTGGTTAGGTTAAAAAAAAGTCACCCGAGCTTAGCACTAGAAGTTAAGCGACTCGGGGAAATGGGTGATTTTTCGGAAAATGCTGGCTACGCGATGGCGAAGGGGAAATTACGTTCAGTTAATCAAAAAATTTTAGAATTAGAAAAATATTTAAACAGCGCAGTAATTATTAAGCAATCAAAAAATAGTTTGATAGTGGAATTGGGTTGTACAGTCATAGTGGAAAGCGGTGGTAAACAAAAAGAATATTTAATACTTGGCTCTATTGAAACCAATCCTGCGACTGGTGTTATTTCTCACCACTCACCACTTGGACAAGCGTTACTTGGGCGGAGGGTGGGGGAAGTAGTAAAAATAAAATCAACTCTGGGAGAGGTTATTTATAAAATAGTTAAGATTGCTTGATTAACAGTTTTTGGTATAATAATAACAGTAAAAATATATGAATATAAATCCAGAAAATCATGAAGTACCGCGAGCCAGTATTGGTTTCGTTAAGGCGACTCCCACTCTTAGTATTGAGCAAATGGAATTGGCAACTACTGGTACAGATGCTATAGTTTTTGAAGTTTTTGCTACTGGCACAGCTCCAGAAAGATTAATACCGTTTGTTAAATCTAAAGTTGATTCTGGTACGCCAGTATTTTTGTTATCTGATAATCGAGGAGATAATCATGGTATACTTAAAATTATTTATGAACCGCAATTTAATTATGCTAAAGCTGGTGCGGTTGCTTTGGAAAAAGTTAATATAAATAAAATAGATGAAGTATTAGCTTATATTCAATGAAGAGTTTGCAAGTGGTAAAAAAGGTAAAGAATTGTCAGATGCTGTTGAGCAGCATTTTAAATACAAAGAAAATGAGGATAAACCAAAAGCAGAATGGGAGGAATAATTATTTTTGATAATTTAATTTTATTATTAACTTGCATTTTATGAATGCAGAACAATCAGAAAACCAAAGTTTAAAAATAAGTATAGCTGATAAATTAAGCGCAACACTTTTTATCGAATACGGTGACGAAAAGGATAATACTAGTCAAATACGGTTGAATAATTTAGCGCTTGATATAGTGGAGATAGTGAGTAATAATTCACAAAAAGAAGCGTCGGAATTGTTAGCGGAGGTAAAACTAAGTGATGGTTATAGAAAATTAGTAGTCACAACAGATTTTGACGATGATGATATGTTAGGGTATATTAATAATATTAAAAAACAATTAGAAATTAAGTAATTTTAATTTTTATTTAAATTTATGAATTCAAAATCTATTTTAGGTTTAGTGGTG
This sequence comes from uncultured Gammaproteobacteria bacterium, assembly GCA_964348825.1. Classification (GTDB taxonomy): domain Bacteria; phylum Patescibacteriota; class Patescibacteriia; order Veblenbacterales; family UBA10138; genus JBBTZY01. The sequence goes on along the minus strand of CAYGDX010000002.1, from coordinate 45,410 downwards.
GGAGTAGTTGTAGTCGCCTTAATTTTTTGGTGGGCGTCTAGCAATATTTCTAGTCCAGCTACAAATTTTGATAATGGAAGTACCCCAATTAATTTAAATAATAACAATAATCCGCCACCGGCCGGTGAAGAAACTAATCTTCCGCCAGTGGTTGATAATAATATTAAACCAGAAACTATGTCACAAGCTACTATTCAAACTAATCAAGGCACAATCGTAATAGAGTTATTCCCGAATGACGCACCCAAAACAGTGGAGAATTTTGTTACTTTAGCGGGTAAAGGTTATTATGATGGTTTAATTTTCCACCGCGTGATTAAAGGATTTATGATTCAAGGCGGTGATCCAACTGGTACCGGTAGTGGTGGTCCAGGTTATGCCTTTGCCGATGAATTAAATTCGGAAACAGAAAGTTATAAGCGCGGTTACGTGCGCGGTACAGTCGCTATGGCTAACGCCGGCCCAAATACCAATGGCAGTCAATTTTTCATTATGCATGCCGATACACCACTGCCACACAACTACACAATTTTTGGTCGCGTAACTAGTGGTTTGGAAGTAGTGGATAAAATAGCAAGTTCTCCAACTGATGGCAGTGATCGTCCGATTACAGAAGTTAAAATGGAAAAAGTTATTATTAATTAAAAAAGTAAAATTGTACCAACCAAAAGTTTAAACCAGTCGGCAAATAAAATTAGCGCATCCCACACAACCATTTCTATATATGGTTAGGCACAAATTTTGTTTTCTCCACCCGACTGGTTTTATTTGTCAAAATGGGTCAAAAGGAGTATCTTAGAATTAAGATTATTAACTTAAATTTTATGCCAGAAATTCATCAAGCAGAACAAGCAGGGTTAGATATTAATGAGTTAAATAGAGATCTTAATAATGAAGGTAAATTGCTAACTCAACTTGAAGAAAAACGCAAAATTAGGGTTAGTGAAAAACTAAAATCAATTCCTGAATTGCGTAAAAGTCAAGAAAAAGCGACTCAGGATTTAGATAAAATTAATGAAGCTTTGGCTGATTATGGAACTGATGTTAAGGTTGATAAAATGGATGAATTAGATAAAGCCCATTATTTAGAGTTGCAAAGTAAGGCTGAAAAATTTTTAAGTATTATCAAAAAAATTGATGAAGAGTTGGATAAGGCACAGCAAGATCCAATTGTGTTAGGGGAAATGAAGGATAATGCTAAAAACATGAATGAAAAAATTGATAAGGTAATGGAGCTAAAAAAAGAATTAGATACAGTTATTGAGCAGTCACTTAATACTATTAATGAAATTGCTGAAGCTTCTGCGAAGCAAGAAAAGGCATATTTAAAGTTAAAACCCCAGCACGATAATTTAGTTGGTAATTTAAAATCTAAGATTCAAGGAATAGGAGAGCATTATAAAAATTATTTAAGCGAATTATCTACCGCTAAAGATTTAAAAAGTTTTGCGGCAAGATTAAATGAGGGTCATAAAGATAAAGGAATGCTTTCCAAGATCACGGGAACTTTAGAAAAAAAGATTCTCGGTTTGCCAGAATTTAAACAATTACAAGATTTTTATGAAACAAATGGCGAAATGAATGATGGCGAGGACATTATTAGAAGTCAAGAAAATATTAAAAAAATAGATGCTATTCCCTCTAGTATTATGGAGGTAAGAGATAAATTTGGTGAAAAATTTTCAGGAGAGGTTTTACAAGCTGCCAAAATTGATTATGAATATATTATGAAAAATTTTGATGAAGATTTGATTAAAGAAAATAAAGACCGTACAAAATCTGATTATTGGAAAAAATGGGCTTTTAAATGGGTGGATAGAGGATTTGATAAAAAGGTACATAAATTCCATAATGCCTTGTTATAAATTTAAGGGGCAATAATTAATTTGTAGATTTTGTTCATATGCGCTATTGGGTGGGGTTTATTTTAGCTTTAGTATTTTTCTTTTCCAGTTTTGGAGTGGTTTTTGGTAAGAATGGAATGGATCACGGCGTAAATATGGGTTGTCCTTTTAGTATGAATCAGCAAGTCATGTGCCCAATGTCGGCGCTTACGCACTTAGAAGCTTGGCAAAATTTATTCCGTTTTGATTTAATTTTGTTGGTTAGTTTGGTAGTTGGGGCTGTAATTACAACTTCTTTGATTAGTTTATTGTTTGGTAAAGAATCCAGTTGGCGAATTAAATGGAGGGCGCGTAAAATTTTAAATTACGATTTGTTTACGAATTTATATTTGTTGCAATTTTTAAAACAGGGAATTATCAATCCTAAATTATTTTAAGATATTTTAGTGTAATCACGGCTTAATTTGTCGTGGTATTTTTGTTATTTTACTTTTTATTGTAAAATGTAATTACCTATGTCACAAGAACAAATTTATCTTAAGAAAATTCGTTTAAATGGGGAGTTGGATAATGTCGTTTGGTCGAAAGTAGAAGTAATTTTACGTAATTTACCTAAGGTGGTAAAAATAGATGTTAATCGTGGAAAAAATGTAGTGCGTTTAATTTCTGAACACGAAATTACCACCGAAGTGTTGCATAAACTTTTTGTAGAATTTAATTTAAGTTTTGAAGTGTTGAAAAATGAAGTGCCAGCGTCAGCTCCAAGTCAGCCATCACATCAAGTAGTTGAGGTGCAAATTCAAGGTATGCATTGTCGGAGTTGTGAGTTGACAGTAGAACGTTGTTGGCGCGAGCTTCCGGGCGTAGAAAAAGTTAGCGTTAATTCTAGTACTGGCCGTGCTAAAATTACTTGCAGTGGTGCAGAGTTATCAGTCAGCGAATTACAACAATCTTTAGGTGAGAGTGAATACAAAGTGCTTCATATTAATCAACAATCAAATCAAGCAGATAAAGTTTCCACTCGCCCAAGTTTTTGGAAATTAGTTGGCTTGTTTGTAATTGTTTTGTTAGTTGGCCGATTTTTATCGCGCCTTGGTTTCCTTAGTCCGGCGGTTGGGGCGATTAATTCTACTAGTTTAATGGCGGTATTTATTTTAGGGTTGGTAGCAGCGAGCTCCAGTTGTTTGGCAGTAGCTGGTGGGTTGATGCTTTCTACGATTGGTACATTTCGCGCTAAATATCAAAATGCGAGTAAGTTGCGTCAACTCCAACCGGTACTATTATTTATTGCGGGGCGGATTGTTGGTTATACATTACTCGGCGCCGTGATTGGTTTAGTTGGTAAAATTTTAACGCCCGCGCCTTGGGTAACTGGTTTAATTACACTACTCGCCGCAATTTTTATGTTGGTAATGGGACTTGAAATGTTAAATTTAGCGCCCCAATGGTTAAAGCGAATAATTCCGCGTTTACCAAAAAATATTGGTCATAAATTAATGGATGCGCAAGGAAAACCGCAGTGGTATGTGCCGTTTGTTTTAGGTGGCGGTACTTTCTTTTTGCCTTGTGGTTTTACGCAAGCTCTACAACTTTATGCGCTAACAACTGGCAGCGCTTTAACTAGTGGTGTTATTTTGGGAGTTTTTGCTTTGGGTACCGCACCAGCACTACTCGCCCTTGGTTTTGTGTCGGGCTCACTCAAAGGTAAATTAGGTGATTGGTTTTTTAGTTTAGCTGGTGCTACTGTACTTGTGCTCGGGCTATGGAATATTCAAAATGGTTTAACAGTTTTAGGTTATCCAATAAAATTATCAGCGCTTTGGTCAACCAGTCAGGCCGACTCAGCTCAAGATTCCAATGTAACTTTTAATGGTCGTGAGCAAGTAATGAAGATGAAAGTGTTTACTGGTGGTTATGCGCCTGATTCTTTTACACTGCAAGTGGGTGTGCCAGCGCGGTGGGAGATAGATGCGCGCGGAGCACAAGGTTGCGTAACAGTTTTACAAGCGCCACGACTGGGAGTGAAACCAGTATTTTTGCGCCCAACAGATGATAATGTAGTAACCTTTACACCCGAAGCACAGGGGAGCTATACTTTTAGTTGTGGAATGGGAATGTACCGAGGGCAGATAGTAGTGGTGGCGAAAAGTTAAGTTAGTAGCGCGTAGTTGCTTGCCCCGCGTAGCTAAAAGCGAAGTGGGGTCATTCCCGCGGCTTGTCCTTCCGAAGCCTCTGGCGAAGGAGGAAGGCGGGAGTTTAGAGGAGTTTTAATTTCTAATCTCTAATCACTAATTTCTAAAAATGTCTAATAACTAATTTTAGTAATTGTGATTTAGGTTTTGGTGATTTTTAGAAATTAGATATTAGTCATTAGTGATTTTAATTAATTATGTCCCATATTACTTTTGATCCCGACTTTGATAATACTCCCACGTCCTCAAATGAGGGGAGTTGGTGGCTTCAGGCCTCACCCGTACTCACTTTTTGGTTTGGAGTGGCTTCAGGCGTGGCGGCTATCTCGTTGCTAGGATTAATATTTATTATCGGTTAGTTGCTTAAGTGGATACCCCATTTGACAATTTTTGTCGTATTTCTTATAATAGGATATAGGGGTAATGGGTATATAACAAAAATCCCAAATCCCTGCCTCGCCGGCAGGCAGGCGAATATCGAAATTCTAAATTTTCGGATTTCGTATTTAGTGCTTCGGATTTAAAATTAACTCTTACTCTTTGCTCTTACTCTTAACTTAACATTTATGGTTGACCAAAAAATCAAAAAACGTGCACTTCATCGCGCGAAAATAATTCGAGGTCAGTTGGATGGCCTGAGCCGCGCCATTGAACGCGAGGATTATTGTACCAAACTACTCGAGCAATCTTTCGCCATGCGTGAGGCGCTTAAAAGTTTAGAACGCTTGTTACTTGAAAATCATTTAAAAACTCATGTGGCGCATCAATTTCATAAAAAAGATGGTGCAAAACTTGCCACCATGGAGCTTGTGAAAATTTACCAGCAATCCAATCGAGTCTAATTTTATTATTTGTTAATTTAACGAAATTAGCAAATAAGTATTTTTATATGAAATCAATTACTTTTAATATTCAAGGTATGCATTGTGCTTCGTGTGCAGTGCGTAATGAAAAAAGTCTAAATAGTTTACCGGGTGTTACCGAAGCGGTAGTGAATTTAGCCTTAAATAAAGCCCAAGTGGAATTTGATGATACAAAAATTTCTGAACACGAATTACATCAAGCAGTGATTAAAAATGGTTACAAGGTTGCAGTACACACTGAACACGGAGAACACGATGAGCATAATCATGCGGCAGATGAAGCGGAAATTTTAGCGATTAAAAACAAAGCCATTACCGCTTTAATTTTAGCTGTGCCGGTAGCGGTGTTGGCTATGGCGGAAATTAAATTGGGTTGGAATTTTTGGGAGCGCGATTTATCTTTGTGGCTACAAGCAATTTTAGGAAGTGTAGTAATTATAGTTACTGGTTTAGAATTTCACTTAGGACTACTTAAGCGTTTACGCTACTTTAGTGCCAATATGGATACGCTAATTTCACTGGGAACTTTAGCAGCGTTTTTTTATAGTTGGTGGATATTGTTTGATAGTGGGATGGAATTATATTTTGAGACCGGCGCAATTATCACCGCCTTTATTTTACTTGGCCGCTATTTAGAAGCTAAAAGTAAGGGGCGAGCCAGTGCGGCGATTAAAAAATTATTAGAACTTGGTGCCAAAACCGCTCGGCGAATAAATGCACAAGGTCAGGAAGAACAAGTGCCGATTGAGGAAGTTATGATTGGTGATAAATTATTAATTAAGCCCGGTGAAAAAATTCCAATTGATGGCAAGGTGTTAAGTGGCGAGTCAAGTGTCGATGAATCAATGTTAACTGGTGAAAGTTTGCCAGTGGGTAAGAAAATAGGTGATGAAATTTTTGGTGCCACTTTAAATATCAATGGAGTGCTTACAATTATCGTAACAAAAGTTGGCGAAGGCACAGTACTGGCGCAAATTGTAAAAGTAGTAAGTGAAGCGCAAACTAAAAAAGCGCCCATTCAAAAATTGGCTGATAAAATTTCCGGAATTTTTGTGCCGATTATTTTGGTAATCGCGGCGGCTACAGTAGCGGTTTGGTATTTTACAACCGGTGACTTAAATCAAGGTTTAATGTCGGCGGTGGCGGTACTGGTAATTGCTTGTCCGTGTGCTTTAGGTTTGGCCACACCAACTGCTATTATGGTGGCAACTGGCACTGGCGCAAAGCGCGGTGTATTAATTAAAAATGCTGAAAGTTTAGAACGAGGCAGTAAAATTCAAGCTGTGATTTTTGATAAAACTGGCACTTTAACGCAAGGCAAACCAATCGTAACTGATATTGTGCCCCAAGCAGATTACCAAATTGAAGCGGTTTTAAAATTAGCCTACGCTCTAGAAAAATTATCTGAGCATCCTTTAGCACAAGCGGTAGCAAATAAAGCCGAGAGTTTAAATTTGGCAAGTGAAACAGTGTCATCCTTTATTAATATTTCTGGTCAAGGCGTAAGTGCGTTGCTTCGTGATAAGAAAATCAGAGTGGGAAATTTACGTTGGTTAAAAAATGAAGGTGTGGTGTTGGGGAATGTTGAGGGCGCAACTGGACAGCTTGAAGCCGAAGCTAAAACCGTGGTGGGTGTAGCAAAAGATAATAAATTGATGGGCTTGATTGCGATTGCTGATGCCATTAAAAATGATTCAATTGCTACCATTGCCGCCTTGCAGAAAAAAAATATTCGGGTGGTAATGATGACTGGTGATAATTTGCGCACTGGTCAAGCCATTGCCAAGCAACTTGGTATTACCGAAGTCTTAGCTGAAATTTTACCAGCAGGGAAGGCCGCGGCAGTGGCAAAAATACAAGCCGAAAATTTAAAAGTTGCCTTTGTGGGCGATGGTATAAATGATGCGCCCGCTTTGGTACAAGCTGATTTAGGCCTCGCGATGGGTACTGGTACTGATATTGCGATTGAGGCCGGCGGTATGGTGCTAATGCAAGGCAGTCCACTTAAAGTACTCGAAGCGCTGTATTTAACTAAAAAGACATTTCGGATTATCAAACAAAATTTATTTTGGGCCTTTGTTTATAATTTAGCGGCCGTGCCACTCGCGGCGCTTGGATTTTTAAATCCGATTATTGCCGCAGGTGCGATGGCTTTATCAAGTGTTAGTGTCGTTAGCAACAGTTTACGTCTCAAACGATTTAAACTATAATTAAGTATGTTAGATTATTAAAATTTTTCTAGATTTTAAATTTAGAAAAATAAAGGAGGTTTTCCTCCTCCGCCCGCGACTGATATTAGTTAATGAACAAAATTAGTCTACAATTTAAAATTGTTCAGCCATAACTAATCGGTGGCTTCGGCGGATGAAATTATTAATATTTTTCCAGACCTCTGGTCTGGAAAGAAATAAAGGATTTTCAAATATGATGTATGGTTTTGGTTTTATTTTTATGATTTTGTTTTGGGGGTTATTAATTTTAGGTGTAATGGCTTTGTTTAATTCGTTTAATAAAAGTGGTACACCAAATGATGGCGGTGAAGCAATAAGAATTTTGCGTCAACGTTTTGCGAAAGGTGAAATTAGTGCTAAAGAATATCAAGAACGAAAAAAAGTTTTACAGAATTAATGTTTGGTAGCCATATGTTGTATTCAACTGAACAAAAAATTTGGACTTCTTTACGTTTTGTTTTGGGATTTATATTTCTTTGGGCATTTCTAGATAAATTATTTGGTTTAGGATTTGCGACAGTAGCGGAAAAATCGTGGTTAGTTGGCGTTTCGCCAACTGCCTCATTTTTACAATTTGCAACCTCAGGTGCGGGTGTTTCATTTTTTAAGGCACTTTCAGGAAGTGTAGTAATTGATTGGTTGTTTATGATTGGTTTAGCCTTTGTTGGCACAGCACTTATTTTGGGCGTGGCTATGCGACTGGCGGGTTATATTGGAGCATTGATGATGATTTTGATGTACAGTGCATTATCATTACCACCAAAAAATAATCCACTGTTTGATGAACATATTATTTATGCTTTAGTGTTGATTGGATTAGGAGCATCGGGCGCAGGTGAACGGTGTGGGCTAGGGAAGTGGTGGAAGGAGTTGGGGTTGGTTAAAAAGTGGAAATGGTTGGAGTAAGAGTATTTTAACTTTTAGTACGTAGCACGTCATTGCGAGCGAAGCCTAAAAGGGCGAGCGTGGCAATCTCTCACAAAATCACTAATGATTAATTTATAATTTCTAAAAATCTTAAATCTTAATGTCTAATTCCCAAAATTTAGTAACCATGTTTTAGTGCTACTTGGGGATTGAGTCTTGGGATTTGGGAATTAAATATCATTTTATGTTCAAAAAACTTCTTTACACGCAAACAATAATTCTTTTAGGTGGTAGTATTTTTGCTTGGTTTACCGTGTACACTGATTTTGTTCGGTTTTATGGTATTGAGGGTACGGTGTTTAAAATTAAAGATTGTGCGCTACCCAATCCAGTGACCACACCTTGTTTTTGGGGAGCGTTTGCTTTTGTAGTGGCGCTTGTGTGGTCAATTTATATTTTGCGTTTAGTTAATCAAAGTGAGCAAAAGAAACAACAATCAAGATTAAATTGGTTACTTATTGCGAGTACTTTATTTGCTTGGGGCAACTTTTTTTATACTGCTATTCCATTTTGGTTTCGCGGTAGCACTCCGGGCGTAGGATGTTCCGGACTTTTAATGACTAATCCGTTTGCCACCCCTTGTTTTGCCGGTTCAGCATTTTTCCTAGTTGCTTTAGCTGTGAGTTTAATTTTAATTAAAGTAAAATATAATGAAAATAGCAATTTTTGAAGTTGAACATTTTGAAAAAGATTATTTAATTTCTCAACTATCTGGTCATGAATTAAAATTTTATGATCATGCTTTGAATTTAGAGCATATTGAAGAGGCGGCAGGTTACGACACTTTGGTGCTTTTTGTTTATTCAGAAGTTAATGAATTAATGCTCGCCAAACTACCAGGTTTAAAATTTATTACCACTCGTTCAATGGGCTTTAATCATATAGATGTAGCGGCTTGTGAGAAGCGTGGCATTGCCGTTAGTTATGTACCAGCTTATGGCGAGCGAACTGTGGCGGAGCATACTTTTGCTTTAATTTTGTCACTCTCCCGCAAAATATTTCAGGCCTATGAGCGTACTGAAAAAGGTATCTTTGATTATCACGGCTTAATGGGTTTTGATTTACAGGGTAAAACTTTGGGTATAATTGGTGGTGGGCGAATTGGGCAAAATGTAGCACAAATTGCGCGCGGCTTTCAAATGAATGTTTTAGTTTATGATAGTATGCCAAAACCAGAACTCGCCGAAAAAATTGGTTTTACTTACTTACCACTGGATGAGTTGCTTTCAAAATCTGATATTGTCTCCGTACATGTACCATATATGGAAGCCACGCATCATCTTTTAAATGAGGCCAAATTTAAATTATTTAAGAAAGGTGCATTTTTAATTAATACTGCGCGTGGAGCAATTATAGATACCAAAGCACTACTTCAGGCCTTAGAAAACAAAACTCTCTTAGGTGCTGGCCTCGATGTTTTGGAAGATGAGTGTACAATTAAAGAGGAAAGGGAATTAATGAGTAAGTTGTTACCAGAGAAGTGTAATTGGGAAACTTTAGCGCGCAATCATATGTTGATTGATCGTGATGATGTAATTATTACTCCGCATATTGCTTTTAATAGTCGCGAGGCGGTGGAGCGAATTTTACAAACTACGGTGGAAAATATTAACGGGTTTGTCTCGGATCAGCCGACGAATTTAGTGCCTAAGTAGTAGTTATTTTTTTTACTTAAATATGCTATATTAAAGTCAATTAAATTATATTTACAATACTTTATATTCGCATAATATATAATTTAATAACATTAAACATTAATCTACTCGCATACAAACGAGTTAGCTGGAATATTCCTTTTCTGGGCTATCGCTCGATTATTTTAAAAAATCTTCAAATTTCTTTTTCATTAATTAAAGAGGGGTATAAGGTGTTTTCTCCGCTCCACTACGAAAACGATTTATTTAAAGTAAAAACATGGAAAAACAAGATTTTTCAAAAATTTTAAAGGACTTTGACCATTCAAAAAATATTGGTATTAACCCTTCTATTCTATCCAAAACAAGCACAAAGAAGATTTGGTGGAAATGTAAAAAGGAACATACGTACCATGTATCGTTTTTTAGTCGAATTAGAAGTAATGGATGCAAAATATGCAACAGTCCAATAAAAAATGAAAATATAAGAAAAAGTAAGTTAAAGAAAGGACTCTCTTTTGCTCAAGCAAAACCAGAACTATTATCTGAATGGAATTATTTTAAAAACAATCTAAGACCAGAAAGTGTCTCGGAGAAAAGTCATTTACTTTTTTGGTTTAAATGTAAAGAAGATCATGAGTGGCAATCTACCCCACAAAGAAGATCTAGAGGCGATGGTTGCCCTATATGTTCTAGGACAAATCAGGGTGCAAGAATAAGGAAGGCTAGATTAGAAAAAACAGGAGTAATTCTATTTAAAAAACATCCAGAATTATTAACTGAGTGGGATTATGCTAAAAATAAAATAGACCCCAATGATATTTCACCTAATAGTAATTTAAATGCTTTTTGGAAATGTAAATTTGGGCATACATGGGAAGCCCAAATATATAACAGAACTGGAAATAATAGCGGTTGTCCTTTTTGTAAATCTTCAACATCAAAATTAGAGGTGTTTATTCTTTGCGAAATGAGTAAACTTTTCAAAAATGTTAAATGGAGGTCAAAAATTGAAGGGTACGAATGTGACATCCTTTTAAAAAATGACGGTTTTGGGATTGAAATCGATGGTGCATATTGGCACGACAATAAACTTGAAAGAGATTTAATAAAACATAAAATTTTTAAGGACAACAATATTTATCTAATTAGAGTTAGAGATTCTTTGTTACCCAAAATAGATGGTGATGTTGTTCTCTACGATAAAAAAACTCAATATATTGACTTAGTGATCGGTGTATTAAAAATTATTTCTAAAATTAATCCAAAACTTAAATTTGATAAATATATTTTAGATAGAATTCAAATAGGAGAAAATGAATTCAAAAAAACCTTATCTTTATTACCAGCACCAACAGAGAAAGAAAGTTTACTATTTATTAATCCTGAACTAGCTAAAGAGTGGGATTTTGCAAAAAACAATCCACTGACTCCGGATATGTTTACTGCAAATTCAGAGAAAAAAGTTTATTGGAAATGTAAACTTGGACATATTTGGGAGGCATCAATAAAAAATAGACATAAAAGAAACTCCGGTTGCCCTATTTGCTATAGAGACAACGCAGGAAATAATTTGAGAAAATCATTGCTGACAAAAAAGGGAATTTCATTCGCACAGAGCCATCCAGAAATGTTAAGAGAATGGGATTACGAAATGAACACATATAGTCCTAATAAAATTTCCGCTGGGAGCTCTTTAAAGATTAATTGGAAGTGTCTAATTGGTCATAGTTGGATAGCTTCTGTTGGAAGTAGAACTGGAAAGGGCTATGGTTGTCCAATTTGTATGAATAACAATAGAAGTGAAAGGGCAACTGGGATACGAATAAAAAAGACTGGAACTTTCGCAAATAAACATCCTGAATTATTAAAAGAATGGGATTATGAGGTAAACAAAAAAGAACCCACGGAGTATCCGCCAGGAAGTTCAAAACGAGTAGGGTGGAAATGTATAAAAGGACACAAATGGGAAGCAACTATCAAAAGTAGAAGCAAAGGTGAAGGTACGTGTCCATTTTGTCAAAGTATTGCAAATCAAAATTCGCAATTGATGAAAGAATGGGATTTTCAAAAAAACAAAGATATTGATCCTTATACAATTCATTCGGGCAGTAAAATTAAAGTTTGGTGGATTTGTAAAACTTGCGGTCATTCTTGGAATACAGCTATTGCAAACAGAACCACAGGAAATTTAAGTAGTTGCCCGCTATGTGGTATAAAAAAATCAACTGATACCTATAAAAAGACGATCTTAAAAAATCGAGGGTCTGTAAAAGAAAAATATCCCATTTTAATGAAATATTGGGACAAAGAAAAAAATGATAAACAAGGTTATTCGGCTGATTTAATGACTTGTGGCTCCAGAATTAAAATATCTTGGCATTGCCCAAATTGTTCCCATGAGTGGCAGTCAAGCGTAAATGACAGAACTAATTCGAAATACACTTGTCCGAAGTGTAAACTTGAAAAGATCACTAAAGGATAAAAGAAGTAGCTTTAACTTTGGGGCATTCACCTCTCCACATTTTCCAAAAAGCACAATTAATTAAGAAATATGGCAAAAGCTAAAATCACAAGAACATACAACCCCATACATTTTGAGGATTTAGACCCCCATCGCTTTGAGGATTTAATTCGAGAATTAATATATGATTTTAAAGATTGGCAGAATATTGAAGCTACTGGGAGAAGCGGAAGCGATAGTGGGTTTGATATTCGTGCATATGAAAAAGCTGAAATAATTTCTACTTCCGAAAACGAAAATAATGTCGAAGAAGAACTGATTCATCCTATGGAGGGAAACTTATGGATGATTCAAGGAAAAAGAGAAAAAGAAATAGGTCCAAAAAAAATAAAATCAATTCTTTCTGATGTGGATGCAAAAAATCCGCCATATGGGTATATCTTAGCCGCGTCTGCTAATTTTTCTAAAGAATCATATGATATATTCCGTAAAGAACTTAGAGAAAAAGGTGTAATGGAATTTTATCTATGGGGAAAGGCAGAGCTGGAAGACATGCTACATTTACCAAAAAATGACAGGATACTTTTCACATTTTTTGGCATTTCACTGGTAAGTAAAAGAAAGTCCAAAACAGCAGAAATCAGATCGGCGGTAAGTATAAAAAATAAATTATTCAGAACCGTTGGGGAAGGCCATCAATTTTATAAGTCAGTTTTAGTGAGAGATCTTAAAGATACAAATTATCCATATCAACGGGAGTACAAAGATTTTGAGACAAAGCCTCGCTGGAAGGAATATGTTGCATTTAGTCATCACCCAGTAGGCCTATGGTGTCATAATCATGAATATTTTGCATACATAGACACAGAAAAAAAAGAATGGGATTTTACTAAAGAAGTAGATTTGATTCATCTGCAACGAGAGCATAATAACGATGAGAGAAAAAAAATATCTGATAATAAAGAACTCGTCGATGATTTTTGGGACTTTCTGCCACGAAAACACAAAGGTCATTTTACTATTGATTGTTTGATAAAATACTCCGACATCGCATTAATTGATGACAAGGGGGATACTTACTGTGATTTTCCACATCTCTATGTGGATTTTCTAGGAGATATGGGGCCTTTTTCAGGCTGCAGAAACATACTTAAAATAAATGGTAAAGAGATAAATTTAACAGATGAGTATAAGAGAGTTAACATTTTTCCAAAAACATTCAAGAAAGGTAAGTTTTCTAAGATCTATACAGATAAAAAAATAATTTTGGACGAAGAAAGTAAAAAAAAATTTAAAGAATATCAATTTGATACATTGTATGAAATAAACGATAAATACTCCTTTTTGAAGCCCAAGGATGTTATATTAATTGATGACCAAGAAACGGACGAGAATTATGTTCAAATAACGAATATTTTTAAATCAAAAATAAAAGACTTGTTGGAAAGCTCAATGGATCCATGGAAAACAAAGAATAACATCCAATTACAATTAGGGAGAGAATGTGAAGAAAATGAAGAAATAACTGTTTATGAGCTTAAAAGAGTTTACAAGTGGCAATTAGAAAGAAAATAAGGAGTCTTGGCTTCGGGGCATTCACCCCCAGCCCCTCTGCCCCTTCGCCAAGACAAAAATAAAATTTGTTCATTACAGAAAAGTGGTCTCGCTGAGGCGAGACAAAAAGAAAAGCATACATCATATAACACGGCATATCTGGTTACGGCTTTTATACAAAAGCCTCCACCCATATTTGTCTCCGCTACGCTACGGCAAACATCAGATATCCCGAGATGTTAGGTGACATAAAATTTTACTATGAATTTATCAGATGCACTTAAAAAAATCGAAAAGGAAAGAAATTTTTTTAAACAGAGAGGCCCTGAGGCAATTACAACTTTTTACAAAAAGGTTGCTGAGTCTGTAGGGCTAGTTTACTTAGTCGAAAAAAAATCAAAAACTAAAACAATAAAAATTAATGCTAGAAAAAATTACGTAATAAATTTAGTTACAGCCGCGGAAGTTTATTTCAAAGATCTTCTAAAAAATATTCCTGACATAAAGATTATTAAAAATAATGATGGTTTAGAAAAACTGTTGGAAGAAAAAATAACAATCTGGGAAGCTTATCAACTCTTAAGAACACGTAAGTCAAGAAAGCCGATTAGAATTAGCGAATTAATTGGAATTGATCGGCTTTTTGAAAATTTAACAACGATTGATTCATTTTTTTCCAAACTATTGAAATGCAATTTTTTAGAAGAAGTTGAAAACCATCAACATAGATTAAATAAGGTAGAGAAAAATTTCTTTTCTGTTACAAAATTACACTTAAAAGTTAATTTGCCAGATTGGAAAAATCAGGTAGGAACATTATTTGAAAAGAGACATGAGTACGTACACCAAATATGCTTTGGAGATAATTTAACTTATAAAGAAATAAGCAAATTTTGGTGGCGACTAGTTTGTTTTATTTATGCTGTTAATTATTTCGTTGAGGATAAATATTTGAATACAAACCATAGGAAAAAGAAGAGAAGTAAGATGGAATAATTCAAACAAAATTTTACATCACCTAACAGCGTGTATGCGGCAAGCAAACGAAAAAGCTTACAGCTATGTCACAAATCATTAAAAAATAAAAAACCCGAACAAATATTTTGTTCGGGTTTTGCGTTGTTATTATTTATTACTTAACGCAGGATTATTTGCCCCGCTTGCTTAGCTTTTATCCAGTAGCCAAAGCCAGGGTACAAAGTGTCAGTCGGTGAGTAACCATTTTGGTATTTAAAGAACTGGCTGTTGAGTAAGTCGTTCGGTAGAGTGTTGAGTTCGGTAGCGATTTTTGACTTTGAACCAATGCCGATTAAATTCCAATCACTAATTAAATTAATTGTGTCTAAGGCGAAATTTTGTCCAATTAAATCAATTGCGTTGTCATTTTTAATTTTTATCCACCAACCACTAGTTGAATCAAGTTGTTCACTCGATATGTATTGCCCATTAAACCTAAAACCATAAGGCAGAGTGCTTGGAAAAATTGAGAGCAAGCTGTCATTTCCGGTTTTAAGTGGCAGGGCAACTAAATTCCAACCCGAATCAAGTAATTTAGAAAAATTGGTAATGGGTGTAATAATCGTTTCGTAATCATTATCGCCATTTTGATCAATTTCCAAATCACTCGCGGTTTCATTTATATCACTCCGCGCGGCTGACGAGCCATTCTCTAAAGTTAAATTATTAAAGATGGCTATTTGCGGTGCGTTATTACTACTATTATTTTGCGACCATAAATCAAAATTAGATACCGTATCAAGTAAATTAGTAATAGTGGTGCGATAAGATTGACCAGCGGGTAGTAAAATAATTTTACTGGCCTCAGGATCGTTCAAAGGACCGCTCACAAAACTTGACCCCGGAATTTGCGCTTCCCAGGTTGTATCGTTAATTGGGCCAGTGTGGTTATTCTCGGCATCGTAAGCGTGGAGTAGTACTGGCGAACCAACTCGCGTAGCAGTTGTATTTATGCCGTAACTAGTTGGCGGTACAGTACTTGCCAATGGGTAGCCAGCCGTTACTGTGTCAGCTACTTTGCGTAATAATTTAGCTATAATTTTTACAGCAGTTTCATTCGCACACAAATCATCATGTTTTACACTAGATAAATAAATTGTGGCGCGTGAATTATCATTAATTCCTTCCGCACTACCAAGTGGTACCGTACCATCACCGTTTAAATTAAGTATTGGTACAGTGTTTGCTGAAGTAATAATAATACTGCCCGGTGTTGGTAAATTACAACCTACTACATTATAAATTTCCGTAGCGCCAAAGTTTACATTGGTCCAAGAGTTTTGATTAGTGATAGCTGAATTAATTAGTGCCGAGTTAAATTCCGCGGCATCATTTAATTGTCGCCTGACTAAATAATTCATCGTCGCTGGATAATTACTCAAAGTTTGCCGAGACGCTATTAAATATTGTCCATATAAATTAGAATTCAAAGTTTGGCCATTGCCGCTGAAATTAAACCAATTAGCGCTGGGTAATAATTCATAAGCACTGGGAAAATTTCGCGCTAAATTTTTAATCATTTCGTGATTTACAGCGAACCCCAATAGTCCCATCAGGTCGCCACTTAAAAGTACGTAACCCATTTTCGGCGCGCCCAAATGTGGTGTGCCAGTAAATACAATTCGTGATAGTTTATCGCTACCGTACTCTGCCACATAAGATTTAGTAATCAAACCACCTAAACTGTGCGCCACGATTTTTACTTGGTTATAATTTGTCCACTTAATTACGCTATCCACCAATAAATTTAATCTTTGAGCATTAACTTGCGCACTTTTCCGCCAATCATAAGTGAAGATAAATAAATCTTCCATTTCACCGTGATCACTATCGCCATTATCCAAGACATATTTTTCACGTAAAGTTAGTTCTTGAACTAAGGGTTGATAAGTTGATAATGGTAAACGGGCTAACTCATTTTGCAAGGTGGGAATTTGTGGAGTAGTGGCAAGGGGTGGAAATTTAATTTGATAATTACTTTGGGCTGGATTTATGCCGTCGGAAGCAAGCTCCAGTACTTGTAAAAAATCATCACGCTGTACGAGTAAATGATTTTTGTCTGCCCAGATTTTTTCAGTCGCAAGTAGTATGCTATCTTCTGAATCATAAAGTGGGGAAGTCATAATACCGCCAATTATGATTACTGGTTCGTGAAGAGGCCTGATTAAAGTGTCAAACGACCAAAATAATATATCATGAGTTTGCCAGCCAATTCCACCGGTGGCGGCAGTAAAGCCCACCCAAGCCCGGCCAGAATCCAAATTTAGTTCAGTGTTTAAATTCAAATAAGTCGTACCCAACGCCTGCGTAGTATCTTCAAAATAAATTTTTATTTTGCCGTAATTATAGGTTAAGCGAATTAAATGAATATTAGTATCAGGCGCGGATGCTAAACTACCACTAGTAAAAATTGCGTTGGTATGGTTGGGGTTGTTGATTAAAGTGCCACGGGTAAGTAAGCACAAGTGAAAGCGATTACGATCACCATATTCAACATTATAGTAAGTATCCCAAGGCCAAGCCACACTATTTGTAATGTTGATGCCCATACTACCGCCATCGTAGCCAATGGCATTAATTTTTTCGTTTTGAATTACAAAAGCCAAACCATCGGCGCCGCGAGTTCTAGTATCTTGATATTTAGTTTGAAGTTTGTAAGTAACTGTGAATTGTTTGCTTACAACTTGTTTGGTTGAATCCCAAATAGCACCTTTTTTACTACCTTGGGCGGGCGTAAGTCGAATGCGATCACGACTGGTTGTGGTTTGTCCGACCAATTGGAAAGCATTGGTGTCAAAGCGATCATAGTAAAACGGTGTGGTGGTTTGCGCTAAAGTTTTTGTGTCGGTGAGTGTTAAAATAATAATTAAAAGTGATGTAAAAAATGTTAAATAACGATGTGTCATTTTTGCATTCCTTTTTATTTTGTTGATGAATATTGATTTGTATTTTATTTACTTTAAACGTAATACGGTAGAGGTTTGGAGTCAAATCTGGTAAGCAAGAGTCTTTTGTTAAGTAGTGGGGCAAAGTAGAATGATGGTCAATTCCTCAAAAATCCGAAATCCTAATATCTAAACTCTAAATAAATCCTAATGACTAAAATCTAAAAAAGTTTTAAGCATTTGAATTTAGAATTTTGGGTTTGTTTAGGATTTAGGGTTTAGAGTTTAGGATTTAAACGCCTTAGTCATTCATAGAGATTAGAAATTTATAAATCACATGGCGTTTTTATTTTGGATGGTATAAGATATACTTATGGATCTTAGTTTATATTCAACTCAAAGTATTGATCAAGTCGCACGTGAACTTAAAGTTAATCTAAAAAGTGGTATCTCTTCAAATGAGGCGGTTTTGCGGGCGCAAACTTATGGTCGAAATTTAGTTGCTAGTGAAAAAATTACTTGGCCAAAAATTTTAATTCGCCAATTTAAATCGCCGTTTGTTTATTTATTGGTGGCGGCTGGGTTACTCGCCTTATTTTTAGGCGAGTGGATTGACGGCGTATTTATTGCGGCTTTTATTTTAATAAATGCCGCCCTTTCTTTTTATCAAGAATATAAATCTGAGCATGCCTTACGATTGCTTAGCCAATATGTAGAACACCGTTCGCAGGTTTTGCGTGATGGTACAGAAGTGGTAATAAATTCCAATGAACTTGTGCCGGGTGATTTAATAATACTCGAACCCGGCGATATTATTCCCGCTGATGTTCGCTTAGTAGTAGTTGATAATTTTACAATTGATGAATCAGTTTTAACTGGTGAAGCCGTGCCTCAAATAAAATCAATTGAAGTTTTAGAAGTTCCGCCGAAAGAAATCTGGGCTAGTAGTAATTTGTGTTTTACTGGCACCACAGTGGTAAGTGGTCGGGCGGAAGGAGTAGTAATTAATATTGGCACACAAACTGCCCTAGGTGAAGTGAGTAAGTTGGTTTCGGAAACTAGTCGGCGTAGTAGTTTTGCGCAAGATATGGGGCGTTTTAGTAAGTTTGTGCTGAAATTAACTTTAATAACTTTAGTTGGCGTGGTGGTAGCTAATTTAATTATCAAAGGTGCGAGTGTTAATTTACCAGATTTATTAATTTTTGCCGTAGCGCTGGCGGTTAGTGTAATTCCGGAAGGGTTGCCAGTAGTTACCACCTTTTCTTTAGCCCACGGTGCTTTACGATTGGC
The DNA here is from genome assembly GCA_964348825.1 of uncultured Gammaproteobacteria bacterium. GTDB lineage: Bacteria > Patescibacteriota > Patescibacteriia > Veblenbacterales > UBA10138 > JBBTZY01. The sequence goes on along the minus strand of CAYGDX010000002.1, from coordinate 26,509 downwards.
TAAACATAAAGTGGTGGTGAAGCGACTATCGGCGATTGAAGATTTGGGGCGAATTGAAGTGCTTTGTACTGATAAAACTGGCACTTTAACGGAAAATAAATTAACTTTGGCGGAAGTTTACGCGCCGGAAATGTCACGTACTGAAGTACTGTTTCGCGCGGCCGCTGTGGCACCGCCAATTCAATCTAAACAAGTCACTAGCAACAATGCTTTTGATTTATCGCTTTGGGGCGCTTTAGCAGAAAAAGATAAAAAAGATATTGATGATTTAAAAAGATTGATAGATATTCCATTTGATCCGCATCTTAAATACCATACTTCAGTGTGGCAGCGTGGTAAAAAAATTGAATTAGTAAGGCGTGGCGCGGCTGAAGTGCTGATCAAATCATTATCAAAACGTGCGGCTGAAAAAGAGGAAGAATTAAATACTTGGGTAAAGGCTCAAGGCGTGTTGGGACGTCGCGTGTTGGTTATTACACAAAAAAATTTAAAAGTCGCACCGGCTGATAATAAATTAAATGAGCTTAAAGATTTTAGTTTGGTCGGCGCCGTTTCTTTTGTGGATCCAATCAAATCCACAACCCACGAAGCTGTTAAAACGGCCGGCAGTTTAGGTGTGAAAATGAAAATGCTAACTGGTGATAGCGCGGAGGTAGCTGGCGCAGTGGCCAAGGAAGTTGGTTTGGTGTCTGATGCGAGCAAGGTTTTAACTGGTGAACAGTTTTGGCAGTTAAGTCCGCTTGAGCAAAGGCGAGCGGCGGAAAATTATTCAGTATTTGCGCGGCTGAACCCAGAACAAAAATTTCGTTTAATAGAAATTTTAGAAAGAAAATATACAGTTGGGTTTTTAGGTGAGGGGATCAACGACGCGCCCGCACTTAAAGTGGCTAATGTTGGTATGGTGGTAAGCGATGCTTCCGATATCGCGCGTGAGGCGGCTGATATTGTGCTACTTCAAAAAAGTTTGCACGTTATAATTGATGGCATTAAAGAAGGCCGTTTAGTTTTTGCTAACACGGTAAAGTACATCAAGGCTACCATGACTTCTAATTTTGGTAATTTTTACGCCGTGGCGGTGGCGAGTTTATTGGTTGATTTTTTACCAATGCTACCAGTGCAATTATTATTACTTAATTTATTGAGTGATTTTCCAATGATGGCAATAGCGAGTGATACAGTTGATGCTAGTGAAATAGCCGAGCCGCATAGTTATAATTTGCGCGATATTACTTTGTTTACAGTTTTGATTGGGGTAGTGAGCACAGTGTTTGATTTTATTTTTTTTGGATTATTTTATCGACAAGGGGCGCAAGTTCTTCAAACTAATTGGTTTATCGCTAGTATTTTAACTGAGCTGGCTTTCCTGTTTTCAGTACGTACGAAATTGCCACTTTGGCGTACAAAAGCGCCGAGTTTAATTATTATATTGTTAACTGCTTCAGCCACTATCATCACTATTATTTTGCCATTCATACCAATAAGTCAAAGCTGGTTTGGTTTTATCACGCCTAAAATAGGCACTTTAGGCCTTATTTTAGGGATTGTTTTGGTGTATTTGGTAATAACAGAATTGGCTAAACTTAGTTATTATAAATATTTTAGTCATCATAAATCTAATATTAAATCAGTTGGTCATAGCCAGACCGCTTGACACTTATCCACCATTTGCTTAGCATTTCTTGGGGTTTGTGCTATACTAAACCCTGTTAATTAACTAACCCATACTAATATGGCCAAAGGCATGACAAAAACACAGTTGTTAACTTCTTTGGCTGAGGCCACCGGCCACAGCCGAAAAGAAGTTTTAGCAATGCTTGAGGCGGTAGTAGCATTGGCTTATAAAGAGACCAAGCGGGTCGGTGAGTTCACCGTACCAGGACTAGGTAAACTCTTGAAGAAAGCCCGTGCCGCTCGCATGGGACGTAATCCGGCCACTGGCGAAACTATTAAAATAGCCGCCAAAACCGTGGTTAAGTTCCGTGTCGCCAAAGCCGCCAAAGATTCAATTTTGTAAACTATAATTTAGGACTAACGGTCGCCCACTGTTAAGTCATAAATTGAACAATAATCTCCTGTTCAGCAGGGGATTTTTGTTAATTTAAAATTTAAAAATCAAAATGGAAAATGACGATGTAAAATGAAAAAATATTAGCAGTTATGCGGCCTCGTCGTAGGGTTTGTACAGAGCGGAAGTCAAACGAGCGTCCGGTTCGGGCGTGCTGTGGTAGTTGTGCATAGCCTGAACCAGCTCGTTTGACGAGCACTGTTCAAACCCGAAGACTGTGGCCTGCGATTCTTGGTTACTTCTACTAAAGAAGTAACAAAATATATTATTTAAAATTTTAAGATTTATTTTAGATTTTAAAAATTATCATCCTTCGCATCCCATGCTATACTTACCTCATGTCTATTATATTATTAATTGCCTTACTCGCCCTATTATTTTATTTAATTGGTTTGGCGGCGGATTTGGTAATTGATAATGCCCAAAAAATTGGGCGGCGCCTTAGGTGGCCAATTTTTACTTTGGGATTAGTGATTGGGCTTTTAACATCTTTGCCAGAATTTTCGCTCGGCCTACAAGCTGTATCGCAGGGCGATGGCGCTTTATCATTTGGTAATTTAACTGGTGGAATCATTGTACTCCTTGGGTTGGTGGTAGGGCTTAGCGTTTTAGCGCGGGGCGATTTATCAACTAAACATTCATTCAATGTCAGTGAATTTTTGGCGGTTGGTGCTTTTATAATTTTACCAGTGGCTTTAAGTTTTGATGGCAATCTTTCGCGGGCTGATGGCATAATTTTAATTTTGGGCTATATACTTCTCGCTTGGCGTTTTATTACGAGTCGTCGAAAAGTACAGCCGGAAATATTAATCGAGAATAGTTCTTTAACCAATACAATTTCTTTATTACTAGTTGGCGTTTTGGCGGTGGTAGTACTCGCGCGTTTGATTTTAAAATTTTCTTTAGAGTTAACTGATTTACTTGGGGTAACTCAAGTTGTTACGGGTTGGATAATTCTGGCAGTGGGTACGAATTTACCAGAAATTGCCTTAGCCATTCGCGCCACGAAGCGTAAAATGAGAGAATTAAGCTTAGGTAATTTAATTGGTAGTGCTTTAGGTAATTCTTTAGTACTTGGTATTTTGGCACTACCGCGCGGGTTTATTGTTATAGTAGATAATCACCTTGTTTGGTTGGGTTTTTTTACTTTATTATTACTTTTGGCTTTTGGTTGGTTTAGCTCCACAGGTAGAAAATTAACACGGGTAGAAGGTTTAATTTTATTTTTGATTTATTTGATTTTTGTGGGTGGACAATTGTTTTTTATATTTAAATAATAATTTAGCCACTAGTTCCTGGCCAATGGTTCCTAGTATTACTACTAGTGGCTAAGAACTAAGAACTAGTGGCTAACGACTAAATTATGTGGTTACTTTGGGCGGCAATTGGCTATTTTTTAAACGCCACGGCTATCGCGGTTGATAAAATTTTATTAACCAGTAAACAAATAAAAAATCCCGCCGTATATACGGTAATGATTTCTATTTTGGGATTATTTGTTTTAGTGCTTACGCCTTTTGGATTGGAGTTTATTTCGATTCCGGTTTTATTAGTTGGTTTAGTTTCCGGCGCAATTTTTACAGTTGGGTTGTGGTTAATGTTTGCAATTTTGAAAACAGCTGAGGCCTCGCGCGTGCCGGCTTTAATCGGCAGTTGGTCGCCACTATTTGTTTTAATTTTAGCTTTTATTAGTTTGGGTGAGCGATTGTCTATTTATGAAATTGCCAGTTTTGTTTTATTAGTTTTAGGTGGATTATTAATTACTCAAGGTAAAAGTGGTTTAAAAGGCGCTAATTTAATTTTAGCAATTGGTGCGGCCATTGCCTTTGCTGTATCATCGGTTTTACTTAAATTTTCTTTAGAGCATACGAATTTTATTTCTAGTTTGATTTGGAATCGTTTGGGCGCGGCGGGTGCGGGATTATTTTTATTACTACTGCCTGGCGTGACTAAGGAATTAAGAAATGATTTATCAGCTGGTCATAAAAGTTTTAAATGGTTAGTGGTGGGTGGGCAAACGGCTGGAGCGCTATCAGGGCTTATTATTACTTATGCGATTAGTTTAACAAGTGTGAGCTTGGTTAATGCTTTGCAAGGAGTGCAGTATGTATTTTTATTGGCGTTAACGGCGGTACTATCACGTTTTCATCCCGCTTTATTAAAAGAAGAATTTTCTCGCGCAGTACTTTTTCAAAAAATTCAAGCTATGATTTTAATCGGCGCCGGGCTGTGGTTGTTGAGTATGGGATAGTAAGAGTTTTCACTAGAACATTAAATCACTAGATCATAAGAACAAAAAGTTTTTTATTAATAATGTTCTAATGTTTAAGTGTTCTAATGATCGAAACTAAAACTAATTTAACATGAAATACTTCTACATTTTTCTATCTCTAATCGCCGCTGTACTAATCTACGGTGCAGTGCAAGTGCAGTATTTGCCATTCACTAAAGAACCACAGTGGGTGGTGGCTTTTGCGCCGCGTCAGGCTGAATATTTAGGTCTTGACGCTAGAACGGTTTGGCAAGGAATTTTAAATGATTTAAATCCTAAACAAGTGCGTTTGCAAGCCAATTGGAATGATATTGAACAACAAAGCGGTCAGTTTAATTTTTCAGAACTTGATTGGTATATAAATTCTGCGGCTGAAAAAAATATTAAAGTAACTTTGGCGGTAGGGCGAAAATTACCGCGTTGGCCAGAGTGTCACGACCCAATTTGGTTATCTGATTTAAAACCATGGGAAGTGCGGGCGCGTCATTTAACAATGCTAAAAAAAGTGGTAGAGCATTATCAATCTAATCGAAGTATCATCAGATGGCAACTTGAAAATGAACCTCTATTTGCTTTTGGTAAATGTGGCACGCCTAACTTTCATTTATTGAGAGAAGAACGTGATTTAATAAAATCGCTTGATTCATCGCGTCCGATTTTAATGACTGATTCCGGTGAAATTTCGCCGTGGCTTGAAACATCGATTTTAGCTGATGAGCAAGGCGTTACTATGTACCGTGTCACTTGGGATAAAACACTAGGGTATTTTCGTTACTTCTGGTCACCATTTTTTTATCGTTTCAAAGCCGCGCTGGTTTCGCCATTTGTAAATAAAACAGTGATTAGTGAATTGCAAATGGAGCCGTGGGCGCCGAGTGGGTTAAATAATTTAAGTTACCAAGAAGCGCAAAAATCTTTTTCATTGGCACAGTTTGAAGAACACACAAATTTCGCTCGTCGCACCGGACTTTCCGAGGCCTTTGTGTGGGGCGTGGAGTGGTGGTGGAAACAGAAATTAGATGGACGCGAGAAGTATTGGGAAGAGGGGAAGAGATTGTTTGGAAATACTAATAACTAATTTCTAAAAAATCCTAAATCCTAATATCTAAACTCTAAATAAATCCGAAATCCCAATTCCTAATGTTTTGCCGCCCTGTCGTAGGGTTTGTACAGAGCGCAAGGCAAACGAGCGTCCGGCTCAAGCGTGTTTGTGGTCGCTCGGCATAGCTTGAGCCAGCTCGTTTGACGAGCACTGTTCAAACCTGGAGACCGAGGCGGCGACTCTTGCGCTACTTCTCTAGAGAAGTAGCTAAGATAAATTATTTTTGATTTAATTCTATGAACTTATCAACAATCCTTTCTGGTCTCATCGCTATTCTGCTTGTGCTTTATTTATCTCGCCTCGCCAGTAAATTTTTACTCGCGCTTTTTGGACAAACAATTTATAATTTTTTACTGTGGCCGGGCGTGGTAATTCATGAATTATCGCATCTCTTAGGCGCCGTGATTACTTTTACGCGCGTGCATGGCTTTTCTTTATGGCCGAAAAAAATAGATGGCGGCACAGTGCTTGGCTCAGTTACGCACGAAGCATCTAACAATCCTATTACTTTAATTATTATTTCCATATTTCCACTACTTGGTGGCACGTTTATTTTATGGTTGGTAACAATGTTGCTACCTCAAGCGCCAGTCGCACCGGTATTTAATGTTAGTGGTGAAATATGGTTAAATATCATTGGTTATTTTACTTCGTGGTTTACGTGGGTAGTTAACTTGTGGCAAGTCTTTGATTTTACTATTTGGCAAACTTGGGTTTTTATTTATTTAACTTTTTGTATCGCGGCGCATTTATCACCCTCGACTCATGATTTAAAATATACTGCCGCCGGTTTTACCGCCTTATCCTTACTAATAGTTCTAATTGTTTTTATTAGTCAATTGCTTGGTCAAAATATTGGTATTCAATTATCAATTTGGACTATGAGCGCGATTACATTTTTATTACCACTTTTATCTTACGCCGCCGCTTTACTATTATTAGTAGTAATAATTTCCGGCCTAGCTTTTGGTTTAAAAAAGTTAGTGCGTTAAGTATTATTTTATGATATAATTAAGTTAATTAATAATTAATGCTTGGTATGTTTATGAGTAATTTTCATAAAATTTTTTTAATTGCCATCACTCTTATTATTTTACCATCCAGTGTACTAGCTGGTAATGGTTTATCTTTTAAACCAATGTTTTGGCATAAAGCTGAACTTAAGGCAATAAATGGTACTAATTTAACTGTGGCAGTAAAAGATAAAGAATTTCAAGTTCAAGTAGCCGATAAAACTAAGTTGATTCGGCGCTGGGGTGCTAAATCAAATTTGTCTGAATTTAAAATCGGCGATATTTTACAAATTCAAGGTAGGCGAGAGGGCGATAGTATTATTAATCCTCGTTTAATTAGAAATCTTTCAATCATAAAGAAAAAAGCGACTTTTACCGGTAAAATAGAAAATTTAGATGCTACAAATTATAAATTTAATTTGAAAAATAAAAATAATGGTCTGATTATTGTTACATTTTCCGATACTACAAAAATTTTAGACAAAAGGGTAAATAAATTACCAGCCGATTTGATGGTTGGAGCAGAAGTAGTAGTTTCAGGGTTGTGGGATAAAAATAATAAAACTTTAAGTGAGGTCTCGCAGATTGTGATAATGCCCACAGTTAAGAAGTAAGGTAATTGATAATTTTAAATTATAAATTTTTAATTTTAAAACATTTAGTCATTTAAAATTGGTTTAAAATTTAGAAATTAAAATTTAATTTCAGATTTTGAGTTTAGATATTAGTCATTTTTAGAAATTAGGAATTAGAAATTTAAATATTTTGGATTTATTTAGGATTTAGATATTAGAGTTTCGGATTTATACATTTAGGTCTATTTAGTTATTTTTTATACGCATAGACATTTTTTAAGGTTTGGGTTAATATTATCTCGCTAATTCTTCGGGGCATAGTATACCGGTAGTACACACGCTTCGGGTGCGTGTAGACTGGGTTCGATTCCCAGTGCCCCGAATGAGCCAAAGCGAATGAGGGGTGAAGCGAGTGAATAGTTTCACTCGCGGTGGGAAGCGAAGGGTTGGGCGATGTCATAGACCGCACAACCCAGGCCCGCAGGGGATTCCCAGTGCCCCGACCAAGACATGAAATTGTATTTCAGATTGTAGTAGAAATGGTCGTTTAATGTGGTTATTTATTAATTATGCCCCTACCACAACACATCGCCATCATCGTCGACGGTAATCGTCGTTGGGCTAAAAATCAAAATCTGCCAACCTTAGAAGGTCATTTAGCTGGTTATAAAAAAGTGAGAGAGCTCGCACGCTGGATTTTTAAACGTGGCATACCGTGGGCGAGTTTTTATTTATTTTCCAAAGAAAATTGGCAGCGCACTGAAGCCGAGGTTGGTTATTTGTTTAATTTACTTGAAACTGGTTTGAAAAATGAAATAGACGAGTTTGTGCGCGATGGTATTCGTTTGCATTTTGTAGGGGAAAGGGAAGAGTTGCGCCCAAGTTTACAAAAAGTAATGAATGAAGCTGAAGCCAAAACTAAAAATGGCACGGCTGGAAATTTTGTAGCTTGTATAAATTATGGCGGGCAACAGGAAATTCTAAAAGCAATTAAAAAATTATCAAGCAGTGGCGCTGATTTATCTAAAATAACAAGTGATGATTTAAAGCAGGCAATGACTACAAAAAATCTGCCACCGGTTGATTTAATGATTCGAACCTCAGGTGAGCAAAGAATCTCTAATTTTTTGTTGTGGGAACTATCGTATGCCGAGCTTTATTTTACATCCACGCTTTTTCCTGATTTTGAGGAAGAAGAGTTTGATAAAATATTAGCTTGGTACGAAAGCCGCGAGCGCCGGTTTGGGAAGTGATGATATTATTTTAAACTGTTGTTATGGTATAATGATCTAGTAATTTAATATTTAATTATTAACTTTTTATCTATGGATACAAATTATTGGGCCGTGTTGGTTTGTGCAGTGCTGTCAATTATTTTGGGGGCCGTTTGGTATGGGCCACTGTTTGGTAAAAAGTGGTTGGAGATTACCGGTGCGGATAAGGTTGACGAAGCTCGTCGCCAAGAAATGATGAAAAATGTGTGGAAACTATATATTACACAATTTTTACTTTGTTTATTTCAGGTTTTAGTGCTGACGCATCTTATTAATGATACGGTAAAAGTAAGCGGTCTAGAACGATCACTTTGGATTTGGGCCGCTTTTATAATGCCGATGATAGCTTCGGGCGCAATGTGGAACAATGATTCAGCCCGTGTATCTTGGGCTAGATTTTTAATCCAAGCTGGTTACCAATTAGTTTGTTTTGTAGCATTTGGTTTAATTCTTGGTTTGTGGCGCTAAAATGGAAGAAATTGAAGTAAAATTTCTTAATATTAATCCAGTTGAGATAGAAAATAAACTCAAATCTATCGGTGCACAAAAAGTCGGCGAGTGGCTTTATCGTCGGCGGGTTTTTGATTACCCCGATTTGCGTTTAGCGGCCGAGCATTCGTGGGTACGTTTGCGTGATGAAGGTGATAAAGTGACATTAGCTTTTAAGCGACGTTTAGGAGTGCAAACTTCCGATGGCACAACTTCCGACACTGGCATGGAAGAAATGGAAATAGTAGTAAGCGATTTTGAACAAACCGGCGCGCTACTTGAAGCAATTGGTTTAAAAGAAAAATTTTATGAAGAAAATCGCCGTGTTCGATTTATGAAAGGCGAAGTAGAATTTGATATTGATACTTGGCCAAAACTTCCGCCTTATTTGGAAATTGAAGGGAAGCTTTGGGAGCAAGTGAATGCGGCCGCTCTAAGTTTAGGTTTAAAACCAGAAGATGGTAAACGCTTTTCCACTCATCAAGTTTATAAATTAAATGGTATTGAAGAGCATGATTATCAAAGAATAACTTTTGATGAAATGGTAAAGAAGGTCTAAGTAGGATTTTTAGATAATTAATTAAAATTTTATCCATCACAAAGTGTCAGCGACCGCTGACACTTTGTGATGCTTTAAATTAATATCAGTTTATGCTAAAATGGTGGGGCAATTATGGTTAAAAAATCCACACAAACAACTGATTTATTTGATTCGGCGCTGGCTGATAGCTTGAGTCGCGAGGCACCGCTTCCAGACAAAATGCGTCCGCAAAATTGGTCTGAATTTGTGGGTCAAGCTGAAGTAGTAGGCGAGGGTACTTTACTGCGCAATTTGGTGACAAGTGATGAAATACCGTCGCTTATTTTTTGGGGTCCGCCGGGTAGTGGCAAAACCACACTAGCGCAACTCATCGCCCGTTTAACCAAATCAAATTTTATAGAACTTTCAGGCGTAGCTAGTGGTTTAGATGATTTGCGTACTGCGATAAGCGAAGCTCTCAATATTAGAAAATTAAAAAACCAACGCACCATTCTTTTTATTGATGAAATTCATCGCTGGAGTAAATCACAACAAGATGCGCTACTACCGAGTGTGGAAAAAGGCATTGTTACCTTAATCGGCGCTACCACTGAAAATCCTTCCTTTGAAGTAATTGCGGCGTTACTTTCTCGTTCGCGCGTGGTGGTTATCAAGCAATTAAGCGTTGCTGATATTAAATTAATTTTAGAGCGCGCGCTTCAAGATAAAGAGCGGGGTTTAGGTAATATTAAAGTTACAGGCGTTGATTCAGCTCTTGAACATATCGCCGTTTTGTCAAACGGTGATGCGCGCGTGGCACTTAATACTTTAGAGCTCGCGGTTAAATCACAACTTAAAAATGGCGTAGCCGAGCTCAATGAAAATATTATCAAACAAAGTTTAGGGCGCACCCATCTTTTGTATGATAAATCAGGCGAACAACATTACAATATTATCTCTGCACTTCATAAATCAATGCGCGGGGGCGATGCCGATGCCGCACTTTATTGGCTGGCACGTATGCTAGAAGCCGGTGAAGATCCTTTGTATGTGGCCAGGCGTTTAATTCGTTTTGCTTCGGAAGATGTGGGGTTGGCCGATCCAAATGCTTTACTTCAAGCGGTGGCGGCTTATCAAGCTGCACATCAAATTGGCATGCCAGAGTGTAATGTTGTACTAGCGCAGGCGACGGCTTATTTGGCAAGCGCGCCTAAATCTAACGCTTTGTACTCAGCTTATGGTAAAATAAAGGAGGATGTAGTCCGCACTATCAATGAGCCAGTGCCACTGCATTTACGCAACGCACCAACTAAATTAATGAAAGATTTGGATTATGGAAAGGGCTACCGGTATAATCCGGATTTTGAAGGTCCTGTTGATCAAAGTTATATGCCCGAGAGTTTGAAGGGAAGAAGGTATTTGGATGAAAAACACTTAAACACTTAAACATTAGAACAATACAACATTTATTATTTTTTTGTTTTTATGTTCTAGTGATTTAATGTTCTAATGAAAATTAAGAATTAAAACATTATGACTCAAGAAAAATGGCAAGAAATTGTGGATAAAATCCATAAGCAGTATCAAGTGCTAGCCGAAGAAGCGGGCAGTTTAACTCCTGATCCGGGTACTTTTATTAGCATTACCTTTAAGCTACCACTTGGTGAATTTAAATTAGAACTTCGCACCACCCCGCGCGTACTAAATAAAAAAACTCATTACAACAACCGCGCTGGCGCTTCTACTACCGTAGAATATGTTTATGATGACAAAGAAAATGTTTTAACCTTACACGCTTATAAAATGGTGGGCGGAGAGTGGGAAGAGATGAATTCTGACCAAATGGCGTCTAGGATTTAAAATATAATTGTATTGTGTAATTTATCAACTAAAACGTCAATGTAAAATTCAAAAATCAAAAATCAAAATTTAGGAATATCGTGAAAAATTTGAAAATTTTTCACTCTATAATTTTTTCATTTTGATATTTACATTTTAATTTTTACCGATGTCTTTCTCTCTTTGGCTCAATAAACAAAATATCATAAGCCGTTTGCGACTTGCGCAGGTGCGCTTACTTAAGCCGGGGCCAACCACTGTAGGTTGGGTGCCGTGGCTTCTTTCAACACTGATATTAGTTATCTTTATAACACCGTGGATTAATCCATTTTGGTTGTGGTATGCTGTTTTTGCTTTATTCATAGTTTTAGCCATTACCGCTTGGCAATATTTTATATCTAAAACAGTTATTGGTTTTTGGTTGGCCACTTACTGGGTACTTATAAGTTTTTGGGTTAGTACTTTTTTACTTTGGTTATTTTTAGAAAATATCGGTTACCGCTTACTATTTTTAATAATTATCACTTTGCTTTCGTGGTGGTACTTAGCTTGGTGGCGCGGGCTTAAAACTCTTATTTATTTAAATAATCCGCTGGGTAATCTAGCGCCACCCACAATTTTAAGTTATGTGGCAGTTTTTAGTTTAGGTACCACCGCTCATAGTTTTTTGGTTTTTTTAAATACCCCATGGTGGGTGCTCACACTCGCTTTTTATTTACCAATGGCTTTACTGTTGGTTGCTATTTTACAAATTAATTATGGTAGCTGGTTAAAAAAATGGCGTAGTATTTTAATTGCCGCTGTGCTTTTGGGGCAAATATTTTTTATTCTACTTTGGTGGCCAACTAGTTTTTATGTGGTTGGATTTACTTTAAGTATAGTTTTTGCTTTAATATTGCTTGGGCTTCGGCAAGAGGGACAGGGTTTTATTAATACTAGACAAGTACGTAAAGAGCTGGTAATTTTGCTGGTAGCGCTTGCGCTGGTTTTATTAACAGCACGGTGGAGCTAGGAGATTGTTTATTAGCCACTAGTTCCTAGCCAATAGTCATTGCGAGGAGGTCATCAGACCGACGAAGCAATCTTTCATAAATCACTAATGACTAATTTCTAATATCTAAAAATATCTAATCTCTAATTTTTAAATTTAGTTATTAGATATTAGTCATTTTTAGAAATTAGTGATTAGAGATTAGGAATTTTGATGCTACTATTTCTTCTTTAATCTAGTTTTATATTTTTAGTTTTTTATTTCATCAAACTTACTATGTCTCAACCCTCCGACCAATTCGACCAAGAAATCCACGATATTTATCAAGCCCGTAATATCCAAAGTAGTAAAGCGGCAAAATCAGTGAAGAATTATACCGCTTGGCTTGATGATTCCCGTGGTCGCGCAATTTTTATTATTGCGGTGGCGCTAGTGGCAGTGGCGGCATCGCTTTGGGCCGTGTTAAGTTTAGCACCCATTTCTAATCCACCAACTAGTACACCGGCCCCAGTTTTAAATAACCCTAGTCCCAGCGTTTCTTTTGATTTATATGATAAAATGCGGGGCAGCGCGGTAGTATTTGGCTTGGTTGAAGCGAGCGTGCTTGATAAAACCAAAATGAATGTTACACAAATTTATGGTTATGGTTTGGTAATTTCCGCCGACGGTTGGCTGGTTACTACTAAAAATATTGGGGTAAAAGTAAATAAAAAAACCGCTGTTGGTATAGCTGGTAAAATTTATTATCCTGAAATTTTAATAACTGATCCAGTACTACCCTTAAGTTACATAAAAATTAAAGCCGATGGTTTAACTGTAGTTCAATTTGCTTCTTCACCACGGTTAGAAATTAGTGAGCCAGTGCTGGTAATTCAAAATTCGCAAAGCTTGCGCCCCTTAGTTTATCGGCGGGCTTTAGGGCAAATTAATGCCTTGAGTTATAGTGTTTTAAAAAATCCAATTATAAATTCCGAGCAAATACCCGATCGATATTTATTAGATAATAATTTACCCAATGATACTTTAGGAGCGCCAGTTTATAATTTTCGCGGTGAAGCCGTGGGTTTGATAAGTGAAATTTCACCGTCTAATTTACCACAAATTTTACCGCTTAGTTTTTTGCCGCAAGTTCTGCCTGATTTATTTAAAAATCAAATTATTCGTCGCCCCAGCCTCGGCCTAACTTATCAATCATCCGATTGGTTGTGGACCGATACTAGTCGTTTATCTAGCGCTTTAGTAATTAAAGTAAATTCAACTAGCCCAGCGTATAATATTTTACGCGCTGGCGATCAAATAGTAAGTGTGTCGGGTGAACCAGTGGGGGAACGTAGTTTATCAAGTATGATTCAGCCCTATCGTATTGGCGCTAAAGTAGAATTGGCAATCAAACGCGGGCTCGAAGATTTGAAAGTGGAGGTGACTTTAGGGGAAGTGGTAGGTAGAGCGGTGTGGGGCGGTAAGGATAAGTAGTATAATTTGGCATCATATTTATGATGATATAATTTTGCGTGACAAGAAAATGCGATAATTTAAAATTAAAAAATCAAAATGCAAAATGACAGATTAAAATTTAAAATGAACAAACAACAGTCATTGCGAGGGAGTGAGGCGACCGAAGCAATCTCTCATTACTATTCTTTTGACGTGAGATTGCCACGCCCTTGCTTTTGTGGCTCGGGCTCGCAATGACAGTTTAGTTAGATAATTTTTCATTTTACATTGTCATTTTTATTTTTGATATTTACATTTTGATTTAAACAATAAGTGTTCAGAATAAATTATTGTTCTGAGATTAAATATTAAAGACCCATTATGAATTCTCACTCGGCACCTGCGGTGAGAATTTTTTGTTTTTAATTTTCCATTGTTCCACAAATTGTCCCATTCCACCTTGGGCTAGCATATTCTTGCGCCGAGTAGAACTTTGCGACCACTTGAGCATACTGGCAAAATTAATTTTATATCGTCCGCGTACTACAATATAAGTTAGCTCATTAAGGCGCAAGGCCTGACGAATAGTTTTAGGCGAAGTACCAAATAGTCGCGCCGCCTCGGCGACGGTTAGGCGAATTGTGTGTTCGGTAGGCATAGTGGGTAGGGTGTAGTGAGTAGTAAGTAGAGAGTAGTTTAGAATAACTAATGACAATATCTAATTTCTAAAAAATTTTAAGTCTCAAACGTTTTGCGGCCTCGTCGTAGTATTTGTACAGAGCGCCTGCCTGCCGGTAGGCAGGGAAGTCGGACGAGTGTCCGGCGCGAGGGCGTGCTGTGGTCGCTGTGCACCCGCCTGCCGAAGCTGTTTCCCAAAGTTAAGGTACAATGATTAGTATAATTAATAAAACTATTCGAAATACTGATACTAAGTTGGGCTAGCGGCGGGCAGGTAGCCCGAGCCAACGAGTCCGACGAGCACTGTTCAAACCCGAAGACTGTGGCCTGCGATTCTTGGTTACTTCTACTAAAGAAGTAACAAAAATAATAATAACTATTTTTAACTTTTAATTATTTGGATTTTGACATTTAAAATTAAAAGTACCACCCTAGCTTCTAACTTCTATATTCTAAATTCGAGACATTTTGTCTAAGTTGTAGTTAATTTATCCTATTAAATAACAATTATTTGAATTAATAATTTGTGACTGATAACTAATGAAAGTATACACTAGTGTACACCTTTGTCAATCAAAAATAAGAGATATCCACATAATCACCCTAGCCCCCTTGCCAAAATAGGCGAAATAGTGTACAATTAGACAGATATACCTGTAACGTTTACCCCTATTTTACGTCTTATTTAGTGTCACAAAAATGTCTGAAATAACTAGAAAACTGCGTGACGAAATACTGCTCATCAAAATTAAGCATGGTAGCCGCGAGGCCTTTGCCGAAGCTTATGATGCTTATGCCGATTCTTTGTACCGGTTCGTATTTTACCGCGTAGCCACCCCCGAAACCGCTGAAGATATTACCGCCGATCTTTTTTTGCGAGTATTTCAGCATTTAACCAACAATGAAATCAAAGTTCAAAATTTGCGGGCATACTTATATCAAACCGCACGCAATTTAATCGCTGATCATTACCGTTTGAAAAATGAAGACATTAGCTTAGATGATTTGGTGGAGGTGGGGAACAGTCAAATTGAAGAAGATAATATCGAACAAATCTTTAATCTGCAAGAAATAGAAAGTGCCTTGCTTAAAATCAAACCAGAATTCCGTGAAGTAATAGTGCTCGCACATATTGAAGGTTTTTCACATAAAGAGATTGGTGAGATTTTGGATAAAACTCCAGCAGCCACACGAGTCATACTGCATCGAGCACTAGCTGAACTAAGAAAAATTTTATCTGTTAGGGAATAGTTGTCATTCCCGCGGAGGCGGGAATCTAGAAATCACTAATAACTAATTCCTAATTTCTAAAAAATCCTAATATCTAAATCCTAAAATTAGTTATTAAATTATTTAGTCATTTTTAGAAATTAGATATTAGACATTAGAAATTTTCAACTATTATTTTATTTTTACTAATATAATTTTGTGAGAGCCTTGTTAGAAAAACAACTATCTGAACTAAAAACCGTGCGTCAGGCACCTGCTTTATGGCGGGCTGAAACGCGCGAGTTTTTGTTTACCCAAATTTCGGCCTCAAAACAATCAACCGTCACTCTAAGTTGGCAGGAGAATTTCCGTATCCGTTTTAACCAAATTCAAATTCATTTAGCACCTCTTACCCTCAAACCAGTCCTAGCGTCACTTGCCGTACTACTTGTTATTGGTACC
The DNA here is from genome assembly GCA_964348825.1 of uncultured Gammaproteobacteria bacterium. Lineage (GTDB taxonomy): Bacteria > Patescibacteriota > Patescibacteriia > Veblenbacterales > UBA10138 > JBBTZY01. The sequence goes on along the minus strand of CAYGDX010000002.1, from coordinate 10,586 downwards.
CCAATTGCTCGCGCCACTTATCAAAGTTTGCCGGGTAGTGCGCTTTACACTTTAAAGCGTAGTGTGGAGCGTTTCCAAACTGCTTTATCTATCACTCCTGAACAAGAAGGTTTGGCCTATCTTGCTCAAGCTCAAAAGCGGTTAAATGATTTAAGTCGTGTCGGCGTAACAACCAACCTCGAAACAACTAACTCTCGAAATATCGAAATTTCTAAATATCGAAATATTCAAGACGTCCAAACCCGTTTACTCCGCGATTACAACACCAGTTTATCTTTGGCGCAAGCTGTATTTAAATCCGAAAGTTTAAGCGCCACTACCATTAATAAATACAATATCACCACTTACGCCTTGCTTAATAATTTAAGGCAAATGAAGTTGGCGCCCAAAGTACAATCACTTTATGCCACATCGCTTGGTTTAAGCGAACGTGTCGCTCAAGAATCAGTTGTTTTATTAGTTCAAGCTCATACTTTAGGTAACAATGGTTTATCAGAAAGTGAACTTGCGCAAAGGTTAACCAATCAAATTACCAATTTGGAAAATAAATTAACTGTGGTGCAAGGTAAGGTTTTGTCATTACCTAAAAATAAGCCATCACCCCGCGTAGTTATAGAATCCAAGCAAACCATTGTTCCGGTGCGTGAAGCGCCTAAAGTTGCCATTGCCGCTTTTATTCAAGCTAAAGAATTAGTAGAGAAAAAAGAATTTACGCAAGCGCTCGCTAAAGTAGTAGAAGGTGATGAAATTACTCAAAAAACCGAAGCAGCTGTAATTAAATCAGATAAAGATGACAAAGATAAAAAAGACGCCGAAGCGGCCATCGAAACCGCAAAATCTGAAAATGATAAAGAAAATAATCTCGAAATACCCTCCGACATATCGAAATCTCGAAATGATAAAGACGGTGTGAATCCACCAGCCGGTGAAGTAAAAGGTGAAACCGATGTTAAACCAGCACCAGATACCGCCACCGTTCCAATTGACCCAATCAAAGTCAATCCTTAAATCTCGAAATACCCTCCGAAATATCGAAATCTTGAAATAAAATTTTAGAAATTAGGATTTAAACTATTATGTCAAATATCAATGTAAAAACAATTACTAACGTTGAAACAGTTGGTCTTAGTAAATTAAGACAGATTTTTTCACTTACCTCAGCTTTAGCCGATTTAACCGAGGATATTTTAGAAGAACAAGGCGATTACCAATCATCTTTCCGCCAAGGTTTACAAAAATCAATCAACCAAGCGCGTAGTGGTAAGGTGCGGAAGTTACAACGTTTGGGTGATTTAGTATAAATCTAAAATTTCTAATGTCAAATATCAAATCAAAACCAAATGTCAAATGTAAAAATGTCAAATTACGATCTTAGTGAACGAACTGCTAGTTTTGGTGAAAATGTGATTAGGTTTTTAAAAAGTTTGCCCAATAATAATATTAATACCAACCTTATAAATCAAACCGTACGATCAGCAACTTCAGTGGGAGCTAATTATATGGAAGCAGATGGGGCGGAATCTAGAAAAGATTTTCAACATAAAATAGGTATTTGCAAAAAAGAAGCCAAAGAAACTATGCATTGGTTCAGAATGCTCGCCACGGCTAATCCTGATAAGAGTGATGAATGTAGAAAATTATGGAGTGAAGCGCACGAATTAACCCTTATTTTCTCTAGTATTGTTTCCTCCACTAAAAATAATGTAGTTAAAAATTAATTTGTAATTTGATATTAAAAATAGTAAAAAATTTAGTCATTGATTTGATATTTGTAATTTGACATTTGACATTAAACCATAAGTTTTAGCTTAAAAATCTATCTCTCGCACATCCGAGTTTGCTCCTGAAATAATTCAGTCGCAAACTCGGGTCTCGCGACCCGCCTTTCGTTCTTTAATTTTTAGTTTAGTTTGCATTACGCATTTACTTTTCGCCCCACGTGTGAAAGGAGTGGCTTGTCCTCTTCCTTTCTCTATCTGGCTGGGTGAAAAAAGTTAGCCTGTAGCTTGT
>CAYGDX010000002.1:0-8476 GCA_964348825.1 uncultured Gammaproteobacteria bacterium | reverse complement strand
AGCTCGTAGCGGGTAGAATTTCTACTTACTACTCCCTACTCACTACCCCCTAACTACGCTCTCCCATGGGCGGCTTGATTAAGATTGGAGGAAGCGATAGTTTTCTCCTCTTGCAGAAGGTGTGAAGTAGTGCGGAAAAACAAACTAACTTTTAATTAAAAACTTAAGCTGGATAGCTCTTTGGTTAGCGTGTAGCTTGTAGCTCGTAGCGGGTAGAATTTCTACTTACTACTCCCTACTCACTACCCCCTAACTCACCAAACGTCGAGCCGCCGGAGCCGTATTCAAGGCCCCGGGTCGTGCAAGAGTCAGCTCCACGAAAAATTAATACTTAGTGAAAGTATAAATTTCGCAATTAAAATTCATTAGTCATTTGTCATTTAAATCATTTGGATTTGATTTGACATTTGAACTTTGACATTTGACATTACGAAAGTAAAACTTTCGCTATAAAAGGAATAAATATAATGTCTAATTTCAAAAAGAGCTTTACTATCGCAGTAAGTGCCTTGACCATTCTTTGGTCTGTTGGTATTGCTTCGGTAGTTCCTTTTGCCGCTCAAGCGGCCGATGTTGCTTTGCAAGCCGGTGATTTAATCAAGGCCAGCAATGCTTCCGCGGTCTACTACTACAGTGGTACAAGTCGTGCTCCATTCTTTAATCAAACTCAATTCAATACTTGGTACACCAGTTTTTCTGGCGTAAAAACTATCAGCGCTACTCAAATGGGCAATATCCCATTAGGTGCCGCCGCGACAGTTCGCCCAGGTACTGTGTTGGTAAAAATCACAAGTGATCCAAAAGTTTACGCAGTAGCTCCAGGTGGAATCCTTAACTGGGTTGACTCCGAAGCTCGTGCTGTAAAACTTTGGGGTACTATGTGGTACAAAAATGTAATTGATGTACCAGATTTCTTGTTCAGCAATTACAAATCAGGTTCTGCTATTACTTCAGATATGTATCCCGATGGATCAGTTGTTAAATACGCTGGTTCTTCAAATACCTATTATGTAGAAGGCGGAAAAAAGCGTATGTTCGCTTCTGAAGCCGCTATGGCCGCTAACCGCGTGCAATCAAAGTTTGTAGTAGCAACTGATGTTACTATGGCCGATGGCACTGCTGTTACTGGTTATGAAGCTTCAATCGCCAGCGTGACTGGTGGAGTAGTTACTCCTCCAACACCAGGCGGTACTGGTCTTTCAGTGGCTTTATCTGCTAGTTCTCCAGCCGCGGCTGTTCATGCTTCAGGCACTGCTTATAACAATGCTTTGAGTTTTAATGTAACAGCTGGTTCTGATGGCGCAGTGAATGTTACCAGTTTAACAGTTACTCGTACTGGTATTTCAATTGACTCCAATATCTCTGGTGTAGCAGTATTTGCTGATGGTGTACGCTATGGTAACTTTGTTACCTTTGCCGATACCAAGGCCACTGCCAACTTTAGTTCCACCCCAATCGTTGTACCAGCCGGTGCAACTAAAACTATTTGGGTAAAAACTAATATTGGAAGCACTGGTACTTCTGGTACTTATGGTTTGTCAATTGTTAAGGCAACCGATGTTGGTACAACTGCTACAGTATCTGGTTCTTTCCCAATGGTAAGTTCTACCTTTACTATGGCCAATGGTTCTAGTATTGTTGGTACTCTAACAGCTGACGCTGTACTAGTTCACAACAATAGCACTAGTGATGCTACAGCCGTGAACGTAAATTTGGGTACTTTGAATCAAGAAATTGCTCGTTTCCGCTTTGTCGCTGGTGCCAATGAAGACATTAATATCTCTAAGATAACAATGTACAACAATGGCAACACTAGCGATGCTGATGTTACTAATATTAAGTTGGTAGCCCCAGATGGTACAGTTCTTTCAACTGTAGCGCAAGCTAGCAATCGTAATGTAGTATTTGATTTGTCAGCCAGCCCGTACACCATTGTAAAAGGCAACACTAAAGATCTCACAATGAGAATTGATGTTGTTGGTGGTTCTACCCGCACTGTTCGTTTTGTCATTCAAAATGACTACGACATTGAGGTGTATGGTAAAGATACCGGTTCAGGTGTTCTAGCTACTGCAGCTACCACCGTGGACAATGCTTTCCCAATTGGTGATACCTCTGGTGGCGCTGGTACAAACTATATCAACAAGTTAACCGTGGCCGCTGGTACAGCTTTGTTCAACAAAGCTAGCGATTCACCAACTGGTAATATCCCTGTTGGTACTTCTGGTTTAGTACTTGGCAAATGGGAATTCACCCCACAAGGTGAAGATATGGAAATTCGTCAAGTGGCCTATATTTTAACTCGTGGTACTGCCTTAACTGGTACATTCCGTATTCAGGTGAACGGTTCTACAGTTTATAGTGTGGCTCCTGGTTCAATGGGCGCTTCTGGTGATTCAACAACAGTTACTTTGAATAGTTATCCAACTCTTAAAGCTGGTGTAAAATCTATCTTTACTATATTGGGTGATACTTCTACCACAGTGGCTTCTGGTGCAACCTATTTGGCTTCATTAGATGTTACGCAAGTTAAGCGTATTTCAACCAATGATTTGGTTGATCCAAGTGTAACTGCTACTGCTGGCAGCACATTAACAGTATCTGTAGCCGCTTTGTCAGTCGCTAAGAATACTTCAGTTTCTAATAGCACTGTGGTGGCTGGACTTTCAAATGCCAAAGTTGGTTCCTTCAATTTTACTGCTTCTTCAACTGAAGATGTAGCAGTTTCAAGCATTTCTGTGACTCTTACTAATGCCACAAATGTTTCTAATTTAATATTGAGGGTTGGTGATAAGTCGTATGGTTCTCCTATTACTACTCCAACAACTTCTGCTAACGTGATTTCTATTTCAGATTTCATTGTTACTAAGGGCACAACTACAGCTCTTGATGTTTACCTCACTACTAATAGTTCCACTACTTCTACGGAAGTAGCTGCAATTACTTCTGTTTCGGCAACTGGTAAAACATCTGGTACTACCGTAACCGCGACAGGACTCACTGCCACTGGTCAAACTATTACCTTCTCAGCTGGCGGTACTCTTGCTGTAACATTGGATACAACCAATACTCCAGTAGCCGCCGTAGCTCACAGCGGTGAACTTAATCGTCAATTATTGGCGGTTCGTTTAACTTCTAACAATGCTGAGGCAATTAAACTAAAAACAGTTCAATTGTCAACAGCTAGTGGTACAGCTTCTTTGTACGACCTCAAATTATGGGTTGGTGGTGTTCAAAAAGGTTCCACAGTTCAATTAAATAACGGTGCGGCTTCTTTTACCGCCACCGATGAAACTGCGGGATTGTTTACAGTACCACAAGATACAACTGTTACTATGATAGTAACCGGTTCAACCACTACTTCTTCTACTTTGAACTCTAGCACTGTAGCCAACTTGTCGTTGGATTACGTTGAAGCAACTGGTGCTTCTGGTGGAACAAAGATTAAACCAGGTACAACACTTTCTACCACATGGAGTGCAACCAATATTACTGCCGCTGGTGCTTCAATCACAGTGTCTGATACTACAGGATTCCATAAGGGTGATGTAGTGTTTGCCTATGATGGTACTAACGGTGGTACATTAGGTATTGTTACTGCCGAACCAACTTCAACTACAGCTATGACTGTTTCTGGTTTATCTGCTAAGACGTATGCTGGTTCAGCTACAATTTCTAAGGTTGAAACTGGCGCTACAACAGCCGCTTCGGCTGGTACTTCTGGTACAGCAACTGCAGATGTCTCTTACACAGTTACAAGTACAAAAGCATTTACTGCCAACGATCCAGTAATTATTAATGGTGCGACAACTTCTCAATTAGGTATTGTGATTTCCATCACTGATTCAACTACGATGGTTATTCGCGCTCTTAGTGCTACTGCCACTGGTACTGCTGCTAATATCTCAAAAATTGGTACTGACAACGTTGGTACGACAGGGTCAACAGTTTCTGCTGTTGCGGCTCCTACGGCCACTACAGTTGCTTCATCTACTGGATTTAACGTAGGTGATATGGTTCTTTATTCAGATATTGCTGGTGGAAATGCAGGTACATTCTGTATGGTTACTGCCGTTGGTTCATCTACAAGTTTAACTCTTGGATGTAACGCTGCTGTAACTGGTTCATCTGGTACACAACTAATAGTTCGTGTTGGCTCAGCTAACGCTTCAACTACATTGGTTACAACTGCGGCTTCCGCTGGCAATCGTGTGATTGCAGCTACCGCAACCACTGTTACTGATACTGTTGGTTTTGGTGCCGCTGATGTTACCTTAGGTATTGCTGCAACAGGTGGTGCAATATTAGGTAAAGTAGGCGCTATTACAAGTTCAACAGCTTTAACTATAGCTTCAGCCGCTGCTTCAGGTACTACGACTACTCGTCTTACTCGTTTACCCGCCGCCGCCGCCGCTGGTAGTGTTATTACCTTCAATGATGTTGAGCCAGTTATTTCTGTGACTACTGGTTTTGTGGGTGGTCCATCCACTGGCCAATCTGGTCAAGAAGTAGCTAAGTTTGATGTTAAAGCCGATGGTGATCGCAATATGAACATTACATCAGTGAACGTACAAGCTAATGGTAACAATTTACCTTGGAATTATGTCACTGTGTATGATTTGTATAATGGTTCTAATTTACTTTCATCTGCTACAGCCTTAAATTACACAGCCACAGCTGATGCTTCAGCTACAGCACTTACAGGTACCTCTATTTACCTTTGTGGTACTACAGCTGATGTTGACGGTGCTGGTGAAATCGATGTTAATGACATGACAACCGCTACTCTTGGTAGCAGAATTAATGTCAACGATACCATCGTACTATTCGCTAGTACATCCAATTACATCACTGCTAAAGTAACTGCCAAAGCAAACACAACTGGTGCTTGTGGTGGTTCAGATGCTGATGATATAGTGTTGACTGTTTCCAATAGTTCAACTACTGGTACAGCTCCAACATCTAACACTATAACTAAAATTAAGAGTTCTAATGTGTATTTTGACTCCAATAGCTCAACACCGCTAGCTACTCAAGTTGTTACAGCTGGTTCTGTCTTAACTCTTACAGTTAAGGCCGATACCACTTCAGTAAGAAGTGGATTAAGTGCTGGTACAACTGCTAGCTATAATGTTAAGTTTAATGGTGTGCAAGGTGCTTCTAATGGTGGTCTAACATGGGGTTATACTCCATCAGGTGGTTCAGCTATTACTGGCTTGACTATTTCTGATAGCTATCCTGTGAACGGTCCAACCTTTAGTTACTAATAGTTTTTTGCTGAACCGATTTATTTTCGGTTTGACTTAAAACAAAGCGACCCCTCCGATATTTATATCGGAGGGGTTTGCTTTTTGTATAAAAACAGTTAAAATAATTGTACAGTGTTCTGTCATCCCCGCGAAAGCGGGGATCCAGAAAAATTAATTAATTTATAAATATGCAATCAATCTTAAATTTCATTAAACCTTATTTAGAATCAATATTGTTTTTTATTTCTTACAAAAATTATCTACCGCTTTGGGTTTTAGCTTTGGTAGTAACTGGTTCTATAGTATTTTTAATAATTAAGCCCACACCGTGGTTTATTAAAAATAAATCAAAAATTTTACCTATTTTAGGACTTATTATCATCGCCACTCTTTGGTTTTGGATGCCGAAATTAAAATTTTATTTAGATACCAGTATTAGTTTACCATCACATTTATCTGCCCAAGAAAAACATCGGTTTGTTGATGAACGTAATCGTATAATTTCAGATAAAGAATCTTATGGTAAAAATAATTCGGGGCTTTTTAATAGTATTGGTATTTTACGTTCCGGTTTTAATGATTACAGCGGCGCTGTAAATGCTTTCCGTTTAGCTATTAGGAAAAATCCAGAGGATGCTCGTTTTTATAGAAATTTAGCCATTGCTTATAATTATTTAGAAAAGTACCAGTTAGCAGAAGAAAGTTTTTTAAGCGCTTTTCGTATCGCTCCCACCCAACCAGAGTATTGGTTAGAATTAGGTGAGTTGTACACGTTTAAAATTAAAGATATTAACAAAGCAAAGTTATTTTATCTAGAGGCACTGGGTAAAAGTGGGGATAATGTTAGCGTCATTCAGGCCTATGCTAGGTTTTTGGAAAATGTTGTGCAAGATTATCCAGAATCTATAAAATATTGGCAAATGTTGGTAGAGAAAATAGAGCGTGACAAACCAGCTTTTCTTCAACATATTGAAGAATTAAAAATCAGGGTGAAGAAATAAGTCCAATAAAAATTGCTTATGATTATATTAAAGATTATGAAATCAATCCCGACCGCCGCGCGAAGTTGGAATTGCTTGTCAAAAAAATCACCACGCCTTGATTTAAAAAGTAACGCCGCAGTAAGACCTTCAGAACTTGCGTGTTGTGGCCGCTTTGCATAGCAAGTTCGTTTGGTCGAACCGGCGTTACCACTCGGGCGTGCCAGGGATGGGGTTGTTAGGGGTAAGGGACGGGCTTCGCCTAACTTTGAGTCCCTACCACTAACGATATTAATTTATTAAACCACTTAAATAAAAAACATTTAATACTTATCCACACCCTTGAAAATTGTCGTAATTTATTGTTTGGTATATACTAAAAATAGGTTGGTATAATATTATTATATAGAAATTTTATGTTGCAGGAAGTTACTATTGAACAATTAGCCCAAATGATAGCCGATGGTTTTGCTAATACCGCTACCAAGGAAGACATTAAGGGATTAAAGGTAGATATTGCCGCCATTGACGCTCGGCTTGGTGTAGTGGAAACAAAATTAGATAAAGCCTTGTATAAGGAAATTGATTTACACGAACGTTGGATTAAACAACTCGCCACCAAAGTCGGCTTAGTGTTGGAAGTTTAAATTTAGGATTTTAGTAATTTGGATTTATTTAGGATTTCGATATTCGAATTTAGGATTTTTAAAATCATGTATGCTTCATGATTAAATAAATGAAAATAATTAATACAATTTTAGGTCCCTGAGGAGGGAAAAGGCCTTTGATTCAGCCACTAAACAGCGGTCGATTCTGTTTTCTTGGTATATCAAAGGTCTTTATTTTTTACTTCTATAATTTATAGAAGTAAAAAATACCCTGAGCAAAGTCGAAGGGTTTGTAATTTTACTGTCATCCTCGCGAACGCGGGGATCTAGAACAACTAAAATCAAATAAAAACAAAAATTAAACATTTATTCATTTGACATTGATTTGAAATTTGAAATTTGTCATTTGATATTAAGTAGCTTCTAAATTCTAAACATTAATTTTATCGCTATGAAAAAACTTTCTAAAATAGCTCTAGCGCTAGTAATGGCGCTTGGAGTATACACAGTCGGCTATCAAGCTATGGCCGCTTTAACTTTCGGATCATTAACTGTTGCTGGCGGACAAAATGGCGCTACAGATGCAGGTGATGCCGTATCAGTAACTACTGGTGCCGGTGGTTCAACTTCTGGTGTTTCAGGTGCATTAACGCTAGCTTCAGGAGTAACGACTGCCGCTTCAGGATCTGCTTCCGGTGCTATAACAGTTCAATCAGGAGCAGGATCAACTGCGACAACTGGTACAGCTGGCGCGTCTGGCGCAATCGTCTTGCGATCGCAAGCGGGTGGCGCAGCATCAGGTAATGCAGGCGTGAGCGGTGCATCAGGAACAGTAACAATTTCCTCTGGAGCTGGTGGAACTGGTTCTCACACCACGAGCGGTGTTGGTGGTGCCGGTGGGGCATTAGCAATCACTGGTGGTGCTGGTGGTAGTGCAGGTGCTACTTCAACGGCGGCTGGCGGCGCAGGCGCTGCGGTCTCTATTACTGCAGGTGCAGGTGGGGCTACAGCAACTGGTACAGGTGGTGCCGCAGGTGCTATTACATTAACCGCTGGTGCGGCTGGTGTCCCAACGGGCGCGGGCACAGGTGTTGCTGGTGGAGCAATAACTTTTACAGGAGGATTGGGTAGTCTCGCCCTCGCTGGTGGCGCGATCAATGGTACAGCTGGTCGAGGTGGTGCTACTGGCGCAGGCGGAGCCGTGACTATTACTACTGGCGCAGGCGGAGCTACTTCTGGTACTTCCGGTGTCATGACTTTTGCTACAGGTACTTCTACTTCTGGTAGCACAACTGGTGCTCTTGCTTTGGCTACTGGCGCTTCAACCGCTGCTGCCTCTGGAGCTATAACAGTTACTTCCGGTACCGCCACAACTTCTGGCGGATCTGGTGCTGTAACAATTGCTTCAGGTACAACCGTAACAGATGGTACAACAGGAGCTGTGAGTGTAAAGTCAGGAGTTTCTGCTGCTGCTTCTGGTACTGCAGCTCTAGGTTCAGGTAATGGCGTATCTTCTGGTACTCTTACTCTTTCTTCTGGCACAGCTTCAGCTGGAACAACAGGTGCAGTAACTCTTACTTCTGGCAATGCTACAGCAGGTGCTTCTGGAGCGGTTACTATTGCTTCAGGAACAACTGCT
>CAYGDX010000001.1:442777-469265 GCA_964348825.1 uncultured Gammaproteobacteria bacterium | reverse complement strand
TTCAGTTGTTAATATTACTGTTCAATCTGGCGGAGGTGGTGGTGGAGGAGGCGGCGGCGGCGGAGGTGGTGGTGGATTTATTCCTACCAATCCAAATCCAGCGACAGTTGGCATTTCCATTGTGGAAGGGCCGGTAGTTAACAGTGTAAATGTCACAACAGTTTTAACTTATGGGGTAGATATTACTAGTATTGCTTTAAGCAATACACCTGATTTTACTGGCGTGAGCTTTTTTGCTCCGAGTGTGAACAAACCTTGGGAATTAACTTCTGGCGATGGTTATAAAACTGTTTATGCTCGTTTCCGTAATAATTCCAGCGGTTTTACTGATAAGTCAACCAGCGTCCAATTAGTAACTATTACTGGTGCTACACCGCGAGTTTTAGGTGAACAATGTTTTAATGTAATAGCTTTTGAAAAATTACAAAGCAAAAAGGTTAATAAGTGGTTGACTTCGGTTACCAAGGGTAAAATTTTAAATAACCAAGATGTTAAAAATGATTTATGGTATGTTGATCCTGTTTCTGGTGCGCGTTATTTCTTACCAAGTGGATTAAAATCTTTCGGTGTGATGAATGCTTTAAGTAAAGAGATTTCTATAACTGATTTACGAAAAATTGCCATTGGTTCGCCACTGTCTATTTTTAGTGGTGATGATACCGATGCCGATGGCTTACCAAATAATTTAGAAAATAGTATTGGTAGTGATTCTGCCAAAGCCGATACTGATAGCGATGGTTATACTGACACTTTAGAATTTAATACTGGCTATAGCTTGGTGAAGGGTAGTAGAGCGAAACCAATTTATGATTTGAAATTAAGTAAAAAATTAGCTGGCAGTGTAGTTAAATTAACTGAGACCGGTGAAATTTGGTATATAAATCCTAAAGACAACAAACGTTATTTTGTTCCCGAAACAGATAATGCTTACACCATACTAACTAAATTAAGTTATAAATCGTACGAAAATGAATTACGCGAGCTTGCAGTGGGAACTAAGCTTCAAGGTGTGGAAATTGTAGGAGATTTTACTTGTGGCACGCCAAGGGGCGCTAAACTTACTAATGGTCGTCGTTACTTCGTTTATGTAGCACCCAAGCCAAGGGTGGCTGGCGTGAAAGATGTTAAACCAAATATTTGTAAATCAATTGATAAAAATGCTACGCAAAAAGAAATAGATCGGCTACAGAAGTTATTACAAGAGCCGGCTTGTAAAGTAACCTTACCCAAAGCGGGAGTGAATTAGTTAGTAGTATTTAATATATTTTATAAAAAAGAGTTAGCGCGAGCTAACTCTTTTTGTATATATTGACAAAAAGTTGTGTATTAGATAAAATAGCAACATATTAAAATCAAAATAAATCATAATAATAAATTAAAAATAGGTCATTAACATGAATAATATAAATGATTCAAAAATATTACAAAGTGTATTTACACCAATTGATCAGTCGCGTATTACCTACACAAATCTGCAATTAAAAAAACGGGAAGTAAGATTTTATCTAGACGCTGTTGATCAAGATGCGGAATTTTCTTTAACACTCATGTTTTGTTTTGATGGTGTGGCGAATTTTCCAGAAGGTCTTACTAAATCGTTAGGCGATTTTGATGAAAATATTAAAGAAGAAGATGTGCCAACAGGTTATTACGTGCCTATTAACGCAACAGATTTTAATGGTATTCAATCTGGTGATTGGTATTCTCATGCAATTGGTGGAATTTGCGCCAAGGAAGTATCCTCATTAATTTTTGAGTTGAATAAAGATGACTCGGAATGGGCAGCGGTAAAATGTTTAATGTCAATCGGTGGTAAAACATTTTCAATGGAACTCGAATTTTTTGATATTAATCTTGAAGATTTATTTATTTTTTAATTAGCATTAGAATTGTTTGTTATAAGGATTAGCATAAGCTGATCCTTTTTTATTATATTTGACAAAATTTTCTTATTTGTTAAGGTATTAGCATATTAAAATAAAAATAAATTACAATTTTAAAAATTTACAACAGGAGTTTTAAATGCCTATCGTAGAAAACAAAATATTAGAGAATTTACACACACCAATTGGTGCATCAAAAATAACCTTGGTTGGTTTAAAACTTAAAAAAGACATTCGTTTTTATTTAAATGCTGTTTTACTGGAGGGTAATAAAGTTGGTATGGTGCTAATGATCGGCGAAGCAGCAGAAAAACTAATTGATCTTTTGTGGTTTACAGAGGATATTTCATTGGATGAAATGCCAAAAGAATATTTGGTTCATTTCAACAGTGAGGATCTCTTTGCCAATCGTGATCCTGATGAAGCGTGCAGTATAATTATGGGTTCGATTTGTGCCGCGGAATCATTATTAAGAATTGAGTATAATGATGCCAACAAGGAGAGAATAATAGTCAACTTTGTTTTAACAATTGGCGCTAGTGTTTTGACCAAAGAGTTAAGTATAGATAGTGTTAATTCTCAGGAAATATTTGAATACAAATAGAATTCTAAATATTGTCCCAATGTTCATAGCCGATTTGATAAATCAAAACGGCTTTATTTTTTTTAAGAAAAATGATAGAGTAGTTGCGTTGTTTGTTAGTAAGAGTAAGAGTTTTTAGTTTACAGAATTTCCTCCCCTCGAAGGGGAGGTTAGGTGGGGTAGAGATTAACGTTTTATCACCCCTCCTTACCATCCCCTGTCAGGGGAGGAACCAACGAGTGTGTTATTTTTATGAATAAAATTAAACCATTAGTTTATATGGCGCTTTCAGGCGGGGTGGATTCCGCTGTTTCGGCGTATCTGTTAAAAAAACAGGGTTACGAAGTGCGCGCTGTATTTATGAAAAATTGGACCGGCACGCATTTGAATTTGGCGGGTGAATGCAATTGGACTTACGAGCGCGATGATGCGGCCGCTGTGGCTAAACATTTAGGTATTCCTTTTGAAGTATGGGATTTTGAGCGTGAGTATAGGCGAGATGTCGTGGATTATTTTTTTAAAGAATACGCCCGTGGCCGTACGCCGAACCCAGATGTACGTTGTAATCAATATGTGAAGATTCCCTTATTTTTAAAACGCGCGCTTGCCGAGGGCGCGGATTTTGTGGCGACGGGACACTATGTACGGAATTTTAAATTTCAAATTTCAAATTTCAAATCAATTTTAAAATCCAAAATTCCAAAATTTAATTTATTAACTGCAGTTGATACAAACAAGGATCAGTCGTATTTTCTTTATACTTTAAATCAGAAACAGTTGAAACATTTACTTTTTCCAGTGGGGGATATAACAAAGCCTGAGGTGCGAGCTTTGGCCAAAAAAATTAAATTACCAGTGGCGCAAAAGCCCGATAGCGTGGGTATTTGTTTTGTGGGTGAAGTAAAAATGGAAGAGTTTTTAAAAACTCGTTTAGCGGATAGGCCGGGAAAAATTTTAGATACCAAGGGTAATATTTTAGGTAGTCACAATGGTTTACATTTTTATACGATTGGGCAGCGCTCTGGAATGGGTTTGGCAAATGGCCCGTGGTATGTGGTGGGGCGTAATCGTCGTCGCAACGAGTTAATTGTTGGCAAACTTAAAGAACAAAAATATTTATTGGCTAAAACTTTTGTTACAGAAAAAGTTCATTGGGTGCAAGGTATGGCGCCTAAATTACCAATTACACTTTTAGTGCGTCATCGTTATCGTCATCCCGTATTCTCGGCCCGAGTAAGCAAAGTCGGTAATAAACTTAAAGTTGTTTTTAATAAACCACAACGCGCTATTACTCCCGGTCAATCGGCTGTATTCTACAAAAAACAAAATGTCATTCTGAGGCGTCAACCGAAGAATCTCTACAACACGTCGAGATCGTTCGCTTTGACTCAGGATGACAATAATGCTTTAGCCTGTTTAGGCGGCGCGGTGATTGATAAAGTTGAAAATAATAAGTTTAAGTGGTAAATTATAGTTATTATGACTGCAGAAGTATTAAGGCAAAAGTATTTAGATTTTTTTAAGTCCAAGGGGCATGCGGTGATTCCCTCGGCGTCTTTGGTGCCAGCGAATGATCCAACGGTTTTATTTACCACTGCTGGAATGCATCCTTTAGTGCCTTATCTTTTAGGCGAAAATCATCCTGCGGGTAAACGGTTAGTGAACGTACAAAAATGTATTCGTACCGGTGATATTGAAGAAGTGGGCGATGACACTCATCTTACTTTTTTTGAGATGCTTGGTAATTGGAGTTTGGGCGATTATTTTAAGGAAGAGGCGATTCAATATAGTTTTGAATTTTTAACTAGTAAAGAATGGTTAGATTTACCGTTAGACCGTTTGGCGTTTAGTTGTTTTGCAGGAGATGATAATGCACCGCGTGATAATGAATCAGCCGAGCTTTGGCAATCACACGGCGTAAAATCAGAACGCATTGCATTTTTAGGTAAAGAGGATAATTGGTGGGGGCCGGCAGGTACAACTGGACCATGCGGTCCAGATACCGAAATGTTTTATTGGATAGATGATGGCACACCGGCGCCAGTGAATTTTCATGAAACTAAAGATGATAAGCGTTGGGTAGAAATTTGGAACGACGTGTTTATGCAGTACGAGAAAAAAATCCGAAATCCGAAATCCGAAATCCGAAATAATGAGGTTGAATACGAATTTATTCCACTCGAACAAAAGAATGTTGATACTGGAATGGGATTGGATAGAATGTTAGCTGTGCTGAATGGCCAACGTTCGGTTTATGATACAGAAAATTTTAAATCAATGTTTGATATTTTAGCGCTGTCGCAAGATGTGATGACCAACGATGAAGTGCGAAAAGCACGTGTAGTGCTTGATCATATTAAAGCCGCTACTTTTATGGTGGCCGATGGTGTAGAGCCATCAAATAAAGATAGGGGATATGTACTGCGACGTTTACTTCGTCGCGCTATGGTTTATGGACGCTTGCTTAATCTTCGCCCCCACTGGCTAAAAGCGTTGGTTGGTGAAGTAATAAATATTTATAATTTACCTTACCCAGAGCTTACGCAAAATTCAGCTAGTATATTTAAAGTAATAGAAAATGAGCGCGAAAAATTTGAAAATACTTTAGAGCAAGGGCTTAAAGAATTTAATCGTGTGCTTGTACGCGGTACTATGACAGGCAAAGATGCTTTTGACCTTTATCAATCTTTTGGTTTTCCATGGGAACTTACGCGTGATTTATCTATACAAGCTGGACAAAAAGTTTCGCATCAAGAATTTGAAAACGAATTTAAAAAACATCAAGAGTTATCGCGTACTGCTTCGGCTGGGGTATTTAAGGGTGGACTAGCTGATCATACTGAAGAAGTGGTGAGGCTTCATACTGCTACGCATTTAATGAATGCAGCTCTCAGAAAAGTACTGGGAGATGGTGTGTGGCAGAAGGGGAGTAATATAACTCGCGAGCGCACGCGGTTTGATTTTACTCACTCTGAAAAAATGACTGAGGAGCAAAAAAAGCAAGTAGAGGAATTAGTAAATGGCTGGATAGCGCGCGACTTGCAAGTTAAAAAAGAAATTATGCCGTATGAAGAAGCTCGCAAATTAGAAGCAATTGGTGTATTTGGTGAAAAATACGCCGAAACAGTTTCAGTTTATACAGTATTTGATTCTAAGTCGGGTGAAATAATTAGCCGCGAATTTTGTGGCGGTCCGCATGTTACGCATACGGGTGAGATTAGTAAGTTTAAAATTTTGAAAGAAGACGCCGTGGCGGCAGGAGTTAGAAGAATAAAGGCAGCGGTGGGTAATTAGTAAGAGTAAAAATGACTCCATTGTTATTACCGTTAAGGTGGGAATATAGAAAATCACTAATAACTAATTTCTAATATCTAAAAATGTCTAATACCTAATGACTAAATTTAGACATTAGGATTTGGGGTTTTTTAGAAATTAGAAATTAAAATTATTATTAATTTAGCAAAATGCCATCACCACAAATAATTTCTAAACTCCACTACCGCCACACCTCTACCCACGGTCGCTCGGCTTTGTTTGTTTTTATTGCGGTTATTTTACTCCTAGGGACTTCCGCATTGTTTATTATTTGGCCAGTGGTGGAAATAAAAGTTGTTCCCCAAATTATAATCAGAGAAATTAATAAAACAATCACGATTGATTTAGATGCGAAAGTTATTAATCCCAACCAAGGATTAGTGCCGGGAAAATTATTGTCAAATAGCGCCGAACTTAGGCCGTGGGAAGAATCGATCTATAATGTTTTTAAAGTTAATCAAGGGCAAATAATAGTAGCTAAATCAGATTTAAAACAAATTGAAACTGAGTATTTAAAAGAGTTACAAGATGGCTATGTGGTTTTATCTTATACTTCTAAAATGGAGCAAGTGGCACCAACTAAAAAATTAAATACGCGCACTTGGCCAATTAAATTAAATATTAATGCACGTACGATTTTATCGTTGCCGACCTCTAATTGGCCGGAAAGGATTATTGGGCTTACACTTCAAGAAGCAGAAAGTAAGCTGGTTCTTGAACCAGGCGTAGAGAGTATAAAAATTGAATTTTATCCTTATTTTTTGGCTAATTTTAGCCAAAAACTACCCAAAGATGAGAGTAAATACAAAATTACACTTGACATTAAATAAAAAACTTCTATACTAAAGTAGCGTTCACACACGACTTAAGATGGTTACGCCAAATAAAATAGTATCTGTTTTATAGATGTGTGTTTCCGTTATTCTAATTTTAATCCATCGATGAGGTGGAAATGGGATAACTAAACATATTTTTATTTTGTTTAATTTTAAATGTCTGATCAAGTAGTACCCGAAGTAGTTAATAATCAACCTAAACGAAGTGGCGGTATTCAAGCCAATGCTAAAGGTTTTTTGGAAGTGGAAGGCACAGTAGAAGAAACCTTGCCAGCGGCGACTTTTCGAGTTCGTTTAGATAATGGTCATGAAGTGCTAGCTCACTTATCGGGCAAGATGCGTTTATTTAAAATTAAGTTACTGCCGGGTGACCGAGTGAAATTAGAAATGACGCCGTATGATATGAGTAAGGGGCGAGTAGTGTATAGGTTTTAAAAATGTAAAATTTATTTTTATTTTTCTAATTTAGATATTCGGATTTAAATTTTTTATGAAAGTCAGAGCTTCAGTTAAACCAATTTGTAGTAAATGTCGTGTGATCAGGCGTAACCGTCGCTTGGTGGTGATTTGCTCTACACCAAAACACAAGCAACGACAAGGTTAGAGGCAAATAGCAAATGGCTTATAGCAAATAGTTTTTTAGAGTTTTTGTTTATTTTTTAAATTTTTAGGATTTTCAGCCTTTGCAGTCGAAACTGCTTCGGCGAAGTAGGCTCGGATTTAGATATTAGGATTTAAGATTTTATATTTTATGGCTCGCATTGCTGGAATAAATTTACCAAAAAATAAAAGAATCGAATACGCCTTACCATATGTTTATGGTGTGGGGTTACCTTTGGCTCAGAAAATTTTACGTGAGGCTAAAATTGATTTTAATATTAGGACAGATGATTTGACTGAAGAACAAACTAATAAATTACGCGATATTATTGAAAAGAATTTTAAAGTTGAAGGTGATTTGCGTCGCGAAGTAATGATGAATGTTAAACGTTTGCGCGAAATTGGAGCTTATCGAGGTGTTAGGCATTCACGTCATTTACCGGTACGTGGTCAACGCACGAAAACTAATTCACGCACTGTGCGTGGCAATGTACGAAGGACGATGGGTAGTGGTCGTAAACCAACCGCACAAAAGACCTAGTTGATTAGCCACTGGCAACTAGCCAATAGTTCCTAGTCACGAGTTATTATTTCGAAGTTTTATTAAATAATTTATTATGGACGAAAAAATTGAAAAAAAAGTAAAAGCAACTCCTGATGTCGCCTCAACAACTGACAAAGCGGTTGATGATAAAGTTGCTACCCCGATTAAAAAACGCGCACGTAAAAAGCGCAGTGTTAGTCGTGGTCAGGCCCATATTCTCGCTACTTACAATAATACAATTATAACTTTGACTGATCAAAATGGTGGAGCGCTAGCTTCGGGTTCAGCCGGTAAAATGGGTTTTCGTGGTCCTAAAAAAGCCACCCCATATGCGGCTGGTATTATTGTAAAAGCTGTGGCTGAAAAATCACGTGATTATGGTTTGAAAGAAGTAGATGTTTTTGTAAAAGGTGTGGGAATGGGGCGTGAAGCAGCTATCCGTGCTTTATTTGCCAATGGTTTAAATGTTTTATCAATTAAAGATGTTACACCAGTGCCACACAATGGTTGTCGTCCGCCACGTCCACGTCGTGTTTAATTTATCATTTAATTTTAGTATTTCGGATTTAGTATTTAGAATTTAAATTTTTATGGGTCGTTATCTTGGTTCCAAACATAGAATGTGTCGCCGAGTAGGTGAACGCCTTTGCACTTCAGACAAGTGTCCAGTGGTGAGGCGTAATTATCCACCCGGTGTTCATGGTGTAAAAGGGCGTGGTAAAATAACTGCTTATGGCTTGCAACTTCGCGAAAAGCAAAAAGCTCGTTTTGTTTATGGTATTTTAGAGCGACAATTCCGTCGTTATTTTGATGCCGCTAAAAGTAAGCGTGGTGCGACCGATGTAATTTTAATTCAATTACTTGAATCACGATTGGATAATTTAGTATATCGCATGGGTTTATCAAAAACTCGCGCTGGCGCCAGACAAATTGTTAATCATGGTCATATTTTAGTTAATAATAAAAAGGTTGATATCGCTTCTTTTAGTGTAAAAATTGGTCAAACAATTTCAGTTGCTCCTCAAGCCGCTAAAAAACCTTATTTTGAGGCCTTAGCTAAAATTTGGGACAAGAAAACTGTTACTCACGATTTTTTGGCGGTTGATCCAAAAGAGTTTTCAGCTAAACTATTGGCCTTACCTGAGCCACAACAAGTGGTACAGCCATTTAATTCTAAATTAATCGTTGAATTTTATTCGCGTTAGCGAACTTTAATTTTTTTAAATTTTTTATGGAGGCTATTTTATTGCCACAAAATGTTACGGCAGAAGAATTAGGCGCGAATCACGCGCGTATTATTGTTGAGCCGTGCTTCCCAGGTTATGGTACAACTTTGGGTAATGCTTTACGGCGCGTGCTTTTGTCGTCGCTCCCAGGTGCGGCGGTAACCGCTATTAAAATAGAAGGCGTGAGTCACGAATTTTCCACATTGCCGGGTATGAAGGAAGATATTGTGGATTTTTTGCTTAATGTTAAACAAATTCGTTTGAAATCATATTCAGCTGAACCAGTAGTGATTAATCTTAAGGTTAGTGGTGAAAGTAAAGTTACGGCTCGCGATATTAAGGCCACTTCCGATGTAGAAATTTTAAACAAAGATTTACACCTCGCCACATTAACTGATAAAAAAGCTAAGCTAGAGGTAGAATTTACTGTGGAGCAAGGTCGTGGTTATGTAGCAGTTGAAAGTCGCGATCGTGAAAAATTACCAATTGGTACAATTGCTGTTGATGCGATTTATACGCCACTTAAACGCGTAGGTTATTCAGTAGAAAATGTGCGTGTGGGCCAAATGACTAACTTTGATAAATTAACTTTAGATGTAGAAACCGATGGTAGTTTAACTCCACTCGAAGCCGTGGAACAGGCCTCACAAATTTTAATTAATCATTTTAATATTATATCTGGTAAAAAAGAGGAAGTGGTAGAAGATGCTAAACTTGCTGATGAGACTGATGAAATTGAAACCAAAAATGATGTAGAAACAGTGGCTGGAGAAGACAAGCCAAGTATTAAAAAACGTGGCCGCCCGAAAAAGGAAGTTAATGAGTAGTAAGTCATGAAGTCAGTAAGTCATGATTCAGTTAGTTAATTTTTTAGGATTTCGGATTTAGATATTAGAATTTAAACAATTATGCGTCATCAGAAAAAAGGTAAAATATTAGATCGTAAAGTTGGGCCACGTCGTGCGCTACTTAAGAATTTGGCGCAGAGTGTTATTTTGCATGAAAAAATTGTAACTACCTTAGCTAAAGCCAAAGCTGTGAAGCCACAAGTGGAAAAATTAGTAACTTTGGCTAAGAATCCAACCTTGTCTAACCGACGTTTATTGCTTAAACGACTACCAACTGAAATGCCGGTTAAAAAATTAATTGAAGTGCTTGGACCGCGCTATAAAGAACGTACCGGTGGATATCTTAGAATTACTAAATTAGGTATGCGTGTAGGAGATGGTGGTAAATCAGCTTCTTTAAGTTTTGTTTAATTTTAGTTTGTATTATTTTTTAGGATTTCGGATTTCGATATTCGGATTTAAACCTATATGGCTATTACTAAGAAAAAATTATCAATTGAGATTGATGCTGACGGACAAAGTTTGGGTCGTGTGGCAAGTGTAGCTGCGCATAATTTACGAGGCAAGCATTTGCCTGATTTTGCGCAAAATGTTTTACCGGGCGTTAAAGTGAAAATTAAAAATGTTACGAAACTTCGTTTTACTGGTACAAAATTAAAAGTCAATTTGTATCATCGTTATTCTGGCTATCCAGGGGGTCTTAAAACTACTACCTTAGAGCAAGAATTTATAAAAAATCCAGTCGCTTTGGTGCGTCAAGCAGTAGAACATATGTTACCTAAAAATCGTTTACAATCACGTTTTATGAATAATTTAACCATCACTCGTTAATTTTATGACTGAAAAAGTTGTTACTAAATCAAGAGTTCGCAAATCTTCCGTACACAAGGATGATGTAGTTGATGTAGTTAAAAAAGAAGTTGTTGTGCCAGAAATTGTTTTGATTAAAAAAGCGGTGGCGCCTACTAGTTACGAAAAATCTTATGATTTTATAGCCACAGTTGGTCGCCGTAAAGAAGCGGTGGCTAGAGTACGTCTTTTTCCTAAGGGTGGTGAAATATTAATTAATAATTTACCGCTAGAGAAATACTTTCCAACCTTTGATTTACAATTAATGGTACGCAGTGCTCTTAAATTAGTAAGCGCCGATGGTTTAGGTGCCTCAATTAAAGTGCTCGGGGGTGGTAAAATTGCTCAAGCGGTAGCGGCCCGTCACGGATTAGCTCGTGCACTTGTTAAGCATAATCCAGAACTTCGAGTAGCGCTTCGCGCCGCAGGATTCCTAACTCGCGATGCCAGAGTAAAGGAAAGAAAGAAACCAGGCCTTAAGAAAGCTCGCCGCGCCCCACAATTCTCAAAACGTTAAAAATTTCATTAAAATCCCGCTTTATTTACAGAGCGGGATTTTGTTTTATCTTAGCTAAATAAGCTATACTTAATTTATGCCTGAAACTTCTGAGCAAATGGCACGAAATACTGGATTCTTTACTTTGGCCTTAATTGGGCAAAAGGTGATTTCGTTTATATATTTTACATACTTAGCGCGTACTTTTGGTCCAGTGGATATTGGGCGTTATGTGCTAGCATTGTCGCTTACCACAATATTTTCCGTGTTGATTGATTTAGGAACTTCATCGGTGTTAACCCGTGAAGTAGCACGTGAGCCACAATCAGCGAATAATTTAATACGGCCGATTTTGGGTTTTAAAATTGTAATGAGTTTAGTGGCCGCGATTTTAGTAGTAGGTATTTCCCGTTTACTAAATTATCCCGTAGTTGTACAAGAATTAATTATGATAGCAACTATTGTAATGGTACTTGATTCTTTTATTTTATCTTTTTATTCTACCATCCGTGGGTATCATACTTTATTTTGGGAAAGCATTGGGGTAATTTTATTTCAGTTTACAATTGCAGTTTTAGGTGTAGCAACTTCGTTTGTTACTCACGATGTAAGATGGTTTATGTTGGCGCTAGCGCTTTCCGTAGTAATCCATTTTATTTATGCTTATTTCCAAATTAAATTTCGTTACCAAGTTTTTTTGTGGCCGGAATTTAATCTAAGTAAATGGCGCGCCGTAGCCAAGCTCGCTTGGCCTTTTGCACTGGCTGCTGTATTGCTTAGAGTTTATGGTTATGTCGATACAGTTTTATTGTCAGTTTTAAGTAGTGAAGAAGCGGTTGGTTTTTACAGTGTGGCTTACAAAGTTACTTTTGCCTTACAATTTATTCCAACTGCCTTTGCCGCTTCTTTGTTTCCTGGTTTTAGTGCTTATTTTGTAAATGCGAAGGAAAAATTAGCGAGCAGCTTTGCTCACTCGTTGGTTTATTTAACCGTTATTGCTGTGCCAGTTAGTTTTGGTTTAGCCGTACTGGCGCCAGTGGTAGTGGCGGCGTTATATCCACGTTTTACAGCTTCAATTGAGCCGCTACAAATTTTAATGTTAAGTTTACCGTTTTTATTTGCGACTTTTCCGATTGGTTCACTGCTCGCCGCTTGTAATCGTCAAACTAGAAATACTGGAAATATCGCTATTGCAACAGCGGTAAGTGTACTGGCTAATTTATTATTAATACCAAAATTTGGTCCCATTGGCGCGGCGGTCGCTTCATTTTTAGGCACGATTACTTTACTTGTCGCCGGTGCTTTGGTGGTTAAACAAATTATTACAGTTGATTCAAAATGGTTATTTTATAAATTGGTTAAAATTTTAATGGCTGGATTGATAATGGCGGTAGTAGCTTGGCTTTTGGTTGGATATATTAATTTTATATTTGTGATTATTATTTCAGCACCAGTTTATTTATTTGTCGTCATTAAATTAGGTGGAGTAAGTTGGGAAGAGATGATTAGATTCTATCAGATATTAAAGAATAAATCATTAATACAAAAAAATAATTAGTAGATCGATAATATAAATTTAAAAATCAAAAATCAAAATGGAAAATGACAATGTAAAATGAAAAATTTTTAAATTTTGATTTGTCATTTTTATTTTTGATATTTACATTTTAATTTAATTATGTCTAAAACTCTCCTTATCACTTCCGACTTTGCCCCACGTACCGGCGGGGTTGCGAAGTATTATGAAACACTACAAAAAAATGTTAGTGATCTTTACGTATTAACATCTACACCAGGGGATCGCGATCCACGTATAATAAGAAAAAATTGGCACTGGCCGGCTTGGCCGCACTACCTGCCACTACTTTGGATAATTCCTAATTTAAAATTAAAAATTGGTTTTAAATATTTAGCCGCTGGCGAAATTTTACCAATTGGTACAGTTTTGTTATTAATAAAAATGGCTTTTGGTTTTGAATATTTGGTTTTTTTGCATGGCTTAGATATTGCTTTGACGCAAAAGTCGGCTTGGAAAAAAATGTTAACTAAATTAATTTTACAAAATTCCAAAACGATTATTTGTAATAGTGAATTTACCAAACAATTAGTTTTATCTAAATATCAACTGGCTGATAAAATAAAAGTGCTTTATCCCGTAGTTCCAAAATTTAATTTACTAGATGGTGCGTTGGTGCAGGAAATGCGACAAAAATATAGTTTAGAAGGTAAAACGGTGTTATTATCAGTCGCACGATTAGTTAAAAGAAAGGGGATTGGGCGAGTGATTAAAGTAGTATCTGATTTAACAAATGATTATCCAGATTTAGTTTATGTGGTGGTAGGAGAAGGACCAGAGATTGAAAATTTCAAATTTCAAATTTCAAATTTCAAATCACCAATTATACTTACTGGACAGCTGTCGGGGGATGAGTTGAAAGCAATGTATGTCTTGGCAGATATTTTTGTGCTGACGCCTGAAGATGATCCGGTTGATATTGAGGGTTTTGGAATTGTGTATTTAGAAGCGCAAAGCGCAGGGTTGCCAATTATTGCATCGCGGGTTGGTGGTGTACCCGAAGCGGTGGGTGAGGCCGGTATTTTAGTTAAAAATTATGAAGAATTAAAATCAGCACTTTTGTTATTATTAAAAAATCCAACTGAACATAATCGGCTTGGTAAAATTGGGCAGGAACGCGTGGCTAGATTATTTAATCCAAAATTTCAAGCGGAGTTATTTAATGAGATTACAAAATAAATTTCCATTGATTTTTCAGTAAATTTAAGGTAGTATAATAATGCGCCAAAAATGGCGCGTTTACGTTATACTTATGGCATCAAATAACCAAAAAATTGATATTGTGATGTTTAATATGTCATCGTACGCGGATTGGCAAAAGGGTTATGCAAATCGTAATTTACATATTTTACATCATTTACTTAAAGATGAACGGGTGCGGAAAATTGTGGCAATTGATTATTTGCCTTTTACTTGGCGTCGTGCCATACGCGCTTGGTGGGAGGGTGTAGTTCGTGGGCCAGAAGGTGAAACACTAGTTAGAAATATTGGTCGTCGTTTAACTGCAGTAAAAAATAGTGAAATTACTAAGGTTGGTTATGGTTTACCAGATCAAGATCAAAATATCGTGGCTTATAAATTATTTAATTATAGTAGTATCACAAGTTTTTTTAGCGAAGAATTGTTTTTAAAACAATTAGTAAAGGATTTAGATAAATTGGACTTAAAAAATGTGGTGCTGTGGTCGTATTTGCCGACCTTTGCCGGTTATTTTAAGCGCCTTGGTGAAAAATTATCCGTTTTTGACGCGGTAGATAATTGGTTATTAAATTTGGATTTTAAAAAGTTTGTAGTAAAATTAAAACAGAATTATCAAACCATTCGGTATAAAGCCGATTTGATTTTTACTACTGCGCCAGCACTGGTTGATTTTTTTGAACGCGAACAAAATTGTTATTTTTTACCCAATGGTGTTAATTTGCCAAGTGTTGATAATAAAATTTTAGTGGGACGTGATATTGTAAGTATTCCAAAGCCAATTATTGGTTATTGTGGAGTAATTCAAGAAAACAGAGTTGATATTGATTTGATTGCCGCTGTGGCTAAATTAAATCCTAATAAATCTTTTGTACTGTTGGGGCGTGTATCAAGTGGACTTAAAAAAATTGTTAAGCAAAAATTATTACCACTTAAAAATGTTTATTTGCTTGGTCGTAAGCCACATTCAGAAGTAATGTCTTATAGCTCGCACTTTGATGTTGGTTTTATTCCTTATTTAGTAAATGATTTTAATGCCGCTACTAATTCCCTAAAGCTTTATGAATTCTTAGCCAGTGGTAAGCCAGTGGTAGCTACACCCACTTCCGGTGCAATCGAATTTAAAGATTTAGTTTATTTGGCAAATACTCCAGAAGAATTTAGTCAGAGTTTAACTAAGGCGCTGAGTGAAGATAATTTTGAATTAAAACAAAAAAGAATTGCTGTGGCTGGTGAAAATATTTGGGGCAAGCGAGTGGATTTTATGTTGGAAAAAATAACGAAGCAGATGGATAATTTAAATTAAATTTATTTTAATTTTACATTTTTAAACAACCAATAGTGTAATGGTTGTTTTTTGATTACTTAGGTAAATTCAGGTAAAATAAAGCAGTATGAAACCCGCATATTTTTCCGTTATAATAGTATCGTGGAACGTTGTAGATGCCCTTCGTGAGTGTTTATTATCGTTGGGGAATAATAGTGATGTGGAGGTGATTGTGGTGGATAATGCCTCAAGCGATGGCACAACTGATTTAGTTAAGGAATTTATAGAAGTAAATTGGCAGTTGCAAAATAAAAATTTAGGTTTTGCCAAGGGTTGTAATTTAGGCGCCAAAGTTGCCAGTGGTGAAATTTTAGTATTTTTAAATCCAGATACAATAATTACTCAGGGTTTTTTTTCTAACCTCGCTAACTTTTTATCCACCCACGAAAAAGCTGGCGTGATAGGTGGTAAGATATTAAATCATGATAATACAATTCAGCCGTCAGTTAGAAATTGGCCGAGCGTTTGGTCGGGTATTTTAGATAGTTTAAAATTATTAGCACGCTGGCCTAAATTAGGTAAAAAATATTTACGCCTTGATTTTGATTACAATCAAGCGCAGGAAGTTGAGCAAGTAATGGGTGCTTGTTTTATTGTGCGTCGCGAGCTATTTAAAAAGTTAAGAGGTTTTGATGAGAGATTTTTTGTGTGGTTTGAAGAAGTGGATTTTTGTTTACGTGCTGTACAAGCCAATTTTGAAGTGTGGTACACACCAAGTATTAAAATTGAGCACATTCAAGGCAAAAGTTTTAAACAATACTCATATCTTCGGCGGCACTTTAATTTTTCTAAGAGTTTAGTGCAGTATATAAAAAAACATAAAGGCGTGGTGGCGGCATTGGTAGTTTTAATAACTTCGGTGCCTTGGTTTGTTTTAGCGCCAGTGGTAGATTTATTTAAAAATATAAAACATTATGTTAAAAAATAATAATTTAATTTTGACGACCATCTTAGTTATTTTCTTAACTGAAATTTTATCGTACTTAGGTTGGCAATCACCACTTTCAGGTAGTATATTTGCGATTTTATTAACGATCGTTTGGTTAATTGTTGCGGTACGTAATTTAAGTTTGGCGGTTGTTTGGTTAACTTTGGAACTTATTTTAGGTGGTTTTGGATATTGGTTGAGTTTTGAAGTAGGGGATTTGGTATTATCAATGAGAATGTTGTTATTTGGTGCGGGCGTTAGTTTATTAATTTATAAAATTGTAATCAACAGAGCATTGGAATTTTTTAATTATAAAATAAAATGGTGGTATGGCGCTTGTTTGTTAATGTTTGGGTTAAGTGTAGTAGTAGCCAATTTTTATGGTAACGATTCAGCCAATATAATTTTAGATGGGCAAAGATATTTATATTGGTTACTACTGCCCTTATGGTTTGAGATAAATCTCACTGAGTTTAAAAAATACGCCCTTACTATTTTAACTGTGGGTTTGGTATGGTTGTGGTTAAAAACAAGTCTAGGACTTTATATTTTTAGTCATTTTGATTTTGAACAAGTGAAATGGTTTTATACTTTTTGGCGTGATACCAGATTTGCGGAAATTACTTTGGCGCCCGGTGGCATGTGGCGAATTTTTTCGCAAAGTCAGATATATGTTGCAATGGTAGGGGTAGGGCTTTGGACTTACAATATGTTTAACTCAATTATTTTTAATTTCCGAATGCAATTTGGTTGGTACTTAATTGGTGCGCTTAGTATTTTTACGGCGCTTATGAGTTTTTCTCGTAGTTTTTGGCTAGGGATGGCGGTGGCACTATTAGTAGTAATAATTTCATTTTTATTAAAAAAACAATTATCATTTTATAATGTTATTAAACAAAGCGGAATAATATTATTGATTATTTTAGCTGGTTTTGGTTATATGTTTGCTACCACCCGTTTGAATTGGCCAATAAAAAGTTTATCGGGTGCTGATACGACAGCAGTTGCTGGTCGATTAAATTCAAGCGATGCCGCGGCTAGTAGTCGAATGAAATTATGGGGGCCGTTAACCCAAGCTATTTCAGATAATGTTTTATTGGGGCGGGGCCTTGGCGCTATGGTTACTTATTTCAGTAGCGATCCAAGGCGAGTAGCGCAAACTGCGGCCGGCTCGGGCGAGTATACTACTTATGCTTTTGAGTGGGGTTATTTGGAATTATGGCTCAAATTTGGTTTAATTGGTCTAGTAGTTTATCTTGGTTTTATAATTAGATCTTTGCTGCCAATCTGGCATGAGGATAGAAAAGGGCGAGCCGTGTCGATTGGTTTATCTGCTGGAATTTTGGTATTATTAA
This sequence comes from uncultured Gammaproteobacteria bacterium, assembly GCA_964348825.1. Lineage (GTDB taxonomy): Bacteria > Patescibacteriota > Patescibacteriia > Veblenbacterales > UBA10138 > JBBTZY01. Next base: position 451,702 of record CAYGDX010000001.1, on the reverse strand, counting down.
TTACTAATATCACCACACCTTATTTAAATCACGCGCTTGGTATTGGTGCTTTAATATTAGTTATTACTTTAGTTAATAAAGAAAGTTATGTCACCAATTGATCACGAATTAAGTATTAGTTTGGTAATTTGGAATGGTGCTAGGTGGCTACCAAATTTATTTTTGTCGCTTGTTAATCAAACATATCAAGATTATTTTTTAATGATTATTGATAATGATTCAGTGGATGATAGTATGCAAATAGTGGCCAAATTTTTAAATGATTATCCCGAAATGGCTGGACGTTCGAGGGTGGTGAAAAATAAACAGAATTTAGGTTTTGCGAGGGCGCATAACCAAGGTATCGCGTGGACAAGTAGTCCGTATATTATGCTTTTAAATCAAGATGTAATGCTTGCGCCTGATTATTTAAGTGGGGTAATGGATGTACTACGCGATCGTTTGGAAGCTGGTGTGGCCGGTGGAAAAATTTTAAGGATGGTTAGTGGAGTAGCACCCGAACAAAAAAATATCATTGATAGTTTGGGTTTAAAAATAAATCGCGCGCACTCAGTTTCTAATTGGGGTGAGGGTGAAATTGATCGAGGACAATATAATTTTGAAAAACCAGTATTTGGTGTAGCAGGAACACTGCCAATTTATCGGCGCGAGGCCTTAAATAGTGTTAGTATAGAGCATGAAGTGCTGGATGAAGATTTTGTAAGTTATAAAGAAGATGTGGATTTAGCTTGGCGATTGCAACTAGGAGGATTTTCTGCTTGGTATACGCCGGAAGCTGTGGCTTATCATAGTCGCGGGTTAGCTTCCACTGATAACTTCCAGTTACAAATTAAAAAAAGACGCATATGGCCGCGTGAACTAAAAATTTATTCACTAGTTAATCACTGGGCAGTGTGGTTAAAAAATGATAGTTTGTTTAGTTTGTTAAAAGATAGTCCTTGGGTTTTATGGGGCGAAGTTAAACGCTTTGGTTATTATTTAGTTTTTGAGCCGTTGACATTAATTAAAGCTAAGGTAAGATTTTGTAAGTTGTTTTTTGTGTTTTATCGTAAACGGAAATTGTTTAAAAATACTCATCGGGTTAAGCCGATTGATTTAAGGAGATGGTGGGTTTGATGGAAATTTCTAATTTCTAATCACTAATTTCTAAAAAATTACTATACTTATAAAAAATCCAAGCTGTTTCGAATCACGAATTAAGAATAACGAATCAAGATAAGTACAGACCATATTCGTGATTCTTAATTCGAAATGATTGGTTTATAATATACAATTTTGATGGTTATAAAATAATTATGGAATCATATAAATTATCAATAATAATTCTCAATTACAAATCAGGTGGTTTAACTCGTGAGTGTTTACGCGGATTGATAGCGGCTGATTTGAAATTAGACCACGAAATTATTGTGGTAGATAACAATTCCGAGGATAATATTGGTGCAATATTAACCAAAGAATTTCCACAAGTTAAATTTATTGAGCTAGAAGTAAATCGTGGCTATGCGGCGGGTAATAACGCTGGTATTAAGCAGGCGCAAGGTGAATATATTTTAATTTTAAATCCAGATATTACTGTATTTGCAGGCCAAATTGAAAAGCTGGTAGATTTTATGGAGAATAATCCTAGGGTTGGTTTGGCTGGGCCAAGATTAGTAAATCCTGATGGAAGTTTACAATATTCTTGTTATAAATTTCCTAAATTTTTATTGCCACTTTATCGTCGTACATGGCTAGGGGAAACAATTAAAGCGCAAGGTGAGCTCGATGAGTATATGATGAAAAAATGGGATCATAAAAATAACAGAGTCGTAGATTGGCTACTCGGCGCTTGTTTAATTACTCGTCGCTCGGCGCTTTCCGAGGTGGGGCTTTTGGACACTAGATATTTTTTGTATGTGGAAGATACTGATTGGTGCCGCCGCTTTGCGCAGAAAAAATGGGAAGTATGGTATGTGGCGGAAGTTGAGTTGGTACATTTTCACGAACGTCAATCAGCCGAAGCGCCGTGGCTAATTGCCTTATTCAGTAAAATCGCCTGGATTCACATTGCTTCGTGGTTGAAGTATTTTTGGAAATGGAGGAAGGTGAGTTAGCTCGTAGCCGGTAGCTTGTAGTGCGTAGCATATAATCAATTATTATTCTCTGTATTATTGTGTTAATACATTAGTACAAAAAATAATTATAAATAATAGTAATAAATTAAGGTTGACGGAGAACTAGTTTTTGGCTAAGATTATGGTACTATGTTTATCAAAAAAATCGGTATAGATTTGGGTACAACTTACACACTGGTACATGTACCAGGGCGGGGAATTGTGATCAATGAACCATCGGTAGTGGCGATTGCAACTGGCGATAGAACTGTGCTCGCAGTCGGTGAAGATGCCAAAGAAATGCTTGGGCGCACACCTGATACAATTGTAGCTGTAAGGCCACTGAAAGACGGCGTAATAGCTGATTACCGAGTCACCGAAGCTATGCTTCGTTATTTTATTAATAAGGCCGTGGGCGGGCTTCGTTTTTTTAAACCCGAAGTAATGATTGCTGTGCCGGCTGGTATTACTTCCACTGAACGAAGGGCAGTAATTGACGCTACGATTGCGGCTGGCGCGAAAGCAGCTTACATTATCAAAGAACCAATTGCGGCGGCCATTGGCGCGAATATTCCAATTGGATCAGCTTCTGGGCATATGATTGTGGATATGGGTGGTGGCACGAGCGAAGTAGCCATCATTAGTTTGGGTGGAATTGTGGCCAATACTTCAGTGCGAATTGGTGGCAATAAATTAGATTTAGCGATTATGGAATTCATTCGTAAAAAATATGGTTTAGCAATTGGTGAGCAATCAGCTGAAGAGATAAAAATAAAAATCGGCTCAGCTACTTATATGGATGAAAAATATACCATGGATGTGCGTGGACGTGATAATATTTCAGGATTACCTCGTACAATTGTAGTTTCATCCGATGATATTACCGATGCTATTCAAACTGAGCTCGATGGTATAATTAGCGCCATTAAATCAGTGCTTCAAGTTACACCACCGGAATTATCGGCTGATGTAATTGATAAAGGAATGGTGCTATCGGGCGGTACCTCGCTTCTTCGCAATATTGATAAATTATTTACTCAAGCGATTGGGGTAACTGCATATTTAGCGGATGATCCATTGCTTTGTGTGGCGCGTGGCACAGGTGTGGCTTTGGATAATTTGGAATCGTATAAGAGAAGTATATTAGCCGCCAAGTAGATTTAATCTATATTTTTGTCATTGCGAGGAGCGAGTGAGGCGAGCGACGAAGCAATCTCTCAAAATCACTAATGACTAATTCCTAATGTCTAAAAATATCTAATCCCCAAATCCAAAAATTAGTTATTAGACATTGATCATTTTTAGAAATTAGTGATTAGATATTAGAAATTTAAACAATGTCTCTTTTTTTAATTTTATTACTTCTAATTCCTATCGCATTTTTGGCTTGGCGTAACTTGCCTTACGCCGTTTTAGCTTTATTATTTTTACTTCCAACTTATTTACTGCGCACTGAGATTTTTGGATTGCCAACTACTTATTTAGAGCTCGCTATTTATATTGTGGCGACAGCCGCAATTATTAGAGGTAGTTATAAAATTATATTGGAGCAATACGCAGAATACCGATTGTGGTACAATACTGCACTAATTTTTTTAGGCACGGCGGTTTTAGGGGTTTTAATCGCGCCTGATTTGCGACTCGCGCTTGGTATTTTCAAGGGTTTTATTATAGACCCTTTTGTTTTATTATCTTTAGTTGTAATTGGGGCGGTAAAATCGGACAAATTATCAGCTTGGCAAAGTAAAATAATTATGAGTTTGGTGGTTAGCGGTGCCTTGTCGGTTGTTGTTGGTTTTATTTTAGGTTATATAAAAAATCAAACACGTCTATCTGGTTTTTATGATTCGCCTAATGTGATGGCGATGGCAATTGTTCCAATTGTGCTAGCCGGTACAGTTTGGTTTTTCAGCCAAAATGATTTTAAAAATAAATCTGGTTGGCTAAATAAATTATTTATTGTTGCGTTGATTATTTTGTGGCTTGGTTTGTGGCGCACTGGTTCGTATATGGCTTGGTTATCAGTTCTTGTGGTTACAGTTTACTATCAAGCGATTAAATTTCGATTTGGCATTCAGCTTAGAAAAATAATTATAATCACTGTAATTTTACTCGGAATTTTATTACCGTTTAGTGGGGGATTATTAAGTAGTTTAGGATTTATCGGACACCGCAATGAAGTTTATCAAGTTAATTCAATCGCGGTACGGGAAATTTTATGGCATGAAGCGGCTTTATTTATTAAACAAAATCCGATTTTGGGTTTGGGGGTTGGTTCGTGGCAAGTTTTATTTTTGCGTGATATAATGCCCAATTTACCAGCGGGGCGGGCTCAAGGTTTTGGAGTGGAATTATATTACGCTAGTTTGTACCCACATAATTTATTTATAACTTGGTGGTTATATTTTGGTATTATTGGACTGGTAGTAACTTTCGGGGCGGTGGGAGTTTTATTGTGGCGCACAGTTACCCGTAAGGGAATGTTAATTTTACCAAGTATTGTTTTATTATCAATCGTAACACACGGACTACTTGACACGCCGGTTTTAAAAAATGATTTATTTGTGTTATTTTTATTAAGTGTAGTGGGTTGTATTTCTAGTATTAAAATATTAGGTAGTCAGTATGATAAATTATAATAACAAAGTGTTGCAAAGCATAAAAAATTATAAGGGCGATTGGTTTCATAAGCAGTTCCACGCTTACCCCCTTACTATTTGCATGGTAATGGAGGGGTGTGTACAAAGAGGTTGTAAAAATCTACCATGGAATTTATCAGTAGCGGTGGTTTTTTTGAAAAACGAAATAGCGGATTGGTATTGGAATAGAGTTGAGCAGTTATCACTGCGCACTAAAACTATCAAGGCGCAAGTAAAAGATAAAAATTTCATTATTAAAATTGATCAGGATAGGCGTAAGGTTTATAAAAAATTTGAAGCCGCACTATTATATTTTAATAAACTGGATCTAAGATTATTATCAGATAAAGAATTGTGGATTATATACAACAAGATTATTGAGCCGTTTGCCGAAGCTTGGGGTTATGGTGTAATTTCTGAGCCCTTTTTAGAAGAATCTCAAGATTGGCTAGGCAAGGAATTAAAAGTTGAGGCCGAAGTAAAATTTGGTGCGGATTGGGAAAATAAATTACGTATAGTGGCTACCCCTGCCGAAGCTAGTTTTGTTAATGAAGAACATAAATCATTGTTAAATTTGGCCATCAAGATTAACCAATACACTAAAGGCAAAAAAATTTCTCTGGCAGAAGCTTGTAAAAATAAACTATTATTCAAGTTTTTAAAAAAACACACTATTAAATTTTATTGGATAGAGGATAATTATGGAGTGTATAAAAATTATTCAATGCAAACATTTTTTACTCGGGCATTAAAATTGGCTGAAAAAAAACCAGAGTTACAACTTAGTGAACTTAAGAAAAAATACATTACCGTACTTAAGCAAAAAAAATCTTTGATTAAGCTTTTATCTCGAAAAGCCCAAAATTTAATTATTTTAGCCGATACCTTGGCCTCAGGATCTGATCATCGTAAAACTTTGGTTTTTAGGGCGGCTAAAGCGTGGTTTACTTTGGCGCGAGAATTGTCTCGTCGTCATAAAATTAGCGAACGATTGTTGTTATATACTACCAATAAAGAATTAAAAGATTTTTTGGTAAATGGTAAAATAGATCGCAAATTAATTGAGAGTAGGTTTGATGGTTGTGTAATGTTGTGTGGTAAAAATAATTTTGAAACCCACAATACTAAGGGATTGTTGCTCAAACAAGACTATTTTGAATCAAGAATTATTACAAGTAATCAGTTTACTGGTCGAGTAGCTTCACCTGGCATAGCTCGTGGTAGAGTTCGGATTGTAATTAAGTACAATGAAATTGCACAAGTAAAAAAAGGGGAAATATTAGTTACTAACAACACCACGCCCGATTATGTACCAGCGATGCGTAAAGCGGCGGCGATTATAACAGAGCAAGGAGGTGTTACGTCTCATGCGGCTTTGGTATCGCGTGAATTAGGTGTGCCTTGTATAATTGGCACTAGTATTGCCACTAAATTTTTAAAAACAGGCGATTGGGTTGAAGTTGATGCGAACAATGGTGTTGTTAGAAAATTAAATTAAATTTATGTTAAATAATTTAATTGGACATCAGAATATTTGGGAGTATTTAAAAACCGCATACAGTGCAGGTAATTTGGCGCAAGGATATTTACTGAATGGCCCAGCGCATATTGGTAAATCAACTTTGGCTGAGCGATTTAGCGCCTTGTTATTATGTGAAGCAAAAACTAGCGAACCATGTGGTATTTGTCAAAGTTGTCGTTTGATAAAAGCCTCTAGTCATCCGGATTTAGTATTGGTAAAAAAAGCTGATGACCGCACGGAAATTTTAATTGAACAAATTCGGGATTTAAAAAAATTTTTAACACTTAAATCTTGGACTGAAGCTAGTTATCGTATTGCTATAATTTCCGAAAGTGAGCTGATGAACACCCAAGCGGCTAATGCCTTGCTTAAAATTTTAGAAGAACCACCAGAGAGAAGTATGATTTTTATTTTGACTTCGCAATTAAAATCATTACCGGAAACTGTTAGCTCTCGATGTCAAACTTTATTTTTGAATAATGTCCCGCGTCAAGAAATTATAAGCGCACTTACGGCGGGTGGGGCCAGTGTGGAGTTGGCGGAAAGTTTAGCCGTAAGCTGCCAAGGCCGGCCGGGCTTGGCTTTAAATTGGTTAGAGAATAGTGCGCTACGTAGTGAAGAGTTAAATCTAGTCACGGAAATTATTAATTGGCACAAACCTCAATCTTTTCAAAATTTTGAGTCGTGGTGGGCTAGTAATATGAAAAAAGACGATGAAGGGGCGTCGCAAGTCGATAAAACTAAAAATATTTTAAGTATTTGGCAGAAAATAGTACGTGATTTAATATTTTTAAAATTAAATTTACTTGACAAATTGAATTATCAAACATCCCTAAATGAGGTACAATATATAATGTCGGGGTTTACCTTAGGACAAGGTTTAAAATGGGCGAATAATTTAAACCAAGCGGAAAATGCTTTATCGGCGAATGTTAATCCGCGTTTAATTTTAGAATGGTTATTATTAAAAAATTCGAATATCGAAATCCGAAATCCTAGAATTTAAAATTTAGTATTTAAGTTATGAATAAAATTATAAATAAAACAAAAGTGTTATTGGTAGTATTAATTCTACCTCTCCTCGGCGCGGGTTGTGGTTTAAGTTCAAATACAACTGATGGTGGAATTTATCGCTCACTTGATCAAGGTAAAGCTTGGGAACAAAAAGTTTTTGTCGGTAACGGTAAAGACGGTCCGGTGACTATTGCAAATATTAATGTTAATAAATTATTAAGTCGTGAGGTAGATAATACCCTATGGGCAGTAAGCTCGAATGATGGAATTTTTTCATCAATAAATAATGGTGATAGTTGGCGACAAATTTTTAAATTGCCAACCAAAACTATGGTTATCCACCCTTTAAAGCCTGAAATTTTTTATGCTAGCTCCGGTAATAAAATTTGGCGTACAGTTGATTCAGGTGCAAAATGGGAAACAGTTTATGTTGATGTTACACCCGATTCATACATTACAGATTTGGCAGTTACACCCTTACAACCAGAAGCAATTTTTGCCACCACTAGTCGTGGAGCGCTCATTAAAGGTCTGGATAATGGTGTGCGCTTTGCGCCGATTTATTTTTTTAAAGATAGAGAAATTATTAGTCGATTAATTATTTTTGGCAGTAAGCCAATTATGTATTTAGCTGAAGCAAAGGGTGGTTTATGGCGTTCGGTAGATTTAGGAGTGAAATGGGAACTGATATCGGATAAGTTTTTTAATAAGAGTAAAATATCAAGTGGTGAATTCAAAAATATAGTCCAATTTGGATTAAATGATGAATTGTTATATGCTACGTCTTATGGTTTATTTAAGGTGGCGGGTGCCGGCTCGATTTGGGAAATTTTACCCCTGCTTACTCCGGCGCGTAGTGTAACAATTTCAGCCCTACAAACAAATTCTAACAACACCGCTGAAATCTATTATACTGCCGCCAATACTTTGTATCACTCACTCGACAAAGGTCGCACTTGGCAAACTTTAGCTCTACCATCTACCCGTAAACCAACTTCATTATTAATCAAATCTGATAATAAAACTTTGTACTTAGGATTTAGTAAATAATTTTTTTATCATTTCGTATTTCGAATTTTATAATTTTATGGATATTTTACAAGATACTAAACAAAAATTTAATAAAACTACGGAACATTTTCAATCAGAACTATCTGCTTTACGTTCTGGACGAGCAGTACCGGCGCTGGTTGAGCAAGTAAGGGTAGAGGCCTATGACACTTTTACGCCACTTAAGGAACTCGCTCAAATTACCGCGCCTGAGCCACGACTGTTAGTAGTTAGTCCGTGGGATAAATCAATTATCAAAGAAGTGGAAAAGGCCTTACAAACTGCCAATCTTGGATCATCACCAGTAATTGATGGACAAATTATTAGAGTTAATTTGCCAGCGCTGAATGAAGAGCGTCGTCGTGAGCTTGTTAAAATAGTTGGTGCCAAAGCTGAAGAGGCGCGTGGTGCTATTCGCGCCGCACGGGAAAGTGCTTTGAAAGAATTTAAAAATCAAAAAACTGCAGGTGAAATTTCCGAAGATCAATTTTTTGCCGAACAAAAAGAATTACAAAAATTAGTAGATAGCGCCAACGAGGAGATTAAAAAAATCAGCGAGGCCAAAGAAAAAGAGTTAATGACGATTTAGTTAAGGACTAAGTGT
>CAYGDX010000001.1:36624-442677 GCA_964348825.1 uncultured Gammaproteobacteria bacterium | reverse complement strand
AATCAGCGAGGCCAAAGAAAAAGAGTTAATGACGATTTAGTTAAGGACTAAGTGTAGGATTGGTAGATATTCGTCATTGCGAGGAGCGAGTAAGGCGAGCGAGGATTTGTCCACCGAAGCTCTCGCCGTCGCGTAGCCGCTATGGCGGAGCACGGTTAGAGAAGGTAGAAGCAATCTCTCAAGTCATTAAAACATTAGATCAGTAGAACATAAAAACCAAAAATTGATAAGTTGTTCTAATGTTCTAGTGTTATAATGAAAATTACAAATTAGACATTAGAAATTTTAAATTATTATTTATACTTTAATTTTTTTCACATGACCATTATTATTTTCATCGCTTTATTACTTGTGTTAGTATTAGCCCACGAATGGGGGCATTTTTTTGCGGCGCGCAAGCTTGGTGTAGGTGTAGAAGAATTCGGTTTTGGTTTTCCACCGCGCGCTTGGTCACGCGTTAAAAATGGTGTGCGTTATTCATTAAATTGGTTACCTTTGGGTGGATTTGTAAAATTAAAAGGTGAAAATGGCGGAGAAGAATCAGCAACTGATAGTTTTTCAGTTCAAAAAGCTTGGAAGCGTAGTACGATTTTAGTCGCGGGTGTGGCGATGAATGTGGTACTCGCTTTTGTTTTACTAAGTATTGGTTTTGCAGTTGGCACGCCGCAGGTTTTGGAAAATGATGCGCAATCAGCTTCAGATGTAAAAATAGTTATAAGTCAAGTGTTACCTGATTCACCAGCCGCTAAGGTAGGCGTAAAGGCAGGTGATGAAATCGTTACTGTTAATAATGAAAAATTTACAACTCTTTCATCCCTACAGAATTATTTAAAACAAGCTGGGAGTGTGGAAGTAAAATTGAATCGAGAAGGAAAAGAGGTAGTAGTAAATACCAAGCCCGAAATTTTACCAAGTTCAAATGAGAGGCGAGTGCTGGGAGTTGGTTTAATGCAGGTTGGATTGGTAAAATACTCTTGGTATGAATCTATTTGGCGCGGGGCGCAGGCAACAGGATTTTTATTAGTTGAAATTGCTCGTGCTTTTGGAAATTTAATTAGTAATTTAATTGTACGCGGAAGTGTGCCTTCTGATATTGCTGGGCCAGTTGGTATTGCCACTATGACTGGGCAAGTGGCAGATCTCGGGTGGCGCTATTTACTTCAATTTGCGGCGTTACTTTCACTTAATTTAGCGTGGCTTAATATTTTACCATTTCCAGCTTTGGACGGCGGTCGGTTACTTTTTGTAATCATTGAAAAAATTAGGGGTAAGGTGAATAATCAAAAAATTGAAGCCATTGCGCATCAAGTTGGCTTTGGGCTCCTAATGTTGCTTGTTCTCGCTATTACTTATCGTGATCTGGTAAAATTAGGCAAGGGTTGGTGGGGAGGATAAAGCAATATGTCTATTATATCAAATAAAGTACGTGGATTAGTTTCGGGGCGGGAGTGGTACCACCAACGTTTTGATGGAGCACCGTTTTACATGTATGCTGTGGCGGAGGCCGAACTAGCGAAGGAAAAAAGAAAACCCAAGGGCACAGAGGCAAATATTCGTATTTGCTTTTTTGAAAATGGAAAGGCTGATTGGTATTTAGCGATGACTGATGTGAGGCGCGGTGCGAATGTATTAATAAAGTTGGCTAAGACAGATGCAAAAATTAGTGCCAAGTTTATTAAGCGGTGGCAAAAAGATGAACGTGAGTTTCAAGATTTTTTTGATAATTTTAATGTGGAAGGATTAAAGTTTTTATCCGATGATAATCTTATTAAATTATTTAAACATTATCATCAGTTATACTACAAACGACTTACCTCTTCAGCCATTATTGATCATTTCGCGCTCGGTAGCGATGAGTATATCGCCAGTTTACTCAGAAAAGAAGTGGGTAAATTAAAAAATGAATCTGACTTTACAAAAATTTTTAGTGTAGCCACGGCACCAGTTCGACCATCATTTATTACTCAGGCGGAAATAGAGCTTTTAGAAATTGCTATTAAGCACCCCAATGATTTAAAGAAAATAGCACATTTTCAAGCTAAATATTTTTGGCTTAGAAATAATTTTATTACTGCGCAAGTTTTAAACGTAGCATACTTTAAAAAAGAGGTTGCTTTCTGGCTTAAATCTAAAATCAATTTGGTAGCTAAGTATAAACAATTAAAAAATACACCATTTTTAAGTGCCAAAAACAAAACCTTATTATTTAAAAAGTATAAATTTTCTCCACTTTTAAAAAATTTACTCAAAATTTCCGAAGAGTTTACTTGGTGGCAAGATGAGCGGAAAAAATCTACTTTTTTAAATACCTACCTGGGTACCAACTTTTTAAAAGAAATGTCTAGTCGGCGTAACTATAATTTAGTGTCCGTTAAATATCTTCTGCCGAGCGAAGTAGAAACTATGTTTCTGAAGTGTAAGCCGGATGAAAAAGTGTTAAGAGAAAGAATGTGTGTTTGTGCTTTTGTAGTTTGGCGCGGTGGGTATTATGTGGCGACTGGTAATGATGTAATTAAACTTAAAAAGATGATGTTCCCCGCGAAGAATAAAGACTTAGTGGGTGATATTCACGGGCTTTCAGCTTCGGTGGGTAGAGTGGTAGGGCCGGTTCGGGTAATTGGTTCAGCGAGGGAAATTAATAAAGTTAAAAAAGGAGATATTTTAGTATCGGTAATGACTAGACCTGATTATATAATTGGGATTAAAAAAGCCGCAGCGCTCGTAACTAACGAGGGGGGTATTACTTGCCACGCCGCTATTGTGGCTCGTGAAATGGGTATTCCTTGTATCATCGGCACCAAAATCGCCACGCAAGTATTAAAAGATGGCGATATTGTGGAAGTAAATGCTAATCATGGGTTGGTTAAGATTTTAAAGAAGAAATAGTTATAAAAATAATGAACCTTGAATTGCCCAGTAAAATTAATCACAAAATTTTTCATGGTATAAATTTTTATGCCGAAGGAGGTCGAGCGTGTTATTTTTACACGCATTATTTTGTGTTACTCCAAGCGGCTCGGCAACATAAATTTTGGAATCATAAGTTTTACTTTGCCGCGCCAATGAAAAATCATATTGTAAAATGGTATTTTGCTTGGCCGAATAATGATTTTTTAAGATACAGTCGACGTTTTGCAAAACAACCTAGTTTGCTCGGAAAAATTGAAAAGTATATAAATGTTACTCGGGAAGCAGGAGTTAATAATTTAAAAAATATTAATTTACCAAAAGCATCAAATATTAAATTACATAAATTATTTTTTAGTTACTTTGAAAGCTATTGGAAATTAATGATAACCGCCGGCTTGATGAGAGCAACTGATAAGGGTGTTATGTTTGATTTACGCACGGAATTAAAAAATCGCGCCAACGCTGAAGAATTGTTGAATATAGCGGCCGTGCCCAAAAAATTATCCTTTGCTTTACTTGAGGAAATATCCTTATTGAACCTAGCTATTAAAATAAAAAATAATGACTTTTCTATAACAAGTAAACAGTGTGATGGGTTTTTAAATAATATAGAAAAAGAGTTTGCTTGGGGAGTGATGGGTTATTATCACGAAAAACCAAGAAATAAAAATGACTATGCTTTATTATTAAAAAATATATTAAACCAAGATCCGGCTAAGCATTTATTGGAAATTAAAAAAAGAGTAGCTTTTGAACAAAAAAGTCGCAATGGTTTGGTGCGTTTTTTAAATCAGGATGGTAAAAATTTAATCAAAGTTGCTTCGATGGCGCCGTATATTAAAGATCTTTATAAATTTTCTATTAACAAATTAGAATATTTTGCCGAACCATTATTTACTGAATTATCTAGCCGTACTGGTTATTCAGTAGAATTTATAAAAGATTTTCACCCCACAGAAATTTTAGCAGTTGCGCTTAATAATCATAAAAAGATTTCCGCGGCCAAAGTGGAAGAACGAGTTAAACAGAGTTTAATACTTGCCGTGCCCAATAAATACGCTATTTATCTTGGCGAGGAGGCACAAAAATTTGAAGATAATTATTTAGCGCCAAAGCAAAATAATACTAACGAATTTAAAGGGCGCGTGGCGTGTTTAGGATTGGCTAAAGGTAAGGTTAAGGTGGTTTTGGGTCCGGCAGATTTTGATAAATTAAAAAAAGGAGATATTTTGGTAGTAGCTAACACTTCACCAGATTTTGTGCCAATATTACGTCGGGCGGCCGCCATTGTAGCTGAAGATGGGGGAATTACTGCTCACGTTTCACTAGTATCGCGTGAGTTTGGTATTCCTTGTGTGGTCGGCATTCCACATATTACTGCTATGTTGAAAGACGGCGATTTGGTAGAAGTTGACGCTAATAAAGGGATTGTTAGAAAAATATGAAGATTTATTCAAAATTCGTAAAAGCCTATACCAGGGATTTTTCCATTATTATGGAAGAGGCATGGTATTATGCCTTAGCAAAAGGTTTGTGGTTGAAATTGGGTTTATCTATACCGAAGGACTGGCCTAACTTTTTTCGTTTTAATAATAATATTATTGAAGTTTGGGAAAATAAGAAATTTATAAATCGCATACATAACGCCATTCACACTAAAAAAAATAATCCAGTGTTTTTTAATAATTTATTAAGGCAGTATAAAAAACTGGTGGCTGAATTGAAAAATAACGAAATGCCGAATAATCTGTATATTAGTAAACTTTTTGACACTATAAGCATTTTTTCTATAATCTGGTATGGAATTTTAGACAGTAGAACTGAAAAGAGATTAAAAAATAAATTTGTAAATGTTAGAGATACTGATACTATTTTTGACACCAATGACAAGGTTGTTCGAAAAAGAATTTTAAATAAATTTCCCAAATTTTACGGTTATGAAACTACGCTTTTGAGTGACGAACTTTTAGGTACGCCACCGAGTGGTGTAATTCTAAAACGTAGATTAAATAATTTTATTCTCGTACCTGGTCAATTTGCGGATATTATCGAATTAAATAAATTTGTCAAAAAATTTCGTATTGAATTGGAATTATTTACTAAGCCCAAAAATTATTTAGTCAAAGGATTGATGGCAAATAGTGGCCGGGCGACAGGTAAGGTAAGAATTATTAGAATGAAAAAAGATGTTAAAAATATGAAACGGGGTGAGATATTGATTTCACCCATGACTACACCCGATGTTTTTCAAGCGTTACGTAAGGCCAGTGCGGTAGTGACTGATGAAGGTGGCGCGCTTTGTCACGCCGCTATACTCTCAAGGGAATTAAATATTCCCTGTATAATTGGAACAAAAATTGCCAGTGAATTATATAAAGATGGCGACATGGTGGAAGTGGATGCAAACAGGGGAATTGTTAAAATAATTAAATAAAGATTTTATGAATCTTAATAATTTTAAAAGTAAAAAAGATTGGGTCAAGGTGTGGTCTGGTAGGTGGGGTTTAAATTTTGATTCCCATGTTGGAGATTATTGGGCTAGAAGTTTAAAAGTTGCTGGTAAGCCGATATTTAATCACGTTGTCTATTTTTATAATAAGGGAATTACTGATTGTTGGGTAAGTCAATCAGAAAAAGATTTTTTAGGTAGTCGTCTGTGTGTGAAGTCAAGGAAAAATCCGAAATTTATTTCCAATCTTTGCAATCAGTTAAAACTAATGGCTGACGAGATTACTTTGTATTTGGGTTCACATAATCCGCAAAAGTTATCTTTTGTAAATTTAGGTGTGTACTGGAATTTGATTCGTAGACATTATTTGCCGATGATAGGTGTTAAATATATTGTTGATTATTTATCACCCAAAGAACTTAAGCGGTATCTGTCTGTACTAGAGGGGGCTCGTTTATATGCCGAATCGACATTTAGAAATACTGAAAATTTTTTTGAAAAATTTATTCAAGAAATAGCTTATCAAAATCATTACCCAAAAAACATACTACTCTCTACTACCGGTAAGGAAATTGAGTCATATTTTAAAAATGGAAAATTGCTTGATAAAAAAATATTAAAACAACGCTTTGCCCAATCCGCTTTGATTATAGAAAAAGGCCAGCAGAAGCTCTTTGTTGGTAAGGATGTAAAATTAGTAGAAAAAATTGTTTCAGCGGGCGCTTTTGGTGGATTTTTAAAAGGGCAAATTGCATATAAGGGAAGGGTTGTAGGCCAAGCTCGAGTTGTATTAAATCCAAAATCCTATAATTCAATTTTTAATAAGGGCGATATATTAATTACTGGTATGACTCGACCCGAATTTTTGCCGTTAATGAAAAAGGCGGGTGGTTTTGTGACTGATGCGGGCGGAATTTTATCACACGCGGCTATTATGGCCCGTGAACTAAAAAAACCTTGCAGTATTGGTACAAAAGTTGCTACTAAGGTATTTAAGGATGGTGATAAGTTAGAAATTGATGCAAATAAAGGGGTGGTTAAGAAAATATATTGATATTTATGTCTAAAAAACAATACATAAAACAATTAACTCGTGAGAATACGCTTTTAGATAGATCTTTTCGGACTATAGCTTATGCGCGTAGTTTGTCACAATTAGGTAAAGCTAAAATAAGTAAAAGTCCAGTAGTTGGTTTTGGTGGCATTACTTCTTTATATTATGACTCGGTAGATTACAAAAAACAACAGAGGATAATTTTGTCTGAGCTTGGTGGTGATAAAATAACTAAATTCGGACCAAAAGTTGTTCAGCTGTTAGAGTGGGCTTATCTATGGGGCAAGTCCCAACACAGAATGAATCATACTAAGGCTTCATTTGTAGAATATATAAATAATTTTTTAACTTACCATGCTTATGCTAGAGGCGCTATAGTTTATGGTTATTGGGGCGAACCGGTAATCACCAACAAATTAAAAAATTTGTTGAATAAAAAGGTTTCCCCTTCTAAACTTGATCAAATTATTTCTTTTCTATCAGCACCACGAAAAATTGATAGTACATTGTTAAATTTAAATCACGGGCAGTCTAGTATTTCAAGAAGTGTTAATAACCTTGAGATAAGGTTAAGTTTTAACGAACAAGAAAAAAAGTTGATAGAAATTTTATCATGGTTTACATTTTTTTATGAATATGGTGAGAGGGTAGCAAGTTATTTGTATGATGAATTATTGTATCACCTTAAAAAAATTATTAAAAGCGAAAAAACTTTTCATGAACTTGAATGGTATGATCCAGATGCCTTATTGGCATACTTATCTGGCAAACGTTTAAGTGAACAAGAATTATCTAAACGCAAAATTTGTTATATTTTAAGAATAGTTAATAATAAATTACAAATTTTAAGTGGTAGGAAAGCAAAGTCTTTTTACCATAAATATTTAGCAGAGATGTTATCATTAGACACTTCAGAAATTAAAGGTACGGTAGCAAGTCCGGGTAAGGTTAGGGGAATAGCTAAGATTATTATTACTCAAGCTGATCAAAGAAAGATGAAAGATGGCGACGTTCTAATTTCTACTATGACTACACCAAGATTAATGACGGCAGTTAGTAAGGCAGTTGCTATCGTGACCGACGAAGGTGGAATGACGGCGCACGCTGCTATAGTGGCACGAGAATTGAAAATCCCTTGTGTGGTTGGTACCAGAATCGCTACAAAAGTGCTGAAAGACGGTGATATGGTGGAAGTGAATGCTAATCTTGGTGTGGTTAAAATTTTAAAGAAGAAATAGTTATGAAAAATAAAAGTGGGGAAATTTGGATGGAGTGGGTTTGGCCAGGGTACCATTGGTACCAAGGTATTAATCCTATGCTGGCTTACCAAGAAGATATGCCGAAGTTGGGGTATATTTTTAGTAAA
Source organism: uncultured Gammaproteobacteria bacterium (assembly GCA_964348825.1). Lineage (GTDB taxonomy): Bacteria > Patescibacteriota > Patescibacteriia > Veblenbacterales > UBA10138 > JBBTZY01. The sequence goes on along the minus strand of CAYGDX010000001.1, from coordinate 434,898 downwards.
ATGGCCGTTACTTACTCAAAAGGTACAGAAGCATACTATTTTATTTTAAGTGAATATGAGCAAAATGGGGCCAAGTTTTTTGAGGTAGTAAAGAAAAATCCTAAATTACTTTTTAATGTGCTTGATAAGGTTAATTTTGCGGCGGAGATGATTTTTGGGTTGGGTAAAAAATGGGAGAATGTTGATGTTAATAAATTAACAAATAGACAATTACTTGATTATCATAGAACCATTTTTAAATGGGATGCCCCACTTTGGCGAAATGGCCAAGTTCCTAATTTATTAGAGCTTCATAACAGCTTTCTTTCGGAACATATTAAGTTGATAGTCAAAAAAAATTTTCCCCAATCAGAACAAGAATTATTTAAGATTATAACAACCCCCACTTACAATTCAGTGACGGAACAGCAGGATCATGATTTTTTAAAATTAGTTAAAAAGCGGAGCAATAAGCTTGTTGTAAAACACTGGAAAAAATATACATGGATGAATTATGGTTGGTCTGGTCCCGCTTTTAACTATGATTATTTTTTGAAAAATTATAAAAAAGCATTAAATAATAGATTAGTTGTAAAAAAAATTCAAGCCAAGATTCACGCAAAGGAAGTAATACTTAAAGAGCAAAAAAAACTTTTAACAAAGTTTATGCCTAAGGATAAAGAGTTGGTAGTTTTACTTAGAGCAATTCTTGAGCAGAAGAGTAGGAGGGTTGACGCCCATTCATTGACTTATTTTTGGGCGGAAAAAATTATGAAAGAAATAGGTAGTCGGGTTGGTTTATCTTTAAATCAGATGAGGATGGTTGCTCCAAATGAGGTTCCACGATTATTTAAAAAAATTAACATCGATGAAATTAATCAAGAGTATAATAGGGTGTTGTATTGGTATGAAAATTCAAAATTATCGAAATTTTCTGGTAGTGTGGCTAATAAAAAATTAAATTATGTTATAAAAAGATTGCCAAAAGTAGAAATAGTTAAACAATTGGTGGGTGAGTTAGCTTATAGTGGTAAGGTGAGTGGGCGCGTGCGAATTATTTTAGATATTAGAGAAAAGGGGAGATTTAAACAAGGTGAAGTATTGGTTACAAGAATGACCGATCCTAGCTATATGTCAATTATGAAAATTGCTAAAGCCGTAGTTACAGATGTGGGAGGTATTACTTGTCATGCTGCTATTGTGGCCAGAGAACTTGGTATTCCTTGTATTATTGGCACTAAATTTGCCACTAAAGTATTTAAAGATGGTGATGTTGTGGAGGTTGACGCCAATAATGGAATTATAAGAAAAATATGAAAAATATATATTCAATAGAAAATATTAAAAAGATACACTGGATTTTTTTGGAAGAGAATCAGCCAATAAGTTTATACCCAGTGATGTATCCCGGTTGGTGTGGAATTATTAAAGGAACTGGTAAAATTTTAGGTAGGCCTCAAAAAAATATTATCTGTATTCATCGTAAAAATAATGGGATTATTTTTGGTGATCACAAAGAGTGGATGCAGTTAGGTAAATATACTTTAATAAAAATTATTAAAAATCCGATCTGGGGTTTTAAACTAAATAAAAAAATTTTAAAACTTTCTGATGAGCTTGTTGATTTTTCATCAAAAATATTTAAAAATAATTTGAAAGTTGAGAGTACAATAGAACTTTATAAATTGTATAAGGCCTATTTAGAAAGACAAAGTAGATTGTATAATTATGCTGTTGTGCCAGTATATTTAGATTTATATAAGCCACACCTAACTAACTATTTAATTAACTATTTAAATAAGCAGATTACAAAAATTGGCTATCATAAAACTGGCAAAGAGTGTTTTACTTTATTAACTATTCCTGAAAAATTATCTAAAGTTCAAGAGGAAGAAAAAGCTTTATTAGTGTTAGCTACTCAAAAAAATATTTTGACAAATAAAAAAATAATTCATCAGCACGCCGAATCATTTAGATACTTAGGTTATAATTTTGAAGGCCCAGCTTTCCCCGATAGTTATTTTTTACGTAGGATAAAAGAATGTTTAAATGATTCAGTTAATCCATTGGATAAATTAAATTTAATGTTGAATAAGAAAAAACAAGAAAAATCTAACCACAACAAGATTTTAGATGATTTAAAGGTTGATCAGAAACATAGATTACTTTTAAATATTACCCAAAGTTTGATTTATTCTAAAGATTACAGAAAGATGAGTTTGGTGCAATCATATTACGAAATAGAGCCATTGCTTGAGGAATTGGCTAAAAGATTAAGTTTATCGTTATTTGAGATAAGGAATTGTTTACTTAAAGAAATAAAAAGGATGGCATATGGTTATACAAAAAGACCATCTGAATTACATAAGCGTGCGCGAGGTTGTTTATTTGTAGTGATAAATCAAAACTTACCAGGGAAAGTCTTTACCGATGAAACATTTAAAGTTATATCTCATCACTTATTAACCAAAGAAGATTTAACAACAGTTAATTATTTCCATGGTCAACCGGCTTGTTTGGGGCAAGCTCAAGGTAGAGTTAAAATTATTAATACTACAAAAGATCTCATAAAAATGAAAAAGGGGGATATCTTAGTTTCACGAATGACTAATCCTGATTTAGTGTCGGCTATGAAAATTGCTTCAGCTATTGTAACTGATTTGGGTGGTATAACTTCTCACGCTGCAATAGTTAGTCGTGAATTAAATGTACCTTGTGTAATTGGCACAAAAATAGCTACCAAGGCGTTAAAAGATGGTGACATGGTTCAGGTTAATGCTAATAGTGGTGAGGTTAAAAAATTATGATTAAATTAATAATATTTGATTATTATGGTGTGACTACAAAAGGTAGTTATCAAGATACTTGTCGGTGGTTATCTAAAAAATATCACTTGTCTTATGAATTAGTATATCAGGTAATCTATCATAAATATTTCTCACGTGCAGCGCTAGGAAAAATAACAGAACGAGAATCATTATTGCGCCCGATTAGAGAGTTTGGATTAAGGGAAACTCCCGAATCAATTATGCTTAAGCATATTTCTTTTCAGGTTGAGAATAAACCTGTGGTGCGTTTGATGCTTCAATTACAAAAAGATGGTTATAAAATTTTAATTCTATCAAAAAATACACCACCGCAATTTAAAGCTGCACTTAAAAAATTGAAGACGCGTGCGTATTTTAAAAATATTATTAACACTTTTGATTTAAAACTACCCAAAGCTTCAATTAAGACTATTAGATATATTTTAAATAAGTTTAAAGTCAAACCTGAACAAACTATTATGATTGATGATCAAGATTTTAATCTGTCAGCGGCTAAAAAAATAGGAGTAAAAGTAATCTTGTACAAGAATTTAAAATATTTTAAACATAAGATTAAAATATATTTAGAAAAGTAAAATAAAACACTCACACCGATTCGGTGGAGTGTTTTATTTATAACAAATTTATTTATTAAAAATTTTATTTTTAACCTCTTTTTTGTATAATACAGCTAACTCTTTTAATCTTATTAAATCAACCTGATAGGTTTTATTTTTATAAGTAAGTTCCAAAGAATAATTGTCATTATTGATCTCGTCTTTAGTTGAGCGTTTTTGTATTATTGAAAAACCTTCTCCTGGTTTGGCCGCTCCGCCGATTTCATCTAAATGTTTAAAGCCGTGAGTACCATCATCGTTAACGATTACTTGTTGTAGGAATGGTTCAAAACGTGGGCCGTGAGTACCATGTAGTAGTTCTACTTTTGAATTGTTATAAAATTTATTTGACATTTGTGTTTCGTATGTAATTCTGTGTGCCATTTCGCTAGCTATTTCTTCGGGAGTTAATGAATTTAACTCCTTCGATCGTTCAGGGTTGTCTAACACATATTGGACCGCTAAGTCCAATTGTGAATGTTTATCACCTTGGGCAATTAAAGTATCGGCATGCCGCATGCCCTCTAAATATAAAGGGCCCATGTTTTTAATTGCATCTAACTCCTTAACTTCTCTTACAATAAATTTGTTCTTTGAAGCTTCATTTTTAGGATTAACATTAGTAGTTTCGGTAAATGTTTTATTAATTACATTTATAGTTTCATCAACATTCTCCGCTACAAGATTAACCGTTCTTTGAGCCCTAAATTTAGGGGAAGAATAAATTTTAAGATTTTCAATCTTTCTTTCCCCGCCTCTTTTTGTGGCAGATAATTCTCCTTCTTCAGTCAAAAAGTCGGCACTTAATCCTTCGGGGGTTTTCCCTGGTTGTTCATGCCGCATGAAAGTCATTATCATGGTAATGTTATGCCCAAAATCTCGAGATTCAAGATCTTTATTGCCAATGTATTTTTCTCTAGCTATTGAATTTTCACCCATATTGTTATAGGTTAATGGTAAATTATTACATTAAAATCTATATTAATTATAGCGCTTGTTATATTATTTGTCAGTAGTTTGTATGTTTGGTAGTATTAAGATATATTCATATCAATATGTCATCATATCTATTACCATTTTCAAAACTTTCTAAAAAATCCGTACACTTAGCCGGAGGGAAGGGGGCATCTCTCGGCGAGATGACGCAGGCGGGAATTCCTGTGCCGCCGGGGTTTGTGGTGCTGGCCAGTGCCTTTGATAGGTTTTTGCACGAAACAGGTTTGGAAGTAGAAATACAAACCCAGTTAGATAAGGTAAATCACAAAGATGTTAGTTCGGTGGATAAATATTCGGCGGTGATTCGTGATTTAATTCACAAGGCGCGCATGCCAAAAGATTTGCAAATTGAAATTTTAAGTGAGTTTAAAAAATTAAAGTCAAAATTTGTGGCAGTGCGCTCTTCGGCCACGGCGGAGGATTCTTCAACCGCCAGTTGGGCAGGGGAGCTGGAAAGTTATTTAAATACCACCGAGAAAAATTTACTTGGGCGAGTAAGGGAGTGTTGGTCGTCGCTATTTACACCACGGGCGATTTTTTATCGTCGAGAGAAAAAATTACACCGCGCTAAAGTTTCAGTCGCGGTGGTGGTGCAAGTAATGGTGCAATCCGAAATTTCCGGCATTGCTTTTACGGTACATCCAGTAACTAAAGATCGTAATCAAATGATTATTGAAGCAGGGTACGGTTTAGGTGAAGCGATTGTTTCTGGGCAAATCACACCTGATGCTTATGTGATTGGCAAGAAAAATTTTGATTTACTTGATATAAATGTATCAGAGCAATCCCGCGCGCTTTACGGCAAGCCCGGTGGGGGGAATGTGTGGAAAAATTTTACTAAAGTCCAAGGTAGTAAACAAAAATTAACTGGCAAGCAAATTTTGGAGCTTGCAAAAATTTGTGTGAATATTGAAAAACATTATAAATTTCCTTGTGATATTGAATGGGCGTTTCAAAAAGGTAAGTTTTACATCACCCAATCCCGCCCTATAACTACTCTATAAAATTTAAATTAATTTCTTTGCTATCATCCATAACCTTTTCGCGCGAAAAGGTTATGGATGATATAAATAGTTTATGAAGCATTATGAATTAGAGCGTTATTATAAAGCGTTGGGTAATCGTAGACGTTTAGAAATAATTTTATTGTTAAATAAACACGGCGCAACTTGTGTAACTGATATTGCGCTGGGAATCAAGTTGTCAATTAAATCTACACACAAGCATTTGACTAATTTGTACAACATTGGTTTTTTGATAAAAAACCGGCGAGCTAATGTAGTTTATTACAATTTGTCAGACGAACTAAACTCTTGTCACAATCAATTATTAAAACCACTTATTTCTTAATTTACTTATTAATGATAATAACCTTTTCGCGCGAAAAGGTTATTATCATTTAAATTGTGTAGTGAAAATAAAAATAAATTATTTCACACTATAGTGTTTGGTGATAGCGGCTAAGTGATCGCGTTTGGCAGCTTTAAGATAGGTTGGGCTGGTTAGTTTAGCAAGAATAGAGCTAAAATGTTCGCCCGATAAATAATGTGGAAATATTACATAATGCGCGCCAGCTTGGTATAATTCTTGACAGTCATGCCAAGTGTTGGCTGTTAAATAAATTACCGCCTTACTTTTTAACTTACTAACCAAATTAAGTAAGAGTAAATTATCGTTTACATCGGGCACGGTGGAGATAATCATTCGAGCGGAATCCAAATTAAGTTGTTCCATTACTTCTAAATCACTCATGTCGCCATAAAGACAAGTTACGCTTTGCTTTTTTAATTTTGTTACCACGTCAGGATTAAAATCAACTACCACAATAGAATGTTTTAATGATTTTAAAGTGCGTAGTATTCTTTCGCCTAAACGATCACAACCAAATAAAACGGTGTGATTTTTTGTTTTTAAAATAATAGGTGAATGCTCATCACTATTAAATTTATTGCGCTCTAATTTTTTAAGCCAGGGCTTTAGCCAAATATAAATTTGGTTACTATGCGACATTAAATAACTAGTAACGGCGATTGATAAGGCGGCCACGGCGGCAATTAAGGTTAAGTAATTATTTGTGATGTGACCAAGTTTTACGCCTAAAGCAATTAATACCAATGAAAATTCCGAAACCATACCCATTGATAAACCAACAGTTAAATTGGTGCGTCGGCGGTAACCTAAATAACTCATGATTAAAATTACGATTACAGGATTGCCAATTAAAACAAAGGCGGTGAGTGTCCAAAATAATGGTTGAAGTGTGCCCAAACTAGTAATGGCTAGCTGACTACCAAGGCCGACAAAAAATAAAATTAAGAAAAAATCACGTAAGCTTTTAAGCCGTGCGCTGATTTCTAAATTATAAGGCATGCTGGCGAGGGCTAGTCCGGCAATCAAGGCGCCTAGTTCAGCCGATAATCCAAGCAGGAGCGATGACATTACCACTACAAAACACCAAGCGAGAGCGGTTAACATTAAAAGTTCAGATGATCGTGCAATAATAGAAAATAAATATTTTAAGGCGTAACGAGCGATAAAAATTACTACACCCACTAAAGCCACAGCGCGTAGTAATGTAAACACTCCGAACCAAATTGTAGCATCTTGATTTAAACCACCTAAAATAACAACGGCCGACAAAGCAACAATATCTTGAAATAATAAAATACTAAGAGCAATTCGACCGGCTAAAGTATTAAGTTCGCCTTGATCAGAGAAAAGTTTAACAATAATTATGGTGCTAGAAAAGGTGAGGGCGAGTGCAATATAAAAACTTGGCGCCACTCCTACACCAAGTAAGCGGCAAATAAAAAATCCAATTAAAGTGGTAAAAATAACTTGCGCGCTACCAATTATTAAGCTAGTGCGCCCTAATTTTTTTAGTTTTGTAAAATCAAGTTCTAGTCCAACCAAAAATAAAAGCAGGGCAATACCAAAAGATGATAAAACCCCCAGTATTTCCTGACTTTTAATTAAACCAAAACCCAAAGGCCCAGCAATAGCGCCCGCCAAAAGGTAGGCGAGAATTGATGGTTGGCGTAATAAAAAAAGAATCAAGGCGCCTAAAGATGCGAGAATGATAAGCACGCTGACCTCTCCAAAAGCGTAACTCATACCCAAGTATATCAACTTCGCTACGCCAGAATAAAGCGTAGGAAAGTTTAGTAGTTAAGAATTATCCAATAATGTAAAGAAAATAACACAGTAAGTACTAGTTTGGTGAAAGCTTAAGCGAAGTTGTATTACTGGGTCATAGATGATTTTATAATAACACTTTTTAAAATATTAGAGTAGTAGTTTGAATTGTGGGTAAGTAAGTGGTAAAATATATTCATCAAAAGGTTATGGATATAAATGCCAATCGTTCGCCAGAGTTAGAACCAGTTGCGCCTCATGTGGAGCAGCCGGAGATTTTAGAATTGTCGCCCGAAAAAGATTTTGATAAATCAGCTAAATTTAGAACTGAAGACAAGGTTAATCCTAGTCAAATAGTAATACAACCACCGATATCACCTTCTAGCCAAGCTCCATCAGTACCAGCTATTCAAAAACAAGTAGAAGGTATTTTAGCCGAAGGGTTGGAATCGGCTTATAAAAATTTAACCCCAGATAAAAAATTGCAATTTAAAGTTTTGGGTGAACAAACTGCTCGTAAAATTGTGGGGCTTGTGTCGCAAACCAAATTTCGTTTGGTGGAGGTTTTGAAATTAATTCGTGATTGGTTGTTTACTTTGCCTGGGGTAAATAAATTTTTTGTGGAACAAGAGGCGAAGATTAAATTGGACAAAATTTTGAAGTTGAAGAAATAATTTTAGGTTTAGTTCTTCAAATTAATAGTAGTTGGTAATTATGCCAGAAAATAATCCCTACGATTTTGAAAATCTTAATATTGGATTGCAGTATAATACGCAAGTCCCAAGTTTTGATTTTGGACCTGGTTTTTGGTTTTCAATTACCACTTTATTTATTGTAGTTGTTTTATTTATTTTTTGGCGAGCGGTACGTCACAAAATTAATCAAGTACACGCCTCTTTAGGTATGGCGATACTACTCGTGCGTTTGCCACGCGAAGTTGGTCAGCCCGATGCCGCGGCTAAGCAAGATAAACCAGCTTCACAACAAATTCAAGAGCAAATTTCCGTGGCCGAAATCTTACTATCTGGTTTAGTTGGCTTAAAGCCACATTCTTTTTTCCGTAAAATAATTAAAAAATGTCAAAATTTTATTTTAGGTCGCTCGGATCATTATGCTTTAGAAATTGTGGCGGATAACGGCATGATATCTTTTTACGTGGCTATTCCTCGCAAAAACCAGGCTTTTGTAGAGCAACAAATCAATGCGCAATATCCGCACGCCCAAATTGAAGAAGAGCCAGATTACAATATTTTTTCGCCCCAAGGTGTGGCAGTTGGTTCGTATATGAAATTAGCGCGTGGTTTTGCTTACCCAATAAAAACCTATAAGCAATTTGAAACCGATCCATTAAATAGTATTACTAATGTAATGTCAAAAATTCCCACTGAATATGGGGCGGCAGTTCAATTAGTAGTGCGTTCGGCGCCGACTAGTTGGCGTAGTCAAGGTGTAAAACTTGCCTCCAGAATGCAGCAAGGTAAAAATTCCTCTGATGCTTCCGGCCGAAGTTTATTTTCTAAGGGATTAAGTGCTTTAGGTGGTATGGTGCCCACTAGCGCCAGTCAACCTGATCAAAAAATGAAGCCGCCGACTGATTATAAATTATCACCCTTAGAGCAAGAAATGGTTAAAGGTATAGAACAAAAGGCCTCTAAAGCCGGTTTTGAAATTGTAGCGCGTGTAGTAGCAATGGGGGAAAATCAAACTACAGCGGAAATGTATTTAAGAAATATTTTAAATGCTTTTGCTCAGTTTAATATTTATGAGTATGGCAATGCTTTTGTTTTTAAACATCCGTGGAATTCTAATCGGTTTTTTTATAATTTTATTCATCGTACATTTCAATATAGTAAACGCTTTATTTTAAATACTGAAGAGCTCGCTTCGCTTTTTCATTTCCCACTACCTTCTTCCGAAACGCCTAATATTCGCTGGCTCGCGGCTCGGCGTGCTTCAGCGCCAGTTAATATTCCAAAAATCGGCCTAACTTTGGGTATAAATTATTACCGCGGTGAAGAAGTAGAGGTAAAAATAAAAGATGATGATCGCCGGCGCCATATGTATATTATTGGTAAATCAGGTACTGGTAAATCGGTGCTACTTGAAAATATGATTGTGCAAGATATTAAAGCCGGCAAGGGTGTTTGTGTGGTGGATCCGCATGGCGATTTAGTGGAAGGCGTGCTCAGGCAAGTGCCGGTGGAAAGGGCCGATGATGTAATTGTATTTGATCCTTCCGATATTGAGCGACCAATGGGCTTAAATATGCTTGAATTCCACGACGAAAATCAAAAAGATTTTGTGGTGCAAGAAATGATTGCGATTTTTTACAAACTTTTTCCACCGGAAATGATTGGTCCAATGTTTGAACATAATATGCGCAACGTGATGCTGACTTTAATGGCTGATGAAAGTTCGCCAGGTACGATTGCCGATATTCCGCGCATGTTTACTGATCCAGCTTTTCAAAAATACAAAGTTAGTAAATTAAAAGATGTAGTAGTGCGCGCCTTTTGGGAAAAAGAAATGGCCAAAACTTCGGATTTCCATAAATCAGAAATGCTGGGGTATTTGATTTCCAAAGTTGGTCGTTTTGTGGAAAATGAAATGATGCGAAATATTATTGGCCAAGCTAAAAGTGGTTTTGATTTTCGCGAGGTAATGGATAAAGGTAAGATATTGTTGGTGAATTTATCCAAAGGTAAAACCGGAGAAGTGAACTCGTCGCTCTTAGGGTTAATTGTAGTTTCAAAACTTCAAATGGCGGCGATGGCGCGGGCGAATATGGCCGAAAGCGAACGTAATGATTTTTATTTGTATATTGATGAATTCCAAAACTTTATTACCGATTCTATTTCCACAATTTTATCCGAGGCCCGAAAATATCGTTTGGATTTAATTATTGCGCATCAATATTTAGGCCAATTGATGCAAGACAAGGGTAATACGAAAGTTCGCGATGCGGTGCTTGGTACTACTGGTACTATTATTTCCTTTAAAATTGGCGTGGAAGATGCTGAATTAATTGCCAAAGAATTCGCGCCGGTTTTCTCGGCTTATGATTTAGTGAACGTAGAGCAATACAATGCCTATATTAAATTATTAATTGATAATGCACCGTCGCGACCATTTAATATGCGCACTTTGCCACCGGGTAAGGGTGATGCGACTTTGGCTGAAAAAATTAAGGCCCTCTCGCGCCTTAAATACGCGCGCTCGCGCGCCGAAGTAGATGCTGATATTATGGATCGTACTAAACTTGGCGAAGCGGGCTCACAAGGTTCAGCTCCGGCTTCGGAGGCGACATTATAATTAAGTAAAATAAATTTGACTAAATTTCGCTTTATTGTATAATAACCACATAAACACTAAAACTAAGTCACTGGACAAAATTAAAAATCCTGTGGCAAAAAGGAAAAACACATATGTCAGCTGATAAATTGGGCTTAATACGACAATTAGTTGAGGCGGCACGGAGTAATTTAACGACTGCCACACAGTTGCTACAAGCGCTCGGCGCCGCGGAGGTTGTTTTAGGTGATATTCAACCGCATCAGGGTGCTTCTATTCAGCGCACGGAGCAGGGTTCGGTGATTATTGAAGGCGTGTTTGATGGGCAAAATATGGTTGGGCCCGATGGCAAACTTTACAGTGTGCCAGCCAATTATGCATCTAAATCAAAATTAGTTGAAGGGGATATGATGAAACTAACCATCAGCCCCGATGGCTCGTTTATTTACAAACAAGTTGGGCCAGTAGAACGCGATAGAATTGTTGGTGTTTTAAATAAAGATGATCAAACCGAAGAGTTAAGAGTTTTGGCGCGCGGTACTAATTATAAAGTACTTTTGGCTAGCATTACTTATTTTAAAGCTAGTTTAGGAGATGAAGTGGTAATTTTAATTCCTAAGGGCGCGCCGGCTACTTGGGCGGCTGTAGAAAATGTAATTAAGAAATTTAATGCCGAAGGCGAATTATCTGCCCCAGCTGTTTTAGAGTCATTGCCACCAATGGAAAGTTTAGAACCAACTGTAGAAAAAAAACCCAGAGTAAGTAAGAAGAAAGTGGAGGAGGATGATGATAAGGTGCCGTTGGTTGAAATGTAGTTAATATATATTTTGATTGAAATTATGCCAAACGGTGATCATAATAATCATATTGATCAGATATTTTTTGAAAGAGATGCTATTGCATTTCAGCTAATGGAAGCAGAGAATGGATTGTTATACGAAGATGCTGTAAAAAAGGCTGATGAAATAATACGAAAACAAAAGCATGAGGAAGAAAATGTGTCACCGTTAGAAATGTAATTGATAAATTTATAATTTCCGTAAAGCCCCTGTTTAAAAGAGGGGTTTTTAGTTTAAAAATCCAAAATCCCAAGCTCAAATTACAAATCAATGTCAAATGACCAAATGATTAAAATTTTAAACATTTGGATTTGGGATTTGATTTGACATTTGGATTTTGACATTTGACATTTCTACCCCCGTATTTTTACAGGATTTTATTATCGCGTAAGAGTGGGCGTGGTAGCAATTAACTACTTGCTAGATTCAGTAGCAGTGCTAAAATAAGTACGCTATATGTCTACTACTTTATACCGTAAATATCGCCCGCAATTCTTCCGTGATTTGGTGGGGCAAGAACATATTAAAACCACACTTCTTCAACAAATTTTAAGTGGGCAATTAGCCCACGCTTATTTATTTTGCGGCATGCGCGGAGTAGGCAAGACCACTGTAGCGCGATTACTCGCCAAGGCCTTAAACTGCGAAAAAAAGAAGGCGAATTCAGGCGAGCCGTGCGGTGAGTGTGATTCTTGTGTCGCCATAACTCGCGGTTTATCACTTGACGTTTTAGAGCTCGACGCCGCCTCGAACCGGCGGATTGATGATATTCGCGCTATTCGTGAAAATATCCCACTAGGCACAGCCGGTTCACGCTATAAGGTGATTATTGTGGATGAAGTGCATATGCTTACCACCGAGGCCTTTAACGCGCTCTTAAAGACCTTAGAAGAGCCGCCAGCGCACGTGGTATTCATTCTAGCGACCACTGATGTTCACAAAGTGCCAGCCACTATTATTTCCCGTTGTCAGCGCTTTGATTTTCATCGTGTGGCGGTTGATGTTTTACTTATCCGTTTAAATGATTTAATTGGTTTAGAAAAAATTGAGGTAGATGATGAAGTTTTGCGCCGCGTGGCATACCTCGCCCAAGGTTCGGTGCGCGATGCTGAAAGTTTACTCGGTAAAGTTTTAGGATTAGGTGGCAGTAAAATAGATTCCGCCCGCGCCAATTTAGTTTTACCAAAAGTTGATACTGAAGTAGTGCAAAATATAATTAGCGCTTTAATCAAACGTGACGCGGCTCAAGGTATCACAATTCTTAATGATTATTTGAATGAGGGTGGGGAATTATCAGTTTTTTATAGTCAAGTATTAAATTTTTTGCGTTTGATAATGCTTTATAAATTAGGTGGACAAAAATTAAGCGAAGAAATAAATTTATTGGCGAAAGATGAGCAAATAGCGGTGGCCAAATCAGCCGAAGGTTTAACTATGCCGCGTTTACAATTTATTATTCAAACTTGGTCGCAGGCCGAAAATAGTTGGAAGCAAAGTGAAATTCCCCAGCTCAATTTAGAGCTTGCTATTATTACTATTTGTACCAATGGCACAGAAATAAAAGAGGTGAATAATAAAGCGTCAGCCAGTGGTCAAGCTTCAGTTGTTAGTCAAAGTGATTCAAGTGCGGAGGTGCCTCAGAATTCATCAACCGAAGCAACTACGCCAACTGATTTAACTTTGGAATCAATTAAACAGTTGTGGCCCCAAGTGATTGCTAAATTAAAACCAGTTAATCACTCTTTGTCATTTATTTTAAGTATGGCTGAGCCCAAAGAGTTTGTGGGGCGCGCACTTACTATTTCATTTCAATATAAATTACACAAAGAACGTTTAGCAGATAGCAAAATTAATTTAGCTGTGGAAAAAGCGGTGGCGGAAATTATGGGCACAACTCTCAAAATAAAATCAATTGTTAGCCCGCCACCAACCACGCCTGATTTATTTTCCAGTGTGCTTAATACTTTTGGTGGGCAAGTGGTGGATGGGTAAAGGTAGGTAGATTGGGTTGTAATCTCGAAATTTGAGAGAGCAAACCCAACTAATAAGACATATCAATCGTTTAAAAATCCTAAATCCTAATTTCTAAATCCCAAATAAATCCCAATGACTAAAATCCAAAAAAAAGTTTTAAACATTTGAATTTAGGATTTTAAAATTTATTTAGGATTTCGGATTTAGTGTTTAGAATTTAAATACGTTGGGGGATCGTCTAATGGTAGGACAACAGATTCTGGATCTGTTTATCATGGTTCGAATCCATGTCCCCCAGTTATATAGAGAATGAGTAGTCGCCTAATTAGCGATTTACCTACCGGTGAGGCAGGCCCGCCGAAGAGGCGCCGACCGCGCCCTGTAGTTATCACCGAAGTGATATACTACAGGGATCCATGTCTCCCAGTTGGGACGATGATTAACAATTTTGGCGGATTTGTTTCATATAAAACATTACTGGGCTAGTTGTCAATTACTTGACAATTGATTATAGATTGGTTTACAATATACTTGCTTATGATAAATAAAATAAAAATACTAGAAATAGCGAATAAACAAGGGAAAGTGACTACTAAAGAGCTTTCTGTGCAGTTTGGTGTGTCTCGCCAATATGTAAACCAACTTATAGCAGAGCTTATTTTTGAAAAAGAAATAATAAAATTTGGTGGAACACGCTCTGCCTTTTACATTTCTACGGAATATGCAGAAAAAAATCCCAAGGTATTTCCATCTATTTTTCGTAAAAAATATAAAAATATAAAATTAGAAGAACACAAAGTTCTTATGGAAGTAGAGCAGAGATTTTCACAGCTTCTAAAATTACCAGAAAACATTCAAAGTATTTTTACCTTTGCATTTTCTGAAATATTTAATAATGCGATTGAACATTCGAAGTCAAAAGTAATAAATATTGAAGTTGCGATTCGCGATAGCAAACTTTCTTTTATAGTAGAGGATTCGGGTGTGGGAGTATTTCGTAATATTATGAAGAAAAAAAAGCTTCATTCTGAAATTGAGGCGATTCAAGATTTACTCAAAGGTAAAACAACAACAATGTCAAAATCTCATTCTGGAGAGGGGATTTTTTTTACCTCTAAATCAGCAGATACATTTATATTGAATAGTTTCCGTTATCAACTTATCATTACGGCAAAAGGTCCAAATATAAAAAATATTCCAATAGTAAAAAGAGGTACTAAGGTTATTTTTGAAATCGATGTTAATTCAGGGCTACACCTTACTGATGTGTTCAAGAAGTATACAAATATTTCAGTTGACAGTGATTATGGTTTTGATAAAACTGAAATTAGAGTTAAACTTTTTACAATGGGCGGTGTTAATATTTCACGTTCACAAGCACGACGAATTCTATTTGGTTTAGATAAATTTAAAATAATACTACTTGATTTTGATGGTGTGCCGGTAGTTGGTCAAGCATTTGCTGATGAAATTTATCGTGTTTTTCAAAATGCTCATCCGGATATAGAAATTAAAGAATCTAATATGTCAGAAGGAGTAAGGTTTATGGTCGAGAGGTCAAAAAATGAGGCAAAGATTAAAAAGTAATGTGAACTTTGAATTACGAAACTAAGGGGGTCGTTTAATGGTAGTCGCCTCATTTGCGATTTACCTGCCGAGGAGGCAGGCGCGCCGAAAAGGCGGGGACAACAGATTCTGGATCTAAATATAAAGTAGTTCTCCGCCTTCACGGCGGATGCGCCGAAAAGGCGCAGAATCCATGTCTCCCAGCGATGCGTAGAATTATTTGTTTAGATTTATAAGTGTAGCGGGGTGGACATCTATGCATTATGTTACACTCTTGCAAAAGAATGCAAGTTTTTCTATTATATATCTGTGGCAACAGGTAAAAAACTTCCCCAAGATAGCGGGGAAGTTTTTGTAATATAGGGTTACGCTGAATTAAAATTGTGTGGTTGTAATAGTGTTTAAATTGTCGTTAGTTATACCAAGTCCAGTGGCGTGCATGATTTAGTAGAAAATTGAGATAAAAGTATGTGTTTTGGCTGATTATTAGGAAGTGTTATTTTTTAGACAATTTTTGTAAAATTTGCTAGCATTGTAATTAATAAATTGGCTATTTTTTAGAACTACTTTTTGAGACTGTTTTTTAAGTATTTTTGTGGCAGATTGATTCACTAATAGGTTGTCACTTGACAACCTATTAGTGTTTTGCTACACTTACTTGGTATGAATAATAATGACTACATTTCAACTGCAGACTTGGCTCGTATTTTGGGAGTTACGAGGCAGGCAATTCAAAAGAAATTAAAAGGCGAAGCCAATTTAAAGGTTAAGGAAGTAGGTACCGGTTTTTTATATGAAATAGGTAGTTTATCTCAGCAAATAAAAGATCGTATAAAAGAAGAGCAAAAAAAAGCTCAAGAAAAAGCAATTTCCAAAAAGACTGGGGTTAATCACCATGACCTTGGTTTTGAAAAAGAACTTTGGGCGGCGGCAGATAAATTACGTGGAAATATAGACGTTTCGGAATATAAAAACATAGTTTTAGGCTTACTTTTCTTGAAATACATTTCTGACTCATTCTATAAACGCAGAGAAATTCTTACGGGAATGACTCGCGATAAAAAGAATGAAGATTTTTATGTTCCGACCGATGAAGCACGAAAAGCAATTCTTGAAACAAAAGATTTTTATACTTCCGAGGGTGTATTCTACGTTCCGGAAAAATCTCGTTGGGAATATTTACAAACAAAGACCATGAGTCCTGATTTGGGAAAAGTTTTGGACAACGCAATGGAATTGATTGAGAAAGATAATCCTGTACAACTTGAAAATGTTCTTCCTCGTGTATATACAAAAACAAATTTGGACCACACTGTTCTTGGTGAATTGGTAAATATTTTTTCTAAAATTTCTTTTGATCACGATTTTGACCGAGAAAAAGACATTCTCGGTCGCATCTATGAATATTTTTTGGGACAATTTGCTTCTGCCGAAGGAAAGCGCGGAGGAGAATTTTTTACCCCTCGTTCTATTGTAAAACTTCTTGTTGAAATTCTTGAGCCATATGAAAACGCTCGCATTCTTGATCCTGCCTGCGGTAGTGGTGGAATGTTTGTGTCTATGGGAGAATATTTACATGATCATAAAATGGATCCATCCAAGCTTTCTATCAGTGGACAAGAAAGCAATCAAACAACACTTCGTCTTTGTAAAATGAATCTTGCTATTCGGGGACTTTCAGGAAAAATAGAATTGGGCAATACATACTATCAAGACAAATTTCCTAATCTTCAAGCAGATTTTGTTATCGCCAATCCTCCGTTTAATGCAGAATGGGAACCTCAAAAACTTTCTGACAATGACCCACGCATTATTTTAGGTGTACCGCCTTCTGGCAGTGCAAATTTTATGTGGGTGCAACACTTTACACATCATCTTTCACCAAACGGACATGCGGGATTCGTTATGCCAAATGGAGCGCTTGCTGTGTCTGGAAAAGAGGGTGAACTTCGTCAGAAGCTCATCGACGCAGACCTTGTGGACGTGATTATTTCTTGTCCATCAAAACTCTTTTATAATGTATCTCTCCCGGTTTCTTTGTGGTTTTTGGCAAAAAATAAAAGTGGCGATCGTTTCCGTAATCGCAAAGGTGAAACTCTTTTTATTGATGCCCGAGATATTTTTGAACAAATTTCTCGAAAACAGGTTGTTTTCAATAAAGATAATCTTGAAAAGATTGCGGGTACTGTTCGTTCATGGCGTGAAGAAAAAGGAGCGCTAAAATACGAAGATGTTTCTGGTTTTTGTAAATCAGCAAACCTAGAAGAAATAAAAAAGAACGGATATACTCTTACCCCGGGAAGATATGTCGGACTTGCAGATATTGAAGATGATGGAATTTCTTTTGAAGAAAAAATGCAAAAACTCTCTGGAGAACTCCGGGAAGCATTTACAAAGGGTCGTGAATTAGAAAAAGATATTGAGAAAAATCTTAAGGAATTAGGATTTTAAATTATATGCTTACCCAAAACCAAAATCACATAATGGATGAAATATTGGGAGACTTTGGAATTTGTCTTTATCCAGATATTTTGAAAAATGAATTGAAAAATTTGTTAGATGTTTCGAGATTGAACAAGAAGAATCTCGAGAAGTATAACAATTTATTAATTAGTGTAAATTATGCATGGCAGAAGATTTTACGATATGAAGTATATTTTCAAGAGTTCTATTCTAATTCAGAAAAAATAGATAGAACAGAAGAACTTAATCATCATATTCATGCATATCTACAAGATATGGATACCTTAAAGAATAAAATAGAAAATCTGTTTTTTGGACTAAAAAAAGATATAAAGAAAATTGCAATAAATAAGGATGACATTGAAGACTTTTTTCAAGCAGGCGTAGAAAAAACAAAAGAGGTATTTAATGGTGTCATTGAGCATAGAATACAGCATGTACACAGAAACTTTCAGTTTATAGATGGAGATTTAATGAAAGCAGAAAATGCACAGCGTGTTATTGATATGTTAAATAATCCATCTATGGCTTCTATCATTAATCAAGAATATAAACCTGTTGCGATCGCGAAATTAAAAAAAGATAAAATTGAATCATTTGATGTTGCAAAAGCTCGATGGTTAAAAACTGCAAAAAATAACAACGGGCAAACTTCTGGATTCCTTGCTTCTATATTGGAAGTTATTAAACCAAGTCTGTACCAATTTCTGGAAATAAAACCAACCAAGGATATTCTTGATTTAGTTAGTAAAAAATAATTATATATGAGCAAATTACTGGAACAAATAAATATAGAATCAAAACCATATCTTGTCAGCGACTTGGCTGATATTAAATATGGTTTTGGATTGCCCGAACCAAAAAGAATTAAGGGATCTGTCCCAGTTTATGCATCAAGTGGGGTTGTGGGTTATCACAATGAAGCGAAAGTTAATACGCCCGCAATAATCATTGGACGAAAAGGAAATGTAGGATCTCTCTATTTTTCTGAACAACCTTCTTTTCCTATCGACACTGCATTTTTTATTGATGAACCCAAAGAAGGTTTTGATTTAAAATATATTTTCTATCTCTTAAAGAGAATTAATTTACCTCGTTATGGTGGCGATTCTGCTGTTCCGGGATTAAGTAGAGATACCATATATAACTTACAAGTTGAGACCCCAGAATTTTTAACACAAAAGAAAATTACCGAAATATTGAGTGCTTATGATTCAAAAATTGAAAATAATAATAAGATAATCAAAAATCTTGAAGCTACAGCACAAACAATTTTTAATGAATGGTTTGTAAACTTGCGTTTTCCGGGATATGAAAAAAAGAAAATGATAGAAAGTGAAATGGGAGAAATTCCGGAGGGGTGGAATATGGGGAAAATCGAAGATGTTGTTGAACGATTATCTACACAAAAAACCTACAAAGAAGATTCATTGTTGAACAAAGGTTCTATACCCGTTTACGACCAATCTTCAAAAGGGATAATTGGTTTTAGTGAAGAAGAACCTTCTTTTAAGGCAAATATATATAATCCGGTGCTAATTTTCGGTGATCATACTTGCAGAACCCAAATTATATGTGAACCATTCTCGTTAGGTCCTAATACAATTCCTCTTGGCGAGAAAGATGGTTACAACCCAATATTTACTTATTTTTTGACAAAAGATTTGATTGACCAGAGAGAGTACAAGCGTCATTGGAGCGAGTTATCGAGTATTGAATTTTTCATACCCCCCGTTGAACTCGCGAAGGCTTTTGTTTCAAAAATTAAAAGTTTTATAAGTGAAATGGTTGTGCTTGAAAAAGAAAATGTAAAACTTAAAGAGTCGAGAGATCAATTATTAGAAAAATTAATTTAAATTTATGAATAAAAAAGAATTAGCACAAAAATTAACAGAAATAGATCAAAATCTTAAGGCACTGGGAGATTTGAATGTTTTGGTGCAAAATGTTTCATCAGAAAAGCAAGTTATGGATACGTTGATTGCACAATTACAAGCACAGAAAGTAAACATAGATGCTATTCCTGCAAAAAAACTGGAATTAGATAATCTAGTACAAGAAGTTGAGACTCTTAAAGAAAGCACTACTGAGCAACAAAATTTAACCGAAGAAATTAAGGGTACAGTTGAGGCACTTAAAACCAAAACGGATGAGATACATACCCTCTCATTGCAACAACTTGGCATTATTTCAAACGAAAAATTATCAAACTCTTTTGATAAAGTAAAAGATGATTTAAAGAAAGACAATGAGAAATGGTTTAAGTGGCTCGTAGGTACAAGTACCGCACTGCTTTTAGCTGTTTTCGGAGTAGTTGTATGGCAGGTTTCTAAGGGAGATACAATCTTTGAGATAAGTTTCTTAGTAAAGCTTGCTTTGACTTCTCCAATAATCTTTTTTGAATTTTTTGTAAATCGTGAGTATTCTCGCTCAAAAAGATTAATTGAAGAATATGAATTTAAAGCTTCCATTGCTCGTTCACTTGAAGCTTACAAAGAAATAATTGAGAACTTGTTTGCAGATCAACCGGGAGATGAGTATAAGAAAAAACTTGATTTTATCTTGGAATCAATAGGACAACTATATTCATCACCGATGAAAAACATTAGAGATAATGAGACAGGGAGCGATAAGTTTGATAAAAAAATAATGCCCATTGTGTCAGATATAAAGGATATGGTCTCTGACATAACTGGCGTTGTTCCAAAGGTAAAATAGTATTATGAACCCCATCAACGAAAACAATTTAACGGAACAATCACTCACCGACTGGCTCAAGGGCGAGAGTTATGAGCACATCTATGGGCCAGATATAAACCCTGGACAGGCTCGCGCCGAGCGTGAGGATTTTCGAGGTGTGGTTTTAAGAGGCAGACTTCTTGGAGCCATTCGAAGAATAAATCCGTCGCTTCCTGCTGAACAGGCGGAAATTATTGTTAAAGAAATTGCGGATTATTCTCATGCTGATCTTATCCTTGGCAACAAGGAGGTTTATTCATGGATTACAAATGGTAAAAAGATTTCGTGGACTGAAAATGGAGATGAAAAAACTGATTTGGTTAAACTTATAGATTTTGCCGAGCCGTTATCTAATGAATTTTTGGTTGTGAATCAATTCACTGTGCAAGGTATTGATTCGGTGTGCCGTCTAGACGCTGTTGTCTTTGTGAATGGTTTACCACTCGGTGTTTTCGAATTAAAGAGTGGCGTTCGTACAGAAGCGACAATTGGTGAGGCGTATCGAGATATTGAATATTACAAAAAGGAAATTCCGAAACTATTTTTATTCAACCAAGTTGTCGGGCTGTCTGATTTGTTTAATGCGCGACACGGCACTATCTCTAGTTCATGGGAACGATATGGAACATGGAAAGGTATCAATGTTGAAAATGATTTTTCTAAAGAAGCGGAAGAATTAGAAGTATTGACTAAAGGACTTTTTAACAAAGAGCGATTCTTAGATGTGCTACAACACTTCACAATTTTTGAAGCCGACAGTGATGGTGATGCAGTTACCTACACAAAAAAGATGGCACTCTATCACCAGTATTATGGAGTAAACAAAACTATTGAAAGTACAATTAACTCAGTACTTGGAAAACAAGAACATAAAATTGGTGTATTTTGGCATACACAGGGTTCGGGAAAATCACTTTCAATGGTTTTTTATGTGAATAAAACAAAAAATATTCCAGAGTTAAAAAGTCCTGCGTATGTATTTCTAACAGACCGTGAAGATTTAGATGATCAGTTATTTAAAACTTTCAGTCGCACCGGATATGGAACGCTTGCGAAAAAAGCGTCGAGTATACAAGATTTACGCACTCGATTGTCACATTTGGGTAGTGAGCTTATCTTTACTACCATTCAGAAATTCCAAGAAGATCCAGTTGCTCAAAATGCCTTAACCGAACGAGACAATATAATTGTTCTTGCTGATGAGGCTCATCGTACGCAATACAGCAATTTAGCTGGTAATGTGCGCCTTGCATTACCTAATGCAAGCTTTTTGGGAGTAACTGGAACACCTATTTCGAAAAATGATAAAGACACAGTTAGGGTTTTTGGTAATGTAGTTAGTTCGTACAAGATCAGCCAATCGGTAATAGATAAATCTACGGTACCAATTTACTACGAAGGTCGGCTTGTGCCACTTCATCTTGCCGATAAATTTATTGATTCTAAATTTGATGCAGTATTGGGCGAAGTTGTCTCTGATGATAACGCGAGAATGCGTAAAGAATGGGCTGTGCTCGAAGAAGTTGTTGGAGCGCCAAGTCGCATAAATAAAATTGCAGAAGATATTGTAAATCACTTTAATAATAGACCAATTGAGGGTAAGGCAATGATCGTGACAATGAGTCGTAGGATCGCGGTTCTGATGTATGAAGCGATCAAAAAAATTGATGGTGCTCCGGAATGTGCGGTGGTTATTTCAAGCAGCGATGAATATGCTTCCGTTATACAATCAGAGAAAGATGTAAAGAAACTAGAGAAAAGATTTAAAAAAGTAAATGATTCTCTGAAAATTGCCATTGTGTGCGATATGTGGCTCACCGGCTTTGATATACCATGTTTGCACACGATGTATCTTGATAAACCACTTAAAAATCACGGGCTTATGCAGGCAATTGCTCGTGTAAACCGAGTTTTTAAAGATAAACCAGGGGGCTTGATTGTTGATTATATTGGTATTGCTGAAAACTTAAAGAAAGCACTTGCTTGGTATGATTCCGACATTCAAAATGGTGCACTAATTCCTATTAATGAGGTTGTCGCACAAATGCACATCATACACAAACAGGTCGGCGAATTTTTTGGCAAAGTTGATTATACTTCTTGGAAACAGAAGAAAGGAGTTGAGCTTGTTAGAATTATGCAAGCCGGAATAAACGAAGTAATAACCAATAGCGGATATTTATCTGATGAGCGAAAAATGAAATATATGGGAATGGTTTCGAAACTTTCGAAACTGCATGCTCTTGTTATGCCGGGAGAGGAAGCAATGAAAATTGTGAATGATTTACAATTCTTTCAATCAATTCGTGAAGCGATACGGAAGCAGACAGTATTACCTCATGCTATTTTCCCAGAGGAGACAGAAAGTGCTATTCGTAGTTTAATGCAAGATTCAATTCAAGCTGAAGGTATTGTTGATTTGTTTAATGTGGAAGGTCAAGAAAAGAAAAGTATTTCAATTTTCGATGAGAAATTTGTTGCCGAAATAAAGAAATCCCAATATCACAATTTTGCTGTTGATTCTGTCCGTAAACTTCTCGATCAGGAAATTCGCTCTCGTATGCGTGTTAATACTGCCAGATACGAAACGATGCTTACTCTATTGGAAGGTCTTATTGAAAAATATGAAAACAATGTTATCAGTTCGGCTGAAATAATAAAACAACTTCTTGAAATTGCGGATGAAATTAAGAAGTTAGATCAAGAGAGTAAAGATACAGGACTTTCTGAAGAGGAAATTGTGTTTTACGATACTCTTGAAAAAAATCCTGATCTAAAAAATGCAGGAATTGATATAAAAGAATTTGTTAAGGAACTTACCAAACGTATTAGACGTGATTTGGCGATTGACTGGACTAACAACGAAACAATAAAAGCGCGCATTCGTCAGAACGTAAGACTTCTTTTGCTTCAGAAAGGAATTGTTGAGGAGATGCAGACTAAAAGGTTGATTGAATCTATCTATCTTGAAACTGTGCGAGTTTATAGGGAGTATTTTCCAGTAGCAATTTAATTTTATGTCTGAATACTACAACCCAAACCGAATGGAATCGTGGAATTATGGAGGCAAGAATTGGAAACTTTCTCGTTCCAAAATTGATTTGTTTAAGGAATGTCCGCGATGTTTTTATATAGATAACAAGCTTGGTGTAAAACGGGTACCGGGATTTCCTTTTTCCATCAACAGTGCTGTGGATTTTCTTTTGAAACAAGAATTTGACTCGTATCGGGTGAAGAATGAACAGCATCCATTACAAAAAGAATATGGAATTGATGCGCGACCAATGTCTCACGAGGAGCTTGATGAATGGCGAAGAAATTTTGGTGGTGTGAGATTCCTGCACGAACCAACAGAACTTTTAGTAACTGGTGCGATTGATGATTTGTGGATCAACGGGAAGAGCGAATATATTGTCGTGGATTATAAGGCAACCGCCAAAGATGAAGCAGTCAAAGCACTAGATAAAGAGTGGCAGAATGGCTACAAGCGCCAAATGGAGGTATACCAGTGGCTTTTGCGACAGAATGGGCTCAAAGTATCTGATGTTGGTTATTTCGTATATTGCACTGGGAAAATGGATAGGCAAGCTTTTGATAAGCGAATTGATTTTGATGTTAATTTGATTGAACATAAAGGTGATGATTCGTGGGTAGAAAAAACTTTGTTTGAAATTAAGAAATGTTTGGAAAGTAATGTGACACCAGAATCTGGAGAGCATTGTGATTGGTGCGCGTACTCTAACACAAGAAAAGAAGCGGAAGAGACACACTAAACTTAAGAATAACTATATGCAGAAAATAAAAGTAGAAACAATAATAAATGCTGATATCAAAAAAGTTTGGGAACATTGGAATAACCCCGAAAGTATCAAAGGTTGGGCCTTTGCAAGTTCAACTTGGGAATGTCCGTATGCCGAAAATGATGTAAGGGTTGGGGGTAGATTTTTAACCAGAATGTCTGCCAAAGATGGCAGTGCCTCTTTTGATTTTACCGGCACCTATACAAATATCACTCCGTTTGAGAATATTAAATACATCATGGATAAAGCGGATGGTGAGGATCAACACAGAGAATGTGAAATTATTTTTACTGATTTAGGAAATGGCACCACGAAAATTGAAGAAGAATTTTATCCTGAAGAGGTAAATAGCACGGAAATGCAAAAAGCCGGCTGGTCTGCAATTCTTGAGAATTTTAAAAAGTTCGTAGTAAATAATTAAAACTATGACCAAAAAAGAAAGTGCCGCGGGTGTAGCGCATAAAGTACCAGCAGATTTACGAAAAGCCATTATTTCTTCACCAGATGTGAAAGCAATATGGGCGGATATTACACCACTCGCACGCAATGAATGGATCTGTTGGGTAATTTCCGCTAAGAAATCCAAAACTCGGGCTATTCGAATAGAAAAGGCACTCTCGAAGCTTAAGGTCGGAATGCGCAGACCTTGTTGTTGGGCTGGTTGCACACATCGCTAAAATAAAGTAGTTGCTTTTTATATTAATTATGAAAATAATCACATTAAACACATGGGGAAGTAGGGTAGACTTAGATATTTCTAGTTCTTAATTAGTCTAAATTTATGCGTATTTGGGATATACATCCAAAACATTTATGCCGAAAGCATTTACTTGCTGAACACCGTGAACTTCATGGCTTATGGAACATTTTAACCAAGCATGGTGCCAAAGGTGGGTATTCAAGGCATCCTGAAACATTGCGTTGGGTTGGTAAAACTAAAGCGCTTTACAATAGACACGAATCGTTGGTAAAGGAGTTTTTTCGTCGTGGATACAAGCACCATTCTGATCTTGATAAAAAATTAGCCAGCGGTTCAAGCAGTCAACAGATATTTATTAATACCACTAAAGAGCAAAAAAGTTTTTTAAAGAATAAACCTTGCGAATGTTTGTTGTGTGATTAAAGTTTTTACTTATATAAAATTATAATTATATAAAAAATATGCCTATCAACATTTTTATTTTCCACGGCACGGAAGGATATCCGGAAGAAAATTGGTTTCCGTGGTTGAAGCAAGAATTAGAGCAAAAAGGTTGCAAGGTTTTTATACCCCAATTTCCAACCCCGCCTGTTGTAGCGGCCAAAATAGGGGAGTGGTTTGAGGTGTTTAAGAATTACGAGGATTATTTAAATGAAAATGCGGTTATAATTGGGCATAGTTTGGGTGGAGTTTTTGCGTTGCGCGTGCTTGAAAAGTTAGAAAACCCTATTCGCGCCGCGTTTTTTACTGGCACGCCAATTGGCGTGAGGCCAATTTTAAATTATGACCGCGATAGCGCATTTTCCGGTTTTGATTTTAACTTTGATTTAATAAAAACTAAGGCCAATTATTTTAGTGTTTTTCAATCTGATAACGATCCATTTGTTTCGTTGGGTAATGGTGAGGAGTTGGCAAAACATTTAGGTGTTAATTTGGATTTTGTACCAAACGCTGGGCATTTCAACAAAAAAGCTGGCTATTTGAAGTTTGAGAAGTTGAGAGATAAAGTTTTTGAAGTTTTAAATTTTGAAAAATAATTATATTTTATGTTAGAAATTGCGGTACTTTGGTTAATTAATAAAGAAAATGAAATTTTGTTAGCCAAAAGATCGCTTACAAAATCTTTACATCCTGGAGTATGGGGACCAACTGTTACTGGTACGGCAGAAGTAAATGAAACGCCAATACAAACTTTGGTACGTGAGGTTAAAGAAGAACTTGGCTTGAAACTTGGTGATTATAATCCTAATTTTTTATTTACCACTGATTTTAATCATAGTGATGGGCAAGTGCGTAGATTTAATATTTATTACGCGTTGGTAGAAAAAGAAATTACCAATAAATTTAAAATTGATACAGCAGAGGTAGCTGATATGAAATGGTTGTCGCTAAAAAGTGTGAAGGAATTTCTTATAACACCAGTGTCTGAATTTGAATTAGTACCTTCAGCAAAAACTGTTTGGCCTAAAACTTTTGAGATGTTAGAAAATGTTACAAAATATATTACAACAAATAGGCAATAATAAAACCTGCCCAGTGGCGGTGATTATTCAAAATAGTAAGGTTTTAATGGGTAAGCGTCATTATTCTGAAAATGAAGTATTTTGGACTTGTCCGGGTGGTAGATGTAATAGTGGTGAAACAATTGAGATTGCTTTGCGTCGTGAAGTTGGCGAAGAAATAGGCATAACTGATTTTGAAATTTTAAAATATATTACTGAACTTGATGGTTATTTAGAGGGTGATAAAGTGTTTTTATTTTTATGCCAAACTAAACAAATTCCGCGATTGATGGAGCCAGCTAATTTTTCTGAGTGGCGTTGGTTTGGGCTTGGTGAAGTGCCACAAGATTTTATTACCCAACCAGCCCGTAAAATTATTATTGATTTACTAAAAAATGAATTACCCAGTCGCAGGAGAGCTACGGGGTATTCTTAGTTGGTTAATAAAAAGCCATTAAAAAAATAAAAATGGACTTTGTATTGATTATTAATTTTTTGACTTAATTTTAAATACCTAGACCAAGTAAAGCACGTCCGCTTGACATATTTTACAAAGTATGACAGTATAACAAATACTGAATGTCGCCTAGCGGACTTTAGTCGTAGCGAACAGCTAGGTCATCACAAAGACGTTTCCCAGTCTTGTGAGGGAAGAATAGGGATATTATTGAAGCGGACGTATCTTTGCGCTTTAATGAGATCGATCAGGTACTATCCCGGGCCCAATTAAAAGGCCCGGTATTTTTTTAATAAAATTACCGTTTTACAGTAGCCCTTCGGACAATAAAAAAATTAATTCGTTCAGGAATTACTTAAAAATTCGTTCGTCTAAGAGGTAAAATAGTTGCCTACACAGGTAGGTCCGGAGCTTTGGATGGGAGACACTGTAATTATAATTAAATAATTAAAAAACACTCTTACTGGACGAGTAAGAGTGTTTTTGTTTATATAAAGTGATCACCCCTCCCTAACCCTCCCCATTAAGGGGAGGGAAATGGTGATGACGTTTGTTTACTCAACTATCAAATTACCTTTCATTCCCATCGATCGGTGTTTACCTACTGAACAGTAATATTCAAAAGTACCTGCCTTATCAGCTGTGAAATTAATTTCGTCGGTTTGGCCAGCGGTAATTTGTTTGGTACGTACACCAAATTCATCAATCACTAAATCATGAAAGCCTTCTTGGTTGTCTAGTACAATTTTTACTTTGTCACCCTGTTTAACTTTTATTTCTAAAGGTAAAAAAGAAAAATTTTTAGCTACTAGTGTAAAGGTTTTTACTTGTTCTGGTACAACTACAGTTTCTGGTTCAATTGGTGGTTGGTTGGTAGGTGGCACAAAACCATCGGGCACTGGCATATTAGTTTGTTCAATCGGCAGATTTTCTGCGTTGTTTAAAGCATCTTCAACTTCGTTTGATTTGCTTAAGCTAAACCATAAATACCCACCAGCCACGATTACAATAATTGCAACTAGTGCATAAAGTGGCGCTTTGCCACCATCACCAGCGTTTGAAGCGGCGGCTGGGGCCGGTGGCATTTGATTTTGATCAATTTGATCCATAAAATAAAAAATAATTATTAAGTTTGGAGTAAAAATTTTACTCCGGACTTATATTGTTTCATACTTTTTTATAAGACGCAAATTTTTAGCTGTGGATTACTAACTTATGAGCTCAAGTTGCCAATTTTAAGTTTACTTAATTCTGATTCAGGTCGTTTTTGACCACCATGTTGGGCAGTAAAATTACTGGAGCCGTCTTTTCCACACATAGATAAAATATAATTATATCCACCCGGATGGCGGTATAAATATGGAGTCAAATTATAAACACCACCATTCACAACTGCCCAACAATTAGTTGAATTAGAATGTTGTGATACATCAGCCATAGTATATATTTTGTCAGAAGTATTTTCAGTTTGGGTATTATTAGATGGGGGACTGATTGGCGAGTTTTTATTTTTGTAGTATAAAAACCAAATTGAACTAATAAGCACAATCAGAATTATAAGGCTGATAATTATTTTTATTTTTGATTTATTATTTGGATTAGAAATTAAATCTTGCGTCATAGATATAAAAAATTATTTAGTAGTTGGTGGAGTTATAACCGGCGGTAGGGGACGAATTTGAATCATTTGCGCGGTTACATTGCCATCGGTGCCAGCTGTGCCAGTAGCCGTAATTTGTTTGCCAACCTCCAAGTCGGCAATTGCGCCATCGGTAGTTTTGCTGATTTCTGTAGTTTTAGATAAAAAGATAATTTTTGAGCCACCATCGCGTAATTTTACAGTTATACTTTGCGCGTCACGACTAATTATTTCACCAGCTATAAAATTCATAGCGTTTTCTCCATTACGTTGGCCACGCATTCCAGCGGGGCCTCCAGCACCATTTTGAAATTGTCCGGGTGCGCCATTCATCATCCCTAATTGATTCCCTCGCCGAGCGGGAATTTTTGATTCACTATACTTCATTCCACTATAAAAACCAATAGCACCTAATATAATTGCCGCAAGGGCCGCGATTGTGATTGTTTTGTTCATAAAAATTGTGCTTAGTTATTAAAATTAAATAATAAATATTTATTCATAACGGAGCGCTTCAATCGGGTTTAATTTAGCTGCTCGGCGCGCTGGATAATAACCAAAAATTACACCTATTCCCGCCGCTACTGAAAATGCCAAAAGAACAGATTCCCAACTTATTTCGGTGGTAATGCCTGCAAATTTAGTGACTCCGAGCGCTAACAACCAACCTAATATTACACCAAATATTCCACCTAAAAAAGTAAGCATTACTGATTCAATTAAAAATTGAGTAGAAATATCGTTTCTTTTTCCGCCAATAGCTTTGCGCAAACCAATTTCGCGGGTGCGTTCTGTAACATTTGTTAGCATCATATTCATAATACCAATTCCACCGACTAGTAGTGAAATACCGGCAATTGAGGCGAGTAACATAGTAAATATATCAGTGACACTAGTGGCGGTTGCTACAATATCCGATTGATTTAAAACATTAAAATCAGCTAGTTGTGGATTTGAAATATTGTGACGGGCTAAAAGTATATTGGTAATTTGTTGTTGAGCCGCGCTCATATTTGCTTGATCGTTAATTTGTACGCTAATGGTTGTAACATAATTATCACCTGCTAAAAATCTTTGCGCGGTAGTTAGTGGTACGTAAATTACATCATCTTGATTACCAAAACCAGTACCGCCTTTACTTTTAGTAACCCCAATAATTTTAAATTCTACACGATTAATGCGAATAGTTTGGTCAATTGGGCTTACGCCTTCAGCAAATAAATCAGTGGCGGTAGTTGGACCAAGTATAGCCACTTTAGCGGCTGAGGTAATTTGATTTGAAGTTATAAAATTACCACTAGCTATTTGTACATTACGTACTGTGGTGTAATCGGGTACGGTACCAATCACTTGTGTATTGGTATTTTTACCCCGCGCGGTAATTTGATAACGGCGAGAAATTTCCGGTGCAATTTTACTTTCAAAATTTATTTCTTTAGTAATTGCTTCGGCATCGCTACCTGTTAAAGTTTGAGCTGAACCGCGCCCAGCGCTAACTGGGCCACTAGCACCACCGCGCCCGGAGCCTGGCATTATAAGAAGTAAATTAGAACCAATTGATTGAATATTATCCTCAATGGTGGCTTGGGCGCCACGTCCTACTGCAATCATGGTAATTACCGAACCAATACCGATTACAATACCTAAAATTGTGAGACTCGAGCGCGCTTTATTTACCGTAATCGCTAAATATGTTTCTTCTAACAAATCAATTAATTTCATATTAATTTTTATGATCAGAAATAATTTTACCATCACGAATATTAATTACTCGCTTGGCCCAAGTGGCTACATCGGGCTCATGGGTAATTAAAATAATAGTGTGACCTTCTTTATTTAACTTTTGAAAAGTATTTAAAACCATTTCACCTGTTTTGGTATCTAAATTGCCAGTTGGTTCGTCGGCTAAAATTAAACTTGGATTATTCACCAGCGCGCGGGCAATAGCTACTCTTTGCATTTGTCCACCAGAAAGTTGATTTGATAAATTATAAAAACGAGTTTCTTCAAGGCCAGTATTTTTTAAGGCCTCACGCGCCGCGGCTTCACGCTCAGCTTTTGGTACGCCAGCGTAAACTAAAGGTAGTGTGACATTGCGCAGTACTGTAGCGCGAGGCAGTAAATTAAAAGATTGAAAAACAAAACCAATTTTCTTTTTTCTAATTTCTGCTAAATCATCGTCGTTTAATTGTGAAATATCTTCATTATCAAGTAAATAACTACCGGAAGTTGGTGTGTCTAGGGCACCTAAAATATGCATGAGAGTTGATTTGCCCGAGCCCGATGGTCCCATAATAGCTACAAATTCACCATTTTCAATAGTAAACGAAATATTATCAAGGGCGAT
Organism: uncultured Gammaproteobacteria bacterium; assembly: GCA_964348825.1. Lineage (GTDB taxonomy): Bacteria > Patescibacteriota > Patescibacteriia > Veblenbacterales > UBA10138 > JBBTZY01. Next base: position 404,047 of record CAYGDX010000001.1, on the reverse strand, counting down.
AGTTTCAGTTTCACCGGTTTTATAAATTTTATTTAGATTATGACACTCAATCATATTTTTTTAGTAGTACTTTATTTTTAAACACCTAACGTACACCCCTAATTTGTCCGCCACCGCCGAGTCCTGGAATTAAAGAATTTCCACTACGAGCAGGAGTTTGAGTAGAGTTAGCACTAGGTTGAATAGTTTGAGTAATTATAGATTCATTTTCACTTAAACCCTCTGTTATTTCAGTGTTAGTGTCGTTACTAATACCAACTGTAACATTTTTTGACTCTGGTGTATTATTAACGAGAATTTCTACATAGTTTTGCCCATTGTTACTGGTTTTTATGGCACTACTTGGTACGATTAAAATATCAGGTCGCGCTTCGGTAATAATATTAGCAGAAACACTCATACTTGGTTTTATACGTTCGTCTTGCGTGTCAAAAGATATTTTAACAGCGTAGTAAACTACACCTTGGGTAGTGGTGCCCAGTGAATCAATCTCGGCTACTTGGCCAGTGAGTGTTAAATTATCAATAGCGTCAAAAGTTAGGGTAACCTTCTGACCAATTTTTACTTTAGCCACATCAACTTCATTTAGTGAAATTTCAGCAATTTTATTTTGCGTAATTAAAGTAATTGGACTGGTACCCGACGATGCTTGGTCGCCTCGTTTAATATCTAATTTTGCAATCACTCCAGTAAATGGCGCACGAACATAATAATCAGCCAATTTTTCCTGTGCATCACGTAAAGAATTTTCACGTTGTTTTATAGTTAGTTGTTGTGTTTTAAGATCTAAAATATCAATTCCGGCTTTTAATTTAGCTAAACTTTCAGTTTTTTCCTTAATCGATCGGTCGGCATTAATTAAAGCTTGTTTATTATCGGTCAAACTGGTTTGTTGATTTAATAAGGTGGATAAATGATTGTTGGTTTTACCAATATAATCAGATAATTTTGATTGATAAGCAGTGATCGCGCTTATAGTTTTATTATTTTCTTGTGAGCGATAATCTACCCAAACGTCAAACATATTACTGGCGCTTTTAGCGGCTTCAGCTAAACTACGAATAGTTTTCAATGTATCAGTTAATAATGATTCAATTTCTTCAGTATTGTCATAACGACCAGCGGTTTTGTATTTATCAAAATTTGTATCATACAAGGCGCGAACTGATTCATAATCAGTTCGCGCTTTAGTAGTGTATTTTTCTAAATCAAGACGGTTATCACTATTACTTAAAGTGTTAAGTAAGGCATTGTAATTCCAAGTGCCGCGTCCTACGCTATAATCGCTATCAGCGATAGTTGTAGCATAAAGCATGTTGTAAAGTTCCGATATAATGGTAGGGGAATCTAAAAACGAATTAGCCACCGCACTAAACGCGTCGTCGTAACCCTTGGTAATAGCGCTAGCCGTTTTTATTTTTGATTCTTGACTTTGGGCTAAAGAATTTTCCGCTTGAATAATCGATAAAGCGTCGGCCGGTTTTAATAATTTTTCTAAAGAAAGTTTAGCTGAATCTAAGTTGGCTTCAGCATCACGTACGGATTTGATAGCTTCTTTGGCATCAATTTGAAATAACAATGCACCACTCTTTACTTCCTGTCCGTTTTTTACATTCACATAGCTAACCGTGCCAGCTACTTGCGGTTTAATTTCTACTTGATTGCCACTAGCCACTTGACCAGAACCACCAATTGTAATAGCTAAGGTGCCGCGGGTAACTGGTGTGGTAATATAGGTAACTTCCGTATTAATTTTATCGGTACGAATAAAAAAATAATAAATTGCGGCTAAGGCAATTATTATTAATATTAGAGTAAGCCATTTGGTCTTTAAAAAATTCAACATAAGTATAAATGATTATGATTAACACCTTAATTCTATTACACATTTTTGAGTGTTTTATTTCAAATTTAATCAAAATTTGTAATAATCAGCCAATTTGCTAAGATAATACCATATGAAACAATCTCAATTATTTACTAAAACTATAAGATCAGTGGGGGCGGAAGAAGTGTCAATCAACGCTCAATTACTACTTAAGGGCGGCTTTATTGATAAGGCGCTGGCTGGCGCTTATTCATATCTACCACTCGGGCATTTGGTATTTAATAAAATTTGCAAAATTATCCGCGAAGAAATAAATGCGGTGGGTGGACAAGAAATCACTATGACTTCACTACAACCTAAGGAGTTGTGGGAAAAAACTGGACGTTGGGTTACACCCGAAGAAATAATGTATAAATTTGAAACAACCAAAGGTCAAGCGGTGGGGTTGGCTTGGACGCACGAAGAGCCGGTAACGGAAATAGCTAAAAAATTTATTAATTCTTATCGTGATTTACCACGGTCGGTTTATCAATTACAAACAAAATTTCGCAATGAACCGCGAGCCAAGTCAGGTTTACTACGTACCCGTGAGTTTATAATGAAAGATTTGTATAGTTTCCACGCCTCGGAAGCCGATTTAGATAATTATTACGAAATAGTAAAGGCGGCTTATTTGAAAATTTTTAAACGTTGCGGATTAAATGCGCGAGTGGTGGAGGCCTCGGGTGGTGCTTTTACTAAAAAATTTAGTCATGAATTTCAAGTACCTTGTGAAGCTGGCGAAGATTTAATAATTTATTGTCCAAAGTGTAGTTTTGCGCAAAATAAAGAAGTTTGTAAAAATGTAGCAGGGGATACATGCCCAACTTGTAAAAATGATACTTTGATTGAAAGTAAAAGTGTGGAAGTGGGAAATATTTTTAAACTCGGTACAAAATTTTCCGAAAGTTTGGATTTAAAATATCACGATGAAACAGGTGAAAGTAAATTTGTAATTATGGCTTCATATGGTATTGGGCCAGGGCGGGTGATGGGTACAGTGGTAGAAGTGAATCACGATGATAAGGGAATTATTTGGCCAGATGAAATTTCACCATTTAAACTTCACTTACTTGCCTTAGGTGAATCGGAAATAGTCAAAAATAAAGCTGACGCACTGTACCAAAAATTAGTAAACCAAGGTGTGGAAGTTTTATATGATGATCGTAGTGAATCAGCTGGTGTGAAATTTCAAGATAGTGATTTACTGGGGCTATCATATCGTGCTGTAATAAGTGAACGCACGGGTGATAAAATTGAATTAAAATTACGGGGAGATCAGGAATTAAAAATGATTTCAGAAGATGAATTATTGAATACTTTTGGTGTTCAATAATAAATTTAATAGCTTTACATTAAGCGCCAATTTAATTACAATCTATTTGTATTATCCCTGCAATACAACTTCGCTTACGCTGGTTTCCGACCAGCCAAATTTATATTTAGTTTAGAAGTTAATTCAGGATAATTATTTATTTCTAGCTCGTTCCGCGTTTTAGCTGGTCGAGCGAAGTTGATATGCAGGGTATGTTAGACGCTTTTTTTGGTAGATTTTCTAAAGATATTGGAATTGACCTCGGTACGGCCAATACTTTGGTGTACGTCAAAGATAAGGGCATTGTAATTAATGAACCGTCGGTGGTGGCAATTAATACTCGGCTTGATCAAATTGTGGCGGTAGGGCACGAAGCTAAAAAAATGGTGGGAAAAACACCAATGCATTTAGTCGCTTCGCGGCCACTGCAAGATGGTGTGATTTCAGATTTTGAAGTGGCGGAAAAAATGCTTAAATATTTTATTGAAAAAGTACATCGTGAAAGTTTTAATATTTCACCAAGGCCTCGCGTAGTTATTGGTGTGCCACTTGATGTAACTGAAGTAGAAAGAAAGGCGGTAGAAGATGCAGCTTATTCAGCGGGCGCGCGCGAGGTAATGCTAATTGAAGAACCAATGGCGGCGGCTTTAGGCTCGCGATTACCAGTGCGCGACCCATCAGCTCACTTTATTTTGGATATTGGTGGTGGAACTTCTGAGATTGCGGTAATTAGTTTGGGTGGAGTTGTTACTTGGCGGTCACTTAGAATTGCGGGCGATGAATTAACCGATGCTGTTAGTCAATATGTACGTGATAATTTTAGTTTACTACTCGGCGACCACACCGCCGAAGAGATTAAAATTAAAATTGGTTCCGCCATACCACTTGATGAACCACTCGAAATGAAAATCCGTGGACGTGATTTAGTATCAGGCCTGCCACGCGAAGTAATTATAAACGATGGGCAAGTGCGCGAATCACTACAAAAAGTTATACGACTATTGGTTGTTAATGTTAAAGATACTATTGAAGCCACTCCGCCGGAATTGGTGGCTGATATTTATGAAAAGGGGCTGTATATGTCAGGTGGTGGCGCTATGCTTAAACATTTAGATAGAATGCTAGCCGATGAATTGGGCGTGCCAGTACAAATTGTTGACGATCCATTAACTGCGGTGGTACGAGGCACGGGTGTAATTTTAGAAGATATTGAAGCTGGTCGGGATTTAATGTTGCCACCCACACCCAGATCCTAATAAAATTTAAATATAAGGTGTTAACCCTGTGATTCGCCGCCGACCAGTTGGCGAATGGTGGAGGGAATCTAGCATCAACTCATCAATATGATTAAATCTAAATCACTGCTAAAAATTATCAGCTGGTTGCTTTTGTTGCTGGCGCTAATTTATTTAGGTGGCAGCAGTAAATGGTTAAATAGTGGTAAATATTTTCGTTATATATTAAGACCACTGGAAAGTTTAGGTTATAGTTTATACACCCGCTATAATTTCTTTTTAAACGCCCCACAAATAAATAACGAGCTTAACGATTTAAAAATTAAAAATGCTCAAGTTACGCTTAATGATTTTTCAACTCAAAAATTACAAGCTGAGAATAACAACTTGCGTCAGTTGTTAAAAATCAAAGCGCCGATTGGTAAAAAAATAAAAATCGGTTCGATTATCAGTCGCCTAAACGCCGCCGATGGTTACGCTTATGTAATTGATTTGGGAAAAAATGACGGCCTAACTTTAGGAGATGCGATTGTAATAAAAAATGACAATCAAATTAATAATCAACTAGAAACTTTAGTACTCCTTGGTATAATTGGACAGGTTGATCAAAATCAAAGCCAAATTTGGCCGCTTTCTAATTATCATACTGCGGTAGTTGGTCAAGTTTTAAATCAGGATAAAATAATTGGTTTGGTGCGGGGTGAATATAATTTGGGATTACGCCTGGGTATGATACCAGCGGCTGATAATATAGCCCCCGGCAGTTTTGTTTTTACCAGCCATTTAAATGACAAAATGCCAGCCGGACTTTTAATTGGTAAAATTACGGTGGTTGACGCCCCACCTGGTGAGTTATTTAAATCAGCTATTATTGAGCCGCCTTTTAATTTAGAACATTTGGATAAGGTGGGAGTATTACTTAACGAGTTATGAATAAGTGGTGGGTAAGATTAATGTTTGGTATTTTAATTTGGCTAGTTTACTACTTACTAACTATTTTTTTTGATTATACCGCTTTGCCAATTTTGCCGATTATTGCGGTATCATATTTATTATTTACCAACCAGCTATATATTTTACCACTGCTTGTTGCCAGTATTTTGACCGATTGGTCTAATTTTGAGTTCCAACCAATTTTTACAATTACCACCTTAATAATTTGGCCAATTTTTAAACAAATCAATAATTTGGTTAAACGTTTTGATGAATTATGGTTTAGATTAATGGCGGGAATAATTTTAAATTTATTGTGGCTTGGTATTTTAGAATTTATGGTTTGGCAACTTAATAATCAGTTGAATCCATTCAAGTCGCAATTTTATTTTGGTTGGGTACTACTAGTGATTATGGGAAATTTAATTTTAGGTTTTGGATTTAAATATTTGTCAGCTAATAAGAAAAAATAAATGAAAAATTCTGATCCATTTGCTATTAAAACTCGGGGCGGTGACATTTCTGATCGAAATGTTAGGGGTTTTAGTTATCGCTTGTTTGAAGGTTCAACTTTAGGTGAAGTGGGGCTCGCTTCACTCCGGCGCGTTATTAGCGAAAGGTGGCCTAGTATTTTTGCTATAATTTTAGGCATATTAATTTTAGGAGGACTTTCGCGTTTAATTTATTTACAAGTGAGTCAGGGTGGATATTTACGATCAGTGGCCGAGGGTAATAGAATTCGTACGCAATTTATTCCAGCTCCGCGTGGTGTGATTTATGATCGACGTGGTAAAATTTTAGCCAGCACAGTGCCTGGGTTTAGATTAACAGTGGTGCCAGCTAGTTTGCCTAAGCAAGCTAATGAGCGTGAAGCACTGCTTAATGATTTATTGAAAGATGTGCCCACTGAACTTTTGGAAACAGATAATTTACAAAATTTAAAATCAAGTAATTACTTACCACAAATTTTGGCTTATAATTTGCCACGCGAATTAGCCCTCCAAATAGCGACTAGAATTAACAATCTATCAGGTTTAAATATCGAAGTGGTGGGAGTAAGGTCGTACATTGATAATTCGGCTTTTGGTCATTTGCTCGGCTATGTTGCTCAGATTTCTGAGGATCAATATAAAAATAATTCGGGTCGTTATAATTTAAATGATTTGATTGGTAAAACAGGTCTTGAAAAAACTTATGATGATGTTTTGCGCGGGGTTACTGGTAAACGTGAAGTTGAAGTAGCACCCAGTGGCACAGAACTTAAAATTTATACTGAAAATAAAGCCATTCCGGGGCAAGATTTTTATTTAAGTGTGGATGCTGATTTGCAAGAACTCGCCTTTACAGCTTTAGCTCGCGCCGCGGCACCACGAGGTATTAGCGGTTCGGTGGTTGTAACCGAAGTACAAAGCGGTCAAATTTTAGCGCTTACGAGTTACCCCAGTTTTAATCCCAATGTTTTTACTATCAAACGTGATAATAAAATCATTAAAAATTTATTAAGTAATTCTAGTCGTCCTTTATTTAATCGCGTTCTGCAAGCTACTTATCCGCCCGGTTCAACTATTAAGCCAATTATTGCGGCTGGAGCTTTACAGGAGAATGTTATAACACCGAGCACTACCTTTTTAAGTACTGGCGGGGTGCAATTAGGGAACAGGTTTTTTGCCGATTGGAAACCAGGTGGGCATGGTCGGGTAAATGTTATTCAAGCAATAGCCGAATCAGTCAACACATTTTTTTATTTAACTGGCGGGGGAAATAATGAACGAGAGGGTTTGGGGGTAAATAGAATTACATCTTATTTAAAACAATTTAAATTTAATGAAGCGCCGCAAATAGATTTACCACAAGTTGAAGCGGGAGTTGTACCCAGCCCGGAGTGGAAACAAAAAACTTTAAATGATCGTTGGTTTTTAGGTGATACCTATAATATTTCCATTGGCCAAGGCAATTTACTTGTTACGCCACTTGAGTTACTCAAAAGTTATGTGGCTTTATTAAATAATGGCAAATTAATAAATTTTAAAATATCAGATGATAAAAAAAATAATTTAAGTGCTACCGATGATAAAAATTATCCAACAGTTAATTTACGTCCAGAAGTTTTTGAAGTTGTAAGGCAGGGGATGCGGCAAACGGTAGTTAGTGGTAGTGCTCGTAGTTTAAATACTTTACCAATTGCCGTGGCTGGAAAAACTGGTACGGCTCAAGCGGGCACTGGCAAAATGCCACACGCTTGGTTTGCTGGTTACGCGCCATACGACAAGCCAGAAATTGCACTAGTGGTGATGCTTGAAAATGGCGGTGAGGGCTCTAGCGTGGCAGTACCAATCGCGCGTGAAATATTTAGCTGGTACGCAGCGAATCAATCAAGTTTTCTTGACAAGAAATAATATTTGTTTTATCTTACTTTTGTCGCCCAAATTACGGGCGTTTAATTATTTTCCCTTCTTAGGGTATTTATTATCTTATTTATATGAGTGCAGATTCACAGGCCTACATGACCAAAGATGGTTTAGCTAGAATAAAAAAAGAGTTACTCGATTTAAAAACGAATCGCCGGCTCGATGTGGCGCATCGTATTCGCGAAGCCAAAGAGCTGGGTGATTTGTCGGAAAATGCCGAGTATGCCGAAGCTAAAGATGAGCAAGGTTTTATTGAAGGCCGGATTATTGAAATTGAAAATATTTTAAAAAATGCCGAAATAATTGACGAGTCATCGGGTGGAGCGGGCCTCGTTAATATTGGCTCAACTGTAGTTGTAAAAATTGATGGCGTGCAGCGCGAATTTACCATTGTAGGTTCAAATGAAGCAAGTCCTGCTCAAGGCCTTATTTCCAACGAATCACCACTCGGGCAGGCCTTTTTAGGGCGTATGAAAGGCGATGAGGTGGATGTTAAAGTGCCTAAAGGTATAATGAAATACGAAATTGTGGCGGTGAGGTAAATAATTAACTATTTTGATCTAAAAACAGGGTAAAAGCTCTGTTTTTTTATTTAAAAAAATTTCCCTTGACATATTTCGTCATTTATTGTAAGATGGTTTATAAATAAAAATACGCAAAAATGTAATTTTTACAACTAAATACAACAATAATCACAATTATATAAAGGTTAATAAATCATGTTAATATTCGTCGCATTGGCGTTTGTTGGTTTGTTAGGATTGGTCTTCTCTTTACTTTTTGGGCACGACCACGAGGTCGAGCACGAAGTAAGTGTTGATCATGATACAGATCACGATGTTTCACACGATGCGCCAACTATCTCCTTATTCTCTAGTAAGGTTATATCAACTTTTCTAATGGGATTTGGGGCGGCTGGCTCTATCGCTCGATACAATGATGAAAGCATTATAAGTTCCTCTATTTGGGGGCTTGGAAGTGCTGTTATACTTTCATTAATTATGTATTCACTCATGGCCTTGCTGTATAAGCAGCAAGCTTCTTCTATTATTTCTACGAAAAATGCAGTGGGTAAGATAGGTAATGTTACAATTACTATATCTGCTCAAAGCAATGGTGAGGTAGGTGTCACTATCGACGGCTCATACCTCACTTATACTGCAAAATCAAAAGATGGTAGTGAAATTCTTCGCGGAAGAACAGTGGAAGTTGTTGGCGTAGCTGGTAGTGAGTTAATCGTTCAATCAAAACTTTCGTAGTTTTACAACAGCATTAAAAAATCAAAAAATAATTCACATTCAATAAAATAATTTAAGGAACACAGTAATGAACCAAGTAATGGATTTTTTCTCAGGGACTTTTGTCCCGATTATGATTTTACTTGTCGGGGTTGGGATCCTCATGGGATTCTATGTTGTATCTCGGCGCTACAAGAAGATTCCTCCCGGTAAGGTCGGAATATTCTATGGTCGTAAAAGTAAATTTAAAGGTGCGGATGGCCAGATGGTTGAAAAAGGTTTCCGGGTAGTTGCTTCAGGTGGCGGTATAGTTATGCCGTTTGTTGAAAATTATCAGGAGATGGACACTTCAGCATTTCAAATTGAAATCAATGAAAAAGGCATTCCTAATATGGACAATGTACCAATTAATGTTCAAGGAATTGCTACTTGTAATATTTCTATAACTCCGGAAGATCTTTTAAATGCTGCTCAAAACTTTCTTGGTAAGAGTGGGGCGGAAATTCAGACCTTGGTTAAAAATATTTTACAAGGACATTTGCGTTCAATAATCGGCAACCTCGATATCAATGATTTGCTCCGTAAACGTGATGAATTTAACAAGAAGGTAATTCAAGAATCAACTGGAGAGTTAAAACGTCTCGGTATTCAAATCATCAATTTGGTTATCAAGGATGTCAACGACGCCGAAGGATATATTGAATCTCTTGGTAAAAAAGCTGTGGCTGAAGCAAAAAGAGAAGCTGATATTAAAGTTGCGGAAGCTACTAGAGATACTGAGATACAAGTTTCTAATGCAACAAAAGAAGCTGCCACAGTAAAAGCACAAAATGAAGCCTTAATTGCAGAGGCTGAAAAAGATCGTGATCTTAAAAAAGCATCGTACCAAGTGGAACGTGACACCAAGCAGGCTGAGGCTAATACAGCTATGTCAATTGCTACGGCGGAACAGGAAAAAACTTTGAAGATTAAGCAAGCGGAGCGAGATGCTGCAGAAAAAGAAGCGCAGTTGAAGGTTGAAGAAAAAGAAGGTGCACGTGTTGAAGCTCATTTAAAAGCTACAGTTATTAAACAAGCCGAAGCCAACAAGCAAGCTGCCGTGATTAATGCAGAGGCGGCTCAACAGAAGCTGGAGATTGAAGCCGCAGCCAACAAGAAGAAAGCTGTGATTGATGCAGAGGCGGCAGGTGAAGCTATGAAGACGAAAGCATTGGCTCAAAAAGAAGCTGACACCAACGAAGGTGAAGGTCAAAAAGCAAAACTTACTGCCGAAGCTGACGGAAAGAAGGCGGGTTTACTTGCTGATGCGGATGGTTTGAGGGCAAAACTTACTGCCGAAGCTGAAGGTGATAAAGCCAAGTTACTCGCTACAGCCGAAGGTCGTAGACAATCACTTCTTGCTGAAGCAGCTGGCGTTGAAGCTATGCAGAAAGCAATGGAAAAAATGAGTGATCAAGCAAAATTGATTCTCATTCTTGACCGTTTGCCGATTCTCATTGAACAAACCGGTGAAGCTGGAGCGAAAATTATGGAAAGTATCTTCAAATCTGCCGGCGCTGGACTCAGTAACGTTGACAACATCAACATTGTTGATATGGGTGGTGGTAAAGACGGCAATGGTAGCGTTGAACGTATGTCAATGCTGATTCCAAATCTCGTCTTCAAAATGTTCGCCCAAATGAAAGCAATGAATATGGACATCTCCGGTATGCTCGAGAAAATTGGTATCAAAACTGAAGATATCGAGCGGCTATTCCCCGGATTGGGTGTAAAATCTGAAGAAAAAACGCCAACCGTAGTTGAAGCTTAAGGAGATATGATGAAAACAGTTAACACCACAACCAGAGATAGGGTTGGAGATGTTACGTCAGAATCAGTCCAAGTAATCTTTCCAGTTGTTGTAAATCCAAAACCCAAAGCACTTATTGTACATTGTGCCGATGTAAGGTTTCGAAAAGCGTTTCGAAATTTTATTGAAGGCGATGGCGCTAAGGGGTGTCTTGGTTTTAAGGAAGATGAATACGTTAACTTGGTGATTCCTGGTGGAGTAAGTTGTTTTACTGATGTGATAACGTTATCAAAGCAATTTAAGGTAGCTAAAGATCAGATTGAGTTCTTACTCAAACATTTTCCAACCATTGGTACGGTAATTTTAATAAACCACGAAGATTGTGCCGCTTATAAATTCTTGCAGGAAAAAATAGGTAGTATGTTCTTACGACGGTTTGTTTCATTACTTGATCGTCAAAAGGTTGATCTTATTAGTACCGCTAAAACTGTTCTGGAAATGGACTTCGTTAAAGCCAATATTCGGCTTTTTATGGCGAAGTTTGCTAACCCGGAACATACTCAAGTGGTATTTAATGAAATCACTGTAACAAAATAAGGCTATGTAAATAGCTGAGTTAACCGTCACAATTTTTGTATGAAAATACAAAGGTTGAGGCGGTTTTTTATTTTGTGATATTGCTAAAATTAGTAATTTTGTTACTATATAGTCATGTCTACACGAGAACAACAAGAATTGCAAAGCAGAAAAGAGCATTTGGATGCTTGGCGCACTTTAGGTTTTGCTTTGTACCCAGCAATTTTTAATAAGGAACACTCTACCGCTGATATTTTAGCTTTAGTTGAAGGTAAGGATTTACCGATTTTAGAAGGTGCTGAAGTACCAAAATCGGTGATGGCTACATCGGCTGGGCGGCTAATGACAATTCGTCCGCACGGGCAATTAGTATTTGCCACACTTCAAGATACGGCCGGAAAAATTCAAGTAGCATTTTTAGAATCGGCCTTAGATAAAAAATCTTGGGAGTTAGTAAATTTATTTGATATGGGCGATATTGTGGGCGTGAGTGGGCCACTGGTTAAAACTAAACGCGGTGAAATTACCATTCTTGCAACTTCGGTTACACCACTTAGTAAATGTTTACATCCGCTACCAGAAAAATGGCACGGGCTTAAAGATATTGAAGCGCGACTTAGGCAACGTTATTTAGATTTAATGACTAGCGTTGAAACGCGTGAACTATTTATTAAAAAAGCTAAGTACTGGCAAGCGGCACGAGAATTTTTTGCGAAAACAAATTTTATGGAAGTGCAAACTCCGGCGCTTGAGGCAATACCGGGTGGAGCCGACGCTAATCCATTTATTACTCATCACGATGCTTTGGATCAAAATTTTTATTTACGCATCTCTTTAGAACTGCCACTTAAGCGATTGCTAGTTGGTGGTTTTGAAAAAGTGTACGAAATAGGTAAAGTATTTCGCAATGAAGGTATTGATACTGAACATTTGCAGGACTACGATACTTGTGAATTTTATTGGGCCTATGCCGATTATAATAATTTAATGGATTTAACAGAAAAATTATATCAGCATATTGTGGAAGAAGTTTCAGGCGGACTTAAAACAGTTTACGACGGCAAAGAAATTGATTGGAGTGGCACTTGGCCACGTAAAGATTATTTTGAATTAATTAAAGAAATTTCGGGTGAGGATTTAGCCGGTGTCACAGAAGTTGCCCAATTACAAAAACTTTTACAAAAACACAAAGTGCGCTATGACGAAAATATGGGCGCTGGGCGGCTGATTGATTTATTTTGGAAAAAATTAGTGCGACCGAAAGTTTTGGGGCCATTATTCTTAATTAATCACCCAATTGAAGTTTCGCCACTCGCTAAAAAGCACGATACTTTGGAAGGTCGTGTGCAACGTATGCAGGTGATTGTGGCAGGGAGTGAGCTTGGTAATGGCTGGTCTGAGCTGAATGACCCATTTGATCAAAGAGAACGTTTTGAAGGGCAAATGAAGCTTAGGGAAGCAGGGGACAATGAAGCGCAAATGATGGATGAAGATTTTGTAACCGCCTTGGAATACGGTATGCCGCCCGCGGCTGGATTTGGCTTTTCCGAACGTTTATTTAGTTTTATTGTAGATAAACCAATTCGAGAAACTGTAATCTTCCCACCAATGAGGAGTAAATAATTTTTTAAATTAACAAATCAATGAATACAGAATCCACGAGCGCTATAATATACGGAGTATTTTTAATAATATTAGGTGTGGTATATTCCAGAGAAAAATTTATTAGGCAAATACTTGATTTGGGCAACAAACTAAGAAGTGCCCCCAAAGAACCCGACCCAACTACTATAAAATTAAATCGGGCTATTGCTTGGTTAATGATAGTGCTCGGCGCTTTTTGGATTTTAATGGTTTTTATTCGTTAAATTTTAAAATAAAGATATGGGGAGATTTAAATTTTTAGCGCTTAGTATTAGAAAAGCGTTTTTGATTTTGGATTTGGTGATATTTGCTATTATTATTCAATTTCAAAAGTACACTTGGTTTAATTTTTTCAATTACCAAACAATCAAATGTCAACTGCCAATCAAATATCCAGTAGTACTAAATAATGGCGTATGTATTACACCAGCTGATATAAATTTTATCGGTATTGCTAATACAGTGGTGCTGACTTACATAATAGCGGTAATATTAGATAACAGCGCTAAAAAATATCCAACGTTAGAAAAAATTATTGATTATTTTTTGTTAATAGCAACTTCTGTAATTACAATATTAGCCTTGTATCAAATTATAACTCGAGGTAATTTAATATGACGCGTGCAGAAGCTTGGGAATTAGTGCAGAGTAAAGTACAAGGTAATTTTTTGCGTACGCACTTACTAGCTTCGGAAAGCATAATGCGAGCGCTAGCACGTCATTTTGGTGAGAATGAGGAAATGTGGGGGTTAGCTGGGCTTACGCATGATATTGATTGGGAATCAACGGAAAGCGAACCAGAGAAACATTCTTTGGTGGGTGCCCAGTGGCTGGCTGAAGCAGGACTTGCGCCAGAAATTGTAAAAGCAGTTAAAGTTCATAACCACACTCACGGATTTACACCTGAAACGTTGATGGAAAAAGCTTTGTGGTGTGCAGAAGAATTAACTGGCTTAATAATTGCTTGCGCTTTTGTACAACCAGATAAAAAACTCGCTAGCGTAAAAGTTTCATCAGTTAAAAAGAAATTCAAAGACAAATCGTTTGCTTCGGGTGTGAATCGTGAAATCATAGCGAAGTGCGATGTAATGATTGGTTTAACCCTTGACCAGTTAATTGAAATAGAGCTTAAAGCTATGCAAGAAATAGCACTATCACTTGGACTTTAATTGTCATCCCCGCGCAGGCGGGGATCCAGAAAACTAATTTTAATTTATGGAAAATAATAAATTTGATCCAATACTAGTACCTATTGTGGCTGGGGTAGTTATCAAAAAAAATAACAAATTTTTGTTAATTCAAGAAAAACAACCTAAAGCGTATGGTTTATGGAATTGGCCAGCAGGTAGAGTAGAACAAGGCGATACGATTGAACAAACAGCTATTAAAGAAGCGAAAGAAGAATGTGGTTATGATGTTAAATTAATTAAAAAATTAGGTATTTTTCAAGATACTACAAACACTCCACCTAAACATGCATTTGAAGCTACGATTTCCGGTGGTGAGTTAAAAATTCCTGAGGATGAAATAATGGATGCCAAGTGGTTTACGAAGGATGAAATTTATCAGATGAAAGATAAATTGAGGAGCGAGTGGGTAATTGGGGCGATAGAGAAGATGGAATAATTTTTATGTCCAATAATAAATTACACAGTGTAACAGTAGTCGCCGTCATCAGGAATTCAGTTGGTAAGTATTTAGTTTTGAAACGAGCCGAGCATGAATTGGCCTACCCAGATATGTACACGTTTCCCGGTGGAAAAATAGAAGGTAATGATACCGTAGAGGAAACTTTAGTCAGAGAAGCGCAAGAAGAAGCCGGTCTTACGCTTAAACCCGGCAAGATTTTGCTTAAAGATAAAAGTTTTGTACGCCCCGACGGTCAAACTAGTAAAGTGTGGTCCTACTTATGCGAGGTGAAGAATGATTCAAAAGTTATAATTGACCAAAATGATTTTACAGATTATCAGTGGGTGAGCCTTGATGACTTAAAAAACATTAAACACGTTGGGATAGAGGAAGAGTTGAAAAAAGCTGAAGAAATTGCTAGTATGGGTATATCGCTTGATAAGCTTAAAACTATATCAGTTAGAGTAAATTAATATGTTAGACATTAAATTCATTCGTGAAAATCCAAAAATAGTAAAAAAAGCCGTTCTAAATAAGAACGGCAAAGTTGACATTGATGAGCTTTTAAAAATAGATGCCGAAGCGCGGGTGGTGCAAGTGGAACTGGAGCAAAAGCGCGCGGAGCAAAAAATTAAAAGCAAAGAAGCGCGTGGTGAATCAGCCGAGCTTAAAACTTTAAAAACCGCCATACAGAGTTTGGAAAAAACATATAATGAATTATCCGCAAATCTTCAAGAGTTGATGTACAAGGTGCCGAATATCCCATTTGATGATGTGCCGATTGGTAAATCTGAAGCTGATAATGTAGTAGCTCGTGAAGTAGGGGAGAAACGAAAATTTGATTTCACGCCTAAAGATTATTTAACCATCGCCGAAGAGTTAGATATTATTGATGTTAAAACTGCGGCGGAAGTTTCCGGCAGTCGTTTTGGTTATTTAAAAGGCGATGCGGCGCTACTTGAATTTGCGCTTATTCAATTTGGATATTCTGTTTTAACAGATTCCAATGTATTAGCTAAAATTGCTGAAGCAAATAATTTAACAGCCATAAGCACTAAACCATTTATGCCGGTAGTGCCACCTGTTATGTTACGCGAAGAAGTGTATCGTAAAATGGCACGACTTGATCCAAGCGATGATCGCTATCATATACCATCGGACGATTTGTGGTTGGTTGGCTCAGCTGAGCATACTTTAGGGCCTATGCATATGGATCACACTTTTGAGGCCAAAGATTTACCAATTCGCTATGCTGGTTTTTCTAGTGCTTTTCGCCGCGAATCAGGCACTTATGGTAAAGATACAAAAGGTATTTTACGCGTTCATCAATTTGATAAATTAGAAATGGAAATATTTTGCTTGCCGGAAAATTCACGCGCCGAGCAAGATTTTACCGTAGCGATTCAAGAATATTTATTACAACAACTTGGCATTCCGTATCAGGTGATTAGTATTTGTACGGGTGATATGGGCGGGCCAGATGCTCGACAAATTGATATTAACTCTTGGATGCCGGGGCAAGGCACTTATCGTGAAACTACCACCTCTGATTTAAACACTGATTATCAAGCCCGTCGTTTGGGAACAAAAGTTAAGCTGGGCAACAAAGCAGAATTCGTACATATGGTAGATGCCACGGTATTTGCCATTGGCCGAACTATTATTGCGATTATAGAAAATTATCAGCAAGCAGATGGCTCAATTAAAATTCCAGAAGTGCTCCAGTCGTACATGCCCAATAAAACAATTATTAAGAGTTAATTATATGCTACCACGTAAGTTCAAAATAATATCGTATTTATTGTTATTAGGCGGGGTAATTGGAATTATTTTAAGTGTGTCATTTTATAATATATTCAGTGATGGTTCACGGTCTGCGATATTTTTTTATTTTCTTTACTATTTAATAAATTCCATTGGTATTACAATTTCCAGTATTTTATTATTAAAGGGTAGAAAATTAGGATTAAATTTATTAATACTAGTTTGTATTGTCATATTATCAAGTATTTTTATACCTACAGAAGGTGGGGTGTCATTATTTTTAGATACCATAAGTTTTTTTGGATTGCCTTTCAGTAGTAGTATATCATATGTATCATTATATTATATTATGTTAATCCCTCTTGGTATGTTGTTTTTTTGGAGTAGCATTATTATCAATATAATCTATATACGTAGTTGGAAAGAATATTTTAATAATAAAAAATATTCATAAATTTAAATGATAAATCATGACAAAATCTCCCCACTATTCTTGGCTAGAAATTTCACAGCGGGCACTTATTTCAAACATTCGTGCCCATCGTCGTTTATTGGGTCGCGGCGTAAAACTTTTAGCCGTGGTAAAATCAAATGCTTACGGTCACGGTTTAGAGCTCGCAGCGCGAGTTTGTGAAAGGTCGCATCAAGTAGATATGCTGGGCGTAGCGGGTTTAAATGAAGCACTAGCTTTAAGACAAAGCGGAATTAATTTACCAATTTTAGTATTAAGTTATTTCCGCCCTTTTATTAGTCATGATTTAATTACCGCCTTATCGCAAAAAATTTCTTTTGCTGTGTACGAAGAAGAACAATTAAAAGCTTTAGAGCAAGCAGCTAAAAAATGCGGTAAAGTTGCTCGAGTACATTTAAAACTTGAAACTGGCATGGCGCGATTAGGATTAAATGCCGAACAAGCTACTATTTTTTTAAAGCGAATTTTAAATTCATCCTATTTACAATTAGAAGGTATTGCCACGCATTTTGCCACTGCTGAATCACAAGATCATTGGTTTTTAAACGAGCAACTAAATAATTTTAACGAATTTTTAAATAAAGTTAAAAAATTGCTACCAAAAGATTTATATGAACATACGGCTTGTACGGCCGCTATTACTACCGCACCTAAATCACAACACAATTTAGTGCGACTTGGTATTGGTTTGTATGGCTTGTGGCCTAGTGACGATAACAAACAAATGGTACAAAAAAATCATCCTAATTTTGATTTAAAACCAGCGCTCACTTGGAAAACACAAGTAATTCAAATTCAAAACCTGCCAGCTAAAACACCGGTGGGTTATGATTGCTCATTTATTACTAAACGCCCAACGGTGATGGCTACACTACCGATTGGGTACTTCGACGGCTATGATCGAAAGCTTTCCAATCGTGGATCAGTAATCATTCACGGGACAAAGTGTAAAATTATTGGTAAAATTTGTATGAATATTACAATGGTAGATGTAACAGAAGTTCCAAATGTTAAGGTGGGGGATGAAGTAGTATTAATTGGCAAACAAAAGGCAGAGGAAATTACTGCTGATGAAATCGCTATACTTACTGAAACGATTAATTACGAAGTGGTCACACGAATTAATCCACAATTGCCAAGAATGTTGTCGTAAATTTATGTCCATTGCCAGTTATCAAACAATTCCAATACAAGAGAATAATGAACCACTGGTTGATTTAAGTAGTTTTGATTTTATTTTAGATCCAATATATTTTAACCGAGGATTTACTACTAATCAGCGCATGTTTTTACGAGTAGGTGTGGCGAAAAAATTACAGGAAATTCAGAAAGATTTAAAAATTTATAAATTTAAAATTTGGGATGGGTTTCGCCCCAGAGAAGTGCAAAATACACTTTATAAAAGTACTTGGGAGGAGTTTAAACTTAAACATCCTGAATGGGATGAAAATAAATTAGCGATAGAAGTGGGGACTTTTGTAACACCACCACATGAGCCGGGTCGGATTCCACCTCATGCTACTGGTGGGGCAGTGGATTTAACTTTAGTTGATCAGGTAGGCAAAGAATTAGATATGGGTACAGATTTTGATTATTTTGGTCCCGAGGCCTCACCTTTATATTTTGAAGAGAACGCCATAAACGAAACGGTTCGTAAAAATCGTAAAATTTTTCGTGAAGCTATGTTAGCTATTGGTTTTATGCAATACCCAGAAGAGTGGTGGCATTTTGATTATGGTGATCAATTGTGGGCGATGAAATCAGGCGCACCGCTCGCTATTTATGGAGAAATTAAACTATGAAATCAAAAAGAATAAAAGTTGGTGTATTATTTGGTGGTCGGTCGGCCGAGCATGAAGTGTCTTTGGTTTCCGCCACTTCAATTATAAAAAACTTGGATCCAAAAAAGTATGAAGTAGTACCGATTGGTATTAGTAAGGAAGGTAAATGGCTTTCAGGTGATAAGGTTTTGAGTATACTAAAAAGTCAAACTGCAATACCAAAACAATTAGCGAGTATGGTGCCAGCTGACCCAACTATTAAATCTCTAGTCAGTTTAAATATTAATAAAACATCGGCGACACCACTTGATGTAATTTTCCCTGTGCTCCATGGTACATTTGGGGAAGATGGTACAGTGCAAGGACTTTTAGAGTTGGCGGGTATTCCCTATGTGGGTGCGGGTGTGCTTGGCTCTGCAGTTGGAATGGATAAAATTGCTCAAAAAATGATTTTTGAATCAAATAACATTCCTACACCAAAATTCACATATTTTACCGCTTCAGCTTGGCAAAAAAATAAGCCCCTACTTGTTAAAGACATTCTAAAACAGATTGGGTTGCCTTGCTTTGTTAAACCAGCAAATTTAGGATCGTCGGTCGGAATTAGTAAGGCCCATAATGAAAAAGGACTTATTCAAGCTATTAATTTAGCCGTCAAGTATGACCGCCGTATTATTGTAGAACAAGCAGTTGCAAATCCTTTAGAAATAGAGTGTGCGGTGCTGGGAAATGATAATCCGGAAGCTTCAGTACTTGGCCAAATCATTTCTTCTAATGAATTTTATGATTACGATGCCAAATATGTAGATGGTAAATCGCAAGCAGTTATTCCCGCACCCTTGCCATCTAAAATAGCCAAGGAAATTCAAAATTACGCCACGGCGGCTTTTAAAGCTTTAGATCTTGCGGGTATGGCCCGAGTAGATTTTTTAGTGCAAGCTAATCCGTATCGCATTTATTTAAACGAAGTCAATACAATCCCCGGGTTTACTAGTATTAGTATGTATCCAAAACTCTGGGAAGCTTCAGGACTTACTTATATTAAACTCCTAGACAAGCTAATTAATTTGGCAATTGAGCGCGCTTCCGCTAAAATAAAATTACAAACTAGTTTTAAGCCTAAAAAATCATGGTACAAGGAATAAAATATAAAAAACGACGTCGCACACTTGTGACGATGCGCGATTTTGCGCCGCGGGTGAATCATACTCCAAGCTCGGTACGGCATTTGTCGCAGGCCTATCGTGGGGCTGGTCATACCAGTATGTTACAATCTTGGCCCTTTCGACTCACCTTGATTGGTTTATTTGCATTAGTGGTAGTAATAGTTTATTCGCCAATCCTTCAAATTAGAAATATTATTGTAACCGGTGTAAAAACACCAACTACTAGAACTGAAATTGCAGAATTAGTACGCGGTTACACTCGTAATTTTTGGGCGCTAGTTATACCACAAAATAATTTACTATTTTTTAATGAAGCCCGCGCCAAAGAAAATTTAACCCAAAATTTTGCAGCCAATAGTGCTGAATTTCAAAAGCAATGGCCAAATGTTTTGAGGGTTTCCTTAACCCAAGATGTAGTAGTAGCTAAGTGGCAAAATGACAAAGAAATTTTTTTACTAGATAGAAATGGCAAATTAATGAAATACAACGCAGGCGACACTACACCTTATATTTTAATCAATGATGTGTCAGATAAAGAGTTAAATTTAGGCGACAGTATACTTGACGATAAATCAGCGGAATTTTTAGGTGAACTAAGTGCTACTTGGACGCCTCGGCTACCAAATATAAAAATCTCTAAAATTAATTATAACCCCAAAGATCTACCAACTTGGCGAGTAATAACTGAGAATGGTTTTTATATTTTAGTTACCACTAGTCGTCCGCTTGATGCTCAACTACTAACCTTAGTTAAATTTATAGCTGAAAAAGGTGAGGACTTCCTAAGCAAAGCCGAGTATATTGATGTGCGCTTTGGTTCGCGGGTTAATTCTAAGAGTAGGTAATATGAAGGAGGGTTTTACAGAATTTTTTAATAATGCAGAGCGAATTGATGAATCAAGCGGTGAAGTTCGCGTTGATTCTGAACAAGTAAAAAAATTTGAAAATAACGATAAGGCGTCTGACCACTGGGAAATTTTAAATAGCTACCGTAGCGAATTAATAAACATTAAAGAAGCGCTAACTGGAAAAATGGGAGATTGTACACCCATCGAATTACAAAAACTAGAATTAAGAAAAAAAGATATTGAAAAAATATTGAATGAAGCTAGTAGTGATGAAAAGTTTTTTAAAAATTCTAAACAACCAGAAATAAATCGTATTTTTCTACCAGATATTAATAAGGGGTTAAGTGCTGATATTAAACACATAATGGAAACATCGGGCGGAGAATATCGCAGCTTATTTTGGTCAATTAATCATGCGCTAGCTGAACTGGCTCGTAGCGATAAAGATTACCGAATGATTTTAATGCGTCAGGCTATACTTTACTCAGTTATCCCATCTTGGCGTAAAGATCACCTTAAAACACCCAAAGAAGTTTTAGATCAAGCTGAAAAAGATGCTTTAAAGATAGTAGATAAATGGTTACCAGAATGGCTTGAAAAAAATTGACATAAAATTTATATTAATGTAAGATTGTTTGAAACAAACCTAAATAACCAACCAAAATCAAAAACCAAACAAAAATAATAGGATAACTATGTTAAAAGCAAATTCGTTAGCCCTGCTTCACATTTTGTACCACCTTAAAGTTTATCCAATAAGAATAAACGATAACAACCATTCTACAGCGATTTTAAAGTTGCTAAATGAACACGGTAATCGTATCTTGAAACAAGACGAATACAATTTCCTAACAAAATTTTTGGAAAATTGTGATTCGCATATTGTAGATGTAGATTTTACTAAGATTGGAAAACTTGTTCAAAAAACTCCTACCGACGCTCAACAAACCTTGTACAATATTTGTGAAAAACTCGGTTACAATGGTTTTAAAAGTACAATTGTAAATAGTGGTTTAGCTACACATTTGGGCGCGAAAAATTTTAATTTTCAAAATTTACAAAATAATATTATTGAGTTGCCACTCAATAGCTAAATATTATATTTTTATTATTACAAAGCCCACCTTACTTCGAGTGGGCTTATTTTTTTATTTAAAATTATACGCTTAATTATTATTCAAAACATTTTCTATTTCTTCCACACTTCTACAAGTCATTAATTTGGCTCGAATTTCAGAGGCACTTGGAAAACCTTTCACATACCAACCCAAATGCTTGCGTAGTTCAATTAAACCGTGTGTGCCGCTATTTTCAAAAGCTAAGCGTGCGTGTTTTATTATATCTCGCTTAATCTCTCCCCAAACTGGTATTTCATACTCACCAGTTTTTAAGTAATCTTTAGTTTGTTTAAATAGCCACGGATGCCCCCAAGCCCCACGTGCTAAGCCAACCCCATCGGCGAAAGTGGTATTTAAAATTTCTTTAGCTTTTTCAGGCGTGCTAATACCACCATTGGCAATTAAAATTCCTGACCACACTTTCCTCACTTCATTGATAATCTCTAATTTTGGTTCGCCATCAAATGGTTGTTCAAATGAACGAGCGTGAATCATAATCGCACCCACTGGCAATTTCCCAATTCTATTAACCAAATCAACCGCGGTTACAGTGTCGGTTGAACAAACATCTTGGCAATCATCACTGGCGCCACCTTCAATTTTATCCTTCGTATTTTGGTTATGCTTAATACTAGCTCGTATTTTTATAGATACGGGAATTTTTACTGCCTCACAAGTGGCTTGTACAATTTCATAACACAAATTTAAATTACGCATCAAGCTTACTCCGCCACCAGTTTTTACTACTTTGTACGCCGGGCAGCCAAAATTTATATCTACGCCTGCAAAACCCATTTCTTCCAAAATTTTAGCGGCTTTAAAAAACATTTCGGGTTGATTACCAAAAATCTGACAAACCACTGGTTGTTCGGTGGAGGAGAATTTAATCATATCTTTAGTTTTAGCATTCTCATACACCAAAGC
The DNA here is from genome assembly GCA_964348825.1 of uncultured Gammaproteobacteria bacterium. GTDB lineage: Bacteria > Patescibacteriota > Patescibacteriia > Veblenbacterales > UBA10138 > JBBTZY01. The sequence goes on along the minus strand of CAYGDX010000001.1, from coordinate 381,340 downwards.
ATTGGCCGAAGCAAATTCAGTATAAATAACATCAGCGCCATAACTTTTACACATTTGCCGAAAAGCAAAATCTGTTACCCCCGCCATAGGGGCGAGAGCTAAAATTGGTTTTGGTAATTTTGTCCAAAAATTATCATTCATAAAGCCGTGATATTATAACTAATTTTTTTCGATTTGACAACCCTAAGTATTAAGAGTAATTTAAAAACAAATATATTAAATCAAAATCAAAAAAATAATCAGGAGTAAAAATGATCTTTCAAAAATTATTTCACGGTGCTATATTTGTTCTTTGTGTATTATTTAGCTTATTGCTAACACTAGCTTACGGCATTATTGGTATAACACCAATGGTTATGAATATTTTACGCGTAAAACTTTCTGACCAAGATGTGGTAGTTAAAAACGGAGTGGAACTATGATCAATGATGCTCAAGTTATATTAACTTGTTCAATTAGTTTATGGATTGCTATTGGGTTAGCACTTAATACACTCGGTGTGTCTTTTAAAAAATCATGGCTATTAAATAATCAAATGAGTGAATATGACTACCAAAAGGAGCTGTACCTTAACACGCCAAGTGATTTATTATCAGATATATATTTAAATTGAATTTTCCCTAATCCTAGCCAAATTTTTATGTTTGGCTAGGTATTTTTTTGTAAGTAAATATAGGTAAAAGCGTTAAATATAGCGCCATAGAATAAAATTTGTCTCCACCTAATCGGTGGATATGCTTGACAGATTTATAATTCTATGGTAAATTAGTTCGAAAATTAAAATACAAATAACAGCTACTTAATCCTAATGCTCACAAGGCGGGACAAGGTGGCACATTCAAAACCAATATAAAGGGATTTCGTATGAAATCTATTTTCTCTTTAACAATATTAATTATTGTCGGGGTTTTATTCCTGACTTTCAGCGCAACAAATTCGTTCGCACAAGTTCCACCTCCAGATGGCGGTGGCGACGGTGGAAATCCACCACCATGCCCAGGTTGTCCAATACCAACACCACCACCTATTAAATGCGAGATAGGTGAAGGGGAAGCAATCCAAGAGGTATTGGCTGGAACAAATAATGTAATCCATGCGAGACTCAGGATTACAGTTCCAACAACATCTCCTAGTGACATTAGGATTGATAGAATTATTATGACAACTAATTCATCTGGTCCTGAATCCTTAGGTTTAAGAATGCTCGATAGTGTTAACAATGTAATGTGGTACAGCTTAGATGATGGAATTAATCTTTCCATCACAAAAGGGACAACGGTTGAATTACAAATTATAGCGGACGTACCCTATAAAGTTGGCCATTATAATTTAATAACCCAAACTATTATTGTCACCGATCTAACTACTGGGATTCGTTACAATGCAAATGGGTTACCGTTGGTCCATCATTATATTTCAATCATATTGCCTCCAGCAGTTAATCCGGTTACCTACGGCGATTTTGCCAAAATGATTGATACACTGTTTTGTATCAATAAGATGAACTTGCCCGAATATGAAGTGCCAAACACTCTCACTACTCCTGCTTACCGTCACCTACAAGCTATTGGTGGAATATCATGGTGGTCAGACGAACAGCAATATAACTATAATATGTATGGTTGGTACTTACGCGATGTTCTACTTAGTCTATTCAAAAAAGATCAGTGTAATAACTACAACAACGAGATGGACGAAACAAGATGGTTACTTCGAGAGTATGGGGTAAATCTTGATTCGGCTGAAGCTACTGCTCGCAATTTGCCGTGGGAGTCTTTTAACATCACTGAAAATGACCAACTAAGTAGCTCAACAATTGCCTACTTTGCTCAAGCCGCTCAACAAAGACCGATATTAGTTTTAAACGGCGCGGCTGGTACTTATGGTGATACAACTGAATCTAATCTAACAATCTACCGTAACCCGTATAATTTAGCAGCCTATCAGGTTGATTTGTCTGACAATACTTATCACGATCAACAGTGGATGATGGATATCGAAGGTCATAACGGTTTTTCAGCGCGTAAGGGTACTAATCGGTTTTATTGTACCAACAACATTCGTGTTGGAGGTATGAATTCCAGTGGCTTTAATAGCTCTGATTTCAAATTGGCGACCATTGGAATCGTCTCATACAACAGTACATCCGACATCTATCTAACCGACGCAGTTTTAGCTGATGTTGCTGGCGACGATGATTTTACAGCTTGGACGCCAAAAACGCGTCTATATTTCTATTCACGTCTTGATGTGAATATGAATTATAATCATACTATTGCCGATGCTGTAAAACTAAACAACGCTTACATTTTGCCGGACAGTACACCACCAGTGAAAAATTTAGGTGATGGTGATTATGATGGTGATACCGATGGCGATGATGTTACTAATATTTACGAAGGCGCGATCAGCGGATTTGGTAAAACTGGATTGAAACAAATTCAAAGTAACAATCCAGCTGAAGGAACCGTATTGATAACTCCGATTACTATGAAAGGTAAAACAAAGTTATCGTTTAGTTTTACCGGAAATTACGGTTCGGCACAGCGATTCACTGGAAAATTACACTTCAACCCACGACTTACAGTGGAAAGCGTAACTTATCCTGGTAGCATCATTGAAGAATTAGCAAATTATTACACTACTGATGGTTTGGTTTCATTTGCTCGGTACGACAGTATTATGGCAAATGAAGCAACTTTAGTGGAAATTGTGATGCTAGGTTCGGTTGATAACCTCCAACTTTCTCTTGAGAATCTTAAGGGTAGTTATTTTACTACTACTGAGAATATCAATGTTGAAGTTTCAGGAGTAACTGGCGTGGGTGATGATGTAACTTCAACACCCAAACAGTTTGCGCTCCAACAAAACTTCCCCAATCCGTTTAATCCTACAACAACAATTCGTTACAGCTTACCCATAGCAACAAGTGTTACACTTAGGGTGTACAATATGCTGGGGCAGGAAGTGGCAACATTGTTAAATGGGGTTCAACAGGAAGCGGGGGAGCGTTCGGTTGACTTTAACGCTTCTGATTTACCAAGCGGTGTGTATGTCTATCGTTTACAAGCCGGTGAATTCGTCCAAAACGAGCGAATGATCCTGCAGAAATAATTTAAGTACGTTGCGATTGATTAGCTGACCCAATCGTAACATACGAACACAACGGTTCGGAATTGAGATTTTTGACAATAAGTCACTAATCAAAAAATTCTGAACCGTTTTTTTATTTTCCAAATTTTCCTAAAAAAACTTTATTATCTAATTATGTCCGGCCGGACATAATTAGATAATAAAACAACATACCAACAAACTGGAGTATGTTGGTATGTTGTTGAAGTAATCAAAGTAATAGCTATAATTTTTTTATTACTGGACCAAAGTCGGTGTCGTCTACTGTAAAACCCAATTCTTTTATACTTTGTCTAATTACATCGGCCTTGGTAAAATCTTTGTCGTGGCGCGCTTGTTCACGTTCATCTGCAAATGTTTGAACTGCTGGTGGTATAACTACTAATTTTATATCTTTTAACCCCAAACCCAACACTTCATCTATTTTAAGTAATGAGGCTTTTTTAACGCCATCTGGATAATTTGATTTTAAAACTTCCCACACTACGGCGAGCGCTTGCGGTGTATTTAAATCATCATTAATCGCTTCTTTAAATTTCTGCTCTAATTCAGCGCAACCGATTTGAACTTCAACCATAGTAGCTACTTTAGCTTGGATATTCTTAAGCGCTTTAGATGCGCTTACAATCGCCTCCAAAGAAAAACTAAGTGGTTTACGATAATGAGTACCTAAACAAAAATAACGATACTCAAGTGGTGAAATATTTTGTTCTTTTAACCAATCTAAAGTCATAGCATTGCCTTCAGATTTTCCCATTCGTTTTTCATCCACCACCATAAATTCGCCATGCATCCAAAAATTGGCTGGCACTTTACCAGTTACAGCTTCGCTTTGGGCGATTTCATTAGTATGATGCACTGGAATATGGTCAATGCCACCACAATGAATATCAAATATTTCGCCTAAGTATTTCATACTCATAGCACTGCATTCAATATGCCAACCTGGAAAACCCTTACCCCAAGGCGAATCCCACTCCATTTGACGACGCGACTTCGCGTCGTCTTGAGCTGGGTCGAAAGACCTTCCACCAGAATAAGATAATTTCCAAAGCGCAAAATCAGTAATATTTTTTTTACCACTAGCAATTTCTACTCGCGCGCCAGCTTTTAATCCTTCCAAATCAAGGCGCGCGAGTTTGCCATAATCAGATAATTTTGAAGTATCAAAATAAACACCATCGGGTATTACATAAGTAAAACCCTTAGCCTCTAACTTTTTTATTAAATCAATCTGCTCGGAAATATAATCAGTCGCCGGGCAATAAATATCAGGTGGTAAAATATTAAGGTCAACTAAATTATTTTTAAATTCCTGCGTGAATTCGGTGGCTATCTCCCACACGGTTTTGCCTGTCGCCCGCGAACCTTTTTCCATTTTATCTTCACCCTCATCCGCGTCGCTTACTAAATGTCCGACATCAGTAATATTCATCACATGCTTAACTTTGTAATCGTTTGCTAGCAATGTGCGTTTTAAAATATCTTCAAAAATATAAGTACGCAAATTTCCCAAATGCGGCGCAGCATAAACCGTTGGCCCACAAGTATATAGGCCCACCTGCCCAGCTTGTAGGGGCTTAAACTCTTCTTTTTGACGTGATAAGGTGTTGAATAAATCTAAACTCATAATAAGCTGATTATAGTATTAAAAACCATGATTGACAAATGAAATTAACTATTTTTAGAAATTTTTGCTATACTAATCTTACTTAATTATTAATATTTTATCTATGTTTGAATTACCTAAATTGCCTTACTCCTACGACGCGCTGGAGCCATATTTTGATGCTAAAACAATGGAAATACACTATAGTAAGCATCATCAAACTTATGTTAACAAATTGAATGAAGTGCTAACCCAAGCCCCCGAACTAGCTGACAAATCAATCGAATGGTTACTAACTAATTTAAATATTGTACCCGAAAGTATTCGCACTACGGTGCGCAATCACGGTGGTGGGCATTTTAATCACTGTTTATTTTGGGAAATTATTAAACCGGGTGTTGCTAAGGAGCCACAAGGCAAATTAGCTGAACAAATTACTAGCGATTTTGGCGACTTTGCAAAATTTAAAGAATCTTTTACTAAATCGGCACTTTCCCTATTTGGCAGTGGCTTCACTTGGCTTACAGCTGACCAAACTAAAAAATTATCTATTGTTAATACTCCCAACCAAGATTGTCCAATTAGTCAAAAACTTACTCCAATTTTAGGGCTTGATGTGTGGGAACACGCTTACTATTTGAAATACCAAAATCGTCGACCAGAATATGTTGAAGCATACTTCCAAGTAATAAATTGGACTGAGGTAGAAAATCGTCTTAATGTTATTTAAAATGTTACTATCTATAAATAATTTATCAGTCGCGGCGGAAAATAAAAAAATTATCAATGGATTATCACTCAAAGTTAAAGCCAATGAAACTCATGTAATAATGGGGCCCAATGGCTCGGGTAAATCTACTCTAGCTTTAACTATAGCTGGGCATCCAGCTTATAAAATAACTCGCGGTGATATAAAATTTAATGATAAAAAAATTAACGCCATGTCGCCAGAAATAAGAGCCCGAGCCGGAATTTTTTTAGCCTTTCAAAATCCACAAAGCTTGAGCGGTGTGCCGATATTTAATTTTTTGCATTTGGCTTACAATAATTTACATTCTATAAAAATAAATCCAGCCGAACTACAAAAAAAATTAAAACCAATTTTGAATCAATTAAATTTAAATCCTGAATTTTTAGAACGCTCAATTAACGACAATTTTTCCGGTGGTGAGAAAAAAAAATTAGAAGTACTCCAACTATTATTATTTAAACCACGGCTTGCAGTACTAGATGAAACTGATTCTGGCCTTGATTTAGACGCCTTAAAATCAGTGGCGAATGGTATTAGCGAACTACGACACAAAACAAGGGGATTTTTGGTAATCACACATTACCAGCGACTTTTGGATTACCTAAAACCTGATTTTATTCATATTATGCTTGACGGACAAATTGTAGCGAGTGGGGGAAAGGAGTTGGTGAAGAAAATTGATCAGTTTGGATATAAGTATTTTAGTAAGAGTAAGAGCTTAGAGTAAGAGTATTAGCAATTGTCATTCCCGCGGAGGCGGGAATCCAAAAACAAAAAATCACTAATGACTAATTTCTAATATCTAAAAATATCTAATTCCCAATCTCTAAATTTAGTTATTAGACATTTGTCATTTTTAGAAATTAGATTTTAGAGATTAGTAATTAGACAATTCTGATTTCGGATTTTCAAAATTGTATGTCCAACAAATATTCCACCAACACTAATAATTACCGAACTAGATACGGCTTTCGTGATGATGTCGTGCCTTTTTATTCTATCCCCGCTGGATTATCTGAACCAGTAGTCCAAGAGATTTCCTATTTAAAAAATGAACCCCACTGGATGCTACAAAATCGCCTACGTGCTCTTCAAATTTTTAAAGCCAAGACAATGCCAACTTGGGCGCCTGATTTATCAGCTTTAAATTTTGATAAAATACAATATTATATTAAGCCGACTGAAAGAGAAGCTCAAAAATGGAGCGAAGTTCCAACCAAAATCAAAAATACTTTTAATAAATTGGGCGTACCTCAAGCTGAGCGAGAATTTTTAGCTGGTGTAGGCGCGCAATACGAATCAGAAACTATTTATCATAATTTAAAAGCTGAGTGGCAAAAATTGGGAGTTATTTTTTGCGGACTTGATGAAGCACTGCAAAAATATCCAGAGCTTGTAAAAAAATATATTGGTACAGTAGTACCAATCGCCGATAATAAAATTGCCGCCCTCAACACCGCCGTATGGAGTGGTGGTAGTTTTGTTTATGTGCCTGCGGGCGTACAAGTTACTTTACCACTCCAAGCTTATTTTCGCTTGAATGCCGCGAATATGGGACAATTTGAACGCACTTTAATAATCGCCGAAGAGGGAAGTTTCGTGCACTATGTAGAAGGTTGTACCGCGCCAATTTACGCGGTGGATTCTTTACACGCCGCGGTGGTGGAAATTATTGCCAAACCTTATTCGCGCGTGCGTTATACTACCATTCAAAACTGGTCCACTGATGTTTATAATTTAGTTACCAAACGGGCAGTCGCGCAAGAAGGCGCGATTGTAGAATGGGTTGATGGTAATTTTGGCGCCAAATTAACTATGAAATATCCTTGCGTGGTAATGACTGGTCGTGGCGCGCGAGCTGACATTTTATCACTAGCGGTAGCGGGCCATAATCAATATCAAGATGCGGGTGCTAAAGTAATTCACTTAGCACCCGATACTAGCTCAAACATAATTTCGAAATCAGTATCACATCACGGCGGACGTACTAGTTATCGCGGACTTTTAAAAGTCGCACCGCAAGCAACTAGTGTAAAATCAAAAGTAAAATGCGATGCTTTAATTTTGGATGATAAATCACGGAGTGACACTTACCCCACTATGAAAATACAGGCGAGTGATACACAAATTGAACATGAAGCCGTGGTCTCAAAAGTAGGGGAGGAGCAATTATTTTATTTGCGCTCTCGTGGGCTGTCTGAAAACGAAGCAGTGTCATTAATTGTTTCTGGTTTTATAGAGCCCGTGGCCAAAGAATTACCACTCGAATATGCCGTAGAATTAAATCGTTTAATCCAACTGGAGATGGAGGGAAGTGTGGGATAATAAATTATGAAAAAATATTTTAAAAATAACAAAAAAGATGAACTATTTATAGAACAAAAAATCATATCTTTAGAAAAAGATTACGATTTTATTTTAGAAAACAACTGCAACATAAAATTATACTTTATAAATTACGGTGCTACCGATAAAAATTTTAATATTAATTTTAATTTAGCTGGTAACAATTCAAAACTAGAGGCGAGTTTTGTTCACTTGGGCGGTAAGACTGAAAACCAACAATTTAATTTCACCGTAAACCATTGTGGTAAAAATTGTTTCTCGCGCCTTAATATCAGGCGAGTGCAATTTGGAAGTTCTGAAAGTTTTTGTCGCGCCATGATAAAAATAGATAAAAATGGGAGTGGTACTGATGCTTATTTGTCAGATAAATCACTCTTAGTCGGCGATAATGCTAAAGCCGAATCAATTCCCAGTTTGGAAATTTTAACCAATGACGTTAAGGCCTCACACGGTGCAACTGTTGGGCGTTTGTCAAACGAAGATATTTTTTATTTGCGCAGTCGTGGCTTATCGGCAAAGCAAGCCAGTCAAATTTTAATTGCTGGTTTTATAAATGCTATTTTACCGCCTAACGCGCTTGTCCAAAAATCGATTAGTGCTAAACTTAAATCGTATGTTTGACCAAAGTAAAATCAAAGAACAATTCCCAATTTTTAATGCCCCAATCAACAAAGATTTGGTATTTTTGGATAGTGGCGCTTCGGCCCAAAAACCAGAGCAAGTTTTAAAAGCCATGGATAATTTTTATCGTACTTCATATGCTAATATCCATCGTGGTGTTTATAAATTAGCGGAAAAAGCAAGTTTAGCTTACGAAGAGGCGCGCGAAACAGTAGCTAATTTTGTAAACGCCGAAAGTCCACACGAAATTATTTTTACCCGTGGTACCACCAGTGGGCTTAATTTATTAGCCGCTAGTTTAACAACAAATTTAACACCAAGTGACGAAATTTTATTAACTGAACTAGAACATCACGCCAATCTCGTGCCTTGGCAACAAGCGGCCCAAAAACATAACTTAATTTTGCGTTTTATACCAGTTGATGAAAATGGGCAATTAATTTTATCTGATTTAAATCAATTAATAAACCCAAAAACTAAAATTGTGAGCGTGTCAGGTATGTCTAATGTAACCGGCGAAATTACTAACCTAAAAACAATTATCAAATCAGCACACACGGCGGGAGCATTAACAATAATAGACGCTTCACAAGCCGCCGCGCATGTGGAAATAGATGTTAAAGAATTGAATTGTGATTTCTTAGCTTTTTCTGGACATAAAATTTATGGTCCAACTGGAATTGGTGTGCTCTACGGCAAAACTGAATTATTAAATAAATTAGAACCATTTGAGTATGGTGGGGGAATGATTAATGAAGTAAGTTTTGAAAATGCCACTTGGACCAACGTCCCTGATAAATTTGAAGCTGGCACACCACCAATAGCAGAGGTGGTAGGGCTCGCCTCCGCTATAAAATTTATTACCAAAATCGGCTGGCGCGATATTCAAGAACACGAAAATAAAATTACCGCTTATGGTTTAGAACAATTAACAAAAATAAATAATCTACGTTTAGTTGGGCCAACCGATGTAAGTAAACGCGGCGCAGTTTTTTCTTTTGTGGTAAATAAAATTCATCCTCATGATTTAGCTAGTTTACTTGATGAAGTCAATATCGCAGTGCGGGCTGGCCACCACTGTGCTATGCCACTCCACACTAAATTGGGCTTAGTAGCCACCACCCGAGCTAGTTTTGGCCTTTATAACACACCTGAAGATATTGATGCGCTAGTAGCGGGAATTAAACGAGCACAAGTGATACTAAGTTAAATCCAAAATTCGAAGCACTAAATTCGAAAATTTAGGATTTCGGTATTCGGATTTTGGATTTTAAACTTTATGGACCTCTATCAACAAAACATTCTTGATCACTACAAAAATCCGCGGAAGCGTGGTGATGTAAAAAATGCTACCCACACAGGTCGTGCCGAAAACAAATCTTGCGGTGATAGTTTAACAGTGCAACTTATGATTGATGATGGGGGAGTTATAAAACAAGCCGGATTTACGGGCGAAGGTTGTGTATTATCTCAAGCCGCGGCCTCAATGCTACTTGAAAAAATTGTTGGACAAAAAATAAATGATTTAAAAAAAATAGATCAAAAATTTATAGTTGATCTACTTAATATTTCAGTTGGACCTAACCGCCTTAAATGTGCGCTGATGTCAATGGAGGCGATTAAGCGGGCGATTGGGAAGTAATGCGTTCTTAGTATCAAAATTAAATTTCAATAACCAAATGTTTAATTCCCAAATCCCAAGATCCAATCCCCAAGTAGTACAGAAAATAGTTTACTAAATTTTGGGAATTGGGATTTGAATCTTGGGGATTTAAATACAATTATTTTATATTTAATCATATTTTTTAACAATCATCAAACTAAGTACTCCCAAAATAAGATGCCCAATATGTTCCGGTACTTCAAAATGAAAAACATCAAAAAAATTAGGAAAGGTTAATCCAAACAATAAAAACACCAAACAAACGACTCCAGCTGTTTTTAAATAATTAACAAGATATTTAAATTCATGTTTACCAAAACTTAATTGTAACCCTACACCACCCAAAATTAAGTAAATAAAACTTTGCCACAAATCAAATTGTACAAATTGAGGAATACTACCAATCCAAAACCCCCACAGGCCAAGTATAAATAGAACTACACTAATAAATCGTGAATACAATTTAATCATAATTTTAGTATAGCATTAACCATCTAAAAATGTTAAGATTAACTTATGACTAATCAAATTATTACTATCGGCGGTTCTACTTGGGATGTATTTTTAACTACCTCACAAGTCGAACTAAATACTAAAAACGGATTAAACTACCTTAGTTTTCCTTATGGCGGAAAAATTGATGCCGAGCAGGTGATTTATAATTTTGGTGGTGGCGCGGCCAATGTAGCGGTTGGATTAGCTCGATTGGGATTCACGGCTAATATTATTAGTCGTGTGGGCGCTGATTTTCGTGGCCAAGAAGTAATAAAACACTTGCAGAGCGAAGGGGTTGGCACTACTAATTTACAAACTGATAAAAAGTTGGCAACTGCTTTATCATTTATTGTTACTGGTGGCGGACCGCATGACCACGTGGCTTTTGTGGCTCGTGGCGCTACTACGAATTTAGATATTCCGTCAATAATTAATAAAAATACTACCTGGCTTTATATTACAAGCTTATATAGTAAGGATTGGTCTAGTAAACTACAAACATTATTTGCTAATTGTAAAAAGCAAGGGCAATCAATTTTTTGGAACCCTGGTCAAGCGCAATTACTAAAACCAAGTTTAATGAAAAAACTTTTGCCATACGTTTCAATTTTAGATGTAAATAAAGAAGAGGCCGAGCAATTATTAAATTCCAAACCAGATAAACCTGAAAATTTGTTGCCTAAGCTTCTTAAAACTGGCGTTCATTCCGCTTTGATTACCGATGGTGCAAATGGCGCTTATTATATGAATCAAACTGGTATTTATCACCAACCAGCTTTTAAAGTTAATCCCGTAAACACCACTGGTGCCGGTGATGCATTTGGTAGTGGATTTTTGGCTGGGTTTATTAATTCTGAAGGCAACACCAAAACCGCTTTATATTGGGGAATGCTTAATGCTACGGCTGTAATAATGCACAACGGAGCACAAAAGGGATTGTTAACTAAGTCGGAATTGTTAAAATTAAAATCATAATTAAAATGCCATCCTTATTCGGCACTGTACCCGGTAAAGTAATTCAAGAAGGCGAAATTAAAAATTCTGCTGGTTTTGTTTCTATTAAGCGTGGAATAGATAATGGTGAAGTAGAAGTAAAAGCTGAAGGGTTGGTGGTGGCAACCAGTGGGGGAATGAATTATCCACTTGGCGATCCAATTTGTTTTGAAGCCGAAAAACTCGCCATGAAAGTGGCACGCCTTGGTGGCGTACTAGTAAACGCCGGTGAAAACGGTGGCACCATGCTCGCTATTACCAACGCCCAACCTGATATAACACTACACATTGTTTGCCCATCCCACCAACTAATAAAATTTGGCGCCAAAGTTACTGTAAATTCCTATCAAACCCGCAAAGATATAATGACAATTTTACCCAATGTAGTTATTTTTCCGGGCAAGGTTGGTACTTTTGATGAATTAGTTAATTGCTTAGGTTGGATAAAATCATTACAGCAACAAAATGCTCCGCCACCAAATTTATGGATTCATGAATACTGGTGGGAAGTGATTGAATTGTTAAATAATAAAGGTGCAATTCAATCAGGCGTATGGGAAAAAATACATAGATTTATTAACGCTGATGAAATTAATTTTGAATAATTATGTCAGATGAGAAAAATTTAAAAACACAAATTATTAAAAAAGTTTCTGAGCTCACCACTGCTGGTTTTGGTTTGGTAGCGGCATTAGCTTGGAACGATGCTATTCAAACCTTATTCAAATATATTTTTGGCGAACAATCAGCTATTTGGGCTAAATTTGTTTACGCTTTAATAATTACTGTATTGGTAGTATTAGTAACTGTAAAAATAAGCCGACTTGTTTCAACCACTGAAAATAAATAAAAAGACATGACGTTTTTCCAAACTAATCATGTCTTAACATCCTCTTAGCAATTTTTTGCTTTTTTCTAATATTTTTTTGACGTCTTTTGGCTAGACGTTTTATTTTTTTATTTTGTTTTCTTATTTTTCTTCTTTCTGTAACCTTTCTTAGTTTTTCAACCTTAAATATAGTGGCCATAAACCAACTACCAATAATAGATAACAAACTAATCAACATTTGAGCAATGAAATCATAAATAGTTGGAGTTGGTATTAAACCAATAACAAATGAAGCTATGGCCGCAATTGCGAAACTAAATTTAAACCGATATCTCGTAGGTAAAAGAATATATAATATTACAAGTAACGGCAGTGCGACAGAAAAAAATCCTAGCCCTCGTCCTATATTCATTGTTCCCTCCTAAATAACTGCAGATAATCTTCTTTTAGTTTTTTATTTTCACCTTCAATAAACCCAGCGGCTTGAATTACACCAGCAAAAAAACCAATAGTAGCGCAGGAAATTAATAAGATCAACATTACAACTTTATAACCCAGACCTGGTATTCTGTCATACATTAAAAAAGATATAAAAGAGTTTAGAATTCCGGTTAATAAACTAATGAACCACAAGTGACGTAAATTTATTGCCTCTAATTTATCAAGTTGAACGATCATTCGAAAAAAATTTTGAAAATAGTGACCTAACCAATAACTAGTAAAAACAAATAAACTAGTTAAAATTCCAACATCAAAATAACTTCGCCATAATCTATTTTCACTTGATAAAATAAAATACTGGGATAATGATAGTACGGATAAAATTATAATAACGATATTAGCCGTAAAATCTAAAAGATTTATTTCATATTTTTTTAACATAACAATTTTCCTTTTCTTTTGTTTTTTGTTTGTGAAAAATGTACAATTTTGTATGTAATTTCGTTTCCAAGCTTACTCCAACTCATATCAATTGTCAATCGCTACTAAAATAGGTAATATACTAATGTGTTAAACAAACTGTGGCAAATTGCCGAACCAATTAATGAAGAAACAAAGAGCCTATTTCCGGAATTAGACCCGATTCTTTTACAATTGCTATGGAACCGCGGACTAACTGAACAAAGTCAAATTGATGAATTTTTAAACCCAGACTGGAGTAAAGATGTACACGACCCTTATTTATTTAAAGATATGAAGCGCGCGGTAGAGAGAATTTATGAAAGTATTTCACGAAACGATGTAATTGGTATTTTTGGTGATTACGACGCCGACGGTGTATGTGCCGCCGCACTCTTAACTACTACTTTACAAAAATTAGGCGCAAAAACCGAAACATATCTACCACACCGCGAACGTGAGGGTTATGGCTTGAACGATGAAGCAATAAAATATTTACACACTAAAAATGTAAAACTACTAATTACTTGTGATTGCGGAATTGCGAGTCACGAACCAGTTAAAACAGCTAACAGTTTAGGCGTTGATGTTATTATCACCGACCATCATCAAGCCAAAAGTTCTTTACCCGAGGCCTACGCAATTCTACACTGCGGACTTGCTTCCGAGACATATCCATTTAAATTTTTATCTGGCGGTGGTGTAGCCTTTAAGCTTGTACAAGGATTAATGCATTATGATGGCTGTCATTTATCTGAATTTGAGAAAGAGCAATGGATAAAATGGTCGCTTGATTTAGTAGCCATTTCCACGGTAGCTGATATGGTAAAATTGCAAGGCGAAAATCGCACACTTACCAAATACGGATTGATAGTTTTACAAAAAACCCGAAGGTTGGGCTTAAAAACTTTATATGAAATAGCTGGCATTAAACCAGAGGTGATAGATATTTTTTCAATTGGCTTTCAAATTGCACCACGCATCAACGCGGCTGGGCGCTTGGATCATGCCAATGCCGCTTTTGCACTACTTATGGCGAGTAATCCTAGCGAAGCCAGAGAACTTGCTAATTCATTAAATTTAACAAATAACGAACGTCAGCATTTAACCGAGGAAATGTTTGAGCAAGCCAAAGAACAAATTGGCGATTTAAAACTCAATCAATATTTAGTGGCGGCTTTTGATCCTTCGTGGTCGCTTGGCATGGTAGGATTAGTAGCTGGCAAATTAGTCCAAGAGTACAATCGACCAGCGCTTACAATTGGTCAGGCGGGCGATAAAATTGCAGGATCTGGTCGAAGTGGTGTGGGAGATTTTAATTTAGCTGAAGCCTTAGAGCAGTGCAGTGAATATTTAATAGCTTATGGTGGGCACAAAGAAGCGGCTGGTTTTACTATTAAACCTGGGAAAATAGATAATTTTTTGCACGCCATAGCCAAACTTGCCAAAGCCAAATTACAAAAAATAAATTTAACTCCTAGTATTAAAGTGGATGCGGTTGTACCTTGGTCGCAAGTCGATTGGAATTTATATGAACAAGTAGCCAAACTTGAACCGACTGGCATGACTAACCCATCAGCCAAATTTTTAAGTAAGAATTTAATAGTACGCGAATTAAGGCCAGTAGGTAGTACTGGTCAACATTTAAAACTAGTTTTAGAGGCCAACGATATCAGCCGAAAATTTATTTTATTTAGACAAGGTGATACCGCTCAAAAACTTTCACTCGGCGATCAAGTTGAGGTAGTGTATGAAGTAGGTGTAAACTCCTGGCAGGGGAATAGGGAATTGGAATTAAAAGTTATTGATTTAAAAAAGATATAATATATGATTGATTTCGCATTAATTTTTGATGTTGACGGTGTAATTCTAAATTCTACATCTTACAACAAAACATCAATTGATAAATTACTTGGAACTTACGGTTTCACCATAGCTGACTTACCCGATTCAAGTAATGAAGATTGGCGTGGTCGTTCTTTAAAAGATATTTTAACCGCCGCCAAAAGCAAATATGGTGTTGATTTGGATGTTGAAACATTCTCCAGACAAAGCGGCGAAATAAGTTTTGCTATGATGGAAGCCGATGGGCAACTACAACCCGACCCATTTTTAATTAAATTACTTAAAGAACTAAAAAATAATAATATACCAATGGGTATTGGTAGTTCTTCTAGGCGCTGGCGCATTGATCATATTTTAAAAATTTTTAATCTAGCTGATTATTTCTCAGTAGTAATTACAGCTGAAGATGTAGCTACACAAAAACCAGATCCAAATATATTTTTAACTGTGGCGGAACGATTAAGCGTGCCAACTAACAAATGTATTGTGGTTGAAGATGCGCCCAGTGGAATTGAGGCGGCTAAGCGGGCCGGTATGAAGGTTGCGGGGTTTAATGGCTTTATTAAAGAAGATTTAGCCGGGGTTGATTTATTAATTAATAATTGGTCTGACTTATCTTATTTAAAATTATTATCATTATTTAATTATGACTGAAATAATTAAAATATTCACGGATGGTGGTGCACGAGGTAATCCGGGTCCGGCTGGCATTGGTTTTGTTATTCAGGACGCCATCGGGAAAATTATTTTTGAGTTTGGTAAATATATTGGCGAAACCACCAATAATCAAGCCGAGTACAAAGCGCTACTTATGGCACTGGAAAAAGCATTAGAATTAAAAGCTGAAAATGTAAATTGTTTTTTGGATAGTGAATTAGTGGTGAAACAATTAAAAGGGGAGTATAAGGTAAAAGATAAAGATTTGGGAGTTTTATTTGTAAAAATTTGGAACTTGTCACAAAAATTTAAAACCATAACTTTTTCACACATCCCACGCGAACAAAATAAGCGGGCGGATTGGTTAGTGAACGAAGCGTTAGATAAACACCAATCAATAAACTAACTTTTTCTACAAAATTTAACAAAATAAAAAAAGAGAGTTCTGCCTCAGAACTCTCTCACGAAAATATGTTGTTATTTTTTAACGGCGCCGTTTGTGACGTTCCTTTTTCGTTTTATTTTTGATTGCTTTTGGTTGTGGCGCCGGAGTATAAGTCATTGCGCGAAGATTGAATTTATCGCCAGTAAACACTTTTACAGTCACTTGACGCCAATCAGTCATATTTTCCATTCCTTCGGCTCGATCCGCAGTGATTTCACGATTTTTACGCATTTTTTTGTTGGTACCTAATGGAAAATCGTAAAGTTTTAAACCGAAGCGACGAGACAAATCAATTGCAGTTGCATAATCCACGTGATGAATAAGACCTTCACCACGTCTGATTGTGAATTCGTCCTGAAATCGCTGACTTCCCAACGTTTGAAGATTTTTTTCAAAGTCCTCTGGTAGAGAATAGATACCATTTAAACACTCAACCAATACATACTGTGGGGCTTGGCCTTGTGGGTAAATTTTAGCGACCAACTGATCCTTAAAATAACCGCGGTGTCTTTTTCCTGTTTTGTCTTCGCCATAAATTTCTTTTGACGAACCAAATAGAAATTGAACGCTGTCAATTTTTGTATTTTGACCGAGGCGATTTTTGTCGCGTAAAAAATGAACTACTCCTTGTGATAAAAACGGGCGCGATTGTTGAATTGCCGCGGCGCGTTGTACTGCCGGCATAGCGGCTAAATCCGCTGAACGGAAATGCAAACGATCATCAACAGAAGTAATTCCGTTGACCAAATCAACACCTGGATTTTGTGGTACGATTTTTTCATCGTCTTTACACGCGAGGAAAATAATGCCTAACAACAACGTCAAGCAAATAATAATGTAAAAGAAACGATTTTTCATCGTTTTTATCCTTTATAATGTTTTTGTGTGTTTGTGATTTAATTTTTATTTTAATTCCGATTATATTACCATACTATCAAATTATTGTCAACAACAAAAACACCCTAGTTAAACTAGAGTGTTTTTTTACCTTAATAATTTTATAAGCCGAATTCTGTCCGGCTATAATCTTTCAATTACAACCTGGGCGATTATCTATCTAGGCTTTAATTCGCATCAAAGCTCAAGCTACTAACCCGCCCGATATTAATCGGGCCTACTTAGTATTGCACCGGGTAGAGTTTACCTAGCCATCGATATCACTATCAATGCTGGTGGGCTCTTACGTTGTTCGACAAAAGTTGCGAACTATTACGCTTAAAGCGTACCCACCGTTTCACCCCTTACCCTTATGACTTGCGCCACAAAGGCGGGAATATTTTCTGTTGTACTTGTCCTGCGGCGCGCCTTACGGCGGCCAACGGTTCGTGTTACGAATTACCCACCCAAAAAGTTGGGCACTGTGGTGTTCGGACTTTCCTGTCCAATTTACATCGGACCAATCACCTAAATTATTAAGGTATTTTTATATTAACAAGTTTAATGAATTTGTCAATAGCAGACTGGTAAAAATCCCCAATAATTGCTAAGCTATTTGCTGTATGAAGCGTTCGCAACTATTCCTCGCCACTTTGGCCTTGCCACTTGATTATATAATGCTGATTTTAGCCGGACTTGCGGCTTATCAGCTTCGTTTTATTACGGAAATACAAGCTATTAAACCAATAATATTTCAACTACCATTAACTGAATTTTTGCCCAAATTAATGCTGGCGGCAGTAATTTGTTTAATACTTTTTGCTTTAGCTGGCCTTTACTCATTATCCCATCAGCTCAAACTTTCCGAAGAAATAGGGCGAATATTTTTAGCTTGTTCGAGTGGTCTCGCTCTTATAATTTTATTCTTCTTTTTTAATTTTTATTTTTTTAGTTCGCGGTTTATTGTGCTAACGGGGTTTTTGCTGGCTTTTATTTTTACGGCTTTAGGGCGAATTATTTTGCGCTTTATTAAATTAACTTTAACCAGAAATGGTTATGGCATAAATCAAGTAATTATAGTTGGTGATAATCAAACCTCAAACGAACTCGTAAAAACTTTTACTAGTCACCCTTCTTTTGGTTTTAAAGTACTAAAACAAATCGCGCCTAATGATTTTTATCAACTAGTTGATATTTCGGGCGTAGATGAAATTATTATTGGTGATCCAAATTTACCGCGCGATATTAGATTAAAAATTTTAGAATTTTGCACGGCACATCATTTAGGTTTTCGTTATGTGGCTGACTTATTTGAAGCGCAAGCCCATAATGTTATTTTCCATACCTTGGCTGGCGTGCCACTAGTTGAAATTAAAAAAACGACGCTTGAGGGTTGGGGTAAAATTGTAAAACGTTTATTTGATATATTTTTTAGTATTTTATTATTAATAATTTTACTACCAATTTTTATAATCATCGGCCTGATAGTTATGATTGATTCAGGGCGACCAATTTTTATAGGTCTCACTAGAATTGGTGAAAAAGATATTCCTTTCAAACTTTATAAATTCCGCTCGATGGTGCGAGGCGCCGATAGAATGAAAGCTGAATTATTAGCTAATAATGAGAGGAGTGATGGGCCATTATTTAAAATGAGTAATGATCCACGTGTTACAAAATTTGGTAAATTTATTCGCCGCTGGAGCTTAGACGAATTACCTCAATTGGTTAATATTATAAAAGGCGAGATGTCTCTAGTTGGCCCTCGTCCACACGAACCAGCGGAAGTCGCCAAATACCAAACTCGTCATCATAAATTATTAAATATTAAACCCGGCCTGACTGGCCTTGGACAAGTGGCTGGTCGCTCACAACTAACTTTTGAAGAAGAGGTTAAGCTAGATACTTTTTATGTTGAAAATTGGACTTTAGGGCAAGATATGGTGATACTCGCCAAAACAATAATTGTTGTACTGCAAAGAAAAGCGGCAGTGTGAATTAATTAGATCACTAGAACACTTTAACATTAAAACAAATTGGATTGTTATTGTTTTTTGTTCTAATGTTCTAGTGTTATAATGTTAACTTATGCGCGTTGCCTTAGCTCACGATCATCTAAATCAAATCGGCGGGGCGGAAATGGTACTAAAGGAATTTCACCAAATGTACCCCCAAGCTCCTATTTTTACCGTGGCCGCAAATTTAGAGGCGATGGGTGATTTTACTGATGGTTGGGATATTCGTACTTCATTTATTGAAGATTTGCCGGGCGCACAAAAATTTTTCAAATGGTATTTACCACTTATGCCCACCGCCATTGAACAACTAGATTTTTCACAATTTGATTTAGTAGTTAGTTCGGCCTCATCTTTAATTAAAGGTTTAATCACCAATCAACACACTCATCATATTTGCTATTGTCACACACCTACACGTTACTTATGGAGCGACACCGTGCAATATACCGCTGAACTGCCCCAACCAAAACTCATTAAAAAAATCTTACCATTTATTCTGACTAAACTTAGAACTTGGGATTATATCGCGGCCCAGCGGGTTGATACTTACGTAGCTAATTCCAATTTTGTGGCCAAAAGAATTGCTAAATATTATCGCCGTGAGTCAAAAGTAATCTATCCACCGGTCGCTACTTCCAATTTTACACTTGCCGAACCAGAAGATTATTTTTTAATTATTTCACGGCTACGGCCCTACAAACGAGTGGATTTAGCGATTCGCGCTTTTAATAAACTTGGCATGCCACTTAAAGTTATTGGGGCAGGTGAACAAGAAACGGAGCTTCGCTCACTGGCCAAACCAAATATTGAATTTTTAGGTCAGGTGTCGGAAACGGAAAAAGCTCATTACTTAGCTCGAGCGCGCGCTTTTATTCATCCTCAAGAAGAAGATTTTGGCATTACCGCCGTAGAATCAATGGCTTCAGGGCGCCCCGTAATTGCTTATAAATCAGGTGGCGCTTTGGAAACCGTAGTGGACGATGTAACTGGTAAATTTTTTACTGATCAAACTTGGGAATCACTAGCCGACGCGGTGATACGTTTTCGGTTTGATAAATTTGATTCGGCCAAAATCAAAACCCACGCTGAAAAATTTTCTACTGAGAGGTTTGTGGAAGAGTGGGGGGAGTTGGTAAAGAGTATTAAATTGTAGCTGTAGTAATTAAAATCACTAATGACTAATTCGCCAACTAGCGGACTAATATCTAAATCTTAAAAGTTCCAATGACCAAGTTAAAAGTTCAAATAAATATTTTAAAAAATTAAAACTTTAGAACTTGGGATTTAAATATTTTGGATTTATTTAGGATTTCGGATTTAGATATTCGGATTTATATTTATGATTCTTGGCATTGACTTACGTTGTTTAGAATCTCGTTTCCTAACCGGCGTGGGGGAGTATACTCTTAACGTTATTTTGAGTTTACTAAAAAATTATCCTAACCTTAAAATTATTGGCTATACCAATAAAGCTAAGGCGACTTTAATTCCTGCTGAGTTAAAAAATAAAATAGAGTTAACCCACACCCGTTATCCAAACAAACTTCGTAATTTACTTTATACTCTTCGCGCGGGTTCGGGATTAGACGAAGAATTTTTAAGCGCGGGCGTAAAACCAGATCTAATTTGGTTACCAGCACCAGCTTTTGTAAAAATGAGTGGGCAAATTCCTGCGGTTGTAACAATTCACGATTTATCATTTATTCATTTTCCTAAGTACTTTCCACTTAAGGGCAGATTTTGGTATTATCCATATCTACGTAGGCAACTAACCAACGGACTTTGTGATTTTACTAAAATAATAGCAGTTACTAATCATACTAAAAATGATTTAGTTGACACTTATCCAAAATTAAAAAATAAAGTGGAGGCTGTAATACCAGGATTATCGAAAATTTATTCAACTAGTAAAACCCCAACTGAAATCTCGGCTGTAAAAAATAAATATCATTTACCTAACCAATATTTATTAACCTTAGGCACAATTGAACCACGCAAAAATTACTTACTTATTTTTGAAGCCATTAAAGATTTGCGAACCAAATTTAATTACAACCTTGATTTGGTGGTAGCTGGTACTTGGGGTTGGTGTTATGGCGAAATTAAACTTTGGCTCAAAAATAATCCCGATATCGCAAAACATATTCACATTACTGGTTTTATTGATGGAGTTGATAAACCATCGCTTTACCAAGGCGCCAAAATTTTTTTATTTCCTTCATTTTATGAGGGTATTGGTATGCCACCAATGGAAAGCGCGGCCTCTGGGGTGCCGGTGATTACAACCTCAACTTCTTCACTACCAGAAGTAATTGGCGATGGCGGCTTAATGGTTTCACCGTATCACAAAGAAATGTGGGTAAGCGCGATTAAGTATTTATTAGATAATGATGAAGCGCGCGCTAAACTCTCAGCGGCTGGCCAAATTCAAATGCAAAAATTTTCTTGGGATAAAACCGCGAGTGAATATTATAAAATTTTTTCTAATTTAACCAAATAAAAACTTTAGAATTTCGGATTTAGTGCTTCGGATTTATTAAATTTATATACGAATTTATCCAACGTAACACTTGCTAGTATATTATATGAAAATAGTTATAGATACGCGTTTGTGGGGCATAGAACATCGCGGCTTAGGGCGCTATGTTGAACAATTGGTAACACATCTAGCTCAATTTGATTTGGGCACTGATTTTATTTTACTAATTAACCCGCACAATAAAACCGCACCCCAAAATTTACCACCCAATTTCAAACTACAACCCGCGCCGTGGCGAATTTATTCGTGGCAAGAACAAATTTATTTGCCACGACTATTCAATCAACTAAAACCTGATCTAGTATTTTTTCCCCATTTCAATGTGCCATTTTTTATTAAACAACCATACGTATTAACAATTCACGATTTAATTTTGCACCATTATCCAAGCTCACGCGCTACCACCTTACCAAAGCCAATCTACTGGTTAAAAATTTTAGCTTATAAAATACTACTCAAAAGAGTGGTTGAGCGCGCCCAGAGTATTATTACTATCAGTCAGGCCACCGGCAATGATATTAAAAAATTTTATCCTAAAGTAGCAGATAAAATAAATGCTATACCAATTGCGCCAGCTGAAAAAGTTGCACCAGCTGAAATTATTTTACCTGAGAATTATTTTCTAACGGTCGGCGCGGCCTATCCTCATAAAAATTTAGAAATGTTAATTCACGCTTTTGAGATAGCAAGGCAAAAGCGTCCAGATATAAAATTAATTATAGTTGGCAAAAAAGATTTTTTTATGAAACGATTGGAGAAGGAGATAACTACGACGAACCGTCACTGCGAGAAGCAAGTCGAAACGAGCAACGTGGCAATCTCTAATAACATCATTTTCTGGGGCGAAGCAAATGACGCCACCCTCGCCGCACTTTACACTCATACTTCGGCTTATCTACTACCTTCATTAATTGAAGGTTTTGGATTGGGTCCGCTTGAAGCGCTTGGGTACGGCGCGCCAGTAATCGTGTCTGATATTCCAGTACTCAAAGAAGTACTAGGGGGTAGCGCTACTTTTGTTGATCCTAATAACGAAAACCTCTGGGCCGAAGCTATGTTGCAAACGTTAGACAAAGATAAAACCAGCACAACTGATATGACTTCTATACTACAAAAATACAATTGGACAGCAACCGCTCAAAAAACTCTAAATTTATTAAAAAATACACCACAAAAAATTAAATAAAAAACTTTTGACTTTTTACTTTTGAGTTTTTAGTTTTAGTGGTATAATTTAACTATGCTTGAAAGAGGGGATACAAATAAAAAAAATAACAACTTCCGTTGGTGGCAAATGAAAATTAGCGATCAAACTACTCGGCCGCTAATTTCAGGCACGCCGCTAATTTCGCGTCATGTTTTAAACTTACGTCCAACTAAATTAACCACTAAAACTCCAGCTACCAACAAAGTAACTACCAAACGAGAAGCCAAACGAAACCATTATACTTTTATTGATTTAACTAGAACTCATCATACTAAATCAACCTGGCGTAGTGACCTAATTTGGCAGGTAGCTAAAAAATCACCTAAAATTTCCGAACTGTCTATTATCATGGTTTTGGATTTTTTCCTTTATTCAATAAACAAAATATCACATTCAATTTTATACTACTATTTACGAAACACTTATTTTATTTGGGAAATTTTAAAATCGGTCGGGCGTGATTTTAAAAAATTTTTACAAATTATTGCTTATCCTTTTGGCTTACTTAACAAACCACTAAAATTAGTAAGTGTGACTTATTCAACCAACCAAGGCGCTTGGCTACTACGCGGCGCACTTTCTTTTGCCGCTCTTGCCCTAATTGTCGCCCTACCAATCAAAGGGTTGGCCACTTGGCAAAAATTAGGTTTGAAAGAAAATGAAATAAAAAAATTAGTAAACTCGGCGCTAGAAAGTTTTAAAACTGGCGGTAATAATTTTAACGCTGGCAATACTGAGGCCGCCACTTTAAAATTTGCCGAAAGCACCGAGGCCTTTACGCTGGCTCAAAATGTAATCGGCGAAATGCCAACGCAAATTGCCAGCATCATCAAACAAATACCAGGCAGTCCTAAAAAAATTATTAGTTTAACTCATTTGCTTTCAGCCAGCCAAAATATTTCACGTGGCGCTAGTTTAATCACTAGCACTTGGTCAGAATTAATAGATAATAATTTAAGTGAAAATAAACCCACCAATTTACCGGCCACACTTTTTGAATTAAAAAATATTTTAGCTTCGGCTACTAGTAGCTTAGCTAAAGTTGACCCGAGTGATCTACCAACTGAACTACAACCTAAAATAATTTATTTGCAAACCGAATTAAATAGATTAACTGATGTTATTACCAGCGCGCTTGATATCCCAGCTTTAATTAATGAAATTATTAATAATAAAGAAGAAAAAAATTACGTTTTCTTATTTCAAAACTCAGCTGAACTTCGCCCCACCGGTGGCTTTGCTGGTAGTTTAGCTTTTATTTCGGTTAAAGATAGTGCCGTAACTGGTCTTAACATTCCAGGCGGCGGACCATATGATTTTCAAGGCCAATTAAGTAAAAATATTCGCCCACCCGAACCAATTCGTTTACTACGTGGTGCTTGGCAACTACAAGACGCTAATTGGTGGTTTGATTTCAAAGCTTCCGCTCAAAAAATTTTATGGTTTATTAAAAATTCAGCCGGCCCCGAAGCTGATGGTGTAATTGCTATTACTCCTGATTTAGCACTTGATTTACTAAAATTGACTGGTCCAATTAACATGCCAAAATATAAAAAAATTATCACAGCCGATAATTTTATGATTGAAACCCAGTCAGCCGTGGAACTTGAATACGATAAAACAATCAATCGCCCTAAACAATTTATTGCTGATTTATTTCCTGAACTTATAAACCGTACGCTTAGCTTACCAGCCGATAAAAAAATGGAGCTTATTACAATTTTAGAAAAAGCTTTGCGTGCTAAAAATATTCAATTTTATTTTACCGATGAATATTTACAAGAACAATTTTCGCTTCTTGGCTTCAGTGGGGAAGTAAAGCAAGTACCGCTTGATTACTTGGCGGTAGTGCATACTAACATTGGTGGCGGTAAAACCGACGCCGTAATCAATAATAAAATCAACCATAGTGTTGAAATACTACCAACCGGCGATTTAGTAGCCAATGTAACTATTACTCGTACGCATAATGGAAACCCAAAAAATATTTTTGAGAGTCGCCACAATGTTGATTATTTAAGATTATACGTACCAGCTGGGGCTGAACTTTTAGAAGCCACTGGCGCCACACCGCCGCCACTTGATTATTTTCGAGCTATAACACCAGGTGCAAACTTTGATGATGATTTACTAGCCACTGAAACCAACGAAAAAATCCACACCTCGTCAGGCACTAGAATTACAGATGAATTTAGTAAAACTGTTTTTGCTAATTGGCTAAGTGTTTCACCCGGCGAGTCGCGCACACTTACTTACACTTATAAATTACCTTTTACTTTAAGTACCCAAAGCGACTGGCAAGATCTACGGCGTTATTCGGTTTATTTCCAAAAACAAGCTGGTGTTAAAAAAACAAATTTTACTTCAGTTTTAAAAATACCAACTAACTGGCGAATAAGATGGAATGATAGCTCACGAGAATTAACTTCTGAACCTCGCGCTATAAAATTATCATCTAGTTTTGAACAAGATGAGTATTATGGAGTGTTGTTGGAGAATATAAAATAAAATTTCTAATTTCTAATCACTAATTTCTAAAAATGACTAATGTCTAATGCGTTTAATTCCCAAATCCCAAGATCCAATCCCCAAATGTCTTTGAATTTACAATGATCAATTTACAATTTTCAATAAATGAATCAATTATCAATTTTTCAATTAGTTTATTTTTTTAATCACTTTGGTCATTGAATCATTGAAAATTTATTGGAAATTGGGATTTGGAAATTGGAAATTAAGCACTTTGGATTTCATTTAGTGCTTCGGATTTAAAAAACCTCGTATTCTACCTTATTATTCTTACATGAACAGCTATGGTCTCTCCTAAAATCCACTCATCATTCGCCCGCGCCTTCTACTTCTGGTCTGGTATTATCGCCACCATTGCTTACCGTATTATTATTGTATTTAGTAATGTTGATCCAATTTGGCTAAAAATTTCGTGGTATATTGGCACGATTGGTTTTGTAATTTACTTTGCCCACCGTTTTCAGGTGTCAGAAAATCGGGCTAAAATTATTGATGATCAAAAATTAGTAAGTAAAATCGATTCAGCTAGCAGTTTATCAATTGATGATAAATCAGCCCTCAATTATGTTTTACAATCACTCAAATCCAGTAAAGAACGTTGGAACTACATTACTATTTTTATACTTTCGGGTTTAGCTTTAATTTACGGCATAATTGTAGATTTTTTATAAATATCAAATCACTAGATCACTAGAACATTAAAACAGAAAGAACAAAATGTTCCAATGTTCTAAATGTTTAAATGTTCTAATGAGAGTCATAACTAATCCAATGTTCAAAAATTCCAAACTACTAAAAATCCTCGGGCCTGGTCTAATCACCGGCGCTTCCGACGACGACCCATCTGGCATTATCACATACCTGCAGGCCGGAGTAATTTTAGGTTTTCGGTCGCTCTGGTCGGCCTTGCTTACTCTTCCTCTAATGTACGCTATCCAAGAAATGTGTGGGCGGCTCGGTATGGTTACAGGCCACGGTTTATTGCGTTTACTTAAAAACAATTATCCAAAATTATTAGTTTACATTATCGCTTTAGCGGCAGGAAGCGCTATGATAATAAATTTAGGTGCCGACCTACTTGCGATCGGTGT
Source organism: uncultured Gammaproteobacteria bacterium (assembly GCA_964348825.1). GTDB lineage: Bacteria > Patescibacteriota > Patescibacteriia > Veblenbacterales > UBA10138 > JBBTZY01. The sequence goes on along the minus strand of CAYGDX010000001.1, from coordinate 354,794 downwards.
TGTGATGGAAAAACTAACTGGCTTCACGCGTTTGTTTTGGTTAGTAGCCGCCGCTGGTTTAATTTTATTTTTACTATTCAAATTTTCTTATCATAAAATCGCGCATGTACTAAAATGGCTCACTCTTTCATTATTTGCTTATGTGGCCACAGTATTTGCTATAAAAATAAATTGGTTTGAAACCCTAGGCCAAACTTTTACACCCGCCTTGCCTGATACTTTAATGGGTTGGCTGATTATCTCAGCTATTTTAGGTACTACCATTTCACCGTATTTATTTTTTTGGCAAGCTGGTGAAGAAGCTGAAGAAAAAAAATTTAAACGCATTACTGTTACTAAACACGAATTAAAAAATCTACATGAAGATACCTTCCTTGGTATGCTTTTTTCTAATACTGTAATGTGGTTTATTTTGGTAGGCGCGGCGCACTTAGCACAAAATGAAGGATTAACTTTGATCACTAATTTTGACCAAGCGGCACTTGTGCTGGAGCCACTCCTCGGTTCCGCCGCTTATTTAATGTTTGCCCTTGGCATAATTGGCACTGGGCTTCTCGCTATTCCAGTGCTAGCTGGCGCGACTGGCTACATTGCGGCTGAACTTTTTAATTGGCCAGAGGGCTTAGGTAAACCATACCGCCGTACGCGCGGTTTTCATTTTACAATTATTATTGCCACAATTTTAGGAATTTTATTAACTCTGCTTGGCTTTGATCCAGTTGATTTATTAATTAAAACCGCTATAATTTATGCCATACTCACGCCAATTTTAATTTTTTTAATTATCAGATTATCTAACAATAAAAAAATAATGGGTGATAAAACTACCCAGCCGATTATAAATATTTTAGGATATTTAGCTTTACTCATCATCTTAGGCGTTTTATTGGTACCGTTGATTTTTTACTAACAGATCAACTATCGACATCACTGCAAGCCACAAGCTATCCACCTTCGCAAACATAAAACAATTTTATGGATAAACAAAATAATATTCCAGAATTTGGAATAAAAAGAGCAAACGAAGAAAGAAGAGATGGTGGGTGTGCTTTTGTATTCGACCCCAAAAATCAAAAATATGCTGTTGGGAAACAAGAAAACAATGGACTACTTCGACTTTTTTCTGGGGGAGTTGAAAAAGATGAAGACATGCAAATTGGAGTTTTGAGGGAGGTAGAAGAAGAAAGTGGTTTATATAATTTTTTACATGTTGAAAAAATAGCAGAAGCGATGTGTCATTTTCACAATAGTTTAAAAAATGTAAATCGTGTTGCACTTGCTACTTGTTTTCTCGTTATACTGAAAGATGATAAACTAAACCCTACTAAATTAGAAGATCATGAAAAATTTTCTTTAGTTTGGGTATCTATAAAAGAAATTTTACAAAACTGGAATTCTAGAAATGAAAATAAAGATTTTGACCATTGGATTTATTTTTTAAATAAATCAGTACGAAGGGCAAAAGAGTTGGGGTATGATACTACTAGTATTATAGATTGATTAAATTTAAAAAATCTACTATAATTTAAATATTAGTCATTAAGTATTAATCTAAAATTTTATGAAAAAATCTAGTTGGATAATTTTAATCATTGCCGCCCTAATTTTACTCTACGGCCTAAGTATGTATAATCGTTTAGTCAGTGGGCAAGAGGGTGTTACTAACCAATGGTCACAAGTAGAAACGCAGTACCAACGCCGTTTTGATTTAATTCCTAATTTAGTGGAATCAGTCAAAGGCGTTATGAAGCAAGAAAAAGAAATTTTTACGGCTCTAGCCGACGCTCGTACTAAATACGGTTCAGCAGTTACTCCTGAACAACGGGTGAGCGGTGCAAATCAAGTAGAATCAGCATTAAGTCGTTTATTGGTTATAATGGAAAATTATCCACAATTAAAATCGGCCGATACCGTACAAACTTTAATGTCACAATTAGAGGGCACAGAAAATAGAGTAAGTGTGGAGCGTAAACGATATAATGACACGGTACGCGACTATAATTTACTAACCAAACGTTTCCCAAGTAATTTATTTGCCAAAATGTTTAGCTTTGATGCCAAAACTTATTTTGAAGCAACTCAAGGATCTGAAAACGCTCCGAAAGTAAACTTCTAGCGTCATTCCCGCGGAAGCGGGAATCCAGAACTATGTTCCGCCGCCTAATCATCGCCATCTTACTCGCAACGGTCTTACCGACCGTTGCTTTGGCGTATACAAATCCCGGAGCGCCCACTGGTTTTATTAACGACTTTGCTAATCTTTTAACAACCGAGCAACGCACCATATTAGAAAATAAATTAAATAATTTTAAAACCCAAACCGGCGCGGAAATTTCCATCGTCACAATAAATAATTTGACTGGCGATACTATTGAAAATTTCACCGTGGAATTATTTAAAGAATGGGGGATTGGCCAAAAAGGAAAAGATAACGGCGCCTTACTTTTAATTTCCAAAGATGATCGCGCAGTACGAATTGAAGTGGGTTATGGTTTAGAAGGTGATTTAACTGATGCCGCAAGCAACCAAATTATTCAAAATTTTATTATTCCTGAATTTAAACAAGGAAATTATTTTTCTGGCATAAACCAAGCCGCAGATAAAATTATTGGCGTTTTACAGGGCGATGCTAGTATTGATTATAATAACGCACCTCGGACGCGCGAAAGTAATTTTAATTGGTTCTACTTTGTATTTTTTGGCATAATGTGGCTGGGTAGTATTTTAGGGCGCTCTAAATCTTGGTGGGCAGGTGGAGTAGCGGGTGGAGTAATTGGTGTAATAATTGGTTTGATTAAAGGATTTATGTATTTTGGTATAATTAGCTTAGCGGTGCTTATTCCACTCGGACTTTTATTTGATTTTATTGTTTCCAAAAACTACCAAAAACGAAAAACTGCTGGCGGACACTTTCCATGGTGGATTGGTGGAGGAGGTTTTGGTGGTGGTGGCCACAGCGATGGTGGTTTTGGTGGCTTCGGCGGCGGCTTTTCAGGTGGTGGAGGAAGTAGTGGGAGATGGTAAAAATATAAATTTCTAAATCCTAATATCTAATTTCTAAGTAATTTTTCAACTATGAAAAAAATAATAGCACTAATGAATAATTATTTACCAGATATCATAATAATAACCGGAGTTTGGATTTTAAGTTACAACTTATTACGCCCCGAAAGAAAAATAGGGGGCCTACCATCCCTTGTTTTTATTAATCATAATACGGGCTATAAAGTATTAGGGATAGTTTTAATTACTATAGGTATTGATATAATAATTAGAAAATACTTTTATTTAAAAAACAACAAAAAATAGTAATAATCTTTATTTTTAATATTTATGACAAAAAATTATCACGAAGTGTCAAATATCTCAATTGAAAAAGCGCTTGAAATAATTCAAAAAACATTAAATATTGCAACTAGCGTTGGAGTAAAAGCATCGGTATCAGTCGTTGACAGATCAATGAATTTAATTGCTTTTGCCAAAGCCGATGGGGCAACTCCACACAGTACAGAAACTAGTAGAAAAAAGGCAAACACGGCCGCTTCAACTGGCAAAGCTACAGGTTGGATGTCGGCTGATTTAGCTATTACACTTCCACTCGGTTCTGACAATACACTTACCAACATCGGCGGTGGTATGCCACTTATTTTTGATGGTAAACTTGTTGGCGGTCTGGGTATAGCGGGTGGCACAGAAGATCAAGATAAAGAAATAGCTGGAAAAGTTATTGAAGAAATTAATCCTGATTCTAAATAATACGACAAATAGTATGATTTCGATCGATGAATTAGCCAAAGAAATCGAAGAAATTAAAGCCCGCAATAAACGTGTTGAATCAGATAAAAGGTGGGAAATGAGCTGGACACGAAAGTTTATTATCTTGCTTTTGACCTACTTTGCGATTGTAGTATTTTTTATTATATCTAAACTCCCCGAACCATTTTTGAATGCCATAGTACCATCAGTAGCATTCTTAATTTCCACCTCAGCTATTTTAAGAGTTAAAAACTGGTGGCTAAAATATTTTAATAACAAATAAATCATATGGAGAAAAATTTTGGCACAGCTATGTACGATCATAAGTACGCTACCCACGAAGAGACAAAACCCAGATCAGTAGTTACTCGCTTTATTGATGAGTATTTAAATGAAAATAATCACTGCCTTGATTTAGGCTGCGGTTCTGGTCGTCACAGTAAGTATTTAGCCGAAAAAGGTATAAACATAACGGCGGTTGATATATCAGAAGTTGGCGTAGAAAAAACTAAAGAAAAACTAAAAGAATACACTAATTCAAATATTTTATTAGCCGATATTCATAATTTACCATTCAAAAATAATGCATTTGATTCTTTAATTTCTAATCGTGTTTTGGATTACAATAATGACGAACAATTGGAAGGTGCCTTTGCCGAGATGGCGCGTGTTTTAAAAGAAAATAGTCATATTTTAATTACCATTCGCTCTATTTCTCAACCGCCCAAAGAAAATGAGAAGTTGATGAAAGAAAATGATTTTGGTGGTAAAACATTTTTAGTTACAGATGGAATTGAACAAGGCGCCTTTCAACATTATTTTACTGAACAAGAAATAAAAAACTTAGCTGGCAGTCACAATTTTGAAATAACAAAAATTGAAGAATATTCTAAAACAAATGAAAAAGGGAAATTAAAAACAGAATGGCAAGTCGTTATGACTAAAAAATAAACTAATTTTTATGCTTCGTATAACCTTATTTATTCTCGGCGGATCGGTTATTTTAGTGGTTAGTGCCATTGGCTTTGGCCTGTGGCAATATCGTGGCGCACTGCCCGCAATTCTGCCAGTGACAGAGCCATTTCAAAAGCCAGTGGGAGACATTCTAACGCCACCAGCAAAAAATGAAATTACCTATTTAAATTTACCAGCGGGATTTAAAATTTATAAATGGGCGGAAGGTATTGAAAATGCCCGCGTGCTCACTTGGGGTGAAAATGGTTATTTGCTTGTCAGTTCACCTAAGCTCGGTAAAATTTTTGGCCTGAAGGATAAAAATGGCGATGGCGAGGCGGAAGATATAATTACCGTAGCCGATAAATTAAACAAGCCACATGGCATTACAACTAAATGTGAGGGCGACTTATGTCAGCTTTATGTAGCGGAAGAAGACAAACTTTCCATATACAATTTAAACAAACAAACCGGCTTAGCTGAAAACCAACAAAAACTTTTAGACTTCCCCAGTGGCGGGCGACATTTCACACGCACATTATTATTTTTGCCATCGCCGCAAGATAATATTTTACTTATTTCCGTGGGCTCTGCTTGCGATGTGTGTTATGAAAAAGATGAAAGAAATGGCACGATTTTATCTTATGATATTAAAACTAAGCAAAGTAAAATCTACGTCCATGGACTGCGTAATAGTGTTTTTATGAATTTACATCCGGTAAATGGTGAAGTGTGGGCGACCGAAATGGGGCGCGATAATTTAGGTGATATTTTACCGCCCGACGAAATTAATATCATTAAAGAAAATGGCAACTATGGTTGGCCAAGTTGTTATGGCCAAAATATTCACGATGATAAATTTGAAAATATAAAAGGTAAATTATTTTTAAGAAAGCCTTGCAGTGAGCCATTTGAAATGCCAAGTTATATTGACTTACCAGCACATTCCGCTCCACTCGGGCTTGCTTTTGTACCAGAAGAAGGCTGGCCAGAAGATTTGTGGTATAATTTACTGGTTTCATATCACGGCTCGTGGAATAAAACTGAACCAACTGGTTATAAAATTGTACGCTTCAAACTTGATGCCAAAGGTAAAGTACTAGGCGTGGAAGATTTTTTAAATGGATTTTTACAAGGTTCACGCGTAGCCGGTCGGCCAGTTGATATATTAATTCAACCTGGTGGTACTATATTTGTGTCGGACGATAAAGCCGGTGTGATTTATAAAATTATAAAAACTGATAATCTAGATACAAACATTAAGCGGTTTGGAATTGGTTCAGATAAAGTAAAAATTACTAACCCCGAACCGCTGGCTAAAATCAGCAACAAATTTACAGTTACTGGTGAAGCACCAGGCACTTGGTTTTTTGAGGCCTCAATGCCACTGAAATTAATAGGGGAAGACGGCAAAATTTTATTACAAATTCCAGCCCAAGCCCGCGGAGAATGGATGACAGAAAAACTCGTGCCATTCCAAGCCGAAATTAACACTGATTACAAAGGCAGTGCTATAATACATCTTGAAAAAGATAACCCCGCTGGTTTTGATTTTGAGCAACCTTATGTGGAAATTCCTATAATAATTAATTAAACAATAATCGATATGGATATAATTCAAAAATCCAAAAATTTAGCTATATCTGAAATTGAAAAATTTGGCTTACCAGCTCTAATTCATTTTGAAATTTCAGAAAAGAAAGCAATTGAATTAGCGGAAAAACTTAAAGCCGACAAAAAAATTGTTCAAATTGGCATATATCTAATGGATCTAAAACTTGGCCAAGCTTTTAAGGAAGGTAAAACATCGGAACATGTTCAACTTAGCGTTAAATCGGCTAAAGAATTTCTTGAAAAATGCAAAATTGACGAACCTTCAAAAGACAAAATAATAAATTGCATTGAAGCGCATCATAAAGATGTGCCATTTACATGTCTTGAAGCGGAAATCTGCGCCAATGCTGATTGTTATCGTTTTATACATCCTAAGGGATTTTTTGGATTCTTAACTATTTTAGGCGAAAGGAATTCAAACTTCTTTGAATCTTTGACAACTGCCGAAAATAAAATGGACGAAAAATACAATATTTTATCCCTTGATATCTGTAAACAAGAATTAGAAAATTATTATCAGACACTAAAAAATTTAATTTCGGAAGCGAAAAAATTTTAACCATGCTTGAACTTAAACATTTTGACATCCATATTTTTGGCCGAGTGGTGGGTGTGAATTTTCGCAGTGCCGCGCGAGATAAAGCTAAATCATTAAAACTTACTGGTTTTGTAAAAAATGAGGCAGACAAAACTTTGTATATTGAAGTGGAAGGGGAAAGTACTAATCTGCAAAAATTCATTAAATGGTGCAACAAGGGACCATTTTTTGCTCGTGTGGATAAAGTAGAAGTAGGGGAAGGTGAATTAAAAAACTTTGACGAGTTTAAAATAATTTACTAAACTCCAAACGTTGTGTCATTGCGAACCCTGAGACAAACGAGGGGTGAAGCAATCTCTCAAAAATCACTAGAACACTAGAGCATTAGAACATTTTACCAATTTTTTGTTTTTATGTTCTAGTGTTCTAATGTTCTAATGAAAACTTAAAACTACCTTATGCTAAATTTCAAAATCCTCAAAAAATCCACTCGTTCTCGTGCGCGTTTGGGAATTTTAAAAACCCCGCATGGCGAGGTTGAAACACCGTGCCTTGTGCCAGTGGCTACGCAAGCCACGGTGAAAACTTTAACAAGTCAAGAAGTCAAGGAGTCAGGGAGCCAATTACTAATTTGCAACACTTATCATCTTCATTTGCGCCCCACTGAAAAAATTGTAAAATCGGCCGGCGGATTACATAAGTTTATGAATTGGCAGGGAGGACTTATGACTGATTCCGGCGGATTTCAAGTTTTTAGTTTGGGATTTGGAAAAGATTTAAATACTACTAAAATAACCAAAAGCGCGCCCAGTTCAGAAGTTAAACACGGCGATCAACCTAAAGAAATAAAAATCACGAAAGATGGTGTATTTTTCCGTTCGTATTTAGATGGCAAAGAATTATTCTTAGGCCCTAAAGAATCAATTAAAATTCAACAAAGTTTAGGTGCTGATATTATTTTAGCATTTGATGAATGCCCACCACCCTCCGCCTCCAAAAAATATTTAATTGAATCATTAGAAACAACCCACCGCTGGGCTAAAGAATCGCTTAAAGCCAAAACTTCTACCCAAGCCCTCTACGGTATTGTGCAAGGTGGAAAATATAAAGATTTACGACTACAAAGCGCTAAGTTTATTGCTGATTTGCCATTTGACGGCTTTGCTATTGGCGGAGAGTTTGGTAGTGATAAAAAAATAATGTCCGATATGTTAGGATGGGTGAATGATGAACTACCAGAAAATAAACCACGACACTTGCTAGGAATTGGCTATTTAGATGATATACCACTCGCTATCAAAAACGGCGTGGATACTTTTGATTGCATTGTACCTACACATTTCGCCCGCCACGGTACAGCATTTACTTCAACTGGTAAACTTGATTTATTTAAATCAAAATTCCTAACCGATAAAAAACCACTGGACGTTAAATGTGGATGTATGGTTTGCGGAAGTTATAAACGAAATTACATTTGCCACCTTTTGCGAGCCCGCGAAATAACGCCGCTAAGATTATTAACCTTGCATAATTTATATTTTTTTAACAACCTTATCAAATCCTACCGCGATAAAATTAGAAAAGGTTTGATATAACTTAAAGGAACTGCCGCCCTGTCGTAGGGTTTGTACAGAGCGTAAGGCAAATGAGCGTTCGGTCAGGCCGTGCTGTGGTCGCTGTGCATAGGCCTGATCAGCTCGTTTGACGAGCACTGTTCAAACCCGAAGACCGACCTGCCTGCCGGTAGGCTGGGGCGGCGACTCTTGCACCACTTCTCTAGAGAAGTGGTAAAAAATAATTATGAACAATCTTCAAAAATTATTACAAAAGTACGACTACAAACTCCCATCCCAACTAGTTGCACTTCAACCAGCCAACCCACGCGATTCGGCGCGGCTTTTAGTTTGCAATCGTAAAAACAATGAACTACAAACCGATACCTTTGCTAATTTAGCTAAATACTTACCACCCAAATCAATTATAGTTTTTAATCAAACAAAAGTTATTCCCGCACGATTGGAATTAACCAAACCAACTGGCGGTAAAGTACGCATATTATTTTTAGAAAAGGGGAGTGGTTTTATAAAAGTTTTAGCTGATAGAAAAATAAATATTGGTGATAATTTATTATTAAATAAGAAGCCATTTTTTATTGTATTAAAAAAACAAAACGAAAAATTTACACTCAAGCCATTATTTCCGCTAAGTAACTTAAACTCCATTTTACAAAAATACGGCCAAACTCCAATTCCACCTTATTTAAAACACACCAAACTTTCAGAAATTGCTTTACGAAAAAATTACCAAACTATTTTTGCGCGTGCTATTGGCTCGGTCGCGGCACCAACTGCCTCACTACATTTTACTAAAAATTTATTGGCTAAACTTAAAAAAGCTGGGCATCAAATTGAATTTGTGACATTACATTTAAACTTAGGCACCTTTGCGCCTCTTACCCAAGAACAATTACAAAACGGACAATTACATCACGAATCATATTTTATAAATAAAAATACCGCCAAACGTTTGAATAAAGCCAAATACGAAGGGAGGCAAATAATCGCGGTTGGCACGACTGTAGTGCGAACACTTGAATCAGCGTCGGACGTCATTGCCTGCCTGCCGGCAGGCAGGCGAGGACAAAAAAAGCAATCTCTCGTTAAATTAACCAAACTCACCGGCTCAACCAATTTATTTATTCAACCCGGTTATAAATTTAAATTTGTGGATAATTTAATTACCAATTTCCACGTACCAAAATCCAGCTTAATGATGCTTGTCGCCGCCTTTTACGGCCGAGCCAAACTACTTAAAACTTATAAACTAGCTATCAAAAAACGTTTCCGCTTTTTCTCCTTCGGCGACGGCATGTTAATAAACTAAAACAACCGTCACAAATACCGAGCGGCCGCTCGGTATTTGTGACGGTAAGAATTATTATCTAGAATAAATTAATTAGATTTGCAAACCATGTATTATTGCCTGATGGTACTATAGATGTTGACAAAATTCACCCTTTAGTATAAATTATATTTAATAAAAATAAATTCACAATCAATCAAATAAGCACAAAGGGCATTAACAATGGCAAAGCAAGCTAAGGATAAAAAAAATAAAAAAATCAAAATTCTTGGTAAATATCCAAATTTATATCTTCCACTCTTTGACAAATTACTAGCTACAATAAGGGCTTTGGGTTTTGATAGTGAGGGAATGATGTGTAATAAAATTCATGATTTACCACCACCAATAAACCACATAGAACTCAAGGTGAACTACAGTAGTAAAGACACTCTTCCTCCTTTTTATTTTGATTCTATTCAAATTGAGATAGAATGCGGAGATGAGCAGAATTGTCGATATTTATTTACGGCATTAGTCAAGGCATTAATGAACAAGTACTTTATAGCTCACAAACTTGAAGTTGATATTCACGAATGGTGGCCTGACGATAACTTATGGGCAGTGGTAATTTACACTCACCCAAATGCAAAAGTGGTTAGACTGGGTGATAATATCTATAATGCTATTCCTTTCGAGCTCACGCCAGATTTAATTAAATTTTTAGTCAAGCAATTTCGCTCAAGAAAATTTAACGAGGTGTGGAAAATATTAATCGCCGAACATAAAAAAATATTAACATCACTTCCTGAGGAATTGGTAAAAAATATTAAATAATACTTATATGTCTTTCATAAAACTTCAATATGGTCAACCATTATTGGAGTTTTTTATTTTGACCAGATTTGCATTATATTCATTTACTGGTTAAACTTTAGTTATGAAACTACTAAAATTAATTTTGGTAATAACTGCCTGTTTTTTGCTTTGGTCCACACCTTCCCAAGCCGCTTTTAAATGGCCATGGCAGGTAAAAACTGAGCCAGTGCAAGCGGTAAAAGGTGTTACCGATACTAAAGCCGAAGTTAATCAAGAGGCCTTAAAATCGGGTTTAAGTAAAGTACGTAATTGGGAAAATTTAGTAGAAGCCAAGCCGGCTCGTTTAAACCAAAAAATCCAACAAGAATTTACAGATAAAGAACTGCTGGCCATACTCCAAGACGCGGCCAATAAACTTAAGACCGGCACAGTAGAACCTAAAAGCGTAAAACTTACAATTTCTGGCGATAAAATAACTATCAAAACCCGAGTACTTAAACCAACTAAATTTAATCTGGAATTACAAATCAACGCCAAAGTGAAGGATTCGAAATTAGAACCGCAAATAATTTATGCGAAAGCCGGTATAATAAAAGTAAAAGGCCATGTGGTAGAGAAGCTGGCTAAAGAAATTTTTGGTGAAAAATGGAAAGCTGAATTAAACCGCTCAGCTTTTTTGTGGGATTCAGTAACGATTAAGGATTCTAAAATATCTGTGGCCGGCCACACACCTGCGCCAAAGGTTAAAGGTGTAAAAAAACGACGATAACACTATTATAAATACCCCACTCATTCGAGTCTGAGCCTGAGGGCTCATCCCTCAGAGTCGAAGACCTAACCTCCCCTGAAAAGGGGAGGAATTTATTTTTTTATTTTTATTGACCAAAAGACAAAAATCAGCTAAAATAATAACGCTTTAACCTGTAATATTATTTAATTTATGTGGCAAATTTTAAAACTTAAAAAGGTCTGGATTCCGGCAATAATCTTAATCTTGATTATTGGTGGAGTTTGGTATGGTAAAAATCAAAGCCAAAAACCTGTTTATACCACTGAAATTGTTTCCAATCAAACCATCAAACAAACTGTCAGTGCCACAGGTACTTTAAAGGCGGCTGAAGATATTGATTTAGGATTTAAAACTAGCGGTAAACTTAATTGGGTAAATGCAAAAGTTGGCGATAAAGTACGAGCCGGACAAGTGCTAGCCAGTTTAGAAAGCCGCGATGTGCAAGCTAGTGTGTTATCAGCTCAAGCAAGTTTACAACAAGCCCAAGCGAATTTAGCTAAACTTCAAGCTGGCGCGCAAAGCGAAGATATTGCGGTAACAAAAGCCAGTGTCGATGCCGCCCAAACCACACTCGAGAACGCCCGTGAATCATTAGTTAATACTAAATCTAGCCAAAACCGCGCAGTAAGTAATGCCTTAGCTCAATTAGTTGGTTTACCAGCCCAAGCACTACCTGCCAAATGGAATATTTCCACCGCCACACTTAGCGTGAGTGGTACTTATACCGGTAGCGAACTTGGTACTTATACAATAAGATTTGATAATCCAGCTAATTTAATGTATTCAGTTTATGGTTTAGAAAATGTAATTGGTACTGAAGGTAGTCGCACTACACCAACTGCATTTGGTACGCATGGTTTAAAAATTCAAATTTCAACTAGCGGCACTATAGTAGCTGGTGATACTTGGACAGTAGAAATTCCTAATACCGCAAGCGCAAGTTATGCCACTTACCAAGCCGCTTATGAAGCCGCGCTCACTACCCAAAAACAACAAGTGGAAGCGGCTGAAGCAACAGTGCGTTCAGCTGAACAAGCACTCGCTCAAACCCAAGCTCAATTATCTTTTAAACAAGCGCCAACTCGTAGTTATGATATCTTGTATGCCGAAGCACAAGTTAATGCCGCACGCGGCAGTCTAGCCCAAGCTCAAGCCAATTTATCTGACCGAACTTTAGTTGCTCCCACAGCCGGCCTTATTACTAAAATTAATAATCAAGTAGGCGAATCAGTCACTGGTGCCGCACCAATTATTGTGCTACTCGCTCAAGGTGATTATGAAATTAAAGTTAAAGTTCCTGAAGCTGATATTGCCAAACTGCAAATTGGCCAAGCAGTTGATATTTCTTTTGATGCTTTCACACAATCAGAAAAATTTATCGGCCATATTAGTTTTATTGATCCGGCCTCAACTATAGTAAGTGATGTAGTTTACTATGAAATTACCATTAACCTACCTAGTACCGATGCCAGAATGAAACCGGGCATGACGGTAAATTTAGAAATTGCGACGGCTGAAAAAAATAATGTTCTAACTATTCCGAGTCGAGCTTTGCGCTACGAAAATAATAAAACTTATGTTGATATTTTAAAATCTGATGATGTAATTGAACGCAAAGAAATTACCATCGGTATCTTAGGTGACGCCGGCTTAACTGAAGTGTTAAGCGGGCTTCAAACCGGCGATAAAGTAATAACCAGAATTTCCAATGGTAAATAATAAAACTAACTTAATAGAAATAAAAAGTGTAACCAAAGACTATACCAATGAAGAGGTGGTGACTTCAGTTCTTAAGGGTATGTCTTTTGTTATTACTAAGGGTGAATTTGTATCCATTATGGGTCCATCGGGCTCGGGCAAATCAACTCTCATGCACATTTTAGGATTTTTAGATCGTGTAACTTCAGGCGAATATTTATTTCAAGATAAAAATGTAGCCGGACTTTCCGACGACGAACTAGCTGTTTTGCGCTCACAGGCCGTTGGGTTTGTTTTTCAACAATTTAATTTACTACCCAAAACTTCAGTTTTAGATAATGTAAAATTACCACTGCTCTACGTAGAAATGAGTGAAGCCGAGCGTAATGAAAAAGCTGTAGCGGCTGCCACCGCAGTTGGGTTAGAGCACCGACTCAACCACTTATCAAATCAATTATCAGGCGGTGAAAAACAACGTGTGGCTATGGCACGGGCTTTGGTAAATAATCCAGCGGTAATTTTTGCTGATGAACCGACTGGTAATTTGGACTCTAAATCAGGCGCCCAAGTTATGGATTTGTTGGATAAATTAAATGAACAAGGTCATACCATTATTTTAGTCACCCACGAAACCGCTACGGCCAACCACGCCCAAAGAATTTTAAAACTGAAGGATGGAGAATTGGTGGGAGATACTCAAGTATCAGCTGAAGATAGACGAGTGGCCAGAGAAGGAGAGTTGAAGTAAAAAATTTTAATTCAAAAATTTTTAAATTTCCAATTTCCAAATCCAAATCCGCCAGCTGGCGGACCAAAAGTCGTGCCGCCCTGTCGTAGGGTTTGTACAGAGCGGAAGTCAAACGAGCGTCCGGCTTGGGCGTGCTGCGGTAGTTGTGCATAGCCCGAACCAGCTCGTTTGACGAGCACTGTTCAAACCCGAAGACGAAGGCGGCGATTTTATGTTACTTTATAAAAAGTAACAAAATAAAACTATAAATTTCTACCATGACTCTAAACAACATTCTACACCTCTCAATTAGAAATCTCCGTGCTAACCCACTGCGATCTTTTTTAACCATGCTCGGCTTAATTATCGGTGTTGGCTCAGTGGTTTTAATTGTTTCAATTGGTAGTGGGGCACAGTCGCTTATTTTATCGCAGGTCTCAAAATTAGGTGGCAATTTAATTGGTATACTACCCGGCGCATCTGATAGTAAGGGTCCACCCGCCGCAGTTTTCGGCATTCAAGTAAAGACCTTGGTAAATGACGATATTAAGGCCTTACAAAATGATCCGCGCACCAATCACATTGTAGCCCTAGCTGGTTATGCTCGTGGTACAGCTACCATTGCTTCCCGAACCCAAGAAAAACGCGCTGGGGCATACTTAGGCGTTTCGGCCACTTATCCACAAGTAGAAAATATTACTTTGAGTTCTGGACGATTTTTTAATAGCTTTGAAGAAATCGGCGTAGCCCGCGTAGCAGTTTTAGGTAGTGAAATGGCAGATGAATTATTTGCGGGTGTAGATCCAGTTGGACAAACTATCAGAATCAAACGAGAAAATTTTAAAGTAATTGGACTACTTACCGAACGCGGTACAGTAGCTTTTTCTAATCAAGATAATCAAGTTTTTATTCCACTTCTTACTGCTCAAAAAATTCTGCTCGGTATTAATCATTTATCTTTAGTACGCGCTAAAATTGACGACTCTAAAAATCTACCACTAGTACTTGAGGGCATTAAAGATGTTTTGCGTGAGCAACATAATTTAAATGGCCGAGATGAAGATGATTTTTCAGTACGCACGGCTGAACAAGCGGCTGATATGTTAAAAGTTATCACTGATGGTTTTAAATTTTTCCTAGCCGCCATTGCTGCCATCAGCTTACTCGTTGGTGGAATTGGCATTATGAATATTATGTTGGTAGCGGCCACTGAAAGATTCCGAGAAATTGGTTTACGTCGCGCAGTAGGAGCCACCCAAAGTCATATTAAACGCCAATTTTTACTAGAAACAATTATTATTTCTATGTTTGGCGCGAGTATAGGCATTCTTGGTGGCAGTATTATTTCGGCCATTATCGCGCTTATTGCCAACGGCTTAGATTATGATTGGCAATTTGTAGTTTCTTTGTCAGCTATTATTACCGCCGTAACAGTAGGATTGGTAATTGGTTTAATTTTTGGTTGGTACCCAGCTAAAAAAGCGGCTAGTTTCGATCCAGTGGAAGCACTGAGATATGAATAGGGTTGTAAATTTCTAATTTCTAATCACTAATTTCTAAAAATGACTAAAATATTTAATTCCCAAATCCCAAGACCCAATCCCCAAGTAGTACTAAAACATGGTTTACTAAATTTTGGGAATTGGAATTTGATTATTGGTGATTTTTAGACATTAGAAATTAGTCATTAGTGATTTCTGGATTCCCGCCTCCGCGGGAATGACACAAAACAAAACTCTTACTCTACACTCTTATTTATCCTCCGATGAGGCGTGACTCTCACTAACTTATGCTCCTAAACCAATACTACCATCTCGCTATCCATAATCTACTCCGCCACAAGCTACGCGCCGCGCTGGCTGGGCTTGGCGTAGTTATTAGTATTGCCTCAGTGATAATTGTTATTTCTTCCGCCCAAGGTGTGAAAGGTTTTATTGTTGATCAATTTAATACTTTTGGTAGTAGTTTAATTCAAGTGGAGCCAAAATTACCTGAAAGTACCACGGTTGAAAGTCAGCAAGCACAAGCTTTTGGTAATGTAGTAACAACTTTAACTTTAGAGGATATGAAGGCAATGCGTCGCTTACCAAATATTAAAGATAATTATGCTGGGCAAATCGGGCAAGCTTTGGCTCAAGCTATGGGCACTAGAAAAACAATTAATATTTTTGGCGCTTCGCCTGAAGTAGCTAAAATTGATACAGCCGCTAAGCTCGCTACTGGTCGTTTTTACACTGAGACAGAAGATAATTCCCAAGCTCGAGTGGCAGTTTTAGGTAGTGAAGTGGCGCAAGATTTATTTGGTACCGATGATATCGTTGGTCGGCGCTTAAGTATTAAGGGTTTAGATTTTCAAGTGATTGGTGTATTTGCTCCACGCGGTGCGGCCATGTTTTTTAATTTTGACACTTTTGTTTATATACCAATCAGAACTTTACAAAAACAAATCCTCGGCATTAATTACATATCATTTATCACCAACCAATACGCTGACGAAAGTAAAGTGCCAACAACCGTCGCTAATATTGAAGATCTACTACGCACTCGCCATAAAATTTCTGATAATACTGGTGTGAAAGATGATTTTGTAATTACTACTCAAGCGGAAGTAATGGACACTTTAGATATAATTATCGGTGGCTTTACTTTACTTTTAATTGCTCTGGCCGCTATTTCTTTAATTGTTGGTGGAGTAGGGATTATGAATATTATGTATGTTTCAATACTAGAACGTACTTTTGAAATTGGTTTGCGTAAAGCGGTCGGCGCGACTCGCGAAAATATTTTACGACAATTTTTAATGGAAGCGGTAATTATTTGTAGCTTAGGTGGCGTGGTAGGAATTATGAGTGGGGGATTGGTAGCATTTTTAATTTCTAAAGCAGCTAGCGCTTTTGGCTACGCTTGGCCATTTACCTTACCACTATAT
The DNA here is from genome assembly GCA_964348825.1 of uncultured Gammaproteobacteria bacterium. Taxonomy (GTDB): domain Bacteria; phylum Patescibacteriota; class Patescibacteriia; order Veblenbacterales; family UBA10138; genus JBBTZY01. The sequence continues at coordinate 338,128 of CAYGDX010000001.1, read as the reverse complement.
TCAATTTTACTCAGCGCAGGTTTTGCCGTAGCTTGTGGGTTAATTTTCGGGCTTTACCCTGCCCGTCAAGCCGCTAACTTAGATCCAATTGAGGCCTTGCGGCGAGAATAAATGTCTTGACTTAAAAAGTAGGGGAGAGTAACGTATTAAAGTAATAAAAATCAAATAACTGTTTTTTAACAACAATAAAAAGGCAATCAAGTGAAAAAAAATAATAAAAATACATTATCTGATGATGCTGTAAATTTTCTTACCCAAGTAAAAGAAGCGGCTAAATACATTAGATCAAAAATACACGAAACAACGTCTGAATTTCACCCTCTATGCGGGATAATCACTGGAACAGGAATCGGAAATAATCTAATAAATTGCCTTACAAAAGTGATTCGAATATCCTACAACGATATTCCACATTGCGTGGGTGTAAGTTCTCGTAGCCACAATGGTGTTCTTATTTTTGGTTATTTAAATAAAGTGCCAGTGTTAGTACTTAACGGCCGACCTCATTTTTATGAGGGCTATACTATGCGCGAGGTAACATTTCTAACTTATGTTATCAGACAACTCGGTGTAAAAGCTTTGTTTATAACTAGCGCTGTCGGTGGTAGTAGTATTCGCGGTTTAAAACCCAGAGATTTAGTATTAGTTAATGACCACACTAATCTTATGGGGGACAATCCTTTAGCTGGTACAGATTTAAACCTAGGGCCAAGATTTCCAGATATGTCAGAAGTGTATAGTAAAAAATTAATAAGTCTGGCGCTCACCTTACGTACTAATGGTTTACCAAATTTAAGAACTGGTCGCGCTATGGCATTTAAAGGACCATCTATCGAAACCGCTGGTGAATATCAATTAGCTGAAAAAAATAGATGCATAATCTGTACTTTATCTATGATTCCCGAAGCCACAGTTGCTCATTATTTAGGAATGCAAGTATTGGGCGTCGGAGTTGTGACCGACACATTTAATTCCCAAAATCTCAATAAATTTATTGAAGATGAAGTTATAAATAATGCTAATCTTGCTGACCCGAGTGTTACAACTCTTCTAAGTTTTATGGTAACAAACATAAAGAAAAGTTGGCTCAGTAACAAATGGCGTTAATAAAAAAATAAATGATATTTCTCCAACCGTCTTGTATAAACGAGACGGTTTTTATTACATAAAATTACCTAATATTAGCCAAATTATTAACTTATCCACAACTTCTCTTGACAAGTTTTTTTAATCTTACTACACTGTCATTAGCACTCTAACGTTGCGAGTGCTAATCATAAAACTATGTTATCACGCAAAGACCAGTTACTGCGAGCTGTTATAGAAAGTTATACTAAAAAAGCTGAACCAGTTGGCTCACACACTTTAGAAGGCGAACTTGGTGTTAGTTCAGCTACGATTAGAAATGATATGGCCGAGCTTGAAAACGAGGGATTTTTAACTCAACCACACACCTCAGCCGGCCGTATTCCAACCACTCTTGGTTATGAATATTTTGTTAGTAAACTCGCGAGTGCCCAGTCATTAAAAAATTCCGAACAAAATTTTTGGCAAGAGATTATTAGTACAACTTCAGAATCAGATTTAATTTTAAAAAATATAGCGCGCGAACTAGCAGAAATTTCTGGAGTAGCGGCTATGGTCGGCTTCGCACCAAACGATGTTTATTACACTGGCCTCGCCAATTTATTTGCCCAACCAGAATTTGCTCATATAAAAATGGTGCGCGAATTTAGCTCTATTATTGATCATTTGGAAGAGGCAATGGAAAAATTATGGCGCGACGGAATAAACAAAGAATTAGTGCAAATAAAACTAGGGTCAAATAATCCATTTGGCGAAGATTGCGCGGTAATTTTCACTTGGCTTCCCACAACTCAAAATAATAAAAATTTATTAGGATTGCTCGGGCCCACTCGACTTGACTACGAAACAAATTTAGGCCGACTTGAATTTATAAATTCTATTTTTCACAAAAATTAATATGCCTGATGATTTAAATAACAATATACCAAATAACAAAGCAACTGAAGTTACCGAAGCTACACCCAATGAAACCGCTATTAATAAAGAGGCGAGCGATTGGGAGATTAAAGCCAACGAATACTTGGCTGGCTGGCAAAGGGCGCGTTCAGATTACGCTAATTTAAAAAAAGAAACTGATTTAAAGCATTTAGAATTAATTAAATATGCCAACGTAGAACTTTTACAAGAATTATTACCATTAGTAGATTATTTTAAACAAGCGCTACGTGCCGTACCGCAAGAACAAAAGGGTTTGGCTTGGGTAGAAGGTGTTCGTCATATTCAATCAAAACTTGAGCAAATACTGGCTTATCATGGCATAAAAGAAATGGAAGTGGTCGGAGAAAAATTTAATCCTGAACTCCACGAAGCAGTTGGTCAAGTAGAAAATAGCGGACAAAATAGCGATATAATTATAGAAGAAATTCGCACCGGCTTTTTACTCCACGATAAAGTACTGCAGGCCGCGCGCGTAAAAGTTGCTAAATAATAATAAACAATTATAATGTAATCATTCCGTGCCAGTCACGGGGCAATCTCGTAAAAAGAAACGTGGTCTTCTCCACGAAACATTTACGGATTAAAAATTAATCATTAACCAAACACTATGGACTACATCTGTCCGGAATGTGGTTACACTGATGAAGCGCGCGGTCGCTGTCCGTCATGTGACGTACCACTTATCCCCATTGATGAAGTGGGCGAGGAACCGGGAAAAAATACCGACGAGGAAGAAACTGAGGAATAATAATTATTCCTCACTCGAGCCCGGACGTATCTCATTTTAGAGGTACGTCTGGCTCGGAGATAATCCTATTCTAATTATTAACCAATAAATTTATGTCATTAATCCGCTGGAGCCCAATGTGGCCATCCTTACAAAATTTAGATAACTGGTTTGACGAATCAGGTGCAAACTCTTTTAATTTATCAAACTTTGTACCCGCGCTTGATATTTATCAAACCAATGATGAAGTAATCGTAGAAACACCACTACCCGGTATTGATCCTAATAAAGTAAATATTTCAATTGAGAATGATGTATTAACGATTGAGGGACGCTCGGAACAAAAAACCGAAGTAGATGAAAAAAATTATTACCGCAAAGAAATTCGGGCTGGCTCTTTCCATCGCTCAGCCGCCTTACCAACCGCTGTTAACGGCGACAAAGCTCAAGCCACTTATGAAAAGGGGATATTGAAAGTTATAATTCCAAAAGAAGAACGGGCTAAACCGAAGACAGTGAAAGTGCAAATTAAATAATAAAAAATGCGCCCGTATTTTATACACGGACGCTTTAGCAGGTAACTGATTTATCAGTTTAATAAATTCCAGAATAAAATGAAATGATTTTATCTATTTAAAACTGGGATCAAGAACGGATAAATTAAGAAGTAGGTATCTGCAGAAAAAAACCATAGAAACTAACGCCATGATGCACACAAAGACGCTAAGTAACGGGGGGTGTATTCCTGCAGAAACTATTATTAACATTCCGAGTAGTAAAACTGGCACTACTGTTTTACAGAGTAATGCAAATTGGGCCCTTGGTAATAAGATTTGATGGAATTTAAACATATGTGGCTCCTGTATTTAAAGAACTGTTATTGAATATTGAAATATTTTTATTTAATTTAAACGTAATTTACATCAATTTTAATATTTTATACTTAAATTGTCAAATTATTAACCTAAAAATCTATGTCTAAAATTCTCGGAATCGACCTTGGTACCCACCTTCGCTTGCTAGCTACGGCGGGCAGGGCGAATAAATCTTAATTTAATCTTTTACTTTATATAATTATGGCTAAAATTTTAGGAATCGACCTTGGTACAACCAACTCCTGCGTAGCTATTATTGAAGGCGGGGAGCCCAAGGTACTTGAAAACAAAGAAGGTGCGCGTACTACACCTTCGGTAGTCGCAATGTCAAAAACTGGCGAACGTTTGGTTGGCTTACTAGCTAAACGCCAATCTGTTACCAACCCAGAAAATACACTTTACTCTATTAAACGCCTTATCGGCCGTCGCTGGGACGATGCCGAAGTGCAACGTGATCTTAAAGTTTTACCATTCAAACTAGTTAAAGCTGGCGATGGCGTAAAAGTAGTTTTGCAAGGTAAAGAATATTCTCCCCAAGAAATTTCGGCTATGATTTTACAAAAAATTAAAGCTGACGCCGAAGAAAAGTTGGGTGAAAAAATTACTGAGGCCGTAATTACTGTGCCAGCTTATTTTGATGATGCTCAGCGCCAAGCCACTAAAGACGCCGGTGAAATTGCTGGCCTCAAGGTTATGCGTATTATTAACGAGCCAACGGCCGCGGCGCTCGCTTATGGTTTTGATAAGAAAAAAGATGAGAAAATCGCCGTGTACGATTTAGGTGGCGGTACTTTTGATATTTCTATTTTAGAGGTCTCAGCCGACACTGTGGAAGTGAAAGCTACTAATGGCGATACGCATTTGGGTGGCGATGATTTTGACCAAAGAATTATCGGCTTCATTATTGATGAATTTAAAAAACAAAATGGGATTGATTTAGGTAAAGATAATTTAGCCCTCCAACGCGTAAAAGAAGCGGCTGAAAAAGCCAAAATTGAATTATCCACCGCTGGCGAAACTGAAATCAATCAACCATTTATTACTTCCGGCGCCGAAGGCCCAAAACATTTAGTAATGAAATTAACTCGGGCGAAGCTCGAAGAAATTGTAAATGATTTAGTGGAAAAAACTTTAGAGCCAACCAAAAAAGCTTTGAGCGATGCTGGTCTTAAAACTTCTGATATCAATGAAGTGGTGTTAGTGGGTGGTATGACTCGTATGCCACTCGTACTTGCCACGGTAGAAAAATTCTTTGGCAAAAAACCTAATATTACCGTGAATCCCGATGAAGTGGTGGCTTTAGGCGCGGCTGTTCAAGCTGGTGTACTCCAAGGCGAAGTAAAAGATGTATTACTACTTGACGTTACGCCATTATCTCTCGGCATTGAAACTCTAGGCGGTGTATCAACTAAGTTAATCGACCGCAATACTACTGTACCAACTTCTAAATCACAAATCTTCTCAACTGCCGCTGATGGTCAAACTTCCGTGGAAATTCATGTGCTCCAAGGTGAGCGTGAATTTGCCAAAGATAATAAAACTTTGGGCCAATTTATTTTAGATGGCATTCCACCAGCACCACGCGGTATGCCTCAAGTGGAGGTAACTTTTGATATTGATGCCAATGGTATTTTAAATGTGAAGGCTAAAGACAAAGCTACTAATAAAGAGCAACATATTACCATTACCGCATCATCTGGCTTATCAAAAGACGAAGTAGAAAAAATGAAAAAAGAAGCCGAACTGCACGCCACGGAAGATAAAACCAAACGTGAATTAATTGATTTGAAAAATGTGGCTGATTCCACAGTGTATCAAACTGAAAAAATGTTGAAGGATCAAGGCGATAAAGTACCAGCCGAAATTAAAACCGAAGTGGAAGCGAAATTAGAAGAAGTAAAAAAAGTTAAAGATGGTGAAGATATGTCAGCTATAAAATCGGCGATGGATGCTTTACAACAATCAGCTATCAAAATAGGGGAGGCGATGTACAAGGCGCAGGCCGAAAGTCAAAAGTCAGAGAGTCAGAATACCGACGCCGCTTCAGCTGATAAAAAAGATGAACCAATTAAGGGAGATTTTGAAGAGGTTAAGAAAGAATAAAATATTTGTAATAAAAAGAGTCCTCATAAATATAGAGAACTCATACAACTTACTGTTAATTTTTTGTTGATTAAGTAATTGCTTTACGATTACGGCGGAGGATCTTTATTATATCACCCAAATAGTCGCACCATATAACAAATATAATCATCATAATTAGTGCTATTAATGGATTAAACGGCGGAGGTGGGCGATCATTTATCACTCTGATACCAGGCAACACCTCGGTTACACCCACGCCAACATAAGGCGTTGATCCTATTTCCTCTGCGTTTATCTGCCAATCAATAACAAAAATTGTAATAAATATCCCAAGTAAGATCGTTGTGACAATAAAAGCAAAAGTGTTTGTTTGATAGAATTTCATTGTTAAACTCCAATTTGTTGTATAATATGTTAGTTAATTATTTATTTGAATACATTTTAACAGTAATTTATATTTTGTCAATCTTATGTCCAACCAACCACAACAAATCCAAGTTAAAGTTACAGATGACGTGCTAAAAGGAGTTTACTCCAATATGGCGCAAATTGCGCATACTAAAGAAGAATTTGTGATTGATTTTTTAAATATGATGCCGCCACAAGGCATTGTAACGGCGCGAGTATTTTTAAACCCAGCCCATACCAAACGTTTGTCTGCCGCCCTAGCTGAAAATGTTAAAAAATACGAAGAGCAATTTGGTAAAATTGATGAAGGGACAAGTAACACTCCGGAGATTGGTTTTAAAACAACTTAGTAAGGGTATAGGCAGTAGGGGGTAGCGGGTAGTACAATTATTTTATGACGCTATTATCTTATAAAGAATTAAATGTTTGGCAAAAAAGTATTATTTTAGTTGACGAAATTTACAAATTAACCCGCGAACTTCCTAAAGAAGAAATGTTTGGTTTGGTCTCACAAATGAGACGCGCCGCTATATCAATTCCATCAAATATTGCCGAGGGTTATCGTCGTAATCATACGGCTGAATATAGACAATTTTTAGCCATATCTTTTGGTTCCGCGTCGGAATTAGAAACACAATTAATAATTACATCACGACAATATTCTCAAGTAAATACCAAAATCGCAGAACAAATACTAGAAGAAGTTTTGCGTATGTTAAATAGCATGATGAGCAAAATAAATAAATAAATTTTATACCCTACACCCTACTCACTACACCCTAAACTTATGCCCAAAGATTATTATTCTCTACTCGGCGTTTCAAAATCCGCCTCGCCCGATGAAATTAAGAAGGCTTTTCGTAAACTCGCGCACCAACACCATCCTGATAAAAAAGGTGGCAACGAAGCAAAATTTAAAGAAATAAACGAGGCCTACCAAACATTATCTGATACTGACAAACGAAAGCAGTACGATCAATTTGGCTCTGATTACCAAAATATGGGTGGTGGGGGCGGTGGTTTTAATTGGCAAAACGCCGGTGGTTTTAGCAGTGGCGGATTTAATGTTGATATGAATGATTTGGGTGATATTTTTGGTGATTTATTTGGTATGGGTGGAAGCAGTCACGGGCGCCGCAAAACTGGCCCAAAGCGGGGGAGTGATTTGGAATTTACTACCGCGATTGATTTTAAAGAAAGTGTTTTTGGTGTAGAAAAAAATTTACGTTTTGAAAAATTAATAAAATGTTCTCATTGTGCGGGCGCGGGTTCAGAACCCGGCTCAAAAATAGAAACTTGTAAAACCTGTAATGGCCGTGGGGAAGTGGAACAAATTCAAAGAACAATTATGGGTAATATGCGTTCTATACGCGTTTGTCACGATTGTGGTGGTGAAGGTAAACGCATAGATAAACTTTGCACTAAATGTAAGGGCCATGGCAGTGAACACGGCATTAAAGAGCTTAATGTTAAAATTCCCGCAGGCATAGATGATGGTCAAGCTATTAAATTAAATGGCGAAGGCGAGCCGGGCGCGCGCGGTGGCGTAGCTGGCGATTTATTACTTAATATTGAAGTACGACCTGATAAAAAATTTAAACGTCGTGGCTTTAATTTATTAATGGATCAAGAAATTAGTTTACCGCTTGCTACTTTGGGTGGTAGTGTAAAAATACATACTTTAGATGGCGACGTGCTACTTAAAATACCAGCCGGTACTGAAAGTGGTCAAACCTTTAAACTAAGCGCCAAGGGCGTGCCTTATTTACGAGGTGGCGACCGAGGTGACTTACTAGCCACCATTCAAGTTAAAACACCTCACAAGCTATCTAAAAAGCAACGAGAGGCGATTAAACTACTGGATAGTAGAGATAATGAGGAAGTGGATTCAGGAGGGTGGCTTTAATCTAAATCCTAAATCCAAATTTCTAATTCCTAAAAAAATATTAAAATTATAAATCTAAAATATTAAAATTTTTTTAAATTTTAGTCATTAGGATTTATTTAGGATTTAGAGTTTAGATCTTAGGATTTTTAACAAGGGGATTTATCCACAAGGCACCATTTGCCTTGTTTTTATGTATATGTTAAACTGAGTATAATATCCCTTACACTCAGTTAAATATCATTAATTGTTTAACCTATGCGACAATTCAAAAAAAACGTATCCAGTGGGTCATCTCCTACCCAACAAGTGCAAAAAAACAATTTAAATGAGTTGGAAGACTTTTTATTATCACTCCAAACTAATAACTACTCACCCGAAACAGTTTACAATTATGAGCGCGACTTAAAAGTGTTCAATGACTTCTTAACCGAGATGAACCTCCCCTTCTCTAAAGTTGATAAAAAGGTGATTGATAGATTCAAGGCCTACTTAACCTCAATTGATCGCCGCACCGCTAACAATCAAAATACTGGCGAGCGCTTGCGTAGTTATTCAGTTAATCGTATGCTTTCAAGCTTACGCGCTTATTTGCGTTATTTAATTGAAATGGATCTACCTGCCCCACTACCACCTGAGGCAGTTAAACTAACTAAAACCGAGCGTCGGCATCCACAAGTGGCTGAACTATTTGAATTAGTAAAATTAATTGAATCCCCTTCCACTTTAGAAAAAGAAAAAAATATTGCACTTCGCAATCGAGCCATGCTTGAAGTTTTATTTGCTACTGGCTTACGTATCTCGGAGTTAATTAGTTTAAATAAAAATCAAATTGATGGCAGTGGCCGGATATTTGTGATGGGTAAAGGAAAAAAACAGAGGTTTGTATATCTCACACCGCGCGCCCAAAAACAGATAGAAAATTATTTAAAAGTTAGAACTGACGGCTCCTCGGCCCTGTTTGTTCCCTACCGCGGAGAAAATGCCGGAAAAAATCAAAAAAGAATTTCCACTAATTATTTACAAATGAAAATAAAACAGTACCGCGAAACTTTACGTATCAATGTACCAACTTCCGCTCACTCACTCAGGCACGGCTTTGCCACTTATTTAGCTGAAGCTGGGGCTAATCCAGCCGCTATACAAGTGCTTTTAGGTCACGAATCGCTTGATACCACCACCCGCTATGTACACGCCTCCGATCGCTATGCCGAATCTAGCCATCAACAATTTCATCCTCTAAAAAATTAATATGCTTGACATTACTCCCCTTCTCTATTAAAATTTTTACATTAAATAGTTCTATAACAATTTAAAATAACTTCAACATTCTAAAGGAGAAAAAAGTGAAAAATATATTACCAATAGGTATCACCGGCGTTGGTTATCAATTAGGTGAAACAAAAGTTGATAACGATGAAGTAAGTGCCATGATTAAAAATGCCTTAACTGATAAAAAAGGCTCTGCCCTTACTGAAAGTGAAATAAAATTATACTGCACTAACGATGAATGGATTGGACAACGTGTCGGAGTTAAAACACGTTACATTACACAAGGTAGTACATCAGAACTGGCCTCTAAGGCGGTAAAAAAGGCTTTAGAAAACGCTCTAATACCGGCAAGTTTAGTTGATGGATTAATTATAGCTTCGGTTACACCTGATCATATTTATTCCCCTCCCAACGCATCATTAGTTCACGGAAAAGTTGGCCTCGAAGTTAGAAATAATTTAGGTCTTAATAATTGTTTCACTTGCGACGTTTCAAATGCTTGTACTAGTTTTGGTTCAGCTTTAACTGTGGGATACAGTTTAATTCAGTCAGGTATTTGTAAATGTGTAGTTGTAGTCGGAGCAGATAAAATGACCTCCGCAGCTGATATTTCTAATCGCTCTACTTTTCCAATTTTTGGTGATGCCGCGGCGGCTTTTGTTCTTCAGCCAGTCCCTGAACAATTAGATTGTTTTCCTCATGGTATATTATCATTTTTTGCAGGAACAGTGCCGTCTGGCGCTTCTAATATAATGACACCGGTTGGTGGCTCAAAACAAGTCTTACAAGCTAATGATCTAAGTTTGGTTGAAGAACATCTTAACCTCTCAAGGCCAGACAAACTCACCCAAAATGGAGGAGTGGTATTAAAAGATATAATTAGATTAATTTTTGGTGATGGAACTCAAAATTTTAATGATACTGTTATTGGCTCCGCTACCATAAGGGCTGATGTCAAATTAGCCAGTATTGATCTTATTATTCCACATCAAGCAAACCTTCGAATCAATTCCCCAATGCAAGATAATTTAAAACCACACGGCTTTAAAGGTTTAGTCTATAATACTATTACTGAAGTTGGTAATACTACTTCAGCTGCGGTACCATTAGGCGCATGTTTAGCTTATGAACGCGGTATCTTACAAACTGGGATGAATATTATTTTACTTCATTTCGGTGGCGGCTATACTTTCCAATGTACTTTTATAAAATGGATGCTGAAAGAAGAAATATACGCTGTGTAGAAAAAATACAAAAATAACAATAACACGCAACGCTCTGTACATTAATCAGAGCGTTTTTTATTTTATAATTTATTTACAAAGATGACCATCCCCACCTCAAAATAAAAAGAGGTTGACTAAATAAAAATCAACCTCTGGTCAAATACGTATTAATACGTACTCAAGTTATATAGCCTGAAACCCTTGTTCAAGTGCGTTTATTATATCCTCGGGATTTTCTCGACCAACTGAAATCCTAATTAAGTTTGGAGTTATATCAGATAACACTTGGTCTTTGTGAGACATTTCTGAATGAGTTGTAGTGCTTGGATGTGTCATTAGTGTTTCCACACATCCTAAGGATACTGCCAAAGAAATCACCCCACTTTTTGTGGCGGCATTTTCAAACTGAAAAGCAGTTTTTGTATTAACCTTACGCAACCAAAATGAAATAACTGATCCTGGGCCACTGCATTGACTTTGAAAAATAGGATAATCAAGTTCTGAAGGTTTTAACAGAGAAGGATGTCTAACCTCAATCACCTTTGGATGCTTTGAAAGATAGTTAGCAATTTTTGTTGCCCGCCTTGCCAAATCTTGCATACGTAAATCATATGTATCAATCTGTGTAAGCAACTGATGGGCTGAAAATGGATCAATTATATTACCAAATACAATCCGCAAACCTTTAATTGCTTTCATTAAGTTACTCCGGCCTTGACGGGCAATTACAATTCCGCCAGTCAAATTTGAGTGACCTCCTAAGAATTTTGTGGCAGAATATACCACAAGATCAATATCTTGGCTAACTTTAAATGGATGTTGGAAGATACCCATAAAAGTATTATCAACCACCACCACACAATTTGGATTAGCATGCTTGGCCAACTTCGCTACAGTTGCAATATCAGTAAATCGCATACTAGGATTAGCCGGACTTTCCATAAAAACTATGCCCAAATTTTTTCCAGACTTTTTTATAACTTTAGCAGTAGCAGTTAAATCTGTGGTATCCACAAATTTAACAGCTACACCGTGTTTGATAAAATACTCTTTTAAAAGACAGTACGTACCACCATATACAGTATGGGAGACAATTATTTCTTGCCCCAACTTAAGTAGTGCCGAAATTGTTGTGTGTATAGCAGCCATGCCAGTTGTAAATGCTGCAGCCGAACCACCGCCCGGCTCATATTTTGATATTCGATTCTGAAGAATTTGAGAATTCGGATGCTCTAATCTCCGATAAATCAAGAAATGATTGTGATCACCATTAAGTACAGCCTTAAACGCCATTTTCCCATATTCCGCACTTGGAAAAACAAAAGTTGATGTGGTAAATAATGGAACAGAAAATGATCCTTCACTTCTCCTCGAATCAAAATCACGATGTAATAAATCAGTTTCTGGACCAACTACTTCCCCTCTTCTACATTTTTTATTGACACGCTTTTTCATAGTTTAACTCTTTCTAATATTTAATTGGAAATGTACTTTATTATTTAAAAAATTATGTTTTTTAATACAATTTTATGCTACTACCTTAATCCTAAACTCTAATTCTGTCAATGTTTTATTTTTCACTAATTTATGCTAAAATTAAATTAAAATAATATCAATAATTGTTCATTAACATAAAAAGGAAACTAATCGTGAAAAAAGAAATGATAATACGAATTGGTGGCATGGGACTTGACGTTTCTAATCGCGGTTTTGTTAACGAAATTGGTAGAAATGGAAAAAAATATAATACAATCCCCACTTTAACTGGCACGGGCGCTGAACTTGTTTTAGCCTATACATTAGAAAATGGTGATCCGGGCGAACATTTTCGTCGAGCATTAACTAACCTGCCAAAAGCTTTTAGACGAGTTGGCGAAAAAATTATCAAAACCTACTTTGTAAAAAATGGGATTGGTCGAGGAGCTCCACATAAGCCAATTCCAATGATGGATTTCAACCCATCTATAGAATTAATTAATTTGATTGTCTGTGGAAATTTTTGCCTAGGAGTATTGGGTAAAGAGGAGCACAAAAATCCAGTTAGTATTAACTATTTGAAAAAAATTGATTTGCATTTTCCATATGCTTTATTTGGAATAATGCTAGCCGAAATTGACGAGGTTTCAATTGGAGCAGGTCTTGCTACTCAAGTTCCTGGGATTCTCAATTCTTATGCAAGAGGCGAAGCAGTTGTATACCACTGCCTGGTTGAAGGAATTTATGGTGCAAAAACTAAAAGCATTCCTATTACATTTGATCCACGAAAACACTTTGGATTAATGCCAGATCTCAAAAGACCAAATTTTTTACCAATAGTTTCAAACCATAGGGTCGCGAATATTTTTCTACAAAAAACCACTGGGGAAATATATGCTTTCGTTGCAGAAAATAACCTGGCTGGTGGCCACAATTCAAATCCATTTGACAAAAAATTACTGGACGAAAATGGTGAAACAATGTACGGCCCAAAGGATGAAACGGATTATAATGAAATGAGAAAACTTGGTGTACCATTTTATCTAGCTGGTGGATTTGCATCACCTAAAAAAATGGCTGAAGCAGCTGAAGTGGGCGCTATTGGTGTTCAAGTTGGAACTATTGGAGCATTGGCCAATGAATCTAATTTACGTGATGATCTGAAAAAATATGCAAGACATATGGGATATTTAGGTAAACTAATAGTAATAAGAGATCGAAAAGCCTCCCCAACTGGATATGGTTTTATGGTTGCTCAAATTCCTGACACTTTATCTGATAAACAGAACCTTATCGAAGATGAAAGAATATGTGATATTGGCCAATTACGCGTCCCATATATAAGACCTGATGGTAAAATTATATTCAATTGCTCGGCTGATAACTTGGATATTTTTGAGCACAAAGGTGGAAATCGTGAAATGACAATCGATAAGAAATGTTTGTGTAGTGGATTATGCAACACTTCTGATCTATTGCAAAATCGAAAAGCAATTGTAACTTTGAGTCCGGAGCTTGGTTTTTTACGTGAATTAATGTCAAACCCTGATGACTCATATTCAATCATTGATGCCTTGAGATATCTCAGAGGATTAAAAAAATACTAAATACATACAAGCCAAATACGCACGTGTGAATATTAATCACGTGCGTTTTTTATTTTATATTTATTTAGAATTTTGAATAATAAAAATCCCGTCGTGAATACACAACAGGATTTGGCAAAATATTTTATGAATCCCCTTTTTAATTAAATTGAAACAACTCTTTTGCGGCGGCTTTTTTTGTTAAAAAACCTGAATCTGTTTCCGGCAATTTTTGTTGCCATTTTGCAATAAACTCTTCTAAAATTTTACAACCGCCTGCGTTCAATTCCGGTAAAATACAAATATTACCTTCCTTCACACCAAAATCTTTTTTGAAAAAAGCAATAATTGATTTATTTAGCGAATTGTCGAAATTGTGAATAATCACCGCGGAAAGATCCTCATCTTCAGATAGTATTTTTTTAATATCGCTGTAAGCACCGACCAATGTTTCTATTGGTGTAGAAAATTGCTTTAATCTTAAAAATCCTGCCACCTTATATTTAATTACTAGGGTCAGTACTTTGGAATGAACTGCGTCAATACTAAGATCTTCTCTAGAGATTAATAATATATTTGTTAATTTTTTCATTTTGATTCCTTTGGCTTTTTGTTAAGTAATTTATTTTTTAGTTTTCTAAACCTTACAACAAAATCTAATACTTGTCAAGGTAAATATTCCATAGGGTTTACAGGTAGGCCGTTGGAACGCAGTTCAAAATGCAAATGCGGACCAGTGGTCAATTTCCCGGCCCCCCTAGTGCCTGGTAGGCCTCCCACCGCGCCGATAATTTGCCCTTTGGTTACATAAGTATCTTCTTGAACATCAATCCTACTCACGTGACCATACACGGTGGAGAAGCCATTTTTATGAACAAGCATTATATAACTATAACCTAAACCTGCATCTTTCGCGCGCGCCACATAACCATCAGCCGCCGCCTTTATAGCATTACCTTGGGAATTCGGAATATCTATCCCTGGATGTTCAAAATATTTTCTAAAAATATATTCCGGATCGTAAAATTTTGTAGAAAGCCCCTTATACGGATTCACCGGCCAAATAAATACAGCATCGCCCAATTTTTCCAAACCACTGGATGTTTTTAATTTTTTTCGAGCCGCGGCTTCTAAATTTTTAATATCTGCGCTCGCTTTTTGTTGTTCTTGAACCACTTGGGCGAGTAGTTGTTGATACTGACTTTCTGATGATTTAGTTTGCTTGAGTAAAACCTCTTTAGAATCTTGCTCATCAGCTAATTTTTCTTTGGACTGCGCCAATTGGTCACGCACGCGCGATAATTTAGAACGATAACGCGCCAATTCCGATTCTTGCCGCTCCAACTCAGCTTTTACTGTTTCTACATCATCAACTTTTGATTGTAATTCACCCTGCACTGTTTCTAAATAATTTAATTGTTCAAAAAATTCACTTAACGAATTATTTAAAACTATTACTTCCAATAGACCCTTGCTATCAGATTGCTGAAGCTGGCGCAGTAGTTCCGCAATTCTAATTCTTTTTTGAGCAATATCAGTATTTTTATGATTGATTTCGAAAGTTAGCGCTTCAATTTGCAGTCCTACCGTATTCAAATTTAATTCATTGGCCTGTAAATCAAGCTTCGCTTTGGAAATTTTATTATCTAACAAATTTAATTGTTTTTTAAGCGACGAGGCCTGCACCTGCTTTTCCGCTATTTCTTTTTGATATGCCTCAATTTTCTTATTGTACTCTTCTAATTGTTTTTGCTTAGCTAAAATTTGTGCGTTGATATCAGAACTTTGCGCCCAAGTTGAATTAGATAAGGACGCGAAGATGGCAATGATAATAAATAGATAAATTATTTTTTTCATAAACTAATTGTTTAAAATCCTAAGCACGAAATCCGAAATCCTAAATAAATCCAAAGCCCTAAATTCAAATGTTTTAAACTTTTTTGGATTTTGAGTATTGGGATTTATTTAGAGTTTAGATATTAGGATTTAGGATTTTTATGTATCAAAATTTTTTATTGTTGTAAAACTTTTATTGCTTGGCACAATCTTTCAATTGTAACTTCTTTACCAAGCCCCCACGCCACTTCAAACACATCAGGTGAAAACTTCTCACCAGTTAACGCTACCCGCACGGGCCACAACAAATTCTTTCTTGGCCAACTGTCAATTTCTGCCAACGCTAAAATAGTTGTTTTAATTTTAACTACCTCCCACTCCCCCATTTCCATTATTTTTTGCTTAAACCATTCCAAAGCTTTGATTGTTTCCAAAGAATCAACATTAGCCGATACTAATAAATTTTTATCTAAACTTAACTCTGAAGAAAAAAACCAAACGGATTGAGTTGTGACTTCACTTAAAATTTCCAAACGTGATTGCAAAACTTTCGTTAAACTTAAAGTATTGGCAACTGGTCGCCCCGTAGCCATAAGTGGTGCATACCAGAGTTGGAGACGAGCATCTAAATCTTCAACCGATAATTTTTTAATATATTGAGCATTAAACCATTTTAATTTTTCCGTATCAAAAATTGCGCCGGCTTTTTGTACCCGCTCTAAAGTAAACGATTCTACAAGTTCGGAAATACTAAAAAATTCTTGCTCATCCGAAGGATGCCAACCCATAAAAGCCAAAAAATTCACCATTGCTTCTGGTAAATAACCTTGTTTTTGATAGGTCGCAAGCCACACTGCTTCGCCATCTTTGCGCTTTGAAAGTTTGGCTTTACTTTTGTTTAAAATATTGGGCAAATGAGCAAACTGCGGTGGCTCTAAACCCAAGGCCTGATATAAAATTATATGTTTAACAGTTGAAGGTAGCCACTCCTCACCGCGCACCACGTGCGTAATTTCCATTAAATGATCATCTACAATACAAGCTAAATGATAAGTCGGGTAGCCATCGGATTTGAGTAGCACTTGATCATCAATCGTATTATTGTCAATTGACATTGATCCGCGAATAATGTCATTAAAAGTAGTTGTACCCTCAGGAATTTTCAAACGAATAACAAACGGTTCGCTTTTTTTTAAACGCAAATTTACTTCTTCGGCTGATAATTTTAAACAAGTGCGATCATAACGCGGAGCTAATTTTTTGGCTTCTTGTTCAGCTCGCAATTCACTTAATCTTTTTTCAGAACAAAAACAATAATACGCTGAGCCGGGTTGTATTAAATCATCCGCGTATTTTTTATATAGAGTTAATCGCTCTGATTGCACATAAGGCCCATATTCACCTCCCACATCAGGACCTTCTTGCCATTTAAGCCCAAGCCACTTAAGTCCAGCTAAAATTCTATCTTGACTACCGGAAACGTATCTTTCTTGGTCAGTATCTTCAATGCGAAGTATGAATTCACCGCCTAATTTTTGCGCCAATAAAAAATTATAAAGCGCCGTGCGAGCGCCGCCAATATGAAGTTCACCGGTTGGTGAAGGTGCAAAACGAAGTCGAATCATAAATGAATTTTATCTTATTTGCAATTAAAAATCAAATTTTCAATTTTAAATTTTTATTCAATGATTAAATTAATAAATGTTTAAATATTTTAAAATTAATTCATTAAAAATTGATTTAAAATTGTAAATTTAAAATTATTAATAATTAACTCTTACTAAAACAAACCATCCAAAATCTCTTTCAACTTCAGCGCTAAATCTTGCCTTGAGCTATGCATTTCCACTGGCAAAGTATCAATCGATACCCATTTAAATTTAAACACTTCACGATTATCGGTTTTGAAAATTATTTGTTCACTAATGAGTCGCGCGATTACTAAATCTTGCTTCTGACCAATAAACGGCTTTCTACCTTCAGCGCGTCCTTTTTCTATCACATGCTCTGGCCAACTATACACAAAAAATTCCGGCACCAATTTTACAATTTCGAAACCATGCACCCCCAACTCTTCTTTTAATTCGCGCCCGGCCGCTTCAATCACTGATTCGCCAGTTTCTATACCACCTTGCGGTAAATGCCAAATATTTGGCTTATCAATACCATGCACAAGTAAAACTTCATTTTTTTGGTTAATCAAACACACCACCACATTGGGACGAAACTTCCGCTTCGCCGAAGCTGTAATAGAGGTTGATAAATCTTTACGAGTATAATCCATAACTAAATTATAACGTTTATTGTGCTTGGTGACAAATCAAAAATATGTTATAATAATTATATGTTTAAGCAAAAAAAATGCTTATTTTTTGTGTTAACTGCGCTTATTATTGTAAGCCAAGTTGTGATACCAATATTTTCCGCTCAGGCACAAGCTGTGGTTTCTGAATTTGATCCGAGCTTTATTATTACTGATGATGATTTATTAGATTACGATGCTTTGGATTTAAAACAAATTCAAACTTTTCTTAAAGACAAAGGCGGCAAACTGGCTGATTACAAAGACCCTATCACTGGCCTTCCTGCCCCTGAAATTATTTACAAAACCGCGCAAGATTTTTTAATTAGCCCTAAATTTTTACTTACTTTACTCCAAAAAGAACAAAGTTTGGTAGAAAATCCGCGCGCCTCAACTTACAACTTTGATTGGGCCACGGGCTATGCCGTGTGCGATGGTTGCGATATCAACGATCCTTTTATTCAAAAATTTAAAGGTTTTTATAATCAAGTTTACAATGTGGGCAAAAGAATCCGCAACGATTATTTAACACAGCTAGAAAACAACGGCCGTACAATTTCCGGCATTGGCCCGAATATTACAAAAAACATTGATGGCGTACCACTGGCACCTAAAAATCGCGCCACCGCCATTCTTTATACTTACACCCCACATTTTAAGGGTAACAAATTATTTTGGGTACTTTGGAATCGTTATTTTTCACAAATTTATCCTGATGGCTCATTACTCAATGTTGAAAATGATAAGTATGTGTGGTTGATTCAAAATGGAGTGCGGCGCAAATTTGCTAATCGTCGCGTTTACTTATCACGGTACCCCGATTTTAATAAACTACTCACTGTTACCGAATCAGAATTATTAAAATATCAATTAGGTAACGAAATAAAATTTCCTAATTATTCTTATTTAAAAACTCCAACTGGCACAGTGTACTTAGTGGTGGATGATACCGTGCGAAAATTTACTACCCCGCAGGCCTTGCGTAAAATTGGCGTTAACCCTGAAGAAATTATAAAAATCACCGATGAAGATTTAATCGGTTATGCCGAAGGTGAACCAATTACTACCAAAAGTGTTTATCCGCTCGGCGCTATTTTGCAAGACAAAACTACTAAACAAATTTATTTAGTACAAAATAACATGCGCCACACTATTGCCTCGCGTGAACTTTTGCAAGCCAATTTCCCGGGCCGAAAACCATTGATAGTACCAAGTAAACAAATCAAAACTTACGAGCTTGATGTGCCAATTATATTCCGCGATGGCGAACTGGTGCGTGCTAAAACCGATAATACTATTTATCTAATTTCCAATAAACAACGCCGACCTTTCGCTTCACTCTCTGCGCTTAAAAGTTTAGGTTATGAGGAAAAAAATATTATTACAACAGCCGATGAAGCAGTGCTAATTCATGAATTAGGCGTGCCGATTGCCAGCCCGATTTAATTTTCAATTTACAATTATCAATTTACAATCAATTAATCAATTTTTTAATTATTTGTTTGAGTCATTGAGTTATTGTAAATTTATTGAAAATTGGAAATTGGTCATTGGAAATTTTTAGAAATTAGATATTAGTCATTAGTTATTTTTGTTTCTAGATTCCTCCGATGGTCATCGGAGGAATGACAACCATTATGCCCATAACTCACGCTTTACTACTACCCAATCATCCCTTACTACTGCCTGGGCTTACACCCGAGGTTAAACGTGTGACCGCCAAAACACGGGCCGGCTTGAATCATATAACAAGTGAACTCAAAACTAAAATTCCAGAAGTAATATTTATTATCGCCACAGTCGGCGATCATTTGCCTACCAAAATTAATCATAATTTTGGTTATTTATTACAGTCGCGTACCCTACCTTATAGTTTTACTGAATTTGGTGATTTGGCAACTCACGGTGAATTAAAAATCAATACTGCCCTCACTCATCGCTTAAAAGAAAGCAGTGAAACTAACTTGCGACTACCGCAAATTACACTTAATAAAGCGCCCGACAATTTGGCCATACCTTTAATTAGTTTGGGCTTACCTTACTCTGAACTGCCAATAGTTGGTTTGTTGTTAGATAATAAATTAAATACTGACGACTCTTCAAAATTGGCCAACTGGTTAGAGGATTGGCTAATGTCGCAATCACTAAATATTTTACTAGTGGCTACGGGTAATATTTTTCAAACTTCCAAAGATAGTCCAGTCGCCCGACTAGTAGCCCGGCAGTGGCAAAAAGTTTTAGCCGATAACGACGAATCGGGTTTAATGCACTTACAACAAAATAAAAATAAATCACATGATACTTTAGCTTTACCTGCGCTACTACTTTATCAAATTATAAAAAATGTTAATTTCAAAAACACAGTAATTTCTTTTGAAAATGCAGCTGGCGCTGGGCTTTTAGTAACTGATATTAATTTAAGTTAAAATGACACCTAATTTATTGGTGGCGGAAATTGCGGTTTTACGGCGCCTACCACGCACGGCTCATATTTTTGATTACACATTTCAGAATACCTTAAAACTACAACCAGGTGATTTAGTTGAAGTACCCCTACGTAATGCTAAAAATTTAGGTGTAGTTATAAACCTAAAAAAACAATCAACCTTTAAGAATTTAAAACCAATTAATAAATTGGTTGCCCCAGCTTGGTTCACACTTCAACAAATAAAGTTACATCAAAAAATTGCCGATTACTACGGCGTGGCTTTGGGTTCTAGTTTACTTTTATCGTTTTTTATTAAACCATTAAAAAAATCTACCAGCGCAACATCTTTATTTAATAAAAATAAATTATATAACAAAGCTAATACTACTTTAATAAATTTTTCAAACCCCACCAGCAAACTTGAAGTGCTTAAAAAATTAATCAACCAAGTGCTTACCAGAAAACAATCGGCACTTTTACTAGTACCCACCAAAGCTCAAGCCAACAACTTAGCGCAAAAATTAACTGAATTTAAACCTATTATTTTTACAGCTGATTTAAAAACTTCTGCGATTAGGCAAATTTATAATCAAATTATAAGCGGTGAGCCAAGTTTACTAATTGGCACGCGTAGCGCGCTTTTTCTGCCTTTCCCCAATTTAGGTGGTGTAATTGTGAGTGACCCAATCGATATTAATTTTAAACAGTATGACCAAAATCCACGTTATGCTGCAGTAGATGTAGCTAAATGGCTAGCTGAACTACACCACGCGCCACTGGCTTATGTATCATCCAATAATCCACTTGAACTTTGGTTTGAATATCACAACCAAGTTGGAGCGATAAAAAATTTAAAATCTAGTAGCGAAACAAACACTACCTTGGTTGATTTGCGTCACGATCGCGCTAAAAATTTTACCTTATCCGATACATTAATTGAACAAATTAACGATGCTTTAAAAAATAATGGCCAAATATTTTTATATTTAAATAAATTAGGCGATGCCACTTCAATTACTTGCCGTGATTGCGGCTACACCGCGAGGTGTAGTAAATGCGACCGTGCGCTTGTTTTTCAAGCCGAAAGTAATAAACTTATTTGTTATCATTGCCAAACTACTACTAATTCTCCCCTACCTTGTCCTAAGTGCCGTGGTTTAAATATAAAATTTTTAAGCGGTGGCCTGGGTAATTTAAGTAAAGAGATAAAAAAACTTTGGCCTAGTGTTAAGCTAATAACAATTCAAAGTGATGATGAAAATGTTGTTGATAAAATTGCTGATGCAAAAATTATTATTAGTTCACAACCCTCACCAGCTGATTTAGATTTTTCTCAAGTAAATTTAATTGGCGTAATTTTAGCTGATATCACTTTAAAATTGCCGGAATTTAGGGCGACAGAAATCACTTGGACTACTTTACGCGGATTCCAAGCCTCGGGCGCCAAGCAACTTACCATTCAAACTTATTCGCCTGAACATTATGTTTTACAAAGCATTTATCATAATCAATCGAGCACATTTTATAATCAAGAATTGCTAGAGCGCACTAAATTCAAATACCCACCCCTCACAGAATTACTTCGCTTAACTTGTCAAAATACATCAGAAATAGTCGCCCGCCAAGAAATTTTAGAACTTAAAAAAATATTACAAACTAATTTGCCACGTGAGGTTAATTTAACTGGCCCCTACCCAGATTATTTTAAACAAGTACGAGGCCGCTTTCGTTTTCATTTATTGCTTCGCTATTCTGAAAAAACTCCGATTGAAAAGTTGTGGCCTTATTTACCACCTGAGGTCATCATTGACCGCAACCCCTATTATGTACTAAGCTAAATTATCAATATCTTATGTCCGATAACTACTTAAGAATAGCCGCTATAATAATACAAAACGAAAAACTCTTAATGGTCCAAGGCGCTGGTTATGAAGAATTATGGACACCCGGTGGTAAGCCAGAATTAAATGAGTCAGACGAAGATTGCTTAAAAAGAGAACTGGCAGAAGAAATTGGCGTAACATTAATAGGTGCTAAATATTTTGGTAATTACACAGGAAGCTCGCCTTACGAAGCCAACCGACTTTCAACTAACAAAGTTTACATTTGTACTGTATCTGGCGATCCAAAACCAAACAATGAAATTGCCAAAGTAATTTGGCTTAGTAAATTAGATTATAACCAAAACGTTTATAAAATGATTCCACTAGATAAAAATAATTTACTACCAGATATTATTAAAGCTAAAATATTTTAATCATTCTTATGTTGCCACTAATCATTGCCCCCCAACCCATTCTAAAAACCAAAGCGGCTGAAATAAAACTGCCGCCTAATTTGGTTATAAAAAAACTAAGTGCGGATATGTTTGAGGCCATGAAACATTATAATGGTATTGGCCTCGCTGCGCCGCAAGTAAATGTAAGTGAGCGGTTGATTGTAATTGCTACACCCGAAAACCCCACCGCTTATATCAACCCTGAAATAGTAAAATCATCATGGAAAAAAGTGGCCATGGAAGAAGGTTGTTTATCTCTCCCCGGTGTATTTGGTATTGTAAAGCGTCCCGCGCGGATCTTGGCTCGTTATTTTGATTTAGCTGGAAAGCCGCATGAGGAATGGTTAGATGCTATGGTAGCCCGGATTTACCAACACGAAGTGGATCATTTGAATGGAATTTTGTTTATAGAACGCCAGCCGAAGATTATTATGGGAGAGGAGTTGTTGAAGAAATATAGATAAGAACGTCATTCCCGCGGCTTGTCCTGCCGTAGCATTGGCGAAGGAGGAAGGCGGGAATCCAGCTTGCCCCGTTATGGTGGGAAAAATAACTAATGTCTAATTTCCCTGCCTACCGCAGGCAGGTAATTCCTAAAAAATCCCAAATCTCAATCACTAAAATTTAGTCATTAGATATTTTTAGACATTAGGAATTAGTTATTAGAAATTGCCAGTTCAAAATACTATTAAGAAGGACAATATTATTACTTTATCAACTATAATTAATGTTAATCAATCCCAACTTCATCTACTTCGGTACTTCCGATTTCTCCGCTACAATTTTAAGCGGCTTGATTAGCAATGGTTTAATACCAGAATTAGTGGTAACAACGATTGGCAAACCACAAGGTCGAAAATTACAAATTATTCCTACACCAGTAGCTGAAGTAGCATCTAAACACCAACTCAAACTACTTGAAGTAAAAACCTTAAGAGATGAAAATGTAATAAAGCAATTTGCAATTTGCCATTTGCCATTTGCCATTCTAGCTTCGTTTGGTAAAATCATTCCACAAACTGTGTTAGATATATTTCCCCAAGGTATAGTAAATGTACACCCATCTTTACTCCCACTGTACCGCGGCCCATCACCAATTCAATCAGCTATTTTAGATGGGCAAACTACTACCGGCGTGAGTTTAATTTTACTTGATGCTGAGGTTGACCATGGACCAATTCTGACACAAACTGAACATCATATTAGTTCCAACGACGACGTTATTACTTTATCAAACAAGTTGGCTGAACAATCTGTAAAAATGTTAGTTGATACATTACCGAAATATTTAAGTGGTGAATTAAAACCAATTCCACAAAATCATTCCACCGCCACTTTTACAAAAATGATAAGTAAGGATGACGGCCAAGCGGATTTTATAAACAAAACTGCTGAAGAATTAAATAATCAGCGCCGCGCTTTCACACCTTGGCCTGGGCTATGGACAATATGGCAAGGCAAACGCTTAAAACTTTTATCTACCACGCCACATAACGACGTGACCACAAAACCCGGGCTCGTAACGCTTGTTGAAGATAGTCTTGTAATCGGCACTAAATCAGGTGCATTAGAAATCAATGAACTACAACTTGAAGGTGGTAAACCATTGAAAACCAAAGATTTTCTTTTGGGGCACAAAAGTTTTATAAACTCTTTACTTTAAATATGGAAAAATTTATTAAATTTGGTACTGCTATATTACTTTTATTAATTGTTGGCTTTTTTATAGTTATAAATTTAACTAGTACAAATGCCGGTAATCAAAATGAAAGTGTTCAAATTTTGCAACCCAATACTAAAACACCTACTGTTACTTTTCTAGCGGTGGGTGATATTATGTTGTCGCGCAATGTAGCCGCTCAAATAAAAAAATCAAATAACCCGCTACTCCCCTTTTCTAAGATGGTAGATATTTTAAAATCCACTGATTTTAACTTTGGAAATTTAGAATCACCATTTTCGGGCAGTACTAAATTTAATAGTTCACCGACTTTAGTATTTAATACGCCACCGGTTAATGTGAAGGGTTTAAAAGAATATAATTTCAACATTCTAAGCTTGGCTAATAATCATGCTTTTGATCAAGGCCTTAAGGGATTATTAAATACAAAATTATATCTATCACAAAATAGTATTGCTAGTGTAGGTACAGGTAAAAATATTGACGAGGCTTGGCAACCAGCGATACTTGAATACAATGATATTAAATTAGGATTTATTGCCACTTCTTATAGCGCTTTAAACGATAATGCTAAAGCCAATAAGCCAAATGTTGCTCGCATGCAAGATATTTCGCGCTTAAAAAGTACTTTAGATGAACTTAAACCTAAGGTTGATTTTATAATTGTTTCTATGCATGGTGGCGCTGAATATACTTATAAACCAAATGACTTACAAAAAACTTTTGCCCGCATTGCCATAGATGCTGGAGCCGATATGGTAATTGGCGCACACCCGCACTGGATTCAACCTATAGAAAAATACAATAGCAAATATATTTTTTATTCACTCGGAAATTTTATTTTTGATCAAGAGTGGAGTAAGGAAACCAAGGAAGGGTTAACCGCTAAAATAACGATTGTTAAAAATTGGGGCAATACTTCAGTTTCAAAAGTTGAGCTTATACCTATTATTATAGAAAATTTCAGCACCCCGAGGCCTGCAACCACTAAAGAATCTTTGAAGATGCTGAAAAATATTAATTTAACTTCAACTAATTTAGAATAAAAAAAATAAAGCAGGAATTTAAACTTTCCTGCTTTATGACAACATGATTTTTATGCTTTGCTATTTAAGCAAAAGCATTTTTTTTGTTTCTACATAACTCCCAGCTTGTAAACGATAAGTATAAATTCCGCTGGGTAATTTAAAGGCATTAAATATCACTTCATATTCACCTGCCAATTTAATTTCTCGTACTAAATTAATCATTTCCTGACCCAACATATTATACACATTTAAAGTCACAAATTGATCACTTGGTAAAGAAAATTTAATCGTTGTGCTCGGATTAAATGGATTAGGGTAGTTTTGTGTCAACGAAAATTCTGTTGGCACAACTTGCACTTTGTTTGGTGGCGATGGAGGAATTTCGTCCATTAAAAATTTACGACTATGTGTTAATGGTAGCCAATCAATGCCCAATTTTATCATTCCATTTTGATTTACTTTTACCCAATATCCTTTCCCCGGCTCAAGTAAGGGGGCAATAAAATACCCATTATTGTAGCCATAAAACTGTGATGTTAACATTTCAGGAGGATCAGTTACAATATTGCCGATTTGTATTGATTGCCGAAGAGAACCGATTAAATTCCAACCTTGTGTTACTGGAATAATTAGTGAATCTAAAGTACCACCAATCAAAGTAATTGAATCACCAGTGGGAAATTTCATCCAATAACCCATTCCATTTTCAATATTCGGAATAGAATAATAACCGGTCAAAGAATATGGCCAAGCGAGATTTTCACCTACTGCTATAGCATCAGGATACAATCTTTGTGATAAATTATTTTCCATTTTAGATGGTAGGGACATTATATTCCAACCTTCGTACACTTTAACTTGAACACTACGCGTCCATGGAAACAAATACTCATTATTTTCACTTATTTTCTGGGCAAAGATAGATCCAGACCCACCGTCATTTTCAGCATACCAAACTACAACACCGTCTTTAGTAATCTGAGGAAATAGATGGTTTTTTTTAAATGTCAAAAATGATGACACGTGGAGACTGTCATAGGACCACTCGATAAACCCGTCCATAGTAACTTTCTGAACATAAATTCGTGGGCCAGCATATTCTCCTCCATAGTACATCCACCCAATTAGTACACCCGAATTACACTTGGCAATTGATAATTCAGTCTCATAACTCATTCGGTACGAATATACATCCATTCCATCTGGCCACCACTGCCTTATACCATTAGAATTTATATATTGGGCACGTAGATAAGAGAGTGTTGTATTTACACTGTCACGTTCCCTATATGCAATAATTACACCACCTGAGTCATCAGATGTAATCACCGGTTTGTCTTGAACATAGTGATCACTTCCAATTCGAATTCCATTAATTGCCCACATACACGTGCCACCTGAATCTATTCGTTGCACGTATACGTCGCCGCCATCACTACGCGTATCATTCCATGTGATAATACCGCCACCTGCGCCATCTGTCACAATAAGTGGCTCTGACTGATTCTCAATACGACTACATACTGGCACTCCATTAATATTCCATTGAACTGTCCCATCAATATTAATCCGCTGGGCATAAACATCGTTCAAATAATTGGAAGATGACATTCGATCATCTTGCCACGCAATAATCGCACCACCTGCACCATCACTCACTCCTACTGGCCTCCATTGGCCACCAATTGTGTCAACTATAGGCACGCCATTAATATTCCATTGAACTGTCCCATCACTTCCAATCCGTTGAGCATAAATATCATCGCCTGTTGGATTATTGTTTGTAAATGAAACAATAATCGCACCACCTAAACCATCACTTACAATAGTAGGTGATAAAAAACCAGCACCCTCTTCGAATACCCTCACACCATTCTCTGCCCATTGCGGAATCCCGTTGGAATCAAGTGACTGCGCGTAGATATCCGCATAACCATCACCACGTCGTAGATCTGCCCAAGCAATAATTACACCGCCAGATCCGTTCAATATTATACTTGGATAACGACAACCTTGATTGTTGGCTGCAATTATTGTACCTCCATTATCCCATTCTGGCGTACCGACTGAAGAAAGTTTTTGCACCCGAATTTTGTAAATATCATTCTCGTACGTTGACCACGCAATTATTGTTGCGCTATCAGCATTGCTAATTGCAGCCGGACGACCATATTGTGCCTTGGTTCCCACTAGCGTTTCACCATTCGGGCGAGCTGAATGAACTAAGAATGGAATTAATAGTAATACTATTGATAAAATTAAGATTTTAAAAAACTGTTTATATTTCATAACTACCCCTTCTTTTATTTGTTTTGTGTGTGTTGTTTATTAATTTGCCCCCACTAATGAGGGTTTTTATATTTATTTTACGCTACTATCTTAGTACAAAATTTAATATTTGTAAAATCAAAAAACTCCCCCAAATTAAGGGGAGTTTTTATATCCAAATTTCTTAAAGCTGTTTAGCTTTTACCCCGAGTGTAGTCGAGGGGTGCACTAAAGCAACTAATATTAGAAACGAGCTGGACGGCTCTTGCGCAAACAGTCTCGGCAACGAATAGTGTTTAAACGTGCTGGATCTGGTTGGAATGGTAACTGTGTAACTGGTGCACCACAATCAGCGCAAACTATATTTAAATTAGTTACGTCGATCAATGGTTGAGGAGCGCGCGGGCCGCCGAAGCCGCCACGGTTGCCACCTCCGAAACCTCCGCGGCTAGCGCCGCCGAAGCCACCTTGATTATTTTGGTAGGTCATGTGCGAATGTTCACCCCCTTTCTTATAAGCTATTAGGATGAACGTTTCGCTACTTAACCTACCTCTACAATCGAGATATTTCGAGATTTACGAACTGCTATCCTAACTGGTGTGTATGATAACACAGAACTAAACCATTGTCAATGTGTACACCTTAATAACTACCCAAACAATACTAAGGTGCCGAATATTAAATTATCGTTTAAATCCGAAATCCGAATATCTAAATCCTAAATAAATCCAAAATTCTAAATTCAAATGTTTAAAACTTTTTTGGATTTTAGTCATTGGGATTTGATTTGTCATTTGAATTTTGAAATTTGACATTAAACACTGGAGATTGCTTTGTCGCTCGCCTTACTCGCTCCTCGCAATGACATGCTACGCGCTATCAGCTACAAATTACCCATTAAACCACCCTCTTCTTCTCCGTTACCCAAAAGCCCAGATATTTCCCGAGCATGAGTCGGGTTTGTGCGTCAACCGCGGGAATGGCGCCAAAAATTATCATGCAGGCCGGAAAAAGTAACCATTGTAACAACATAAAAATATAAGAAAATTTGGAATGTGTTTCTGGGCGAGGCGGTAAAATAAAAGCCGCAAGCGTTGCGCTACAAAAAAGTCCAAGCATAGCAATAGTCATTAACCAATCCAAAGCTTGTGGCGCGCTATGAGCTATTAAAGTTGACTTAGTAGCCGAGTCCGCAAAGTATAACGGCATTCGTCCTAAAATAAAAATCAAGAGCGGTGCAGTGGCCCAAGAGTACACGCCTTCTAATTGATTCCAAACATAACGAAATTTTTTAGCAAAAGGAATAGTATTGGACCGCCAAAAATGCCAAGCCATATACGGAAAATTTTCCACGCCATAAGCCCAGCGCCGTTGTTGTTTGTATTGATTTTTTAAAGTGTTCCACAAAGAACCAGAATAAACTGTATCCATGGTAATTGGCACATAAATTGGCGTCACCCGATAATTACCATTGTAGCGTACAAAACATTGCAAAAAAATTCTGGAATCCTCGGTGACAATATCATTTTGCCAAAAACCAACATCTACCAGCGCCCGAAACGGCATAGAGTGTGAAGAAAATGTAAATAGTCGTTCAGGGCGAGCCAAATCGGTTAGTAACCAAAAAGTTGTAGAATAAGCCACCACGCGGGTAACGGCTGGCGACTCCCACATATTGTTGGTATAAAGTGCGACTGGTTGATAACTAGAATGTTGAGGATCAGGTGAAGTTAAAAATGTATAAGTTAGGCAAGCAAAATACTGAGGGTGTGGACAAGAATCACTATCAAAATTAGAAACTATTACATTTTCATAAGGAATGACTAAAGAATCTATCAGCTCCTGCGCGCGTTTGCCGGCCCAGTGGCCATTAGCGCCCTTACCCGCCATTTCACCAACAATATTGGCCGGATGTACCGTAACTAAAAAATGACCAAACTGCGGCCCGAATTCTTGTTTGATAGCTTCAGCTACTTGGACGAAGTGCTCGCCCGCTCTGGCTTCACCGGCCAGTACAAAAATAAATTTATCTAAAGGATATTTAACTTTGGTAAAAGCCCGTAAAGTATTTTGAATTACTGATAATGGTTCTTGGTAAGTTGGCAAAACAACCAAATGCCAAATTTTTTCCCAATCTTTTTGCTCCTCCATTTTGGCAAGCCAATCAATTTTTAAGGCCTGCCGAAATTTTTTCCACGATATAAGTAGCCAAATTACTAGGTAGCCAACGCGTAGCAACCAATACAAATCAAATAAAATAATAACGTAAACCGCCGCCAGCGGCCACCAAATTGACAGTGCTATAGCGGCCATTAAGGTCGACCAAACTAAAGCGCCGGGAATAATTTCAAACCAGCGATAAACTTGCGCTGGCGGAAAACGATTTAAAAATTTTCTAATCATAAATTAGCTATTCCAGAAAATGCACTAACCCACCAATCACCAAAATACCAAAAATTAAACACAAAGTTTGTAAATACATCAAACGTGTATTAGTTTCGCGGTGAATGTTGGGAATTAAATCGGCCGCCGCAATATAAATAAATGCCCCACTCGCAAGGCCAAGTAGTAGTGGGCTGACTTGACTAATAAATCCGGAAAAAAATAAGGCCAACATTGCGCCAACTACCGTCGCTAAAGAGCTTAAAATATTATAAAATAATACCTTAGCCCGAGAAATACCAGCTTGCAACATTACAGCAAAATCGCCAATTTCCTGAGGAATTTCATGCAACATAATTGCGATAGTGGTAATGATACCTAATTTAAAATCAGTTAAAAAAGCTATTGCTATTATCGGACCATCAATAAAATTATGTAAAACATCACCCCATATAATTAATTTTCCGGAATGATGACTTTCAGTCGTACAATGATTGTGACTATGATGATGCCATAATAAAAATTTTTCTGCCAAAAAGAAAATGAGTATTCCAAGCAGTGTGTAAATTAAAACTTGTTCAATATTATACTCATGAGCAGCTTCGGGTAATAAATCTAAAAAAGCCGCCGCCAGTAACGCACCCGCCGCGAAGCTAACCAGTAAACGCAAAGAATTATCGCTAAACTTCCGCCACAATAAAATAACTCCGCCAATTAAAGAAATCAGGCCAGTAAATAGCGCGGCGATGAAAACGATTAAGTAAATAGACATAAAGTTTTAAATTCGAAGTCCGAAGCATTAAATTCGAAATTTTCGGATTTCTAAACTACATTTGTTCCTTCTTATCTTTCAAATAAGCAAACCAATCTTCGATTACCTTAAGCAAACTCTTAAACGGCACTTCAAACAAGAAATCTAACAAAAAGACAAATAAATTCCAACGATCAAAAGTTTGTGATAGCCATTTACCAAAAGCCACGATCGGTAAGGTAAAAAAATCTAAAATAAAACCCATAAATGTTTCGCGACTTTCTACTACTTTCACGGCCCGTGATTGTTGGCGCAAAGAAATACCAAAAAAACTTACCAAGCTGACAAAGAAAATAAATAAAGCGCCGGAAAGAATATTGAAACCTAAAGTATATAATATCATTACAATACCACCAAACGAAGCAAGGAAAGTAATGGTATACAATAACCCATAAATAAATTTTTCCAAAGCGCTAGTTTTTAATTTTTTATATTCTCGTACTTTATAAAATTCTAGTTCCCCACCGTAAACCGCTTCCAGCACACCTTTTACCGCAAATTCCTGATTTTTGGCATCGGGTGATTTTATCATCATAGTGATAAGCATCATCAAAAATGGTGGAAATAATAAATTAATACCGAGAGCTAAATAATGTAATTGGCCTATAATTATTCTCTCGTATGGTAATTCTAAAAGTAGAGCAACAAAAACCTTAGTGAAAAAAATATAAACTAAAGCGTGAAAACCTTTATTACGCAGGCGACGTTTAAGCATCGCCCAAGTGCTTTGATAGGCCTCACGCGCCATATGTTCAAGTTGACCCGAGCGGCCAAACAATTGCTCAGGCGTACCATTAAACTTATGTATAATATCGCGTATTAAAGTAATCGGTACTAATTTTTTACGTACCGCTGAAGCAATTTGCCGACCTAATTTATGATCACGAATAGCTTGGAAGCTAAATAAATGTCTTTCTAATTTTTGAGCCAATTCCACCACTTCTGCTTCAGCTTGATCTTTAAACCAACTCGGCTCAAAATGTT
Organism: uncultured Gammaproteobacteria bacterium; assembly: GCA_964348825.1. Lineage (GTDB taxonomy): Bacteria > Patescibacteriota > Patescibacteriia > Veblenbacterales > UBA10138 > JBBTZY01. The sequence continues at coordinate 306,564 of CAYGDX010000001.1, read as the reverse complement.
TAAATAAATAATAATTTAAAATATCGTTATCGGCTCGTTCTAAGACCTTTTGAATTAATAAAACTAGTTGAATAGTTTTTTCATCAGCACTACCCGGTAAAGCCGACAAATCAAAAGCCGGCTTTAAAATGTGATAACCATATGAGGTAAAGGCTTGGCGCTCATCAGGTGATACTAAAATAGTATCACATTCAACAGCGGCCATACCTAAGATTTGCTCTCGGTACCGTGGCATAGCACAACCACGCTTTGACACTTCGTCAACCAATTTACGATATTTACTAATAATTTGCCCGAGTGGCACAAGCACACTTTCGGGAATTTTATCATTGGGCAAATAACGAGTTAAAATTAATTCTCGCACCAAACCCAAGCCTGCTTCTTGTGGAGTTTGTTTAAACTGCGGTAATAGTATTTTACGTTTTAAATAACGTTTAATAGCATTTTTACGGAGTAAAAATTCATCTTTATAATCAACAATATTGCGTAATTTTTCATACACAAAAGCGGGCAAGCTGGTAATTTCCGAGACGTGAACAAATTGGGTTTTATCAAGCGCTTCGGCCTGCTCGTGCTTATGCGCTTTACCAAGCTTCGTAATTAAATCTTGAGTGTATTTTGTAAGAGAAGGCATAATAAGATAAATCCCAAGCCCAAAATCCCAAATCCCAATAAAATTTAAAAGTTTTAAAGTTTAAATATTTATTGGAACTTTGAACTTGGTCATTGGAACTTTCCAAAATTTATATTATTAAGAATAATAAATGTATTAAACTATTGTTGGCGAGTAGTAATTTAATTATCTCTCACATACTCTACCACATAATCACCTTTTTGACAAGACCAACAAAATTTATAATTAATTTTACTATTTATATCAAATCATTATTTTTTACCCCCTCATAATTAAATTCTTGACCGCGATATTTTACAGATGTTTTACCTTCTGGCGTAACACCTATCTCAGAAATAAGCTCACTATCATTAATCACTTTTCCACCACAAACTCTATCAAAAGTATCTTTATTCACCTTACCTTCAGCTAAAAAACACATAACAGCATCAAGATCCCATTGATGACCAGCTCCAAGCACTTTCACTGTCCTATTTGGTACGACTTTTTCAGCAAACGCCTGCAACCTAGCTAATCCATGGAGATACTCTTTTGCCACCTTTTCTGGCTCAGGTCCTTGTAATACACGACCATCTGACAATTCTAACCGACCTTGATTTTCAATCCAATCCGCCGCTGCCGGAGCATGATCACCATTATATTTTTTTACCACTTCATCAAAATAATCGGTCTTTTTGCCTTTACTATCTGTCCAACGATTATCATAAGCATAAGAAAGCTCTTTTATCCAAAGTGGATAATCAACTACCACTTTTACCACTTTTTTATTAGATTGTTCACTAATTACAGTTTTAATTTTATCAATAATCTTTCCTTCTGAATCATTTTCTTTAATCTCTTGTCGCATTTTATCGATATCACTTTTAGTTAATACAAATAAATCATTTTTTGTTTCTGAAATTTTTTTTAACTCCACGCCATATATTTCACCTGTATCCCCAGTTCTTGTTTGATCTGATTTACCACCAATAAATAAAATTGTCCCTGCTGGTGATTTTTCGATAATATCCAATAATTCAGTTCTAGCTTTTTCACGCGCCTTTTCAACCCCACCTTCAGTAAGACTAGGGTATTCTGAAGATAAGCTCTCGCCTACCTTTAATTGTCGAGCTGAAGTTGTATGTCTAGAAAAAATTCCTTTATCTGTTTCTCCGAGATAACTATTTTCCATATTTTTATTTATTAATTTTCTTAAAAATTAAACTTGATCATTTTGCTTTCACTATTCCCTTGTCGGCCCAAACCTCCAAAATTTGACCGTCTTTAAAAATTTTTGTAGCCACCGCTGTTCCTACCACACAAGGAATTTTCATTTCTCGGGCAGTAATAGCGGCATGGCAAAGAACCCCACCAACATCAGTCACAATGGCGGAAGCTTTTTTAACTAAGGGTAAAAATTCTGGTCGGGTCATGCCTGCAATTAAAATATCACCTTGATTAAAATTTTTTACTTTGTGTGGATCTAAAATAATTCTTGCCTTACCCACAACCCAACCCGGATAAGCCGAGATTCCCCTTAACTCTTTTTTACTACTAATTGACTGTTTTAGTATTAAATTATCAATTTTATCAACCACACTGCCTAAAAATAAATTAATTTTACCACTTTCAAAATACAAAACACTTTTTTTAAATCGCCCCTTAAGTTGCACCTCAGGTGGCAAAACCATTGTTTGTAAATATGTTTCTAATTCTTTTTGGGTAAGGCAAGTTAAATAATCTGAATTATAACCCTCTTTCTTAGCAATCGCTTTCATAATATTTCGAAAAAAATTTTCACTATCACTATAAATCATTTCCGAATATAACCTAGCATCTTTAAAGTATGGTAATAATTTTTTTAAACTTTCTGGCAATAAAAAATCAATGGTTTTTTTAACAAACACATGAAAAGGTAGATGTTTATCAAATACCTCGTTAAATTGTTTATATTCAGCCCAACTCGGAATACCGTGTTGGATTTTTTTCATCAATGGTAATAATTTGTCGGTATTCTTTTTTAATTCGGTGCAGTATTTAATTGCAAACTTTTTATCCTTCTGACTTTTATTAGACAAATATTTACCTAAAGATTTAAATTCTTTTTCTGGAATAAAAAATGAAACCGTACCATTGCGATGTATAAATAAAGTATGTTTAAAATAAACTCCTAAATATTTTTTTAATGAGTGATAATATTGTGAACCCCAATAAGAACAAGAAATAAAAGTGTAAGAACCAGCCCAACGATTAAGCCATCTGATTTCAGATATATTTTTTAATATTTGCTCATTCATAAATTTACTGACTAACCACCGCCACTTCATTATTTTTCTTCACTAAATACGAGGAATCAGCTAGTTTGTCATAAACCAGCCAATATTTGGCTACATAATGAATAGTTTCCTTGCGTAAACTATAGCTCGTACCTTTATTATAACGACTAGCTATTTCCTGTGCTTGAGCAGTAAGTTCACTTTTATCTTGCTTTAAACCGCGTATAGTTTTAGCATCTAAATTTTTTTGCTTTAATTTTTTATTAATTTTAATAATTTCAGCTTTTATTTCTTTTTCTTCTTGCTTAAGCCTGTTTACGGCCGCCACATGATCATCGGCCCAATCTTCACCCCACACTGAAATCGCTTTACGCACTCGTGATGGCCCACCATTATAAATCGCCGCCAAATAACTGCCTAAACTTTTAGGATCGGAAACGTAAGTAAGCCGAATACTTTTTGGTAGTAATTCTAAATTATGATCCAAAAGTGCTACTTCGGCTTTTATAGCCATATACGGGTCACTCATACCTTGTTCAAAATCAGCTGGCAGTAATAAATCTGGACGAATCCTACGCAACTGTTGATATGTGTTGGGAATAAATTGCACTAAACCAAAAGCCCGCGCCGAAGACCTAGAAAAAGCATAGGCCTGATTTTGATTGGCCGCTAAAATTACAAATAGTTCTCGTAAATAAACATCAGCCTCGCCTCTGATTAGTGTATCAGCACTAACATGCTCAATAGCAATAATTGATTTAACTACTGTCGGATCAATTACTTCGGCTAACAATTTATTCGGGAAAGCGCGTGATTTTATTTTATTATTATTTAATTCACCATAAACCGCTTTAATATTTTTATCTAAATATTTCATCCCCTCTGCCACGACTTCGGGTGTAGCTAAATCATCGCTATAAGGCACATATACTACATCTTCCAGCTTGTACCGCGGACGTTTGGTTGTACCAACACTAACAAAAATTGGATGCCTTATAGCCACCACGTGGGCCGTAGGCGCGGAGATTATATCAAATTCACTATTCACGCCATTATTACGTTTTAATTTTATTTTATAATCAGTGGCTGATAACACATCAACTGTTTTTTTATTTTTCAAAACTCGAACTAAGGTAATGTTATCTGTCAGTTCATCCCAAATAGCTAGAGTGGCCTCAAGTGAAACATCTTTATTTGTAACAATTTTCGGCACAAACTTTTTAGCTGATTCCGCTTCCATTTGCTCGTACAACAAATCGCGCCCTTTTTTAAAAGCTAAAAGAAGCGATGGCTTAGGCGCTAACACCGGAGTATCGTTTAAAACAGGATTGGGTGATGTAATTGGTGTGGAATTATCAACAGTTTGCGCAGCCACAGTTTGGCTCAACATTAAAAAACACACACTAACAAAGATGATTTTTGTGTTCATATTTATATATTTATAATACCACACATTGGCCACTCTGCGCCACCACAACTTCCGTATTATTTAAACTATTTTTTAAAATTATTTTTAATTCTTCAGCTTGCTTGGATTCACCGTGCACTAAATAAATTTTTTGTAGATCTTTAATACTCCCAGCAAAATTTAATAATTGATTTTGATCAGCGTGAGCTGAGAGTTCATTTAACACCTCAATTTTCGCCCGTACCTCAAAAATTTCATTAAAAATTTTTACTTCTTTTACTCCTTCCACCAGTCGTCGACCTAAAGTATGTTCAGCTTGGAAGCCAGTAATCAAAACAAAATTATTGGGATTACTTAAACCGTTTTTCAAATGATGTAAAATTCGACCACCTTCACACATACCAGAAGATGATATTACTATCAATGGCCCAGCCATTGTATTTAATAATTTTGATTCCTCAACCGATGCTACGGTACGTAAATTATTAAATAATAATGGATTGACACCTTTGTTTAAAAATTCTTGACGCGCGGTAGCATCAAAACAATCATCGTGTTTTATAAAAACTTCAGTTAGCTCAGCCGCTAGCGGTGAATCTAAATAAACCGGCAAACATAACTCTCTGTTATCTCTAAAAATTTCATGTAGTATGTAAATTAATTCCTGCGTGCGACCAAGTGCAAAAGCCGGCACAATTATTTTGCTACGTTTATTAATTGCTTGTTTTATAATAGCAATTAAAACATTCTTTGCTTCAGTAATGGTACCGTGATTACGACCACCATAAGTACTTTCTAAAATTAAAACCTCAGCCGCTTCAGTTGGTATTTCTGGATCAGGTAAAAGTGGTGTATTGGTTTGCCCCACATCGCCACTAAACACTAAATTTATGGTACGTTCACCTTCTTTTAAATTTAAAACTGTAATAGCCGATCCTAAAATATGTCCGGCATCGTAAAATTTAATATTCACATTTGGCGCAATTTTTGTCCAAACTGGAGAAACGCGCGCGTAATTAACTGGCGTAAATAATTTCATAGTTTTTTCTACATCATCAATAGTATAGAGTGGTTCAGCTAATTCTGCTCCCTCAATTTTATGGCGATTCATATAGAACGCATCTTGCATTTGTAAATATGCCGCATCGCGCATAATCCAATAAGCCACATCGATTGTGGCAGGCGAGGCAAAAATCCGCCCCTTGAATCCTTCTTTAACTAAGAGTGGAAGTAATCCACAATGATCAAAATGTCCGTGCGACAAAACTACAGCGGATATATTAGTAGCGGCAAATGGCAACTCTTTATTTTTTTCCCGTGTCAACGCGCGACGACCTTGGAACATACCACAATCAAGTAGTATTTTACTATCCCCAACCTCTAGCAAATGCTTAGATCCAGTCACCTCCCCCGCCGCGCCATAAAATGTAAGCTTCATGATTTAATTATAGCACAAAAACCCTAAACACTAGTGAATTGACGCTATTTATGATACCCTTAAACTGACTTTTAATTTTAATTATATAACTCAAATAAATATGAACTACTATCTAGCAGTTTTAAAAAACTATGCAGTATTTGAGGGGCGCGCTCGCAGAGCAGAATATTGGTATTTTGTTTTGTTTAATCTTATTGTGAGTATTGTGCTTGGTATTATCAGCGCCGTAATTGGTGATGATAAAAATATTATTATTGTTCTTTACAGTTTGGGAATATTTATTCCCAGCTTAGCAGTTTCAGTAAGAAGATTGCATGATGTTGGAAAAAGTGGCTGGATGTTATTAATATCTTTAATTCCCCTAATCGGTTCCATTTGGCTTTTAGTTTTGACACTTACCAACAGTGATCCATTAGATAATAAATATGGTCCTAATCCTAAGTCAATGACGACTAATTAAAAATCAAAAACAGCCGCCAGTTACGAATTTTTACAAAGAGAAAATATCTATAGCACGTTAGGATAAACATCACCTGACACAACATATTCAGTTTCACTCAAATTTCAATCCCAACTCCAGATAATACCAAAAAGCTATGCAAAATAAATTTTTATCCTAAGAGATTTTATAATTCAACAATATGAATAAATCAAATGAACCTGCTCAAAGTCCATTTGCTCAAACATACTTCCACGGCACAAAGGTTAACTTAAAGATCGGCCACTTTATTGAAGTTGGTCTTAACTCGAACTATGGACAAAATAAAAAAGCAAAATATATCTATCTCACTGCCACTTTAGATGCCGCGATTTGGGGAGCTGAACTAGCTTTGGGTGAAGGGCGTGAAAGAATATATTTAGTAGAACCAACAGGCCCAATTGAAAATGACCCCAATTTAACCGACAAAAAATTTCCCGGTAATCCAACAAAGTCATATCGTTCAAAATATCCATTTAAGGTTGTTGGCGAAATTACTATTTGGCAAGGACACTCACCAGAACAAGTCAAAGAAATGAAAGATAATTTAGCCAAACTTAAAGAACAAGGTATTGAGGCAATAGAAGAATAAGCATACATTGGCAAAACTCATCATATTCGGATATATTATATAAAATTATCACTATGCAAAACACTATGAGACGAATTGTATGGATTATCACTTTAGCACTTATATTAATGCTACCGGTGGCGCTGCAATTCACAAATGAAGTACAATGGAACGAAGCTGTTGCTTACAGCATAATACTACTAGCCATTGGTGGCACCTATGAATTGTGGCAATGGCTAAAAAAGCATGACAGTGCGTACCGTTTCGCTTTTGTGCTCGGGCTTGTAGGAATGCTATTTTTAGGTTGGGTCAGTGGCGCGGTTGGTATTATTGGAAGTGAAAACAACCCTGTAAATTTGATGTATTGGGTAGTACCGGCTATTGGGGTCATTGGTTCGTTACTCTCGCGTTTCAAGCCACGCGGAATGGCACTTACATTGTTTGCGGTGGCACTTATCCAATTCCTTGTTCCCGTGGTTGCGCTAATTATCTCATCAGAAATTAGCTGGGGCAATGCAGGAGTTATCGGCGTGTTTGTTGTCAATTCCATTTTTGCGGTACTATTTGCGAGTTCAGGATTACTATTTGAACGTGCCAACGCCAAATAAACTAAAAAGTGACTCTTAAAAATAAAACACTTACTAAATACAAAAGTAAGTGTTTTTTGTGTTATAATTTTTTAATTATTAACTCAATTCCGGTATGCGAATTTCTGCCTTATACGATTTACTTAGTAAAAAACATACTGCGCATATCGCCGCGGCGAAAACAAAAAATCCCCAAAACAAAGCGGGAGATAATTGTGCCGGCTTCCCCAGTATTAGTGCTACCAAAAGATTAATTGCTATTACACAGCTCAAAATAAAGAAATTTTTTCGTGTTTTGTGCTTAGCAACTACTGTATTTTTCATTGCGGAAGCAAAAATCATCATCACTAAAAAAATTTCAATAATAAAAAATATCGGGGCAATTGTTTCAAAGTACATTGTTGACTCCTATTGTTTTGATTTTTGATTAATTGTTTATTTTTTTGATTTATTTAAATATTATTTAAGTAACTCTATAACTTTTAGTTTAAGGCCGGCGCGAGCGACATCGTGAAAACCGTGGTCGCCATCTAGAGCTATAACTTTAATATCTGAACTTAATCCTGTCAAATCTGCACTACCTATAACATCATCTTGTTTAGCGTTTATCATTATCAATTCAGTGTGCTTAGCAAATTCATTATATAAACTAAAAGTAGGTGGCAAATTTTTACGCTCATTCCAATATTCGGCTGGCACAATTCTAGTATAACCATCCAGTGGTCTAAGCTTTGAAAGGCCATTTAAATTTATTTCTGAACCCGGATTTTTGGTATGACGCTCAATCGTTCGTTCTATTCTCATATCAAATACCGGAGCTGTCATAATTGATTTTCTAATTCCGGTTGGTTTAGCGAGCGCCGCAATTACTGTACCTTGTGAATGGCCAATTAAATCTATTACCGCTTCTGGATTATTCTCCCGTGCTTTATTTATCACATTATTCAACATTTTTACTTGCTCACTAAGTGGTGTAATGGTTAGAGTGTGATTCACTTCATCTACAATAAAATAATCAAACAAAATTGATTCTGCCTCAGGAAACGCCGAAGCTAAATCATCTAAAAGTCCCCTATCATCATACCGCACCCCAAACCCGTGAGAGAATATAATGATGTGTTTAGGTTGCATAATTTAAATACTAAAATGATGTTTAATAAGGTCATTTTTAAGACTTTTATTATATCAAAAGGGCGCGTCTCGAGCACTTAATTATTTAACTTTGAGCTTATCTGCTGCTACTAACATTATATGTTGTCGCAATTCTTTGAGAGATTGTCGAATTTGTCTTATTCTTTTTTGTTCAAGTGTCATAGAAAACTCTACTAAAAGTGTACCATCTTTTTGTTTTCTAAATTTAACAACTTCATCTATTCCACTGTAGTTAATTTCTGAAATGAATCCATGTGCCATAGCATTTCTTAGATCAATTAATTCCTGAGGAATGGTAAGTTTTGGAAATTTTTTATTGAACTCTTGGGCAACGTCACTAAAATAAGTATATGAAAATGATTTTGGGTACTCATTATAAATTTTCCCTTTATTATACGGAGGTTTGGGCCATTTATTTACATCACCTTCTTTTTGGGTTAAAGCGCCACGCATTAAAAACTCAATTAAGGTTATATCGCGCCAAATTTCTCCAAGTGTTTCAAAAAATTCTTTAGTATCTTTTGTTTTCATGGTTGTTTTTTTTGTAGGATTTTAGTCTTATAATAATAGCTTATGCCATGTCGTATACTTCTTTAATCATCTCACTTGTAAACAACATACCTAACCCTATCCATTCACGAGGAATATTAACTTTCTCTTTAATAGGCTCAGTCGCTTTTTCTATCTCAACAAAATCAAGATTTTTATGAATACCATCACTGACTATTCCCAAAAGATTATATTTACCTTCTATTGAAGCAAAGACCGGACTTCCGCTTGATCCTGGAAAAATTTGTGCGTCTAGTAAAACTTTTGGTTCTCCATTAAAATCTACCATAGGAATACTTGCTATTGTTCCAGAACGCATTACTGGCAAAAAATTTTTCTTATCATAAAAACCAGAAGGATATCCTACAAAAACTACATTCATACCAGCATACAGCTTTTCTCTTTTAAAAGCAGTAAATTGTTCTATATCTAAACCATTTATATTAAGTTTGACTCCCTTATTTGCAAGATCAGAAATATTAATACAAGCAATATCTACTGCTGTATTTGGGTGTTCGTAATAACCAGGCATTTTGCGCCCAAGCTCACCAGGAAAAGTTTGAATATTACCTAGTGTGTACGTATCATCTTCATTTCTTTTATGTAAAGTAATTCTAAGTGACTTTTTGGCTTCAGGATTATCTTTATCTTTTTTACCCCAAAAAACATGTTTATTAGAAAATAATAGAATTTTTTGCTTTCCTTCTACAGACGGTTTAAGAACTAAAAAACCCGTGCCAAATTCACCATCAGTCAAATTTTCAATTAATACAGTATTTAGAAAAACTTGTTCTTCAAATTTATCAAATCTTATTTCCATAATTTTTTATGCATCTCGTAATAACACGAGCTGGCTGGGGGACATGGATTCGAACCATGATACTCGCCTTCAAAGGGCGATGTCCTACCGTTAGACGATCCCCCAATAAAATTATCACTTAAACACTAAATCATTAGAACATTAAGTAATATAAAATTGGATTTGAGTCACATTTTTAACTACTAGATTTTATACTTTCTTACCTCCATCGTCAAGGGTTTGGTTTAGGGAGTTTATTTTCGCTGCGAGAATAAAGTCGTTATCTGAGAGCCCACCAATCGCGTGTGTCCATAATTCTACTTTAAGATGATTCCAACTAGTTAAATGTAAATCGGGATGATGGCCTTCACTTTCCGCTAAAGTCGCTACCTTATTAATAAAGCTAATCGCCGTCACAAAATCTTTAAAAATAATTTCCCGCCAGATTTTTTTATTGTCCGCTAAAACTTCCCAACCTGTAACAGCGGATAAATATTCCTGCACTTTAGCGGGCGCAAGTGGCTCAACTCCACCTTCGCAAGGAACACAATGTTTGGTAGTAAAATTAATCATAATAACACTTTAACATTAAAACACTAGGGCATTTTAATTTTTTGTTTTTATGTTCTAATGATCTGATGTTCTAGTGATACAAATTAAACCTTAAGATACCTTCTCATCGCCACTGTACTTGCTAAAATACTCAAAACTGAAGCACCAACGAACTGCCAACCAAAAAAGAATACTGATTGCGCTTTAAAATAACTTACCAAATCAACTGTTAGTCCACCCAAAAAAGCATCTACATACGGCTGAGCCGCAGAAAGTAATGGAAAAAATATAGCCGCCGTAAGTAACGTGGCAAGCGCGGCATAAATAACACCCTCCACTAAAAACGGTGCGCGAATAAACCAACTACTTGCTCCTACCAGCCGCATAATAGCAATTTCTTCACGGTGCGTATAAATATTCATACGAATAGTATTAAATACCACGAGCAGTGTAATCAATAAGAAAAACAAGCTGAATCCACCAGCGATATTTTTTAATTTTGTCACCCACGTGCCGACTTCTTTTATCACCCGCCGATAATCATCAAACTTAGCTGATTGGATAAATGGTTTAAAGCGACTACCCTCCAGCGCTGTTAAAATTTTATTATAACCTTCTTCATTGCCAGCTTTAATAATGATGGTGGCACCAAACGGATTATTTTTTAAATCTAGTAGCGATTGTTTAATAGCGGCATTGCCTTCGTGTTTGTCTTGAAAACGTTTAATCGCTTCATCGGCAGTTATAACTTCTAATTTTTTAACAGTGGGTAGTTTAGCTAAATCCACTCTCATATTTTCCACTTGCTCAGATTTTAAATCTGGTTTTAAATATACCGCAATATCAATTTTTTCAGCGAGTTTGGCAAGGGCTTCTTGCGAAACTGCATTTAAAACTCCAAGCAAAACTATTGACCACAAACACAAAATCATAATGGTAACGGTAACAACCGATAACCAAATATTCCGCCAAAAATTTTGGAGGGCAAAAATGAATATACGTTTGATGGAAACTAGAATCATAACATTAGATCATTAGAACACTAGAACAAAAAAATTTCAGATTTCGAATTTCGATATTCGAATTTTACAAAAGATATCTTCCCTTCTTTTGATCGGAAACTATACTGCCTTTTTCCATCACCACCACCCGACGCTTTAAAGCATTCACTACTTCTTTATTATGCGTAACCAAAATAACCGTGGTATCAAGCTCATTAATTTTTTTTAAAATATCTATTACTTCCGCGGTATTAATAGAATCCAAATTACCAGTTGGCTCATCGGCCACTAAAATTTTAGGTCGATGCACCAGCGCACGTGCGATTACCACTCGTTGTTGCTCACCACCCGAAAGTTCGTGTGGAAAGCGATCGGCCTTGTGCTCTAAGCCCACTATTTTTAAAACATGAGGTACTACGCTTTGTACTTGCTCATCTGATTCACCTGAAACTTCCACCGCAAAAGCTACATTTTCATACACAGTTTTACGCGGTAATAGTTTGAAATCTTGGAAGACCACGCCCACTTGCTTGCGCAAAATTGGTACTTCGCGTGATTTTAAACGAGTAACATCCCAACCACCCACTATAATTCGCCCTTCCGATGATAATTCTTCAGCAATTAACAATTTAACCAAAGTGGTTTTACCAGTACCACTTTGGCCGACAATAGAAACAAATTCTCCAGCATCAATATTTAAATTAATATCCTTAAGCGCCACTACACTACCCGGATAGTACTTAGCCACATTGCGAAATTCAATTAAAGACATAGCTAAATTATTATACCATAAAAATGATTGTGGAAAAAGTAAAAATCACCTTCATTACTATGAAAGTGATTTTTACATGGAGCCGAAGGCGAGGATCGAACTCGCGACCTGCGCGTTACGAATGCGCTGCTCTACCAACTGAGCTACTTCGGCCTATGGAGCGGGTAACGGGAATCGAACCCGTGCCACAACCTTGGGAAGGTCGCGTACTACCACTATACGATACCCGCACAACTACCATGCCCGCATTTTACATTAATTAAAAAAATAATCAAACCACTTCCGCCAGTTGGGTCTATTCTCCTGAGTATTAACCGGCGCGGGTTCGTTTTTATTATCTTCTACCCCAGGAATAATTGTTACCTGCTCCCCTGGCTTTTGTAAACCTAAACGCAAGCGCGCTTCTCGTTCTTTAAATTCGTCGGTTTTAAAATAATCAATCAAGCGCGCCAACTGCTCATTCCGACTTTCCAAACTTCGAATATCAGAGCGCAGGCCTTGAATTTGCTTAGATACTTCGGCCTTACGAATGGCGCTTTTGACAATACCAAAAACCAAAGCCACGGTTGCGATTAAAGCAACCGTAAAAAAAATCCGTGAAGTAACAATTGACCAGAAATTGGATTCGTTATTAGGCATTTTTTCTGAATAAATAATCTACTAAAATAATTACTTAGTGTTAATGCGACTATTATTGTTGCGAATCTAGAAGCTAGAATATAGAATCTAGAAATTACAAAAATATCCGAGATTCTAACTTCTAAATTCTATATTCTTATTGCACACTATCAAAACTTTATCAAAAAGGTTATACTATAAATTAGTTAAAACTCTACCATTATTATATCACATCACTATGTCCAAACGTTCTTGGCAGGAAAAAACCTGGGTTATAATCAGCATTATCGTAGCCCTCGCTATGGTAATTTTAACCATCGCCCCATCATTGAATTTTTAACTTAATCGTCTTCGCGACTCACCAAAGCCAAATATGCCTCGGGTGGAATATCTACCTTACCTTGAAGCCGCATTCGTTTTTTGCCGGCTTTTTGTTTTTCTAATAATTTTCGCTTACGAGTAACATCACCACCCGATGAAGCCCGTTTTAATACATCTTTTCGCATAGCTGATATTTTTTCTGAGGCCACAATTTTTCCACCCAAAGCCGCTTGAATTTTTACTTCAAACATTTGCCGTGGCAACAAATCTTTTAGTTTAGAAACAATCACTCGCGCGCGTCGGTACGCCTCATCAATATAAACAATTGTGGCCAGTGGTGAAACAATTTCATCAGCCACTAAAATATCAAGCACTCGCACCGCGCACGGCTGATATTCCAAAAATTCATACCCGAGCGAAGCATAGCCCGAACTATTACTTTTTATTTGATCATAAAAATTAACCAAAATAGAATTAAGTGGCAAATGATAATGTAAAATCGCCCGCCGATTTTTGTTTTCTGCGCCCAAGTAAGAAGTATTTAAATAAATACCTCTGAAATCCTGAGCAACTTTCATAATACTGCCCAAATATTCAGACGGTGTTACAATATCCACTTTTACAACTGGTTCGCGAATTTCCTTAACGCGATCAGGCGAAGGAAGTTCTAAAGCACTATGAACTACAATTGACTCACCACTAGTTAAATCAACTTCATAAGCGACTGAGGGTGTAGTTACAATAACCTCCAACTTATATTCACGCAGTAATCGCTCACGCGTAATATCCAAATGAAGTAATCCTAAAAATCCAGAACGAAAACCAAAACCAAGCGCTGGTGAATGCTCGCCTTCAAATTGCAAACTAGCATCATTTAATTTTAATTTCTGCAAGGCCTCGCGTAGTTCTTCGGCGTCATCACCACTTGATGGATATAGCCCAGCGTAAACCATTGGCACTACTTCTTTATAACTAGCAAGTAATTCCTGCCCTTCACCGATCGCTAAAGTATCACCCACCCGCGCCAATCGAATATCTTTGAGACCCGTAACCACATAACCAATTTCGCCAGCCGAAAGTGAGGGCACAATTTTAGCTTGTGGTACAAATTTTCCCACTTCTAATATTTCACCAGTCGCACCACTACCTAAGAGACGATATTTTTGTCCGGTCGCAAGCGCTCCTTCAAATACCCTAATCGCCGCTACTACACCGCGGTAATCATCATAACGCGAATCAAAAATCAAAGCTCGCGCCGCAATTTTATTATTAACCAAAGACGGTGGCGGTACTAATTTTATTATTGCATCAAGCACTTCAGCTACACCCGCACCCGATTTAGCCGATACGCGCCAAACCTCTTGTGGATCTATACCTAACAAATCACCAACTTCTTCGGCTACTTCATCGGGCCGCGCGGCCGGTAAATCAAGTTTATTTATCACTGGAATAATAACTAAATTTTGCGCACGAGCGAGTTCTAGATTAGCTAGTGTTTGAGCTTGAATACCTTGGGTGGCATCAACCAATAAAATAGCGCCTTCCACACAAGCTAAGCTACGCGATACTTCATAAGTAAAATCCACGTGGCCTGGCGTATCAATTAAATTTAATTGATGCCCTCGCCAATGCATTTCTACTGGTTGAAGTTTAATGGTAATGCCCCGCTCTCGTTCTAAATCCATTTGGTCAAGCAGTTGCTCGCGCATTTCGCGCTTTGCTACTGTGCCAGTAATTTCCAAAAACCGATCCGCGAGAGTTGATTTCCCGTGATCAATGTGAGCGATAATGCAGAAGTTACGGATGTTTAAATCAGACATGAAATAATTAATAACTTAATTTAGATAACTTTTTTAATTTCAAATAAAAAATGTTTTGAATCTAGAAGTTAGAAGCTAGAATTAAAAATTTTAGGAATTGGGATTTGAATCTTGGTGATTTTTAGATATTAGAAATTAGTCATTAGACATTCTGGATTCCCGCCTCCGCGGGAATGACAACTATTAAAACTCTCACTCCACACTCTTACTCTTCTTAACCACCACCCCCACCCACTTCTTCATAAAATCCACCTCTGGTAGCTTGGCCCAAGTAGTTAAAATTAAATAACTTGCCACGCCGACTAAACCAGCAACTCCGCCTTGCACAAAAATACCCCAAAATGTTTTCATATCCACCAGCGGCGCGAGTACGTGAAGCATACCATAAGTAGCGGCCCCTGAAACCAAAGCAATCGGCACAAAAACTTTTACTCCTGCCATTATATAATCAAGCCCAAGCGAATTCAATCTTTTACCTAAATAAGAAAAAAGTAACCCAATATTAACCAAACGTGAAATTAAATAAGCTATACCCACACCAGTTAAACCAAACGAGCGTAAAGAAATTAAAAGTATGACATTAACTATTACTGAAATAACTGCAGTTGCGGCTGGAGTTTTAGTATCGTGAAAGGCGTAAAAAGTGCGAGCGGTAAGTGGTAGCAAACTATCTGATATCATAGCTAACGCTAAAAATCCTAAAATGTTGGCGGTGCGAATGGTATCATCCCAATCAAACATACCAGCCCCCAAAACCACCCGCACGATTTGGGCGCGCAAAACTAAAAATAAAATCGCAAGTGGTAGTACAAAAAATAAAATGCGGCGAATACCTTGTTTAAAATGCGTGGCGCATTCCTCATGATTATTTAAAGCGGCCGCTTCGGAAATTACTGGAAAAATGGCGACGGCGAGCGACACACCAAATACATTAATCGGAAAACTTTGTAAGTTAAGTGCTAAATTATAAGCCGCCAAACTTCCCACACTCATGGTGGAAATAAAACCAGCCGTAATCACTTGTTCTAAAGAAGAAGCGGCCAACCCCACCGTACGCCCCATAATCAAACGACTAACATTTTTTAAATCTAGCCAAGATTGCCAAAGTATTATTTTAAATTTAAAGCCAATTTTACGCACTTCAGGTATTTGAATTAACAAATGAAGTAAACTTCCAAACACCACCCCAATTGGCAATCCAATTGGACCATAGAGCGGTACAATCAAAATTATTCCTAAAATTATACCTAAATTATAGCCAAGAGCCGCGGCCGCAAAACTAACAAATTTACGTTCGGCTTGCAATAAACTACCGAGAACATTGGAAACACCAAAAATCACCATCGCGAGTAACATTATTCTGGTGAAAGTAATTGTTAGCGCCATTGTTTCATTGTTAAACCCTGGTGTGAGTATACTTACTAATTGTGGCGCGGCAATAAAACACACTACTCCAATAATCAGTAGCAACAAACTCAAGGCATTTATCAAGGCCGAACTTAAATTAAGTGCCTGCGTAACATCTTTTTGTTTAATTTTAATATAAACTGGAATAAAAGCGGCCGATATCGCTCCAAGTACTAATAAATTAAAAAAGAAATCGGGAATTTTAAAAGCCGCGTAATAAGCATCGAGCACTTGCCCTGCGCCAAAATTTGAGGCGAGCAAGCGATCACGCACCAAACCTAACAGGCGCGACAACACTGAAAAAACACCAACTACTATGGTGCTCTTAGTAATCGCACCGGCAATTATGGATTTTGTATCATCTTGAGTAGACATAAGAAACTATAAATCCCCAAGACCCAAATCCCAATTCCCAAAATTTAGTAAACTATATTTTGCACTACTTGGGGATTGGATCTTGGGATTTGGGAATTATGCAATTTAATAAATTTTTTATTTATATATTAACTTTTACTCCTTACATTATAACATTATTTATCTAAACAAAAAAGCCGACTCTGGATGGAGGCGAGAAGGCTTGAAGGGACCAAAATAGTGGTATTCAAGCAAAGAGAGTGTATGAACCGCGCCAATTAGCACGAGCCTTACAGTACCCTGAACATTCTCTGTAGACCCCCATTCACAGTCAGCTTTTAACAATTAAAGTATAGCACTACTTATATACTTTGTCAACCTATCCACAAGCAAATCCCAAATTACTATGCTATAATTATTTTATGATACAACCCAACACGGAGCCCCGTACCGTCCCGAAAAATATCGGGTCTGGTGCGCGGGAAAATTACGACAAAGATTTTAATCGCCGAAAAATTTATGCGGCCCTTCTTATTTTACTAGCAATGTTTGTTGCTGGTACAGGCCTTGGTTTTGCTCTAGCACCTAAAAAATCAGCCACCCAGTCGGCTAATAAAATTACAGCACCGCACACCGCTTTCCTAATGGAACTGTATGAGCAAATTCAAGCTAATTATTGGGAAAAGGTGGATGACGATAAATTAATTAATCTTTACAAACTGGCTTTAGAAAAGGCCTCGGGTCAACCGCAAACATTAAATAAACCATCACGCGCTACTTTAACAGAACTCTTAACGCGCGAAATTGATAAAATTGATGCTGACAAAAAAAGGGATTTCGTGGTTACTATCAGTGATTTAGTGCTAGCCAATTTAACACCTGCTGGACGCAGTCGTTTATATAGCCAAAAAGCCGAGAAAGATTTGCGTAACAAAGTGGCGGGCATTGATAAATCAGCTGATTTATATAAAGTGCTGGGTGTATCAAGCCAAGCATCAGAAACTGAGATTAAAAAAGCTTACGAAGCTAAAAATCAGGAATTACTAAATAAAACTGGTCCTGAGGCTGAGGCGACTAAAAAAGATTTAAGTCGCGCTTTCGCTACACTTAGCGAAGTCGACAAAAAAGCTCGTTATGATAAAACTGGCGCTGAGCCAAGTATTGATAAAAAAGAATTAGCCAGTGATATTATCTATTTTAAATTCAAACAAATCTCCCCTACTTTCCTTGATGAATTTAAAGAAAATATTTCTGGTACCGCCACTATGCCCAATAATAGCTCAATGATAATTGATTTACGCGGTAATATTGGTGGCGCAGTAGAAACCTTACCTTACCTTTTAGGTTTTTGGTTAGGACAGAATCAATATGCTTATGATTATTTTAAACAAGGCGAACCAGAAAGCTATCGCACTAAAACCGACAAATTAATTGGGCTTGATAAATTTACGAAAATTGTGGCCTTAGTTGATAAAAATACTGCCTCGTCGGCTGAAATTTTTGCCACCGCTTTAAAACGCTTTAATTTAGGTGTAGTACTTGGTACTAGTACACGTGGGCAAGGTACAGTGGAAAACTTTTTTCCACTCCGCACCAAAATTTCAGAAGATGAAACTTTCTCGGCTTTGATTGTACGCGCGGTAACCTTACGCGACGATGGCCAACCAATTGAAGGCCGCGGTATAGAGCCAGATATCAAGTTAGATGATAAAAACTGGGCGGAGCAATTACTGCAATATTATAACTCACCGAGCTTAATTGAAGCAGTGAAAAAAATTATATAATACCTTGTCATTCCCGCGAAGGCGGGAATCCACAACTCATTAAACTCTTCTGGATTCCCTTTTTCAAGGGAATGATATTTTTTATTCTCAAAGCTACAACCCATTATGTTTATGTAAAAAGAAAAGCGAGCCCAATCCTAAAATCAAAAATAAAGTGCCACATAAAAGCAAGGCGGTTGATAAAGAATACACATCACTCACCCAGCCCGCCAGTGGACCAACAATTACAAAAATAATCCGACTACCTAAATTTTTAATTGATAAAACTGTCGCGCGCGACTCCGAAGAAATTATTTTATTCACATAATCACTAATTAAAGGTTTATTTATCCCGCGTACAAAATACGGTAGTAACATAAAAATCATCCCCCACAAACTTTGGATAAGCCCCATACCCAAATACGCCGCCGCCGCTATAAAAATAAAACTAACTAATACAAATTTTCGACCCATTTTATTTTCATACCAACCAGCTACCCAAGAAAATAACCCCACGCTAAATTGAAGTACCGCCCACAAAATTCCAAACCACGGTAAAGGCAATCCTATTTGCGACCAGTAGGGCTGAACAAACCAAACAAAAGTAAAAGTAGTAGCGCCGGTTACAGCTGAATAAATAATCAGCCATTTTAATTCTTTGTGTTCGTGCAAGGCAAATTTTATTATCTTCATCATCTCGCGGGCGTATGATGATGTTTTATTTATTGCTTGACGCGCTGGCTCTACTAAACTAAAGGCAAATGGTAGAGCTACTATAAAAGCAATTGTTTCTATATAAAGTGGCAGTCGTAAACCAATTACTGCCAAAAAACCAGCTAGTACCGCCGCCAAACCTTCCGAAAAATTTTCTACCGCATGAAGCCGACCTTGCACTTTTTTATAATTTTCTATTTTATTAATTTCTACTAAACTATCATAAAGCATGGCCGAATCCGCACCAGAAACAAAGCTCGCACCCACACCTAAAATAATTTCGGCAATTAGTACGCTATAAAAATCATATGACACTGAATAAATCGCCATTCCTAAAACCGCCAAACACATACCAATAATAATTGATTTACGTCGACCAAAAACATCTGCCCAATAACCAGAGGGAATTTCAAGTATTACAATCGTAGCTGAAAAAACCGCTTGAATTAAAAATACTTCACGCAAAGCAAGCCCGATACTATTGTAAAACAAAACAATAATCGGCATTATTATCATAAACCACCGCAAACCAATAACTATATATAATTTCCAGATATTATTTTTAAGAGCTGAATAAGTATTCATAATGTTTATTCTATCATATTAAACTAAAAACAAAAAAACGACACTCTTAGCCGTTTGGATAACATTCCAACATTCTTGAGAATGTGAGAATGTTGTTATAATTGGGTAAATAAATTATTTTCAGGTAAACGAACTTTATCGCGGGCTGGCTCCTCAGCCCGATAACCAATCGCTAAATATGCCAGCGATTTCAAATACGATGGTAATTCCAAAACCTCATCTACTTTTTCCTTTTCAAATCCTTCCATTGGGCAGGAATCTATTTTAAGCTCCGCACAAGCCGCCAAGGCAAACCCGAGCGCTAAATAGGCCTGCCGTGCACTCCAATTTAAAATTTCATCTACTGTTTTATTTTTAAAAAATTCCTGTCGTGCAATTTTAAATTTTTCTAAACGTTCCGTATCAGCTGGGTTTACTTTCTTACCTTCGGCCACATATTTTTCTATTTGCTCTAGTATATCCAGCCGAGCACAAAAAACCAACAAGTATTCGGCCTCTAATACTTGTGGTTGTTCATTTGATACTGGATATAATTTGGCCTTAACCGCTTGGCTATTAACCACCAAAACATGAAATGGTTGTAAACCTAAAGAAGTCGGCGCCAAACGAACCGCTTCTAAAATTTTATTAAAACCATCTTGGCTAATTTTTTTATCAGCCAAAAATCTCTTGGTCGCAAACCGCCAATTTAAATTATTTAAAAATGAAGACATAATTATTTAAACCAATTAAACACCTTTTTATACCATTTTACTTTTTTTACTGGCTCTAATGGTTTTGAATTATTTAGTTCGGGATTTATTTTTTGATCTGTATTAATAGGTTCTATAATAGTTGATTCTTTTTGCGTTGGTTTAATTTTTGGTTGTTCTTTAATTTTTTGTGTATTTTTATTTGTTGTAGGCGGAATAACTACACTCTTAGTGTTTGCATTAGGAATAAATAATTTTAATGAGCCAAGCTTTTTTAAATCTATATCTTCCAAAGCAGCAACCCTTGAATAATTATTATTCGTTGGTCCGGTGGCAACACTATAATTACCCATCCACGCCTTAATTGTATTCAAGGAAAGTATTAAACCTAGTGAATTTAATTTTCCATCTTTTACAGCGGAAGGTATGCCTATATATGTTCCATCTTTAAGATAAGCGCCACCACCAGAATTTCCATATTCAAGTATGGCCGTTGTTTTTAAATAAACACCCTCTTTACCACTAAAATCACCACTAGTGTAGGTTAAATTATCACCAAATCTTGCTGGATAACCATAAGTCATAATTTGGGTTCCTAATCGCAAATTTCCATAACCCCTATTTATATCAACATAAGTGAGTTTTCGATTTTGGGGATTTCTAATCTTTAAAATAGCGATATCTTGGTTAGGCGATATTTTTACAATATCTGCTATATGTCTTTCTCCAAAATATGGCTCATCATTAAAGTCATTAATAAATCCAACTAAACAACCCAACGTCCCGGCAATAACATGCTTGTTGGTCAAAATAGTTCCATTAGAATCAATAACAGTACCTGATCCTTGGCTAGCTCTTTGTGTATCAACAGGACATAAAAGTTTAACAGTAGATTTAATTATTATATCTTGATTTGAAATTTCATCAACACTATTTTGAGGTACTTGTTGTGTTGGTCTATTAGGCACCTCACAATACTGATCAGTTGTTGGTGGCGCTGTTTCTACGCTTGAGCAATCAAAAGTTTTTCTACAACTTCTATTTTGTATTCCTGAAAGTGAGCAAGTATTCCAATCGCCACAAGTCCATGTATCTGAATTACAACTTGGTGGTGGTAGTTGATAAACAGATGGTGGTGTACAACTTTGTGATGTTAGTGGGGACTGCGTGTTAACTGTTGAACAATCAAAAACCTTACTACAATTTCTAGTTTGCAAACCATAAATCGAACAAGCGTTCCAACCACCACAAGTCCATGTATCGGCATTGCAAGTTGGAGCAGGGGGAATATATGTACATGATTGAGTGGTTGGTGGTGATGCTACACCACCTTGACATACAGGTGATGATGAATTTTTATCACCATACTTTAAATCACATTTTCTAGTTTGCAAACCATTAACAGAACACTCATTCCAAGCATCACATTGCCAATCACTAAAAGTACATGCGGGTGGTGTATAGGTGCAATTTTGAATCGTCAGCGGTGATGTAATAGATCCTTCACAAATAAGTGCCTTATTACAGGAGCGTGTTTGTTGACCAGCGGCAGTGCAAGCACTCCAAGTGCCACAAGACCAGTTTTTCGGATCACACAAAGACTTCTCTACATTAACGATAAACGAATTGCTGTAATTATTCCCACCATTAGCATTATCTGTGCGAACTATAATGCCATGTGATCCATACGGATTACCTGGAAATTCCTGATTAATCCTTATACTAATTTTTGTGTCAGTCCATGAGTCAACCGCCAAACTGTAACTTCCAGCACCTGTACCCGCCCAATCAACACCACCTCTTGTTCTATCATTACCGAATCCAGTTCCTATGATTTCTGCCTCATCATAATAATGAAGCGTCACAGGTGTTATAGAACTTATGATCGGGGTTGAATCTGCAGCATAAACAAATTTCGGTAAAAATATAAATCCCGAAAATGTTAAAATGCCAAAAATTATAACTAAAAATATTTTTTTCATATAACTTATAAACTTTCTTTGATAAAATTGAGAGATATCTCAATATCAGCAATAATATACTCAACATCCAAAAGATAGCAAGCAATTAAATTTTTTATATCCACATATTTAAAAACTTTTTGCTTATCATCGCAAATTAAAATTTGAAAACTACCTCCGGAACCCAAAGTTGATCGAACAATAAAAGTATTTTTTGTTTTTCCTTTTTCAAAAGTCTCACATTTTGTAGGATGTCCCACGGTCAGATTTCTATAATTCCTTAATTCATCCCAATTTTTTCCTTTATACTTTTCAAAAACTTTCAGTTTATTATTTTTGAATGAATGCTTCACTATTTTATACAAAGTCTCAATAGCATCTTGTTGAATATACGTAGCCTGAAAAATTCCGTATAAATTAAGATATTTCTTTCCTAGTCTTCCAGATCCCGTACCATTTAAAATAAATTCATTAATAGCAAGCTCTGAATCTCCTATTACATCCAAAGCAGCACAAAATTGGTTCCATTTAGCACTATTATTCTTAAAATAGTAGGTATAAAATTTATGGTCGTCACTATTAGTAATTAATCTTATTTTTGACTCCAAAGACATATAATCCATTTAATAATACGAACTGGTGTTAATAAAAATGAAAGCAGTTTACATTTTTATTGTGCCCTTCGATTCTCTATTTATAATACCACAAATGGGCAATCCACATTTGAATTACCCATTTGTGGTACCGCCTAGGAGAATCGAACTCCTGTTGCGTGGATGAGAACCACGTGTCCTAGCCACTAGACGAAGGCGGCATGTTGGTAAACCCGTAAAGGTCTCGTGGAGACCCACGTGTCTCTTTACGAGATAGCCTATAGCTATTAGCAAATGGCTTTGTAAAAATAAGTTAAAAATCAATAAAAGTCAATGGGTTTTAAATCCCCAAGTTCCAAGCCCCAAATCCCAATAAAGTTCAAATAATTATAAATTAAATTTTGGCGTTGTGCCGCCCTGTCGTAGGGTTTGTACAGAGCGCAAGGCAAACGAGCGTCCGGTGAGGCCGTGTTGTGGTCGCTGTGCATAGGCCGAACTAGCTCGTTTGACGAGCACTGTTCAAACCCGAAGACCGAGGCGGCGATTTTGTGTTACTTTATAAAAAGTAACAAAATAAAAAATACTTAATTTTAATTTCTGGATTCCCGCCTTCCTCCTTCGCGTAAAGCTACGGCAGGACACGCCACGGGAATGACAATAAAGGTTAAATCCAAGGACTATATTGTCGAACGAGCAATTCCTTCGCCCGTGCTGGCTCGGCCATTAATTCTTTAGTAATTTTTTCGCATCTTACGCCTTGCGAACCCTTAATTAAAATCACATCACCCTCCCCCATTTTATCTTGTATAAATTTTCCTGCTTGCTCACTTTTATCAAAATGAAAAGTATGGTCTTGACTGAAACCGCCCTCCACCGCGCCGTGAATAAAATGCCTCGCCTGAGCACCCACCGCTACCAAATAATCAATTGGCAAATTAGCTACCTGACTTCCAATTTCGCGATGTAATTTTTCACTTTGTTTGCCAAGCTCAAGCATATCACCTAAAACCGCAAAACGCTTACCAAAATTTTTTGGCTCTATTAACGATAAAGCTTGGAGCGCTTCGCCAGCGGAGCGCGGGGATGAATTATAAGTATCATCAATCAATAAACTATTTTTAATGCCGGAAATAAGCCGCAGTCGCCCGGGCGGTAATGGCATTTTTTGCAATACATCATTAATATTTAAAATTGAAATATCCATAGCGATAGCACAAGCCACCGCCGCCAAAGTAACTGTCACTGGTGGATTGCCAACCACACTGGGAATAAAAATCGGCAAACTTTTGCCTTGAATATTAAGCTTGAAGATAATACCACGTGGCCAAGTATCGTTGGCCCAATTTAAAGTTATATTTGCACCATTTATATCTGCCTTATCACTTAAACCATAAGTAATCACACGAGCACGAGTTAAATTTTCCATATTTAAAACCCGCGCGTCATCGGCTGATAAAATAGCCACACCGCTTGGAGGCAGTGCTTTAACCAATTTACCTTTTTCTCGCGCTACATCTTCCACTGTACCTAAAAATTCCAAATGAGTCGGAGAAACCGCAGTAACTATCGCAATTTCCGGCCGCGCTATTTTAACTAAATAATCAATATCTCCTTTGTGATCTACGCCGTATTCGAGCACCAATACCTCAGGGAAACTTTCACGCGTAATAATTAAATTTTTAATAGCGCGACTAATAATTCCCAACCATAAAAATAAATTACTGTAACCCGAATCGTGTTCGCGCAAAATTGCAAGCGGTAAACCAATTTCATTATTTAAATTTTTTGGAGTTTGCCCAACTTTAAATTTGGTGGAGAGAACTTGCGCCACTGCTTCTTTGGTACCAGTTTTTCCCACTGAACCAGTAATACCAACGATACGGGGATGGTACTTTTTTATAGTCCACCGCGCCAGTAAACGTAAGACGTGTTTGATAATAAAACGAAGCATAAAATATCTAATATTTGTTTAAATCCTAATTTCTAAATCCGAAATCCTAAATAAATCCCAAATCATAAATCAAAAAAGTTTATTTTTTAAGTATTAGGATTTTAAGATTTATTTGGCCTGCCTACCGGTAGGCAGGGAATTAGATATTAGGATTTAGGATTTTTTAGAAATTAGAAATTAGTCATTAGTTTTTTTTGAGAGATTGCTTCGCTTCGCCTTTTGGGGCTTCGCTCGCAATGACTACGTGCTACCAAGCTTTCCTGCTATTTACTACTTCCCTACTTTCCGTTCTGGCGGAACTTGGTAATACTGTAGCAGATATTTCGCTAATTCGCCAAATAGCGGTGCGGCTGAACTTTCGGCGAAAACTAACCCCTGTGGTTCAACAATTTTTGTAATCATCACAAATTTAGGATCATTTAAAGGCGCAAAACCAATAAAAGTGCCAATATTTTTATGCTTTTCATAACCACCACCACCAGATAAAGAAATTTCAGCCGTACCAGTTTTGCCAGCTACATAATACCCCGGCACACCCGCACGTTTACCATGACCATTTTCGACCACTGAAACTAGCATGGCGCCTAGCGTAGTAGCTGTTTCTGGTTTAATAACTTGGCGTACCAAAGTTGGTTCTGTTATAACCGTCTTACCACCTTCATAACGAATCTCTGAAATTAAATGTGGTCGAATTAATTTACCCTTGTTTGCAATCGCGCCAAAGGCCTGTACCATTTGCAGTGGCGTAGCAGTAATACCTTGACCAAATGAAGCAGTAGCGAAATAAATTTCTTGCTTTTCATTTAAAGATTTTATATTACCCGCTGATTCGTGTGGTAATTCAATGCCTGTAACATCACCAAATCCAAAATTTTTTACGCCCTCGCTAAATACTTTTTTACCCACAGATCTCATTGCAAAAATTGCGCCAGTATTAAGTGATTTTTCCAACACCTGAGTCATTGTCTGCGTGCCATTTGCCTTGCTATCAGAATTTTTTATAACATCAGGACCAAATACCACACTGCCAGTATCTTCATAAATTGTGTCAGCGGTTACTTTACTCGCATCAAGTGCGAGCGCCATAGTAATTGGTTTAAATACCGAACCAATTTCATAAGCAGTTGAACTTATCGGATTTAAAAAACGACCAATGTCTGAAACCCCCCGATAATTATTGGGATCAAACGAAGGTATTGAGCAAAGTGCTAGTATGGCGCCATCTTTGGGATTTATAATTAGCACACTGCCGCCAAGTGCTTCATGCTTTTTTACCGCCATAGCTAGCGCCCTGCAACTTTGAAATTGAATATTTTTATCAATTGTTAAAACAACGTCAGCCCCCGCAACAGCTGGCACAATTGAACGTGAGGCCGACATAATTAATCGTCCACCCGGATCTTTTTCCGAAATTAATTTGCCAGGCGCCCCAGCCAAAATTTCTTCTAAATATTGTTCTACACCATAACGCCCAACTTTCTTATCATCGGCAAATCCAATAAACCCTAAAATTTGTGAATAAAGTTCAGCTTCAGGATAAAACCGCACAGTTTCCGGCGCGGTTTTTATACCAGACAAAGCTAGATTTTTAATTTGCTCGGCCGCTTCATCACTTAGTTCGCGGGCTAGCGGTTCATAAGGATCAGTTGGGTCAAAAGTTAAACGAACTAGAATTTCTTCACTGGGTAATCCCAAAATCGGTGATAATTTAGTAGCCGCGTCCAAAGCATCAGTAACATCACGTGGTACAGCATAAACTTGCCATAATTTTCGATTCACCGCCACTGGGTAAACACCACTATCACTTAAAGTATCACGAGTTAAAATATTACCCCGCTCCGGAAAAAGTTCCGCCAGAATATCGTGTTGATTAGAAGCAAGTGCCGCGTAAAGTGATTGATCAATCACCTGCACTTCAAATAAACGTAAAATTATAACAGCAAAACCAATAAAAAAAGCCAGACGCACTAAAGCTAGTCTGGATTGAAAAATTTTCTCTGGTATTTGCGGCATAACTGGCAGTTTATTAAGTATTGATGAAAAACCAAGTTTCAGCCACTCATTCCTAGTTCCTAGCCACTAGATAAATCTAGGAACTATTGACTAAAAACTAGTGGCCAAACTACCTCACTGCTACATCAGAAACAGTGGCGGTAGAACTCAAATATTCAATTTTATCAACTGCTACAAAACCAACCACTTGGGCTTTATTTTCATATTGATTAAGTGCTTGCAATTTTACTGATTCTACTTGCAAACGTTCAGCTTCGGTACGGAGACTCGCCGCTGTTTTTTCTAAACTTCTAATTTCATAACCAGTTGTGCTAATTGACCCAACTAACACTAAATATATAACAACACTTAAACCCAAAGCACCAAATGTTAACAGGCCACGAAAGCGACTACGTGGTGAATAATTATTATTAGTGGGCGCAGCCCATTTGGCAGGTGAGAAAACCATATGTATGTTTGTTTTAGAAGTTAGAAGCTAGAATATAGAATCTAGAATTTTAGTTATACTTATCTAAATTCTAAATTCGAGATTCTAGATTCGAAACATAATGTTAAAATTAATAAAATTAGTTTTAATTATTAAATTTCTAGACACACTATATCTTTTCTGCAACACGCATCTTCGCACTTCTTGACCTTGGGTTATTTATTAATTCATCTGATTCAGGTGTAATAGGTTTAGGGGTAATAATTTTTAAACTGGCCTTATGCCCACAAATACATTTGGGAAACTGGGGTGGGCACAAACAATCACGTGATTCAGTTTTAAAAAAATCTTTAACAATTCTATCTTCACCCGAATGAAAACTTATAACAACCATACGGCCGCCCGTCGCAAGTAACGAAAGTGCCTTTGGCAAGGTTTCTGTTAACTCTTCTAACTCATGATTCACTACTATACGCAGAGCTTGCCAAACCAGTGTAGCCGGTGGTAGTGAACGCTTACCACTACTTTTCACTCGACTAATAATTGTTAATAAATCAGCGGTGGTGTAAAATTTTTGTAAAATTCTCTGCTCCACAATTGCTTTCGCAATTTTTTTAGCTTGTGGCTCTTCACCATAATCTTTAAAAATTTGAGTGAGTTCATCAACCGACAATGTATTTAACAATTCATAAGCTGGTTGGCCAATTTTTGTATCATATCTTAAATCAAGCGCTCCTGGTTGCTGCCAAGAAAATCCACGTTCGCCATCTTGCAATTGCCAAGAATTAAATCCTAAATCAAAAATTATGCCAGCAACCGGCTTTATTTTATCAGCCACCTTAGCTAACTCTGAATATGAACTATTTACAACCTGAAAACGCGCACCAAATTCTTTTAATTTTTCCTTAGCACGCAATATAGCCGATTCATCTTTATCAAAACCAAGTAAATGTCCGTGCGGCCCGGTACGTTTTAATATTTCGTAAGCGTGGCCGCCACCTCCTAAAGTGGCATCTATAAAATTCTGATTAGCGCGGGGCGATAAAAAATTTATTGCTTCAGCGAGTAATACTGAAATATGTTCCATAAACCTATTTGGAAAAGAACTAAAAACTAAACTCCCAGCTCTCCTAATGCCTCCGCAATATCAGTGCTTGATTTTTCAGAATTTTTGCGATAACCATCCCAGGCCTTTTCATCCCAAATTTCTAAACGGTCATACACGCCCGCCACTACTACTTGACGTTTAATTTTAGCAAACTCTCGTAAATAATCTGGTACCAGTACCCGACCTTGATTATCTATTTCAATTTCCATTGCACCTGCCAGCATCAAACGAGCAAAGGCGCGAGTATTGGCGCGAGCGAGTGGTAATTTGGATAATTTGGTCGCCAGTTCTTCCCAAGCTTTTTTCGTATAAACAAATAAACAATTATCAAGCCCACGGGTAACCACTGCCCCACCTTTAAAATCAGCCCGAAAACGAGCGGGAAAAGCTAATCGCCCCTTGTCATCTAAAGCATGATGATATTCACCAATGAACATAGGCACGTAAATTTCTAATCTCTAATCCGCCAGCTGGCGGACTAATTTCTAAAAATAACTAAATTTGGGAATTTGTCGTGGCTACGCCAGATCTCGCGTAGCGAGAGGATTTTTTAGGAATTAGACATTAGTTATTAGTGATTTTACACAGATTATCAGTCCTTTCCCACCAAACTCATGACAATCAATTATTATTTATCACTCACTTATCCACCTAATTCTAACTTATCCCCACTTTTATCCACTTTATACCACTGTAATACCATTTTACACCACCCAATTACCACTGTCAAACCCTAGTTATCCACTTATTACAATATATTTCCTCCAAAATGACAAATTTTAAAGAAATAAAAAACCAAACCCGTGTGAAACTTAGGATTTGGTTTGAGAAACTAATATTTTTTCTTTTTACACTAATCTTTTAACTACGGCATTGGGATTACTTCATCCTCTTCAATGGTCTGAACTTTTGTACAGAACCTACCGCCTTCCGGATGGAGTGCATGCGATTGTTTTAATGCCTCTTCGTGTTCGTTTGCCCTAGTAATTAATTCTCCATCAGCAAAAACCACCCACATACCTTGATGTTCACTAAGCCAATTTTGATCTGAACGAAGATTATTATAAGCTAAATAGTTTACGTCGAACTCCGGTTGTTCAGCCCCACGGAAAATAATTTTTTTACTATGACAAAAAGCACTTAAAAATTGATAAAACTTAAATTCCTCATGCTCAGATACAGTCACGATTACGTGCCAACCATTAGGATGATTGTAATAATTATCAACTGCTTTAACCTGCTTGCCACCACCTTCAAAATTTGTTGTGGCAAAATTTTCACCAAATTGACCCATAAACTCCCAAACATGTAGCTCAGGAATCACTACATTCAAAGTGATTGAACGCATAAACACTCTGACATCAAATTTGTTATCTGACATTTTAACCTCTTTATTAAAGAATTATTTTTATAAATTGTGATTTATTTGTTATTTTATTTCCTACATCTTATATTAAACGGACAGGTGTTTAAAGATTGAAGAATATTATCAGTATTTGCATACAAATCAAGGCGTAAATACCAGCGACAAAATCATCCATCATTACTCCTGCGGCAGATTTTTTCCTATCAAAATATCCAGTCGGCGGTATTTTAATAATATCAAAAATGCGGAATAGAATAAATCCTACCAATAATACTAACCAAATTGGTTGGTGATGAGGTACAAAAGGGTAAAAAGTTGTTAACATCCCCCAAGTTTCATCAATAACTATTTGATTTTGATCACGACTCTTAATTTTACCATGCCAATCAGCTCTGGGACCCAACTCGATCTCTGCCTTAGGAACAAATTTAAGCCCCAAAAAATAAATAGTCATAAATATAGCAAGGTATATTCCTGACCAAATATTATTTGCCATCCATAAAGCGCCAAACACTAACGGAATGCTAAAAAAACTACCATAAGTACCGGCCATCCCTTTTAAACTGAATGGCGGAATTAATCCTGAATAAAACCAAGTGGCAATAAAAACTGCCAACTTGATTTTCTTTTTGGTTTCTGTTTTTGGCCATTGACAACCCTTAGCTTTAAAATCTTCTACCGTAAACAAAATACCAAATGCATCTGGTAAAATTACCCCCGATTCTTCTACATCTTCTTTTGCTATCCTAGTCATTTGTTCATTAAATACTATAGGAAAGTCTGGTGGAAGTTTTTCAGGGCCAAATGGCGGTCCACATTCAACACCAAAAATCGAAAAGCATTTGTTGCAAACTAACATATGATGCCCGCAAGTACAGACCCCAGCTGTCACCATAATAATTCCCTCATTACATTTTGGACAATTCATTGTTTATATTCCTACATTGTTAAAGAAAATCATTATTTAACTTATTATTTTATTTTCTACATCTTACTGTAAAACTACTAAAATTGTCAACCACCCACTCCCGGACCATAATACTCTACCTTAATCATACTTTGCCACTTTAAACGCTTTAGAGAAATGGTTTTAACACCCCAATCAAATATTGACAGGCGGCAAACTTTTATTTGCCAACCATAAGAAAGAACATTGCCAACCGCGCAAATAAGCCGCGCTTGGGTAAAACTTAAATCTTTGGGTAATGACACTATCAAACCGGTTGGAAGACCATTCCCCCATACCTGATTAATAAATTTAATAATTTGTGGTAAAAGTTTTTCTGTATTACCGCCATGCTTAATTATTTTAGTTTTGACGAAATTACCTTGGCTATCAACTGCGGCCAAAAATAAAGTCCGTTCACGATCCACTGACAAAAATAAAAACCAACTGTCATTCCCGCGGAGGCGGGAATCCAGAACCGATATAACTTGATTATTTTTACTGGATCCCCGCTTTCGCGAGGATGACGTCTTATATGTATCTAATCTTTTTTCCATACGGTTAATTTACTAGCCGCCAAAATTAGGGCAAGTCCGCCCACAATTTGCAGCCACATTAATTTTTCATCTAAGAAAATCCAGTTCAAAATTACCGCCGCTACTGGCCAAGTAAGCTCTAAAATTGCCGAAACGGAAGCGCGTGTAAATTTTAATCCTTTGTAATACAAATACATTGCACCCCAACCGGGCCCGAGCATTATTATTATCAAATACAATAAATCTTGAATTGATAAACCTGAATAAGCTGAAATTCCCCCACCATACACAAAAAGCAAAACCACAAGCACTGGTAAGGCAATTATAAATCTTAAAGCGGTTACTAGTGGATAAGGCAAAGTATTAACCAAGGTACGACCAAATACTGTAGCGCTACCCCACAATGCCGCAGCTACTAAAGCCAAAATAATCCCCCATCCACCATTTTGATATAAGCTAAACTGCGGAATAATTTCTGGAAACGAAACTAAATAAGCACCGACGATGGCCAGCCCTGCCCACCAACCAAATTTTTTAGGCAACGTTTCCTTCAACCACCACCAAGCTAAAATAAAAGTGAAAAATGGTTGTGTTTTTTGAAGTAAAATAGCAACTGAGGGGCCAATATAGGAAAACGAAGTGGTAAAAGCAAGTGTGGCGAGCGCCGAGGCACCCACACCAATAAATATTAAAGATCCCCACTGTTTTTTATTTAATATTAAAAGTGCCATTCGCTCGCGCCATAAAATCGGCCCCACAAAAACTAAGGCGAGGACATGCTCGCCTAACACTATCGCCCACGGCGACAAATCTTTAAGTAAAGAAAAACGGAACAGTGAATCACTGCTCCAAAGTAAAGCCGCCAGCGCTATAAACAAAGAATTAAAATTTTCCATACATTAATCGTTTGCCGTTTCATCTAGCACTACCAATTTAGGACCATTCATAATTGTTAACAAAAATTTATCTCCTAAATTATGACGCTCTTTATATTCGCGCACCGAAAGAATTGTAAAATTTAATTCCCGCCCTACTTCACGTTGATAACGTTCCACAGCCCGCACCACCAAACCATGATCTACTTTGCCAGCCACTAAAATATCGGTGGCCGATTGCTTAGCACCAGTAAATAATCCAGTAAGCACTAGTAATTTTATTTTACCCGCGGCCTTAAGGCGTTTAATTAGATCTTCTTCCACTAGTAACTGAGATTTAACTAATAAATTTTTCAGTTCTTCAGCTAGTACAAATTTGTTGTTCAGTTGATAATACTTTTTATCTGACTGATCGTTGGTTGTTAGCACTCCAAGCCCTGCTAAATTAGCTAACTCTCGACGCACAGAATTAAGCTGTTCATCAATCTTACGAGTTAACTCACGTACAAAGTAAGAAGTGGTTGGATTAGTTAAAAATAAACGCAGTAATTTAACTCGCGTTCGTGAACCAAATAATTGCTCAAGCATAAATCAATATGATATTACTTTAAGTGACGCTTTATAGTATAATAGAATAGTGCTGAATAAGCAAATGTGGAAAATAACGAGCTCAACCAAATAACTTAGGGTAAGTGTAAATTATTAACACATTCGTTAAGCAATAAACTATAATTATTAAATCAGAAATACTAATTTCTAAATCCTAAATAAATCCAAAATTTTAAATTTCAATTTATCATTTTGCATTTTAATTTTTTAATTTTAAATTATCTAAATTTTACACTCCGTATCAAATGTCAGACACTACACCAAAATCAACCAAAATCGCTTCCCTCGCTCTACCCACTCGTGATACTCAAGTGATTACTCAAGTGATACCTGGAGCTGGAGATACATTATTATTTTTAGCTGAACTTAATCTTAGTCCACAAACCAGAGTAAAATTTTTAGCTGATATTAATAAAATAATAGAGGCGAGTCGAAATGAAATAAAACCAAATCAAACATTAGAAACCAAACTTGAATCTATTCTTTTAGAAATGAATGAAGTTCTCGAGCAAGCTGGCCTACTACTCGGTAATCCACTGGCACCACGTTGTTCACTAGGTTTAGCGCTAGTTAAAAATCATTCCCTAGTTCTTTCTATTGTTGGCCGACTCAGTGCTTTGGTAGTAAGCGGCAGTAATATAAATTTTTTAAATCAAACTCGCCCCAAAACTACAACTAAAATATCTTTCCAAGAATTAAGCTCAGGACAACTTGAAGAAGGTGATAATTTTCTACTCCTGAGTAGTAATTTATTTGATTTTTATCCTCCCGACAAACTAAAGAAAATCTTTAATAATCAAGTACCAGGATTATCACTTCGTGAAATTGAACGCACTACCTCACAAATTATACACCATCCGCCACTTGGCATAATTGCAGTACAATCTACCGCTGAGCAAAATATTATTGGCACCGCCGCTTCAGTCGAAAAATTGTTATCAACCCAAAACAAAACTTCACTTTTACTCAAGCCGAAATTTTGGCCAAAATTTCAAAATATTTTTAACCAATCAAACTCTAAACAAGGCAAAACCGACGTTATAACGCCAACTAAAAATTTCACAAAAGTAGAAGGTGTATTAACCAAAACTCCACCCCCAGCCACTTCTGCGCCAGAAAAAACCAGCATTAAAATTAAAACTCCGGTTACAATTTGGACAAAAACTGGCCGCTTTTGGCGTAATAAAAAAAATCAATTAGCTTGGCTTAAAAGCCCTGAATCGGCTAAAACTTTTGCTAGTTTTTATTTAGAAAATAAATTGGGTCACTTTCAAAAACTTCCCACTGGTAAAAAGGTGTTGCTAATTTTAGCAGCCATTTTAATAATAGTTTTTTCGCAAAGTATAGTTAGCATCGGCAAACGTCAAACTACAATCAAAGAAAATGAAAAATTAAATAATATTATAACTAAATTAACTTCTACACAAACGGAAATCGAGGCTGCTTTAATTTATCACAATGATCAAAAAGCGCGCGATCTACTCAATCAAAGTAATAATTTACTAGCCGAAATTTCTGCCACGCACTATAAAATTGAATCAATCAAAGCTTGGCAAAATAGTTTTAAAATTCTCGCCCAAAGAATTGATCGTTTATTTGAAATTAATCAACCCATCACATGGCTTACCCTGCCCCAACTTAATAATGGTGACATATGGACAAATTTTGTATTCAACAAAAATAATAATTTAATATTCAGTCGTGCTGGAGAAACTGCTGAATTAAATTTAAATCGAGCAGTTATTAAACAAAAAAAATTAGAACTTCACGAGCCACTTAAATCTATTTACAACTTAAACGATAAAATTATTATTAAAACTGATTCCACTAACTATTTGTTTGACCCACTCACTCAAACCTATCAAGTGTTAAAAAATTTACCTAAGATTGTAGGCGGCGGATCCTTCGATAATAAATTTTATTTCTTAGCCGAAAATCCACGCTTTATTTTCCGTGTTAGCACTGATAAAATAACTGGGGTAACTACCCCCACCCGCTGGTTAAAAAATAATGATCCTACTTTAAACGAAGCTACGAGCCTAACAATCGACGGCACAATTTATACCGCAACTAGTAGTGCCATACAAAAATACGTTTTGGGTAATAAAAAAAATTTTAATTTACCAACTATTAACCCACCGCTATCCAAAATTGACTTTATTAAAACATTCTCTGAATCAGATTATCTTTATTTAATTAATCAAAAAACTAAACGTTTGGTGATACTAGACAAAAATGCACGATTAGTGGCTCAAATAACTTTTCCATATTTACCAATAATTTACGACATAAGTATCGACACTGAAAAAAATCTTTATCTTTTAGACGGTCTAAATATTTATCAATTATACTTACCCGAATTTACACGTTAAATAAATTAAAAACAAAAAATCACCTCCGAGTAATATCGGAGGTGATTTTTATTTTTATATTCGAATTTACTTTAAGGTAACTTTGCCGCCAGCTTCTTCAATTTTCTTTTTCATAGTCTCG
Organism: uncultured Gammaproteobacteria bacterium; assembly: GCA_964348825.1. Taxonomy (GTDB): domain Bacteria; phylum Patescibacteriota; class Patescibacteriia; order Veblenbacterales; family UBA10138; genus JBBTZY01. The sequence continues at coordinate 271,216 of CAYGDX010000001.1, read as the reverse complement.
GCTTCTTCTTTGGTGGCACCCTCTTTTACCATTTTTGGCGCACCGTCAACTAAATCTTTGGCTTCTTTAAGACCCAAAGCAGTAACTTCGCGTAAGGCCTTAATTACACCAATTTTGTTGGCACCAGCTTCGGTTAATTCCACATTGAAACTGGTTTTCTCTTCCGCAGCGGCGGCTGGAGCAGCGGCGGCTGGGCCGGCAGCCATCATCATAGGCGCAGCGGCTGAAACACCAAATTTTTCTTCGAGCACTTTTACGAGCTCAGCGAGGTCAAGCACCGAGAGTTTTTCAATTTCGCTAACTAGCGATTTGAACTTCTCTGGCACTACTACATCTTTCTTTTCGTCAGACATATAATTATAGATAATTATTAATAAAATTTAGATATAAAATAAATTATTTTTTTTCAGAACTAATTGCTGAAAGTACCTGTACCAACCCACGCAAATTACCTTTAAGCACCGATACAAATCCAGATAATGGTGATTTAATTGCGCCAACTGCTCTAGCCAGCAATACATCTTTACTTGGTAATTTAGCTAATTCTGATACTTGACTAGCCCCATAAAAATCTCCGGCAATGAAACCGCCAAGTAATTTAAATTTGTCATGAGTTTTAGCAAATTCTACCACTTGCTTGGCTGGCTCTATTTCATCACTATCGCTTACGGCCACACTGACCATGCCTTGTAAACTATCCACATCGACCGAAGTTATATTAGCTGATTCAAGTGATTTGCGAAGTAAAGTTTTTTTAGTTACTTCATATTCTACGCCCCGAGCTCTCATTGCTCGACGCAACTCCTGCATATCTTTCATTGTCAAACCTGTATAATCAGCAAATACCAACGATTTAGCTTTTTTAAGTAAACTAGTTAAACTATTCAATAATTCACCTTTTGCTTGTTTTGATTTAGCCATAAAATAAAAGTCCCGCTTTTACCCGCCGATTTGGTGGGTGGTTGCTAAAGCAACCGAATTCTAAATAAAAAAACTGTGGTTAACCCACAGATAATAAGCTATCAGTCAAAAATTATGACTCTTGACTACTTACCTCGGCAGGCCTTTTTGAGCTTAAGTCCGATGAACATGGGACACCTACTGTCTGTGGCGATTTAAGTTGTAAAACTAGTATACCAAACTATAAAAACCTGTCAACACCCACCTATCCACAACATTTTAATTAAAAAAACAATTATCATCTCCGTCTCTATAAATGTCCGGCCGGATATAATTAGATAACGATTACAAATTCAACTTCTTGAACAAATCGGTAGCATAAAATACGTTAACCCATTTATCTATTTTTTGCTCTTTAATAAATTTAATCATGATATCATGGGCATCACAATTTGATATCCACACGCTTTGTTGTAATTTTTTAAAGCTAGCTTCTTTTAATAATTTTCTAAATAATACTCTGGCTAAGCGTGCTGTTTCGGGAATATCAAAAATTACTACAGTATATTTATCTGACATCTTTTTAGTTTGTAATAAACTATTTTTAAGTGCTGCCATTTTACCTTTATCAGTTAAACTAATTATAACCCTGTTACCTATTTTATTAATCTTAATATAATTTCTTCTTTTTAAATTATGTAATAATTTACGTGATCTATTTTTATCCTTAATATATTTTAAATAATTTTTCCACTCACGATTACTTTCATAATGGTACTGCCAACGTCGTAAATCATTCGTCCAAGTATAAAAATCTACTGTGATACTGCCAACCACAGCCAACGACTTTAACACGAAGTGAGTTACTGATTCATTCTTTTTAATCATAGTTATATTATAATCTAATTACTCCGTCGTCACAAATGTCCGGCCGGACATTTGTGACGACGGAATTAAAATTGTATATAAATATAAAAATTGTAACAAAAATTTATTCCGCTACTATGCTGGCTTGGACAGTGGGAGTGTTGTTTACAATTGGTTCGGTGGTGGTAGTAGTGGTTGAAGTTGAATTTGGGGTTGGTTCTGGTGCGCTTGGTGTGCTGACCGAAGCGACTGGGGTTGAATCGGTAACGGTGATGGGAGCAGTGGTTGGCGCTGGTTCGGTGGTAGTAGAAGCAACGGGCTGTGATTCAGTTGAGGTTGGCTCAACACTAGCAGTTGGCTGAACTGTAGTTGGCGCAACTGGCGTACCACTCGCCACTGGTTGAGTTGAATCAACTACTGGCTCATTACTTGCTACTGGCTCAACAGTGTTGTTGGTTGTCGGTTGGGTGTTATCTGTTGGCAACACACTATTGCCTCCATTCCCCTGCTCATTACTATTTCCACCATTACCAGAATCAACTACTTGTGATGAAGCTGTAAATGATGGATTAGTCACGTCAACCAACCACCAATCAAATGGCACATCCGAAGCCGAACGATGAGCCAAGGAAACTGTGAAACTCCCCTGCTCAATATTTGTTACAGCCAGTGATTGTGAAATAGCAATTTTAGGTGTGATGAAAATTTTCATACCAGGTCGCACTTCAGGCGCAGTCACTGTGATCACCAAACTTTGTGCTGGTACCACCGCACTACCAATTGTGGCGCGCGGCTGGTCAGTATTATCAATCACAATCGCGCGAGTTTTAACTGCATCCACCACCAGTAACCCACTGCCATCAATTGAGAATAATGATTTACCTGAACTGTTTGTAAACTTCACGAGCAATCCACTAAAACTATCCCCTACTTTACCCGAAATCAAATTACCTGAAGTAACATTATCACCACCAACTAACACACTTTCTTTAACCTCCAAACTCTTACTCTTCACCCGGCCATCATAAGTAACTTGGAATGGCTCTGAATAAATAAGATAATCAGATGCCGATGTACCAGCCGAAGATAAAGCCAACGCCGCGCGTGTAGCGGAAATAGGATCAGCGGAAGTTTGCGCGATAGATACAGACGAACCAACTGATGTCGATGGAATAGTTCCAAGCGTGATACTACCATCCGCATTCACGCTTGAGACAACCTGAACAGATGTAATATTTTTCAAATTACCATTTCTATCCAAGCGTACTAAACCACCAACTTTGAAATCGCCAGACAATTCCAAATCACCACCAATTTCGGCTTGCGCAATTGTTTTGAGTGAACCCGCATTCAACTTACCAGATAATGTTGCATCACCCGTCTCCAAAATCTGAAATTTCATTTCACCATTTAACTTCGCCTCAAAAATATTCCGCACTGCATTTATATCGGTGGAGCCAGTTAAATTAATTTCCATCGGCGTACCAGAAGATACAACTTTCATACTACCTAATACTTCACCACCAGATTTAGAGAAATATGTATTAGCATTTGGATCATAGAAACCAGGGCTTACAAACATCATAATTTGACCATCAGCATCGCTACCATCGTAACTCTCCATAGCAAAACCAATCATTACCCCAGCTTCGTTAGGCGATTTCATTGCCACACCAGCAGTTGATGATGGCACCAAATAATCACCTGGCACAATCGGGCCATTTCCTAAATTGACTTTCACTGGCACGTGACCAAGCATACCAACGTTGGCGTAATTTGGATCATCACCACGCAAACCCTCACCTTCATCATCATTATAACGGGTACCACCAGCTGAAACCACACCCATCACACGCCCACCATTATTGTTAGTTGCTAATATTATACCAGCTCGTGGTGTAGAAGAATCTAAATAAGTAACCACATCACCTGGTACAATAGACGATACAACATCTTGTTTTATAACAAATTCTGAAAAGTCAGCTGAACCGGTACGGTTAAAATATCTACGAGCTCCATTAATCCAAACATACATACGTTCAACAGCACTAACAGTGGCAAAAGCGTGTTCACCTTCGTTAGCGAGAGTAGGTGCGGTAGTTGTACCTTGTGGATTTATAATTCTCACTAATCCATTAACATGGAGACCTGCATAACCTGCAGTAGCTTGAATTGTTGTTGTACTAGTACCAATACCAACATTTCCTTGTACAGCCGCACCAGTATAGGCAAGGATAACATCTCCATCAACACCACTGCCATCTGCATTGCCACCATAAATAGTGACATCTCCGCCGTCAACATTCCCATCACCATTGCCTGCATCACCGGCATTTATTGTGACGTCGCCACCCGCCCCACCAGTATCAGTACCATTTGTAGCGGCTCCGCCAGCACCAGCAGAAAAAGAAAGAGCTCCACCTGCACCACCAACATTTGTATCTGCAGAAGTAGTAGATGCGGCTCCACCAGTTCCTGCTGTTATATTAATAGTAGCGCCATCTCCACCAGTATATGATTGTGTTCCACCGGCGTCAGAAGACATAAATGCCGCACCACCCGTACCACCAGTAAGATTAATATTCCCAGCGGCTCCACCAATAAATGTTTGTGCTGAGTTAGGTGAACAGGCAGAACAACTAGTTTCACCACCAGTAGCAGTAATTAAACTTATAGATCCGCTATCACCGCCATTTCTAGTTGGAACAAGATTGCTAACATTAGTTACAGCCCCACCAGCACCAGAAGTTAATGACCATGCCCCACCAACACCACCATTACCAGTTGAGCCAGCTGTACTTAAACCAGATGGTGATCCTCCGTCACCTAAATCAATTGTTATTGCGCCACCTGCACCACCATTTAAAACAACGGCTGCATTACCAGTTTCATTACCACCATTTCCAGTATTAATATTAAGTGCTCCACCCGCACCGGCTGTTTGACCAGTAGTAGCGCTACTATTTGCCGCACCAGCTCCAGCTGTTAGGGTAATAGCCCCACCAGCTCGAGCGGTAGATGTACTATTTGCCGCGGCGCCAGCAGTAATACTTAAGGCACCGCCTACAGTATCAGCAGTTGTACTATCTAAAACTTTAATAGTATGTGCATTTTCTTTGGCAAAGGCCAAACTAATATTGGTGGAAGCTCCAGTTACTGCACCAACAAACACGCCATAATTAGTAGTAGCCGCTCCAGTCGCGCCACCAACATTTAACCCATAATTTGTAGTTCCAACAGATGTCAATGCAGCAACATTTATTCCATAGTTAGTGGTACCAGTGCCAGAGAGTGCCCCCACATTGATACCATAATTAGTAGTACCACCGGTTGTGACCACCCCACCTAAATTAATTTGAGCATTAGTTGTGGTGGTAGCTGAAGTTAAGATACCAGTACTAATTTGATAATTTGCAGTGGTACCACCAGTCATTGTTCCTAATTGAATTCCATAATTTGATGAAGTAGTTCCTGCTGAAGAAATATTCCCAATATTAATTCCAGCAGTGGTTCCTCCTCCTGCCGCATGTGTTCCTGAAAAAGCTCCAATATTGACTCCATATTGAGTAGCGCCAGTATTAGTAAAAGCTCCAATATCAAGACCTGTTCCTGTGCCACTAGCTCCTGAAATAGCTCCCACCTTCACCCCAATATTAGCTGTGGTGCCAGATAAAGCACCAATATCTAGACCGGTGGCGGTAACTGAAGAATTAGTACCAATAGTAATACCTTTGGAAGTTGTACCAGCTGATAAATTTCCAATAGCGATCCCAGTATTTGTTGTCGCAGCGCCTGACATAGCGCCAATGTTAATAGCAGTAGCTGTAGTACCAGTTTTTGTAATACCAGCTATATCAATTCCATAACCAGTAGTACCCGTACCAGATAAAGCTCCAATTTTCAAACCAGTAGAAGTAGTTATGTTGGTTGTAGTAATAGCACCAATATCAATACTAGTAGCCGAAGTGGTGGTAGCGGCACCAGACATAGTGCTGATAGCTATGCCAGTGACAGTACCGCCATTGATGCCAGCTAAAGTCCCAATGTTAATACCTTTGGAAGTGGTACCAGTACTAATGTTGCCAATATCAATACCAGTGTTAGTAGTGGCGCCAGTCATTGCTCCGATAGTGATACCTTTTGAAGTTGCTGAAGAATTAGTTCCGATAGTAATACCATTAGAAGTGGTACCGGCTGATAGATTGCCAATTGCTATACCAGTGTTAGTAGTGGCAGCGCCTGACATAGCGCCAATGTTAATAGCAGTAGCTGTAGTACCAGTTTTTGTAATACCAGCTATATCAATTCCATAACCAGTAGTACCCGTACCAGATAAAGCTCCAATTTTCAAACCAGTAGAAGTAGTTATGTTGGTTGTAGTAATAGCACCAATATCAATACTAGCGACTGAGGTAGTGGCGCTACTTGCTGACATAGCACCTATTGCAATAGCGCTACCTGTACCAGCATTGGTAATACCTAATACTGCGCCGGTACAAGAGAAACCGCCGCCACAACTTTGAGCTAAAGCTAAAATATTTGACGAATCAGCTAAAGTACCTCCCGCACCACCGGCCGCTAGAGTTGAAGTAAAACTAACTAGGGCACCACTTTGTGTGACTGTATCACCGGCTGCTTGATTAATAGTTAAAGCACGAGAAATGTCAAGTACATTGCCAGTATTGTTAAATGGCGTACCCGATGTTACGGTCTGTGTAAAACTACCATTAATCACATCGCCAGTGTAAGCCGTAGCCACAGCACCAGTGGTGGCCACTGCCAAACCTGTACCAGAAGTTAATGCGCCAGTAGTAAAATTAAAATTTGTACCAGTGGCATCATCTGAAGTCGCAGCTATTTCACCACCTGATAATGTTAAATCACCATCGGTCAAAGTTAAATCACCAGCCGTTAAAATAACATTAGCTGTACCTTCAGCTGAACCACTAAAGGTGGCGGTGGTGTCAGCATCGGTGGAAAATACTAAATCACCAGTGGTACCAGGAGTAAAAGTTAAATTCGTAGTCGCTGCGGAAGTTAAAGTGCCCGCGCCGACAAAATCAAGTGAGTTAATATCCAGCACCGTGCCTTCAATAGAAATATTTCCAGCATCCCCATCATCGTTGATAGTAATAGCGCCGGTAGCGGCGGCTACATCAAATTCGGAAAAATCAATAGTTGCCGATGTGCCAACTAAACTATAGGTTGTACCGGTAATAATATTATCACCAATAGATAAAGCGTTAGTATAATCAGTATCAGTAATAACTATCGCAGTGGTAGCGGCGGCGGAAGCTGACATAGTGAGTACACCAGTGGCGGCCATTGCCCAATCATCACCACCAGTAATCGCCACTGTAGTTGAAGCATTGGAATTACCTATTGTTATTACATCGGCTGAAGTTGAATGAGTGGCCACATTAATGGTAGTTGCACCATCGGCCGTTACCCCACCAATATCAATCGTGCCAGTAATTGCGGAATCGGCTAAATTAATGAGGGTTGAAGTATTAAAAACATTCATAGTGGTGGCGCCAGTAATGTCTCCACCATTCACTGCCACATCACCTCCGGTTACAACATCACCACTTGAACCTGTAACATCAAAATTTGTAAAATTTATATCACCAGTGGTGCCTAAAATAGTATTGGCATCTACACTAATTGCATTTACTAAATCCGCATCAGTTAAATTAATACCTGTGGTGATGGCTGAACCAGCGGAACTAACGGTAATACCATTAGCCAAAGTATTGCCTGAAGTATCCGCGTTATTAATTAATAACAATTCTGTTGGCGATACTGTACCAACACCATCAGCTAAAATAATTTTTGTTTCACTGGTACTACCTGAAGCAGTAGTCACAGTAAAATCAGAATCATTAGCATCTGGCGTGGTGTTGGTTAAGTTGGTATCGGCCAAAGTAAAAGCAATGTCACGATTATCTGAAGTCGTAATAGTATTTGTACCATCATAAGCGCCTTGCAAACTACCTGCTCCACCGCCAGTGGCATCTGCCGCACAATCCCAAGTATCTGTATCTTCTTCCCACTTTAAAATATAAGCATCAGTACAACCTTGCAATAATGATAATTTGTCACTCACTACTTCCAAACCCGAGGCAGTTGAAGTAGTGCCAACACCATTCGTAGCAGTCATTAAACTAATAGCATCGGCATCAATTTTACCGGTTGACAAAGTAATAACTTCCGCACCTGAGCCAGCAGTTAAAGTTCCTAAGGTAACAAAATTACCATTAGCAGCAATTGACCAGTCATTGCCGCCAGTAATCGCAACAGTTGAGGAAGCATTAGAATTGCCAATTGTAATAACATCAGCTGAGGTGCCTTCAGTTGCAATATTAACTGTAGTTGTACCATTAGTTGATACACCACCAATATCAATCGTGCCAGTAATAGCGGCATCGGCTAAATTAATAGTGGTTGAAGTGTTAAAGACGTTCATAGTGGTAGCACCAGTAATATCTCCACCATTCACGGCTAAATCAACAGCCGTAACATTACCAGAAGAATCTACTTGAAATAAATCACCACTACCAACTGTTAATAAAGCAGCTGGACTTGTATCACCAATACCAAAATTACCACCGGTAAAAACCCCTGAATAAGTAGTATCCGAAGCATTAGCAGTGGTGGCATCAACATAAAGTCCAGTTACAGTATTAGCTAGCGATCCAGCATCAGTAAAAGAAATATATTCACCATATAAAGTATTGGCATTGGTAGATGGATTATTAGTTAGAGCTAATTTATAACCATAAGCTGTTACACCGGCGGCGGATGAACTAACTGTCACCGCTTGATTTAAAGAAGCTGTGCCATTGGCAGTGATAGCGGAAGAAGCCAAATTAAGTACTGGTGAATCAGCGTCATTAGAAGGTAATGATAAAATATCATTGGCATTGGTGGCAGTTAAAATATTGTCAGTTCTAGTCCAATAACCTTGCGCACCAGAAGCTGAACCCGTAATTGCACCAGTACAAGTAAGGTTGCCTGAACCATCAACCGTACAACCAGTGGAACCAGAACCGCCGGCTAAATTAAGAGTGGTTGTTCCAGCCACGAAATTAAACGTTGCGGCGCCAGTGGTAATATCGCCACCACTAACTGCTAAGTTGCCAGTCGTTGTAGCATTTCCAGTTGTACCGGCATCAGCAATACTAAACAATGTGTTGGTACCATCAGTGAAAGTGATAGTGCCACCACCACCAATAGTTACAGTTGGTGAAGTATCAACAAAAGCTAAGTCAGTGTCCCAACCTGAACCAATTGATAAAGCAGTTTCGGTAGAAGAACCGCCAGTAATATTATTGATATTAATACCACGAATCGTATCCGAAGCATCACCGGATTGAGTAACAGAAATATCTAAAGCAGAGCCAGCTACTGCCGCGGCATTAGTAGCTTGTACGTAAGTTAAAGCCAGTGAATCTACACCATCAGTGGTAGTGATACCTTGCCCAGTATTGGAAATGGTAAATATATCAACCGTTGGCACTGCATTCTTAGTAATCGTCACACCATCACCAGCATCTAAAGTCACATTGAAATCACCAGCTGATACAGCCAGATCGCCATCAGTGAGAGTTAAATCACCAGCTGTTAAAATAACATTAGCTGTGCCATCAGCTGAACCAGAAAATGTAGCAGTGGTATCAGCGTCAGTCGAAAATACTAAGTCACCAGTGGTACCGGGAGTTAAAGTTAAATTAGTTGCCGCACCTGAAGTAAAAGTACCAGCGCCAACAAAATCAAGTGAGTTGATGTCTAAAGTTGTACCATCTAATGTAAGTACACCAGTATTAGAAATGGACCAATCATCACCACCTGTTAAAGTAACTAAAGTAGAAGCGTTAGAGTTGCCAATGACTAAAGTATCAGATGAAGTAGAGTTGGTCGCAATATTAATAGTTGAAGCGCCATCAGCTGTCACACCGCCAATATCAATTGTGCCAGTGATAGCAGCATCAGCTAAGTTAACAGCCGTGGCGGCTGAACCAAAATTAATAGTGGTGGTGGTAGAATCAAGTAAAGCCACTGTAGCTTGATCAGACACAATGGTGGTACCGCCAGTAAGTTTAAAAGTTGTGGTGCCAAGATTGATTGTACCGTTGACAGAGTTATCAATTGTTTCGGCATTATCTAATTCAATATCAACACCCGTACCAGCATTGGAAGTTTTAATAACTGCTCCCGAAGCTGAAGCATAACTTTGAGTAAGTGATAAAATGTTTGCGGTATCAGTACAAGTACCGGCGGTTTGAGTACAATTGGAAGTGATAGTAGCAACTGCGCCACTATTAGTTAAAGCGCCACCAGTGTTAGTAGTTAAAGCGCGTGATAAATCAAGTAAATTACCGGAATTAGCAACTGTTGTAACATAAGTCGCAGTGTGATCAACTTGAATTAAATCGGCTGAACTAGCCACAGTTGAAATTGAAGAAATATCTAAAGCCACACCAGTGGTTATAACATCAGCTGAAACACCAACTGCTGTACCGGTCGTAATTGAATCACCAAGTAATGAAATAGCATCACCACCAGTTTGACGTAAAGTAGAAAGAGCAATATTTTCATTACCATCAGAAGTGTTGATGTTTATGTAATTGTTAGTACTTTGTTGAACATCTAAAGCATCAGCTGAATTATCTTTCAAACTAAAAGCAATTGTATCGCCGCCATCACCAATCGTAGTCGCCGCACCAAAATTTAGATTGCCACCATTTATCGCCACATCGCCAGTAGTAGTAACGTCGCCACTGACACTTAAATTCCCAACTGTTCCACCGTCAGTTAAAGTGAGTAAAGTATTAGTGCCATCGGTGAAAGTTAAGTTGCCGCCATCACCAAAAGTTACGACTGGTGTAGTATCGCCAAACACTAAATCAGTATCATAACTCGTGCCAATATAAATGGCGCGCTCACTTGCCAAGGTGGCATTGATAGTGCCAATACTTAAAGCATTTAAAATATCACCAGTGTCATCATTGGAATTCGTAACTGGATTAATTGCTACACCAACCAAAGTCTGATTATCCGCGTGCACACCAAACGTTGGAATAAAAGTCGCACCAGTAGCGGCCACGGTAGTGCCGGCTGGAGCGTAAGTTTGGGTAAATACACCAGTACCGGAAGGCATATCAATACTATCGCCGGCGTTGGTAGGAGATAATGTTGTGCTAGTACGAGTCCAATAACCTTGCGCGCCAGAAGTTGAACCAGTGATAGTACCTGCACAAGCTAAGTTACCAGAACCATCAATAGTACAACCACTAGAACCAGAGCCATTAGAAAAAGTAATGTTGCCAGTTACGGTAGCGCCAATATCTATAGTAGATATTGTACCAGTATTAAAAATATTTGGATCAGTGGCAGTTGTTGTTATATCTCCACCATTCACCGCTAAATTATCGGCCGTGGTGATGAGACCGGCGGTAGTTATACTCCATTGTGCGTCAGCAATAGCTATGTCAGAAGAAGAGGCACCAGTATTATCACCAATTCTTATCACATGAGCAACAGTATCAGTAGTGCCAATATTTATAGCATCAGGATTAGTAGTACCAGTACCTAAATTAATAGTGTCAGCCGCCGTGCCAGTACCAATATTAATAGTTTTTACAATGTCAGAAGTAAAAAGATTGCCAGTTAAAGAAGTAGCGCCGCCAGCTGGTAAATTTAAAGTTACTACTTCACTATCATTAGTAGTGGTAATTAAGAAATAATTATTAGCGCCCTCAGAAATGGTAAATGACGAAGCAGTGTTATCATCAATATCAATATCAGTGGCATTATCAAAATTAACATTCTGACCTTGCACTGTTAGGTCACCAGCTAGAGTAATTGAATCATCAAGGTTGATAGTAACAGTATCTGTATCGGCATCTACACTAGTTAAATTAGTACCACCAGCAATAGTTAAAGTATTGCCTTGAGTTATAGCGCGACCAGCGGCATTGTCACCTTGAACTGTAAAGAGGGTGCCATTAATTCTAGCTACCGGCACGTTACCAGAAGCGTCAACAACTTCCGTACCATTCACCCGCAAAACACTATCCCAACCAGAACCAATATTTAAAGCATAAGCCGTTAAAGCGCCAGCGGTTTCAGTTTGAGTTAAGGCACCAATCGCTAAACCATTTATTAAACCAGTGTCACCAGTGGCATTTTGGGTGGCGGTAAAAGCATCGACGTCAATAATGTTGTATGTCTCTGAAGTAGCACCAGCTGTGGCATCAGTATAACTTGGCGTAATATCAATCACATTGCCGGAAGCGGCGGAAACACCAAATGTTAATTGCAAACCGTCCACACCATCAGTAGTTGAAGTTGAGCCATTGATTGAAAATACATCAACAGTTGGCGCGGCACCTTTAGTAATGTTCACGCCATCACCCGCATCCAAAATAACATTAAAATCGCCACCTGATAAATCAAGGTCACCATTAGTAACTAAAATATCACCAGCAGTTAAAGTTAAAGCGTCAGTACCATCACCACTACCAGTAATAGTGGTAGCACCAGTAGCGCCTAACACATCAAACCCAGCTGTATCAAAAATATAATCCCAACCTGTTCCAAGTTTAATTGCCGTAGAAGTAATAGCATCATCACCAGTTGGAGATTCTGTGAGGTTGCCTAAATTAAAACCATTGACTACACCAGTGATGGCACCACCTGAATCATTTTGGGTGACGGTAAAAGCATTAACATTAACAGCATTCCAAGTTTCGGCTGAGTTTCCAGCATCAGAATCCGCAAAAGTTGGACTAAGATCAATTAAATTACCTGAGGCACCACTCGTAGCAAAAGTAATTTGCAAAGCATCAACATCATCAGTCGCGGAGGTATCACCATTGCCAAGTTTTAATAAATCAGCGGTTGGTGTGGCATCGCCATCGATATTAACTGTGTCGCCGTCGTCGAGATTGACGTTGAAATCGCCAGCGGAAACAGCTAGGTCGCCATCGGTTAGAGTAAGGTTGCCAGCCGCAATGGTTAAGGCGCTTTCACCGTCAGCTGTTCCAGTAATAGAAACAAAAGTACCGCTATCAACATTGAAAACAAAATCGCCGCCGCCATTAGCTGAAAAAGCTAAATTTTGATCAGCGGTGGTAGTGGTAATACCACCATTAGCATTTATGGCGGTGGTGAAAGTAGTGGCGGCAGTATTAAATGTCCAACCACCAGAAATTGTTTCAGCTTGAGCTTTGCGGGTAATGCCAGAATTTGGATAATCAATACTCACATTAGCTTCATTGGCTGGACTTTCTGATACTACAAAATCTGCGGCTAAGAAATCAAGAACAGATAAAGCCGCCACAGCCGCACTGTCACCTTCTTCCACGCTAGCTCCACTACTACCAGTATCGTCTGCCGCACAAGCCCAACCACTAGCATCAGTCCACTCCAAAAGTTGGCCATCAGCACAACCCATTAAAAGCGTTAAACCGTCAGAACTAGTTTGAAGTCCAGAACGACTTGAAGTAGAACCAGTAGTACCAGAGGCAGCTAAAGTAATAGCGTCAGCATCAATTTTGCCAGTTGATAAAGTAAGTACTTCATTTGCGGAACCTGCGGTAAGAGTACCTAAGGCATCAACATTGCCAGAAGCATCAACATCAAAATTAGTGTAATCAATAATACCAGTTGAACCAACAATTGAGTTAGCGCCTAAGTTAATACCTCGATCATAACCTGTACCAATATTGATGGCGTATTCATTTGCTGTACCAGCTGTGATGTTAGACAAGTTGATACCATACAAAGTATCAGCGTCAGTGGAAGAAGAAGTTAAACTAATATTAAGTGCGGCATTAGTATCAGCGGCATCAGCATCGTCAGCTTGGGTAAAGGCAATAGCTAAACCATCCACTGCATCAGTGGTCACACCGGAAACAGCGAGTGATAATTGATCAGCCGAAGCGGTAGTGTTAGTGAGAGAAACATTTTCAGCACCAGCTAGAGTAAAGGCGTGAGAATTAGTCCAAGTAAAAGAAGTGTCTTGATTGATTGCCACGTCATCAGCATTAACTGTAATACCAGTGCCAGCACCAACCGCCAGAGTTGGAGTTGAACCTTCACCTGAAGTTGTACCGGTTAAACCACCGCCAGCGGTAATTGAAGCCACATAATCACCAGCTGTGTCAGTAGTGAGGACAACTGTGTCATCTAAAATTTCTGTACCAGAAACCGAACCAGTTGGCAAAACCACTTCAGCATCACCAGTTGAGTCAGTGGCTAAAGTAATAGAAGTAGTGTTGCCCACACCAGTGGTACCTAAAGTCAAAGCGGACGCCGCAGCTGGTGTAACTGTTAAAGCGCCGGAACCAGTAACAGTAGCGTCACTAATAGTTAAAGTTCCATTAGAATCAATAGTTAAAGCATCGCCACCATCACCAATTGTAGTGGTAGCACCAAAGTTAACATTGCCACCATTAACAGCCAAGTCGCCGGCAACAGTAACATTGCCAGAAGCATCAACATCAAAATTAGTGTAATCAATAATACCAGTTGAACCAACAATTGAGTTAGCGCCTAAGTTAATACCTCGATCATAACCTGTACCAATATTGATGGCGTATTCATTTGCTGTACCAGCTGTGATGTTAGACAAGTTGATACCATACAAAGTATCAGCGTCAGTGGAAGAAGAAGTTAAACTAATATTAAGTGCGGCATTAGTATCAGCGGCATCAGCATCGTCAGCTTGGGTAAAGGCAATAGCTAAACCATCCACTGCATCAGTGGTCACACCGGAAACAGCGAGTGATAATTGATCAGCCGAAGCGGTAGTGTTAGTGAGAGAAACATTTTCAGCACCAGCTAGAGTAAAATTAGTGTTAGTATTAAAAGTCGCCGTACCATTAGACGTTATTCCAGAAGTAGCTGTGATAAGTCCGGAAATAGTTGGCGTGGCAGTCCAAGCGGTTGGATAAATCGTTAAAGTATCAGCCGTGTTGTCACCCAATTGAACATTACCATTGGCAGTGAAATCGGCTGAAGCAGTTAAAGTACCAGCTGAAGTAACAGCGCCAGTACCAGTGGTAGAAATTGCACCGGAAGTTGAAACAGAATCACCAGCAGTAGCTGGACTTAAAGTTGTACCACTACGATTCCAATAACCTTGTGTACCAGTACCACCACCAACTGCTCCCGAACAACTCATACTGCCAGCCACACGATCAAAAGTACAACCACCAATTGTAGTAGTTGGTGCGTTGGTCGTACCAATAGTAATCACACCATTCGCAGTTACACCAGCACCAGAATCAATTGTGATAGCACCTGAAGTTCCGGAAGTAGCAGTATCACCACTTTGCAAAGTAATGGCGCCTGAATTGCCAGAGGCCCCAGCCGCGCTAGTTAATTTTAATCCTGAACCATTGCCAGTGGTAGTTAAAGTTAAGGCCGCGGCGGCGCCAGTATTTGGTCCAGTGATTGTGCGCGCAGAAGTTCCAGAAAAAGTTATATTACCACCCGAAGTTAAAAGTCCAGTGCCAGTAGTAATCGCACCATTGTTAGTAGTTTGCAAAGATAAAACATTAGCACCAATATCCCAAATAGAAGCGGCGTTACCAGTTAAAGTTAAAGCCTGCGAAGCGCCACTAGCGATAGTTAAAGCGCCGCCGGCTGGACCAGTAATTGAAGCCGCGCCGTCAGCATCCACAAAAGTTAAATCACCAACTGTTGAAATTTGTAATGAATCTGTGCCATCGCCAATTTCTAATTTTGAACTGGGAGTTGTATCACCAATACCAACATTGCCCGCCTCAAAAACCGCGGCGTAATTATTACTAGCACCCGAAGCAGTTGAATATAAACCAACATTAGTGGTGGATGCCCCAGTTTTAGAAAAATAACTAGCATAACCAGTGCCAGTAATGGCGCCAGTGTGAGAAATATTTAAGACCTTACTTAAATCAGTAGTTGAAGTAGAAGTGGCAGTTAAAATATTAGTTGCGTCGGCCGCTACCCCCACACCAAGTCGCGCAAACTGTGGCGTAGCGGTAGTAGTTAAAGTTTGACCTGTATCAAAAGCTAATTGAGTATCGCCAATTGAATCATTATTAATAGAGAGTGATACTGCCGCATTTTCTAAACCTGAACCAGATACGCCAACTTGAGTGCTTCCGGCAATGGTAGCAATATAACTGCCTGAAGTATCAGTCGCCAAAACCACTGCATCAGGTTGGATAGTTGTTAAACCCGCATTGGAAATTAACACATCACCGCTCATCGCTACACTAGTTGCTACATTAGAACCGTTGCCCACTAAAATGTTGCCGGAGGTCAGCGCGGCTAATTTGGAAAAAGCAATTGCGGCCGCTGAATTAATATCTACATTCATAATACTATCATCAGCAATTTCAGATGAAGTAATATCTGTACCCAAAGTAGCTTGCAAAGCATTGGCCACTACTTGAAGTCCTGTACCAGTTAAATCAGTTACAGTATCCGCTCCCACAATTAAAGTGCCAGCGGTAATAGAATTAGTAGCTGATGATAAAGTTAAGGCATTTGAATAAGTACCAGAAAGTCCAGCGGATTGTAAAACACCTGAACCATTAATAATTGAAGAGCCGCCAACAGATAAAGCTGAATCCCAACCTGAACCAATTTCAATTGCTCGCTCATTGACTGTCGCATCGGCTGAAGCCAAAGTAATATTTAAACCATAAAAATTATCAGCGTCGCCAGTGGCAGCTGAAGTAGCATCAATTTGAATGCCGGCTACTGTATCAACATCTGTATCATTGCCCAAAGTCGGATTAAAATCTCCTAAAGCGCCAGTGGCTGTAACTGTAGCAGTCCAAGATTGTTGACCAGTCCAAGCAAAAGCAGTTGATTGATTAACAGCTAAATCATCAGCATTAACAGTAATACCGGTGCCAGCTCCAACTGCTAAAGTTAAAGTTCCTGAACTATTATCAGCTGAAGTCAAACCACCACCACCAGCAATCGTACGAGTTGCGCCTAAGGCGGTAGTTGAAGAACCAGTGTCGCCAGCAAAAGTAATAGTTGAATTAGCTAATTCAGAATTATCGATTTGTCCATTAGGCAATGAAACCGTACCTGAAGCAACAGTTAATCCTGTTAAACCAGAAATTGCACCGGCTGAAGAAATATCCCAAGATGTAGTATCAACCGCAACAGTTGAAGAATTATTTCCTAAAGTAGTAGCGCCAGTTGACGATAAAGTTGTAAAAGCACCAGTGCTTGGTGACGTTGCCCCAACTGGAGTGCTATTTATTCCGGAACATACTAAACTACCAGTCGCATTCGTAATAGTACAGCCAGTGGAAGAAGATCCACCAGCGATATCAATCGTGGTGGCGTTTGAAACACCGAGCGTTAAACTGCCGGCGCCATTAGTATCAAGCCCCACTCCCGCCGCCACTTGAATATTACCGGAAGTTGCCAAATCAAAATTACTAAAATTAATTTCAGCCGTGGTGCCGGCGATAATATTATCACCAACATTAAGAGCATTGGTAAGTTCCGCATCTGATACATCAATACCGTCAACTATTAAACCAGCGGCCGATTGAATTTTAAGACCATCAGCTATAGAACGATTAGTATCTAAATTATCAAGTAACAAAAGTTGAGATGGGTCACTTGTGCCCGCACCATCGGCTCGAGAAATAGAAACCGTGCCAGTCGCACCATCGGCAATTGTCACAGTAAAATTTCGATCAGTAGTAGTGTCGGCCAAAGTAACAGCTAAATCACCATCATCGGTGGTGGTGCTTATTGTATTACCGGAAACGTAAGCGGCTTGCAAAGTCGAGCCTCCGCCACCACCCGCACCTACACAATCAGTCCAAGCGGCATTTTCATAACAACGGAATTTATCAGTTGAAGTATTGTAGTACATTGCGCCATCGGTACCGGTTGGATCAGTAGCGTCAGATTTTACATCAAGCACTAAAAGATCAGGCGTAGTTGAACCATCGCCACCCACACCAATTTGTACATTCGCGGTAGTCGTTGCGCCTTTTGATTGTAAAACCAAATCACCAGCGCTAGTTGAAATAGCTGGTGTAGCTGAAGTTAAACTCACACTATTTGATGCACTAATTGGTCCAGAAAAAGTTGATGAAGCCGCTACCGCCAAAGTATTACTAGAGCTACCACCAATTGAAGCGTTGGTGGTAGAAAATTCTTTAGAAGATAAATTTATTACGCCGGCACTACCCGCTACACCTAAACTGGAAAACAAACCATGACCAGCCACCGCCAAAGTTCCTGAAACATCTGTATTTCTTAAATTAGTTTTACCGTTTACTGTTAATGATTCTAAATTACCAATTACTGTCTCACCAAGTAATTCAGTGCGACCAGTGAAGCGAGATGTACCAGTAGAATTAATTCCACCCACAGTAATTTGGTTATCAGTTACCGCACCGTTGTCGGTAATCATATCCAAATTAAAATCTGAAGCGGCTTGCCCATTCCAATACTCCGCATTTAAATTTTTAATTAATTCTTTACCTTCTTTAATAATTGTACCGCTACCCAAAAATATATCATTGTTGTTGGTCACTATATCACCACCAGTTTCCAAACCTTTTTCTGCCACTACTTTATTTTGAGCGACTACATTGCCACCCGCGGTAATATCTTTTTTTACAGCCAGCGATTTACTAACATCAACTTTACCATCCACTGCCACATCGTTATGAAAAAAAGATTTACCCCACACACCTAAACCTCCGCCAACTAATAACTCATCCAAAAGTTTGGTAGCTCCTTTCACTTCTAAAATTTGTCCAACTTCTACCTTACCTTTTAAGTAAACATCATCACTCGTTACATTACCTTGCTTAGTGATGAAGGCTAAATTAAATTGCTCACTAGAATAGCCATCAATTGCATCGGCATTTAATTTTTCAATTTTAGTTGTTGAGTCAACTACGATTGGCGCGATGCCGTCGCGCGCGTACGAGCGAAGTTGACCTTGAGTTTCAATATGACCTTTGATAGAAATATTTCCAGCTTCATTTAAAATTAAAACTTCATTGGCTTCGGTGCCAGCACGGTGGCCATCAAGTGTCCAAGCATTTTTTAGTGACGCCAAAAGTTTGCCTGGCGCATCTTCGGCCAACCCTTGCGTTAAACTAAAAATAATTACTGGCACCGCAATTAAAAATAATGCCAAATAAAACCAGTGCGATTTTATTTTATTTTGTTTAACAACTACCGCTGACGGAACTGGTGTAGCATAAGCCGGCACTGATCTACTTACTTGTTCGTTCACTTGTTTTAATTCTTGTTTGATACTATCAAACCTAGCACCCAAAGTTTCTCCGAGCACATTCGCAATTTCTCGCGCCGCAAGCACCGCTGAACTTTCTGCTGTAGCAACTTTTTCAACTGGGATAACCACAGGCACTTCTGGTTTTATTTCGGGACTAACTTTAATTTCTGAAACAATTGGAGTTGCTACTTTTATTTCTGCAACTGGGAGTAATTGTTCTGGAGACAAAATAATCCCGGGTTTAACTTCTTTGATTTCTGGTTTAGATGATTCTAATACAACTTGATGACGTTCTAATTTTTCGGCAGCATCTTTAGTTTGTTTATCAAGATAACTTTGTACCGCCTCGCGAGTCGTACACCAGTTGCGTCCTTTTTTCCAAGCTAAAAGCTTACCCCGTCTAGCCAAGAGTGAAATATACTCCTGACTATATGGGGTAAGCTTTGCGGCCTCAGCCAAAGAAATTAATTCTTGGTCAGAAGGCGTACTTATTAAGTTGTCTTGGGAAGTTGATTTTACAACACTCCCAGGTTCAACTGGATTCATATATTTTTGTTTTTTTGTTTATTTTAGGCGATTTTGTATCCGATATATTATCCGATACTGTATCGTTATCTATATATTAGCACAGATTTTCGATTCTGTCAACTAAAAAACTAGTATCGGATAGACACTAGTTTACAAAAAACTACTATTAAAATTTCAATCTATACAATACCATCCACGCACCAAGAGCACCATTTGATTTATGATTGCACTAATTGGTGCTCTGGTGCGGGATGTTCACCCCCATAATGTGTCAGAGAAATATCATTGGAAAATCTATGGGCTCCACATCGGATAACTATCGGATTGATAAATAATATTAACTAATTGCTCCGTCATCTGGCATGTTACAAACTAAACTATAGGTAATATTTCCTCTTAGCTTTAACGTGCTCAGTAAAAGTTTTAGAGTAAATTACCCTACCCTCAGGGGTGGTTAAAAAATACCAAAAATCATTTGCACTTGGATACACAGTTGCCTTGATAGAACTTGAACTTGGGTTGCTAATTGGAGCAGGTGGCAGGCCGCGCCATTTGTAAGTGTTGTAAGGTGAATTAATTTCTAAATCTGAGAGTAAGGCGCGTGGCGTATTTTTACCAGTGACATAATTAACCGTTGAGTCAGCTTGCAAAGCCATGCCAATTTTTAAACGCCGCCAAAAAATATCGGCTACCATACTTCTATCTGAATCACCTCGCACTTCCCTTTCCACTATGCTGGCTAAAATTACCGCCTCGTTTACGGTGTGATTATTTTTTTGTAATTCAACCTTCCAATTTTTATCAAACTTGGTAACAAAATTATTCAACATTTTTTTTATTAATTCAGCACTGCTTGAATTTTTATAAAGACGGTAAGTATCAGGAAATAAATATCCTTCTAAAGTTGCTGGCAATTTATTACCCAACAACTCTTTTAATTCTTGGGGCGCTAAATTATTAAATAATTTTTCATTCTTTATAAATTTAGTGAAGTCATCTGATAAAATTTTATTAGCTTTTAAGTATTCCCCCACCTCACGCAAACTCCACCCTTCAATTATTTTTACCACTACTTCGTTGTTCGCTTGAGCACTACCAGTTAAATAAGAAATTAAATTTACTAAACTTTGTTTTGGTTCTATCAGATACTCACCCATTACAAAATTCTTTTGGTTGCCAGATAATCGCACCCACACTTCAAACCAAAATTCACTACGAATTAAATTTTTATCTTTGAGCATCTGCCCCACTTGCTTAGCGCTAGCACCATTTGGAATATTTATTACTTGATTTGAATTACTTACCGGCGAAAAAAATTGCCAAAGAGTAAATATAGCAACTAAAGGTATTAAAATAATTACTAGGCGTTTTAATATGTAAATAATTTTATGAGACATAATTGTTTTAAATCCTAAGCACTAAATCCGAAATCCAAAATAAATCAAAAATTCTAAATTCAAATGTTTTAAACTTTTTTGGATTTTGGTCATTGGGATTTATTTAGGATTTAAATATTCGGATTTAGGATTTAAACGATTTGTTTCTAGATTCCCTCCGCCTCCGACCAGTTGGCGGATGGCGGATTCACGGGAATGACAATCTACTATAAATACCTACCAAGCCCTTGCCGTTTTATCTCTTCCACTACCTGCTTAACTTCCTGCGTCTTATCTTTATGACAAACCAACATTGCATCACCTGTATCTACAATTACTAAATCATTAACGCCCACAGTGGCGATTAACTTATTAGACAAAGAATAAATTAGGTTACCACGCGAATTGTAACTAATAGTTTTACCCTTAACTACATTACTATTCTTGCCGACTGACAAAATATCATAAATAGTACGGAAGTGACCAACGTCAGCCCATTCTATATTCATCGGCATTACCGCTAAATTTTTTAACTTCTCCACTAGTAAATAATCAAATGATTTACTATCTAATTTTAAATAAGAACTAGGCGATACCGTAAATGCCCCATTTTTTTGTTTAATCAATTTGATTTTCTTTAAATTTTTATAAAATAAAGGACAATTAACCTCAAGTAGCTTAAATAAAATTTCGGGATAAAACAAAAACATACCGGAATTCCATAAATGCCTACCTCCTACCAGCAATCGCTTGGCTTTGTTTATTCTTGGCTTTTCGACAAACTCACCTACTTGATATATTGATTGATTAGACAACTTCGTAATTAACTTACTTAATTTAATATAACCATAACCAATTTCGGGGTAAGATGGCTTGATGCCAAATAAAATCAACTCATTAGATATTTTTCTTATTACTTTTTCACCATTTTTCAAAACTTTTATAAACTGGTCTTCATTTTTAATATAATGATCACTATTAACCGTTACCACTGCCTCACCAGGATACGATTGGTTAATCACCAAAGTGGCCAGAGCTACCGCTGGTCCGGTGTTGCGCGCCATCGGCTCAATAATTAAATTGCCATTTAATAACTCTGGCAACTGTTTCTTAATAATTTTAACTTGTGCGGCTGTGGTGGCGACAAAAATATCAGATGCCGAAAAACCATTACGCAACCTAGCCCAAGTGTGTTCTAATAATGTTTGACTGTCTAAAAATGGTTGGGCTTGTTTGGGGCTGCCCACTCGCGACAAAGGCCAAAGCCTTGTACCACCACCACCAGCTAAAATAACAATTTTCATACATTAATTTTACCGTAACGCCATTAGACAAACAATCAACTAGTTGAACAATTACGTTATTCAAACTTAACAATTAAAATAATTCCGCTTTATGGTTATTTTTAATAAAAAAAATACCGAACCGTCATAAAGACCGATTCGGTAGAATTACTTTTTTATTAATTATTTTTAATTACCATTTTCTTTTTTACTTCGCCAGACAGCCCAACCTATAGCTGAAATAGCTGCAATAATAACAAATAAAGCAATAGAGTATGACCCTGGAATGCGTGGTGTAAATAAATTATAATTCAACACCCCAATAAGACTTAACAATGCCACCATATTCATTACTTTGATTAATGGATTAATAGCTGGACCAGCTGTATCTTTCAATGGATCTCCAACTGTATCACCGGTTACTGACGCTTTGTGTTTATCACTACCTTTACCAGTGTTTTCAGTTATTGGCTCGTCTTCAATCATTTTCTTCGCATTATCCCAAGCCCCTCCTGAATTACACATAAATACAGCCAAGAGTTGACCAACTAAAATCATACCGGCTAAAAATCCACCGAGGGCATACGGTCCAAGCAAAAAACCAACTAGCAGTGGCGCTGAAATTGCCAACAACCCCGGACCAATTAATTCTTTCTGAGCCGCATTAGTACAAATATTTACAACACGACCATAATCAGGCTTTTTCTTTCCTTCCCAAATATCTGGATCACGAAACTGCATCCGACATTCTTTAACAATATAAGACGCTGCTCTACCAACTGCCCTAATCAACATACTACTAAATAAAAATGGCACGGCCCCACCAATAAGAAATCCAACAAATACAATTGGATCTGCAAAGGTAAGCTTACCAGCTTCAACGGTATATTGTATTACCGTCATCAGTGAAATTTTATCTTCACTTCCAACGGCAATCACAGCTATAAAACTAGCAAACAAAGATACTGCCGCAATTACAGCCGAGCCGATAGCAATACCTTTTGTTTCTGCTTTAGTTGTATTACCAACCGCATCAAGATCAGCTAGGATTTGGCGGGCACGCTTATAACTACCGTGATTCGTTTCATCCATTTCTTTCTGATTATATCCCATTTCTCCAATACCATTAGCGTTATCTGCCACTGGCCCAAACACGTCCATGGAAATCGTATTACCTGTAAGGGTCAACATACCAATACCAGTCATAGCAATTCCATAAGCCACAAATAAAGGTGGTGTGCCAGCATAAATTACAACTGAAATAATAATTGCCACAGCAATAACTACCAAAGACGCTACCGTACTTTCATAACCAACTGCAAATCCTTGAATAATATTGGTAGCATGTCCAGTGTTACACGACTCAACGAGCGATTTCACTGGCTTATGTCCAGTATGAGTGTAGTAACTGGTTACTTTGTTCAAACCAATGGCCATAAATACACCAATAAGACAAGTAAAAGCTGGGCGTAAATCAAGTCCAGAAATACCTAAATTAAAAAATATTGGTAAGGTATCGGGGTTACCCGCTGGAAAACCTGCGACCGACATTGGATTGGCTAATAAATAAGCAGTATCAAAATGAAGATAGAAATATCCTAAGGTAAAAAATCCAACAATACTTATAAACGACCCAATCCAAAAACCACGATGCACGCTTCTTAAAGCTTTGTCAGAAGAATCATTGACACCAGCTCTTACTGTATAAGTACTAATCATTGATCCTACCACACCGATACCGCGAACCAACAAAGGAAAAATCACCCCCTTGTGACCAAAAGTTGCTAATCCTAAAATCATAGCTGCAACCATAGTAACTTCATAGCTCTCAAAAATATCAGCCGACATACCAGCACAATCGCCAACATTATCTCCTACATTATCAGCAATTGTAGCAGCATTCCTTGGATCGTCTTCTGGTATATCTTTTTCTATCTTACCAACCAAATCAGCTCCAACATCAGCGGCCTTAGTATAAATTCCCCCACCGACTCTCATAAAGAGTGCGATTAAAGTTCCTCCAAAACCAAAACCCAGTAAAGCTTCGTAGGCCTGTTCACCATACAGTAGAAAAATTAAAGTTCCACCAAGTAGACCAAGCCCATCGGTTAACATTCCAGTAACTGTGCCGGTACGATAGCCAATTGTCATAGCTTTTCCGTAACCTTTCATGGCCGCGGCTGCTACACGTAAATTACCTTCAGTAGCCAAACGCATGCCAACAAAGCCAACCAAAAAACTAAAGGATGCTCCAACAAGAAACGCAAGAGATCGACCCCACCGAAAAGCATTTGTATCTCCTGTGTAAGTAAAGAACAAAACCAAAGTGATAATTATTATGAGTGGCCAAATCCGTTTAAATTGTACTCGTAAATAAGAATTAGATCCTTCACGAATTGCCAGAGCTATGTCTTGCATTTTTTTTGTTCCCTTATCACACGCTTTGACCTTCCTAGATAGAAAAAAAGCATAAAGTAGAGCTGAAACGGCTATTCCCAAAACAGCTAATAATAAATTAACCTCCATTGGGGAATATTTTGAATCAACAAAAGGTTGAAAAAGAACAAATGATTTTGATTCTGTGAATTCTTCACCCTGTCCTTGCTCAATTGAGATAAACCTGTACGAAGAAAATGTGGTTATAATCAACAATAAAAACAATAACAAGATAATTTTTCTGATCTTCATGTTAGACCTCTATTCGTTATTAGATAAGTATTTTTTTAATTTTTAAGGTTCTTTTTTTGTTTAAAACCAACCCAACCTTACTATAAATAAGATTATAAGTCAACAAATAAAAAATTAGCTCACCTGTGGAAAAAGTGGCTAATATTAGAGCAATGAAACTTAAAAAATAACTTATTGATTATTCCATTTTAACTTTATTAACTTTTCAATCTTAGTTATTATTATACCAAAAAATACCCCAACAAAAGCACCCGCCAATATATCGGTCGGATAATGAACACCTGCCGCTACCCTACCAATTGCGATAGTCATAGCAAGCAAGTAAGCCCACCACCAATTTGATTTATGTTTATATAAAAGCGTAGCCACAAAAAATGCTAGCATCGCGTGATCCGACGGAAACGATTTACTGGCCAAAGCATTTACGATTGGAGTTAATTCCAAAGTAACAAATGGCCGCGGACGAAACCAAATTCGCGCGATTAAATTATTTATTAAGTATCCAAAAGTTCCTCCCAGTACCAACAAACAAAATTCTTTTACGCCCGACTTTTTATGCCAAATAAAAAATATACCAAACCAAGCGACTAAGAACCAGATTAAGTAAGTAGCGCAAAACACTACTAGCCACCTAATATAATCATTAGATGAAGAAAAATTATATAAAATTTGTACTAACGAAGCATCGGACATAATAAATCAAAATGTAAAATGTAAATATCAAAATGACAATGTAAAAATTTTAAATTTTAATTTGTCATTTTTATTTTTGATTTTTAATTTTTAAATTTACTTCTGACATTTCGGACAATAATGCGTTCCCCTCCCTGCTACCACCATCTTCTTAATTACTGTATCACATTTTAAACACTTCTCGCCATTGCGCCCGTAAACTAATCTAGCTTCCCAATAAGTTCCCTTACGCCCCAAGCCATCACGATAAGAATTAAAAGATGTGCCACGCCTCTTTACTGCCTTATTTAAAACTAATTTAATCGCCTTATATAATTTAATTTTTTCAATATTACTCAAACTATTAGTACGTCGATTAGGTCTTACCGCAGACACAAACAAACTCTCGTCTACATAAATATTTCCTAAGCCCGCCACAATTGACTGATCAAGTAGAGCCGCCTTAATCGTAGTGCGCGCACGACGTTTTAAATTTTGCTTAAAAATATTTAAATTAAAATTATTTGATAATGGTTCTGGCCCATACTTACTTAAAATTTTTAATAATTCATTTTTACTTGCCATCTGGAAGTAGCCAAACTTCCGCACATCATTAAAAAATAATTTGCCGCCATCTTTAAAAACTAAAGTTATGTACGTAAAGCGATTGGGAATATCTTTTATATTATCGATTGGATGACCACCAACCTCTAGTTTACCGCGCGACGTACTATACACTAATTGTCCTGTCATTTTTAAATGAATTAACAAATAATAACTACCAGACAATTCAAAATACAAAAGTTTGGCACGACGATTAACTAATTTTACTGTTGCGCCAACTAAAACGCGCTTAAACAAAGTTAAAGGCGAACGTAATAAACTTTTCTGTGTACAAACAAAATCAATAATTTTCTTATTGATTAAATGCTCAGATAAATCGCGTTTGATTGTTTCTACTTCAGGCAATTCAGGCATAAATTCTTAAATCCTAAATCCCTGCCTACCGGCAGGCAGGCGAATATCAAAATCCTAAATAAATCAAAAATATCTAAATTCCAAATCTATTTCACTATTCGCCTATTCGCGCGAATTAGAGAATGATAATAATCTAAAATTATTATATTTTAGGTGGTTTATAAATTTCTATTTGATTTCCGTCGGGGTCAGACAAAAAGAAATACAATCCGCCACTTGATCCTTTGTTAAGTGGACTACAACTTACACCCTTATCAATAAATATTTTACGAAGCAATTCAGGATCAGAATCGGTAAAAGCTATATGTTTTAAACCCGTAAACGACAAATCTTCTCTTGTTCCTTCATTTAACGAGTCAAATTGCCAAAGTTCAATAATTATATTTTCACCTTGTAACCAAAGTGCAGTTGCACACATGTCATCACGACGAAAACGATTTATTTCTTTAAAACCAAAAATACCATCATAAAAAGAAACGGAGGTTGGTAAATCCTTAACTGTTATTGCGACATGATGGAGTTTCATATTATTTAAAAAAATAAAATTTATTTTATAATTCCTCAATTTTTCATTTTGATTTTTGCATTTTGAATTACAAAAGACTCTGCCCTGTCATTTCAGCAGGTTTAGGCAATCCCATCACTTTCAAAATCGTGGGGGCAACGTCGGATAATACACCCGATGGTGTAAGCCGACTTAAATCTTCAGAAGTGTGACTACTGCTTATAGTTTTACCTTCAAGCTCTCGCGCTATCATAATAAACGGTACTGGCGTATTTGAATGCTCTTTATCAATTTCACCGGTTTGATTATTTATCATTCCTTCAGCATTGCCGTGATCAGCGGTAATAAAAACTGCGCCACCAACCTCTAATGTCGCCGCTACTACTTCACCCAAACATTGATCCAAAAATTCCACAGCTTTTACAGTAGCCGGTAAATTACCTGTGTGCCCCACCATATCGGCATTAGCATAATTTAACACATAAAAATCATAGGAATTAAGTGACAGCTCGTGTAATAATTTATCAGTTATGCCGCGCGCTGACATTAATGGTTTTTGGTCATAAGATGACACCACTGGTGAAGGAACTAAAATATGATCCTCACCTGGATAAACTTGCTCGCGACCACCATTAAAGAAATAGGTAACATGCGCGTATTTTTCGGTCTCAGCTAAATGTAATTGTTTGAGTCCAGCTTCTGATAAAACTCGCGCGAGTGGCCAATCAACCACTTCGGGTGGAAAAGCCACTGCTACTTCCAACCCTTTTTCATATTCAGTCATAGTAACAAAACCAGCCAGTTCTAATTTAGGCCTTGGCCATTTATCAAATTCTGACTTAGTAAACGCATATGTTAACTGACGAGCGCGATCTGATCTAAAATTAAAAAATATTATACCATCACCATTTTGTATTTTACCAATTGGACTGCCGCCCAAGGTGATTACAGTTGGCACTAATTCTTCATCGTAAACACGAGCTTCGTATGAAGCGGTAATCGCTGCATTCGCGGACTCAGCTGATTTACCCACTCCATTTGCCATGGCTTGATAAGCGGCCTGAATTCTATCCCAGTGGTTATCACGATCCATCGCATAAAAACGACCGCATACACTTGCAATCTTGCCCACACCAATTTTTTGTAAATTTGCTTCAAGTTCATGAATAAAATTCTGACCCGAATTAAAAACTACATCACGACCATCTAAAATTGCGTGTACAAAAACGTTATTCACTCCCTGTGCTTTAGCTAATTCTAAGGTGGCATATAAATGTTCAACTGAACTATGCACACCACCATTTGAAACCAAACCTAAAATATGAAGCGCGCTTCCTGCGGCTTTCACTTTAGTACAAATATCTACTAAGGCCTGGTTAGTAAAAAATGATTTATTCAAAATCGCCCGTGTAATTCGCGGCAAATCTTGATATAAAATTTTTCCCGAACCAATCGCGAGGTGGCCAACTTCACTATTACCCATTTCACCCCACGGTAATCCCACTGATTCGCCAGCCGCTTGTACAGTAACAGTTGGGTAAGTAGTAATTAATTTTTTATATACTGGTGTAGCACTTTGCGTAATCGCATTACCACGCGATGGAGGCGCCACACCCCAACCATCTAAGATTATTAGAACAACTGGTTTAATCAAAGGATTCGCAGACATAATTATTTAGTAATACTAAAAGTTTTTTATAAATTCAAATTGTCCCGAATCACGAATCAGGAATAACGAATCAAGATAAGTACTACTAAAATTCGTGATTCTTGATTCTTAATTCGTGATTCTAAACAATTACTTTCTAGATTCAAGCTCAATAGCCGGTATGACATTTTTATTTGCCATTTGCTATTGACTTACAACAAACTCTTCCTCGTCATTAATTTTGGTTTATCAACTCCTAACCAATCCAAAAGAGTTGGCGCTACATCACCTAGTACACCCGACTTTTTAACAAACTTTTTGCCATGCAAACTATTATTAAATAATATAAATGGTACTGGATTGGTAGAATGTTCGGTATCTATTTCACCGGTTTTTAGATTTACAGTTTCTTCCACATTACCATGGTCAGCTACTATTGCTAATGTGCCATTTTTTTTCTTTACTGCTCCAGCCAATTTAGACAAACATTCATCAATTACTTCGAGCGCGAATACGCAGGCCTTAAAATTTCCAGTGTGACCAACCATATCAGCACTTGCTAAATTAATCACAACAACATCAAATTTATTTAGTGATTTAATTGCCAAATTCGTAATTTTAATTGATTGCATACCCGGCACAAGATCATAAGATGATACGTTATGCGATGGCACCATAATTCTTTTCTCACCCGCTATTGGTTGATCATACCCACCATTAAAGAAATAAGTTACGTGCGCGAATTTTTCACTTTCTGCAATATAAAGTTGACGTGAATTTTTAAGCGTAGCTGTAAAAGTATCGGTAACGTCACGACTCGGAAAAGCGGTATATATATTCCCAAGGTCCGGACCAAAATCAGTTAAAGCCACAAAACATAAATTTTTTAATTTTGGCTGACGTGTAAACGCGCCAGTATTTAATTTTTCAAACTTATCTTGCACAAATGGCTTAGCTAGTTGCCGAGCTCGATCAGACCGTAAATTGAAAAATATCACTGCATCATTATCTTTTATTAATCCTAAAGGTTTATGATGTTCATCGGTGATAACTATTGGACTAACAAATTCATCGCTTTCTCCTCTATTATAAGCGTGGCGAAGTGCGGATTCTGCCTCAGTTTCGGCAATCCCTTCACCCTGTGTAAGTAATTTATAAGTTAATTCCGTACGAGACCATTCTTTTTTCCGATCCATACCATACAACCTACCAACTAGGCTGGCAATTTTTTCACCATTTTTAAATCTCTTTTTAACTTCGCCAATTAGTTTTACAGCGTCGTATTTTGGTGAATCACGTCCATCAGTAAACAAATGAAGAAAAACCTTACTAACTTTATTTTGGGCGGCTAATTTTAAAAGTGCTTGCAAATGATCAGGTGCACTATGACCACTATTATAGTTTGAAAGTAGCCCCATCAAATGTAAATCGCTTTTATTTTTTTTCACATGATTTATGGCTTGCATTAAAGCAGAATTTTTTAAAAAAGTTCCATCTTTAATGCTACGTGAAATATATACCGCATCTTGTTCTACAATTCTTCCGGCGCCTAAATTAAGGTGACCAGCTTCAGAATTACCGTCTTGACCTTTAGGTAACCCAACTTCAGCACCACTCGCTTTTAAAGTAGCGCTCGGATAATTTTTAAGTAGCGATTTGAAAAATGGTAAGCGAGCTGTTTGCGTAGGGTCATCACGGCGCGGAGTTGGCGCAATACCCCAACCGTCGAGAATGGCGAGAATGAGGGGGGTGTGGGGTAACTGATTTTTTTTCGGTAACATAATTTAATAGAATAAGTAATTTGTTTAAATCCTAAGCACTAAATCCCTGCCTACCGGCAGGCAGGCGAAATCCTAAATAAATCCAAATTATTTAAATTTCTAATCACTAATCACTAATTTCTAAAAATGACTAATGTCTAATAACTAAATTTAGAAATTGGGGATTTGGGATTTTTTAGAAATTAGAAATTAGTCATTTTGTGAATGATTGCTTCGCTTCGCCATTTTGGGCTTCGCTCGCAATGACAATTTGTTATTATTAATCATTCCCTACTGCCAACTCTTCCTCAATCTCCATCAACCTATTATATTTAGCTACTCGTTCACCCCGACAAGCTGATCCAGCCTTAAGGTAAGGCGCACCCACTGCCACCGCCAAATCCACAATAAAAGTATCGAGTGTTTCACCAGAACGATGTGAAACTACCACTGAATAGCTATGTTCTTGTGCCAATTTTACCGTGGCCATTGTTTCTGATAATGTACCAACCTGATTGGGTTTGATTAAAATAGAATTAGCCGCTTGCTCAGTAAAGCCAGTTTGTAGTCGCTTAGAATTGGTGGCAAATAAATCATCACCAATAATTAATAATTTATCACCTAAACTTTGAGTTAATGAGCGCCAACCTTGAAAATCATCTTGCGCTAAACCATCTTCTAAAGAAACAAGTGGGAAACGCGTAGCCCAAGCGCGATACATAGTAATCATTTGCGCCGCAGCCAGTGTGCCACCTTCAAATTTATAAATATCCCCACTACAAAATTCATCGGCCGCTACATCGAGCCCGAGTGACACTTCTTGCCCAGGCGTATAACCGGCCGCTTCAATACCTTTAACTAATAACCCTAAAGCCTTTTCAGTAGAATCAATATGTGGTGCGTAACCACCTTCACTTCCAACTCCGACTGCCAAACCTTGTTTACTTAACAACTCACCTAAAGTATGAAAAACTTCAGCTCCAACACGCAAACATTCTGAAGCTTTAGGATGACCATTAACCAATACACGCGGAATAATTAAAAATTCTTGAACATTTAATTTATTGTCAGCGTGACGCCCACCATTTAAAACGTTCATCATCGGCAGTGGTAAGTTGTAAGGCGCATTAGTTAAACTATAGGCCTGACGTAAATAACGATACAAAGGCAGGCCGTACACTTCAGCGCCAGCCCGCGCCGCCGCGAGCGACACTCCAAGTAGCGCATTACCACCAAGGCGCACCTTGTCATTCGTTCCATCAAGCTCTAATAATCTATTATCAAGCGCCTTTTGATCGGTGACATCAACTTCGAGTAACGCTTTTTTAATTTCAGTATTTACATTATTGACTGCTTTCAAAACTCCAAGACCAGCAAAGCGACTTTTATCACCATCACGTAATTCATAGGCCTCATGTGAGCCAGTGGAAGTACCAGCTGGCACAGCAGCGCGCGCTACTACACCATCTTTGGTTTCTAAAATAACCTCCACGGTGGGGTTACCACGGGAATCTAAAATTTCACGAGCGTGAATGTTGGAAATGAGATGACACATAATTAGTAAGGGTAAGGGGTTAGAGGAATAGTTGAAGTAATTGTCATTCCCGCAAAAGCGGGAATCTAGGAACAAATTATTTTAAATCCGAAATCCGAAGCACTAAATCCTAAATAAATTTTAAAATCCAAATGACTAAAATTTAAACTTTTCTGATTTATATATTTTGAATTTATTTAGAGTTTAGAAATTAGATATTAGGATTTAGACATTATGGATTTAAATATAAATTAATATTTAATTTTACCTTTCGTAATAACCTAACGCCATTAATGCTGGAAGTTTATGTCCCGCTAAAAATTCAAGCAGTGCTCCACCAGCGGTTGAAATATGAGTGACTTTTAAACCTTGATTTATTAAAAAACTACCAGTATCGCCGCCACCTACCAACACTTGGGTACTGCCATGCGACATTTTAGATAAAAACTTACCAATTGCTAAAGTGCTTTGACTACCAACTTTATGTTCGGTAATTCCTAAACTACCAGCCCAAAAAATAATACGAGCTGTTTTTAAATACTTTAAATATAAAGCGGTGGTAAGTGGTCCTAAATCAATAATTTTATCACGAACCGATAATTTTGTGGCGAATTTAATTAGGCCTCGCGCGCCCTTAGATACTACAACATCTTTAGGTAAAACCAAAACGCGGGCTGAACCTCGAACCAAAACACGAGCAATTGACAAATCATCTTTATCAATTAACGATACGCCAACTTCCCTACCTTTAGCTTTAAGTAAAGTATTGGCTACTGCACCACCAGTTAAAACATAATCTACTTTTTTAAGCAGTGACTTTATCACTGGCAATTTATCAGCTACTTTTGCACCACCAATAATCGCTACTGACTTAATTTTTCTACGCGGCGACATAAATTTTTTAAGCGTCGTGATTTCATGGTATAAAGTCAGCCCCGCAAACGACGGTAAATATTTAGCCACACCACACAAAGAAGCTGACTCGCGATGGGAAACAGAGAAGGCCTCGTTTACAAAAAAATCAGCTAGTCGCGCTAAATTTTTAGCTAAATTATTATCATTAGAATCTTCCCCGACTTCGAAACGAATATTTTCAAGTAGCACCACGCCACTTTTGGCTTCACTGATTATTTTTTTATAACCATAATTAATTGGTATTACTTTTACTGGTTGACGCAATAATTTTCCTAAATGATAACCAATTGGTTTTAATGATAGCGACGACACAACTTTTCCACCCGGTCGACCTAAATGACCTACTAAAATAATATATGCGCCATGCTTTTCTAAAAATCTTATAGTCGGTAAAATTTCTCGCAGACGACTATCGTCGACAATTTTTTTACCTTGCATCGGCACGTCGCAACCAATGCGAACCAAGGCGGTTTTGCCTTTGATATTATAATGTTCAGCAATGGATTTGAATTTATTTGACATAACCTGAGTTGTATAATTTCAAATTTCAAAATCCAAATGTCAAATCAAATCCAAATGACTAAATTTTAGAATTTGTGATTTATTTCGGATTTCGATATTCGGATTTAGGATTTAAACGATTTATTTCTAGATTCCCACTTTCGCGGGAATGACAATCGTGCTATTTGCCATTCGCTATTTGCTACTTGCCACCATACCCGCCATCTCCACCAACCGATTGGCATAACCCCATTCATTATCATACCAACCAACAACTTTCACTAAATCGCCGCTAACCACTTGCGTTAACGATAAATCAACAATCACTGAATGTGGATTGCCAATAAAATCTGATGATACTAGCGGTTCGTTCGTCACTGCCATAATTCCTTTATAACGCGGACTCTGTGACGCTTTAATAAAAACCTTATTTACCTCTTCTTTGTTTACTGATTTTTTAAGTACAAAAGTAAAATCCGATAGCGATACACAAATCGTGGGCACGCGAATTGCTAAACCATCAAACAAACCTTTAAGTTCGGGGATAACTTCAGCTGTAGCAATGGCGGCGCCAGTAGTAGTTGGTACAATATTTTGTGCCGCGGCTCGAGCACGACGCAAATCTTTATGGAGTGATGGTGGTGGGCCATCTACTAAATTCTGCTCCGCTGTATAAGAATGAATAGTTGTCATCATGGCTTTTTTTACGCCAAAAGCACTCACCATTACTTGTGCGATTGGTGAAATACAATTAGTTGTACACGAAGCATTAGAAATTACATTATCCTTTATTTTACTTGAATCACTCACACCTAAAATATTGGTAGCCACGCCACCACCCTTAGCTGGTGCTGACAAAACAACTTTTTTAGCGCCGGCTTTAATATGTAAGGCCGCCTCTTCTTTTTTAGTAAAACGACCAGTACATTCCAGCACCACTTCTACACCTAACTTTTTCCACGGTAGTAACTCCGGTTCTTTTTCTGCTAACACCGGATATTTTTTACCATTCACAATTAAATTTTTATCATCAAATGAAACTTTGCCATTAAAAACACCATAAACCGTATCATATTGAAGTAGATGAGCTAGTACATCTGGTGGCATTAAATCGTTAATCGCCACGACTTTTACATTTGATTTAGTTAGGGCAACGCGAAAAGCGGCGCGGCCAATTCGACCAAACCCATTGATTGCTATTTTAACTGACATAAGCTAGTGAAATTAAGGGTAAATACAATCTAATTATACTATTTCTACAGAATAAAAAAAGACCCTCAAAATTTTGCCTATCTAGATAGACTAAACTCAAGGGGTTACCGGTAGTTAAGTGCTAGGGGCAAATCCCAACTGCTACGACACACTAGAAATGATGAGATAAATTAATTGCCGTCTTTGTTTAAGCTAAACAAATTTATAGTCATTATTAATTTTAAATTATTACAAAATGTAACGATCGTTACATTTTGTAATAATTTTAAAAAACGAAGCCAATTTGCAGAACTTACAAATTGGCTTGAAAATAAATTTAATTTGAAAGAGCATTTTGGCTTCGCCCAGTACTAGAGCTTGATAGCACAGTACCGGGCTTCACCTCCCCCAAGTATCTTACTCTAACTAATTCTAATCTTGCTAACAAATATAATTAAACTCTTAGTAGCTGGGTTCGTTTGAACAAAAATTGACAAATTGCCGTGATAATTTTCACTATATTGTGATATAGGCAGGCCGAGTCAACAATCTCCTAAGGAGAAAGCACGTACTAATCCATTACCATAGCAATTAATGTGTACGATAAAATCCATCGTAACATTTTTAGAGATGTTTTTGAGGTGGGAGTTGATATCAATTTAAGCTCATTTTATTTAGGTGCAATTTGATTTAAACTTAACACTAAAGTAAAAATTGGTCAAAAT
This sequence comes from uncultured Gammaproteobacteria bacterium, assembly GCA_964348825.1. Classification (GTDB taxonomy): domain Bacteria; phylum Patescibacteriota; class Patescibacteriia; order Veblenbacterales; family UBA10138; genus JBBTZY01. The sequence continues at coordinate 235,861 of CAYGDX010000001.1, read as the reverse complement.
AGTATTTTTACCACTTCTCTAGAGAAGTTGTGCAAGAGTCGCCGCGCGGGTATAGGGTTTGAACAGTGCTCGTCAAATGAGCTGGCTTGGACTACCTGCCCGCCGCTAGCCCAACTTGGTTTCAGTATTTCTAATAATGAACTAAAGTATACTAATCATCGTACGTTAACTTGGGGAAACAGCTTCGGCAGGCGGGTGCCGAGCGACCACAGACACGTCCAAGCCGGACGCTCGTTTGACTTGCGCTCTGTACAAACCCTACGACAAGGCGGCAGTTGTTTGAATTATTTTAAGTAAAAAAAGACGGGTGGTTCTTTGTGAACAACACCCGCTGATATGTTTTAGAAAATTTTGGAGATACCGCTATCGCTAATCTATCACACATCTAAATGGTGAAAAATATTTAGGGTGACCGACTACTGGCAGAATTTTTTGCAGACGCCGGATGATAAGGAACTAATGACAGTAGTAATGAAGAAAAAATCATAATTTTTGTTCCCTTCACAATGTGATGTGTAATTTTTGTTTGTGATTTAATAAGACCAGCCCGGAATGCGTTATTAATTAACTAACGTCATATGTCGTTTTGACTGTGTAGAATTTTAAATATAACGACAACCAACACATCCCGAGCCAGCAATTTGACTTTACCCTATAAAAAATTTTAAACCGCGCTTAATGGTAAAGTCACCGAAATGATTTTAGCACGGATTTGTTGTTCCTGCGGTTGAATTGAGGTACGAAAGTGACGTTTCAAATTTACCGCTACGACTGTTGATTACGATTGGATTGGAATAATACGAGTTATTGCCGGTGATTGAATTGTAAACTTCCATGCTCATTTGTTCGTTGGTTGTTGAATTCATCACTGTGGACCCGGAAATGGTCGCCGTTGTTGTGTTATCCGCTTTATCTTGTTGGGTGACCGCCATTTTCGTCGAATTGGTCACCGCCGCTGCAGTTAAATAATTGCAAGAGCTGGCCATAGTGGATGTGTGACTTCTTATTTTCACTCCGACCGCAGTAGCAACATACCCACCGTCAAACGAGTTGTTGTAATTGGATGCATAGGTTACGTCGTTCATTAGTCCGCTGATTTTTAAGCTATTTATAACCATCATGGGTGCGTTTGTTTTTGTGGAAACCACACCAACACCATTGCGCAATATACCTTCGGCTATGTTAACCGACGTTTGCAATTGAATAACTTCATTAAAATTATTACCACCAAAACCTACAATCGGGGCGAAAATCGCCATACCTCCTGTATTGTTTTGGGTAGGATAATGGGAAATTTTTAAATTATCAACTAAACCGAGCTTGATGCTATTTTGCGTCAGACCTCCGGCTGTGTTTGATACATTTAAATTATCCTGAATAACGCTTGAATTACTAACGCCGCAATTCACTGCTTGATCCAAACATTTCTCGCTTGGTTGTGAATTGACGTTACTAACAACTATCGCCGGCTCAGACGCAACAACAATACCGATTGTGGTTGTTGGTGGCTTTGCAAATACCACCGCGACGAATAAACAAAGAATAAGGGCTATGAATTTCTTCATAACAAATCTCCTATATTATTTGTTAAAGAACGATTGTTGATTATTCCACTCATTACGATTATTTGTAAATGTTTCAGATAGGTCGTTCTTTTTCCTAACTTTAGTGGATAATACATAATATACTCCGGCTGTTTTTTATGTCAAGGGTGTGGATAACTCTTCTTTTGTTACTTTTTATAAAGTAACATAAAATCGCCGCCTCGGTCTTCGGATTTGAACAGTGCTCGTCAAACGAGCTGGCTTGGGCTATGCGAAGCGACCACAGACACGCCCAAGCCGGACGCTCATTTGCCTTGCGCTCTGTACAAACCCTACGACAGGGCGGCAAAACTTTTGGTTAAATAAAAAACCCTGCGAGGTAACAAAAATGCTCAATCAACTAATCCACTACGACGTTGTAAGATTGGCAAATATGCTTAAGGCAGGGTTTGGTCTTCCGGACCGATTTTAACTAAAAGGGCAATTTATTTTATATTATGGTTTAATAATAACATAAAAAACAAAGCGGTTCAAAATGAACGCTTTTAAGAAAATAATTTAATAACAAAAATCGCTTAGTCTTCTGGATTCCCGCCTTCCTCCTTCGCTACAAGCTACGGCAGGACAAGCCGCGAGGATGACATTTATAATGTAACAATTTATCAAAAATTAACTCACCAATGTTCCGACTTTTTGACCAGTGGCGGCGCTCAAAACGTTGGCCTTATTCCATTTGCAAACTAGAACTTTAAGGCCGTGTTTTTGGCAGAATTTAAGGGCGGACATATCCATTACACCTAATTTTTTATTAATCGCCTCTTTAAAACTAAGCACTGAATATTTGACAGCTGATTTATTTATTTTTGGATCAGCAGTGTACACGCCATCAGCTGGGCCAGCTTTAATAATTAAATCGGCCTTAATATCCAAAGCGCGATTTACGGCTGAGGTATCAGTGGTAAAAAATGGCTTGCCTGTACCGCCCGCAAAAATAACCACTCCTGATTTCAAAAACTTTTGTGCTTGACTGGGATTTAATTTATCAACTCCGGGCAAATCAAAACAAATTGGCGATTGCACAACTACTTTAATTTTACTTTTAAACAATCCTTGCCGTAAAGCTAAAGCATTTATCACTGTGGCCACCATGCCCATAAAATCAGCGGTAACTTCGTCCATTCCCCCGCCTTGATTGCGCTTCCGCCAAATATTTCCGCCGCCAATTACAATAGCGAGCTCAACGCGTAAAGCGCGTAGAGCTCGAATAACATCAACTACTTCTTTTAATTTACTTAAATCAATACCGGTACCGGAATTACCAAGTGACTCGCCGGATAACTTTAATAGGATACGACGGTAGTGTGGTTTGATTGGCATAAAAAATCAAAATGTAAATATCAAAAATAAAAATGACAAATTAAAATTTAAAATTTTTCATTTTACATTGTCATTTTCCATTTTGATTTTTAATTTTTAAATTAATAGCTTCCCACCTACGCGGGAATGACACAATACTCTTACTCTAGACTCTTACTTACTACAAACACTCGCACCTCCACTCAAACCAAACCTCGCAAACCTCTTTACTTTAATATTTTCCCCTAAAGTCGCAATCATTTCAGTAACTACATCACCCACGGTTTTTTTATCATCTTTAAAAAACGGTTGTTTTAGCAAACAAACTTCGGCGTAAAACTTTTCCAGCTTGCCGATAATTATTTTTTCGGCCATTTCACCGCTCTTGCCTTGTTCAGCGAGTTGCGCCACATAAACCGCCTTTTCACGCTCAACTACTTCGGCTGGCACATCTTCCGCTTGAATATACTGCGGCGCGGAAGCCGCAATTTGCATAGCTAAATCATGCGCCAAATTTTTAAAATTATCGGTGCGCGCCACAAAATCTGTTTCACAAGCCACTTCCACTAAAACACCAAGTGTTCCCTCGCCGTGAATATATGATTCAATCAAACCTTGGCTAGTGGTACGATCGCTTTTGCCGGCCGCTACTTTTACCCCCTTTTGACGCAATAAATCAACGGCTTTTTGCACATCACCACCCGCTTCTTCTAATGCACGCTTGGCTGACATCATGCCAGCACCGGTAATATTCCTTAGATTTTGGATATCGTTGATAGAAATACTCATATTAAATTTTAAATTTATAATTTTAAATCAATGGTGTTTAAATCCGAAGCACTAAATCCCTGCCTACCGGCAGGCAGGCGAAATCCGAAATAAATCTAAAATTCAAATGTTTAAAACTTTTTTGGATTTTAGTTATTGGGATTTATTTAGAGTTTAGATATTAGGATTTAGGATTTATGTTTCTGGATTCCCGCCTCCGCGGGAATGACAGTTATAAAACTAGGCCTTAACCACTGGCGCGCTAGCTACATCTTTTCCTTCTTTCACCGCCTCGGCCACCAAACCAACAATCATTTGAATAGAATGCAAAGCATCATCGTTGGCGGGAATTATGTAATCAACCATTTTAGGGTTGGTATTTGAATCTACTACCGCTACCACCGGCACTTTGGCTTTCACTGATTCACGAATAGCGTGTTTGCCTTCACGTGTACCAATTAAGAAAACTACTTGGGGTAATTTGGTTAATGTTCGAATACCACCTACACTGTCATTAAGTTTATCAAAATCTTTTTGTTTATCCAATTGCTCTTTCTTGGAATATTTTTCCCATTCACCTCTAGTTTTTTCACCTTCTAATTGATCAAGTCGGCGCAATAATTTTACTATCACAGAAAAATTAGTGAACACTCCGCCCAACCAACGTTCGGTAATATAAGGCATACTGCAACTTATAGCGGCTTCACGCACAATGGTATGACTTTGTTCTTTCAAGCTTACAAATAAAACTACGCCACCTGCGGCCGCAATTTCTTTAATAAACCCTAACGCCTTTTCCAGTGAAGCGCGAGTTTTTTCTAAATCAATAATATGCACGCCAGCGCGTGAGCCATAAATAAACTCTTTCATTTTAGGATGCCATTTGGCAGTTTGATGGCCAAAATGTACACCTGACTTTAACATCTCGAGTAGAGATGGAATTTGGATTTTAGACATAAAAAAATACCTTCCTTTACGCCTTATCAGATATTTTGATAAGACCTGCTACCATAGCTCTTAACGGCTGAAAATCTCGCCTCATCGGCGGACAAGGAAACAGCCAAAACTACAGTAGGATTGATAAATAATAAGTGAATATAGTATATATTAAATTAATAAAATTGGCAAGCCCCTTGCCAAAAATCCCATAGTATACTACAATCATTCTGTATGAAAAAAGATACCCATCCAAAATATTATTCCGATGCCGTAGTCACTTGTGCCTGCGGTAATAGCTTTACCACTGGCTCTACCGTCAAGGAACTCCATGTGGAAATTTGTGCTGCTTGTCACCCATTTTTCACAGGCAAACAAAAAGTGCTTGACGCCGCTGGTCGCGTGGATCGCTTCAAAAAGCGCGCTACAAAAACCTCGGTAACCACAGCCAAGAAAATAAAGTCCAAAGCTGAAGTTGTTAAAGCTGACAATTAAGCACTATTCTACTCCCGCTCCTTTTTTTAATTGCGAGCGGGAGTATTGTATTTGGTTTCGCTTTTATCACTATAAATATGGTAGAGTTAATTAGTAAGGACAAGGGTTTAGAAAGAGTTTTGTTTCTAAAAATCCTAAATCTAAAACCCTAAATCCTAAATAAATCCAAATTATTAAAAATCCCAATTCCTAAAACAGTGCCGCCCTGTCGTAGGGTTTGTACAGAGCGCAAGGCAAATGAGCGTCCGGTTCGGGCGTGTCTGTGGTAGTTGTGCATAGCCCGAACCAGCTCGTTTGACGAGCACTGTTCAAACCCGAAGACCGAGGCGGCGATTCTTGGTTACTTCTATTAAAGAAGTGACAAAATAACAAATAAATTTAATTTTCTGGATTCCCGCCTACGCGGGAATGACAACGATTATGACCAATATCGACCAAAAACTTATCACCCTAGAGGAAAGGCAAGCTGAACTAGAAGCCAAACTTGCACAAGCCGATACGCTTACCAACCAACCCTTGCTGACCCAACTAAACCGCGAGTACACCTCGGTACGGGAGATTTTGGATTTGGCAGAAAAAAGAAAAAATTTAATGCAAGAGCTTGAACATTTGGAATCATCTGCTAAAAACGAAACTGAAGCTGAAATGAAAAATATGATTGTTGAAGAAAATATAAAAACCACCACTCATTTAGCCAAAATAAACGCCGAGTTAAGGGAGCTCCTTGAACCATCTGATCCAATGGACGGTAAAAATATCATTATGGAAATACGCGGTGGCACTGGTGGCGACGAAGCCGCGCTTTTCGCGGCTGATTTGTATCGTATGTATACACGGTACGCTGAAAGTAAAAAATGGCAAGTGCAAATTATTGATTCCAGCCGTAATGATGTCGGCGGTTTTAAAGATATTACTTTGGAAATAACCGGACGCCGCGTATACTCTGATTTAAAATACGAAAGCGGCGTGCACCGCGTACAACGTGTGCCTGATACTGAAAAAAATGGTCGAGTACACACTTCAACTGTGACGGTGGCAGTACTCCCCGAAGCCGATGAAATAGATATGGAAATTAAACCAGAAGATTTAAAAATTGAAGCCAACACTGCTTCAGGACACGGCGGACAATCAGTTAATACTACTTACTCGGCCATTCGTATTGTACACTTGCCAACTGGTTTAACAGTACAATGTCAAGACGAACGTTCCCAAAAACAAAATAAAGAAAAAGCTATGATTGTTCTACGTTCACGATTACTCGCGCTCAAGCAAGAGCAATTACATAGTGCACGCGACGCCTCACGCCGCTCTCAAATTGGCAGTGGTGAGCGCTCTGAAAAAATCCGCACTTACAACTTCCCGCAAGACCGCCTAACTGATCATCGAATAAATCAAAACTTCCACAATTTACCGAATATTATGGAAGGTGGTTTAGAGCTTGTGATTGAAGAGCTAAAAAAAGAGAATCATTAATTTTAATTTATTTTACCACTTCTCTAGAGAAGTGGTGCAAGAGTCGCCGCCCCTGCCTGCCGGTAGGCAGGTCGGTCTTCGGGTTTGAACAGTGCTCGTCAAACGAGCTGGCTCGGCCTATGCACAGCGACCACAGCACGGCCTGACCGAACGCTCATTTGCCTTGCCTGCCTACCGGTAGGCAGGCGCTCTGTACAAACCCGGAGACAAGGGCGGCACTAATTTGATATTAACTCTGATTATAAGTTAAAATCTAGATTATTATGCTATTTACTGTTCAAAATCTTCTTAAACTAGGAGCTAAATCACTACATAAAGCGTCGAATTCGCCAGAACTCGACGCTGAAATTTTATTATCATATATTTTAAAAATCAATCGCGCTTCCCTATTTGCCCAAACCAACAAAATAATTTCTTATTTAACTTCTGGTCGATTTTGGTGGTTAATTTTTAAACGTCGCCACCATATTCCAATTGCTTATTTAACTGGCAATCAAGAATTTTATGGTCATAATTTTTTAGTTAACAAAAATGTATTAATCCCCCGCCCCGAAACTGAACTGCTTATTGAAATCGCTATGAGCACTATTCGCGCGAATAGTACCATAACTACAGCGATCGATATTGGCACAGGCAGTGGCTGTATTGCTATCACCCTAGCTTTAGAATTTCCAAAACTTAAAATTTTAGCCAGTGATATTTCCAAACGCGCCCTCAAGGTAGCCAGTCAAAATTCTAAAAAACACAAAGTGAATAAACAAGTACAACTACTCCAAGGCGATTTGTTAGAACCATTATGGCCTAATGAAATTATAAATTCTATAATTATAGCCAACCTACCCTACTTAAGGCCTGATGATATTACACCCAATATAAAACACGAACCTCATGCGGCCTTAGTGAGCGGGGTAGACGGTCTTTATCACTACCAAAAACTGCTTAAACAAATCAAGAATTATCCAGTTAAACCTCAAGCTATATTCCTAGAACTACATCCACCTACAGCTGAACAATTAAAAAACCACGCTACTGAATTATTTCCTAACAGCCGAATTGAGATAATAAACGACCTCACAGGCCGCCCCAGAGTTTTAAGACTTGAATTATCATAACGTACTACAAAAATTTGCAAACTAAAAACTCCCTCGCCGTATAGCGAGAGAGTTTTTAAAAATATATATTATTTTTTAGCTTCTGATTTTTTGTCATCAGCCCCCGCTTCTTCATCGGCTTTCTTGGTTTCTACTTTCTGAATTTGGCTAACATCTTCCTTAACTTCTGACTTAATAGAATCAAGTTCTGCTTCAGTACGCGGTGGAATTACAGTGGCTATCATTTCATCGTCTTTCATTAAAACTTTAATACCGGCTGGTAATTTAATATCTTTTACAAGCAAGTTGTGATTCAATTCTTTAAGTAGCGCGGTATCTACCTCAATTTCATGCACCAAATCTTTAGGTAAACATTCTACCTTCAAGTGATCTAAATTGCGTACCAAAATACCACCAAATTCTTTGACGGCTGGCGCTTCACCAATAAATTTCAAAGGAATTTCAGTAGTTAACTTTTCATCCATTCTAATTTGATGAAAATCAACATGATCAATCGTACCTTTAACTGGATCTTTCTGCACACTTTGAATTAATACTTTAACCGCTTCTTTATTATCAAGCATTAAATCAACTAAAGTACTTTCGCCAGCGCTACGCCAAATTTTACCAAAAATAATTTTTTCAACTGCAAGTGAAACTGGTTTTATACCATGCCCATAAAGTACTCCTGGAATTTGACCGCTAGAACGCAAATTATTGGTAGTTTGCTCAGTTAAACGAGTTGTAGCATTTAATATTTCCATACGATAATTTGTAATTAAAAAAACGTCTAATTAAGCCGTTTTTACATAAAAAATTAAGATTAAACTTCGGCTCTGTTTATCTTAGCGGAAATACTGTTTTTGTGCAAGAGCCCATGAAAAGCCAATACCTCGTCAGCTGATAAAGCTGTTTCATCTTTAAAATGAATTACATCTTCAGAAGTAAGGTCGGTAAGTAAACTAAAGGAAGTAATTCCAAGTGGAGAGCTCATAATTAGTGCTACCATAGCGCCAGAACACTTAGCACATTCAATGTGCATGAGTTGCGCGCCATCTTGTTCTTCTAATAATCGCGCGCGCAATGGGTTGAATGGTGCCTCGCACAAAGGACAATACGCAATAAGACGTAAACTTTCATGAGGCAATGATTGTGATTTACGTTTGGAGTTCATATTATTATTGTAGCAAATATAATGCTTTGGTCAACCTGACTGGAAATAAAAAAGGGCAAGCACTTGCCTACCCCACATAAAAGAAAATACCAATTGAATTATAAAAATTCTTTTTGTTTGTTTTGTTGATGCCATTTGGCTAACTGTGATGTAATTCCGCTGACCACATGTTGAGCATTTGTTTTTATATCATCAGTGCCATCTGGATCAGCGTCAATTGATTCTAAAATCATTGTTTTGCCATCAGACAATACTGTAACGGAAATAGAGTGCCCGCCACCAGCTTTTTTAACTATACCTATTACAGCAACAGCGTTCACTTCATCTTTGTTAAAAATAGCACCAGCTTTAGTAAATTGTTCATGCAATGCTTCACTAAAAATGGAAGCAACGGCACCGTCTATCACTTGAAAATTATTAACGACCAATCCGGATAATTGTTGCTCGTCGTAAATTTTCTTTTCTTGGAAATAAGCGCTTGTTAACCAAATTCCAACACCAATAATTGCAAATGCTATTACCAACACTGGTAACTGATAATCTAGGAAATTATCTTTATTTTTCCAGTAAAAAGGATTGATTTTATTAAAAAACTGTTTCATTCGTTACTCCAAAATAGTTTGTGATTTGTAATTTGTATTTATTTTATTTGGCTACAGCTTACACCCGGTTATCCACAAATGTCAAGCAATGATGTCTATCACTAATTTAAATATTAAAATTTTTAAATTTTTGATTTCGATATTCGGATTTCGGATTTTAAAACTAACTCTCCACTTCTATCGCCGGGGCGCGTTTACCGTAATGTTTGGCTAAATTCTGCAGTACCCCAACCATTAATAAGCTAACAAAAAGTGATGAACTGCCCGAGCTCATAAACGGTAAAGTAATACCAACCACTGGGGCGAGTCCTAAATTCATTCCAATATTTAAAACCACTTGCACCGCGAATAAACTAAAAATTCCAAGCGCCAAGAGCACCGCAAAATCATCACGTGCGCGTCGCATTAAAAAATATATTCTATAAAAAAATCCAAACCACAGGCCAAGTATTAAAATACCACCGACTAACCCAAGCTCTTCAGTAATTGAAGCAAATATAAAATCCGAATGCTGCTCGGGTAAAAACCGTAGTTGACTTTGTGTGCCAAGCCCTAAGCCCCGCCCTAAAATTTTCCCTGCACCAACTGCAATAATTGATTGACGAACATTATAACCACTACCCAAAGGATCAGCTTGGGGATTTAAAAATACCATTAAACGATCTTTTTGATAGGGCTTTAAAAACAAAGCCCCCACCAATACAACTACTACCGCGAGCGAAGCCATCACCAACCACCATTTTTTTGGTTTAGGCATAGCGCAAAGCATTGCCCCCCAAACCGCAATCAATAAAAAAGCCGAACCAAAATCAGGTTGCCACAAAATCAAACCCACAAGCGGTAAAAGTAAAAAAGTAGCATTTGCAGTTTTAAGCCAAGTGAGCGGCGGCCCCACCATTGTTAAATAAGCCGCTAAAGTAATAATCCAGGCAATTTTTACTAATTCTACTGGTTGAAAAGTTAGTAAGCCAAAATTAAACCAGCCGGTAGTTCCTCGAATAGTCACACCAAAAATTAATACCAAAATCAATAATAAAATTCCCCCAAAATAAACCAAACGCGACCATGACCGCAGTATTCTATAATCAATACTGGCTGTAAAAAATAAAGCAATTAATCCCAAAATAGCCCCCAAAAGTTGCCGCCAAAATAAACCCAAGCCCGTGCCTTGCGCAAGCCCGCTTGATAAAATCTCAGCCAACCCCAACCCAAGTAAGCATAAAGTGATGGTAAGTAGGGCTCCGTCCCAGGTTCTTAGGTTTAAAAATAAACGTTTCAACATGGTTATTCAAAATTCTAAATCCGAATTACAAAACGATTCCAATTTACCCATTAGTTCCTAGCCAATAGCCACTAGTTTTATCTAGTGGCTAGGAACTAGTTACTAGTGGCTAATCATCACTAAAACCTCTTCGCACTAATATTTGATGGCTCAAAAGTATTTGCCTCAGCTACAATTTTCATAGCATCGGGTACGCCGAAACTATTTAACCAAGTAAACTCTACCACTCTACTACTCCCAGCGTTCATCTGCTTGATTTTTTGATCAGCTACCGCCACAAGTTTGCCGGCGCGGAAAAGCAAAGCTGTGGTTTTTACTTCCCAAAAATTATACGGACTATTGTTTTCTAAATTAGCTCGCAGTCGTAAACCTTGCGCATTACCAATTACAACTGACTCCACCTCCTCCTGATTAATTTTAAACTCCGGTACGCGCACCACAATATCGGATGGTAAAACCTTAACCCAAGCTGAATTATCAATCACTAAAGAACTACTAGTTGGCACACTATTTTGTCTTACACCATAAACTGAAATGTATTTACTTTCTTCTGGCAATAAAAAACTCTGCCCAGTAAATTCTTCACCATCAACTATAAATTTATAACCAAATTCCGATAGTCCCCATTTGGTATTGGGATTTTTTATTAATACTGTTAAATCATAAGTGTCAGCTGAAGCTTGGGCAATTTGTACCGTACCAATTTCCATGGCCTGTGGTTTATAATTTTCTCGCCCACCCAAATCAACTGGGTCAGTAGCTAGGCGACTTAACATTTCTTCATACTGTTTCGTGGACATTAAATAATCAGTCAACCGCCAAACCAAATTTCCCCATACCGCCACTGTAACCACGATTAAACTAATCGTAATAATTTTACGAAACAAAGGCTTGTGAATAAAATACCAATACCCGAGTTCCAACTCCTGACCGGTTAATTCACCGGGTGGTGTTGGAGCATCTAAAATTGGAGAGCTGTTGAATAACATAATAAAATTAAAATCCTAAATCCGAAACTTTAGTATTTCGAATTTCGATATTCGAATTTTTACTAACTATATTATACCACCCTCGCCTCTTTTATAAAAATATGCTATTCTAAACTATAGATTATATTTAACTACTATGCCTCTACTTCAAACTAGCCAAGATGTTTTAAACTTATCTCTTGCCCTATCCGCTTTAGGGTTGGCTTTTCTTTTAGGTTGGCTACTTATCTATTTTATATTAATTGTACGGCGAATGGTAAAAATTATGAATAAAATTGAAGCAACGTTAGAAAGTTTGAATAATTTTTTTACCATCGTTAAAGAAAAACTAACTCATTCCGCCACTTATCTTTCGGTACTTGCCTCCGGCGCCAAAGAATTAATCAGCTTTTTCACTAATAAAACTAAAGCTACTAACAATCAAAAATCAAAACGTCCACCACCAATAAAGAAAAATGTTATGTAATTTTACCAACACTTAAAAACACCCTGAGTTTACCGAAGGGTGTTTTTAAATCATCAAATAAAAAATGACAAAACTTAAAATACTTTTTCAGCATCAAAATTTTGTCATTATTGTTAACAATTACTATGCTTCTCTTTAATATAACTGGAATGTGTGTAGAATATTTTCAAAAAATCATTTAATGCTGCCAATCCTCGATACATATAATCCACACCTAATTCATTAGCTACAAAACTTACATCATTATAATCGGATAATAAAATTATTTTAGCTTGGGGTGCACATTGAATTAACCTTCTTATGTTATTTTTTCGAGTTTTAATTATAGGGTAATCTATCAAAATCACATCGACTTTAGTATAATCATATCTCTGTCGATTGTATCTATTAAACAAAACCCTAAAACTCTTAAGTGCTATGACTTCCAAACCGGCTGGCTTAATTATTTCATTCGTATTGTTTACTATATCAATATTTTGGTGTACTACCCACAATACAATTTTACTATTTTCTTTTTTCACTTTTTATCTCCTTTTTTAAAAAACTTTGTTACTATTATTTAGTCTATCTTACCCTTTATAACAATTTTGTCAATACTTAAAACAAATGCTAAAGTAAAGGCGGAATAATTATAAACTATTTACTCAAACCAATGTCATTCGTCCCTCTTCACGTCCATTCTCACTATTCATTATTAGACGGACTACCTAAAATTCCGGATTTGGTTGGGTTTGCGAAAAATCAAGGTTTCCCCGCACTCGCTCTAACTGATCATGGCATAATGCATGGTGCTATTGAATTTTATAAAGAGTGTACAGCACAAGGTATTAAACCAATTTTAGGTGTAGAAACATATGTGGCGCCACGCAAATTAACTGATAAACAAACTAAAATTGATGATCAAAATTGTCATTTAATTTTACTGGCTAGAAATCTCGCTGGTTATAAAAATTTACTTAAATTAATTTCGCTGGCTCATCTGCAAGGTTTTTATTACAAACCGCGAGTGGATCACGAAGCACTACTTCAGTATCACGAAGGAATCGTAGCCCTTTCCGCTTGTCTCAAAGGTGAAATTCCACAAGCCATTTTAAAAGGAGATGCAAAATCTGCTCGCGAACTAATTAAAAAATATCAAACTATTTTTGGACCGGATAATTTTTATTTGGAAGTGCAATCGCATCCTGAACTACCTGACCAAATTAAAGTTAATGATGAACTTAAAATTTTAAGCAAGGAATTTTATCTACCATTGGTTGCGACCAATGACAGCCATTATTTGCGCAGTGAAGATGCTGAAGCACAAGATATTTTAGTTTGCGTACAAACTGGTAAAACTGTGAACGACGCCAAACGCTTGGATATGCGCGGTGTAGATACGTCACTAAAAAATGAAGTTGAAATGCGTCGCGACTTACCCGATTTTACTGAAGCAATTGAAAATACTGAAAAACTTGCGGCAGAATTAAATGTGGAATTGCCTTTGGGACAAAGATTTTTCCCTGGCTTCCCTACGCCGGAAAACGAAACCCCAGAGGCCTATTTACGATTACTGACTGAACAGGGGTTAACTAAACATTACACAACCGGCGTGCCCGATACTGTGCGCGAACGACTAGAATACGAGCTCGGCATTATTATGAAAAAAGGTTATGCTAGCTACTTTTTAGTAGTAGCTGATTTTGTAAATTGGTCCAAAGAACAAGCTATTATTGCTACTACTCGTGGCAGTGCGGCCGGCAGTTTGGTTTCTTATTTAATTGGTATTACTAATTTAAATCCACTTGAATACGGCTTACCATTTGAAAGATTTTTAAATCCAGAACGTCCCTCGCCCCCTGATATTGATATGGATTTTGCTGATGACCGACGCGATGATGTAATTGCCTATGTGACTGCCAAATACGGTTTAGATCGTGTGGCCCAAATTGTTACTTTCGGTACGATGCAAGCCCGCGCCGCCATTCGCGATGTGGGCCGGGCCTTGGGCTATCCATATAGTTTGTGCGATAAGGTGGCTAAAATGATTCCAATCGGCAGTCAAGGTTTTCATATGACAATTGATCGCGCACTTAATGAAAATGCTGAACTTAAAGATTTAACCAACACTGATCCACAAGTTAAAAAATTATTAGATTTAGCACGCAAAGTAGAAGGTTGCGCCCGCCACGCTTCGGTGCATGCCGCCGGTATTGTTATCTCCCCCGAACCATTAACCAATTACGTACCACTACAATACGATAGTGATGGCAAAGCGGTCATTACTCAGTATGATATGTTTTCTTGCGAAGAAGCGGGCCTTGTAAAAATGGATTTTTTGGGCATTCGCAACTTATCAATTATGGGCAGTGCTATTAAAATTATTCAAAAAACCAAAAACATCACCATTGATTTAAATAATTTACCACTTGAGGATGCACCAACTTTTGAATTAATGGCGCGTGGTGAAACAATGGGCATGTTCCAACTTGGTGGCAGTGGCATGACTCGGTATTTAAAAGAATTAAAACCTGCCGCTATCACCGACATTATGGCGATGGTGGCACTTTTTCGACCCGGCCCAATGAATTCTATTCCAGAATTTATTAAACGAAAGCACAACCCAAAAACCATTACTTATCTTGATCCACGCTTGAAAGGAATTTTGAAATCTTCCTATGGCATTATTACCTATCAAGATGATGTACTTTTGATTGCCATTGAGCTCGCTGGTTATTCTTGGGAAGAGGCCGATAAATTGCGCAAAGCTATGGGTAAAAAAATTGTTAAAGAGATGGCCAGACAAAAAGAAAAATTTATTTCTGGTTGTATTACTAATGGATTGTCAGAAGACAAGGCGCGCGAACTATGGGAACTTATTGAACCATTCGCGGCTTATGGCTTTGGTAAAGCTCACGCCGCCTCGTACGGCATGGTGGCTTATCAAACTGCATATCTAAAAGCTAGTTACCCCACGGAATTTATGGCGGCCTTAATGACCGCTGAATCAGCTAATTTGGAAACAATTGCTCAAGCCGTGGCCGAATGTACTCGTCTTGGTATTCAAGTTTTGCCACCTGATATCAATGAAAGTTTGTCGACTTTCACGGTGGTAGATGATGCCCGAATTCGTTTTGGCATGGGAGCGATAAAAAACTTAGGTGAGAATACTATTGAAGTTATTATTCGCGAACGAAAAAAGAGTGGCTTGTTTGCTAATTTGGAAAATTTTATAAAACGTGTGGCTGGCCATGAATTAAATAAAAAATCTTTAGAAAGCTTGATTAAAACTGGTGCTTTAGATAGTTTTGGTTATGAACGTAGACAACTAGTTGATAGTATAGAAACCTTGCTTAATTTTGCGCGGCGTGGAGCTTCCGAACGCACCACTAATCAATCTAGTTTATTTGGTGGCATTTTAGGTGCACCAGAATTAAAATTAAAATTACCAGAGGTAAGTACCGCTTCAATTAATCAAGCAGAAAAATTACTCTGGGAAAAAGAATTGCTCGGGCTTTATGTTACCGCCCATCCTTTTAGTGAATACGCCCAAGCTTTAATTAACAAAATTACTCCACTTAATCTATTATCGGCTGAACAAGTTAATAAAAATATTGTGGTGGCAGGTTACGTCACTCAAATAAAACAAATCAACACTAAAAAAGGTGAGGCCATGGCTTTTTTAACCTTAGAAGATACAACCTCAAATATTGAAGTGGTAATTTTCCCCGAAACCTATCGTACCTATAAAAATATTTTGAATTCGGATACTATTATTGGCTTGTGTGGGAAGTGGACCGCACGCAATGATAGTTACAGTTTAATTATGGAAGGAGCGTGTACTTTAAATTCACCGAGCGATGCTTGGCAAAATTTACAACCCATAATTTCAAAAAACTCACGGGCTGATAGTTTTAAAAAAGATTGGTCAAAATTCCGTACTAAAAACAATCCACCAAAAACTTCCACACCAGCTACACCTCAGCCGGAAGTTAAGACAAATACAGTAACGAACACGACTACCAGCGCCAATTTTATTATTAAACTACCAATTGGTATTGCGCCAGAAATAATGGATAAATTAAAAATTATTATTCAAAAATATCCCGGCGAAAATTCAGTGGTGTGTGAATTTAACCAGAATGGCTTGATTAAAAAAATCCTCACACCATATAAAGTGACGGACATAGCAGAGTTGAAAATTGAGATCAATGAATTATTAAATAAATCAACAATGTGACGAAAAATACTAAGTGTGATAAAATTAATAATATCTAATCACTAATTTCTAAAAATATCTAATACCTAGTCTATAAGAATTTTTGATCATTATGGTTTATAATTTTTTAGGATTTAGATATTAGAATTTAGGATTTTAAATTTTATGCCTCGCACTCACTATCCTTCCAATCCCACCCGTCTTGATGAACCCTTTGAACCCGGCTCTTCGCCTGTGCGGCGGGTAGTTTTGAGTTTCTTAGTTGCAGTGGTCGCTATAACTGCTTTAGTTAGCTACTACGCTTTGCAACGCGCGGAAATTATTTTAGAAACTGCGCCAACCAATACTGTGGTTGAAACCGAATTAAATATGGGTGATCCAGCACCACTTGGCGGCATGATTGGTAAAATTCTCCAAACTGAACTCGCGGGTGAAAAAAAATTTCCGGCCTCGCCTTCAGGTGACAAAGAAGATCGTGCCTCGGGTCAGGTAACATTATTTAATAATCAAAACACTTCACAAACTTTAATCGCCACTACTCGCCTATTATCGTCCGATAATATTTTATTTCGTTTAAAAAAAACTACCACCATTCCGGCAAGTGGTAAAATCACCGCTGATGTAATAGCTGACCAAACTGGCGAAGCTAGTGCTATACCTGCTAGTAAATTTTCAATCCCCGGTCTTAAACCAGCACAACAAAAAAAGGTTTATGCAGAATCAAGTGAGCCAATGAAACAAGCTGAAAAATCTGGCAATTTAGTACGGCAACTTGATATTGAAGCGGCGCGAAAAAATTTAAGTGACTCACTTACGCCACAAGCTCTATCTAAATTACGAGAATCGCTACCCGCTGATTTAAAAAGCCAAGCGGTAATTTACAAAACTGAGGTAACCGAAGATAAATCCAGTGTGGAAGCGGGCACGGCCGTACCAGAATTTACGGAAAGTATAAAAATCAAAGTGACTGCTGTATTTTATCAAGCCGACACTTTGCGAGAATTTGTGCTTAATAAATTAACTGACGAAACACCACTTGGCCGTCAAGTATTAAAATTAGAAGATGAGAGTTTGTCATTAACTTTGGATACTGTAGCGAACGACCTCAGTAATGTACAAATTAAAGTTAAAGCCCTAGCCCAAGTAGTACTAGCTGACCCCGATCAAGCTATCAATAAAGTGGAGCTAATCGGCCGCAGCCCAGAAGAAGTTAAGCAATACTTCGAAAGTATGCCGGGTGTTAAAAGTGCCGAAACCACACTTTCGCCATTTTGGGTTAAGACAGTTCCACAAATTGAAAAGTATATTACGATTAAGGTGAAGGAATAATTTACTAATTTAATTTATAAGTAAATACTTTGTATTCAGTGAAATAAAAATTGTTTTGAATCTAGAATTTAGAATATAGAATCTAGATTAGGTACAGTTCAAATTCTAGTTTCTACCTGCCCGCCGCTAGCCGCAACTTAATTTTATAACTTTCAATAATTAACTTAAGCTTAATAATCACCTTGCCGTAACTAAGTTAAATAGCTTCGGCAGGCGGGTATTCTATCTTCCAGCTTCTAAAAATTGACAAATATTCTCTTTAAATATAATCTAATAACGTACGCTATCGTAATGACTACCAACCATTAATCGCTATAATAAGCGAAGTTTGCTTAGGCAAACCTAAACGTACAGACAATTTTAAGAGTCCGCCATAGCTCTAAAGCGAAGGCTGGAAACTTGGGTGGAACCGTCCGATGTTCATCGGACCCCAAACGATCATTTTAGATTGTTTGGTTTTTTTATTTTTATGCTCAAAAATTTAACACAAAATACCTTGCCAATTGTACCCGATAATTTTATCGTATCCACATCAAAAAATTTCGATAACTTTAAATTAGAAATATTGAATAAAAATCATCTACTACTAGATTATAAAGCGGTAATGGAAAGCATTAAAAAAATCAAAGGCGTTTTTGGCTCTTATGAACCAAATTGGCCATCAAACGATTTAACCCTAGAGGACGATTTGTTCGATTTAAACTGGCACTACCAAGAATTTGAACGGCGAACTTCTTTTGCTTACACTGTACTAAGTTTAGATAACCTACAATGTTTAGGCTGTGTATACATTTTCCCCTCTGACAAAAAAGAGTACAGCGCTATGGTTTTTTTATGGGTCAATTCAAATGGAATTTTAACAACGCAAGATTTATATAAAAACATAAACGATTGGCTTACTAATTCGTGGCCATTTTCAAAAATCGGATACCCGGGAATAGAAATCAATTGGAACGAATGGGATGCGTTACCAAATAAAACCTCCTAAATTTTACATTTTAATTGTTTTAGCAATTACCCCGCTAAGCGGGGTGAAAGCCAAGCATTCATTCTCATTTTTATTTTTGATATTTAAATTTTAATTTTACCACTATGTCTACTCCTACTCTCGACGCCAAGCGTCATTCTCTCGCCCATTTACTCGCCGCCGCGGTACTTGCCATTTGGCCTGATGCTAAACGCACCATTGGCCCAAGTATTGATGATGGTTTTTATTATGATTTTGATTTTGGCGCAGTAAAAATTTCTGACAGCGACTTATCTAAAATAGAACAAAAAATGCGTGAGATTTTTAAAACTTGGACAACTTTTGAGCGTCAAGAAATACCTGCCGAAAGTGCCAAAAAAATGTTCGCTGATAATGAATACAAATTGGAACTAATTTCTGAATTTGCCAGCGACGGACAAAATCTTACCACTTACACTTCTGGCGAATTTACCGATCTTTGTCGTGGTGGGCATATTGAAAATATGAAAGAGATTGAAACTGGTTCGTGGCAACTAGATCGAATCGCCGGTGCATATTGGCGCGGTAATGAAAAAAATAAAATGCTCACACGTATTTATGGTTTGGCTTTTGATACTAAAGTTGAACTAGCTGATTATTTAAAAATACGAGAGGAGGCAAAAAAAAGAGATCATAAAAAATTAGGTAAAGAGTTGGATCTTTTTGTATTTTCTGAATTAGTTGGAAGTGGGCTTCCACTTTGGACACCCAAAGGAACTTTGATGCGCAATTTAATTGATGAATTTGTGTGGAAATTACGAAGCGAACGTGGTTACGTTAAAGTTGAAATCCCGCACATCACCAAAAAAGAACTTTATATAACAAGCGGTCATTGGGATAAGTATAAAGACGATTTATTTAAAATAACAACTCGCGAAGGGCATGAATATGCTATGAAACCAATGAATTGTCCGCACCATACGCAAATATTTACACGCAAACCTCATAGTTATAAAGAAATGCCTCAATGTTACGCTAATACAACCATGGTTTATCGCGATGAACAATCAGGCGAACTTTCTGGCTTATCTCGAGTGTTGTGTATTACACAAGATGACGCTCATGATTTTTGTCGTATTTCTCAAACCAAAGAAGAAATACAAAAAATTTGGGAAATAGTTCATATATTTTACAAAGCTTTCAATTTTCCGTTGAAGTTAAGATTGTCTTTAAGAGATCCAAAACATCCTGAAAAATATCTTGGCAACAAAGACCATTGGGACAAGGCTGAACAAATTTTAAGAGAAGTGGCAAAAGAAAATAAAACTGAATACCATGAAGCTTTGGGCGAAGCAGCTTTTTACGCACCAAAACTTGATTTTATTGCCAAAGACTCAATTGGACGCGAATGGCAAGTAGCAACCATTCAGCTTGATGTAAATATGCCCGAACGATTCGATCTCACCTGCATAAATGAAAAAGGTGAAAAAGAAAGAATTGTTATGATTCACGCGGCTATCACCGGATCAATTGAAAGATTTATGTCGGTAATCATTGAGCATTTCGCCGGGGCTTTTCCAACTTGGCTCGCACCAGTGCAAATAAAAATCTTACCCGTTGGTGAAGCTCATCAAGAATATTGTTATAAACTTGGCGTAGAACTTAAAGCCCAAAATATCCGCTTGGAAGTAGATAGCGCAAATGAATCAATTGGTAAAAAAATCCGGACTGCGGAGCAAGAAAAAGTACCCTATATGTTGGTGGTGGGTGATAAAGAAATAGCCAGTGGCGACCTAGCCGTACGCAAGCGCGGACAAAGAGAAATTGTAAATATTAATAAAGCTGAATTTATAACCAATATTCTAGAAGAAATAACCAACAAACATAATTAAAAAACACAACATCACAAAGTGTCAGCGGCCGCGGAATGTTTGTGATGGACAAATTGTAAAAATAAAAAACGCACTTCAATTGTAGAAATGCGTTTGACAAAAAATATTAAACTATTACTCCTGTGCTATAAACCTAGGGCGACTCAATGCCAAATTAACCATATCTTCTAATTCTTTAAGATTGACTGGTTTGTTTAAAAATAAATCAAACCCTAAATTTTGCAAAGATGCTTTTGTTTTTTGGTCAATCATACCCGACATAAAAATAATTTGCATGTCAGGCACAACCGATTTTATTTTTTGAGCCATTGTGATGCCATCGATTATAGGCATTTTAAGATCAGTAATTACCAAATCTATTGAATTTGATTTAGAAAGATTCTCCTTCAAAATTTGAATCCCATTTGCCCCATCTATTGCCGTAATAACCTTATGACCAAACATTTCTAAAAGCTGCGCCAATAAATTCAATATTGACTCTTCGTCATCAACTAAAAGTACTGTTTTCTTTTCTTCTGTTTCCATCTCAAAATTCCTTAAAATAATTATTTTTGTTTTTTAAACTTTTTTTCTTACTAAATTTTTACTGCAACTTATGAAGCCAACCAAACAAACACGGTCATTTTAACCAACCAACCACCAAGTAAACATACAAAACTTAAATTCGCAATATTGTACCAAGGTTTGTGAATCTGCTCTAGATTGTAGATAATTGCCCCCAAAGCGCCAGAATATGGCAAGGGTAATAAACCAAGCATAAATAACCCAACATTACCTAAACTTTTAAGCCAACTCATAAATCTCGTTCGTTTACCATCGCCTCGTTCATAAAAATTATTTAATCTTTCGGCTAAATTAGGTGACATTAACTTTATTAATTTCATCAACCACCCTAAAATTAATTCACCAACGCCAAAACCTAAACGCACCAAACCAATTTCAATCATCACCCGCAGGAAAGTTAAACCCCAAGAAATAAACAAGACCTCAAACAAATTTAAACCTTGTTCAAACCAAGCGCTAGGTGTAAGCTCAATCACAGTTAAAAACTCTAGTAAAAACTTGATAATTTGTAAAAGATTCATTTTTTATTTTTCTCTTTTCTTGTTTTTGTTTTAATTCATTTATTTTTTAACTGGCTGAATCCTAACAAAAAATATGAATTTTGTCAATCCACCATTAATAGTTATCATTGGCCCCACGGGAAGCGGGAAAAGTGCGCTAGCGGTTAAACTTGCTCAAAAATACCAAGGCGAAGTAATTTCCGCTGATTCAAGGCAAGTTTATAAAGGCCTTGATATTGGCAGTGGAAAAATTACTAAACGAGAAATGAAAAACGTGCCACATTATTTGCTTGACGTTGCTTCGCCTAAAAAAACATTTACCGTAACCCAATATCAAAAATTAGCCAGCATCGCACTTAGTAAAATTTGGCAGAAAAAGAAATTGCCAATTCTTTGTGGTGGTACTGGTTTTTACGTGCAAGCTGTGCTTAGTGGCACAAGCTATCCGTCGGTCAAACCAAATTTAAAATTGCGACGTGCTTTAGAAAAACTCACAGCCGAACAATTATTTAATAAATTAAAAAAACTTGATCCCAAACGTGCTACTACAATTCAAAAAGAAAACAAACGCCGATTAATTCGCGCTTTAGAAATTATTCACAAACTGGGTAAAGTACCGGAAGTAAAAACTAATCCACTCGCGGCCAACATTTTAATCATCGGTTTAAAACCCAACGATAATAAACTTAAACAGCTTATTAAAAAACGAATCTTAAAGCGCCTGCACCAAGGTATGATTAAAGAAGTAGCCGGCTTACATCGCAATGGATTGTCTTGGAGACGACTTGAAAATTTTGGTTTGGAATATCGTTTTATTGCTAAATATCTGCAAGGCAAATTAACTAAAGATGAAATGATTAATGAATTAAGTATAGCTAGTTGGCATTATGCCAAAAGACAAATGACTTGGTTTAAAAAAATGTCAAATGTTAATTGGTGTGATAATGCCAGCAAAGCACAAAAATACGCTAATAACTTCTTAAAGTGAACTGCACTGCCGTATTCACAACTTGTCACTCCGTAACTTTATAACGAAGGAGAGAAACGAGAATCCAACTTGCCCCGCTATGGTGGGAATTAAGATTATTTTTTATTTTGTTACTTTTTATAAAGTAACACAAAATCGCCGCCTCGGTCTCCAGGTTTGAACAGTGCTCGTCAGACGAACTGACTCGCCCTATGCCAAGCGACCACAAACACGGGCGAGTCGGACGTTCGTCTGCCTTGCGCTCTGTACAAACCCTACGACAGGGCGGCACGGTTCCCCGTTTTCCTCTAGGTTATGAGCTTGATGTCGAATGACATGGAAATGACAAAATAAAAATAAACCCAGTTTTGCCTCGCAAAAAACTGGGTATTAATCTGTTATTTTAGCGCTTGAAAATTCATGCGCAATTTCAGCTATTGTAATTTTATTTCGTTTCAACTGCGATATTGTCAAACGCCATTTTGCTTCAGTTAGCGATATCGGTTCATCATGCAAAGCTCTTCCAAAAATAAAAGCTTTTAACTCCAATAAATCTTGTGGGGAAATATTATCATTAAATGGAATAAGATATAAAAGTGAACGATTGATTTTAAATTTATCTATTACTATCTGCAATTCAAGTCCACTACGTAGTACTTTAGCTTGAAAAATCCACCAAATAGCCCAAGATGTAGAACGTGGCTCAATTCCACAAGCAAGTTGCACCCAACTAGATAAAGATTCAAATTGATCAACTGAAAGAATTCTTTTCATTAACCGATAAACGCGACGAATTATTACTTGATTGTATTCACGTTCCGCTAAATTAGATACACACTGTGGGCAAATTTTCCCATCGTCTAAGTCATGCGTCACACATTCGTGTTTATCGCAATAGTAATTATTGCCCACCGCACAGTTTCGACAAACACTCACTATTTTGGCATTTACAACTAAATACAATAAAATATTAGAAGTGCCATCACATTTACAAATATAATTTCTTAATTCTTTATTTTCATATATATAACATTTCATTTCATTACACCACCTTTTCATTTTTTAATATACATTTTTTCTAAATAACAATTTCACCCATTCTACCACCACTAGTAAAATTGTCAATTTTCTTTGTATCAACGTGTTAACCCAGCACTACAGAGAGTACTGGGCGCGGCACATTAGTACAAAAATAAAAATATAAATGATACTAATACTTTAAATTACTTCAACATTTTACGCAAAACTTCTTCCGCTGAAATTGGATCGGCTTTACCACGCGTGGCCTTTATTACCGCACCGAGTAAAAATTTTATCACTGGTTCTTTACCGGCTTTAAATTGCGCCACTTGATCTGGGAATTGGACAATCACGTCAGAAACTACTGTTTCCAAATCCCCTGTTTCATTCTGCCCCAAATCGTCATCCGCTATAATTTGCAACGGTTCTTTACCCGTTTCAATCATTTTACGTAAGAGCACTTGCCCGTTAGTAGAATTCACTTGGCGCCGTGCAATCAAAAGTAAAAAACTTACTAATTTTTTAGTATCAAAATCAACTTGTTCTAAACTCAAATTTTTCTCTCGCAAAATCGCGGTCAATTTATTAGCCAACCAATTAAAAGTTAATTTTGAAGCCGCTTTTACATCACCTTCCAATTCAGGCGCAAGTTCGGCTGACACTTTTCCTACTAAACATCCCAAACTCTCATCATCAAGTAATAATTCAGCTTCTTTGGGAGATAATCCAAAATCATTAACCAAACGTAAACGTTTTACGCTTGGTAATTCTGGTAAGGAAGCGCGCCACTCTTCAATTTGCTCGGATGTTATTTCAAGCGGTGGAATATCGGGCTCGGGAAAATAACGATAATCATGAATTGCTTCTTTGGTACGTTGTAAAACTGTTATACCTTTTTTATCATCAAAACCACGCGTGGAAGTAATTTGTGGCGCACCGCCCTCGGCCCATAATTTTGTTTGTCGCTCAATTTCATAATGCAAAGCTTTTTCCACACTCCGGAAAGAATTTAAATTTTTAATTTCAGTTTTAGGATAAAATTTATTATCACCTTCAGGTCGCAATGAGATATTAGCATCACAGCGCAAATGACCTTTTTCCATATCAGCGTCGCTTACCCCCAAAGTGCGCATTATTAAACGTAATTCTTGTAAAAATACTTTGGCCTCAGTTGGACTTTTAATTTCCGGCTTAGTAACAATTTCAGCCAGTGGTGTGCCAGCTCGATTAAAATCTACCAGCGACTTCCCTGCCACGTGAAGTAATTTGGCAGTATCTTCTTCTAAATGCAACCGCTCCAAACCAACTCGCCTAGCTTCATCACCCACTTGAATATCCAAATAACCATTCTGCGCCAAGGGCTCATCGTATTGTGATATTTGATACCCTTTTGGTAAATCAGGATAAAAATAATTTTTGCGATCAAATTTAGAATGTAAATTAATTTGTAAATTCAAAGCCAAAGCCGCTTTAACCCCTAGTTCAATGGCCGCACGGTTGGGCACTGGCAAAGTACCGGGGTGCGCCAAACACACCGGACAAATAGTAGTATTTGCTGGTTGGTTCTCACCCGCATTATCACAGGTGCAAAACATTTTGGATTTGGTTTTGAGCTGAACATGTATTTCCAGCCCGATTACTGGTGTAAGCTTCATACCTTAATATTATAGCAAAATTAAGCTAAAAATACAGTTGGATAAAAAACCGGACGTTTGTATGAAACGACCGGTTAAACACCATCCTGAATTTGATTCATTAATTACTAAATATCCCAGCATTGAATGCTGCGGAATGTACTGCAGTGTAGCACCCATTCCTACAACCAGAGTTAACATGCTCTACCAAAGTACGAATAAAACACTTGGCAAATCTGTTGCTGGTAAATTCAGAAAATTTAGTATTAATCTTTTGAAGTACGTTTTTAATCTCCTGACAAGTAGTGTGGTTTTTTTTGGAAAACAATTTTTTACATTCCTCGCGAAAAACTGTAAAATGTCTTTCATTGTCGTCCAACTCTTCACAACTAAACATATTTCTTAGATGATCTTTAAAACCATCAATATTGCCTTCTTTTAACAAAGAAAATAGTGAGTTAATAGATTCTTGCATGTTGTGACCCTTTATTTTATGATTTTATTTTTGTGAATTATTTTTATTATTTTATTATGAATTTCATTTGGTGTCAATAGTTGCCCCTTTTCCACACACTCCACTAGCTGCGCCTTTTGTAATTTAGCTAACTCTAAATAAGTTTTCTCAGCCGCTTTAAGATGCTTGATATCCGCTTCGTGAATATCACGTTTACCTTTTTTTAAATACCGCCGCGCAGCTTTTTTATCTACTAATTTTTGAGCTACTTTCGCCGGCATATGCAAAACAATTGTTAAGTTAGGGCGTGGAATGCCTAGTAAATTATACTCTAAATCAAATAACCATCGCCAAAAATTTTTACGTTCACGACTTGATTTTATTTTACCACCTTGATGCGCTGCGCTAGACAAAGTTAAACGATTAGCAATTACAATTTTACCTTCAGTTAAATATTTTTTTATTTGTGGCACAACGTCGTATCTATCTAAAGCATAAAATAATGACGCACGGTAAGCACCCACCTCAACCGACGTACCGTAACCACCATTTAAATACTTAGCCACAAAATAAGCTGATGGTTTATTGTATTGTGGAAAATCAATCACTTCCACTTTATAACCTTGGCGCTTCAAGGCCCTACGCAATAATCCCACCTGTGTACCCTTACCCGAACCGTCGGTACCTTCAATTAAGATAAATTTACTTGATTTTAGCATAGCTTGATAATAGCAAAAAAATAATAAAAAAAGAAGTCCACTTGATTTTTGCGGACTTCGGTATATTAAAAAATTATTTGATCATTTATTTTTTTGGTATTTTAAATTCCTCCGGCACTAAAAATGTTCTCGGAAAATCAGAGCCCAAGGTTATTCTTTTCCCACAAAAACCAATCACGGCTTGAGTGGCTTCGTTGTTGTGAGCGTCTTCTGTTTCTTCGCGACCGGTAATAATCATCAATGAAAAATTCGCCCGCAAAAAACCAAACGCATCTAATTTTTCGGCAATTGCATAAAGCTGACGCATAACCTTTTGATACGAATTTTCTTTTTTACAAGCAAAGTGAATATTATTAATCACAATACCTGAGGGTTGAATTTCCTCAACGTGTACTAATACATCGGCTAAACTTGGCACTGATTTAAAAAATGGCTTTTGTTCATAATCTAATAAATCAGAAGGGATTTCTTTTTGGGGAGAAATATCAAAAACCATAATTTCAATTTTCTCTTCTCTTTTTTGATATTCAAATAACAAATCAAGCGCGTGTTGTGTTTTGCTTGCTGAGCCAACACTCGTGACTGATACAGCGTGAACATTAGTTAAAACATCCATTGTTTTTATCCTTTATTTTGATTGTTAAATATCTTGAATTTATGTTTATTTTTTTGTACAATTTTAATTATAAACGGATGTTAGCAATTCTAATTTTTTCTGTCAACATAACAAAAAAAGCCCAACGGTGGACTTAACATTAAATATTTTTAATTAATCAAATCGTAACGATTAAATAAGTATGATATATCACCCTCTTTTACTAACGCAGATGATTCCACTAATTTAAATTTATCAGGCAATTTTGAAAAAAAAGTATCACATTCAAAGACCTTATCAATCTCAGTTAAATAAATTTTTACGCAAGCTGGATGATTAATTGCTTCGGCATAAACTCGAGCACCACCAATCACAAAAATTTCATTAATATCAGAGCGACTACTTAATTGTTCAAGCGCATTATCAAGCGAACTACCAAACAAAACTCCCGCTGGTAAATCAAGTGGTTGGAAGCTTAATACTAAATTTAAACGTTCGGGCAGTGGTCTAAATTTTTCCGGTAATGAAGCCCAAGTATTGCTCCCCATTATAACCGCGTTTTGCTTACCCGAGGCAGTATTTACCGTAATCTGCTTAAAATGATCCATATCGCCCTTTAGGCGCCACGGCAGAGCATTTTTAAGCCCAATCCCCATATTCTTATCCACCGCGGCAATAATTGAAAAAGTCATAGTAATGGCTAAATAGCTATTTGAAATGGAATTTTATCATAACTTTGGTAATCTAAAAGTTTTGTATTCTCGGCCTTCCAATTATAAATTGATTCCCAATTAGTAGTTTCTATTTTTGGTAATGGGTATTTGACAGGATCCCGAGATAGCTGTTCTTTGGCACCATCTGTATGATTTTCAAAAATATGCACATCAGCCAAAAAGCCAACCAACTTACCTTCTTCAAAACCAGTTTCTTTGGCTAGAAGATGCAGGAGCAAAGCATAGCTTGCTATATTAAAAGGTAGTCCGAGCATAGTATCCACTGAACGCTGGTTCCACATTAAATTAAGTTTATTGCCTATGGTTGTAATTTGAAAAGAGTAATGGCATGGTGGCAAACCCATTTCTGCTAGCTGTAGAGGGTTCCAAGCATTTACAATCATTCGCCTATCGCGTGGATTTGTTTTTAATGTTTCAACTATTTTTTTTAATTGATCTATTCCCTTACCTGTATAATCTGAATCATAATTTTCGTAAGGCGCATTAAAATGTCGCCACTGAAAACCATAAATCGGCCCTAAGTCGCGCTCGGCAAGCATTCTCTGTTTTGAAATTTCATCATGTCCATAAGGCGCTTTGGTAGGACTAGCCCATTCATCCCAGATATGATTATTACGATCGATAAGCCATTTTTTATCAGTAATACCATTTATAAAAAATTCTAATTCTGTGGCAATCAAACGAAACGGCACTTTTTTTGTGGTGAGTAGTGGAAAACCTTTTGACATGTCGTGTTCAAACATAGCACCAGCAATGGTATAGGCGGGAGTACCTTGCCGTGTGGCAACTTTTTCTCCATTTTCCAAAACGTTTTTTACAATATCTAAATAGGTTTTCATATTAGCTTCGTAAATTGAAAGATTGACAATTAAACCAGCTAGTTATAAGATACTAAAAAATCAATAAAACCACAAATCACAATATAGGAACTTAACAATGCAATATTTATCTTCTAAAGAACAATTAACAAAGGTTGGAGAAGCGGGTTTATTTATAAAAAAACAGCTTGATCCTGAACTTGAAACCCACTGTGAATTAAGAGTGGCACTTCCTCTGCCTAATATAGTCATCATCTGTGGCACAGGATTAAGTGTATTAGCTAATGAAATTAAAAATCCACTGGAAATCTTTTATAAAGATATCCCACACTGCCCTACACCAACCGCACCACAACACGAAAATGGAAAATTAGTTTTCGGTCAATTGGGTGAAAAAAATGTGGTGGCCATGGTCGGACGGTTTCATTGTTACGAAGGTTACTCAATGTTTGAAGTTACCTTTTTACTCCGAACACTACTTTGGTTGGGCGTCAAACTTGTCGTAACCACTAATGCCACTGGTGGTATCAACCCTAACTACAAAGTCGGCGATATAATGTTGGTCCGTAACCATAATTCATTTTTCATACCCGACCCATTAATTGGCCCTCTTTTTCCCAACACTGTAAGGTTCCCTGATACTTCAAATCTGTATAACTATCACCTAAGCGGTATTGCTTACATATCTGCTAAAGAACTAGGATTTATACTTCAACAAGGTATCTTAGTCGCTGTAACCGGACCATGCTATGAAAATCAAACCGAAATAGAATTCTTGAAACAAAGTGGTTGCGACGCAGTTGGAATGTCAGTCATACCAGAAGCCAAGGTTGCTGCCAGTTTCAAAATACCAGTAGTTGGATTTTCTATAATCACTAATATCTTATCAAATAGTGGAAAATTAAATCCGGCAACCGAAAACGAAGTCACTGAAGAAGCGGAAAAAGTCGGGTTAAATTTGGCTAAAATTATCCAACGGTTTCTTTGTTATAAAGATCTTGTATCTCCATCATAAAATTGTTGAATCATTAAAAACAACAAATCCCCTTTTAACGTCAGAGGGGATTTTTATTTTCCAGTACTCCCAAAACCACCCTCGCCACGGATTGAGGGAGATAACACTTTTACTTCTTCTACTTCCACTCTTTCCACAGCTTGCACCAACATTTGCATTACTTTATCACCGGCTTTGAAATTGTAATCCTCGGTACTAGTATTAAATAACGTTAGCTTAATTTCACCTCTGTAACCTGCATCTATCACGCCAGCCATTACCTTAAGCCCAAAATTAGCCGCTAGGCCTGATTTATCCCAAAATAGGCCTACATACCCTTCCGGAATGGCAATGGCCATGCCAGTGCGAATTCCGGCCAAACGCTTGCCCGCCGGCACAGTACAATCATCTAAGCAAAAAAAATCCAACCCTGCATCACCCTCGTAAACGTAGGCGGGTAATTTGGCGCGGGGGTCAAGTTTTTTGACTTCAAGAACAATTGCTTCTAGCATAATTTTAGTAATTTGATTTTTTAGATCTAATTTTTTACTTATGTTTTATTAATCATCTTAAATTATTTAACATTTTTTGATTGAGCAGTTTTTCTAAATCGCGCAATGTGCCGTTGTTAACAATTTTAATTGCTCCCTTACTCATATGTTTAAATTCTAGTTCAGTAGCCAAACGGCCTTCCTTTTTAAATTCTTTAAAAGTCATCTTACCCTCATTCGATTTCTCCCTGCGCTTAATTGATCTCAAATACCTAACCTTCGTTGAGGCGGTAACATAAATTAAAATAAAACCCGGCATCTTTCTTAGATAATCAACCTCTGCTCGATGCCTAGCCCCATCTAAAATAATCTTTTTCAATTTTTTACTCTTAGCCTTATCTAACAATACTTGAGATAAAATACTACCGCCAAATCTTTCCCTTAGTGCTATTGCTAAATTGGCATAATTGGGACGAATTAACGGTAAATTCAAAATCTTTAAAATACTAGTCAATAAATCAGAATAAGTAAACTGTTTATATCCATATTTCTTTACCAAAAAATCAGTAACGGTCTTTTTTCCCGAGAGCGGTTCACCAATTATACTAATAATTTTCATTCCACCTTTCATAATAAAATAAAACCTAGTAACTAGCTAGGTTTTTTAAAATTCTCGTGCATTTTACTGGCCTGCGGAATTTCCGCGCCAAAATATTTTCGCCCCTTACCATAAGTATTTTCGGCTGGTGAGGATAGCGGCATAAAAGCAATTTGCGCAATCGGCATATCTGCATAAAGCTTCACTGGTAAACTCCCAATATTGTGAAGTTCTAAAGTTGGCTTAAGTGAATTACCTGGGTCAATAAACCCAGCGGTGGCATGAATAATAATACCAATTCGGCCAAGCGAAGATTTACCTTCTAGTCGCCCCACCATATCGGCTGATAAGGTAACTTTTTCTACAGTTACACCTAAAGCAAATTCACCGGGATGAATAATAAATGGCTTATCACCCGAGATTTCCACTTCTTCCATTAAATTAGCAATTGGCTCACGAACATCAATAAAAGCGTGCTCTGAATTTCTAAAAATCAAAAATTTCGTACCCAAATGTAAATCGACTGAAGCGGGTTGAAGTGCACCATCATAAAGCGGTTCAATTTTTATTTTGCCATCGGCAATGGCGACTTTAATATCACGATCAGAGAGAATCATTTGTTTAGTCAATAAAATATTTAAGCATTTTAATGATATTACACTATGACTAAATATTCAACTGTTTAGAAGTATTTAATTTCAAATGTCAAAATCCAAATAACAAATCAATGTCAAATGACTAAATGATTAAAAATTTTAACATTATAATTTTGGATTTGATTTGAAATTTGACATTTGTCATTTGAAATTTTAGTTTCTAGATTCCCGCCTACGCGGGAATGACGCCTATCTATTTGCCATTTGCTATTAGCTATTTGCCAACTATACTTTCACTCTAATCCCCGGTCCCATTGAAACATTTAAAGTACAACTGCGAATATAAATACCCTTAGCGCCAGCTGGTTTAACGCGGCGCACTACTTCAAGCAAGGCATTAAAATTTTCCAAAATTTTCTGCTCATCAAACGAAATTTTACCAATCATTTGGTGAATATTAGCAGTGGCATCGGTTTTAAAACTCACCTTACCTTTGTTCAAATTTTCTACTGTTTTAGCAATATCATTCGTGATAGTTTCAGTTTTAGGATTAGGCATTAAACCTTTTTGACCTAAAATTTTTGCAATCGGTGCCATTTTTTTCATAATTTCAGGCGTGGCTACTGCGACATCAAAATCACATTTGCCGGTAGTTTGAATTTCTTTAATTAATTCTTCACCGCCAACAATAGTTGCTCCAGCGGCTTTGGCTTCCGAAGCTTTGGCATCTTCACAAAAAACTGCCACGCGCTTGGTTTTACCCAAACCGTGTGGTAATACTGTGCTACCACGCACTTGTTGATTAGCTTGTTTTACATCTACCCCCAGCTTCATATGCACTTCCACCGACATATCAAACTTTCGTGCTGGCATTTGCTTGAGTAACTTCACAGCCTCACTCGGTTCATAGGCCTTGCCCACTTGAACCAATTTCACAGCTTCAACATATTTCTTACCTCGTTTAGACATAAAATATTTTCCTTAGGTGGTGCAAACGGTTTTTCACCTCCCACCAATAATGATTAAGTTATATTAAAATTTCAAATGTCAAAATCCTAAAAACTATAAATTTCTAATCTCTAATAAATAATTTCTAAAAATGACTAATGTCTAATAACTAAATTTTGGATATTGGTCCGCCAGCTGGCGGATTGGAATTTTTTAGAAATTAGAAATTAGCCATTAGTGATTTTGGTAGATTCCTTCGCCCTCGTGCTTGACGCTCGGACTCGCAATGACATTAGGCGCATGAGCTCTAAATTAATACCAAATTTACGTCCCGGGGCAATCCGGCCACAGGCATCGGCTTGCCCGCCTCACGGCACGTGAGTGAAACTATTCACTCACTTTCGGGCTTTAGCCCTCAACCGTGATGCCCATCTGCCGTGCTGTGCCTTCAATAATTTTCATGGCCGCTGGAATATCATTGGCATTCAAATCTGGCATTTTAACCTTAGCAATTTCTTCGATTTGTTTTTTGGTTACTTTACCAACCTTATCTTGCAATGGTTTACCTGAACCTTTGGTAATACCAGCCGCTTTCTTTAACAATTCAGCCGCTGGTGCGGTTTTTAAAATAAAAGTATAAGTACGATCTTCATACACGGTGATTTCTACTGGTGTAATATCACCCATTTTATCTTTAGTCGCGGCATTGAATTTCACACAAAAATCTTGGATGTTCAAACCGTGCTGACCTAAAGCCGGACCCACTGGAGGCGCCGGATTGGCTTTGCCACCTGGGATTTGTAATTTGATAACTGTTTTAATTTTCTTGGCCATAAAATTTAGTTATTAGTTATTAGTCAATAATTCAAAGCTTATAAGTCATAGTATTTAGAAGCAAAAAACTACGAACTAATGACTTCGAACTTCAAGCTTAATTTAAAGTTTCTGAATCTGCAATGAATCAAGTTCCACTGGCGTTTCGCGACCGAATACCGAAACCAGTACTTTAATCTTACCACGAGCTTCATCTACTTCCGCCACCTTACCTTCGAAGTCCCTAAATGGTCCATCGGTAATACGCACTGGCGTACCTTCGGTAACATCAATTTGATATTTCGGTTCTTCAATACCCATGCGTTTTTGAATGGATTTTATTTCCTCTTCTGCGATAGGTGTAGGTGTGGTACCCGAGCCAATAAAACCGGTAACATTGGGGGTATTACGCACCACGTACCAAGAATCATCAGTTACCATCATTTCTACCAGTACGTAACCCGGGAATATTTTTTCTTCCATTACTTTGCGCTTACCATTTTTAATGCGAATTTTTTTTTCAGTCGGAATTAGCACATTAAAAATCTTATCACCCATATCCATGGATTCAATACGCTGTTTTAAATTACGCGACACATTTTCTTCATAACCTGAATAGGTATGAATTGCGTACCAACGTTTATTAGTTTGTGTTTCTTGTCGAGACATAGTTGTTTAAATCCTAAATTCTAAATCTTATTCATTAGAACACTAGAACATTTAAACATTAGAACATTATTAATAAAGAATTTTTTGTTCTTATGATCTAGTGATCTAATGTTCCAGTGATATTAATTACTTATACAACAACTGTTCCAGCCCAAAGTTAAAAATATAGTCGAGCGCGCCTAAAAACAAAGCCACTACCACCGAAATACCAATCACCAACATAGTGTGTTGAGTAATTTCACGCTTGGTGGGCCAAGCCACTTTTTTCATCTCTTCCCACGCCCCACGTAAGTAAGTGGTTAAAAAGTTTGTCATATATTTGGCTAATATTAGATAAATTTTTTCTCTTTTAAAAGGCCCTTAAGTGGGCCTTTTATTACTTTATTAGTATAGCAGATGGATAAAAATATAGCAAGGTAAAAAATATTTTATAAAATTATACCATTAATGATCGCCCTAGTTAAATACTTTCGTATATATTTAATAATTCATTATTTAATTCCTCGATAGTTTGATATCTGTCTGTGGGATTAGGACTCATGGCCTTTTTAATTACACGCCCCAATTCAACTGGTATGTTAGAGGGTATATCAATATTTCCAGACATATGAAGTGGTTTATATTTATCCATGACCTCTTCACGACTCATTCCTGTTGTCTCTGCATCAATATCATAAGGCCATTTACCAGTTAAAAGATAATATAAATTTGCACCAGCCGCATATACATCAACTGTCTTATCAAAAGTATTATTCTTACCAAACAATTCTGGAGCACAAATAAATCTATTTAATCCCAATGATTTTCTAATAAATTTATTACCGTCCGAAGAAATACTGGAGCCGTCAAGATCAGTAATTTTAATACCATCTTTAAAAACCAAAATGTTTAATGGTGCTAAATCTATATTAGCTATATTATTTTTATGTAATCCATTGATTCCATCACAACTTCTTATCATTACTGACAATGATTCTTTGATACTTAATTTACCACCGCGATTTAAAAATCCTTGTAAATCAGATAGTGCCGGCTCATATATTCTTGCTAATTTAGGTGAACCACTTTTACTAACTTCATAAAACTCATCATCAGCTAAAAGAACATTTTTATTTGAAAATCCCTTCTTCTTTAAATAACTATCAAAACTAGACACTTCTAACCCATATCCTGACCAGCCCTGTTCTTCTAAACGATTAATCATTGTGTTACTTCCAACTTCTTTAAGAATAACAACCTTATCTTCCCCCTCTTTATAACCGGCTAACACTTTTGAATCATCTCCATTATAAATAGATAAATCATCAGCCACCAAAATATCTCCCACCTTTTTTTTATTTGCTGAGATTTTAATTTTGTCTAGATTTGGAATAACACTATTAGTATGCAAAATCAACTGATCGTTTTTGTAAAAATCAACTAATCTGTTTTCTAATGCAGAACTTTCAACAATATTACGTTCACTCTTCAATTTAGACAACTTTTCTTTGGCATCTGATTTACCTAATTTCAAATCTCTTATCAATAAACCATCACTCTGATACACCTTTAAATCTCTAATCAAACGATCAGCATTAATTATCTTTATTCTTTTGTCGCCAACCATTTCGTATTTAATACCCAACCAACCTAAAGATTTTTTAAAAACTAGACTGTCGGATACTAAACCCCAACTAGACATTCTATTAATGGTCCTATTAATAATATTTTCTAACTCATTAATTAAAGACTTTACCTGATCCACATCTTCATAATCAATTGCCTTCCCCTTAAGATTCCATTTAACTTTTCTAACCTCATCATCAAAGGCACTAAAACCATTATCCCATTGTTCTATAGGTGAAAGCCCATTTTTTAGGGAATACTCTATCCTTCTAGCGGATGAATATATTCTGGAAACTCTTGCCCCAGCATATTCAACACCTTTGTGAACCCTGGCATTTTTTCTTCCATATTTAATTGCGGCACCTAATTCATTATCTTCACCTAGTGTCGCCTCACCGTCATAACCACCTACTGCCGCATATACACTCGATCTTAGAGCAAAATTACAACCCGATGATTCAATGTGTCTACCCTTGCTTCTATTTTGAATATTAATATATTGAAATAGTCTAGTCCCTACATGAGCTAATGGATTTTTAATATAAACCTCTGGATCCCAATCCACTTGACCAAGATATGAATCAATATTAGAATTTTCATCAAACTTATTAACAAAATTTTTAATATATTCAGGCGCCACACCTTTATTATCAGCATTATTACTAATAATTATTAAATCTTCAACACTCTTACCTCTTTGATGATGTCTCATTAATACAGTGTCATTAAGTAATTTCCTGATGTAACCAATCTTTACCTCTTCCAAGGGTAAAGATTTATACATAGTCACAACATTTAATCCCGGGTAATCTTTTTTAAAACGCTCTATTTCTTCCAGCGTATTATCCGGCCTAATTTTATTACCATTTACATCATTTTCAGGATGATTAACAAATAACACTATTTCAAAATTTCCTTTCTCAATTGTTTGATTTAAATAATTTTCCAGTGTTTTGTAAATACTATTACCCTCTTGGTGACCAGCTACAGGTATACAAACAGATACACGACATTTTTCATTCATTGGGCCAACTTCTCTCACAAACTTTTCTATTTCCTGACGGTAATCACTATTCCATTTGCCAATATACTCCTCAATTTCTTTATAATGATCCAAATTTGCGTCGGGATTACTCCTTAATGTTTCTGATAATTGTTTTCTTATTTGTTCTTCTTTTTCTGGTGTCATTGTTTCGCCATATAAATAATATGGCAATATAATAGGATTTTCTGGAGTTCTCTCCAACGCCTTCCTCGGATAAAATGGTAACACTGGTGGTGCGTCGAAGTCATGCGCGGTGGGGATAATTTCAGTGTGATGAACCGGAGTTTCTATAATTTTTTCAATCGGCGTAGGCGCTACAGCTTGCATATCGCCGCCAACACTGGTAGCTAAAGTATGACCATTAAGACGCAACTCTATATAACGCAAAGGGTGATGTAAATACTTTAAACTTTCTGGCGTAGTAAAAAGGCGAGAAATTCCCGGTGGCAAAGCGATTTTATGATTACCGCTCGCACCATCAACCAACATACTTAAGCCCTGCCGATTTGCACTTTCGGTTGGAATAATCGCGGCTTGCAAATGTTTATGCAACTCCCCACTTCTAGCCCACATTGTTAACTGTTCTTTAAGATGTAGTAACTTAGAATCGTGACTTCCATCAGGGTTAGTGCCAAATTTAGCAAACGCTTCATTAACATTCTTTACTAAATTCTGGGCAATTTTATCAGCATTAATATAAACTGTGCCATCGGCACCTTTTTCCAAATATAACATTTGCTGTTTACCTTCAAACTCAATCAACTTATTAAAGAATTTACTATAACGCGTACCCAATTCATCATGCCAATCAGTTCGTGGGTGTGTACCCAACTGATCTTTAAACGCCTCAAGTGGATTCACCTTGCCCGCTGGTACTGTGGCATCTGGCACACTAGTTCTAACAGTTTCCACTTGATCACTCACTTTAAAACCAGAAGCCGATAATTCATCCAAACTTCCTTGATCCAAAGTGCCGTCGGAATTCAAAATTATATCGCTAACTTTATTACCATCAGCATTAATTAAATCGTAATGATTGCTTTCCCCCGCTGAGGATAAACTCCAACCTTGTGGAATTTTAATAGTGGGGTGATGCGCCGCTTCACCTAAGGCCGCAATTGGAATTTCTTGCATCGCACCAGCATAAGCGGTACTACCCTCACCTTTCATATAGTGCATCAAATGAGTAATGGCACTTTCAGTTTTTGGCGTAAATCCAAATAATTCTTGTCCTTGTTCCCATAAATATTGTCCAGCTGCACCTCCGGCCAAACCCATTGTCGCGCCAATCACGCCAGCTTTACCCATTTCCCAATGTCTAAATTTATTAAACAACTTGTCTTTATTATCTATATCATCAATAAAAATTTTATAATGTTTATCAACAAAAGATTGAATATCTGATTCTTTCAAACCAAATTTTTCTAAAGATTGTTTTAATGAATACTTAACATCTGTCACACTCTTAATTCTAGTTTTGTGTTTAGACCCTTCCTCAATATTAGCCCCAATTAAATCAACTGATCTTTCTTTTTCTACTTTAAAACGGGCGATTACTTCTCCTAAAATTTCTTTATCGGCATCAGTTAAGCCAGATTTAGCTCGCACCGCTTGCAAGGCCGAAACAATTTCATCGGCGCGTTTAATTCCATAATTAAATTCACGCATTTTGTCAGTCCGCTCGCCACCACTTTCTGCGCCTAGTGCTCTACGACGCAAATCCATACCGCGATCATATTGTAAATTACGTGAACGACGGGCCGAAAGATATGCTCCACCAAAACCCATACCTAAAATTATCGGCGCGAGCCACGGCGCCATACCAGCAATACCGATTAATCCCTTGCCAACAGCAAAACGTTTAACACCACGCCCCACAAAAGTACCAGCTACTCCGCCGAGTATGCCATAAGCTAGTGGATTAGCCACAATTTTATTAATGATTGGAATACTTTGTGTAAAATCAACTAGTTTGTCGTACCATTTCAAAACTTCTTGCGGTTTAGTTTCCT
The DNA here is from genome assembly GCA_964348825.1 of uncultured Gammaproteobacteria bacterium. Taxonomy (GTDB): domain Bacteria; phylum Patescibacteriota; class Patescibacteriia; order Veblenbacterales; family UBA10138; genus JBBTZY01. The sequence goes on along the minus strand of CAYGDX010000001.1, from coordinate 197,544 downwards.
CTAAATCGCGACGCATAAACCCGAGTTGCAAATCCAAACCTAATTCGCCTTTCAAGTGTTCAATTAATTTGCCGCGCTGATCTGGTGGGTATTCAGCTAATTTTTTATCAATGTATGTTTTATAATTCTTAGCTAATTCAAAATAATTATTAGCATACATTTCAATCTTATCTTTTTTATTTTTTTCAGCTTCCTTAGCGTAATTTGAATCAAGTGTAAATTTACGACCAGCAAGCAGTGGCAGAATTTTTTCTTCTACTTGTTTATCAAATTCCTCGCGCGTAGTAATTGCACCTTGGGCGTATTCTACAAATAACTTTGTGGCTTCTTGATTCACCCGCGCATCCACCACTACTTCACCTTTTTCTTCAGCCTCGGCTACTTCTTTTTGATACCGATCAATTACATCACTTAAAACCTTTTCATTCAATCCCTTGCTTTCTAAAGTAGTGGCACTTTTACTTTTACCCAAACGTGCTTCAATTTCAGCTAATAAATTTTTATTGCTTGTAATTTCTGTTAAAATTTCCTTCTCAAATTTACGGCGATACCCTTCTTCTCCTAAATTAAGCCACATTTTCTTAAAGCCACTGCCAATTGTTTTGAAAAAACCCTTCACCTCAGCTTTTTGTAATTCATTCAAACGTAATTCAGCTTGTCGGTGAGCATACTGCTTAACTACTTCAGAAACATTAATAAGATACGCTCGTTTGGCTTCTGGCTTTTCCGGTTGAAGTGATATTGGCTCAACTGACGCCGGAGTTGGTTCAACTACCACGGGCACAACTTCTGGTAATTCAACTTTCAAATTCGGTAGCACTAATTCACGCCGGGCCGACATTTCTACCATAGCTTTATCATAATCAGTTTGTACTGCACCAGTAGAACGGAAGTCACGAGAAATAAACTTAGCTTCGTATTCGGTGCGCCAATGTTGCTTATCACCTTTCATTTCTGGATGTGCTTCAAAATATCCCTTACTTTTACCAATCAAAAAATCTCGCGTGCCACCTAAAGCATCAGTTTTATTCTTGGCTTGCCTAACTTCACCAACTAATTTATTTTCCACCAACTGACGCATTGCTTCACCGCTTTGTAATTTATATTCACCAGTCGCTGGATCATAATCATCTCCTATACCGCCCGCCGTAGCCCAAGTTTTGCGAGTAGCATCTACTTGATTTTTTATTTCAACTGAACTACCACTCGCCACCTCTTGCCAAGCCATTTTGATTTGATGCTCTGAAGTAATATCGGTCGCACCCTCACGTACCCAATTGGCTAAAACATCACTATGTTTTTGTCTTAACCTGCGTACTTCGTTTTCTAGTTCGCGCGCCCGGGCGCCCGCTTGATGCCAAAAATCTTCTAACTCTTTAATTAATCCATCCACTGGTACGCCTTCGCGTTGACTATTTTCCCCTGCCTTTATTTCGTATTTACCATCATCACCAATTTTACCTAAAGCGCCTTCTACAGCACCAACTACCCATTTTTGATGATCAGTTCTTTGGTTTTCCGAAATATTTTTAAGCACTAAAAGACCATCTTGCAATTTTTGCAAAATTTCAACCCGCTCCAATCTTCTCTCTTCTTCAATCAAACGTTTGGCCTCGGCCTTAGCTTCGGGTGAGGCCTGCGCCAAATACCGCTCGAGCGCCACGCGGTATTTTTCATATTGTGGATTGATGGGTGGAGATTCACGTTCCATATAGTTCTTAACTCAAAACGCAAAAGTAAAAACTAAAAACTACAACTAAAAAATAAAAATCTTTGATTTGTAAATCGTATTTTGACTTTTAAGTTTTAACTTTTGATTTAGCAAGTATTAATTGTCAAATACTTTGGTATGTATAAAAATTTAAATTCTATTTAAGTATAGGGCTACCAGTTAAATACACTTGCCTAAAATCCATCATCGCCTTGGCTACTACCTCATCAACATCTTTAATACTCGCACGGAAAAAATCATAAGATTTTATCATATCCATTTCCCCACTTTCCATTAACCCATCCATTTGTTTAACTTGTTCGGTTGATAATTTATTAGTTAAAGTTAAAAGCAAAAAAGCTTGCAAGCGCTGATGCAAGCTTTCTAAAAGATCAGTTTGTAAATCAGTTGATAAATCAACCACGCCTTTTTCCGCCATTAATTTGGTGAGAAAAAGTTTTATCTCCGGTAGTATTGGCATCGTATCACCTTCGATTATATTTTTTTCTGATTTATCATCCATATTTTAACTTTACTACTTATTTAAATTTAAAACAAATAATTTATTAGATGTCAAGATTCTTTCCACCTTCGTTAAAACTTCGGCGGACAAGAACTTTAAATGTCTAGATTTTTTACACTCTTCGCGTGAGTATGAATAAACCGTTTACGCGGACCAACTTCTGCGCCCATTAATATATCAAAAATTTCATCGGCTTTAGCCGCATCATCAATTGTTACTTGGCGAAGCATACGCGCCGCCGGATCCATTGTGGTATCCCATAATTGTTGCGGATTCATTTCACCCAAACCTTTGTAACGTTGAATAGATAAACCACCGGCTGCAATCACTTCAGTGGCAACTCCATCATCACCGTCATTTGACGCCACCACTTCTTCTGTTTTTTTAATTTTTTCGGATTTCGGATTTCGGATTTCGGATTTCGGATTTATCATTGTTTTTTTCAACTTTTCTAATTCATCATCGGAATAAGCATAATTTATTTCCTTACCTTTTTGCACACGATAAAGCGGTGGTTGCGCAATATAAATATGACCGCTATCTACCAAACTACGGAAATGTCGATAAAATAAAGTAAGAAGTAGGGTACGAATGTGCGCGCCATCCACATCGGCATCAGTCATAATAATAATCCGATTATAACGCAAATCTTCAATCGTAAATTGCTCACCAATATTTGTACCCATGGCAATAATCAATGATTTGATTTCGTTGTTAGCCAACATTTTATCAAGTCGCGCTCGTTCTACATTTAAAATTTTACCACGAAGCGGGAGAATCGCTTGGAACCTTCGATCGCGACCTTGTTTAGCTGAACCTCCGGCCGAATCACCCTCTACTAAAAATAGTTCACTTTCGGAAGCATCTTTACTTTGGCAATCAGCTAATTTGCCGGGTAAGGCAAAACCATCTAGTGCACCTTTACGAAGTACAGTTTCACGCGCGGCACGAGCCGCAAGCCGCGCTCGTGAAGCAAGTAAACACTTACTAATAATTGCTTCGCCGTCGCGTGGATTTTCTTCCAAGAACATAGCCAGCGCCTCACCAGTAACTGCATCCACAATCGGTTTTACTTCAGCATTACCTAATTTCGCTTTAGTTTGACCTTCAAATTGCGGATCTTTTAATTTTATAGAAACAATGGCGGTTAAACCTTCGCGTGTATCTTCACCGGTTAAATTTTCATCTTTTTCTTTCAAATAATTTTTACCGCGCGCATAACTATTTAAAGTACGAGTTAAAGCAGTTTTAAAGCCAACCAAATGCATACCACCTTCAGTTGTAAAAATATTATTGGCAAAAGTATAAGTAGTTTCTTTAAATTCTTCAATGTATTGTAAAGCAATTTCTACTTGAATACCATCTACTTCTTTTGATACATAAAATACCCGATCGTGTTTGGCCTCGGCCCAATGATTTAAGTGCCGCACGTAACTCGCCACACCACCTTCAAAATAAAAAATATAACTTTGATGTGGTTTAGTTCTTTGGTCACGAATATCTAAAGTTACACCTTTAGTTAAATAGGCCTGTTGGCGCAAGTGATCCAAAATATATTGCCAATCAAAATCAAGCACGGTAAAAATTTCTGGATCGGGTTCAAAAGTAATCGTGGTGCCAGTACCACGCGCGGAACCATCAGCTTTTACTTTGCCTTGTGGTTTACCACGCTTGTATTCTTGTGCCCATAATTTGCCATCTCTTTTTACTTCAGCGCGTAACCAAGTGGAAAGTGCATTAACCACTGAAACACCCACGCCATGCAAACCACCGGAAACTTTATAACCTTCGCCGCCAAATTTACCGCCAGCATGAAGCACAGTCAGCACAGTTTCAAGTGCCGACACTTTGGTTTGCTTATGAATATCCACTGGAATACCACGACCGTCATCTTCCACTTTCACGCGATTATTGGGCAGTAATGTAATAATGACATTTTTAGCATGACCAGCCATTGCTTCATCAATTGAGTTGTCAACTACTTCCCAAATCAAATGATGCAAACCTTCTTTGGCAGTATTACCAATATACATACCAGGGCGTTTGCGCACTGGCTCAAGCCCTTCGAGCACGGTAATTTGTTCGGCGTTATAAGAAGCGCCCTTCTTTTTGACTTCTTTATCTTTTGACATAGGTGAAAAAAATAATTAAATAATTTATTAAAATCCGAATATCGAAATTTTATTCACTAGAACACTAAAACATTAGAACATTAGAACATTATTAATAAAGAATTTTTTGTTTTTATGATCTAGTGATTTAATGTTCTAGTAAAAACTCTTACTAAACTTACAACTGCTCCAAATCAATCTCCGCCAAAGCAACTAGCGGCTTCAAACTTGATTTCATAAATTGTGTAATTGCCAATCCTCCCACTGGCTTACCACTTACCATAATCTTAGCTGACATTTTACCAACTGGCACAAATTGAAATGTAACACCTAAATTTTTGCCAATCGCCTCGATCGCGCCACGCAAAGTTTGATAAGTAAGTGCTACTTCGTTACCAGGCAGTCGCACCGCGAGCGCCAAATGCCAAGGTTGGGTTGGTAAATTATTTTTAGCAGTGGAAGCTTTGAACTCACCTTCTAAATTTGTGAACACGCGCCCTAATTCAAATATTTGTATAGGTTGATGTGGTAAATGTAAAGCATTAAGCACTAGCTGTGTTGCCATATTTGGTATTAAACCCGGCCGCAAAAAACTTTCAGCTTGATTAACCGGATTTTTAAGCTCTAATAATTTATCGACTGGTATAGGTAATACTGCCAAAACTTCACTGGGTAAAGCAGCTAATGTTTGCTTGCTTACAAAAGAATAGCTTAAATTTTCAGTAAAACCAACGCCAACTAAAATTTCTCTAATTTTCCATCTTAATTCCTGCGCTTTATCTTGTACCTGATTTTTAACATCAAACTTTGGCAGTGTAGGTTTAATTTTGTCATAACCATAAATTCGCGCCACTTCTTCAATCAAATCTTCAGGAATAGATATATCACGCGTCGCGCGGAAAGATGGCACCGCAACTTCCCACTCTATACTTCCTCCTCTTTCAAGGGGAGGTGAGGAGGGATTAACCGCAAATCCTAAACTTTCTAAAATATCTTTGATAGTTTTACTAGCTAACTTGGTACCCAATCTTTCATTAAGCCAAGTTGGGCTAACTTTAATAGTTGTTGTCTGGGGTACGCTTGGATATTCATCAACCAAATTACTGCCTACCGTGACTTCCGGACAAATTTCCTGCAATAAATAAACAAAACGTTTGATACCTACTTCAGCTAAATTCGGATCCAATGCTTTTTCAAATCTGGAGCTTGCTTCGGTACGAAACCCGAGCTTTCCAGCAGTTTTACGAACCGACACAGCATCAAAATTAGCTGACTCAATTACTAAACTGGTTGTTTTCTCATCAACCGCACTATTTAAACCTCCAATTATACCAGCAATTGCAATTGCCTGTTTTTTATCCGCTATCACTAAAGTATTGGCATCTAACATTCTTTCTATTTCATCTAAAGTTTTTATTATTTCGCCCGCTGTCGCTTTGCGCACAGTAATTTCAGGTGATGATAATTTTTTCAAATCAAAAGTATGAAGCGGTTGGCCAATTTCGGCCATCACGAAATTAGCTACATCTACCACATTATTTATTGGTCTAAACCCCAAAGCTTGCAAACGATTCTTAAGCCATATTGGCGACTCGCCTACTTTTACATTATTTAAAATTATACCTAAATACCGCTGACAAAATTTAGGTTCTTGAATCTTAACTGATAATGAAGCGCCGTCAGTTGATTTAATATCAGCTAATTTTGGAATTACCAATTTTGTTTGCCAAAGCGCTGCCAGTTCCCGAGCGAGGCCTAAATGTCCCCATAAATCCGGACGATGAGTAATCGATTTATTATCTACGGCAATTATTAAATCATTATATTTTAAAACTTGGGCTAGTGGCGTGCCAATTTTATCTGGATATTCCGATAAATCCATAATTCCGTGCTCTGTCGCTTTTGCATCAACCAAACCCAATTCTTCGGCTGCACAAATCATACCATTTGATTCCACACCGCGGATAGCTGCTTTCTCTAAAGTAATTAATTCACCTTGCCCGTGCCATTTTACTCGCGCACCAATTTGCGCAAACGCTACTTTCATCCCCTCAGACAAATTCACCCCACCACAAACCACTTCCACTTTTTCATTACCAATATCTACAGTGGCGAGCTTTAACTTATCGGCATTAGGGTGAGTATTTATAGCTATCACTTCACCTAACAGAACCTTATCTAAACTTTCGGCTTGAGAAATTATTTCTTCTACTTCCACCACACTCATTGTTAAAGTGCGCGCCAAAACATCAGCCGATACCTCTTTCGGCGCTTTAACCATCTCGCGAAGAATGTTGTAGGAAAAATTCATAAGGTAATTTAAATTAGTCGTTGTGCCGCCCTGTCGTAGGGTTTGTACAGAGCGGAAGTCAAACGAGCGTCCGGCTCAAGCGTGTCTGTGGTCGCTTAGCATAGCTTGAGCCAGCTCGTTTGACGAGCACTGTTCAAACCCGAAGACCGAGGCGGAGATTTTGTGTTACTTTATAAAAAGTAACAAAATAAATTTTTTAATTTACTAAAACTTTTCTAAAAACTTTAAATCTCCACTCAAAAACAATCTGACATCATCTATTCCATACTTCATCATTGCGAGTCGCGACAAACCAAGCCCAAACGCAAAACCAGAATACACTTTCGGATCAAGCCCACCGTATTCTAAAACCTTCGGATGCACCAAACCACAAGGCATCATTTCCACCCAACCACTTTGCTTGCACACTGAACAACCACTACCCTTACAAATCAAACATTTCATATCCAGCTCAAACCCTGGTTCCACAAATGGAAAATACCCAGGCCGCAGGCGTACCTCTACTTCTTTTTTAAAAATACCTTGAAGTAGCCTCTGCATTACAGCAATTAAATTGGCCACTGTAATTCCTTTATCTACCACTATCCCTTCCATTTGCCAAAAAGTGTGTTCGTGCGAAGCGTCGGTCGCTTCATAGCGAAATACTCGCCCCGGCACAACTGCTTGAAGCGGCGCGCCATATTTTTCTAGTGCCCTTACTTGCATATTTGAAGTGTGCGTACGAAGCACAAGGCGGTTATCCGCTTCGCCACCTTTCACAAAAAATGTATCTTGGGTATCGCGCGCTGGATGCCACGACGGAATATTTAACGCTTCAAAATTATAATATTCGCTTTCTAGTTCCGGCCCATCGAGCACCATAAAACCCAAAGAAATAAATAATTCTTCTAATTCTTTTTGAATAATAGAAATAGGATGCAAATGACCACGCTCATTTTTTACTATGCTAGGCAAATTAAAATCCAATGACACTTCACTACCCTCCGATGAATTTTGAGTTAAAGCTTCTTGCCACGCTTTAGTTAATTCTTGTTTTACTTCATTTAATAATTGTCCGACCTGTGGTTTACTTTCAGCTGGCACACTTTCTATGCCGTCACTAATTTGCGAAAGCATTCCTTTCCGACCTAAATACTTCACCCGCCAAATTTCTAAGGATGGCAAATCAGTCAAATTTTTCAATTCACTTAAAGCATCAGTGCGGAGTTGTTTTAATTCGTCTAACATAATTTTATCACTTTAACACTAGAACATCAGAACATTTAAACAAATTAATTTGCTCTAATGTTCAAATGATTTAATGTTCTAATGTTTCTAAACGTCTGCCGGCGGCATTCTCTTAACCGACAACCAAAAAAATTCCAAAAGTGTTAATCCTAAAATAAGTAATCCCAAATTCCACCAAGTCAAAAGTTTTTGTGCTTCCAAAAATAAAGCACCTACTACCACAAGAGCCAACATTGCGCCTTGTCTGAAGGCCTGTGTCATATGACGAAATAATACTTCATCTTTAAATCGGAACATGCGCCAAGTAAACCCGAAAATGGTTAAGGTGCCGGTAACACTTAAAAAAACTGCCACGTAAAAAAGTAGAAGCCCTAAAAATCCAGTACTTTGAGGATCCAAATACTTCATTACCAACCACAAAACAGCCCAGGCCCCGAGTGTACCGGCTGTCATCCACCATAGATAATACTTTAAGGACACAATATAAAAAGTTAAAACTCAAAACTGTTAACATTTACACCCGTCATTCCCGCGAAAGCGGGAATCCAGATATAAATAAAAAACAACCAAAATAGTACTGTAAAACTACTATTAGTTTAACATTTTTTAGATAATTCCACAAGTTGGAAAGACATATTAAAAAATGGCTAACTAATAGCCAAATTTAGTAAAATTTCTTCCTAAAATACATTATAGGGAGCTTGTCCGCCGATGAGGCGGGGTTAGGTGGGGTATTACCCAAAAATCCTTAACCTAAACTGTTTGCCTTTAAATTCCTGAGCTAAGGCATCTTTAAAATCAAATTCATTCATTTTAAGCTCGGAAGCAAATGGGGCAGACGACGTGGCTACTTCAATCGTATCGTCGTTGATGAGCGCAATTCTCCTTAAACCATCGGCCGCGGATTTACCAAATTTTTCCGCCACCAAACGACGAAAAACACTCGCTACCATCGCGGCTTCAACTGAGGAATCAATCCCTTGTTGTTGTAATCTATCTTTGAGTAGACTTTTAAAATTAAAAAACATATATTAAATGACCATTAAATTATACTGCCATCCTGGTTGCCAGTGCCAAGGCGACATCACCACATCTTTAAGTGATAATTTATTAATCAAGTTTTCTAAAGCATACTGCGTAGCACGAGAACCAATAATCATAACTTTTTTATCATTATATTTCTCTAATAACTCCAGTAAAAATAATTTCATCAAATCAGTTGTTTGTTGATAACTTTGCCCACTAGGAAATGGCTTATCTATAAAATCACCACGAACTTTTTGTATATAAGTGCCAGATGGTTGTCGTGTTAACTCACCATAATCCACTTCACGCAAACGCTTATCCTTAATTATAGTAAGCTCTCGATTATTAAAAGCAATTTCTCCCGTATTATAAGAACGTTTTAAATCCGAACAAAAAATAGCATCAAAATTTTCATTTTTATACCTCTCCCCTAATTCTTGTGCTTGTTTCCTACCCAAATCTGACAATTCAACATCATAAATTCCCGAAGCTAAATCCGCTTCATTATCTAAAGATGTGGCATGGGATTCAAAAATTATTGTAACCATAAAAAATTATTTTATTTTTCTAACTCACTTTTTAATAAAGGCACAATTTGCTTACGCATAATTAAATTTGACCCTTCGGCTATTACACCATTAAATTGTACTTGAAAAACTTTGGTTAATAATTTTTGAGTAGCGGAATCTTGCGTCACAAAAAAATTTTTATCATTTTCAAGCTCAATCGTATTTTGAAACACAAAATCCAAATTCATTTCTTTGGTAATTTTGGCTAAAACTTCAATAATTTCAGCGCTCCTTTCATTAATCAACTTTTGCGCACCAATCATTTCAATTTGAGCAATGCCAACTTTTTTATCACCCATTATAAACCAAGCAAAATCGCCTTCAATTCTTTCAGCTAACTTATTACCAGATAAATCAGATTTGGCAATAAACAAATCTTTCCAAAAATCATTAGGTAATTCGGCAGTTTGGTTAAGCCAAGTAGCCGCCACCCTATCGCGCTCTGTAGTAACACTGCCTTTAAAATTTAAAGTGTTGGAAATAATTGCTCCCAACAAAAGCGTAGCTGATTGTTTAGAAATCTCAATTTTATTTTGTATAAACTTTTCTGCCACCAAGGTTGCGGCCGCGCCAACCAATTCTATTTGTACTTTGGCATTTGGAAATTTATTTGCTTCGTGAACTTTTCTGTGATCAATAATTTCAATAACTTTTTGTGGCGCAATTTTTCCTTCCAAACCATTAAGGTCGCTAGAATCTACTAAAATAACTTCGTCAAAATTATTAGCATTCAGTATTATCCGGGGATACTCAAAACCAAAACGATCCAAAATATATTTTGTTTCGTCGTGTATTTCGCCAATAATGGAAGCAACGGCATTCTTGACTGTCTTTTGTAAAAACTCGACATAGGCAACTGCCCCCGCCACACCATCAAGATCAGGGTTTACATAACAGGTGATTAAAATTGGTGGCATATTTTTAAATCTTCCTTACAATACCCTTATTAGCATCTACCTCCACCATATCACCGTCTTTAAAAATTTGAGTAGCATATTTTGTACCTACAATTCCAGGTTTATTCATTTCCCTTGCCACTATTGCAGGGTGACTAGTTATACCACCTTCATCAGTTACAAATGCCGCCGCTTTTTTCATAACCACAATATAATCAGCCGATGTCATTCTAGCTATTAAAATATCACCGGTTTTTACTTTAGCAAAATCTGATTCTTTTAGCACCAACCGAACTGGCCCTTTGGCATAACCTTTATTACCAATAAAACCCCGCAATGAATCATCCTTCACCGACGCGGACTTAATAAAGGGCGCCAAATTATTTTTTACAAGTTTAATTTCTTGGCCAGTTAGTTCACGTTCTGTATTTAAATCAAGGTCGGTAATTACCCCAGAATAACTATTAAACCTACGTTCATAATTTTTTTTCACCCTGGCGACGGATTTATTTTTTACTAATAATTTAATTTCATCAGCTGTCAAATAATGCATATCGCGCCAGCTGTTAAAATTATTATCCAAAGCAATTTTGTTTAAAACTTCACGCACTCCCACGCTCGCATAACTAAAAATAAACTTACGATATTCGTTCAATTCAGAAATTAAACGTAAGGCAACAATTAATCGACGTGAATTTAAATCCAAATTTAATTTTTTATAAAGAACGTCGCGTTCTTTTATCATTTTTTCTCTACGCCTTAATATTTTTTGTCTTGCTTTATCGGCTGAACCCGAATAATTTATTAGTTTATTATAAAAATAATCATAGTCCCACGGTTCACCCACAAAGTTGGCCGGGATAACTGAATAATATTCATAATGACGTTTCAAACGGACAACTATTTGAAATTTCGATAATGAATGACGACTACTAACTATTTTTAAAAAATCTAATTCCTCTGCTTGACTAGGGGTTGGTAAATCTGGAAAAGTTAGTGTACTAATAATTTTTCCAGCTTTATCCCACGAACAATCCAACTGGTTTTGAATTGATTTATATAAATCATCAGTTAAAACACGACCTCCTAAAGCCGTAATATTTAATGCTGGGGTGTAGCTTGCGTAACATTTAAAATATCTATCAAAATTCTTAATTAAGACTACGCTATTGCCAGTCGATACACTAAGTAATTTTGTAGCTTGAAGAAGTTCATCACCGTATTTTTTATAATCATTTTTTAATTTTTGCAACCAACTTTTGGATTGTACCAATATTCTCATTTCTTTCATTAATGAACCAGCTGATGTGTGAGAATAATAAAGAAATGATTCAAATTTTTTATTAATAGAAAATTCCAATAAACTTGGCTGTTTAAAACCAAATAACCTCAAACCTTTAATATGGCCTTTCTTGCTGAGTGAGTGATGCAAAAAAGACATATTCCGATTTACAGCCAAATACCAATCATTAATATTTTTTGTAGTTATCCGCATAAATTTAATATTACTCCAAGCTCTTACTCTTACTAAAATTTATCTCATCCCCTTATACTCACACTCATGTCCACCATCTTTGTGAATAGTCGCGAAATTATCAGTCTTTACAGATTCCACAATATCCTTAATTACTGCTAAATAACGCGCGCGTAAATCCTCTAACTCCTCGGGTGTACCTAAAAATAAATCAGAAGTAATATTGGGATGCAAATAATAATATTTACAGCCCGCTACTTTCTCACGAAAAAATTCCTGCGCCGCCAATTGATAAATTAAAAGCTGATCTTTATCTACTTTGGCAAAAGTTTTAGGCGGCTTTTCACTAGTTTTGTAATCTATTATAGTAAGTCCAGAAGTGCCTACATCCATTCTATCAATCTTACCCGAAAATTTATAATCTCCAAAACGTAATTTAAAAAATTGTTCCAAATATTTTGGCTGGGGATTATCAACTTTGAATTTCTCATAAAAATTCTTTAACTGTTCTTTACCTCTTTCTTTATATTTTTCACGATCCGGTTTATTATCATACCAATCATCTATCCACGAATCATCATAAAATTTTAACAACTCTTTAAAAGTTGGAAGTTCTATTTGCCCACTTAATTTTGCATCACCAAATAAACCGAGTTGTCGCGAAGAAAGCTTTCCCTGCCACAATTTCATAAAAAGCTCCAAAGTTTTGTGCATGCTTGAACCAAAACTCAAATAAGCATTACCCGGCGCCGGAATTTTAAGTAGATATCGATATTTATATTCCAGTGGACATTTTAAATAACTAGAAATAGATGAAAATGAAAACGATTCCGGAATTTTATAATTAACCGAAGTTGAATTAACTTTTGCGACTTCCTGACTAGAGCTAACTAAATTTGACTTAGCGCGACTTGGCTCACCTTCAACTAAACCCAATTCATATAAAAAGCGAGAGGGTTTGCGCTGTTGCTTGCCAAAATAATCTTCCGCATAAGAAAAATATAAACCGTATTTCGCGCGTGTCATCGCCACATAAAAAAGTCGACGCTCTTCTTGCAAATGCACATCGCCTTCCGGTAAAATTTCTTTGGTCAGTTCGGTTGGCAGTTCTATGGCCTCGCGCCGTTCAGTAGAAGGAAACCGGCGATCTACCAAATGCACAATAAACACGTATTTAAATTCCAAACCCTTGGCCGAATGCACGGTAATTACTTTTACCATTTCTGGTCCTTCTTCGGCCGAACTAGGCATCACGCCTTCTTCGCCGGCTTCCAATTCTAACGCAAAAATTTCTAACCAATTATTTAATTTTTTCTCGCGACTAGCTAATTCAAATTCTTGAATTTTCCGATAAAACGCATTTAAGTAGCTGGCTTGTTTAACTGTTACATAATCATCCGCTTGTTTAGTCAGCCAATCAGTTAAACCAATTTCCCGCACTACTTTTAAATACACTTCTGCTACGGTATGTTCGCGCGCAAATGAGGAATGTGTTTCTATCAAAGAAATTATTTTCGTAGCTTGTTTTTGCCCCGCTTCACTTAAAGGAATTATCGGCGCTTCACGCAAGGCCTCGTAAAGCGACATCGCCTTACGATTGGCAAAATAAAGTAAGCTAGATAAATCATTATTTGGTAAAGCCAAATACGGTGTAGTTAGCACACGATACACGGCTTGTGATTCGTGATAATTATCTAAGAGTTTAAGATACGAAACGATATCTAAAATAATATCTTCTTGATACAAACCCTTACTCGCTACATATTCATAAGGAATCCCAGATTTTTTTAATTCTTGTAAAAACGGTTCAGCCGAGGCATTGGCGCGGGCTAGAATCGCAAAATCATTCCAAGTGGCTGATTTGTCTTTATTTTTAAGCTCAATAATTTTTTTAATCACACCACTCGCCTCTTGGTGCATATTGGGAAAAACACTTAAATCAACTTCGCCGGTAAGTTTGGAATTGCTCGACAACTGCTTAGAAATTTTGTGTTCATCGTCTTTTAATTTAACTTCCAAACGATAAGGATTATTAAGCTGAATAAATTTATATGATAAATCTAAAATATTTTGCGTGGAACGATAGTTTTGAGTTAAAATAATTTGCGCTGCTTTTCGATAATCCTGCTTAAATTCCAAAATATTAGAAATGGAGGCGCCGCGGAATTTGTAAACCGATTGATCATCGTCGCCGACCACGGTGACATTATTTTGTGGGGCGGCGAGCATTTTTACCAATTCATACTGCGCGTAATTAGTATCTTGAAATTCATCGACTAACAAATATTTAAATTGATTACGATACTGATTCAAAACTTTGGGGCGAGTACGAAAAAGTTTTAAGGTATAATTTATTAAATCACCAAAATCTAAAACACCTTTCTCAAGCAGTAATTGTTGATAAGTGTGATACGCTTTAGCAATTTCCAAAAGCCGCCCCGCCTCTGTTTCAACTTCATCAGATAAATCCATTAAATCACTGTCTGACTTCTTGACTTTCTGACTACGTGACTTTTTCGAATTTTTCTTTAAATACTCTCCTCGCCCCGTATCCAAAACTTTCCCTTCCGCCAATTTCAAATAATCTTCGGGCCACACATCCTCATCCTTCGCACGCGAAAAATGCCTGAGGAGCGCATGCACAAATTTAGTCGGATTACCAAGCGGTCGATAATAATCCAAATCAAATTTATCTAAATTCTGTCTCACCAGTAACCATTGTTCGGTTGGCGTAATTAATTTAAAATCATTTGGTAGCCCAATTTCTAGGGCCCAATCTTTAAGCACGCGCTCGGCAAAAGCGTGAAAAGTGGAAATCCATAAATTTACGTACCCTAGTGGCAGTAAACGATCCACCCGCTCTTCCATTTCACCAGCCGCTTTATCCGTAAAAGTAAGCGCTAAAATTTCGTCGTGGGAAGCTAACCCTTGCTCAATTAACCAAACAATCCGACGGGTAATCACTGTAGTTTTACCAGTGCCCGCACCCGCCACAATCAAAAGCGGACCGGTGGTATGTGTAACCGCCGAACTTTGGGCTTCATTTAAATCCCTTAACAAATCTTGCTTTTGGTTAGGTTTTATCATGAACTTATTTTACCATTTTTAATCCAACTTACAACCACCACCACTTCATTTTTGCCGCCACAAATTACTGTATTGATGTGCTACGCCCAGTACTAT
Organism: uncultured Gammaproteobacteria bacterium; assembly: GCA_964348825.1. Taxonomy (GTDB): domain Bacteria; phylum Patescibacteriota; class Patescibacteriia; order Veblenbacterales; family UBA10138; genus JBBTZY01. Next base: position 182,513 of record CAYGDX010000001.1, on the reverse strand, counting down.
TTGTAGTACTGAGTTAACACATTGGTACATAACACTTAAATTATTTTTCTAGATAAAATTTCTTTTTATTCTTCGGTAGTCGCTCAATTGCATAACGGAGCATAGTGCGAGGCATTTGTGAACTATTTTTATTTAAAAATTTTAAAAGTATGCCTACATTACGCTTGCCGACTTCGCGGAGCATCCAACCGCACGCTTTGTGAATTAAATCGTGTTTATCTTTTAATAATATTTTGGATAGACGTAAGGCGTCAGTAAATTTATTTTGTTTAATAAAAGCAAAAGTAGATACAATCGCAATCCGCCTCTCCCATAAATTTTTTGACTTTATAAATTTGTATAAAATTTTAGTTGACTTGCCTAACAAATATCGTCCAAAAATTTTATCAGCCGACAAATCAACTAAATCCCAATTATTAACGGCTGAGAGATGCGCTAAATAAAAATCCACAACTTTTTTCTGATTAACAGCCGCGTTTTTGTCATTCCCACGAAAGTGGGAATCCAGAATTGATTTAACCTGGCTTATTTTTCTGGATCCCCGCCTCCGCGGGGATGACAATTGGAATCTCTCAGCTGATATCAAATTAAACTTCTGTACTAAAATAAGGAGCGCAATCAAGCGCTCCTCATGATACTTTGATGATAATAATTTTTCTAATTCGCTATTTTTAATTACAGACGCGTATTTTTTAGCAATTAATCTTGATTCTGGCACAGTTAATCCTAAAAATATATCCCCTGCTCCATATTCACCCTTACCTGTTTTAAAAAATCTTTGCAAAATCTTGGATTTGACTGGACTTTTTAACTTATTTACATCGGTACGTAAGTTTTGTAGAACAGGCATAAGTATAATAATTGTTATCCCAAATGAAACGAATAATCTTAAAGATTCTTCGTCTGATGACTCAGAATGACAAAAAACTTATTAACTCCACAATGCCAGCAACATCAAAACCGCGCCGAGCAGTGCCATATTTTTTTGAAATTGAATTTTGTCCATCATTTTAGCTTGAGCGTCTGCAACTTTCCAGAAGGCGTGCATCATAAAGCTTACTGGCACTAAAAATACTACCAAAAGCACTAGCGCCCATTGAACATAAAAACCAAGTAGCACGCCCAAGCCGCCTAAAGTTAAAAGCAAGCCAGTTAAATACACGGCCGTACTAGCCATTGGCACGCCTTTACTTCCCGCATAACCCGCTAACATTTCATGTTTAGCAAAATGATTTATGCCGTTTAAAATAAAAAATCCGCCAAATAAAACTCGGCCTAAGAAAAATACTAAATCTAAATAACTCATAAAAAATTCTAACTAATAATAAAAATTAATTGGGCTTATTATTGTTGTGTGTCAGCGGCGACCGATGCGTACGATGTTTGTGTGCTACTCTCACCCGCGCTAATTCCTTTTCTAATTTACCCACCAAGTATGTATAATCCTCGGCCTCGCCAAATTTCTTTTCCTGCATTAATTTTTCAGCTCGCGCTCTTGCTTCTTCGGCTCGCGTAATATCAATTTCTTCGGCTCGTTCAGCTGAATCAGCTAGTACCGTAACCTCACCGGGCTTTACTTCAATAAACCCGCCCGAAACAGCCATTAAAATTTCTTGGCCGGAAACTTTCACTCGCGTTTCACCAGCCACAAGTGAAGCAACTAGTGGTAAGTGATCAGGTAAAATTGTAATCTCCCCCATTTTGGTCGGCAAAGAAACGGCTTCCACTTCGGGCGCTTCAAATACAACGCGTTCTGGTGTGATGATTTGGAATTTAATATATTTAGACATTGGATTAAGTAAGAAATATCACTAGATCACTAAATCACTAGATCATAATAACAAAAAATTTTTATCAATAATGTTTAAATGTTCTAGTGTTCTAATGAATAAATTTCGATTTTTGTGATAGATTGCCACGTCGCTCGCCTCACTCTCCGCCAGCTGGCGGACCTCGCAATGACCCCACTTCGCTAAAGCTTCGCGGGGCAGACAAATTAGTGGCTAGGAACTAGTTGTCAGTGGCTCACTACCCTACCACTTCATCTATCCCACCCTTCATATAAAACGCTTGTTCGGGTTTTGAATCATGTTTACCTTCCAAAATTTCCTTAAAGCCACGCACTGTTTCAGCGCGTGTAACATATTTACCGGGTGTACCAGTAAATGTTTCAGCCACAAAGAATGGTTGCGAAAGGAAACGTTGAATTTTACGAGCGCGACTCACAATTAATTTATCATCTTCTGATAATTCTTCCATACCTAAAATAGCAATGATATCTTGTAAATCTTTGTAACGTTGTAATACTCTTTGTACCTCACGCGCTGTTTTGTAATGATCTTCACCTAAAATATTTGGATCCAAAATTGTGGAAGTGGAATCGAGTGGATCAACCGCTGGATAAATACCAAGTTCAGTGAGCGCACGATTCAAAACTACCGTGGAATCTAAATGACCAAAAGTAGTAGCTGGTGCCGGATCAGTTAAATCGTCAGCTGGCACATACACGGCTTGCACTGAAGTAATCGAACCATCCTTGGTTGATGTAATTCTTTCTTGTAATTCACCCATATCGGTAGCAAGTGTTGGTTGATAACCAACAGCTGATGGAATACGCCCAAGAAGCGCTGATACCTCAGAACCCGCTTGAGTAAAACGGAAAATATTATCCACAAAGAATAATACATCTTGTTTAGCTTCATCGCGGAAATATTCAGCCATAGCGAGCCCTGTTAAAGCCACGCGCGCGCGTACACCAGGCGGTTCATTCATTTGTCCGAAAACGAGCGACGTTTTTGCCAGCACGCCAGAATCTTTCATTTCGTGATAAAGATCATTGCCTTCGCGAGAACGTTCACCTACACCAGCGAACACTGAAAAACCACCGTGATTAGAAGCAATATTACGAATCAATTCCATAATTACTACAGTTTTACCGACACCCGCACCACCAAATAAACCAACCTTACCACCTTTTACAAATGGACAAATTAAGTCGATGACTTTTATACCCGTCTCAAACACTTCGGTTTGAGTAGATTGTTCGACAAATTTTGGCGCGTGACGATGAATTGGATATTTTTGTTTAGCTTTAATCTCACCTTGATTATCAAGTGGTGCACCCAAAGCATCTACCATACGCCCCAATGTTTCACTGCCTACTGGCACAGAAATAGCGGCGCCAGTATCCACTGCTTCAAGACCGCGGGCTAAACCATCAGTTGTGCCCATCGCTACCGTACGCACTACACCAGAGCCTAAATGCTGTTGTACTTCTAGCACCAAAGTTTCCTTGCCGTTTTTTACTTCCAAAGCCTGATAAATCGGCGGTAGATCTTTAGTAAAAAATACATCGACCACTGGACCGATCACTTGGGTAATTTTTCCTGAGGACATAATATAAAAGTCAAAAGTAAAAAGTTAAAAGTCAAAACTACAACTCAAAAATTAAATCTTTAAATTTTAAATTGTAATTTTGAGTTTTGACCTTTGCGTTTTGCGTTGACATAATTTTTATAAAATTAATTTATTTAGAATTTCGATATTCGAATTTCGGATTTTAATTTACTAAACCGCTTCAATCGCTGTTCGTCCACCAATAATTTCTGCCAGCTCCGAGGTGATAGATGCTTGTCGAGCTTGATTGAAAGTTAAAGTTAAGTCATCCAACATATCACGAGCGGCCGATGAAGCATTGCGCATAGCGAGCATGCGTGCCGAATGTTCTGAAGCAGTTGATTCAAGAGTCGCTTGGTAAATTTGAAGTCCCAAAAGTCGTGGCAACAATTCATTTAATACTGTGGCAGGTGTTGGTTCAAATTTGTATTCGTAGTTTGAGGGGTGAGGGTGTAGGGTGTAGGGTGTAGTATCGACTGACGCATTCTTAACACCACCCAAATCATTATCAATTACTTTTTCAATTGGCAGTAGTTGTTTAATTTTTGGTTTTTGTGATAACGCTGAAATAAAATCAGTATAAGCCAATACAACTTTATCATAATTACCAGATAAATACTCCTCGAGCAACAATTTGGCTATTGGCTTAATAATTGTTTCATCATTTAATAAATCAGGTTTGCTGAAATCAGCTGCCAGCACCTTACCTTGACGAAGCAATATGTCGCGAGCTTTGACGCCAAATGAAATTAATTTAACTGATACGTTTTCACCTAAACTTTGATAATATTTTTCCACCTTTTGTGCTAATTGGTAATTAAATCCGCCACACAGCCCGCGATTAGAACTTACCACCAGTAATCCAATATTTTTTACTTTATCACGTTTAGCGAGTAACGGATGATGACGCTGATCCACTCGGAGCGACAACTCAGAAACAAGCGCCCAAGCATAACTCGCATAAGCGCGACTCGCTACCACCGCTTGTACCGATTTCCGCATTTTGGCGGCCGAAACCATCTCCATGGCGCGCGTTACTTGGCGCGTATTTTTTATGGAGCGTAATCGTCGCTTAATTTCTCGAGTTGATTGAGGCACGGTAAATAATTTAAAATTTAAATATCAAAATGGAAAATTTAGGAATGTCGTGAAAAATTTGAAAATTTTTCACTCCATAATTTTGATTTTTTATTTTTTAATTTTATATTTTTTTAAACTCTACTATTGCTTTCTTCAACCCTTCTTCCACTTCAGCCGTCAATTCTTTCTTTTCTTTTATCTCTTTCAAAATCGCTTGGTGTTTTAAATAATTATGGAATTTATTTTCCCATTCTTTAACTTCTGCGACTGGCACGTCATCCAAATAACCATTCACTGCCGCGTAAAGAACAGCTACTTGATTTTCCACTGGCATTGGTTCATACAAACCCTGTTTTAAAACTTCAGTTAACCTACGCCCTCGTTCGATTTGTTTTTTAGTGGCTTCGTCCAAATCTGAACCAAATTGGGCAAAGGCCGCCAGTTCTCTAAATTGTGCTAAATCTAAACGTAATTTTCCAGCCACTTTTTTCATAGCTTTAATTTGTGCTGTACTACCCACGCGCGAAACTGACAAACCAATATTTAAAGCTGGCCTGATACCTTGGTAAAACAAATCACTTTCCAAATAAATCTGACCATCGGTAATAGAAATTACATTGGTTGGAATATAAGCCGATACATCGCCTGCTTGTGTTTCAATAATTGGTAAAGCTGTTAAAGAGCCGCCGCCATAATCTTTGCTGAGTCGTGCAGCGCGCTCCAACAGGCGAGAATGTAAATAAAAAATATCACCAGGGTACGCTTCACGAGAAGGTGGACGTTTTAAGAGTAAAGAAATTTGACGGTAAGCTACCGCGTGTTTGGAAAGATCATCATAAATTACCAACACATCTTTACCTTTATCCATAAAATATTCGCCCATCGCGCAACCTGAATACGGTGCGAGAAATGACATAGCCGCTGGTTCTGAAGCGCCCGCGAGTACCACAGTAGTATATTCCATTGCACCGACGGCTTGAAGTTTGGCCACAATTTTTGCTATTTTAGATTCCTTTTGTCCGATCGCCACATAAATACAAATTACATTTTGGTCTTTTTGATTTATGATAGCGTCAATTGCGAGCGCAGTTTTACCAGTTTGTCTGTCGCCAATAATAAGCTCACGTTGACCGCGACCAATTGGAATCATGGCATCAACTGCTTTAATACCAGTTTGGAGTGGCGAGTTAACCGACTGACGAGCAATTACACGCGGTGCAATTTTTTCTACTGGATAGTAATCGGATGCGCGAATGGCACCTTGTCCATCAACTGGCTCGCCTAATGGATTAAGAACCCGACCAATCACACCTTCACCCACCGGCACCGATAAAATTTTACCAGTAGTTTTTACTGTTTCACCTTCTTTAACTGCCAAATAATCACCCAAAATCATTACACCAACTTGAGTTTCTTCCAAATTAAGTGCCACGCCGCGCGCGCCACTTTGAAATTCTAACATTTCCGAAGCCATGCATTTGGAAAGTCCGGTAACTTTGGCAATACCATCGCCCACTTCAATTACATTACCAACTTCGCTTTCCCCAACGCGCGCTTCGAAACCTTTGAGTTCAGCTTCCAATGTTTTAAGTAAATGATCTTTAGTGATGGTGGACATATGTTAGAATTTAGAATAAAGAATTACGAATTAAGAATTTTTTAGAAAGAAGTTTCATTAGAACATTAGATCACTAGAGCAAAAATTTTGTTAATAATGTTCTAATGTTTAAGTGTTCTAGTGTTGTAATGATTAAAATTACTCCCCACTTAACTTACTGTACAACTGATCTAACCGGCCTTTCAAACTCGCATCATATTTTTTATCACCCACTTGCACGGTAAGCCCAGCTAATAAATGTGGTTTAACTGTTACCTGCAAATCAACCTCACGGTTCAAACTAGTAGTAAGTGTTCTCCGAAGCGAAGTAATAAATTTTGGCCCTAGTAACCGTCCGGTCGTAACCGCTACCGGTACAATATCGTTTTGTTCATGCCACAGGCGCATTATTTCGGCTATAATTTTCTGGCGCCAACCAAAATGTTTTTTACGCCACACCAGCGCCCAAAATTTATTTGTTAAATTTGATAAATGAGCACTCGCCTCACCTTGGGTAAGTGATAAATAAAGCTTAGCGTAATTGGTAGGAGTTAGACGCATGGTATTTTAGTAATAATGGACAACTACTGAAAAATTAAAATTAAAACTCAAATTATAAATCAATAATAAATTTTAAAAATCCGAAATCCGAAGCACTAAATCCGAAAATTTCGTATTTCGAATTTTAAATCATTATTTTTTCACTTTTTTGCCTAGCTCCACCACCGCTTCGTCTACCAAACTTTTATCCACTACATCGCTAGGCAATTTTCCAATTACTTTCAAAACTCCCTGGGTAATTAATTTGGCGGCTTCTTTACGCACGGCTTGCAGGGCGGCTTCTTGCTCAATCATTAATTTATCTTTAGCTTCAACAATTACTTTTTCAGCTTCATTTCTAACTCGTGCTAGTGTGGCTTGTCGTTCAGTTTCAGCTTGAGCTTGCGCTTTATCTAAGATAACTCCAGCTGCCTTGTTGGCTTCATTCAAAATTCTTTCGCGAGTTAGGGTTAGTGCTTCTAAATCACTTTCTATTTTTTTGGCATCGGCCAAACTTTTATCTATTTCATCAGCCCGTTTTTGCATTGTACTTAAAATTGATTTAAGTGCAAATCGCCATACTACCCATACTACCAAACCAAAATTAATTAGTTGAGCAATTATTAATTTTATGTCAACGTGAAATGTTTTTATAAAATCGTCCATAAGGTTATAAATCCGAAATCCGAAGCACTAAATCCGAAAATTTCGTATTTCGAATTTCGATATTCGAATTTTTAAAATTTATTTAATAATAAGTTATTGAATGAAGACGAAATTACTCTCGCCTTCACACCAACAAATAATTACTTAATACCGAAAGCGATAACGAGTGCGTAAATCGCGATAGCTTCGGCAAAAGCCGCGGCCAAAAGCATCGGCACTAAAATTTTACCAGCCGCTTCTGGGTTGCGACCAATTGCTTCCATCGCTTTGGAACCAATTTTACCAATTGCCATTGCTGGCGCGATTGCACCAATCGCAATGGTGAAGGCCTTAGCCATAACTACGTAATCCATATTTTTTTCCTTTCTTAAATCTGTTTAATCAGATACGACAATTGGAATTAATATTTTATGTCGCCGCTAAACAGATAGTTAATAAACAAATTTTAAATTAATGCTCCTCGGCCGTGGCTGCTACTGTAAAATACACTAAAGTAAGCATAGCAAAAATTAACGCCTGAATTATACCTACAATTACTTCCAAAAACATAAAAGGAATTGGCAAACCAAAAGCAAAAATTACAGCAATTGACGTTAAAAGCACCTCCCCCGCAAAAATATTACCAAATAAACGAAAAGAAAGCGAGGCAGTTTTAGCTATTTCACCGACTATTTCAATTAACCCTACAAAAAACTTAATTGGATTAACAAAAATAATTGTCGGATTTTTTATTATTTCGCCTGGAATGGCCACTAATTCTTTCACTTGTACAAATTTATTAAAATATTTCCAAGCCCCCACCACTATTACGCCAAAAATATTAGAACCTACTACTGACATTATGGCGAGCGCTAAAGTGGTATTGAAATCAGCTGTCGCGCCACGAAAAAGTGGTACAAAAACTTTATGGCCTTCAATCATTTCAATGAAACCAATTGAACCCACACCTGGAATCAAACCCAACCAATTATTTACGAGCACAAATAAAAACAAGGCAAATATAAAAGGAAAAACTTTTAGAGTTTTGCTACGCGCTCCTGTTACTGAATCAGCTAACTTCATCGCACCTTCCACTACTGTTTCAACCAAGGCCTGCATACGTGATGGTACGCGCGATACTTTGCGCCCCACTGCCCAAGATAAAACGATGATTACTACTACCGCTAGCCATGAATTAAGTAAAGAGTTGGTGACCACAAAACTCCCAAAATGCGCAATTGGCTCGGGGTACAATGTCACTTCATGTTGAACTTCACTGGCTTCACTGGCGGCTTCAGATGCCACAGTTTCAGCCAACGCTAATTCATTATTTTTCATCCAAACTTGGGTTTGTATTGCCATAATCTTTATTATTTCCTTTTTTGTCTACTTCATTTAAATATTTTTTGGCTAAACGAAGTATTGCCAAATTCGCCAACACTATCGCTAAAATTGTCAGAGTTAAAAACCAAATCGGTTCAGTTTTGTAAATTCTATCTAAATGGCGCCCACCATACAAAGCCACCAAAATCGGCACTACTATAAGACCAGTCGCTTCAGCAAATACCTTAAGCGGCGCTTGCCACCACACTTGTTTTTCTAACTCGGACATAATTTTAAACGCAAAACACCTTGCGGAGAATAATTTTAACTGTTTTTTTAAATATCGTCAACGGCTAAAAAATATTTTGGCTTAAATTAGCCAAAAATCTACTTAATAATTGCTACTCACTACTTACTACTGACTACCAACTAAAATAATTTACTCTTCACTAATTTTGGGCTTATCCAGCGCTAGCGCCTCAATCCCCACCGCCTCACCAGAAATTCGCAAAACATCTTTATCAATTTTTCCCAGTTCTTTATAAGCCGTATTGTAAGCATTCACGGTGGTGCCCAAATGCCCACCTAATTTTTTCATATATTCTTCGTAAGATAAAAGATGTTTGCCTAAGGTCTCTACATTGTGACGAATTTCTTTGGCTGACTCTTCAATTTGTAAAGCGCGCAAACCTTGGAGCACGGTTTGTAAATACGCGAGGAATGATGTTGGTGATACGATTATCACGTGTTTTTCTTTGAAAGCATATTCAATTAAATCACGGGTGTTAACTTTTACCGCCCCTACCTGCGCCACCAGCAAATCATAATATATTGCTTCGTGTGGAATAAACATAAAAGCAAAGTCCATTGTACCTTCGCTGGGTTTTACATATTTAGCTGTTTCATCAATGCGAGCTTTGAGGTCGGCCTTAAAGGCCTTTTCAAGTTTTTCACGTTCTACAGGATCGCGCTCTTCTACTAAACGATTATAATTTTCCAAAGAAAATTTGGAATCAATCGGAATTACTTTATCTTTTACAAATACTACCGCATCTACAATCGTGCCATCTTTAAACGGATACTGCATTTGAAAACTACCGGGTGGCATTACATTTTTTAAAAGTGTTTCCAAATAATACTCACCTAAAATCCCCCGCTGTTTAGGATTTTTTAAAATATCTTGGAGACTTTGTAGCTGATCGGCAAAATTCACCACCTGCCGGTTGGTTTCATCAAGCCTTACTAAACGCTCGGTAACATCGCGAATAATTTTGGCACTTTCCCCAAATTGATGTTGCATGAACTTAGTTGACTCACCTAACTTATTATCTAAAGTCGCCCGCATTTCATTTAGTTGATTTTGGAGCATTAAAAGCGACTGGTCATCTTTTTTTGGTTCTGTTTTGGGGGATTTCAAAAACCACACCATCGCCCCAAATCCGACGATGATTACTAATAAAAGTATTAAAAAATCACTACCCATAGTGATGTAAGATTAACATAAAAAAACAAAATAAGACAGTTCCAAAATATTATTTATTGGAAACGTAAGATTTATGATAAAAAATTATAAACTATAATCACTTGCTAAAATAGCCATAAAGTTTCAAGATGGGGCACTTAAGCATGCCCACCTGGTACCCACTTAAAAATTTCTTGGTAATCTTTCTCTATTCTATCAAAAGTCTCATTACCCAAAATACTACCTTGCGCCAAATACCCATCAAGTTCTTCAATACGCACTTGCATATCCAGCAATTGATCAATTATTAATTGGTATAAATCCATTTCACTCTTTTGTGCAAAACCTAACTGATTTTTAATAGCATCTTCCGTCATACCGAATTGTTTTAAGGGTGTAATATGTTTTTCTACTAACTCACCTAATTTATGATTTCTTTCCTCAATCTCTTTTTCTACTTTTTGCTTAAAAATCTCTAATCTCTTTTTATCCCGCTCTAACAAAAGAGCTTCCTCCTTATTTTTTTTCTCTTGCCTAATCGCTCTTGCTTTAGATTCTAATTCATCTATTTGCTGACGCAACTTATAAAACCGATCAATGATTTCACTTTCTGTTGAACTGGCTATAAAACTCGCAAGTTCCTGCTCGATTTGTACTTTTTCATCTCCACGAGTTGTGGATAATTTTATCTCATACTTAAACAAATTCGATTCAAAAAGTTGCACCGAAAGACTGTAAGAAAATGGTTTAATTTCCTTTTTTAGTTGGTCAATTTGCTCTTGAAGTTGTTCTATAGTTTCCACTTGAGATTCTGATTCAGGCGGTGAAGACTGATACTCTTTTATCATATTAAATGTTAAAAAAAATCTTAGAATTATTGGTAATATTAGAATCAACTTCTTGCACTGTCAAATTCTTCACCTCTGCAATCTTCTTGACCACCTCTACCACAAAGGCCGGTTCGTTGCGTTTACCGCGATACGCTTGGGGTGCTAGATAGGGCGCATCAGTTTCTACCATTATTCTATCAAGCGGTGTTTCTTTAATCACTTCAATTAATTCTGGGCTTACATTTTTAAAAGTAATAATTCCAGTGAACGATAAATAAAATCCCAAATCTAAAAATTTCTTGGCTTGCGCGCGGTTACCTAAAAAACAATGGTTCACCCCACGTTTTGGTAATTTTCCGGCTCGCACTGCTTCATCTAAAATCACAAACAAATCATCATACGCTTCACGACAATGAATTATAAGCGGGAGATTTAATTCAGTGGCTAAATCAATATGACTACGTAATGTTTCCGCTTGTTTGGTTTTAACTTCTTCCACGCTCACACCTTCGGGAAAATGAAAATAATCCAACCCACACTCACCTATTGCAATAACATTGGGCGACGACAAAGCTAAACCTTTATATTTATCATAATCAAAAACTTCCGCCCGAGTAGTAAAATGATCTTCACCTTCATCTACCTCCATCTCAAATAAATGCACAGGGTGAAGCGCAATAGCGGCATACAAAGCTTCATTTTCTTTCGCCATTACAACTCCCCGCTCGTTCGTACTCCACTGACTGCCAACTAAAATCATTTGCGAAACACCCGCGGCTTGCGCTCGAGCAATAACTTCAAATGCATCATCTTTAAAAGCACGGAAGTTTAAATGGCAATGAGTATCGATCATAAAAAATTAAATCCGAGTCTACTTCGCCGTAGTAGTTTCGGCTACGAAGGCTGAAATATCGAAATTCGAAACACTAAATAAATGAAGTTAGTGTACTAGCAAAATTCATTAAACGGCCAGCGATTTCAGAAGTGGCAATGTATTTTACCAACACACTAGTTGTTTCTATATTTTTCGCAAAATATAAAGTTACCCCTAAAATCAAAGCACCTTCCACCACACCTAAAAGCATTCCACCTAAGCGCAAAATAAAATTTAAAAATGGTGCTTCGGGTGGAAAGTGAAACAGGCGACCAAATAAATAAAATACCAAACCGCTAAGTCGGCTGGCCACTATCATAATAATGAAAAATACTAAAATATTAACCAACCCAGCAGAATTAGGTAATAAACTAATTATTGGCGCAGTAATTAATAAATAATATTTACTCGCTAGCCACACACCTAAAATAGTACCAACCACACCACCCGCCGTATGAAGTAAAGAAAACCAAAAACCAAACAATAAAAAACCGAAGAGGATAATAAGTAAAATTATATCAAAAAAATTCATATGTTAATTATATTTATTACTTTACTTGATTTTGTAATTCAGGTGGAAATTGTGTCAAAAAATATTGAGTTATTGGATTTGCACCATCAGCTATTTTATTATAACTAATACCGGTTGCACCATTAACCGCTTTCTCACCTTGTTGAATAACAACAAAATCATAAACCGATTCTGGGTACCAAGCAATTTCATGTTTTTCAATTCTCATGACATCGTAATTGCCAATTTTATCACGACGCGCCCTTTCCAATAATTGACGATAAATATCAACTCCTTTAGTAAATTTTGTTAAATGTATATAAACCACACTTAAATTAGAAACTCCCTCATATTTACCAACTATTGTTTTACTGCAAGCTTCACCCTTGAGATCTAAATTAGCAGTATCAGGATTATTTTCTATTTTTTCACAACGTTTTTCTAAACGAACATCGTCTGAGCCGTTAGATAATCTAAAATTACCAATCTCGTTTGGAAAAAAATTTCTCGCTTGAACAAGCTCTTTTGCGTCGCGTTCTTTTTCTGATAGAAAAATATTGAAATTTAATAAATCATTACTATAAGCATAAACCACACCCACGCCTAAAAATAAAAATATAACTATTGGTAACCAAATTTTAATTTTCATAATTAATAAAATTAAGAATTAGTATTTTTAATTAATTTAATCTCGGAAAAAGCGGTTCTGATTTAACAATTTTGTCGGCGCCTAAAATCTTTAACATCTTTTCACTCGTTTCTGGCATAAAAGGTGTTAACTGTTCGGCTACTTGTTTTAATATAATAATCCAATTCCCTACCAAAGCTGGCACTTCACTCAACTTACCTTCTTTAGCCATAATCCATGGCTTTGTTATATCTATTTGTCGATCTATTTCACGAAGCGCGCCAATTATTTCTCCCAACGCCACATCAAATGAAAAATTTTGAATATAGCGAGTTACGTTGTTTGTAAAATCTTTTAACACCTCACCTTTAACATCTACTCCAAATTTTTCTGCCATATTTGTTACCCGCGACAAACAATTACCAAGTCCATTGGCCAAATCACTATCATAGCGCTCACGGAAACGGGCCAAAGACACATCTCCATCACTCGTAAATGGCAACTGCGATAATAATAAATAACGCGTGGCATCTACCCCAAATTCTTTTACCAACTCCACTGGATCAATTGCATTACCAAGTGACTTAGACATTTTTTGCCCATCAATTGTAAAAAAACCATGGGTGGCAATAGTTTTGGGTAAAGGTAAATCAAAGGCAAGTAGCAAGGCCTCCCAAATTACCGCGTGAAACCATAAAATATCTTTGGCGAGTAAATGCACCTGCGCCGGCCAAAATTCCGACTTGCCAGCCACAAACTTAGTAGCTGAATAATAATTTATCAAAGCGTCAATCCATACGTAAATAGTTTGTGATTTATCCCACGGCACTCGCACACCCCATTCTACACCAGCGCGTGAAATAGAAATATCATCTAACCCTTGTTTTAATTTGCCAACTATTTCATTGTGCCTGCCTTCTGGTACAATTTTATACTCACCTTTTTCTAGGGCAGACAACAACGAATCACGAAAAGCCGATAACTTAAAAAACCAATTTTTTTCTTTTTGCGCCACAGGTTCTTGATTGGGGTGGAATGGGCAACGTCCGTCAATTATATCATCATCTTTCAAAAACTTTTCGCAGCCCACACAGTACAACCCCTCATACTCACCTTGGTAAATAAACCCCTTATCATAAATTTTTTGCAAAAATTCGCCCACTACTTTTTCATGCTCTGAATTAGAAGTGCGAATAAAATAATCGGGCTGAATATTTAAAACCGGCCAAAGATTTTGAAATTTCTCCGCATTTTTAGTGGCAAAATCCAGTGGACTCATCGAAGCTTGGTTAGCCGACTGTTCAACTTTCGCACCATGCTCATCAGTACCTGTTAAAAAGAATACTTCTTGGCCTAATTGTTTGTGAAAACGCGCCAAAACATCGGCACAAAGGGTAGTATAAGCATGCCCCAAATGCGGCTTGTCATTTACGTAATAAATTGGTGTAGTAATGAAATATCTTACTTTTTTCATAATTAAAATAGATTTCATTCGCCGTAGCTTAACTCATAATATAGTTATTAACGTAACCATTATAAATTATCTGGAAACTATGAGAAATGATGAATTACGGCGTAGGAGAATAAAAAACCTTGACATAATTGAAACTATCCATTATCCTACATTAGCTATTGAAATTTTACAAATAATAGCAAAATAAAAAATAAAAAGAATTTAAAGAATTTAACATAATTGTTGCGCGATACGCTCATGTTGAAGGTAACTTTTAGGGAGTACCTTAGCACTTGGTTGTGATATTTTGACGCAGGTTATTATTTCCCTGCGGGTTTTGATCAGCTCAAGTAGAGTGTATCGCGTTTTATACAAGCCGTGCTCTGCGTTAACCTTTTCGCAAGCACGGCGTTTTTTTATCTATTTTTTATAAATTTTAGATTTTGAGTATTGGTATTTATTTAGGACGGTGCCCCGTAGCGACGCATCAGCGTCTGCTATATGGGGTTTAGAAATTAGGATTTTGAATTTTGAGTTCTGGATCCCCGCCTGCGCGGGGATGACAATCGTCACAATTCTTACCCACGCACTAGATTCCGCTTTGACGGAAACAGTGCGGGGCACAGCTCTAAATTCTTATTCATCCGCCGATGAGGCGTGACTCTTACTTAAGTCACCAACCACCACCACAAATTCTCCCTTACTTGAACTAGTTTTAATCTGCTCTATTATCTCACTTGAGATTCCACGATAAATTGTCTCAAACTGTTTAGTTAATTCTCGTCCCACCACCAGTTGTCGCTCTGGACAAACTTGCGTCATTTCTACTAAGGCCTTCATAATTCGATGCGTGGACTCAAAAAAAACTACTGGATACTCACTCGCCGCCACTTGCCAAAAAAAAGTTTGGCGGCCTTTTTTGTGAGGCGGAAAACCTAAAAATAAATAATTATTAGTCGGCAACCCCGCCACTGATAAAATTGCCGTTACCGCCGAAGCCCCGGGCAGTGGCTCAACTTTAATATTTTGCTTTATAGCTTCCGCTACTAATTTTCCACCCGGATCAGAAATTCCTGGAGTACCAGCATCAGAAACATAAGCTACACTTTCACCCACCATCAAACGTTCCACTATACTATTTAAAACTTTATCTGACGAGTGATGATGCAAACTTAATAACTTTTTATGAATATCAAAATGACGCAAAAGTTTTTGCGTCACCCGAGTATCTTCACAAGCAATCACTTCCACTTTTTTTAAAATTTCCAGCGCCCGCAGTGTAATATCTCCCAAATTACCAATTGGTGTTGCCACCATATATAGAATTCCTGATGAATTGTTCATAATAGGTTATGAATCAAAATTTCTAATACCTGATCTATAAATAACAACTAAATCATTTAAATCCCAAGTTCAAAGTTCAAAATCCCAATAAAGTTCCAAATTTTTGAAAATTTTTAATCATTGAAAATTTATTGGAAATTGGGATTTGGAAATTGGAAATTTTGAGAGATTGCTTCGCTTCATCCTTCTATATTTCACTCATAATAACTACGCGCTACTGACTACAATCCACAAGTTATGTCTCCAACTTATTCTCCGCCGCCCATTTTTCACCAAAAATATCCGACAAAAATACTGTTACTGCGGTCGCTACTGGAATAGAAATAATCGCCCCCACTACTCCACCTAATTTTGCGCCAATCAAAACCACTACTATTGAAACGATTGGATTCATGCCCACCGCTTTTTTCATAACTTGTGGCACAATAAAATTATTTTCTAATTGTTGAATCACAATATAAAGTATCAAAACAAATAGCGCAGTGAGTGGTGAAACTGATAAGGCCAAAAATAAAGCTGGTATAGCACCAAGCACTGGCCCAACATAAGGAATAATTTCAGTGAGGCCAGCCCAGAGTGCCAACACTAAAGCATACGGCATACCTAAAGTTATTAAACCCAAATAACTAAGCACGCCAATTATCAGCATTAAAAATACTTGCCCACGTAGCCACAGCCCAAGCTTACTTTGAATACGATTCATTAATTGTGTGATATAAGGCTGATGCTTGGCTGGTGTAACCGAACGAATCAATCGGCGCACGCCATTTTTATCTACAATTAAATAAAAGGTTATTACTAAAGTTAGTACAAATTGTACTAAGCCGCCAAATAAACCAGCGAGAGCCGAAACTACCGATGAAGTAGCTTGGCCAAGTGAGGCACCGAGTGATTGTAAAACGCTTTGTAGTGAAGTTGCTACTTGATCGTTACCAACTGTTTCAAATTTAGAAACACTAGATAAAATTTTTGTATAATAATAAGGGAATGATTGCGCTAGCTCGCCTAATTGTTTAGCTAGTGGCGGTATCATTAAAACTACCACCAAAGTTACTACTACAAATAATACTAAATAAATAAGCGTAACGGCCAAAGTGCGGGGTAAATGCCGATGTTCCAAAAAATCCACCCACGGATCAAGCGCGGTAGATAAAATTAGCGCCACAAAAAGTAAAGCTAGAATATCAAATATCTGATACAAAAAATATCCTAGTACAATTACTAAAGCGATTTTTAATAAAACCGCAAAAGAAATATTAATATGACGGCCGACTGCCTCCTGTGCCATAAAATTAAAATTAAGAATTAACTTATAAGACGGACCAAAGAGTTTTCACTCTTAAATGGCCCAATAATACCTAAAGTATAACACTTGGGGCGAATTACTGCACGCGCTACCTGACTTATATCGGTTACCGTAACTTTATTAATCTCCTCTAAAAATTTCTCTGGCGCTTGTAATTTATGTTCTAGTAAATGACGTTTACCTAAAAATCCAGCGACTGCCGCCGAATCTTCTAATCCTAAAATAAATTTGCCACGCACAAATTGTTTGGCTTTGTTAAGTTCGGCACTACTTACTGGCTCGCTAGCTATACGTTCTAATTCTTCGCGAATTGATTTAATGGCTTTTGGTATTTGATTTTTATCAAGGCCTGCCTGCACTGTAAAAACACCAGCGCCTTCGTACGACATATTGCCCGCCCGAATAGAATAACAAAGCCCTTCTTTCTCACGCAAACGAACAAACAGTCGTGAGCTCATATTGCCACCTAAAATAATACTCATTACATCAAGCGCTGCATTTTGCTTGTGCCGAAGTGGCAGAGCAGGTAGGCCTAAAGCTAGTTGCACTTGTTCGGTATCTTTAAATTTAAAAGCTAGCCGTGGTTTGGTAGGTAAAGTCACGCGACCTGAAAAACTAGGAGTTATTCCGTGTGGACGTTTAACATTAAAAAATTTACTTACCAAACTTTTAGTATTTTTATTTATCTCCCCTGCCACTGTGACTACCATATTAGCTGGATGATAAAATTTATTTAAAAAGTTATTTACTTGTTTGTGTTCTAAGGCACGCACTGACTGACGTGTACCACTAATTAACTTGCCTAAATTGTGCCCTTTAAACAATTCCCCTTCCAAGACATCCTCAATATACATTAAAGGATTATCTTCATACATATTTATTTCTTGCACAATTACTTCTTTTTCACGCGTCATTTCATTGGGATCAAGTTTAGATTGCCAAATCATTTCCGATAGTGCCTGCATCATAGTGGGAGCGTGCTCAGAAGCGGCTTTTATATAAAAACCGGTAATTTCTTTGCTGGTAAAAGCATTGTAATCAGCACCCAAACTATCAATCAATTGAGTGAGTGCTTCCGCGGTCGGCCAAGTTTTTGTGCCTTTAAAAAGCATGTGCTCTAGAAAGTGCGCAAGACCTGCTTCTTTTGGATTTTCCAAACGCGAACCAGTATGCACCAAAACTTCCACGGCCAATGTTTTTGTGCCGGGAACATTGGCAAGGATAATATTTAAACCGTTGGGTAATTTATAGTTATTTATTTTCATGATACTTTTCCATTAAAACATTATACCACTAGAACATTAGAACACTTTTTTACTTCAACTTTTCTCTCAAATAATCTTTGAGCTCTTCCACACTAACCCGCTCTTGCTTCATAGTATCACGATCGCGCACTGTGACTTTTTTATCAGTCACAGTATCAAAATCAACTGTAATGCAATATGGTGTGCCAATTTCATCTTGGCGGCGGTAACGGCGACCAATGGATGATGCTTCATCATAATCCACCATAAACTGTTTAGACAAATTCTGCCAAATACTATTCGCGATTGTAGTTAGTTCTGGTTTTTTAGCCAGCGGCAAAATTGCGGCTTTGTAAGGCGCTAAATCTTTATGTAGCCGCAGCACTACTTCCATTTCTTTGTTGGCTTCAGTGGTAGTGGAACGCCCACCTTCAATTTCAGTATAAGCATCACAAAGGAAAGCTAGTGTCGCCCTGTCCGCACCAGCCGAGGTTTCAATAATCCACGGTACATATTTTTCGCCACTTACTTCATCGCGATAACTTAAATCCTGCCCAGAAAATTTAGTATGACGCGACAAATCCCAATCACCACGGTTATGCACGCCTTCTAATTCTTTTTTACCAAATGGAAAGTCATATTCTACATCGGCCGCGGCTTTAGCATAATGTGCTAATTCTTTTGGACCATGGGCACGGAAATTCATCGCACCTTGTTTGATACCCAAATCATAATACCATTTAATTCTTTTTTCCTTCCACTCCTCAAAAAATTTCTCAGCTTCGGCGGGCTTTACAAACCACTGCATTTCCATTTGTTCAAATTCACGCATTCGGAAAGTAAAATTACCGGGTGTAATTTCATTACGAAATGCTTTACCAATTTGGGCAATACCAAAAGGAATCTTAGAGCGCGTACTTTGTTGAACCAATAAAAAATTAACGTAAATACCTTGGGCTGTTTCCGGACGTAAATAAATTTCGGCCGCTGATTCTTCCACTGGCCCGAGAAATGTTTTGAACATTAAATTAAAATCACGCTTGGTAGTTAACTCACCACCACATTCTGGACAAGTAAGTTCAGTAAGTTCTCGTGGCGCTTCTTTTTCCCATTTCGGATACAAACTACGAAAATCTTCAAGTAGATGGTCAGCTCGAAAACGTTTCTTACATTTTTTACAATCAACCAGTGGATCAGTAAAATTAGCTAAATGCCCCGAGGCCTCCCAAATTTTTGGGTGCATAAGAATTGATGAATCAAGTCCTGTAATATCTTGGTGCATTTGCACCATTTCTTTCCACCACGCTCGCTTCACATTGTTTTTTAGCTCTACCCCTAAAGGGCCATAATCATAACAAGAATTCAGCCCCCCATAAATTTCCGAAGACGGAAAAATAAACCCGCGGCGCTTAGCCAGTGATATTACCTTATCCATTAAACTTAATTCTTTGACTTTAGACATAATGTTTATACTTTAATATATTTTTACCTTTTTGGCAAATAAAAAACCCGCTACCTACACTGAGCTAGCGGGCAACCAAATAGCTAATAAATACGAATTGAAAGTTTTTTAAACTAACAACCCATTAATATACTCCTGTGGAAATTCCATTGTCGCGTATGAGATATCATCCGGAGTTATACTTTCATTCAATCTTTTAATATCATGTTGTATTGTAAGTGACACATCAAGTCCTCCACCATATTGAATTGATTTTTTTGTCAATTGATACACCTTACTTGATGGATCACATCTATAAACAATGAAATTTATTTTTGAACGCTGTATTATTCTATAAACAAACTTGATCATTTCCTTGTAATGCTCATGTTCTGTTAAAAATAAAGCGATATCTTCATTATTATCTCCAACAATATCAGTTAACAAAACATCTAAATCACAATTCTCAAATGATTTAACAGTTGGACAATTTTGTTGGTAAAAAGGAATATATATAGTTTTTATTCCATCTTCCTTCGCTATTAAATCAATTACCCAAAATTTATTGCTTTCTCCCTCTTTTATCAGTGAAAAATGAATCAGTATTTTTTGTGTTAACCATTCCCTACCATCAGACAACTTTTCATACGGCGTCCAATACGCGTCATTATTTTGTCTTAATTTTTTAATCATTTAACCACCTTATTTTTAATGTACAAATTGTTTAATTATTTTTTCTTTAGCTTAATCCTTCTTTAGATTCCTGTCAACAGCTAATAATTCTATTGATTGACAATTTTCATTTTTCTGCTAAAATTCAGTGTAAATAACAATCGAAAGTAAACACACAAACAATGGTGCAATAAAATGAAAAAACAAAATAATAAATGCAAATGGTATGTTGAATGTGACACACACACCAACGAACAATTATTTGCCACCTTGGCACAAAAAATGATTACCGAAGAATCTACCTGTTATGGCTTACTTGATGGGAATGGTATTCCACACAATGTAGTAAAACTACAATCATACGACAATGTACGTTGGTTAATTAACAACCAAACCGCAGGGAACTATAAATTTAAAATATTTTTCAAACCCGAAGGTTGGGAACATATTAGTCATTGGACACTCCACGTACCAAAATCAAAGCGGCGGAAATAATTTCCACAACACACTCTGAATAATCATTTACCATTTCGTACGAAAGGGTAAATAGGCAATCAGAGTGTTTTTTAATCTCTAGTTAATCTTTCCTCAATATATTTTCGTAAATTATGCGCACCCCAAACTGAATCAAAGCCCTCAAATACACATCTCTCAATAAATTCATCTGTCAGCACTGAACTTGATAATTTATTAATTTTTATAATTTCCTCGGCTATTTTACGCGTCAATTGCTTAACTACTTCAATCGATAATGGTTGAAACGACAAATGCTGATCAAAACCTACTATTTTTTTATTAGTGAGCGATGTAACAATTACTATTTGATTATACAAATCAAACTCAGCCTCACAAATAACTCCTAACCAAAATTGTCTTAATTCCTCCGGCCAATTTTCCAAATGCTTAACCAATATAACCGACGATGGATTAGTTCTAAATAAATCAACTAACACTTTTTTATCCAAAATATTATTTTTATAAAAACTCTCCGCCATTTGTGGCTCCAATAATAAAAAACGATTTCTACTACCAAACCAAGCTTGCGCTAAGGCGCGCCCAAATTCTGTTTTCCCAACACCGCGACCACCTACTACCAAAAACGAAGCAAGTGACTGATTAACACTTCGTGAATTTAATTTAGTTAAAAAATTAATTGCCTGCGCTATTACTTTATCCTGACCAAAAACTTTTTGTCGCATACTATCCTCTAGCGACACTACATCTTTACCCATCACTTGTCGTAAAGCGCGACCTGAAACTTTCGCCACCACTTCGGCTACATGATGTGCCCGTACGCGGGGCATGGCTTCTGATGTGCTTAAAACATACTGTGCTACTTTTTTCATTAATTCTACTATATTGCCGGGGGCTGACAATTCATTTATTAAAAACTTGGCATTCAATTCACAAATTGCTCGTAGTGCCGAGTACGTAAAAAATACTTTGTATTCAGCCTCAATATTTGATAACTTTGCTAGCAAAACTCCTAAAACTTCTGCCCTACTAAGCGGTGTTAAATACACTGACTGTATAGTTTGCCCCAAAAATGACTGGTTTAATTGACTCTGCCAAAATTCTGGAGTAGTGGTTAAAATAATTGGCAGTTGATGTTTGATAATAACGTTGGCGATTACATCGCAAAATTTATTATCCAGTGCCATTTTTTCTATATCATCAAATACTAAGGCAACATTCTCCGCCTGTACGGCTTGGTCTAAAATCTTCTGTAATTCTTTAATACTTAAATTAACTTTTTTATTATTAAATTTTAACAACTTAATAGATTGATTACTATTTAACATTGTTTGAGCTAGCCCAGTGAGTAAAATGCTTTTACCAGCACCTAATTCCCCCACCACCACCAAACTATGTCTAGTGGTTACTAAGTTATATAATTTTGATAAATCATCTCGCCTTGCCACTACCGGTTCAATTCGGCCCTGCCAAACTGCGGCTGTTAAATCAATTGTTAAATAATTGAGTTTAAAATATTTTAACCAAGAGTATAAATTACCAAAAAAATAATTTATACCCCATTCTCTAATTCGCGCTCGACTATTTAATTTAACAATAAAATCAGAACGCAACTCAAGCCACACTAAAATTTCTTCTAAGTCTCCTAATCCAAAATTAAACCCTTGTGCTAAATTTCTAACTTCGTAACTCTCCTTAAAACTTAATCGCCATAAATCTAAAATAGCAATTGGAGAAGTTGATATATTTATCAAACTGGTAAAATTTAACCAATCATCTGAACTAACATAATTCGCTTCTTTGAGTACTTTATTGATACTCGCTAAAAATATTTTCCTATCAATATCTAAACGATTAATAATTAAATCGCCAACTGGTTTATTTAATAGAACTTTAATTAGTACTAAAAAATTAAAGGGCGAACTACTACCAGATTGTGATTGCTTAATACTCTCACTTAAAATGGCAAACGCTTCGGTTTCAAATGCTTCACGAAATTTTAATAAATTATTGGCTGACGATTTTAAATTTTTATTACCACCCCGCCACAAATACCAACTAAAACTTGTCAAAATAATTCCCCACCAAAAAAAATTGCCACTTGATTCAAATAACAAATTACTAGAACTTATAAAACCATTAGTGTAAAGTGACCATAAAAATATCAGGAAGCAGGCCACGGCCGCCACTGGCGGTAGTAGATGATAGATATGTAAAATTCTCTCTCTTTGTGATAAAGCGAGTATTTGATCAGGAGTTGGATTAAAAGATTGATTAATAGACATTGAAAATATATTAAGGTCTGTAACGCGTGGCACGTAGCTAGTAGTTTTTCTACACGCCACCTGCTACAAGCTACCGGCTAACTACTAACCACAAACTAACTGGCCAAAGCCCCAACCATAAAACCAAAATCGCTAAATACCACAAGCTGACTATTAAAATTTGAAACACACGGCCAAGTGTAATCAAAACTACTACCACCGCGCTTAAAATTCGACTAATTGTACTGTAACGACCAAACATCGGCGTAGTTAAATTGTTAACCAAATTATACAACTCTAATTGCGCCCAAGCATTTTTAATGGCCAATAAAACTGAACCAAAAACCTTTTTAAACCCCGCCCCATACCACCAAACTGGGAAATTTATGATTTCCAATAAAATATCAACTGCTACCAAACCGCCTTGTTTTAGGAATAAAATCATACTCAATTAATTCCTCCCCTTTTTAGGGGAGGTTAGGTGGGGTAAATAAAACACCTCAACCAAAGTATAATGATTTTTTAAGCACTTGACTATACACCCTTCAAATTGCTAAGGTAGGAGCGAAATAAAAAAGGAAAAAACAATGAACACTAACAAAACGGATCTCCTAAACTTGGTGATTCAAATAAAGGAAAGGATTTTAGATAGTGTATTTGGTTATTTTATACCAACACGAGAAAATCGTCATTATTGGCGACAATTATTTATTACTACCCTTAAACCATTATCAACACCTCTTTCACACTGGATTGATAAAAAAATTGACGATGACACTATTAGTGTGGCTAATATAATTACAGCCCTACGTATACCAGCCGGTATAATCTTTGTGATTTTTTATGATTATACAGTCGGTAACACTAGTTATGTAATCAATCTAATATTTGTGGCTATAACTGACTTAATTGACGGTTGGTTGGCAAGACGTATGAATCAAGTAACAATCTTTGGTAAAAAATTTGACGCAGGTTGTGATAAATTTTACGCTGCTTGTGTAGTAATTGCCTTATGGTCAAAATTTTATTGGTGGTCAATTTACCCATTAATCATACTAGATGTAGTTTTATTAGTTGGTGCCAAAAATGGAGAAAAATTAAAAAAATATTTTCCTAATTTGGAAATTGGTTCTAACAAATTCGGCCGTTGGAAATTTACCGTGCAAGGTATAGGGGCATTAATAATTCTATGTAATGAAATACCAATCGGGAATTACACCCTAGTGCTAGCAAATATCTTAGCATTTGGTAGTATTTATCGACATCTTTATCCTAAAAAGAGTTCTGATTAACACCTATCAGAACTCTTATTTTTTTCTAAAAATCAACTAGTGACTATTGACTAAGAACTAGGTACCAACCAACTACCTCCCCACCGCTCCCTTACCAGTCGCGCCTAAATCATCTAAAAGTTCAGTGGTTAAAAACCGCGCGGTTTTTAAAATTTGTGCTCCCGAAAAAGTATCACGCGCCGAAAGCGCAGTAGTTCTAGTTAGCACAAAAATTTTATCGGCATCGCTCTCCTTAGGTGTAATCGCTACTTCAAAATTGGCCTCGGGTTTTGGAAATATAGTACCCGCTCCAGCTGGCAAACGATTCAAACTCCATTTAACCTCTCTGGTATTTGGATTAAAAGTCGGCTTATTGCCCGCCGTAGTATTTACTTGATTGGTCCACGCTACGTCAGCCGGTAAAGTGGTGGTAACTTCCAAATTATCGGCTTCGTTTAAAGTATTACTTAATCTAAAGTAAACTACATAAGTTGTAGTTTCACCTACCTTAGGTGGCAAGGGGCCAGAGCCCACTTTAATTAATTCGTCAGTAAAATAACGCGCTTCAGTTTCCAAAATTAAATTAGTTGAAATTTTACTTACCACTTCACTGATTTGTGAGATAGTTTGTTTAACATTATTTATTTCCTGCTCACCATTTATTTCTGCCCGTGAAGTAAAGCTCGCAGGTTTTGCCACACCAGTTGGTAAATTACCTTTTAAACGAATTTTAAAGCCCACTAACCCTCGACCGCTAGCTGATAAATTTTCTAAATTAGGCATTTCTTTTCCTGTCCACACAACTTCTCCTGTTTCAGTGTTTATATTTCCTCCGCTATCATCTTTAAAGCTGGCTAAATCAAACCACTTAGCATCTAACTGGGCTTTCAGTTTTAAATTTTTCATTGACATTTCGGAAGCATTACTATAACTCAACTGAAAATTTATTTCCTGCCCGAGTTCCACCGCGCTTTTAGTATTTTCTTCATTAACTGTTAAATCTAAATTCAAGGCCGCCTTAATTAATTTTACTGCTACATTTTTTTCTTCTTGCAAAACAAAATTTTTACCCTCGGCATCAAAAAAACCAACCGCTATTTTAATATCAGATGACACCCCTAAGGTAGTAGTAAATTTTCCTTTCAACTCTACTTTACCTTGAGCTTCAGCTTCTAGATTAGGCAATTGCCAAATATTATTTAAATTAGGTGCTGGGTTAAGCGAAGGCAACTCCATTTCAAAACCACCTGGTAAATCAAATTTTAAAAGCAAATTAGATAATTTATTGCCCGAACTATTGCGATAAGTAATTGGTAAAATAAAATTCTGATCTACTGCTTGCTCTAAAGATTCTGGTACCTCTAAATTTAAAACCGAAGATACCAACTCAGTTGTTAAACTTAAAGTTTTAGCAAATTCAGCTTTTGTGGTTGCTGGTTTATAACTAAACAAAGCGCCTAATATTTTTTTATCGCGAGTCAAACCCGTAATTTGCGCTTTAATAGTAATTTGTCCAGTTTTAAAACCACTAATTTGTCCAATGTTAAGACGCGTGTTATCAGTAAGCGCCGGTGTACTAGAAACAACTTTAAAACCAAGTGGTAAACGCAAATCAACTACTGTCTCTACCAAATCAACACGCTGATTATTTTCATAATTAATAGTATATTCAACTTCTTGCCCGGCTGGTGCTTGAGTTGGGCCATTTAAAATTACTCGCACTGATTCTTCACTGAAATGAGTGCTGTTAGTATTTTGGAACTGCCAGTAAGCCCAACTCAAAATAATTATAACCAAAGCAAAAATACCAAGGCCAAAGCGATGGCGCCTACGAGCAGTGGTCGCCAACTTAGCCAAGTCGGTTGTTTTATTACGATTAACAAATTTTGGATCAGTAAAATTATCGGAGAACATAAAATACAAAAACTCAAAAGTAAAAAGTCAAAGGTCAAAATGATAATGTAAAATTTAAAATTACCATTAAACAACTAAACCGTGCCGCCCTGTCGTAGGGTTTGTACAGAGCGGAAGGCAAATGAGCGTCCGGCTTGGGCGTGTTTGTGTCCTTGGTGCATAGCCCAAGCCAGCTCATTTGACGAGCACTGTTCAAGCCCGGAGACCGAGGCGGCGATTTTATGTTACTTTATAAAAAGTAACAAAATTATAAACTAATTTTAAATTACAAATTAATTTTCCTTCATCAAACTCTTAAGCACTTTAACACTCTTCAACTCTCGCCCCACGTGTCCGCTTAGATAATCTAACATAAAACTAAGGGCGGCGGAAATTGTAGTATCAGGCAAAACATCAGCCGCTTGTCCACTTAAAAACCAATTACCTAAGCCCTCGCTTACTGACACGTATTTAATTCCAGCTAATAAACATTTATTGTGCACAAAACCATGTTGTCCCCACACAAAACTAAATGGTTGAACTAATTGATTACGACATACTTCACAGTGTCCCACCACTAAACCAAGACCGGCTTGCTTTAATATCTGATGCAAAAAAGATAATAAAATTCGGTAAGCTTGCACACGCCATTTGGTATTATCGACCACGAACTCAATCTGGTTAATTGTTTGTAAGGTATTTTTTAGTAATTGATAAGTTACTTCATCAGGCGCACTTTCGGGTAAAATTAAATTAGCCACTTCTAAAACCACTTGCGCTAAGCATGCACTTCTTGGGTTTTGTGTTTTAGACAAAAAATTAATTTGTAAATTAGCGCCGGCCAAACGATCAAATAATTTACCATGCGCTAGCATTACTTCGGTTTCGGCAAACAATGATAAGTGTGGCGCGAGTTTAGACAAAATTTTTCGTGCGCCCGCCGCCACTACCTGCACCTTCCCCACTTTCTCGGCGTACAAAGTATAAAGCCGATCGGCCTCCCGCCACGGTTTGATATTTAAAACTAATGCCTGAGTTAAGTAAGTAGACATTCGTTTTACTTAGTAAAAGTATTTTTTATAATATATTTGCCTAACAATAAAGCTAACTGCGGTACTTTTAACAATTTTTCATAGCGATAATTAAAAAATACCTCAAAAGCATCATCAGCACTTAAACTATTATAAGCATTAACAACCTTATCCCAATCTTTGTCAGTAAATTGATGATAAAGAACTGTAGCGTTACGATATGAAGCTGACCAAGCTGAACCAAACATATTTTTCCAACCAGCTTCATAATCCTTTTTCAACACAGTAAGGTTGATATTGTTTTGCAATGCTTTATGAATGCAGTGAGCCGCAAGTCGTCCTGAACGCAAAGCATGACGAATACCTTCATAAGCCAAAGCATTAACCTGATAAGCCGCATCACCGATCATAACTATATTTTTAACTACATGATCTTTAATACCCGGTGAAATATAACCACCGCCACCATGAATTTCAGTTGGTTCTAAGTGTTCAGTAGTTTGAAATTTTTTTAAAAAATTTTTAAGTAATACTTTTAATTCAACTCCTGCTGGCAATTGTCCATAAGAACCAATGCCTATTTTAGCAGCACAATTTTGCTCCATTGGAAAAACCCAAGCATAACCTTGTGGCGCTACACTACCAAAATAAAAAGCCATAGTATTTTTTAAAGTCGTTGGCATACCCGACATTTGTAATTCCATAGCACTGATTAAATCATTAGTCGGTGGCTTATTTAGATTAAGCTTAGAATTAACAAAGCCCCAATGCCCAGTCGCATCAACTATTAGTGGCGCTCGTACTTCACCTTCACCAAAAATTCCTTTATATTTTACGCCAACATATTTACCATTTTCCTCAATTAAATCCGTTGCTGCTGCTCCTACCATAATATCGGCACTATGGCGAGCCGCATCTTCAGCTAAAAATTTTTTTAAATCCGCAAAATTAAATACATAACCACGCGTGTCAGGAAATACCCATTCAGCTTTAGCATTAGTTGATTCAAAATATATTCTATTCCAAGAAGCAGATAAAACACTAACTGGCAAATCAAATTCTTCCACTGTTTCTTTGGGCGTGCCAGCGGTTGAGTAATTAGGTTGTCCAATCTCTTGCGAACGCTCAAGCAATACTACTCGCCTGCCTAATTTTGCAAGCTCTCTAGCACACTGCCCACCAGCTGGCCCCGTACCAATTATTATTACATCTAATTCTTTTTGATCAATTTGTTCTGACATATTATTTATAATACTTAAACACTTAACCTCTTTCTGTCATTCCCGCGACTTGTGCTGCCGAAGTTTTAATAAACGAAGGAGGGAGGCGGGAATCCAATAATAAATGATTTTTTAAATTCCTAGATCCCCGTTTTCACGGGAATGACACCAAACGAGTAAGTTATTTTATTAATCCAATGCTAATTTTTATATCACCAATTTCAAACTCGTGGTCTTGAACTACATCGGTCAATTTAATTTTATTAGTTAAAGTTGATTTTAAAATTTCATCATTATATTTTTGCAGTAACTCCTGAAACTCTATCGGACTAAATACTGCAAGCTCAGCTGAATCTTTAATTGTAAATCCAAGTTTTTTACGCAAAGCATTTACTTCGCGCGTAAAATCACGCAAAGTACCAAGCGCTTTAAGTTCGTCATCTAATTCAGTATCCAATTCCACATCAAACTCACCTTCACTTAATTTAACCTCCATCACGTTTACCTCATCTGCCAATACTTGCTTTAACTCCGGAGACAAATCTAAGCCAGATACTTTGAGCGAACGAAGTGGTTGACGAATTTTAATTTGCGCTTCAGCGCGCTTGGCCAAAGCTATTTCTACCACTTGTTTTAATTTTGCCATCTCGCTTAAAAATTGATTTTGTTCAGCTGACAAATCTTTAACCTCCGGCCAATTGGCTAAATGCACCGATTCTTCTTTGCCACCAATTTTCTTGTAAATTTCTTCAGCTGTAAATGGCGCAAAGGGCGCCAATAGTTTTGAGAGTTCACCCAAAACATACCCCAAAGTTTGTACCGCTTGGCTTAATTCTTCACCGCCGGCTTTAAACCGATCGCGACTACGCCGTACATACCAAGTAGATAAATCAGTTACGAAATCAGCGAGCAAACGCCCTGCTTCAGTAATTTCATACTTATCCAAATGCGCGCTGACTTTATTTGCAACATCTTGTAAAAGTGCCAAAATCCACCTATCCATCACATTCTGCCCTACACCCTTCACCCTATTCCCTACACCCTGAAAATTATACAATTCATAAAACGTCACCACATTCATCAAAATCAAAAATGTTTTTTTCACTACTTCGTCAACCGACTTAATATCAAAATTTTTCGGCTCGCCTGGTTGATTATTGGTGTAGAGATGAAAACGCAAAGCATCTACGCCATATTTATTTATCACTTCCCACGGATCCACAATATTGCCTTTTGATTTAGACATTTTTTGACCCTGTTTGTCATTGATGTGCCCCAAACAAATAACATTTTTATACGGCGGAGTAATCTTATCTTGATCAATTTCTTTTATGACACCAGATTTTTTAAGCAATGTTGACACCGCAAGTAAGACATAAAACCAACCGCGTGTTTGATCAATTGCTTCGGCAATATAATCCGCTGGAAAACTAGTGGCTAGCTCCGAGGAACTAGTGGCCAAGTGCGGATAGCCCCACTGCGCGAGTGGCATACTCCCTGAATCAAACCAACAATCGGCCACTTCCGGCGTACGACACATTTCCCCACCGCACGAACATGGCAAAACAATTTCATCAATAAACGGACGGTGCAAATCAAATTTCGGATTTCGGATTCCTGCCTCGTCGGCGGGCGGGTCGGATTTCGGATTTTTTACTAGTTCTGCTAATTCAATTAAACTTCCTACACAAGCAACTTTATTACACATTTGACACACCCACAGTGGCAGTGGCGTTCCCCAATATCTTTCTCTCGAAATTGCCCAATCTTTAACATTTTCAAGCCATTCACCAAAACGTCCATTTCTAATATGCTCTGGATACCAATTTATTTTTTCATTAGCCAACTTTAAATCTTCACGTAAAGCCGACATTTTAATAAACCAAGATGGTTTAGCATAATACAAAAGCGGCGTGCTACAGCGCCAACAAAATGGATAATCATGAGTATACAGTTCATCTTTAAGTAGCAACCCACGCGTTTTTAAATCATCAATAATTCCTTGTTCAACTTCTTTATTTTTCACAAATTTACCTGCCCACTGCGGCACGTCTTGGGTAAACTTACCAGCTTCATCTACGGTGTGATATTTTGGCAACCCCACAGTCGTGCCTAAATTAAAATCATCTTCACCATACATCACAGCCGTATGCACTACACCTGTACCATCAGTTGTAGTTACAAAATCCGCCGCGTATACCCGATGTGATTTATCATTTTGCAAAGGCTTAATATCAAACAATGGCTCATATTCTAAACCAACCAAATCTTGGCCTTTTATTTCCTCTTCTATTTTAAATTCTTGATCAGATAAAATTCCTAATCGGTCTTTAGCTAAAATAAAATACTCATTACTTAATTTAACTTTTAAATAAGTAACATCCGCACCTACAGCGAGCGCCACATTCCCCGGCAACGTCCACGGCGTCGTCGTCCAAGAAAGAATAAACGTATCTTTGAACTTTGGGCTTTGAACTTTGAACTTAACTGTCACGGCCACGTCTGTGACAGATTTATATCCCTGTGCTACTTCGTGACTGGAAAGGGCCGTACCACACCGTGGGCAATGCGGCAACACTTTATAATCTTTATAAAGCAATTCTGCCTCCCAAACTTTTTTCAAAATCCACCACAAACTTTCAATATAATAATTTTCGTAAGTTATATATGGCTTTTCTAAATCTACCCAAAAACCAATCCGCTTGGTTAATTTTTCCCAATCAGCTTTGTATTTCCACACGTCTTCTTTACACTTCGCATTGAATTCCGCTACGCCGTATTTTTCAATATCTGGTTTACCTTTAAATCCCAAGGCCTTTTCTACTTGTAACTCCACTGGCAATCCTTGTGTATCCCAACCCGCTTTTCTTTCCACCAAAAATCCCCGCATGGTTTTATAACGCGGAATTAAATCTTTAAAAGCACGAGCGAGCACATGGTGAAGCCCTGGCTTCCCATTGGCAGTTGGCGGCCCTTCCCAAAAAACAAATCGCGGCAAATTATTTTTTCGCCCCTGCTCTATGGTTTTAGCAAATATATCGTTCTCCTCCCAGAACTTTAATATTTTTTCTTCTAATTCAGGAAAATTGATCATAAATAAATTTTAATTTCAAATTTTAAAATCCAAATGACAAATCAATGTCAAATGATTTAACGATTAAATGACAAAATTTTGGATTTTAAACATTTGGATTTGATTTGATATTTGACATTTGTAATTTGACATTAAACCCTACATTCGTTCCACCACTTTTATCCCCAAAATCCCTAACCCTTGCGCTAAAACATCTGCCACATTTTTAATTAAACCCAAACGAAAACTTTTTAATGGTTCGCGTGCCTGAAGCACTGGCGAATTTTGGTAAAAAGAATTAATCGCATTAGCTAGGTCATATAAATATTGTGCCAAAAGATGCGGGCCATTCTCCCGCGCCGCCTGCATAATTGCTTCAGGATAGCGAATTAATATTCTAAGCACATTCAAATCACTCGCTGTTAAATTATTTAGAATATTTTTATCAAATTTAACTCTACTTCCCACACCCTTCACCCTACCCCCTTTTCTAAGAATACTCTGCAACCTTACATAACTATATTGTAAATACGGCGAACTGTTACCACTCAAACTCAGCATTTTATCCCAACTAAACGTAATATCGGTTTGGCGATTTTGCGACAAATCATTATATTTTAAAGCTCCCACGCCAACCGCTTCGGCTACTTGCTCTTTAATTTTGGTAGGCAGTTTAGAATTTTTTACCTCAATAATCGCTCGCGCCCGTGTAACTGCCTCAGCCAGTACTTCATCTAATTTAATCAATCGGCCTTCGCGAGTGGCAAATTTATGGCCATCATCACCCAAAATAGTACCAAATTTAAGATGCTCTAACTGCGTACTACCAACATAACCTAAACGACGCGCCACAGCATACACTTGCTCAAAATGAAGTGACTGTTCATTACCTACCACATAAAATATTTGTGCTGGTTTATAATGCTGTACTCGATAATTGATCGTGGCCACATCACGCGTGGCATAAAGTGAAGCCCCATCGGATTTTTGCATTAAACACGGCGGCAGTGATTCTTTTTCCAAATGAACCACAATTGAGCCGTCGGCATTTTGTTTAGCAATTTTTCGTTTTAATAATTCCCGCACCAAGGGAGTGAGTTTAGCTTCATAAAAACTTTCGCCAGTGAGCGCTGTGAATTTTATACCTAATCGTTTGTACATTTTATCAAATTCCCTAAGTGACTCTTTTTTAAACCAATTCCACAAACTGCGATTTGTTTTATCACCTTGTTCTAATTTTCTAAATTCATCTTGCCCTTGCTTTTCAAGCTCTAAATTTGTTTTCATCTCCTCATGAAAACGTACGTAAAGTTTTAATAATTCATCAATTGGATTTTTATGCACGGCGGATTTCGAACCCCACATTTTATAAGCGGCGATTAATTTTCCAAATTGTGTACCCCAATCACCTAAATGATTTAGGCGGATAACTTTCGCGCCCAACTGCTCATACAAATTCGCTACCGCTTCGCCAATAATCGTGGAACGAATATGCCCAATGTGCATCGGCTTCGCAATATTAGGCGAAGAATATTCCACAATAATTTTTTGTGCCTTAAATAAATTTTCTCTTTTAGTTAGCTCTGATAGAATAGATAATAAAATTTCCGGTTTTAAATAAAAATTAATAAAACCCGCGCCCGCGATTTCAACTTTGGCGCAGTACTTAGTAATAACTTTTGAAGCATTAAGAGCTTGCAGTAATGTTTCACCGGCCACGCGCGGTGTTACCCCCCAGCGTGAAGCTACTTTCATTGCTACATTGCTCGTAAAATCACCGTGCGCCATATCACGCGTCGGCACCACTTCCACTTCAATTGGCTTTAATTGATAGTGTTCGCGGGCTAATTTATATAGTTCATTTTGTAGTTTAAGAGATAACATAACGCTCTTAATTATACTGGTTTTTTCGATTTTAGCAAAATAAAAAACACTAGCGCCGAATGCTCTAGTGTTTAAGTGTTCTAATACTCTAATGAATAATTACTTCTTCACCGCCTCCACCAACTTCGCAAAAACTTTTGGATAATCATTAGCGAGTTGCGAAAGAATTTTGCGATCAAGTTCAATCTTATTTTTCTTTAACAAATCCATAAATTTACTATAGCTCAAACCATACTCGCGCACAGCGGCATTAATTCTAATTTGCCACAAACGGCGAAAATCACCCTTGCGATCCCTGCGATGCGCAAAAGCATGCACCCCAGCTTTACGAGCCGCCACCTTAGCTAAACCAATCTTACTTTTGCGACCCCAACGAAACCCCTTGGTTTGCTTTAATAAATTTTTTCTTCGTTTGGCGTGCATCACGCCGCGTTTAACTCTGGCCATAAATTTAGTTATTAGTCGTTAGTTATTAGTTCTAAGTGTTAGCAACTAGTTCCTCGCCAATAGTTCCTAATTTACTTTCTAGTGGCTAGGAACTAATTGCTAGTGGCTAAAAATTATGATTGATTCTTCTTAAACCCCTCAAACGCCTTAAGCACTTCGAGTGGCACTGCAAAAACAACAGTATTAGATTGATCAGAAGAAATGTCGTTAATTGAATTTAAAGTTCGAAGATGTAAAGCGCCTTGTGAACCAGCTAAAATACCAGCGGCTTTCGCTAAATTTTCCGCCGCCGCTACTTCACCTTCGGAATTAATAATTACCGCGCGCTTCTCACGTTCCGCTTCAGCTTGCTTAGCAATGGTGCGAATCATATCCACTGGTAAATTTATATCTTTGAGTTCCACTGAAGTTACTTCTACCCCCCAAGTCAAAGTTGCTTCATCAACAATTTTTTCAATTTTATCAGAAATAGTAACGCGTTGACTCAAAAGCTCATCCAAGGTTACTTCACCCACAATATTACGCATGGTAGTTTGCGCCAGTTGTAGCACCGCGAAATAAACATCTTCCACTTCGAGTACCGATTTCGAAGCGTCAATTACTTTATAATAAATTACGGCATTTATTTTAGCCGAAACATTATCTTTGGTAATAGCATCTTGCGTTGGCACATCTACCGCTTTTAAACGCAAATCAATTTTACGCATTGATTGAAAAATTGGCCAAACAATCCGCCAACCTGGGTTGACCATTTTAGTAAAACGACCCATGGTGAATTTTACGCCTCTCTCATATTGATCCACTTGGCGAAGACCCGATAAGGCAACTAATATAAAAATACCAACTAAATACCACATAAAATAATAAATCCTAAATTCTAAATCCGAAATCCTAAAACTAATTAAGAGCCCGGGATTAATTTGCGTAACGCTGGTACATTTACTTTAGCAATTTCCACGTCGCGACGCTTAGCGCGTGTTACGCCGCCTGGTTCACGAGAATTAAAATGATTCTGACCAGCAGTACGCTTCATCAACTTGCGACCTGATGTTACGTGAAACCTTTTTACAGTAGCTTTGTGAGTTTTAACTTTCATAGGTATGAAAAATAGACAATTTAATAGCTATCAAATAATACAGAATTTAAGCAATATAGTCAAGGGAATTATTAAAATCCTAAGCCCTAAATCCGAAATCCTAAATAAATCCCAAATCGTAAATCCTAAAAGTTTTAGTTTTTGGGTATTAGGATTTTAAAATTTATTTGGGAATTAGACATTAAAATTTAGGATTTTTTAGAAATTAGGCATTAGTTATTAGTCATTTTTAACTCACTTTCCTCTTTCTTTTCCTCTTTTGCCTTCGTCCCCACCTTCTTTACCACCTGCATACTAACATTACCGCCTTGGCGGGCTAATGGGCTTTCCACTTGAATGCCTTCACCTAAATCCGCTACAAATTTTTGCATAATTTCACGGGCTAAATCACCGCGACCCTTTTCACGCCCACGCAAAATCATTTCCAGTCGCACGTGATGCCCTTCATCCAAAAACTTTTTTGATTGATCTATTCGCACTTGCCGATCGTGTTCACCAATTTTTAAGCTTAACCGAATACCTTTAAGCGCTACTTTGTGGGCTTTAACTTTTTGGGCCTGCAACATTTTTTTCTGCTTGTACTGAAATTGTCCCCAGTCCATTATTTTGCAAAGCGAAGGACGCTCAGTTGGGTTTACTTCCACTAAATCAAGCCCGACTTCTTGTGCACGGCGCAAAGCTTCCACTGTTGGCACAATGCCACATGGTTTCCCTGTTTCATCTATTAACTGAACTTCAGGGATTCTAATATATTGATTCACCCGATAACGGGGACGATAAAAATTACGCAAGGTAGTTTAGATAATGATAAAGTTGTTTTTTAAGGAAACGATGCCCGCTTCCACTTTTTAAAAATTTTTCTCTACCTAAAGCGTCCAACTTATGCAAATAATATTCGGCATAGATTAAACGCCATTTACCAAATTTAGTTGAAATATTTTTATGAGAATTATGATCCTTAATTCTTTGTTGTAAATTAGTACTATAACCAATATACCATTTTTTACTTTCTATTTCTTCTAAAATATAAACTGTAAATCCCATACAAAAGTTGTGATGGCCTGCCTCGCGGTCTTCAGACTTTACGAGGCTGTGCCACGTGAATCGAGCTACTACCTAAAGGAAGCCCCGTAAAGCACTCACCTTGGTTCGTGCCACGGGGCACGTAAAAATCTCGCTTGATAGCTCGATTTTTACGTGGTGGAGATGACGGGAATTGCACCCGTGTGTAATTCAAACTACTACCTTCGGCTCCAGGTTCAGTGTGATTTAAGTAGGAAATTTTAGATAAAAACCGCACAAAATTCTAAAATGCCGACACTTAAAGTTCTTGACTGCTACATAAGTATCAACTATAGCATATCACAGCTCAATGAATGACGCTTGTTTAACTTATTGAGCATTGGCTAAACAAACGGTTATGGATTTTAGGCCATAACTGGTGCTAAAGATAAAGATGCAAAAGCATTCTTCATTTTAGCGACAAATGAATTGGCATTTGTAGGTTGAGCTTTTTAGGTAGATCTCACTACCACCTGCCGAAAATAATTTTAATGAACTAGCAAATTGTAAACACCCCCTAAGACAAAATCCTAAATTCTAAATCCGAAATCCTAAAAAATTTTCGAATTTCGATATTCGTGCTTCGGATTTCTTAGTGAATGTCTACTCTAGTATTTTAAAGAACCCCTCACTTCTCTATCTAGCTGTCGCTGTTTAATAACCTTGCGTTTATCATGCGTCTTTTTACCTTTCGCCACCCCTAATTCAACTTTCACTAATCTATGCGCAGTATAAATAGAAATTGGTACTACTGTCAAGCCCTTTTCCTTCAACTTACCTATCAAATAAGATATTTCTTGCGCCTTGAGTAATAATTTGCGGTCACGATTTGGGTCGTAAGAAATTTGCTCCCGTGCCGCTGGTGGATAAGCCGCAATTGATGCGCCAGTCAACCACAACTCATTACCGCGTGGCAACACATAACTTCCTTGCAAATTCGCTCGCCCACCTTTGGTCGATTTTACCTCAGCACCAGTCAGCACTAATCCTGCCTGAAATTTCTCCAGGATTTGATAATCATATAGCGCGCGTTTGTTTTGAGCTAAGGTGGACATAGTGTTACAGAATCTAGAATAACGAATCACGAATTAAGAATGTATTTCTAATTCCTCCCCTTTCTAGGGGAGGCTAGGTGGGGTAAATTTCAATCTAATTACATTGTACTTGTTAATAAAAAAAGAAGCCACTGATATTATAGTGGCTCCAAAATAAAATACATTTGAGCTACTCACCCAATATTTTTGAGCAAATAATCTCCAATCGGATGTGAATCAATTTCATTTCTAATTTTAGGAAACAATAAAGGTATCAGCCCGCTTAAACAAGCGACAATTAATTCTTTGTTTCCCCACACAAATTTACTAAAACTTATGAAATCCGACTGATCATGAGTTAAAGCTAATCCGAGAAGGGTTAAAAAAATTAAACCTAATGACATAATCCCAATTATTGCAAATATTGTTAATATTAGAACGAGCGATTTTCTCATTGTAAATTTTCCTTTTTTTGTTTTTTGATTATTTTTCTCTATATTTTATAACTCTTTATTCTACTCCATATTTTACTCTTTGTCAAGCCCAAGAGCAAATAATAATGATTGCTATAACACACCCACTGTCATTGCGAGGACGTAGACCGCAGTCGGAGGACGAAGCAATCTCTGGTGAATTTTCTTTAAACGTGAGATTGCCGCGCTCGTCTTTGGACTCGCTCGCAATGACACACGGGCTTGACAAACTCTAGGTAAAAGAGGTAAGGTAAGATGAAATTAAATAACATCAAAATTCATTCAAAACAAACAATATAACAACATAAGGAACCTTTACAATGAAATACGCATACATACTCGTGGCTGTGATTTTATTATCACTTCCACAAATCAGCTTGGCGCAAGAATGCTCCAAACCAAAACACAGCCACAATTATAATCATACGGATTGTTGTGACTGTTGCAACGATAACGAAGTTGCAAAACCAAAATCCACTACTTTCAATGGCGGCCGCTTATGGGTTGGATTCTCCGGCGTAACCATACTTGGCACTGGACGCGCACCACTTAACTTAGCGGCACCTAGTATCGGACTTTCTTGGCCAATTCAAAACTGGGCTGGCAAATTAACTGCATTTGGCAACATTGTTGGCTATTATGAAAACGATGACGCTGGTGGATATTACCCTTGGGGCTTTGGTGCTGAATTAATTTTCTCACCTTCAAAGGTAAAGAAAAATCTATGGACAGAAATTTCATTCGGCGCGGTCTTTGCTTATGATCGCACGGATAAAAACCAAAAGAAAACAGTAACTCCAAACGTAGCTTTCGCTATCACACATAGATTTGAAAAGTTAGGATTACTCAATGTAAAAGTTGGCGCAGGGGCGAGTGGGGTAACAAATGTTAATTTTATAAACAACACGGAGGAACGTATAATCAACTTTGCTTTCGTATTTGGGCTTACCTTTAGTCCGGATTTAAAGTAGATGGCACTATAAGTCATCGACGAATAATCTATAGAGTTGGAATTTTCTGGATTAAAATTAATTTAATCCTCAATTTTCCAACTCTGTTTTTTTATCCGCTTTCTAGAATTTATTTATTGTAAAAAGCGGATAACCCCGAGCCAAGCCGAGGGGTATAATACAAACATAAATGTCATTGCGAGTGAGTCATCAGACGAGCGAAGCAATCTCTTATTAATTTCGTTAGGGGTAGGGACTCGGAGTTAGGCGAAGCCCGTCCCTTACCCCTAACAACCCCATCCCTGGCACGCCCGAGTGGTAACGCCGGTTCGACCAAACGAACTTGCTATGCAGAGCGACCACAACACGCAAGTTCTGAGGGTCTCACTGCGGCGTTACTTTTTTAAGTCACTAAAATTAAATGATGTCTACAAACCCTACGACAGGGCGGCACAACGACAAACCCTAATTAATCTAATGTTTTTGGGATTTGGGGCTTGGGTCTTGGGAATTAATTTATCTAATATTAGCCCAAAAACTCACTTTTTCATTCCACAGGTCTTGACAGAATTTGCTAGATGCGCTATCATGATATGTTAAAGATGCGTGGGGTGCACTTACTGTAATGAACGCAACTTAACAATTTTATATAAATGAACCTGTCTCAAAGACCTTGCCTGCGCAGCAAGGGTTTAACCTACTTTGAGTTCAGGTTCTAATTCGTGCCACGGCTTGGGAAATTTCCATGTCCGTGAAATATTCAAAAACACGTTCTAGCTACACAGAATCGGCAGGTTACCGATCCCTGAAAGTAATAGAACACATACGAACGAAAGGAAAATTCGTATGAACAACACTAAAGAATTAATCGTTCCGATCGACGAGTTAATTAAAGGACGCTTAGGTGGTAATGTCAAAATTAAATTGACAGCAATCATTGAAGAGCAAACCTTAAACATTGACCTCGGCGGAAATGGACAACTGGTTGGCCAACAAAACCAACCAACGACAAAGAAGTCACCAGCATGGTTAATACCTGCTCTGATCATCCTCGCCGTCATTGTTCTCGGTTTAGCCATTTACTTCGGCTTACAAAAAACCGTAAAAAATCCGTCAACCACTCCCCAAAGCA
Organism: uncultured Gammaproteobacteria bacterium; assembly: GCA_964348825.1. GTDB lineage: Bacteria > Patescibacteriota > Patescibacteriia > Veblenbacterales > UBA10138 > JBBTZY01. The sequence goes on along the minus strand of CAYGDX010000001.1, from coordinate 142,863 downwards.
CTGAGCAATCAGCGCCGGCGGTGGGTGGAAGCGGAAATTCCGGAACTCACAATCCAAAAGGTGAACCGGAAGATTAACAAAATTTCAATTCATTTCATTATTCTGTTTTAACTAATTCAAAAATTTCGTAACATATTATAAAGGAATCACACTTTGAAAAATTATCTATATTCAATCACCATTGAAGTTTTGCGACGGATTGTCGCGATTCTTCTTCCGGAAAAACAGGATGAGTTTGAACAAGTTTTCAATCAAGCTGAAAACGAATTCATGCAAACAGCGCCTCCTGATTCAACACAGGCGGACGCGCAGGCTCATGCCATCAACGCCTATCGTGCTGTAGCGGCTAATGAAATTGTAAACTTCGTCTCGGTTCTAAGCTTCGACGAACAGTTGAAGCTGTACGAGAAAGATGTATCCATCGCTGATTTATTAATGACGGATACAACGTTCGCGACGATTTTAAAAGTCAAAAATTATCTTGACGAACAAAAATCCGCCCTTGAAAATACCAATCAGAGCGCCAAAGAAAGTTTGGAACGTCTTTTTGAGGAAGGAACTAATGGTATTAAATCGTTAGTGAGAACCGAAAAAGAAACGTTTACGGAATTTTCCCAGACGGCTGAAAAAAATGTTCGGAAACTCGCAGGTGACGCAGAAACGCACGCAAACAATGCGTACACTTCTGCTGGCGAATCAGCAAATTCTGCAGGTGCTGCAAAGCAAAGCGCAGATGATGCAGAAGGGTGGAAAAAACTTGCAGAAAAGTCAGCAGAAGACGCTGCTAAATTAGCTGCAAAACCAGTCTTCTGGCAACGACTCGGGGTCATCTTATTCTCTGCTCTTTTTATCGTATTAATTGCTATCATTTCCGTTGGTGGATTTTCCGGCACGGGTAAAGCATCGCAAAGTGACTATAAAGCTTTGCAACAGCAAGTCAACGACTTGCAAGAGCAAATTAATAATCTCCCCGAGCAGTTACCGGCGCCGACAGTTGATCAACCCGTTGACGAAAACGTTGGGAATGAAGAAGAGGAAGAGGTTGTACCACAACCCGATCCTCCGAAGCCAAAGCCAGCGCCAGTCAAGGGTCACAATACCGACGGCCCACCTGAAGATTAACAAAAATTAAATTCTATTATACTGATCATAACTTTAATTCAAAATTTTAATCCAAATCAATTATTATAAAGGAACACACTTTGAAAAACTTATTATTCATTACATTACTCGTCGCTTTCGCGATGATCTTCAACTTCAATACCACGTCCGCGCAGGTTTTATGCAAAGACGGCACACACGTTGTCAATTCATCGCTTGATTCTGACACCACCGCGGCATTTCTCGGCACAATGCGTCACAACCGCGAAAAACTCGAAAAACGCCTCGATGCTCTTGAAAAAGAACTCGCCGCATTGAAAGCTGGCGGAACTGGAGCACGTACAAGCCCTTGCCCCCCAACAACAGCACCGTCCGTCACAATCAATCTTGACAGTGCGGCCTATGCCAAACTGTTAGATACATTAAGGAAGATGGGTGACAAACGTTGGGTCAATATGCCGGGATTCAAAAACGGCGTATTTGCTAAATTACAAGCGAGAATTGACTCGCTCGTCAACGAAGGGTTATCACTTTCCGACGAATATGCCACCGACTTGGCAAGCTTAACCGAACGCGTTGACAAACACGCAATCAGATTAAGCAACGCCGAAGATGTAATTATCGGTCTTAACAACAAGACTGATGGCAACAGTGACCGAATTAGCAATTTGGAGATTGTTGTAGCATCTGAAGCATTTTCAGATGAAGTGGACACAGACGATTTCAATGAGGTACAACGTACCGCATATGAGAAAATTTGTGCCGCTGCCTCTGAGCGACACCAAAAAGAATGTACCGGAGAACATTGCCGGTATAAAGGTTGTAAAAAATCCCAATAAATTGGGAATTCCACAACTGTAATATTCAAGCCAATTCTGAACTTCAAAACTTCAGATTGGCTTGTTTTTTTTATTCCTCCTTTTTTAAAGGAGGTGCCTCGAGTCAAATCGAGAGGCGGAGGATTTTATTCAATCGCTCGTAAACGAGTTTTTATTTCGGGAGCGGGCAAGGCAATAGTTGAACCATCTCTAGGATCAAATTTATTTATTTCAAAATGCAAATGTTCACCATGCCCACGTTTACCCGCATTCAAACCTGTGTGTCCAACTTTACCCACCAAAGCTCCCGCCTTTATTCTTTCACCCGGCTCCACTAATACTTTTTCCATATGACAATAACGATAAAATTCATTCTTCTCGGCATTAAAAACTATTGCCGTATTACCACCTTTGCGAGAACTAACTGACAAAGGATCACGCGACCTAAAACCACCTTCGGCGTGTACTACTATGCCACTATAAACTGATTTTATATCTGACCCTTCAGCAATAAATAAATCCACCGCATCGCTATGATTGGTACCACGTCCAAAATCCATTCGCTCGAGTGGTTTAACAGGATCTTTAAATTCTATATTACGTGACCATAATTTAAGCATGGCTACATATTGCTTTTTTACATCTGGTGTAATATATGTTTTGAGGCCGGCAATTATTTGACGTGGTGGATCATTTTTAATTTTTTCTGACGTTAACTCATTATTCATAAAATTATCTGAATAATACAAAGCCGCCACTAAAAATTTATTACCCAAAAAAGAACTGTAATCTTGGTTAAGAATCAGTTCGCGAGCTTTATTTATTTCAGATTGCACTTTACTTTCTACTTCACGCTGTTCTACCGGCGTCAACATTTCAGCTTCAACTTCTGCTCCACTACTTTCGCTAGATACCATTTCCGCGGCACGCGCTAGCGGACTTAAAGCTTTTTCCGCTACTAGCCCTGCCAAACCCAAACCTAACAATTTAGTAAAATCACGACGAGAAAATTTTTTATCTGAATTATTTGGTTGTTCTTCCGCTGGTGCAGTAAAATTAATATCTTCGGGTGACATTCCTCGCTCGAGCATAATAGAAAATTATTTATTACTAAACAAATCTTTATACAATTCTTTAGCTGCTGGATTACCCAAGGCACCACCTTCCACTTGTAAAATTATTTTAGTGGCAGAAGTTAATTCTGGTGAAGCAAGTACCTGACTCTTTATATCACCACCACCACGAATTACTTCACCTAAATGATCAAAAGCTAATTTAGCTTGATCAGCCGAACCATTAAAGAAGGCCGAATAATCAGACACGTTATCAGGTGTAATACCTTTTAGGTGATCCCCTAAAATATCTTTCAACTCTGTAGAAACATTATCTATTGGTGTTTCTACTTGTTCAACCACTGAAGTTTTTTCAGCATCAACCTGAGTAGTTTGTTCTATTTCGCCACTAGCAATTTTATTTATATTATCCGGTGTTAATTCATGGGCTGTGCCATGATCATAATACAAATATTTACCATCTTTTAAGCTAATACCTTCAGTGCCACCTTCAAACATATACGGCCGACCGCCATCAGTTAATTTAAGCGACATCAAGACAGCGAATTTATCAGCTGCGGAAAGTGAAGTATCGTGAAGCGCCTCATAAGCGGCTTGAGTATTATCTAGCTCGTTAAATACATCACTGGCGTGTTCAGCAACATCAGCTGTGCCCCCAGCCCCAGCCTGCTCAGCTAAATTAACATCTTGCTTAACTTCTTCCCTTATTATATCTTGATGCGTTTGAGATTTTAATTCTACTGGCTTTGGCTCATACGCATATTTACCCTCACCTTTCATAGCATTTATAGTTTGTTTATCAATATCAACTTGGGCTTGCTTTATCACTTCTTCTGGATTTTGGCGACTTGGGTTTATTTCGTCTTGCGGTACTACCACTCCAGATTTAAACCCAGCTTCAGTTTTAAAATCTCCAGTTGATTTATAAACAACCTCGGGAGTTGATTTGACTGATTCTACTGCACTCGCTACCCTGCCTTGCACCACCGCTTTGCTTAATTGTTCTGCAAGCGTTCCCTCACCTTTAGTTAAATCAGTTAAACCATTTAAATATTTCACTGCTTCAGGGCCGTTGCCATCGGACACAGTGACAAACAAAACTTTATTTTTAGCAATATCCAAAATTTCCTGCTCTATATTTGAACCAGCTGGTAATTTCAAAATTTCATTCGCCTCTGAGCTTCCTACCATACTTTCTAAATTACTTTTTACATTCATTTCCGCTGATTGTTGCTCAATCGCTTGATTCACGCCTCGGTTCACCATCTCAAAATTAAACACCTTATCTTTGGGTAAGGAAACTTCAATCGATGAGCCGGTGAGTGGTGATTTCAATGAAGTATGAAGCGCACCATTTTCCACTTGCGCCATAAAACCACTACCGGAATTATTTTCGCCAATCCGCACCCAGCCCGCAGTTTTGTTTATAAAATCAACACTTTTTATATCCACATTCCCAAACCCTTGACCGTGTAATGACTTTACCGCTTGAAAATCAGCCCAAGCGCGTGAAGCATTTAAATTTTCAAAATTAGAACTTAAGAACGACTTAAAAGCTGAATTACCTAAATATTCAGTGGCGTGATTACCAACAATATTATCTAAATGATTTAAATCATGTATTTGTGTTTCGGAAAGCGGTGCGCCACTATGAATATCTACTTTTGCCCAACTAGCAATTTCAGTCCTAGATCCGGCCGACATAAAATAACCAGATTTTGGCATGGCCTCGGTAATTTCGTGAAGACGAGAATCAACTGTACCAAAACTCTTATTAGCTTCCGCCAATACTTCGCTCAAACTACGTGTATCACTAGGGTCTACCGGACAATAATCAATTACGTTACCGGCGCGATCGTGAAGTTCAATTGTATCAGGTAAATTTCGCGCTTCATTCCAAGTATCTGAATCGGTTTGCGCATAAGCATTTAAATCGTGAGTTTTATAATCAAATGGTAACTCGGTAAATTTAACTGACTTACCATCTACTAATCCTTCTTGCCAAATTGCATTTTTAAGTGGATTATTTTCTACCTCAACAGTTTGTGTTTCAGTGTGAAGTTCAGCCGCTGATTTACGAAGAGTACTTTCGGCCACAGCTTCTGGATTAATGCCAGAAGTACCTTTAACTTCTACTGCACCATCACTTTTAAGCAACACGGTATCGCCATTATGAATACGATTTAGTAAGTCATTACCATCGCCCATTTTTATATTACGGATACTAAATTCACGCACTGCTTGAACAACCAAACCGTGACGATTAGAATCAGTAATAGCAACATCATCACCTAATTCTTTGTGAACAAAATTATCTTGAGTAGTAGTTGGTGCGCCATGCAAAGCTTTATCAACAGCTTCACTCACGGTATCAATATTTCCTTCAATTTTGATGGCGATTGGCGGATGTTCAGCTTGAACTCCTGGCCCTTTATTTATATTATGAGTTTCGGTATTTAATTCACCTGCATTTTGTGAACCCTTACTAGTGCCAGCTTCTACTACTACCTTACTGCCAGACCCACCTTTAAATAATTCACTAGCCGCCATGGCCGCCCAACTTGTTGCCGCGCCAACTGCTGTACCTACGGCATAAGCCACATTTTCAGTAGCACGTTCTATTTTTAACTTTTTTTCTAAAGCTTTTACTCTAGCTTCAACCACCGCTTGCTCAGGCATAATACCCTGCTCGGCCGCTTGCTGAATTAAACTTTCAGCGCGTGCTTGAAGCAATGGATCATTCACCAATAAACCGCTAACTAAATAAGCCATCACCTCGTTGGCCCGTTTTTGACCATTAACCTCAGTCATAATATTACCAGCACCAGCAATCTTTTTTTCACCCCAACCAAAACTTACTTTTTTTAAAATCTTTTTGGTTACACTTCTATTCTGCTCTAATCCTAAAATCTGTTCACGCATTATTTGATAACGCTCTTCAATACCCATGCGCCGCAAAGCTGATTTAATTTGCCCACCCATTGTGAATGCACCAAAGGCGCCACCCCAAACTTGTCCTAACCCAGGCACCCAAGCCATTACTGCGGCCATGGTACCACCAGCGATAGCTGATTTAGTAGCGCTATTTAAAAAACCGTTTAATTTCAACCTCTCCATGTACTTAGCCAACTGTTTTTGATTACCTTGTTTAATCTGTTCAATGGCAGCCAGTTCCCGACTAAAAGATTCTATTTGAGCTTCATTTTCAAAAGCCGATCCACAATGCTCTTTTAATAAACTTTTTATAGTATCAATATTAGTTTCTGACGTTAAAGCCACATGACCTTTTAATTTTTCAGCCAATAATTCACTCAAAACCTGTTTACCTAAAGTTTTAACTGTATCAGTGGTAAAAAATTTATTCACCACTTCTACACCCGCTTTATGCAAAGATGATTCATTCTCTTTACCTAATATTAAACTATTTAATTCTGGCATCAATCCACGGTTAATCAAAAACCGACCGCCACCAGCACCTGCGCCCATAACACTAAAACCACCGACTCGCGCTACATTGCCAATAGCATGACTAGCCGCTTCCGCGACGCCAGATAGCCAACGTGTCATAGCAATCCCACCACTCAATGCTAATTGCAATCCGAACTGCAAACCAATTTGCTTCTTGTGATATTTTAATGATTTGGCTTCTTCTAATTTAGCTTGCCCATCTAAACTTTTAGACATTCTATCTTCAATCGTCTGTATTAAATTTTTTAGAATATCACTCTTTATTTCTTCTGGTATATTTTTTTTATCTAACAAGTTAGCAAGTTCATCCTTACTTTCAGATTTAAGATTTACTGTAAATTCGTTAAATGATTCAGTGATGGCATTACCTTTTTTATCACGCTTGACACTACCATTATCATCTAACACCTCCACTTGATTAGATTTAACTTGCCAATCATATTTTAATTCTGGTAAATCTTTTAACTTCAATTCATTCATTAATTTAGCCACCTCAACCTTACCCCATTTTTTTGGAGTGGCTTCTGTGGTAGCTGGTGGAGTTTCGGTGGAAATAATTGGTGCGCGACCAGCTTGATCTCTTTCTTCCTGCTTTCTTGTAAATTCATTTAAGTATATTTGCTCTTCAGGAGTTAAAATTCCACCTCTATTAATCTTTTCTAAATATTCATTCACTTTTTTTGTTTCTTCCCCCTCTGACAAAACAACCGGCTCTACTTCAGCAGTCGGAATAACTGACACGACTTCAGGGCCAGTTGGATTAACTACTGGCGCAACAGATTCGGTATTTAAAATAACCTCTGGTTCAACTGGCGTAATAACGACATCTGGTGCTGCGGGTTCGGCTATAATTTGTGGTACAGGATCAACAACTGGCTCAACTTTTACACCTTCAACTGGCAGTCCTTTCTTTTTATAAACTCTCTTTCTTTCTTCTATATATTCTGGACGCAACAAACCATTGGCAATATAATTAGCAACATAATCACTACGTTCCGCATTTTCATTAATCGGAATTTTTTTAAACCTACTAGTTGTTTCGGCCTTTTTTCCAATTTCTAATCTCTGATCGTCTAAAACTTGATCAATAACTTTTTCTTCGTCAGCGCTTAAAATTCGACTAAATTTAACACCATATTCGTCATTCAATATCGGGTCACGTCTTAACTCTTCCCTCCAAACAACTTTATTGAAGTTATCCCTCACTTCAGCAATTTCTGCTAATTTATATTGCAATTCCTTTTTATCTTCTTCCACTTGCCGCTGCACTCTCTTAATTTCCGTTTCAGCTTCGTCAATAGCTGTTTGTTGAGTAACAGAAGTATCTGCTTTATCTTTTTCAAGTAAGCTTGTATATTCAGTCATCAAATCCTTAAATCCAGTTAACCCACCTTTCACCTTATCATAAATACTATCAAGTAATTTCGAGACTCCCACACCTTTTTCTTTTAACACATCGCGGCGAAGTTCTGGATGAGATTTAAGCTCAACCTTAGTTTGATTTTCAGTTGGTGATGGTTTGGGGGTTTCAGACATAAAAATTTACTGTCATCCCCGACCTGATCAGGGATCTATAAAATATATTAATAATTTTTTAATACCAATTCAAGGTAATTTGTTTCTGGATTCCCGCCTACGCGGGAATGACACCTACAATAAACTACATGCTCAAATTTATTTGCTTTGTTTAAATGATTCTAAAATGGTGTTGGCTTTTTCTTTATCAATTTGCTGTAAAGTACTATGCACTACCTGCTGTACGTGTGTACGATGACGCGCTAACTTACGTTCAAAATCAGCGTAAATACTTTCAATTTTTTTTATTTTTTCTTCGTCAGTCATATGTTTAACAACTTTCATTAGAACACTTAAACATTAGAACATTAAATCAATTTTTTGTTTTAATGATTTAGCGATCTAATGTTATTTTGACACGCTCAACTTCACAAACTCCTCCACTGCCCCATCTAAAACCTGTTTTAAAAATGTTTGATACTCGGGAATATGTTTACTAAAAAATTCTATTTGTGCGGGAAGCGAAACATCATCGGCCGTTTGTATAAATTCCGCATAAGCAGCAGTATCTGCCTCATTTAAAGCATTGAGTGAAGTTAAATATAATTTTTCTTCTAGTACACCACTTAACTCCTGCCTTAAAGCCGTAATTTGCTCGGAAGACAAAACACCACCAGAGGATTTATCTAATACTTGGTTTAAATAATTGTCAAACAACTCATTAGCTTTATCCATATTATTTAACTTTAGATTTTAGATCCTTAATTTTTTTATATAATTCCATATATTCATTATACAACTTACTTTTCAAGCTAACTAATTTATATTCCAAAAGCCATTCAAATTCCTGATTCTGACTCTCTAAATCAGTTGGCTTTTTATTGGCTGGTAATTTATCGTACCAAGTTTTTAACTCTTGTTTTACAAATTCTTTATCTACTTGTTGCCAATCATTTTCCACCTTGTCTTCTAATAATAAATACTCTTTGAGCTTACCTTGCGCCTTATCAGCCAAACCGGGTGATAATGTATTTAACATCTCACGTAATGTTGTCTTAAGCTCCTGAGCATTAGGAGGTTTAATATCTAATGTATCACGAACCATTTGACCTTGTTTAATATCTCCGGCAATTTTATTAAGCGATAATTCGGGTTTTAAAACATTAATTAAAAAACTTGCCTTTTCTGGAGTATATTTTATCATACCATCAAAACCAAGCGCTCGAGCCGCTACGTGGCCGCCATAAAAATCTCCCTCAAATCCAGGAATATTTACTACAAAGCGCAAATCTTTACCACTCTTATCAGAAAATCTTACTAACCAACCTTCTTTTTCTAACTCTTCATCACTCTTTAATTTATCTTTACTGCCCTCAACCATAAATATCCGGTGAGTCTGCTCGATATTGCCTTTTTGTTGATATGCCCAACCAGTGTATTTACCTTTATTTTTTGTATCTGGCCAGATTAAATTAAATTTTTCTAACCATTTATCAGATAATGGATAATCCAATATATTGTTATATACTTTCTTAGTATTATCTCTTTCTATCAAACTTTTATTCCTATCAGATTGTAATACAGTAATAATAAAATCATGTAAATCATCAAATTTAGAGGTTTTAATTCTACCAACTAAACCACGTAGATTTTTGTCACTCTCGTTAAACTGCTTAATGTCTTTTACTAATCGACCATTGTCTTCATCAATCGACATATTTACCATCATATCAACTACTTTTCTATCTAATTTAATGTATTCGCTTTGATTCTTTTTTGTATGATCATTATCTTCGTTATCAAATAATCCCATTTCTTCGGCTGCACGTAAGAAAAAATTAAGCTGATATGCTGCCGAAGTATGCAAACCATTTTGTGGTTGGTGATTATCAAAAATCGCGCCTAACTGTTTTTTTCCGCGTTTTGCCTGACCATCTTCTAACTTCCAATCAAAACTTTTATCAATACTTAAACCACTTCTGCTACCAGCATCAAAAGTTGCGCCATCCACTAGACTTTCTGGTACATCAACAGCTTTTGAGTTTGTGCTAAAACCAGCCCGCTCCAATAACCACAAACATAAGCGCACATCTAAATCTTTATCTAACTCGGAACCTTTCAACTCCGGCTGATCCTGACTACCTTTTTTCCATTTGCCACTATAAACTATTTTACTAAAAATCTGCTCTAAAGCTTTTATTTGAAAATCTTTTTGGCCCTTTTTTCCTTCCGCTACTTCTTTTTCATCCACCACTTCTTTTGGTAATAAATCATAATCATATTTTATTTTATCGTATACGATCCACTCTCCCGCTTGATGTTTTTCAGTTGAATACGGCGCCAAAAAGGCAGCTGATTCTTCTATCAACTTTTTAGCCGAGAAATACTTATCTTGTTTAATGGTTTCAATAAATGATTCCACTTCAGTTCGCCAAACATTTCTATGAACCATCAATGAATTTAAATAATCCTTATCTTTATAATACGAAGACAAATTTCCCTCTAGAAACTGCCATTCAATTTGTTCAACGGTTAAACCCTTCAGATTTTCCTGACGCAAAAACCATTGAATCTCTTCTTTGAGTCGAGATTTTTCATTTTCTTTTCCATCACCACCGTCTCCACCTTTTTTCTCGTTTTTAGCCGGCTCTGTTTTTTTATTTTCTTTACTACCCTTATCCTTATCATCATCGACTTTTTTAACTACCTTTGAGGGATCTTTTAATTCACTTGGTTTATTTTGTAAAATTTCTTCGCGGGTGGGTGCTTTAAATGGGCTACTATCAGCTCCAGAGCTTTTTACTTCAACTTTATCTGACTTTACTGTTGAAGTGACAGCGTCAACCTGCTCATTTGTTACAGTTTTAGTTGTATCATCTGAATTTGACACTACTGGTTCAGGTATAATTTTACCATTATCACTTTCTACCTCTGACACAGGGCTGTAATTCACACCTGTTAAATAATCCGCTATGGCCAGTTCTATAATACTGCCCTTATTTTTAGCATCAACAAACATGTGCACTTCCTTTTCTTCTGGTTCACCTTCGTCCTCAATGTATTTATAATTACTACCAAGAATTAATTCCAAAACAAATTTGGGCTTGTCTAATTTAGAAATGACTCTTTTGATTCCATCTAAATAACTATGAAACTGACTCGACTGTCTCGGCTCTACTTCATCTTCTTCTACTGCCTTTAACACTTCTTTGTCTTCACCAAAGTACGTAGCCGCTAAAGATAATAATTCTTCGTCTACATTTGTTTTTTTATTGAACGTCGAAAACAAACTTACTCTACCATCTGGATCATTTTTCCAATAGTCAAAAATTTCATCCAAGTCCTCTCGATATTTAGCATAATCAGGAGTATTTCTAATTCGTTGAGACTCATGATCTATTGTAACTTTTTTCCCATCCGTAATACTAAAAACATCTACTCCTTGAGTATCTACGCCTACTTGTTGTCTGCTATTATCCATCGATGATAATGCGCTTTCTGATGACATAAAACAAAACTAAGCCGTGTGTTACGGCTTAAAATAAAAACACCACACCTTAGTGGTGGGTGGAAGTAAAAGTTTCATCAAATAAAATCCAAAGTGCGCCGCGACGAATTTGCTGCCAAACTCTCGGCCAAAGGTTAGTACTGGTTGGTTTGCGCCATGTACAAACATAGTTAGAACCAGCGCCTACGCGCTTCTTAGAATTAGCTTGAAAATTGGATTGAAATCCCGGCCGCATAAATTTTTGTATTTGTTTTATTATTTATATATCTATTATACAGGAAATTTCGAAAGTTGTCAAACCGATTTTGTTACTTCTTTAGTAGAAGTAACCAAGAATCGCGGCCTTTGTCTACGGGTTTGAACAGTGCTCGCCAAACGAGCTGGTTCGGGCTACCTGCCCGCCGCTAGCCCAACTTAGTTTTAGTATTTCTAATAGTTAACTAAAGTATACTAATCATCGTACGTTAACTTGGGGAAACAGCTTCGGCAGGCGGGTGCACAACTACCACAGCACGCCCGAACCGGACGCTCGTTTGCCTTGCGCTCTGTACAAACCCTACGACGAGGCCACACGACTTTTGGGAATTGGGATTTTTGATTTATTTAGAAGTTTGGGTTTCGGATTTAGGATTTTTAATATACCCCTTGAAATAAATATTGTTTCTGCTATATTAATAAAGCGTCTGTTTTTCCTTTGCTGGGCCCGTGGTGCCCCGAAGAACCTTTTGGTCTACGGGGCGCAGTAGCCCTAAACAAAATTAATTTGATTATTTGCTGGGCCCGTGGTGTAGCCCGGTTAACACGTCTCCCTGTCACGGAGAAGATCACCGGTTCGAATCCGGCCGGGCCCGCCAAATAATCAAATACCTCACTGCTGTGCCCCGTAGAGACACGCTTGTCTTCTACGGGGTCACGGAGAAGATCACCGGTTCGAATCCGGCCGGGCCCGCCAAATGAAAAACTAAAAATCCCTAAGTTAATTAGGGATTTTTATTTTTACATTTTTACTCTTATATATTCTATATAATAACAAAAACAAACCAACTAAGATTGTTATAAATCCAATAAGTAATCCAATCCTAATACCCCAAACAATTAACTGTTCATCTACTCGAATAAACTCTAAAGCGAAGCGCAATAGCCCACTACCAATTAAATAATAAGCAAAAATTGAACCAGCTGGTTTGGTGCGCCGCCCGAGTAATAATAAAATAATAGTTAAAATTATTAATCCAATTGATTCGTATAAAAATGTAGGGTGAAAATATTCTTGAATGCTAAATTGGCTGGGGCGGAGATCTTCCGCAATCGGAATTCCCCACGGCAAATTAGTGGGCAACCCAAAAAGCTCTTGATTAAAATAATTCCCAAATCGACCAATCGCCTGTCCCACTGTGAGTGCTGGCGCTAAAATATCAAGGAGTGATAAAAAATTTATGCTTTGCTTTTTACACCACTGCCACAAATAAACTCCACCAAAAATAATTGCGCCGTGGAAAGCTAACCCGCCTTGCCAAATATTAAAAATTTCTGATAAGTGATTTTTAAAGTACCACCATTCAAACAAAAAAACATTAGTGAGGCGCGCGCCCAGCAAACCAATTAACACTAGCGGCAAAAATAAATTATCAAATTTGGCTTTGTTGTGTCCCGCTTTACCAAAATAATGTCGCGCTAAAAAATAACCCGCGAAAACCGCGATGGTTAACATAATCCCGTACCAACGAATTGGCACGGGACCGATGGTTACAGCGATGGCACTAGGAATGGTGTTATGGAGTAAGGTAAACATTATTTTAGAATGACTAATCTCTAATATCTAATTTCTAAAAAATCCCAATCCGCCAGCTGGCGGACGAATGTCTAATTTTTTTATTTTAGTCATTAGTCATTATTAGATATTAGGAATTAGTTATTAGTGATTTTAAGTGATTGCTTTGTCGCTCGTTTAACTCGCTTCTCGCAATGACAACCACTACAAGCTACATGCTACCACCTAACCGCCGACTAGCTTCGCCTGAATCAATTCCTTAAGTTTACTCCAATCCTCTACTTTCTCACCATTCAAGAAAAAAGTTGGGGTGCCGTTTACATTTCTTTTGTCACCTTCTTTCATTTCCTCACGCACCACTTTATTTTTAGCGCGGGAATCAAGACAAGCCGCAAAATCATCCGTTTTAAGTCCAAGCTGACCAGCATAGGCCTTTAAATCCTCGGGTGAAAATGCTGGCTGTTTCTCAAATAAAATATCGTGGTATTCCCAAAATTTACCTTGATCATTAGCACATTCGGAAGCGAGCGCGGCGCGGAAGGCCTGCGTGTGAATAGTAAGTAAAGGGAAATGGCGATAACTAAATTTTATACGACCACCCAAAGTTTCAATCAAATCCTTAACTATTGGTTGAGCCGCTTTACAAGCTGGACATTGGAAATCAGAAAATTCTTCTACCACCACTTTAGAATCTGCTAACCCTAAAAATGGCCGCGGCGAATTAACTTCCGGGTATGAAGGTGCATCTTGCCGACTCCATTGCCACAAACCAACCAAAACTACTACTATCACAACTAGAGCAATAATTAAATTTTTCTTATTCATAAAAAATCAAAATGAAAAATTAACCGTTGTGCAACCTCGTCGTAAAGTCAGTGCAGAGCGCCTGCCTGCCGGTAGGCAGGGAAGTTAAACGAGCGTCCGGTCAGGCCGTGTTTGTGGTCGATGTGCATAGGCCTGACCAGCGAGTTTGACGAGTACTGCCTGACTTGGAGACAAAGGTTGCGACTCTTGGTTACTTCTCCTAGAGAAGTGACAAAAAAACAAATAAACTAATTTTAATTCTATATTATTTTGCTAACTCTTGATCCACCACGGCTTTCAATTGCTCAAACGGCACGGCGCCTTCCACCGGTGTACCATTTACAAATGTAGTTGGTGTACCACCCACGCCAAAACCCGCACCTTCTTGCAAATCGGTTTGCACTTTGGCGGCAAATTCGGAATCATCTAAACATTTCTGAAATTTGGCTTGATCCACACCTACTTCTTTTGCTAGTGGCCCAAGTTTATCTAAAGCAAAACCAGTACCATTGGTGGTAGTGCGCTCAAAAATTTTATCAATAAAACTCCAATACTTGTCAGCCCCACCCAACTTGCCTACACATTCCGAAGCTTCGGCCTCTTTTTGGGCATTAGCATGGAATGATAATGGAAAATGACGATAAATTAAACGTACCTTACCTTTATAATCATTCATTAACTTAAGCACACCAGGATGAAATCTTTTACAAAATGGACATTCTAAATCGGAATATGTAATTACAGTAACTGGCGCATTTTTGCTCCCCCGAATATAATCTGATGATTTTACTTTAACATCTTGTTTTCCAAGTGGTGGTGGAGGCACCTCTCCGCCCGGCGCATTAGGCGCACCCGCTTGTGGTGATGGATTAACTGCTAGATTGTTACCTAACTTAGCTAATAATCCTGGAGTAGCCGAAGTAGCGATGAGCACAAAACCAATTAAACTCACTGCCGCTACACCTGTTACCAAACCCATAATAAATGTAAACTTTGGTGAAGCACCGGCAAACAAACTTGGCTTATTGTAAAGTTCAGACATAATGTAATAAAAAATAATAAATGGTTAAATAAAGTATTTTAAGTATAACATGGGAAATAAATATAACAAAATTTCTAAAATTTAATTAATGATTTATTTTGTTACTTCTTTAATAGAAGTAACCAAGAATCGCGGCCTGTGTCTTCGGGTTTGAACAGTGCTCGCCAAACGAGCTGGTTCGGGCTATGCACAACTACCACAGCACGCCCGAACCGGACGCTCGTTTGCCTTGCGCTCTGTACAAACCCTACGACGAGGCCGCACGACTTTTGGAATTTATTTAGGATTTAGATATTCGAATTTCGGATTTTTAAAAAACTCTTACTCTCCACTGTTACTCTTACTAAACTTCTCTTTTATCGCCGCTTGGATAATTTTTTGCCAATCATTTTTACTTATCACCCCTTCAATTTTACGACCATTCACAAACCAAGTGGGCGTACCGCGTACACCAGCCTTAAATCCTGCTTCTAAATCATCTTTCATTTCCATTAAAACACTTTTATTATTAAGGCAAGACGCGAAAGTAACCATATCTAATTTTAATTTTACGGCTAATTCGTTATAAAGTGGTTCACCTAATTTTTCTTGATTGACAAATAATAAATCATGGTACTCCCAGAATTTTTTTTGCTCAGCAGCACAATTTGCCGCTTGAGCGGCTGGAATAGATTGCGGATGAATTTCAACTACCGGATAATCGCGATAAATTAAACGCACTGCTTCATAATTATTTTTAACCACGGCGCGAATAATCGGCGCAGCCGCGCGACAATACGGACATTCAAAATCACTAAATTCTACAATTACTACCGGAGCATCGGCTGGACCTAAGCTAGGATCATCAGTAGTTTCCACTTGTACCAATCCTTGATTTTTAACTTCACTTTGCCCCGGACGCACCGTAAAGCCAGTACCCATAATTTGGCCCGGCCACAACCAATTAAATAATATTGGCACACCAAACCAGAAAATGATGAGAATGATAAGCCAAAACCACCAATGATGGAACCATGATTTATTCTTACTAATATTTATGTTGTTGTCTTTGGTTTTAAACATAAAGCAATTTTCAAAATTTCTAATCTCTAATATCTAATTTCTAAAAAATAACTAAAATTTTTAATTTTAAATTTTTATTCAATGATTAAATTAATAAATATTTAAATGTTTTAAAATTAAGTCATTAAAAATTGATTTAAAATCTATAATTTAAAATTCAATTTTGGCTTTTAATCATTGGGATTTATTTAGGATTTAGATATTCGGATTTAGGATTTTAAATCTATACTTTCTTCTTCAATTTTCTTCGAATATAAATATTAAGCCCAACGATTACTGCCACAACAATTCCAGCGGCGAGCGTTACATCGCGTAATGCATGCTGCAGCACCGAGAAACTGGCGCCAAATACATAACCCAGCAAGCTAAATAAAATCGCCCACAGCAAACTGACTGGTACATCTACTTTAAGAAATTCACGCCAACTCATTTGCGCAATACCCGCCACAATTATAGAAGCGTGACCAAAACTGTAAATAAATTTAGTAACAAATAAAGTTTTTTTACCATTCTCAGCAAAATGTTCTTCTAGCCAACTTAAACGTTTACGGGTAATCCATAAAACCCGGCCCCAACGTAGTAAACAAGCTCGACCCCACTTACGCGCCACCCAAAACCAAATTATATCGCCAATCACTGCACCAACAAAGGTTATTAAAATTACTAACCACATTTCGAGCAATCCCAAGGAAGCCGCAAAGCCCGCGGCCAGTGGGAAAATTTCACCTTCCACCACCACACCTAAAAAAAGTAAGGGGTAACCGTATTGAACTATGAGAGCGAGTATGGTTTCCATGGTTATTTAGTAAGAGTAATAATTTTCACTAGAACATTAAATCACTAGAACATAAGAACAAAAAGTTTTTTATTAAAATGTTCTAATGTTTAAATGTTCTAGTTTTCCAATGAATAAGATTTAAGATTTTATTTTTGGCCTTAATTTACTCCACTCCGTTGCTTGTTCATAATTATACGCCATTTGCAAAATCTTCTCTTCCTGCCACATATTACCAATCAACTGTAAACCAACTGGGAGTCCGGCTGATAATCCACATGGCACGGAAATAGCTGGTAACCCTGCGATATTTACGGGCACAGTATAAACATCAGCCAAATACATAGCGAGCGGATCTTGATTTTTACTCCCCAGCTCAAAAGCCGTAGTTGGTGTAGTTGGCGTAGCTAGTATATCTACTTCTTTAAATACACGATTAAAATCACTCTTAATTGCTTCACGTGCGGCGAGGGCTGATTTATAATAAGCATCATAATAACCAGCCGATAAAACAAAGGTACCCAGCATTATGCGACGCTTTACTTCGCGACCAAATAATTCCCCGCGCGTTTTAGCTAAAGTAGTAAATAAATCTTTATCTCTTAAACTTTCTCCATACTTCAAACCATCAAAGCGCGCTAAATTTGTACTTACTTCGGCTGGACATAAAATATAATAAGCGGCGAGGGCATAAGGCATACTCGGTAAACTAACTGGTATAATTTCTGCGCCAAGTTCGGCTAATTTATCAATCGCCTCTTCAACCACTTTTTTTACCTCAGGCACAAGACCTTCGCCAAAAAATTCTTTAGGCACACCGATTTTTATTTTTTTAATATCTTTATTTAATAAAGCTGGATAATCAGGCACGGAAGTGTTAACGCTAGTAGCATCGCGCTTATCGACACCTGACATAATTTTAAGTAACAATGATGCATCAGCTACTGTACGCGCAAAGGGCCCAGCTTGATCAAGCGACGACGTCATGGCCATCAATCCAAAACGCGACACGCGGCCATAAGTTGGTTTAAAACCAACTACACCGCAAAAAGCTGCGGGCTGACGAATTGAGCCACCAGTATCAGTGCCGAGCGCCGCTGGGGCAAACCCTGCCGCTACCGCCGCGGCACTACCACTTGATGAACCACCGGGTACGCGGAGCACATCCCACGGATTATGAGTGGGATGAAACCCCGAATTCTCACCTGAAGCACCCATGGCAAATTCGTCGCAATTAGTTTTACCAATTACAATCGCGCCGACACTTTCTAATTTTTCCACTACTGTAGCCGAATAGGGCGGTACATAATTTTTTAAAATTTTAGAACCAGCAGTGGTGTTTATACCGCGAGTTACAATTATATCTTTTACTGCAATTGGCACGCCGGCGAGTTCTCCCGCATTTTCGCCTGCAGTAATTTTTTTATCAATTTCGGAGGCCCGAGCTAATGCTTGCTCTGAGGCCAAAGTTAAATAAACTCCTAAAGATTTTTTAGACGTAAAATCAGCCGTTGATTTTTTTAAATAATCGGCCACGACTTCGCGGGCTGTAAGTTCTTGAGATTGTATCTTCTGACTTAATTCAGATAAATTGTATTGGGTTAAAGACATAGTATTTAATTTCAAATTTCAAAATCTAAATGTCAAATCAAATCCAAATAACTAAATGTTTAAAAATTTTGAATTTAAGATTTTAGATTTATTTAGGATTTTTTGTTCCTGGATTCCCGCCTCCGCGGGAATGACCCCACTTCGTTAAAACTACGCGGGGCAAGCCACTCTTACCCACGTACTAGATTCCACTTCAGTGGAAACAGTACGGGGCACAGCTCTAAGCTCTTACTCTTACTTAACTACTCCCCAAACACCCCCGGCACTACTACCATATTATTTTCATTCTCGGGTGCTTGTTTAACTAATTCACTACCCTCGCCCCATGTTTTTACTTCATCGGCCCGCGTGGTTTGCTCATAATTTACTCCTGCCGCTTGTGACTTACCTTTAACCTTAACTTCCTGCACCCGCGCCACATACTGCAAAATACTCTGCAGGTCATCCGTCAGAGTACTTTTTTCCTTTGTATTTAGCTCTAACCGCGCTAAATGAGCGAGTTTTTCCACATTAATTTGTTCAACTGACATAGAGATATTGTAGCGTAAAAAGTGAAAAAATGAAATCCAAAGTGTCCAGAATTTAGAATATAAAAGTTAGAAGTTATAATTTGGACTGCACTTATCTAGATTCTATATTCTAGCTTCTAGGTTCGAAACAACTTGTCTCTGGATTCCCTCCGCCTCCGACCAGTTGACGGATGGCGGATTCACGGGAATGACACACTTATCTTAACCTAACCTCTTACTAATTTCCCAAACTCCTCTTCGTTAACAATCTCTACTCCCAACTTCTTCGCCTTCTCCAATTTACTCCCCGCCTCTGCTCCCGCCACTACATAATCAGTTTTTGAACTTACACTCTCTGATACACGGCCTCCACGCGCTATAATTTTTTGTTTCGCTTCATCACGCGTTAAATTTAATAATGTGCCAGTGAGCACAAAAGTTTTACCAACTAATCCACCTGCTTGTTTTTTAGCATCAGCAACTCGCACGCCATTTTTAAGTAAACGTTCAACTAACTGCTGACTTTTTTTATTATTTACAAATTCAAATAAACTTTGCGCCACCACCGGCCCAACATCGGAAATTTTCTCAAATTCAGAAAATTCCACCTTCATAAAATTGGCTAAACTTCCAAATTTTTCTGCTACCGCCCGTGCGGTTTGCTCACCCACATGCCTGATTCCCAAAGCATAAATAAATTTATCTAAAGAAATAGTACGCGCTTTATTTATTGCCTCAACTAATTTTACCGACGATACTTCGGCAAATCTTTCTAAGCCTACCAAATCAACTGGCTTAATAATAAATAAATCTGCCGCATCATGAATTGTGCCAGCATCCATTAGTTGATCAATAATTTGTGGGCCTAAACCTTCAATATTAAAAGCCGTGCGCGATACAAAATGATACAAACCTTCGCGCCGTACACTTGGGCAATTTTTATTACTGCAATACCACGCAACGAAATCTTCTTTTCTTTTGGTTGGCGAATTACAAACTGGACAACTTTTAGGCATTTGCCAAATTTTTTCTTTCCCTGTTCGCAATTTAGGCAATACTTGCACCACATCAGGAATAATATCACCAGCTTTTTCAACAATCACCGTATCACCAATTCTAATATCAAGTCGTTTAATTTCATCTTCATTGTGCAAAGTAGCGCGCGATACCACAGAGCCCGCAAGTTTTACTGGCGCAAGAACTGCCACTGGTGTAAGCACACCAGTACGCCCCACTTGAATAATAATATCTTGAACTTTTGTGGTGCCTTGCTCCGCTGGAAATTTATATGCGAGCATCCATCTATCTGATTTTCCCACACTACCTAATTTTTTCTCTTGTAAAATATCATTCACCACCAAAACCACACCATCGGTTTGATAAGGCAATTTTGCACGACCATTTTCCCATTGCTTTAAATATTTAGAAATAGATGATAAATCTGGAAGCGTTTTGCAATGTGGATTAGTTTTAAACCCGAGCTTATTTAATAACTCATGAACCTCAGCGTGTGTCGTTTGTCCTAAATCAGTCATCAATTCAAAGGCGTAAAATTCTAAATATCTCCCGGCAGTAATTTTAGGGTCAAGTTGACGAATGGTACCAGCCGCCAAATTACGTGGATTAGCAAAGGCAGGTAGATTATTTTTGTCTTGCACTTCGTTAATTCGTTCCCATTCTTTTTTAGTAATTACCACTTCGCCGCGAATATCTAAACGAGACGGCAATTTTTTATCCATTTTTTCTAAAACCAGTGGCACACTTTCCATAGTACGCACGTTGCTAGTAACATCTTCGCCCCACTCGCCATCGCCACGTGTAGCGGCACGTACTAAGTAACCATCCTCATAAGTTAAAACCATTGATAGTCCATCCATTTTTAATTCACCAAAATAACCTTTAACTGATTCGCCTAATAATTTTTCATTACGCGTTTGCCAATCGGTAATTTCTTCTAAATCAAAAGCATCTTCAATGGAGATAATTGGTTGAAGGTGTTTTACTTTTTTGAAATCAGGCGCAGGTTCACCCCCAACGCGTTGGGTTGGTGAATCAGGTGTGATAAATTCTGGATATTCTTGCTCAAGCTTGTATAATTCGTGCTTTAAAGAATCAAGCGCCGAATCTGAAATAACCGGCTTATCGAGCACATGATAAAGATAGCGGTGGTGGTTAATTTCATCGCGTAGTTTTTTGATACGAATTTTGGTCTCACTTTTATTCATAATGAATTTTTTAACCAAAGTGTCTCGAATTTAGAATATAGAAGCTAGGATTTAGAATTAGTCCTGCACTTATCTAGATTCTATATTCTAGCTTCTAGATTCAAAACGATTTATCACTGGATTCCCTCCGCCTCCGACCAGTTGGCGGATGGCGGATTCACGGGAATGACCCCACTTCGCTTTCAGCTACGCGGGGCAAACTACTACCCACTACACCCTACCCCCTATACGCTACCCCCCAACTTCACTTCTTAACTTCCTGCTCCGAGAATAATACATAATCAGCAATACCATAAGCTGGTACGGAAGTAGGTATGCTAACTTGCACAGTATAACCCACATCACCTTTTTTACCACGGGTTTTTAATTTAACATACTTATTAAATACACATGGGCTAACACCCGCCAAACAAACTGGTCTAATTTTTAAATTTTTTATATCACCACCATCTAACGCTGCCACACTTTGTGGAGATAGAGCACGAAAACGAACTTTTTCGGTATTATTTTCTAAGTCTAAGGCGGATGATGGATTTTCACAAATTGTATCTGGGTCACTAGAAACACAATTGAATGGCGCTCCAGATACTCCATTCACCGGGCGAGTTATTGTTGGTACACCATTTTCATTATTAACATAAGTAATAGCTAATTGTGGTCCAAAATTATAATCGTGAGCTGGATACCATTCTAAAGTCAAACCAATAATTGATGATTCACTAACATCTAATTCAAATGTTTCGTCGGTTTTTAGAGATGACACCAAAACATCCGCTGATCCCGCAAATTCCTGCCTAAAATTTACTGTAGTACAACCCAAATCACCAGTTGTTGCATTAGCTGAACAATCTGGAGCGCTTGCAATATCAATCTCTTCTAATTTACGAGCACTATACAAACCTTCTTCCAAAGCCGATTCGGCTTCGTAGTGCGCAATCATACCCGCATCAATCACGCGCGACTGGCGAAGTTGGCTGGTAACAATTGAGGTCAAAGCCAAAGTGCCCACCATACCTCCGGCAAGCATAAGGAGGGCGAGTAAAAGTACATTACCGCGAGGAAAAAAAGTATTGGAATTGAAAATTGAAAATTTGAACATCTTATAAATCAAAATGTAAAAATCAAAAATAAAAATGACAATGTAAAATGAAAAAATTATTGGGTAGTAATTTTTCTTTAGATATTAGTAAGTTATAATTTATTTTAAATTTTAATCTGTCATTTTGCATTTTGATTTTTTATTTTTAAATTATCTAACATACGCTCTCGCCGAAACAGTGGTTTGTAAATAAATTGCCTTGCGTTCAGCGGCACGAGGTTTTTTTGGCTCATTGCTAACTTTTAGGACAATTGTGACTCTTGGTTGTTGATCGGGTGTGGTTTGGATTACACCGGGAGTACCTGTGGGAAACGGGTCAGTTAATGGTGAAACGTAAAATTGCAAATGTTCAACTGCTAAATTTTTAGAATTCAATTGAGCGGCATTTCCATCACGACTAATATCAACGACACATTTTGCAGGTGCTGTACAACCATCTCCTGTTTTATGCTCTATTACTATATCAACTCCACTGGCCGATTTTAATGATAATTTGCCACTCACTAATCCACTATAATCAATAAAATCCGAGCGCACTTCACGCGCGATTACTTCTAATAGATAACGCGCATCGGTAATTAATTCCTGATTATCCCGTACCCGCCGCTGAGTAGTTTGCATATTCACAAAAATCCCGGCAATCAATATGCTGGCAAGAGCAAATAGAGCGAGAACTATGACGATTTCCATTAGAGTAAATCCAGTGCTATATTTTTTGTGATTTAGATGAAGCATAATCTAAGTTGTTTAAATCCCAAGTTCAAAGTTCAAAATCCCAATAAAGTTCCAATGTTTGAAAATTTTAAATCATTGAAAATTTATTGGAAATTGGAACTTGGTCATTGGAAATTTTCAAAATTTAAAGATTCTTCACTGTGGCTCAGAATGACAATAATACTTACTCGTTAAACTATTTCCAGTTATATAAGTACTCCACCATACTCACGCTACTTCTACCCGAACCGCCCAAAAGTCCGCTACGAGGCCAGGAAACGCGCGCTTCGGCTCGGATGCCGATTTTAGTATCAGTCCCATTACAATCTGCTTTAGCGACATTAACATAAGCGTCACCCGTCTCGGGCTGACAAACCGGATCAAGAGCTAAAATGCGACGAAAATTAGTATCTGTATAATTTGCGCCCAACCCTACGTCACTCTGTCGCCATAAATAACCTTCACCGACTGTACCGCGATACATATGTATTTTTGGTTCATCCAAAGCATCAATGTCCTCCTCTTTTCGTGATGAAGCGTTAGCGCCAACAAAGGTAATAAATTTAATTTCAAAAGTTGCAGCACCAGCATCCGGCGGTAAAAAAACAATTACTGCCGCTTGATTATTACCAGTTGGCACTAAATCCTTATCCCACGTCACACCGGTTGGTGCGCTGTTACCAATCGCCAACCAATTACTATCCCGAATATTACGCGCCACTTCAATAGCCTCACGCGCTAAATTCTGCCCCACTAATTGCTGACTACTTACTGTAGTGGCTTGGGTACTTTGCAAAGTCATAGCCATAAGAGCCCCAAGACCCACCATAATAATGCCGATGGCGAGAGTCGCCTCGAGAAGACCTTGGCCGGAAGGATGGTTCTTAGAATTATACATAATAAAATACCTACTAGTTGTTTTTAAATCCGAAGTATATTCATTAAAACACTAGAACACTGAAACATTTTATCAATTTTGTTTTTATGTTCTAATGATTTAATGTTCTAATAAAAATCATCACTCAATAAACACTTGCCCGCTTAATAAATTAATTACTACTGTTTTTCTCTTCGCTGTTTTTTTGTGTTCTAAAGTTACTACTACCTGATTTACTGTGGTTGGATTACTACCATTTATTTTAGCAACCTCACTGCCAGAACTAAAAACTAAATTCATTATATCGCCATCTGCTGGAGTTTTTGTATTTATCTTAATATTAGATCCCAAATCAATATTTTGCACAATCACATCAATATTAGGGTCAGGACTATATACATAATTACGTGGTGGATCATTATCAGAATCAGTTCCATAATCACAATCCCCAAACCACAGTGCAGTATTATCAGCCGCGATATTCAATCCAAATCCACCTAAGGGTGCGAATTTACTGCTATCAGCATTAACACACACCTCCTGCCCGCCAATGGCCGCGGCTTGGGCTTCACGTACGGCATTCTCCACTGCTTTGGCACCGGCTTGAAGTTCATCAGAATATTGCCCAGCACGAAAATTCACCATTACCATTCCGCCAATCATCATAAAAATGCCAATGGATATAGTTAGCTCTAACAAAGTGAATCCAGCGCTATGTTTTTGACAATTTAAACTAAACATGATTATGTACTAACTTATATAATGTCTAATAACTAATCTCTAATTTCTAAAAATGACTAATGTCTAATGACTAAATTTTGGGATTGAGGTTTGGATCTTGGTGATTTTTAGATATTAGGAATTAGTGATTAGTGATTCAATCACCATATTAATCCTATATACCATTCCCATATTATTTTACCATACATCAGCCCAATTATCGTTGCTGTTGTCAAAAACGCTCCCATTGGCAGTTTCGCCCCACGTTTTACTTTGCCTAGTAACAATAAAATAACGGCAATAATGGCGCCACCAATATAAGCGATAAAAAAAGTGGTTAAAAGTAACTGCCAAGTGCCAAGCATTAAACCAATTAAAGCGCCAAGGCGAATATCACCATCACCCACCCATTTACCTTTTGATACAAAATATTGCGCGCCAAACCAAGCCGCACCAGATAATCCTGCGATAAGTAAATTAATAATGGAAACGCCGAGTAGTAATTGTAAAATTATGGTGATAACGATGGCAGGAATGGTAATTTGATCAGGTAAAATGTACCAACGAAAGTCAAAAACAAAAAGAATGAGTAAAATGGTTACGAATACACCAAAAGTAAACATAGCCAGCCAATCGTTTTGTGTCATTGCGAGGAGGACGCTCGAAGCGGACGACGTGGCAATCTCTGTTGCTAAAACGAGGGATTGCTTCGCTTGGCTCGCAATGACAAAGTAGGATGTAACCCACAAAACCCCGCTCGTAAATTCTACTAAAGGATATTGCCAAGAGATTGGTTGATTACACGAAGCACATTTCGCGCGTAAAAAAATAAAAGAAAGTAGTGGAATATTTTCAAACCATTTAAGTTGCCTTAAACACTTTGGACACTGCGAACGACCGAGAATTGACTTGTCGTCTTTTAGGCGGAGAATGAGGACGTTTAAAAAACTGCCGAGACAGAGGCCGAAGATGAAGATTAGTAAGAGCATAGAGTAAGAGTGTTATGTCATTGCGAGCCCGAGCGAAAAGAGCGAGGGCGTGGCAATCTCTAAAAAATAAATTTCTAATGTCTAATATCTAATTTCTAAAAATATCTAATGACTAATGTCTAAATTTTGGGATTTGGGTCTTGGGAATTTTTAGAAATTAGGAATTAGTTATTAGTGATTTTGATAGATTGCTTCCACCTTCGCTAAAGCTACGGCGGACAAATCGTCGCTCGTCTGATGACTCACTCGCAATGACAACTGCTCATTAACACCCAATCTATCACTAATCATACCATAAAAACAAAAACCCTCCCCCGTGTGGACGGAAGAGGGTTAAATGTTTTAAAAATTATTATGGTATTGTACAAGCTGGCACATCATTAGTTTCTGTTACTACACCTAAGGATCCATCATTAAGCATA
Organism: uncultured Gammaproteobacteria bacterium; assembly: GCA_964348825.1. Lineage (GTDB taxonomy): Bacteria > Patescibacteriota > Patescibacteriia > Veblenbacterales > UBA10138 > JBBTZY01. The sequence continues at coordinate 116,760 of CAYGDX010000001.1, read as the reverse complement.
CAATTCCACCCCACTTTATATGGATTAGTATTGCCTTCCATCTTAACAGCTATAGCATATTTAGTTGCTGGTATAGTATCACTTCCATTACTCAGATAATACCACAAAACTCCTGGTGATGGATCATCATTTATGGTCTTTAAATATATAGGATCCACACATGGTGTTGTTGTACTTCCATCCTTAAATCCATTACTGTCAAGACAATTCGTCTTAGCAGTATCATTAGATAATTTAATAGCAGTGGTATGCGCTAGAGGATAACTACTATCATTATCATTATAATAAAATTCCAAGCCTTGTTGAAGAGCTTTTACCGCACTTAAACGTTGAGCATCTCTTGCCTTTCCTCTTGCCCCTTGAAACGACACCACCGCTAGGGTGGACAAGACGCCTATGATGGCAATCACCACCAATAATTCTATCAACGTAAAGCCTTTACGAATGTTCATTGTCTCACCCCCTTTCATTTATAATATTCTATTTGACGATATAATTATAACACTAGGCAAATAAGTACACAATGGCGTTTTATTTAAATCCTAAATTCTAATATCTAAATACTAAACAAATCCAAAATTATAAAACATTAAACATTAGGTTTAGATTTTTCTATAATTGCTCCAAAAATCTTCATTAATTCAGTAATTTCTTGAATAAATTTATCTCTAGCGCTATTCATTTCTGGTAATGGCTCGGTTAATTGTAGCCAAAAGCGAGTTTCTTTAGCTTCTTTACGAGAAATTTTAATCCGCATTAAAAAATCTTTTTTGCTTAATGCTTCATTAGCTTCAAGATAATTTGCGCCTACCGAACTCGCGGAACGCACTAACTGCTTACCGTATTCCTTATTAGGCACTGTAAACGGCAATTTATTAACATAAATACCAATTTCTTTAGCAAAACAAAGTGTCCTATCTTCTAAATTATACTGTTTTGAATTTTGATTTTCTGTCATTTGATATTGTTTAGAATTTAGGGTTTAGGATTTAGGATTTTACTCTAAGCGCCGGAGGACAACCTATACATAGGCAACAGTATCGCCGAAACCATAAACCCCACTGATACACCCATTACAAGCATCACCATTGGCTCAAGCAAGGTTACTAAATTGGCCACTAAATTATTAGCTTCGCGAGTATAAAAGTCGGATAAACGTTTAAATACTTCCTCGAGTCGCCCAGTTTTTTCACCCACAATCATCATTTGTGATACCATTGAAGGAATTACTTTGGTTTGTGAAAACACAGTGGCAATGGAATTGCCATCTTCTACCTCTTTAATTGTTTCATCAATAATTTGTTTAAATACAGCATTACCCACCACATCGGAAACGATGGCTAAACTGCGAGTTAAAGGCACACCACCAACAATTAGCGTGTACATTGAACGAGTAAAGCGCACTAAATAAATATTTTGATAAATTGTGCCAACCACCGGAATTTTAAGCTGAATTAAATGCCACAAGTGCCTTCCTTTTGGAGTTTTTACACCATAACGAAAACCAATTCCCCCGCCCACCAGCATTATTAAAAATAACCACCAAAAATTTCTTAAAAAATTACTAAAGCCAATTAGGATTCGTGTAGAAAGTGGCAGGGCCACGCCTGATTCCACTAAAATTGAAGTGAGTTTCGGCACCACGAAAATCATCATCACCGCGCCAACTAAAAGTAACCCACCCAAAATAAAAGCCGGATAAATCATCGCCCCGCGAATTTTACTAATCATATCGTAATTTTTTTCTTGTTCATCTGCTAAATAATTCAGCACTTCATCGAGCTTACCTGAGGTTTCACCGCTCGCCACCATATTGATATAAAAGTCGGAAAACACATCGGGATATTTGGCCAGCGTAGAGGAAAATTTGGCACCACCTTCTACTTCATCGGCAATTTCGGAAATTATTACTTTAAGTTTAGGATTGGCGGTTTGTTTTTCTAAAATTCTAAGTGCTTGCACAATTGGTACAGTGGCAGAAGCCATCACCGAAAGCTGACGCGACAATACTACAATATCTTTGATCTTAATGCGCGAAATTTGATTGCCAAATAAAAATTGCAAACGACTCACCTTTTTTTCTTCGACTGTAATTGGGGTAAGGCCTTTGTCGGTTAAAATTTCCACGGCAGCGGCATGCGATGCCGCATCAACCATGCCTTTTAAGGCACGGCCTTCGAGATCTTTGGCTTCGTAGGAGAATAAGGACATGAACGAAAATTTCTAATATCTAATTTCTAAAAATAACTAAATTTTTAATTTTAAATCTCGTAAAGAAACGCGTGGGTCTCCACGAGACCTTTACGGGTTTTTAATCAAAAACTAAATGTTTTAATTAAAAATTGACTTAAAATTTATAATTTAAAATTCAATCTTAGGGATTGGGATTTGGGGATTTACTAGGGATTGCTTCGCTGAAGCTCGCAATGACGAACTACACCCTACACGCTACACCCTAAAAATTACTTCACCCGCAACATCGACCCAATCACCTCTTTGTTCACAGCGTGAGCTACTGCATCTTCTTGTGTAATTTCTCCAGTTTTTACTAAATCAGACAATCTTTTTTCGAGTGACACCATACCATCTTCACGCGATAATTCCAGTACATTTTGGAGTTGTAAAATCTTACCATCGCGAATTAATGATTTAACCGGCGTATTACCAAGTAAACATTCTACTACCATTACCTTACCACCGCCAACGCGTGGCACTAAGCGCTGTGAAGTAGCAATGAGAAGTGTTTCGCTTAATAATTGTTTTAAACTATCAGCTTCAGCACCCGGCCAACTTAAAATAAGTGATTCTAGCGCCCGCACTGAAGTATCGGCTTCCATCGCCACAAAAACTAAAGTGCCGCTCCGCGCCCGTGTAAAAATTTCGCGCCAAGCCGCCATATTAAGCGGTACATCAATCGCTAGCACATCTACATCTTCATCTTTAAGGCCACCCAAAGCATCTTCCACACTTGGAATATCATCACCGACATCTTTTTGTTTGATAAATGATTTATCGTTGGTCAGTAAATACTCCACTGGATCTTCAATCGTTACAATATGTTTAGCTTGTGTATGATTAATATTATCAAGTAGCGCCGCGAGCGTAGCACTACGGCCTGACCCCTGCAAACCACTCAAAAGAATCAATCCCTCTTTTTCTTTTATAGAATTAAGTAAAATTTTAGGCAAACCCATAGTTGTAACGTCGGGCGCTTGCCATGGTACATAATGTAAATCTAAAGCTGGATAACCCTTTTGGTAGCTTCCGTGCACCCGAAAACGAGCGCGTGTGCCAAAATTATAAGTTAAGGTTAAAGTTTGCGCGCTGGCAAAACGAGCTCTCTTATTCTCCGGAATAAAAAATTCGACCAACCCTTTCATAAATTCTTCGGTGACGGGTGGCTCGGCGTTTAATGTTTCAAGCTTGCCGTCACGCCTCGCGGCTGGATTTGCACCAACAGTAAAATGAAGGTCAGATACCTGCCTTTCTGCGGCTTCAGTGAGCAAGCGATTGATGGTTAAGGAGTCGGTGGTGGACATAAACACTTGAACATTAAAACATTAGAACACTTAAACATTAACTATTTGTATTTTTCTAAATTCTTCAAGGATTGCCAGAGCATAGCACTAATTTCATCAGCTAAAACACTTAATGTTTTGTGATTTTCAATTAATAAATAATTTTCATTTAATGATAAATCTAATAAATATCTACTTTCTTGTAACGAACCATAAGATATTTCCCAAAAATGATAGCAAGTTGGAATTCGGCGCCTGGCATAACCCTCTAAATAATTTAATATCACGGATAGGGTTGATCTTCTTAATTGTGAAGTTACTCCATATAACTCGTCGCGGGGATAATTTTTAGTCACGCGATAAACTAATTTTACATATTCGTCCATTTTCTTTTTTAACTGCTCTCTGAATTCTTGACTCATGTTCTAATGTTCTAGTGATCTAATGTTATTATGATTATTTAGTCCTGCGCCGCAGTGAGCACTTCCTCGAGCGATGTCATACCTGTAAGCACTTTCAAATATCCATCTTGCATCAAACTAGTACTACCTTGGCGTACAAATTCAGCTTTTAGTTCGTGGGGCTTGGCGCCATCGGCAATTATTTTTTGCAATTCCGGCGTATTGGCTAGTATTTCTGTAATCGCCACCCGACCCCTGTAACCAGAATTTTCACAGTGTGAGCAGGAACCCGCTTCATAAGTTGTCCACGGTTCAGCTGGAACTTCTTCTTTCGCTCCCGCGCCCATTCCAGCAAACGATTCTTGAATTTTCTTAAGCATTTCTGGCGGCAGAGTGCTGGGTTTGCGGCAACTTTCACATAATTTTCTGACCAAACGTTGACCAATTATTACATTCACAGTGGAGGCAATTAAAAACGGTTCAATGTGCATATCGGTTAAACGCAAAATTGCGGCCGGCGCATCATTGGTGTGGAGAGTTGAAAGTAGTATGTGACCAGTGAGCGAAGCATGAATCGCAAGCTCCGCAGTTTCCGAGTCACGAATTTCACCAACCATAATAATATCGGGGTCTTGCCGAAGAATTGATCTAAGACCATTGGCAAAAGTATAACCCACTTCCGGGTTCACTTGCGATTGGTTCACACCACCCATAAAATATTCCACTGGATCTTCTAGTGTAATAATATTTACTTCTTCGCGATTTAAAATATTGAGCACGGCGTAAAGCGTGGTTGTTTTACCACTACCCGTTGGCCCAGTAACTAAGAACATGCCATGCGGTTTTTGAATTGCTTCTTTTAGGATGCGTAATTTTTGACCAGTAAAACCCAAACCCTCAAAAGTACGCACGCCGGTCGTTGGATCCAAAATACGCATCACCACTTTTTCATTACCAATTACTGGCATAGTGGAAATACGAAAATCAATTACTTTATCCACCACTCGTAAACGAATACGACCATCTTGCGGTTGTCGGGTTTCATCGATTTTTAAATTAGCTAGTACTTTAATACGCGATATAACCGCCGAGTGAATATATTTCGGTAAGGTAAGTGAGGTACGAAGAATGCCGTCAACTCGAAAACGCACGCGACTATCGGCATCGCCTGGTTCAATATGAATATCCGAAGCACCACCTTCTACCGCGTGCCGGAGAATTGAGGCCACCATTTTCGCCACCGGTGCGGCTTTTAAAACTTCTTCAAATTCTTGTACATTTTCATCTTGCCTTAGGGCTGATTGATCGTCATCTTCCGCCATTTTTAAGGCCTCACCGACTTCGGAAGTAAGCGAACTATATTGACGAAGCACTTTAAGTAACGAAGTGGAAGTGGTAATCGCATATTTTGGTTTCCAGCCGTGCTGACGTCCTAAAACATCAACTGCTTCCATTGATTTATAATTTTCTGGATGTACCAAAGCAATCCACACGTCGTTGTTGTCACGCCGGAAAGGTACTAATTGATAGTATTGGGCGAGTTCAAGTGGCACTAAGCGTAGCACCATTTCAGTCACGGCTTGTTGGGTTAAATCAACTGCTGGTAATCCATAAAAAGCACTTTTAGCTTTAAGTAGTGCTTCAGGGGTAAGCGCCGCACGCTCCATTAAAACTTCCTCAATGCCTCGCTGTTCAGCTTGTGCAATTTTTCTATATTCAGCTAAACGCGCCACGGTTAAAATATTTTGGGTAACTAAAAAATCACCAATATCACCGGTGTTACCTGATTTTGCCATGATTGCTTCGTCAGCCATACACTAAGTTCAAAGTTATTAGTCAATAGTTCAAAGTTTTTGTATTTCTGATTTCGATATTCGGATTTTACTTACATGTTTCTAAATCAATCGGCGGTATTATTAATTTTTTTTGACCGTGCGAGCCAAGGCTTAAATACGGCGGATTTTGCTGCTCCATTTCTAACCACACACACCACTCATCCTCTTTAGTACTGCGATATAAATTATAACCTTTTTCATTCTTGTTGTCACGCGGAATTTCATCTAATAAACGAGCCTTAATCAACTCCTCAAACGAGCCATATTTTTGGAAGCGGTCAAAATAAAATTCCTGCGCTTGAGAAATCAAGCGTAAGTTTTCTAAACGAATTGCCTCACGTTTGGTCAAATTCTGTTTACGTCCGACAGTAATTAAAACAAAAGTGGCGGCCAATAAAACCGCCACCCCAACTATTACTATAAGAAGAATTATGCCACTGGGTTGCTTTTTGGGCATACTGAATTAAATTCTAAATCCTAATATCAAAATTCTAAAAAATTACGAACCAGCTTCTGCACATAAACCTGGTGTACAATCGCAAACTGTTGAATTATCTGTAAATTCGGGGGTTCCCTCTTTAGATTTTAAACCACTCTCGGTTACAATTAAATAATTATCTGCGCCTTCTAATTTTGTATAAACACAATAATGTTGTCGCAGATCCCCCTTACCAGCACTTGTTTCGGCTTGCACAGCATACGAATAAGCAGATGTATTGCCAATCCCAGGATCTTTCAAAACTGTAGGGAAAAATCTATTAGGCCCTGCTATACCATTCCACCAACTCGCAGTATCATTATCACTAGTCCATTTATCCTCTTCAGAACCGCTCATACTGGGATATTGCGGAGTAGATACTTGAGTATCATAATAAAGCGTCATCGCGGTAAATAATTGCCTTAAATCATTATAACGTTGAGCATCGCGCGCGCGGCCACGAGCAGAGTTTAACGACACCACTGAAAGTGATGACAAAATACCAATAATGGCAATTACGACTAAAAGCTCTACGAGGGTAAAGCCATTTATTTTAGAAAAACGCATACTCATAAATTTTATTTATTTAATTAAAAAGTTATTTTTAAACTATTTCTATTTTACCGCCGTTTATTTGTACTTGGCAAGGGGGCGAAAGGATCATCTCGCTTCACAGGTGTAGCAGTTACTGGCAAATCACCAAAATTAAATAATTCCTCAACTGCCGGCAGGGTAAAGAAATTTTTATCCAAAACTTGTCCACTAGGTAATTTAAACTTGGCCTCAGCCGCGCTAATTTCAAGTGTTGATACACCAGTAGTTACTGGTGTATCACTTACCGGTGCCGATGAAGTATCTATAAAATTAGTATACACCAAATACAAAATTGTACCTAACGCTACAACTACCACACTAATCATAGTTAAGGTTTTTCCAATTGGCAAACTTTTAGCTACTAACATAATTTAAGGGAAATAATAAGCAGTTAATTCTAAACTCAAAGCACTATCGCGCCCCACCGTAAAACTATCTACCTGAATTAAACGCCAAGCCTGATCCAAGGCCTTAAGCAATGTTTTAACTTTGGGGTACGTAGCGCCATCTAAACTAAGTGTGATTTTAATTGGTCGCGCACCGGAAATTGTAGTAGCACCTGATTCACCTTTACGAGATGTTCCCTTACCACTCGCTTCACTCACCGCAATACCTTGTAATTTAAAACCAGTATCGCGCGCTATGGCTTCAAGCTGAACCAATAAATTAGGCACCTCGGCCTCACTTGGTAAAATCAAAGGCAAATCACGCCCCGCAGGTTTCACCTTTAGATTTTCCCAATCAGTAAATAATTTTTTTAAAACCTCGAAGCGTGCTCGCGCCACTTGTAATTCATTTCTTTCTTTATTTAAATCTACTCCGCCTTGCCACTCATTATAAACCGGACGCCACAAAAACCACACCCCTAAAATAATAATTAATATCGACAAACCAAGCGCCAGCCACAGAAAATATTTTTCCAAAGCACGCTCCCATTTGCTTACTTGATTTTTTGATTTAACTGGAGGCATAGTAATTAAAATTCTAAATCTTATTCATTAGAACACTAGAACATTTAAACATTAGAACATTATTAATAAAAAACTTTTTGTTCTTATGATCTAGTGATCTAATGTTCTAGTGAAAAACTCTTACTCTTCACTCTTACCAATCGCTTTCTCTCCTGCCTGAAGCCAACCTGGTTTTAATTTTAATTCAAAAGTTGTACTGGCCGTAGAATCGGAAGCACTAGAACTTAATCCACTATCTTCCTCAACTAATCCACTACCCAAACTCACACCGGCCATTTCCACTTCCGCCCAAATATCTTTACCCTCTTGAAAAACCAAAAATTGTTTAGCCAAATCACTCACAGTTTTACCTTCGGCCCCGAGTACAAAATTACCTGATGATTGAAGCGATAGCGAAGTGAAACTTACATTAGGCATTATCAACCCTTCCAAGGTATCAAAAAACTTCAACCAATCGCTACGCATACTCAGAATTTCAGTAATTACCTTCATACGCCGGCCAGTTAATTTTAATTCATTAAGCTTGACATTAAAACCAGTAATATCGGTGGTTAAAATTTCTGCTTCACGTTGTAAATCGGCATATTCTGCTTCTTTAGCTGATTTTAAACTTAGTAAAATTGCATAACCAATAATCACTACTAAAATAGCTGCTCCGGCCACGGCTAAAAAATGCACACCATAACGCTTGGCTTCTTCAATTGGGCGCGATTCAACCGGCAATAAATTTACATCGAGCACTACACCAAGTGGTACGCCATGATGGGTAGGAATCCCTAAAATTTTACCAGCCGAAGTTTTACCAAAATCAACCTCACCTTTTTCAAGCGCTGATTTGTCATCCGCACTAGTTAGTACTTCGTCTTTATTAAACCAAGATTTAATTTTTGACCACAAACCTACATTTATATCAAGCTCAATTACCCTGTCTTTCTCTTTAGATGATAAAATCGCATCTGGCTTTACCGATGTTGGTTGGGGCGGATGTGACAATTCTTCCTTTTCGCCCACACGTAATTCATTAGGTAATAAATTGGGATCCATAGTTTAAAATCCGAAGCACTAAATCCGAAATCCTAAATTAATTTTAAATTTTTTCGAATTTCGATATTCGATATTAGAATTTAAACTTAGCTACTCTTAATCTCCCGCATTGCTAAACCTACTGCCGTACCAAAACGCGGACCTAATTCTTGTAGTACACCTTTTATATCAGTGGGGTATGATACCGCCGCCCACGGATCACCAATAATCACTTTTACTTGAAAAAGTGTAGCCAAATAATCAGATAAATTTGGTAGCCAAGCTGAACCTCCGGTTAAAATTATTTTTTCAAGCGGTGAAGTGCTTTCCACGCGGTAAAGTGAAAGCGCATATTTTATTTCATTAATGATTGGTGAAAAAGTATTTTCAATTACTTTACCCACGCCACCACTGCCCGCCCCGCCCGAAATCATACCCACATCGCGCTTGAATTGTTCAGCCCGATGTTCATTCACATTCAAACTCTGGGCAATGGCTTTAGTAGCGGTTACTCCACCCACATCAATACTGCGATTTAAAATTGGCACATGATCTTCCACAATTACTAAATCAGTAGTGAGCGCGCCAACATCAAGTAGTAATGTTACTGCCGGATCAGAACCAAGCAGTGATCGCTCCAGCGCAAAGGCCTCGGTTTCAAGCGATAGTAATTCTAGGTTGGCAGCTTGAAAAATATCTTGATATTTTTTTACCAAAGTGCGCGGTGCGGCAGTGAGAAGCACGCGCATAGTTTTATCTTTTTTATTACTAGCCGGCGCACCTACCTTATCTTTTAAAATTTTCCAATCGAGCACCATTTCTTCAATCGGCAAAGGAATAATTTTTTTGGCTTCATAAGTCAGTGCTTGCCCAACTTCTTTTTCATTCATTACTGGCAGTGTAATTACCGAACTAAAAACCGAAAAAGTTGGCAAAGCCGCTATCACTTTACGTGATTTAGTGTGCGACTCGGCACAAATTTTAGCTACAGTTTTAGCCGTACGTGCTACGGTTTCGTGTACATCAAATTTAATTTCATCCACTGGCAATTCGGCAAAGCCATAGGTAAGAAGTGTAGGTGTGCCGGCACGATTTTCCAGCTCCACAATTTTAATGGAAGCAGTACCTAAATCAACGCCTAAATAAGAACGAGTTTTAGAAAAAAAAGACACGATGGTTGAAGTAAGGAATTATCACTAGAACATTAGATCACTAGATCATAAGAACAAAAAGTTTTTTATTAATAATGTTCTAATGTTTAAATGTTCTAGTGTTTAATAAATAAATTTCGGATTTTTGAAAAATCAGTCATTCTCAATTTATTATACCATTAATACATTAATTACTAAAGTAAAACCTTATTGTCGACTAAACGTCGGCAATCCTTTGGCAAAATCAGCAAAACCGGGCGGTGGATTCAACTGCATTCGCCCATCGGCTGTAAACTTTTCCGATGGTTCTCTGGTAGTTCTATCAACATAAGTGCGATTCAACAAAAACTGTCGGGCAAATACACTACCGGTAATGCTTAATGAAAAATCCTTACAACTATCACCAATTGGACTACAGGTATTAAATAAACCACATGTTTGTGGTATCTGATCACCAACTAAGTTAACACCTCCACAAATTGCAATATCTCTTTTACCTAAAATAATAAAATTACCCGCCACATCTGTTACATTGGGTGCAATATTAACATCGCCAAGCACAATCCAAACTACCGAAGCCAATTGTTTTGAATCTAAACTGCCTGAAATATTTTGATAATTTATATTACCATTAATATTTAAATCACCTTGAATAACAATTGTACCAGCACCACTCTTAACAATAGTATCACCATTGTTAAGAGTAATGTCTCCTATTGTAGTGTCACCGTTAACTTTTATTACTTTATTTTCTAAAATTTTATCATCTAATAAAATATTCAAATTCGCTGGCGGAGTATTTACTAATAAATGACCATAACGGTTACGATTACTTGTGCCATTTATTGGTGTTACTAAGTTATGAAAATCAAAGCGACCTAATTTAAAAGAATAAGGGTTATTGATAGTATCTTGTACTGGCTTTATTCCTGGTACCGTCAAGGCACTATAAGTGCCAAAACGACAACCTTCTATCGCATTACCACCAGCATCAATACAAGCCCGAAAACGACTAATTCCTGTTTGCGACTGAATCAAATACTGAGCATTATATTTACCTTTTGGTGGTGGGAGAAAACTAGTGAATTTTCTGGCAAAAACATCGCCACCTCGGGCTTGTAAATATGGTGCTAAAATTTCCGTGTCAGGATTAAATTGTATCCAACCTGTACCATAAGCATTACCTGCACCACCGCCAGCATATTGCCAAGCCCAATTAGTATCTGAAGTTGCATTAGTTTTTGCGCCTAAAATACCATCTTCAAAATTAACTACAACGCCATAGTTAGGAAGGGGCTCCAAACAATGATTAATGATATCTACGGGACTAATTTTATTTTTACAACTCAACGATATCCAACCCTTATTACCTAAATTAACTATTTTAGCCCAACCTATCATCGGTGCTTTGTAATTATCTGCTGAACAATCGCCATCTGTATCTTCACATAAATAATTTGCTACTGATATTAAACCGTCTGGTGAATTACCATCACAAGAACTACCAAAGCAAATCCAACCTAAATTACTTGACCAAGCAAAACCACTAATTTTTTTAGTATTACTATTTACTTCTAAATCATAGCTTGATCCGCCAACTCCAGAACAATTATTAGTATTAGCACAACTTAACGAAATCCAGCCAGTTGTACCGCTCCACGCCCAGCCTTTAACTTTAAAAACTCCCGCATTTTGTGCTAAGACTGGTTTAAAAAAATTGAATTCAGAAATTTTTTGGCCAATTTGTTGCCCAAAATTATCAAAAACATTATTAAAAAACAAAAATCCTACCCCAATTATTAAACTAAGGCAAAAAAATTGAAACCAATACCTTTTTCCCCTCCAAAGTTCTCTCATATCAAATTAATTATAACATTTTTTCCCAATCACGACAATAATTACATAATTAAACAATCTAAAAACAAACTTCTATACATATGCTATATAGAATACATATTAATTTACTAATATCTACCAATAACTCCACAATATTTAACCAAAACAACTTAAATCAAAAAATTAACTATTATCTAATTATGTCCGGCCGGACATAATTAGATAACGATTATAAATTCGACTTCTTGAACAAATTGGTAGCATAAAATACATTCACCCACTTATCTATTTTTTGTTCTTTAATAAATTTAATCATGATATCACGAGCGTCACAATTCGATATCCACACACTTTGTTGTAATTTTTTAAAGCTAGCTTCTTTTAAGAGTTTTCTAAATAATACCCTGGCTAAGCGCGCTGTTTCGGGAATATCAAAAATCACTACGGTATATTTATCTGACATCTTTTTAGTTTGTAATAAACTATTTTTAAGCGCTGCCATTTTACCCTTATTAGTTAAGCTTACTATAATCTTATCGCCTGTCTTATTGATTTTAATATATTTGCTTCTTTTTAGATTATACAATAAGCGATACGACTTCTTTTTGTTCTTTATGTATTTTAAATAATTTTGCCATTCGCGATTGCTTTCATAATGATAACCCCAACGCCTAAAATCATTGATAAAATTATGAAATTCAACCATTGCCAAACCGCTACCATAAAGCGCGGTCAAAATGATCTGACTAATTGTTTTAGTTCGTTTTAACATATTAAACTAATCTCTATTATCTAATTATGTCCGGCCGGACATAATTAGATAATGAATTATAATGATATTATAAAACATATTTTTTACTAACACAACTCCACTTCTACGGCTTTTTTATAGCAATCAGATCAAAATAATACAATTCGATCAATTTTACACCACGAAAATTGGCATAAAAATACACAAAAACACTACTCTTGACAGAAATTGACAAATGTGGTAGTATGTATTGTTAAATAAGGTATACTTAAATTAAAGGATAGTAAGCATTTGTTAACAAATAACTTAAATTAAAATTTTAGAATAAAGAAGACAGGAGATGATATTTATACATCTTTTGTGTCCTAGATTCTAAAATAGATTCTAGAAAAAATTAACAGTGCCCCGTGGCGAGCGCAAGCGAGCTTTACGGGGAACACAAATATTTATCATAAAAACAAAAAGGAGAAATTAGTGTTCTTTAACATTTTGCAAATTATAATCATTGCCAGCGTGGTACTCACAGCGCCCGAGGCACAACAAGTTTCGATTCAATCCTCTACCCACACCCAAAAGGCATGGCTAGTGGAAAAGCATACACAAAATTATTACTATTCAATCATTAATTAACAAAGGAATTTCACAATGAAAAACTTCACAAACATATTAACAATGGCGATTTTCATAATCGCAATCATGCCATTGGCTTTACCAACGGAAACAAAAGCCGAGCAAGATAAATGGGTGCGCCAATATTCTACAATGGCCTCAGATAGTATTTACATTACCAATACTGGACATAATTCCACTAATTCAGTTTGCATAACCACCACAGCTGATAGTCAAACTGATAGTGTGATTTACGGACGTAAATTTACGCAATTAGTCGAATTTGATACTTGGTTTAATTATTGGGAAAAGGGAACCGTCGCTAATAATATATATCCTGTTTTGTACATATTAATACATCACAATGATACTACTATACAAGTTGGAAATTTAACACCAGTAAATGCCGGTACAAACTGGACTTATATCAAAAAAAGCTACGAAGGATCAGATATACTTCACCAATTTGATTCAGTAAGTTTGGTTATCAATTATTTATTTACTACTTTAGTGGGAAATTATACCTTTTATTTGGATGATTTTTCTAACTATGGAAAAGTAGTCAACCCAGACACCTTTTACTTAGGCGGGGAAATTGGCAGTTTGGCTGGAAATATATTTATAGATGAAAATCAAAATACTACCCATGATAACGATGAGCAACCAACAGCGGATTGGAAGGTATATATTAAAGATACAACACTTGATTCAACCACTACTGATTCATCTGGAAATTATATTTTCCAAAATATACCGCGCGGTACTTACAAAATATATGCCGAAAAAATAAATGGCTGGACACAAACATATCCTGAAGTTGATACTTCATATGTCACAATCGGCGATACTTTGTATCCAACACTTAATTTTGGCGTGTATATTCTGCCAGAAGTAGCCTATCGCTTTAACAAGCGATGGAATATTGTATCGCTACCTAAAAACGTAACCGATGCGAGTGTGGCAAATGTATTTCCAACAGCGATATCACAAGCATTTGGTTATAATGATGGCTACCACTCTATGGAGACGTTAGAAGTTGGCAAGGGGTACTGGTTAAAATTTGCGAATACACAATATGTAAGCATTACCGGCGACAGTTCAACTTCCACCACTATTCAAGTGCAAGAAGGGTGGAATATGATTGGATCACTCACTGGAAAAATGCCGACTAATTACATCACCAGTAATCCACCGGGAATTGTAACCTCATCGTTCTACGCTTATGAGAATGGGTATAAGAATGTTGATACGCTGTATCCCGGACAAGGGTATTGGGTAAAAGTGGAACAAACTGGTGAATTTACAATGTCGCTCTATGATATAATTCCGGGTACACAAATTCGAATTGTGCATAGCAGTGAAATGCCACCGCCTCCACCAGAAATGGAAATTCGAAATCCGAAATCCGAAATCCCAAGTCAAATGAAATTGTTGCAGAATTATCCGAATCCGTTTAATCCTTCAACGAGTATTAAGTTCGAAGTAAACAGTTCGAAGTTGGTAACTTTGAAAGTTTATAATATACTTGGTGAAGAAATAGCGGAGTTAGTCAATAAAGTCATGGAGTCAGGTAGCCATGAAGTGACTTTTGATGCTTCACACCTTAATTCTGGTATTTACTTCTATCGGTTGCACACGATAGAAGTATCAATAACAAAAAAAATGTTACTTTTAAAATAGTAACCTTGTTTTTTCAAAAAACAAAGCCGATGTATTTTAACTCATCGGCTTTTTTATATTTACCAACTATAATCTAGCGCAATAAATCTTAGAAATTAAATAATTTCCTCCAGAATAAACCGGCTTGACACCCACCATATACTCACCTTTTGGACAAACAGCGTCTGTTCCAGACATTTGGGCAGATCCGACTGATTCTTGAGAAGGTGAATCATCAGGATAAACATTAGCCGGAGAGGCATTACTACCCTCCCATCGATTATTATCTACTCTTATATTGCCATTAATTTCTGCTGAGCCACGAACCGAAAGCATGCCAGCTGAAGTTACATCACCGGCAACATATAATTGGTCTCCAGTAACTCCAGCATAAACGTATGTTTTGGAGGGCGAAGTGTTAATAGAGTACGACCCTACGCGATAACTATTAGAACAGGTAAAGGATGGCCTTTTGGCGGTGGCTGACTTATCTAAACAAATTGGACCAATATCAGCACATTTACCATCAGACTGGCCAGCAGTATTACACTCATTATCATTAGTACAACTAACCTCAAATTTAGAAGGATCACCAGCCGTACAAACATTTTTTTTAATTTTTACAACCGAAGGAATATCGGAAGTTTTAGTTAGAGTATATAAAGTTGGATAACCATCTGTATTGCTTGTTACATTTTTTGCACCACTTAAATATATAGTTGTAACTCCAGTACTAACGTCAGTGTTAGCCCAAATTTTTTTAATAATAGTGTCTCTGTCGCCAAGAGTTACTCCATTCCAGCTCCAAGTAACACCAGACTTCCTGCCAACTGCTACATTATAATTTTTACCAGTGCGGGCTGCTCCGGCAACTACAAGATAATCTTCATCTTTATTCACCCAAATACTATATGGATTTACATCAAAGTTATTACCTATGGTAATTGATCTATAAGTGGGTGATGTATCATAATCTGTAAAAGCAGCAGTTGTAATAACAGTAGTACTATTGCTTTCACCAGCTAAATATACGGTAGCGGAATTATTATTAGAATTCACTATTCCAGTAATGGCGCGAGTTGACATAGGTAAAGATGCGCTAGACCTATTTTGAAATATATCAATGTTATAATCTTTGCCGCAATCTGTATCAATATTTTTATCAAAACAATAAACAAAAAGATTCAACTTGCCATTACCAGTAGTAACGGTTGAACCAACAAAAATCATATGATGTGAATAAGATTTTGAATTAACTGTTTTAACGTAGTTATAACCCCACATTGGTCGTGGTGTGTTATCACTACCAAAACTCAACAAACCGGGACCACGCGCATTATCATAAACTCTACTCCAGCCACCAAAATTATTAACTGGTTTACTAGTGAATCTAATCACATCGGCAGATGCTGTTGCAGAAGTGGTGGCAAAAATAGTACTATCATTAGTAATTAATACACTTTGAAAATCATTAGTAATCGTAGTGTCAGAAATATCCATAGTATCTACTGTAACCGGTGGTGTATTGTGAACATAAAGTGCGTAAGCTCTCTTGGGATTTGAAATGTTATTATTCTTTCCAACAAACACAACATGACTACCATCTAGCGTGGCGCTTGAGTCAACTAAAGCAGTTGAATATTCATAATCACTGGCATCAACAAAAGCATTCCAACCACTAGTACTATTTGTAGCTGTTAAATTTAAAGAACCGTTGACATACAAACTATTATATATACTCACATCTGGATAAGCGGGTAGATTTTGTATTCTGGAAGTCGAAGCATTTTCCATTACTTGCCACCAACCATTACCACCTATTGAACTACAACCAGTTTTATTTATTGGGTCAGTACACTGATAAAAATACTGTGAATACAAAGAACTAGCTGTCATTAAATTATTTAAAACTAAATCACCCCAATGTCCACCCCCTTTATTACTCCAAATACCTAATTGATCAACGTTTTCTAACACTAAAGAGGCTAGGTTGTTGCTTTGTTGGGTAGAAACGTTCACGAATAAAAAATTCCTACCCGAATAATCAGTTGAAGAACCTGAACCAATAATGCCCAAACTACTTGGATTAAACTTAGTACCACCAGCCACTTCTAATTTTTTTGTTGGATTAGTTGTTCCAATACCAACATTTGTTGTAGCTTCATTAATCGGATAAATACTTCCGCCACTACCCTGCCACAAAGAAACTGGTTTCCACTCTCCACCATTCTCACTAACCATAAACTTATTCTCACAAGTTTTATCAAAATAAATCCTCCCCTCACCAGTAGTTGAAAGTCCTGGGCGTGGGCATGGCTGTTGGGCACTGGCCTCATTTATAAAATTACCGCTCAAATTTAAAAAATTATTTTCAAAAGAATTTACTACCGATGACAACCCAATTGTTCCGTTTGTTATATTATTCAAAATAAAAGCTGTTAAAAATACCATTGGCAAAATAACAGATAAATTAATTAATAACTGACGGGGTGAAGATAATAAATTTTGTAATGGTAATTTTTTAACAAAACGAAAAATTGTAATAAATTTAAAATTTATAAATTTGTTTAATATTTTGTAATATTTTTTAATAAACTTATAATACATCATATTTTTAAGTTCCCCCCCCAACATCCGGCGGTAAACAAAGCCCACCTTGGGCCATAAATTCAGCTGTAATATTAAGAGCCTGATCTACCGTAACAGTACAAGATTTTGTATTCATTGTATAACTACCTACTGGACAACCTATCCATTTACAAAAATCTCGAGGTGGACGCAAGCCACCTGAACCACATTTATTAGAGCAGCCAACATCGGGCTTAGCTGTTAAAGTAACTAGGGTATCAGCATTATAAGTTGACTCACAAGTAGCACCACAATTTATACCAGATGGACTAGATATTACATTATCAAAATTATTGCCCGATTTAAATAAGGTAATTTTATAAATCAATGAAAAATCAGCTTTGACTGTTGCATTATCAGATAAAGTAAAGGAGCAACTTGGATTAGTACTATTAATACCCGTGCTACAAAATAAGGCCGGGCCAGTGCCATTGGTCCATTTATTAAATTTATTACCATTTTCATTAGCCACTAAAGTTACAGAATAATTAGGAAAATTTGCCCCCGAACAAGTATTACCACAATTTATTCCTAATTCTGAACTGGTAACTACTCCAATATTTGCGGCTGAACCTGTTTTTATAACTGTTACACCATAAGTTGGTGCTGGCCAACCACCAAAAATCATCACCCCATCACTGGTAAAAGAAAACCTGTTACCACCATCTACGGCAGTAGCTTTGTCTTTAGCCCACAAATTTAAATTTCGGGAAGTTTTATCGGCAAAAATGCCCCAATGGTCTTTATCGGCCGCACTTAATTGCAAATCAATTTCTGGATTGTTATTGGTATCACTAGTTAAATAAACTCGTGGCGCTCTATTACTATCACCAGTTAAAAATAATTTCAAATTATCTGTAATATCACTTGATAATGTGGCTGGGATAGTACTATTACTAGTACCAACTACCACCACACCAGCTTTCTTCTTTCTAATATTATTACCACCAGCGGTAACCTCTTCCCACAAATCACCGCTTGAGCCGGAGCCAGAACCGAGAGATTGACATGAATTTGCATTAGCACCCACACAAACATCTTTAGCAAAAACTGTGCCATCAAAATATCCAGCCCAAGTGGCGGTCGGATCTGCCGGATTAGCAGTTGGATTACCAATACCTATACCTTTTATAGCAGCACTGCCGGGAGTAGTGGTTAAACCTAAAACCGCGTCTCCTAAGGTGGTTGTAAAATCACCTTGTCCAGCCGTTATTTTTTTTCCAACCCAAGCAGCAGCCACAGTTTTACCAAGTGTTAAATTTCCATCTTCAATAAAAGCTGGGCCACTAATCTTTATACCGCCGACTTGAACATCAACTGTTTGTAATAAAACTGCGCCTGGTAAATTAGCTCCCACTGGCGGTGGATCACCCGGTGGATCCAACCATTCTGCCTGCGCGAGTAACATTCCCCCAATTATAAAAGGTAGGGCAAGCACGGCGGATAAATACAAACGGGCTCGTGGCGAGAATTTTTTTATCTTAGATTGTTTAATCCTCCTACTATTCATAAAAATCTAATATTTGGTTATAAAGTTCCAAATCCCAAGTTCAAAGTTCAAATAAATATTCAAAAATTTCTAAAATTTTAAAATGTTGGAACTTTATTGGTCATTGGAAATTTGAACTTACTTATAGGTGAATTACTACTTTTATTATACCAAGAACATAGCATTGCAACAAGCTGTGTATAATTTTCTTCTTTTGTAAATCCTCCGCCTCGCTTGGGCTTCGTCACCTCCTTTTACAAAGGAGGAATTTGTTTGGTAAAAATTGTAACTTTTGGGTAATTTATTGTATGATTAATTAAGGGTGTAGCGTGTAGGGGGTAGTTTATTTATCCAAAAGATCCAAATCACAAAAAATTTAATCATTTGGATTTCGACATTTTAAGATTTATTTAGAATTTAGTCCGCCAGCGGGCGGATTAGGAATTAGGATTTTAAACATATGGACATTATTCTTAACTCCCGTGGAATTGGGTTGGTAATAATACTGGCTTTAATTTTGGCGGGCGCAAGTTCGGCTGTTAGTTATAATTTGGGTTATGGAAAGGCGTGGCAAGTGGCTACTAGCAAATCGCTAATAGCAAATAGCAATGATGAGTCATTAGTCGATAGCCAAGAGTTAATAGATGGTAGTTTAAAGTTAGAAGTTGATAGTTCGAAGTCAGTTGACACTGAACCGATAGCGCCAATAAATGATAACGGGGCAATCACCCCACCAATTACTTACACTTTAAGCGGAACGATTACGAGCGCAACTAAATCATCTTTTGTTTTGCAAATGCAGAGTGCGAGTAAAAATGGCGCACCAACTACTTTGCGAGCCGGAAATTTTACTATTAACTATACTCCCCAAACTAAAATTACTGAACGCACCACTACTGTGGTTATTCCAAGCGCCGGTGGTGCACCTAAAATTACAACTTTAACTAAAAAAATTACTGCTAGTGCTTTGCAAGTAGGACAAACTGTAACTATTACAACTAATGCGGAAGTTGCTGGGCAAGATATAACGGCCAGTGAAATTGTAGTGGCGAAAGTGGTTAGGAAGTAGGTTAGGGTGTAGTATTTAGTGTTTAATTTTAAATTTACAATTTTAAATCAATTTTCAATAAATTAATTTTTAAAATTTTAGTCATTTTTAGAAATTAGTTATTAGAGATTAGAAATTTAAAAACAGCCTTTGCAGGCTGCTTTATTTATTACCCCACCTAACCTCCCCTATTGAGGGGAGGAATTTTTTAGGATTTAAAAACTCCGACGATGAACGTCGGAGTTTTTGTTTTATTCTTTAAACTCCCCTAGCTTCACGGCAACATCTTTCTGCTCACCTTTGTGATAAATTTTAAGCTTGACTGTATCACCTGGTTTATAACGCGAGAGAATTTTAACTAGTGATTGCTCCGTGCTAATTTTTTTACCATCGGCTTCAAGCACTATATCATTTTCTACTAAGCCCGCCTTATCAGCTGGCGACCCTGGCACTACCGCTAAAGTATTATCATTTTGCCCGCGAACTACTAAAGCACCATAATCCACTGGCAAATCATTAGCCCGCGCCATTTCTGGTGTAACTAAAACATAACGAATACCTAAATACGGCCGTACCACTTTGCCGTATTTTTGATAATTATCAACTAAACGTTTGGCTTCGTTTGATGGAATAGCAAAGCCAATGAGTTGACCTTCACGGTTCACCGCGGTATTAATACCAATCACTTGGCCAGATAAATTTACCAGCGGCCCGCCGGAATTTCCCGGATTAATAGCGGCGTCAGTTTGAAAAACTCCTTCTAAACTTTCGCTTGATCCTTGGCTATCACCCGCTACTACATTGCGCGCGGTGCCCGAAATTACACCTTTAGTAACAGTGTTACGATATTCACCTAAAGCATTGCCAATAGCAATTACAGTTTGGCCGATTTGTATTTTATCGCTATCACCAAATTCTAAAGCCGGAAGTTTGGCGTCTTTTATTTGCACAATTGCCAAATCATTACCAGAATCACGAATTAAAACCTTGGCCTCGTATTTTTTGCCATCGTTGGTGAGCACGGTGTAATCGGCCTCGGTATCATCTACCACATGACGGTTAGTTAAAATCAAACCTTTGGCGCTATCAATTACAAAACCAGTACCGCCGCCAATAGTTTGTTTGCCTTGTGGAACTTTACGCGGGGCTGGTTGCGGTATTTGATTGCCAAAAAAGAAATTAAACGGTGAGCCCTGTCCAAAAAAACCATCAAACGGCGTATTGGGGCCGGTGGAATTATAAAGCTTGGCCACATCTTTGGAGATGATAATGCTAACGACTGAGGGTGAAACTTTGCTCACCACCGAAGTTGTAGCTGACTCTTCTTGAATTTTGACTGATGAGGGACGTAAATTATTTATGATTGATGAATTTTGATTGCTTGGTAGATTAAGGAAACCTGCGCCCCAAATAACCGCGCCCGCGCCGCCCAATGCGCCGGCGAATAAACTGATGATGACGATAAAGATGATAAAAAAATGGGGTTTGGAAGAATGGTTAAACATAAAATAAAGATTAAAAATGACTAATTTCTAAGCTCTAATTTCTAAAAATGTCTAAATTGTTTAAATCCCAAGTTCAAATTTCCAAGTTCCAATAAAGTTCCAACATTTTAAAATTTTAGAAACTTTTGAATATTTATTTGAACTTTAAACTTGGTCATTGAAACTTTTGAGAGATTGCTTTGTCGCTCGCCTTACTCGCTCCTCGCAATGACCCCGTAAAATCGTCTGATGACGATCACGGGGCAAGCATACTACACCCTACCCCCTACACGCTACACCCTTACTTTAAACTCTTCAGCACTTCCAGCGCGCCACTGCCGATTATATCTTCATACGCACTACCCGCTTCTTTAAAAAATGGGCGGAGGAATATAAATCCGGCAACCAATGGCAAAATTATTATAAGCATTCTAACTACCAAAAAAATCTGACTCCACAGAATATATTTCCGCGTGCGTTCGGTATTTTTCTTTATTTCTTCAAGTAAACGCTGGTTTTCATCCAGCATCATACGTACTTGGGTTGATTCACTTAATTCAAGAGGCATGAGGATATTATAATTTAGCCAATAGTAAATGGCAAATAGCTAATAGTTTTAGTAATTGTCATTCCCGCGGAGGCGGGAATCCAAAAAAATCCTAATTTCTAATTTCTAAATCCTAAATAAATCCAAAATTCTAAGCCCAAAATACAAAACTCCATCTTTTTCGGATTTCAGTATTAGATATTCGGATTTTAAAATCTACTGCTAATTTATTTAACGAAGAAATTATTATTTTCTTACACAATTATTTTACCCAACTTAAAATATTATTATATTTTTTATTTAGTGTAAAATAAATACTTGCAATGACTTTTCTGTGCAATTTCTTATCGCCAATACCCAAAAGATCTTTAATTGTCTTACGACCTGTTGTAAGTTCAGAAAAACAATGAACCTTGTATACTTGACTAGAAAATTGCCTCACTAAAGAATTTTTTGCTCCCAAATAAACTTTGTTATCCATGGCAATAACAACACTCGCCCTTTTCATTATATGAGCCGAAATTTTGTGGAAACTGTGTTTGCTTATATCAATGCCAAACTCCTCTAAAATTGGCTTTGTAGCTTTCCACTCCTTTGGATATTCTGAAAGACGTTTGTGTTTTGGCAAGCGCGTTCCTTTTGTTCCTTGTAATCCATAAGAAGTAACCAAAAACTTCGAATCCAGTTTGTGCTCTTTAAGAATTTTTCCCAAAGATGAAGCGGCTATAACGGAACGATGGATATTACCATTACAAACAAATACAATGAGTTTCTTCATATAACCATTCTACAACAAAAAAACCATAAACTATTCTATGATAAATATTACATTAAATATTATAAAAACTACCTAGGTCGAACTGCGCCTTGGCTTTGTATTAACCATTTGTAAGTAGTAAGCTCTTGTAAAGCCATTGGCCCACGAGCGTGAAGTTTTTGTGTGCTAATACCAATTTCTCCACCCAAACCAAACTCATAACCATCAGTAAAAGCAATAGAAGTATTAACATAAACCGCCGCCGCATCAATTGTTTGTTGAAATTTGGTAGCAATTTTTTTATTTGATGTAATAATTCCTTCTGAATGATGGGAAGTATAATTTTGAATATGAGCCAACCCTTCATTTGCATTATTTACCACTTTTACACTCATAGCCAAACTAAGAAATTCCCTACCATAATCTGATGATTTAGCGTGATACAACAAATTAATTGGATATTTTCTATGAAGTATTTTATAACTTGTTTGGTCAGCATAAATCTTAACACCTGCTTCAGCTAATTTTGGACTGATAATCTTAAAAAATTTGTCAGCCACTTTATTATCAATTACTAAAGTATCTAAAGCATTGCAAACGCTAACCCGTCTTGTTTTAGCGTTAAGCACAGTGCGAACTGCCCAATCAAGTTTGGCTGAACTTTCTACGTAAATATGGCAAACACCCGCGCCAGTTTCAATTAATGGTAGGGTAGAATTTTGTCTAACATATTTAATTAATTCATAACTACCGCGAGGAATAATAATATCTAAATACTGATTAGCTTTTAAAAGTTTGTCTGTTAAATTAAGCCGAAATGGATCAAGCATAGTAACGGCTGATTTATTAATACCATGTTTACGTAGCACTTGATGAATTAAATTAACCAAAACCTTATTAGTTTCATACGCATCGCGCCCACCCTTAAGTACCACTACATTGCCTGATTTAATAGTTAAACTAAAAATTTCCACTGTCACATTTGGCCGCGCTTCGTAAATGATTCCTATAACACCTAAAGGCACGGTTCGTCGTTCAATTTTCAATCCATTTTTAAGAACACGTTGGTCAATTACTCTGCCAATTGGATCAGGTAATTTTTCTACTGCTTTAATACTATCTACCATTCCTTTAATTCTTTCCGCAGTTAATTTAAGCCGATCAGCATGCGGATAAGAAGTAGACAAACGCGAAAAATCACGAGCATTAGCTTGTAGAATTTTTTTAGTTGAAAAAATAAGCGCGCTACATAAATCACGCAAAATACTATTTTTAACTTTGTTGCTTAACAATTGGACATCCAACGATGCTTCTTTAGTTTTTTGTAAAATTGAATCAAATTTTTCCATAGAAAGCGAACTCTAAACAAATAAAGCGATATGATTTATTATATCAAAAATTTAAAAAAAGCCAAGCGTTCTTGATATTTATATCAAGTTCACTTGGCTTAGGTGTAATATTTTTTTGTTATCAATCCTAAATAACTCTACCCTCTGTATGCGCCAGATCAATTTGACGATTGGGAGCAAAAGCTTGTAAGGACATTGTGTATTTTTCAAAAGGCGCCGGAAGAAACACCTGTTTGGTCTTTCCTAACCCTTGAATAATTTCACGCACCAATAAAGCGGTAATCGGGGCGTGCATTAAACCGTGCCCAGAAAAACCAGCGGCGTGAACAAGATTCGAAAGATTGTCATCAATACCAATCATAGGATTGTGATCCGGTGTAGTTTCATAATACCCACAAGTGATATGCTTGGGCCAACCAGATCCTGCTAACGCCGGAGAAAAATCATTGACTTGATTCATTAAGGCAATAGCACGTTCTCCTGTTCTATCAGCAAACTCGGGCTCAAGCAAATCTTGATCAGTATCAACGAAATTAGGTTCAGGTGCAGTTTCATGCGCCCAACCTAACATTAAAGTGTTATTATTCTCCGGACGTGAGTAAGCACCGCGACCACCGCCCATACCATAAATAGTCATTGGTAAATCTCCCCATTTATTTGGTAACACCACTTCAGGGTTATGGGTCTCCAAAAACCAAAGATATCTTTTAAGCGGAGATATTCGCAAATCAATTCCACCTAATGATCGACTGACACGTGGTGCCCAAGCTCCGGCGGCATTAACCACCCAATCACACTCGATTTCGCCAGTCGTGGTTTGAAGTGCCGCTATTTTACCATTTGTAAAACGTGCACCCAAAACTTCGGTATTTTGCTGAAGCACCGCACCGAGTTCCAAAGCCCGACGAAAACCAAGCCGATAAATTTGATCATGGTTTAAAAATCCATCGTTAGGACACCATGTTGCACCAATTAAATTATCCGTAACCAAATATGGCCAACGTTTTTTAATCTCATCTGGTTTTAATACTTCTACCGGCAAACCAATCTCTTGATGCATTAACGCTTTTTCTTGAGCTGTTGACCATGATTTTACTACTTCTTCTTTTTTAGATCCATCATTATAAACAGTTGGGTTCTCATATAAAAATAAATACCCATTGCGACGGATCATCCAACAACGATCCTCTGGTGGAGTATGCATAATATCGTGAAAATGTTCATAAAAATCTTCACTATATGCCATACCGACCGCAGTTTCTTCTACATCAAATTGAGCTCTGATGCATGCCGCTGATCGACTGGAAGATCCATTGCCCATTGCTTTTTTCTCCAGGGCAATCACCTGACATCCTGCTTCCGCAAGAGTGACGGAGCATAAAGCTCCAGTGGCACCACCGCCGATAATCACTACGCGATCACCAACTGATGGATTAAGAGAGTTTTTCATTTTCTACCTCATATTGTTTTTGCCAGTGTGAGCTGGCTGGTGATATTGTTATGAACGCGTATTTGTTGAAGCTCAATACAACGTTCTGTAATTTGATTGATATTTAATATTTCATTGATAGTATTTTTCCGATCCTTAAATTCCACCTTACCTTCGGACGCTAAACGTCCAACTGTAATGCGATAAGGACAACCGATTAAATCAGCGTCATTGAATTTAACTCCAACACGTTCTGTACGATCATCAAGTAGCACATCTACACCTGCCTTAATAAGATTTTCGTAAAGAATATTGGCTAAATTTAATACACGCTCATCAGTGTAATCGACTGGTACAATGTGTACCAAAAACGGAGCGACCGTAATTGGCCAAATAATACCCTTGTCATCGTAATTTTGCTCAACTATAGCGTGAAGTAATCGAGTAGTGCCAATACCATAACAACCCATCCAAATCGTTTGTGATTGGCCAGAACTGTCAAGATATGTAGCATTCATTGCTTCAGCATAGCCGCGTTGTAACATAAATACATGGCCAACTTCAATTCCCTTACTTTCTTTTAGAGCTCCACCACATTCCGGACAACCGTGACCGGCTATAGCAGTATGGAGTTCATAAAATTCCTCAGGTGAATTAAAGTCACGACCAAAATTTACGTCCAACGCATGGTGATCAGTGGTATTGTAACCACAGAGGAAATTTGTCATTACTTTGGTTGATTCGTCAAACAAAATACGTTTGACTTTTGTTAATCCAATCGGACCAGCAAAACCAACCGCCGCACCAGTAACTTCTTCCACCACATAATCTACCGCCGGCACCACACTATCAGCCGCTAAAATATTTGCCAACTTAATAGTATTGACACCTAAATCACCGCGAATACAAACTGCAACTTCATACGGTTCTTTCGTTTCGGCGTTAACAGTGAAGATAATTGTTTTAATCATGTGATGAGCTTTAATATCCGGAAACAATTGTTTGAGTTCTTCAACTGTTTTGGTGTTGGGTGTTAATTCATGACGAATCGGAAGTAGATTTGTATCATACTCATACTTTGGATATTGGCTATTTGACTTTTCAACATTGGCGCCATAATCACACTTAGTACAAGTAAGAAGCGTGTCTTCGCCTACTTCACAAACTGCCATAAATTCAGCTGAGCCCTTACCACCAATCGTACCGGAATCAGCCTGAACTGAAATACAATTGGTAAGACCAAGACGTTCAAAAATTTGTTGATAAATATCACGCATCAAAAGGAATGATTTGCGCATACCTTCTTCATCCAGATCGAACGAATAAGCATCTGACATTACAAATTCACGTGAACGAACCATACCGTATCTGGGTCGCATTTCATTCCTAAATTTTCGACCAATTTGATGAAGAATAACTGGTAACTGTCGCCACGATTTGATATCACTGGCTACAAGCATGGTAACTACTTCTTCAGCTGTAGGCGACAAACCAAACATCTCACTAGAATAATATTCTTTGGTCGTAAACATAGTGTGCGATTTTAAGTATTTTTCCCAACGTCCGGTTTGTTCCCAAAGCAAGCTTGATTGTAAAATTGGCAAATCAACATGTTGAATACCAAATTTTGACATTTCATTGAAAACAATACCACACACCCGATCGTGAACTAATTTACCTAATGGTAGTAAGGCAAAAATTCCAGCCGAACCGACTGATCGTATGAATCCTCCCTTCTCTAACAAGCTATGAGAAGTAATCATACTCTCTCTCATAGTTCTTAAAGTGGGTGGAAAAAGTTTTGCATATTTCATAAATAATCTCCTTAATTTGATTGTTAATAATACATTATTGTCTAAAATTTTATTTTCTATAAATTACCACTTTTTAAATAACCTGTCAATCGTAGTAGAAAGGGTGCGAGATTTTTGTGCAGCCGCACGAATTGCTTGCAGCCAAATAAAATTTAATCGCTTTTTTTGTAAAATCTTAAAAGCCGCTTCAGTTGTTCCGCCTTTAGAAGTTACCCTGTGTTGCCACTCTTCAGCTGATTCATTATTTTTTTCAAGCAAAACTAAACTACCCTTTAAAGTTTGTAAAATTAAATTTTGTGCCAAATTGTCAGCCAGTCCCAAACTTTTAGCCGCTTTCATAAGATCAGATACAAATGAAAACAAATAAGCTGGCCCAGAACCACTAACAGCTGTTATGGCATCAAATTTTTTCTCATCATTAATTTGTATTTGTTTTCCACCAGCATTAAATAACGAACTAATAAAAAATTTGAATTCTTTTTTAACACTTGGAGTGGCGTACCAAACTGACATTCCTTCACCCACTATCATTGGTAAATTAGGCATCACTCGAATAATACTAGAATGATTAAGAGTTAATTTAATTGTCGCTACGCTTACTCCAGCCATAATAGACACTATTAAACTATCTCTACTCAAATAATTTTTAATACCATTTACCACCACTAAAAAATCTTGCGGCTTAACAGCAATTAATACAATAGTAGCGCGACTAATAATTTCTGGGTCTAAATTTAAATTAACATTAACTAAAAACTTAGTAGCTAATTCTTTTCTTTTTTTAGCACTATGCTCTACAACCGTAATTTGTTTGGGTAGTATACCTTTTATACGCAACAAAGATTGTAATACAGCTGTGCCCATATTACCACCGCCAATTATAATTATTTTATAATTTTTCATAGGGGAAAAAGGATTAAATTATCAGCGTGAATTACTTCAGTATTAAAAGGTTTTTCTTTAATAACAATCATTTTATTTAATCCACTACTAGACAAAGCCGACACACCAAGCGCAATTGGTTGATTTTTTTGATCAATAATTTCTACGGAATCTTGTACCTCAAAATTACCATAAACTTGGACTACTCCGACTGCTAATAAACTTTTACGTTGACGAAGTGCACGAACTGCACCATCGTCAACTTTAATACTAGCGCTTGAAGTATGTGAAACGATTATTCTTTGGCTACGTTCGGACAAAGAAATTGGATGTGGCCAAGGCAAACACATTGTGCCGCGACAATCGTCGCCGTCAAAAATTTCTAAAGCGTGTTCTAAAATACGACCATCAAGAATATAGGTTGTTAAACCAAGAAAACTAGCCAGTCGTGCAGACCGAAGCTTTGATTCCATTCCACCACGTCCAGCTAAACTTTTTTTACCGACATGTAAACTCATCAACTCTTTATTCACATCAGTTATACGAGCGATTGGAGTTTGATTGGTATTTTTATCATCTGGAGCTAAACGAAAAACCCCAGCTACATTAGTAAAAAGAAATATATTACTAGCCCCAGCTACTACTCCAACTATAGCGGCGATTTGATCATTATCAACAAAATCATGCGTGTTAAACGCTGAAGTTGTATCATTTTCATTAATCAATGGTACAACTCCCGCAGCTAAACATTCCTGAAAAGTTTTCTGCAAAGTAATATACCTATCACGTTGAATAATATCTTGTCTGGAAATTAAAAATTGGGCAAACTTTACTTTACCTTGCTCACCAAGTTGATACATATATGAACTTATTATCAATTGCCCACGTGCCGCTCGAGCTTGATGAGATGTAAAATCATCTACATCGGACTTACCAGTGGCTACCGCTCCAGACAACACTAATAAGGGCTTTTGTCCGCGACTTTGCAAACCCTTAATTAAACTAACAATTCGTTTAAGAAACTCCTTGTTGATATTATGATTATCATCTAACAACGAATTGCTACCTATTTTTATAACAGTGATATTTTTCATATAATACAACAATGACTGCATTCTACTAGAAAAATGAGATAATTACAATAGCAGTCATTCTAATTAAATATTGAATAAAAAATCGGTGATTTTGCTTAATTATGCAAAATCACCGAAACCTAACTATTATTTATTTTATTAACTCTGGATAAGTTCAACCAAATGGTTGATTGGGCCAACGTCGCGTATCACGCAACGCTGTGAGCTCCAAGTTACTATAATAGCTTTCGGTGTACCTATACCAGCTCCACGAGGATCTCCACAAGGTCCGAACCAATGATTTTGTGGGGCTCCAGTAGTACGAGCTTTGATTCCGGCATAAGTTGTGCCATTGACTGTATTACCAAGAACATAGTTTACGAACACTGGATCATCTGACACCACGGCGGCTGTTAAATGATTCTGCATTCGTTCACAAGCTTCCAAAACCAACGCTAAAGTGTCATCATTGTAACTTGTAACAATTTGAAATGGTCCAAATACCTCAGTTGTGACAGTTCCGAAATTCTCAAGCTTCATCATTTCCTTAAGTGGCACATATACTGCTGTTGGCTGAATAGCCCCATACTGTAAAGGAATAATATGATTCTTCAATGGATTTCCGCCGAACAAAAGTCGCGAACCGGGAATAGCCAGAATTTTTTGAACATGATTTAACATATCCTCTGTTGTCCACGTGAGTACCGGACCAATGGTAAGATCGTCAAGATTTCTGGTGGCGGCGCGCTGTGCAAGTTTTTCAAACAAACCAGCAGCAACCCAATTTTCATGTGCAAACAGAATTGACGTGGCAGAACATTTTTGACCAGACGCGGCATAGGCGTCTTGATCGCATTGATAAGCGACATAATCAAGATTTTCAGTTTTGAAATCTGGACCAAGAATTTTCCAATCAAAACCAGCATCCTCTACTCGTACTTTACCATGCATCAACTCCGCCAATTTTTCAGCCACCTCGTTTGAACCGGTAAATTGTACCAAACGAATATCATCTTTACCGCGACTAATTAGTTCATTCATCACCGAGCCACGACAATGAATTAAATCTACATCTGTCATCGGCAATCCGCAAAAGTGGAGAAGTTCTAAAAACTGCTCAATAACAACGCTAACAGTCGTGGCTGATTTAATAAGTGGACGATTACCCATATAAAGCGCGCCCATTAATTGTAATGCCGGTATTTCCAAGGGGAAATTAAATGGCGCTATAATCACTACCGAACCAAACGGCCAGTTGTAATCTTGGGGTTGTTGACCAGCGTGATCACCCGGACTGGTGGTACCGTTTGCCAAGAAGCGTACTTGATCTCCACCAAAGTTTTTCAGAAACTGTTTAACAACAGTAACTTCACCAACACACTGTTTTAATGATTTGGGCATCACCGACTGAATAAGGTGGGCGAAATAGTCGGCAACAGCTGGATCTTCAAGCATCATAGCCGCTTTGAATGATACCTGCCCAAGCATGAGATAACGATCAACATTCTTTAATGGATTATGAAGTCCACTTTTCGGACAACTTTTCAACCCATTCAAAAACGGTTCGAGCTCATCAACTTGAGTATCAGGATAAGTGAGTAATGGTTGCCCAGTACAAGGGTGAATAAGGGTGGCACTAACTTTTGAATCCACCCAAGCTCCACCGACAAGATTCGTCAACTGCTGAGAGTTAATAGATAAACTATCTAAAAAATCTTTATGCATGTTTTCTCCTTTCAAAGAGATTGTTTTTTGTTATTAATATAATTATTTAATTGGAAACGAACTGATTTTATTTTGAGTAAATCTTATAACAAGGTGGCTGAATTGTCAATTCTTTAAAATCAACTTTCTTTGTAAAACTTCCGGCTAAAAAACCAGCCCAATAAAAACCCAACTACTAACAACCCTACGCCAAAATAGGCGGCGGTGAGTAAATTTATAACCTTCTCAACTTGCGGTATGCCGGCGAAGCTGATGTTCACTGGAATTTTAAGTCCGGCTTGAGCGGGAAAATTTTGCCCCACTAAATTCTTAGCGACCACTGATAAATTAGTTTGAAGCGCCCGACTTTCCCCTTTTGGTTTAATATCCAGTACAACACTTCGTGTCGCTCCGGCTTCTAAAGTAAAACTTTCAAGACTCACTGAAATAATGTCGGCAAAATCATCGGGGTAAACTTCAAACACTTGTACTTGTTTAGAAGGATTTTTGATTTCTAAATTGTACTGCCCGCCACCAGCACCCAGCTCTACATTAAGTTTAGAGGGCTTAACTTCAATCCCCGCGGCCAAGACAAATTGTGGGGCAAGGAGTAAAGAGATGATGAAAATTTGATAAATGTGTTTCATATGATTATTATTGTTCGCCACTAGCAACTAGCCAATAGTTCCTAGTATTGTTTTGACTAGTGGCTAGGAACTAGGAACGAGTGGCTAATTAACATTACTGCGCCATGGCCCAAAATATTATACTACCACTTTTCACACCACTACCAGTATAATCACTAGGCACGTGCAAACTAACTGGTGCGGCCTTGTTTTCTGATTTTATTAAACTGGCAGAAAAATTTCGCCACGAAGCATCGCCAACTTTAATATTATCTTTAAATAAAATATCGCCTTCTACTGTGGTTGCCACCGCAATTGGCGAACTTCCAGTATTAGAAATTGTTACTGTTTTACTAGTTGTGCTACCCGGATTAAGATTACCAAAATCAAGCGCTTGGGTATTAATATTAAAAGCTACACTGGTACTATCGCCGAGCACCTGACCCTGCACAATATTTGCACTAAGCGCCGCTGAACTAGAAAGCGGCGTGCCAACTTGAAGCGCTACTAAATCGGATCGAATAAATCCATCTTTTTTGGCATACACTCTAAAATACCCATCTGCTGGATTAAAACTAATTTGCCCGCTCGCGTTAGTTGTAAAAGTAGAACTGCCAACTACCACTTGCGCATCTGATAATGGCGACCAAGCTTGATTACTAAACGACTCAACTGTGGCAGTTGTACTTTGGCCACTGCCAATTTGAGTTGATTGCAAAGTTAAACGAGTTGGTACTAAATTATATTCGCCGTAAAACCATAGTACCGAATCGCCTGTTTGCAAATGATAATCACGCGCGCCAACCGATGGCGACTGATAATTTACCAAATAACTCCAACCCATTGCGCCTTGCGCTGTGTCGCTACCAATTTGATCTAAATACGGACCAAAACTCATTGTTTGAATGTGATAAGTAAAACCACATTGTACGCTTGCTTTTTCTACCACGGTTAAAGCATCGGCCGCTTGTAAACTTCCTTGGCATACTTGCGCACTTGCTCCTTCAATTCGAAAATTAATTTGTGGAGATGAAGTAGAAATCACTTGTGACACCACTGGATAACTTTTACCCGACAACGCCACAACTGCCGAAGCAGTCATTGCCACTGAGCCAGAGGTATCGCTAGCTTGCCATTTATATGAACCATCGGCAGTTTGTAGGCCAGCTAAAAATGTGGCTGGCGTATTATCTCCTTTATTCCAAGTTGTAACTTGCTCGCCTAATTTATTTAAAGCCGACATTACCCAAGCGGTTGAGCCAGAATCGGATTCGGAACCAAATTCAGTACCGATTGAATATGGAAATCCGCCATCAGTATTTTGGGTGGTGTGTAAATAATTTTTAGCGTTTGAAATAGCCGTTGATGTTAATGATTCGCCAGCGGAAATAAAAGCCATTATAACAGCTGAAGTATCGTTGGTATCGCCGCCGCTGCCTAAAGCATAACCCCAAGCGCCACTTACTTCTTGATGATTTAATAAATATTGTTTACTTGAGGCGATTACACTATCTTCTGCCGACACGCCGGCCGCGCGCAAAGCTAAAATTCCCCACGCGTCATCATTTAATAAACTAGTATCACCGATTTGATTGCTGACAGATAAATTTTTTAAACCTTGCACTAAATCTGTTCCCGCAAAAGTTGTGGGATTTTCACCGACTGCCACAATTGCTAAAATACGTTTTGCATAATCAGTGGCACTGGTGCCGGTAAATGTTTGTAAATAAGTTTTGTCTACATTTGTTTCACCGGCGGCAACTAAAGCTTGAGTAATCCATTCGTTTGGGGATTGTTGTTTAAGATAAGTAACAGCAGAGGATATATCGGCTTGCACTCCCACTGCTGGGATTATTAATGTTAAAGTTAATAAAGCTATAAAAATCTTTCGCATAGAAATAAATTATTAGAAGCTAGAAGCTAGAATTTAGAAAATTAATTAATTTTTTTATTTTTGTTACTTCTTTAGTAGAAGTAACCAAGAATCGCGGCCTGTGTCTTCGGATTTGAACAGTGCTCGTCGGACTCACTGGCTCGGGCTATGCACAGCGACCACAGCACGCCCGAGCCGGACGCTCGTCCGATTCCCTGCCTACCGGCAGGCAGGCGCTCTGTACAAACCCTACGACGAGGCCGCAGCCGCAAACCAAAACCCCGCCATACGGGTAAGGCGGGGTGACACGACAAGTCGTAATCATACTCCCCACCTTTTTCGCGAAGGTAGAAGTTATTTAACTAAACTATTCAGTAATCGGACTTATTCTGAGCGTAGTCGAAGAACTTCTTCAACTAAACTCCGAAATTACCGTAGCGCGACTGTGCCGGATTCACACCGGACTTCCCTGAGTACTAAGTTATATTGTTAAACACGAATCTTAACTTCTGCTAACTTATCACTATCCGATAAAACGTGCAAGCTAAAATAATTTACTGCCAACGCCCACACGCCAAACAACACTCCACTAAAAATTATATCCCCGAGTAACATATTTCTAAAAAATGGTAATCCTAAAGTATAGGAAAGTAACAACCCATCCATTGTTTTAGGATACCAATCAGCGGTTGCCCAAACGGCGAAATTTGTAGTTAAGAAAAAAAGAGTGGATGATGTAATTGAAGCCGCCACAATTTGCACGGGCTTCATATTTTTTAAATAAACACCTAAAAAAGCTACTACAGTGAAACTCCCATAAACCGTTAACATTACTGGTAAGTTATAAAAACCGATTATGATGTCGCTAATAAGCATTGCTAGTAGTGGCACCACAAAAGCCCAGCGACGCGGTAATACTGCGCCAGCGAGTAGTGCTACAGCGATGATTGGCGTGACGTTCCAAACGTGAGGTATGAGACGACCAACCACTACTAAGGCGATTAAAATTACAGAGATGATTAAATTACGAAACATAATTGCTATAATATAGATAATAATTTCCTTAAATCCTAAACCCTAAACCCGAAATCCTAAATAAACCCCAAATCATAAATCCAAAAAGTTTTAATTTTTAAGTATTAGGATTTTAAAATTTATTTGGGAATTAGATATTAGGATTTAGGATTTCTCGTTCTGGATTCCCGCCTCCGCGGGAATGACAGTCGTACTATTGGCTAGAAACTAGTTGCTAGTGGCCAACCAACCTACATCGCCGATTTCCTAAACGTCCAAAGTATTACTTCCCCACCTTTCAACTCATACTTATCCGCCGCAATCAAGGGTTGTGCGCCATTTACCCAGTACTGCCAAAACTTTTGCCCATCGCCATTTTTTTGTTCACCAATCTGCTTCACAAACGCACCATAAGCTGATTTTTCAGGACCGTCATAATCAAAAATTAATTTATTACTTTCAGTTACTGAGATTAAAGCTTCTAGTACAGTCATTCTACCAATATCCACTGCCTTATAATTCCTGATAACATTACCATCATCAATCAAAACATCCACTGTTCGCAACTGTTCTGGAATTTGACCAAAACGCTCGAGCGATCCATCTTTTTGACCATAATTCAGACCTAACGAAAAAATTCCAACAGCTAAAAGCAGAGCGATTAATATGTAGATAGATTTTTGTTTCATGGTTTTAGAAGTTAGAATTAGTCGTCGTGCCGCCCTGTCGTAGGGTTTGTACAGAGCGGAAGTCAAACGAGCGTCCGACCCCGCCGTGTATGTGGTCGCTTGGTATAGGTGGGGTCAGCTCGTTTGACGAGCACTGTTCAAACCCGGAGACCGAGGCGGCGATTTTGTGTTACTTTACTAAAAAGTAACAAAATAAAATAATTTTAATTTTCTTGATTCCCGCCTGTAAATGACAATTGTTGAGAGATTGCCACGTCGCTCGCCTTACTCGCTCCTCGCAATGACATCCTCTGACTGGCGGACTACTCACTTTTCCAAACCACTTCTTTCCCGTTGGGTAGTTTATGATTGGCGTGGCGCGCGAGGATAAATAAATAATCAGACAAACGATTTAGATATTTCATTGCGAGCGGACGAATTGACTCAACATCAGATAATTTTACTACTGCTCGTTCGGCGCGGCGCGCTACCGTGCGCGCTTGATGTAAATGCGCCGCGACTTGATTTCCACCCGGAAAAATAAAATTTTTAAGCTCAGGAAGTTCAGCTGACAACTCATCCATTTCCTGCTCCAAAGCTTCTACCCTACTTTCTTCAACTTTAGGTAAATTGCTAACTGATTCAACTGACGAGGCGGCAAGTTCTGATCCTAAAGTAAATAAATCATTTTGAATTTTATTTAATCTGATTTTATAAATTTCAGCACCAGTTTGCGCGAGCACTACTCCCAGCACCGCATTCAACTCATCAACTGTGCCATAAGCCGACAAACGTAATTCACTTTTGCGCACCCTTTTTCCGCCATAAAGCGAAGTTTCGCCAGCATCGCCAGTTTTAGTGTAGACTTTCATAATTAGAAGCTAGAATATAGAATTTCGAATTTAGATAAGTGCAGTCCGAATTCTAGATTCTAACTTCTAGATTCTAGATTCAAAAACATTTTAGATTTATATTAACTTAAGTTTTATTTCTGGATTCCCGCCTCCGCGGGAATGACAATCTAAATAATCTACGTGCTACTCCCTACACGCTACACCCTCAACTACTTCAATTCACACGCTCCACTCACGCAGGCCAGTTCATGCGAACCGGTAGTTTGATCATCATACTCATAGGCCACCACTTGCGAAAAATCAATTTGTGGAAATTTATTAGCCAATTCATTATACTTTTCTTCAGTAATTTCTTCATATGGCGCAAGTTGATAAACATGTTCATCGCGTGGCAAGAAAGAAAGTCCACCCACTAAATCCCAATTCTCATACACCCAATTTCCCACTTGAAGCCACTCATCACTCGCCACTGAAATAGTAACCGATGGATTATGCTCAGTATAATTAGTTTTTACCATTTTCCAGTATTCCAGTGCTTGCGGAGCTTTCACATCACGCCGCACAATAGCATCACGCGGTGCCGCAATCGGAAATTCCAACACATAAGTACTGGCTTCGCCATCAACTTGTCCCACTTCGGGATGATACGGCACACCTAAATCTTTCATCATACGAAAAAGTGGATTATGATTTTCAATACGCACGCGACGAATATAATATTTAGCGTGCCGTGGGTGCATACCAGAAGAACAATTAAATAATTGTGAACCATTGCCCGACGGTTTTACACAAGTAATACAAGTAGAAGGATTGATGCCAAATTTTTGCGCGTACTCACGATTTACTTCTACCGCGTATTCTTTCAAACGTCTAAGGATCATTGGATTACGAAGCGCTGGGCAATCCCAATGACCATCAATTGATACACCAAGCAGTGCTTCTTCGTCGCAGTGCCTTTTCCAATCACTACCTAAGTACGGGAAATTAGTGAGCGACGCTTGGTAAGTACCTAAGATAGTAGCGATTTTTACTTTGCGCATTAAACTGTCTTCAGTATCTTCGGGCCGTGCCACTACTTGAGTGAGATTGCAAAATTGTTTGGATTTTAGAATAATTTCACCGCACGGATTAGTACCACAAGTAGCGGCTTCGTCTTTTAGAATTGGCCAACGACGAACCGGCAATTGTTTTTGCAAACTACCACGATTAAAAATTCCACGCTCACCTGAACCTGATTTCATTAAATTAACCCATTCATCTAAAAACTGAGTAAGTGATGGTTTGTCATTATACGTGGCGGAATTATTCGCCATACTGCGCTCTGGATGAGTAAGATAAAATTGGCCGTTTTTCGCTTCGCGCATTTCCAAATCATCCACATCAGATAATGAAATTAAGGCACTACGCCGCACTCCGCCCATCACCACCACTTCGCCAATTTTACAAACTAAATCATGTACGTCTAAAGTTGTTAAACGCCGACCTTGACGCGCCATCATTTTAGTCCGCGCAAATTCAAGTAAAGCTTTGAGTGGACCTGGGCCAGAAGCCCTGCCACCCATAGTTTTAAGCCGCGCGCCTTGCGGACGAACTTCACTGTAATCAAATTCTACATCTTTGCCTTCGGCCCAAGTATTAAGCCCGAGAGCTAAAGCATCGGCCCAACCTTCTTTACTATCTTTCACCACATAAGTAAATAATTTAGCACCACTTTGTCTTTTGATAATTGGTAATTGCTCAACTGTTTGCCGTTCCACGGAAAAGCCAACACCGGTACCACACATTAAAACATACATTACTTCAGCAAAATCCTGCCAAGCTGACGGCGCAATAAATGAACAATTGTAAGCCGCTACATTAGAAGCGCGTGCGGCCGAGCCCGCTGCCCACAAAAGCCTCATTGAACCAAGTGCTTCCATTTTAAGCATAGCTTCTTTAATTTCACTATATTCAACTTCAGTTAATTTATTACCCACTTTTTCATTCATAAAATCAGCATAGCGAGTAACGGCCTCCACCCAAGTTTCGCGACGACCTTGCTCGGGTAGCCAGCGTGCATACGTAGAATAAAAAACAAATTCTGATAATTGGTTGGGGAAATATTTCTTACTCTCAGTAGTGAGCGCGGTAATTTCTGCTGGTACGGCGCGTTTTTTATGTAAACGTTTTTTAGTATGATCGTCGCGATATAAAATATAGACCTTAGCTGTATTCCACCATTTGGAACGCATTAACACTAATTCTACAATATCTTGCACTTGCTCCACAGTTGGCACTGTATGACCATCATAAATTCGCTCTAACTCTTCCACCACGCGAAAAGTAAGGCGGGCTGCTTCGGCGCGATCAAATTCTTTTGTTTCAAGTCCGGCATGCGCAATTGCCTCAACAATTTTTTTAGCGTCAAATGGCACCACGCGACCATCACGCTTTTTAATAGATGATAAATGTTTTTCTTGCGCTTCCGCAATTTCCATAATTTCATCAACTTTTTTAGTGATGGCAATTTGCCCTTGCGAAATTTCTGACGTGGTGTCGGACATATTTTTTACAATTAATTTTTAGGTTTAAGTTTTAATTTTAAATGTCAAAATTCAAATATCAAATCAATAACAAATTATTTAATTTCTAATATCTAATCACTAATTTCTAAAAATGACTAATGTCTAAATTTTGGGTCTTGGGTCTTGGGATTTTTTAGAAATTAGAAATTAGTTATTAGACATTCTGGATTCCCGCCTCCGCGGGAATGACATTATACTCTTACTCTTTCCTCTTCCTTTTACTTTTAGTACTAACTAAAGCCGACAATTCCCGACTAAACCCCGTAACATCCTCAAACTGCCGATACACACTGGCAAAACGGATAAAGGCCACTTGATCGAACTTTCTTAAATGCTTCATGACAATTTCTCCGACCTCACCTGAAGTCACTTCATCTTTCCTGCGCCTTTGAATATCTCTTTCAATTTTCTGAGCTAACCCGCGAAACTGTTCAGCGGTATATGGTCTTTTTTCTAAAGAATGTTTAAGCCCAAGCGCTAATTTTTCTTTACTGTAGGGCTCACGCCGGCCATCACGCTTAACAATAGTTAAATCTAAAACTTCACATTCTTCTTGGGTGGAAAAACGAAACCCACATTTACCACATTCTCGACGCCTCCGGATACCAAGACCAGCCTCAACCACACGCGAATCAAGCACTTTAGTGTCGTAATAATTACAAACCGGGCAATGCATAAAATTTATTGGCTTATTTTAGCTTTTATTTTTCTAAATGTAGCCAAACACTACATCTAGTATTACTATAATCAATTGTACCCCTAGATGTAGTACTGGTCAAAGAGGCAAAAAATATAGATTTTTGAAACTTTTTGGAAAAAATGGGCATAGGTTGTGGATAAGTGGGGTAATTAAAATTCTAAATTATTTTTTACCACTTCTCTAAAGAAGTGGTGCAAGAGTCGCCGCCTCGGTCTTCGGGCTAGACAACGCTACCCAAATGATCTACTCGCGCTATGCGAAGCGACCACAGCACGCGCTCGTTTGACGCTCATTTGGGTGCCGCGTTGTTGCTAGCCCTACGACAGGGCGGCACAACCATTGAAAATTGAGATTTGGATCTTGAAAATTTAGGCACTCTATAATTTTATTAAAAAAACACCCTGTACTTACAGAGTGCTTTTAATACCTTAATTACTTAACTCTTCAGCTTTCGCTTGATAAATGAAGGAATTTCATATTCGTCATCATTTTGCGGTGGCACATTTCGACTGGAATTGACTTGTTTAGCTGGCGCTGGTCGCATCGGCATATCAGTATTGATAGTAATTGGTTGAGGCGCGGGCTTACTCATAATCGGTCGCTCATGAAAACTTGGCTCAGTATTTTCCCGTACACTTGAGGTTTGACTAGTTTGAACTTTTTCTAATTTAGGTACCTGATTATTAATATTAGATGATAAATTTAAAATTTTACGCCCTGCCTGACCAAAACCAGTAGCAATTACCGTAACTTTAATTTGATCCTTCATAGTATCATCAATTACTGTACCAAAAATAATTTTGGCATTGGGATCAACTGATGCTGTAATAACTTTAGCGGCTTCGTGAGTTTCTTGTAAGGTAAGATCTGGGCCACCCGTAACAGTGAATAATACGCCACGTGCGCCATCGATACCAATTTCAAGTAAGGGTGATTCCACTGCCGCCCGAGCCGCATCTACCGCTCTGTTTTCACCACTACCCACACCAATGCCCATCAACGCTGTACCAGTACCAGACATAATTGCTTTAACATCAGCAAAGTCTACATTGATAAGGCCTGGCACAGTAACGAGCTCGGAAATACCTTGTACGCCTTGCCGTAGCACTTCATCGCACACCGCAAAGGCCTCAAGTAGTGATGTTTTTTTATCAATTAATTGAAGTAAACGATCGTTGGGAATAACAATAATTGAATCAACGCTATCCACTAAATCATCCAAACCCCGCTCGGCCACAGCTCGACGCTGAGCCCCTTCAAATACAAATGGCTTAGTAACTACCGCAATAGTTAAAGCACCAGCTTCACGAGCCAACTGAGCAATAAGCGGTGTGGCACCTGTACCAGTACCACCGCCTAAACCACAAGTTAAGAAAACCATATCAGAACCTTTTAGAGAATCTTTTATTTCGTCGCGATTCTCTTCGGCAGCTTTGCGACCCAAATCTGGATCCATGCCCGCACCCAAACCACGAGTCGTTTGCATGCCAATGTGAATTTTTTGTGGTGCGCGAGAATTATGTAAAGCTTGCGCATCAGTATTGATGGCCATAAATTCCACACCTTTAATTTTACTCGCCACCATACGATTAATCGCCGCCCCGCCGGAGCCCCCTACGCCCACGACTTTAATTTTCGCAAATGGCTGTACTTCTGGTTTGACTTCCATAACTTCGAATGATTAATGATTAGGGAATTTGATAATTTATTTAAATCCGAAGCACTAAATCCGAAATCCTAAATAAATCCAAAATTCTAAATTAAAATGTTTAAAACTTTTTTTGGATTTTGATCATTAGGATTTATTTGGGAATTAGATATTAGGATTTAGGATTTTTAGAGATTGCTTCGTCCCCCTCGACTTGGCTCGGGATCCTCGCAATGACAACTACAACTACTCTTACTCTAAGCTCTTACTCTTACAAGCTACACTACGGCATTAATGACGAAAACCATTTTTTAATACCGCCAGCTACTTCATGTGCGGCCATAAATTTACTCGGCCGAGCAATTGCTACCTCACCTTGATTTAATCCCCAACGGGTCAGCCCAAGCGCGGTAGTGTAAGCTAAATCATTTACTTTTTCTAAAGGGCTTGAGGCCTCAAGCATATAACCTAAGGTAACTGGCAATCTAAAACATCGTTTAGCCACATTCACAATACCCGGTAATTTTGCGCCACCGCCAGTAAGCACAATGCCGGCCGGTAAATTACCCGACCGCGCCGCTTTATTTAATTCTTTATCAACTAATTCAAAAATTTCTTCTAAGCGCGCTTCAATAATTTCGGCTACTTCTTTGCGACTAATTAATCCTTCGTCACCACCTAAATCAGCTAAATTAATTTCTTCACGCTTTCCTACCGAACTTGCTTCAGCATAACCATAATCAATTTTTAAACTTTCCGCCACATCAATTGAAGTGCGCAAACAAATTGCTAAGTCGTTAGTAATATGACCTGAGCCAACTGGAATAATCGCGGCGTGTAAAGGATCACCTTCTTCAATTACTAAAACGCTGGTAGTGGCGCCACCCAAATTAACTATCGCCACACCTAAATCTTTTTGTCGCTTACTTACAACTGCTTCGGCAGTAGCGAGTACGCCAAGAACAACATCATCGATATCAACTCCAGTACGATAAACACATTTAGTTAAATTTTTAATTTGAGAAATTTGACCTTCAATAATTTGTGCTTCAACTTCCAGTCGCACACCAGTCATACCAGTTGGATCTTTAATACCGCTTTGACTATCAACTGTAAATGATCGCGGCAAAACGTGTAAAATTTCATAATTGGGTGGCGTAGCCACTGCTTGCGCCGCCTCAATTACTCGCTTCACATCATCTTCGCCAATTTCACCATTCGGCTTAGCTACTGCAATTACACCGTGGCTTGATTGTGCCATAATATGATGACCATTGATTCCCACCCACGCATGTTCCACATTAGCCCCAGTCATTCTTTCCACTTTTTCCCACACCGCTGATAAACTTGCCACCGCATCTTCAATACTAGTAATAACACCGCGATTAATTCCCTCTGATGGTACCTCTGCTAAAGCCACGATTGTTAATTCCTCTCGCCCTCGCGCTTCAGCACAAGCCACCCTAATAGTAGTTGAACCAATGTCTAAACCACAAATTAAATTCGCTGATTTCATAATGAAAATTTTTGAGGAAATGAAACTCTTTTCTCTTCGATTACTATCGGAGTTATGTAATATTTTCATTCGCCGTAGCAATGCTTTACTAAAACGTTAATTTACTAAGTAATGAATTATTTGCTTTAGATTTGAACAACCACGAAGTATTTGGCGAAGGAGAATGATCTTTCTAGCTTTAATTATAAAATGAACTAGGGGTTTAGCCAAGTAAAACAGTTGAATAATTTAGTTGTTCAATGTAAATTACTAATTTAGCTTCGGTTGTTAATAAAATTTACTGAGTATGCTAGTTTAAAATTAGCAATAAAATCGTCAATTTAAAATTCAAAAATCAAAATGCAAAATTACAATGCAAAATGTAAAACTTTTTAAATTCTATTATACGTAAAAAATTAAAAATTAGTGGTAAAAAGTATGATACCAACCACCGCTGCCACAACTCCAACCAACAAAACCGCGCTGGCTGAAATATCTTTTAATAACTCAACATGACGAGATAATTTAGGTTCATTTAAA
The DNA here is from genome assembly GCA_964348825.1 of uncultured Gammaproteobacteria bacterium. Taxonomy (GTDB): domain Bacteria; phylum Patescibacteriota; class Patescibacteriia; order Veblenbacterales; family UBA10138; genus JBBTZY01. Next base: position 73,748 of record CAYGDX010000001.1, on the reverse strand, counting down.
TCAAGTATTTTTTCAATTGCAGTATTAAATAATTCAGCCCCCAACACTAAACTAATTGTTAGCAATAATAAAATCCATTTGAGTGCGGAAAATTCTCTTAAATACGCTGCGAATAAAACTATTACGGCAATAATTATTTGAATCTTAAAACTTAGTTCGTGATGAAGAACGTAAGCAAGACCTTTATAAGCGAAATGGAATTTATTAATTATAGACATAAATAATTTATTTCTAAGGTTTGTTAAATTTCTAATAACTAATTTCTAAAAATGACTAAAGTATTTAATTCCCAAATCCCAAGACACAATCCCCAAGTAGTAGCAAACATTGTTTATTAATCTTGGGAATTGGGATTTGGATCTTAGGGATTTTTAAACATTAGAAATTAGTCATTAGTGATTCTAAATCCCCCTTTTCAGGGGAATGACGATTTAAGCATCTTCTGCTCAAGCCCCCTCATCACCTTCCTCTCCCCAACTTTCATATGATCATGCCCTGCTAAATGAAGTAAGCCATGAATTAATAAAATTGTCACCTCCTTCTCCAAACTATGCCCCATTCTTTTAGCTTGGCGCTCGGCCTGAGGTAAGCACAAAACCAGCTCTCCGTTTATGGGTTTAACCTCATGGATAAACGACAAAATATCAGTTACTTTATCATGCTTCCGATAAATTTTATTTAAATGTCGTATTTCTGACTCATCAACCAAACCTACCGCAATCTCTGCAAAATAATCGCCTACTTGGGGGGCGATTATTTTACTTAGTTTATTTACTAATTTACGAACCTCATTGATTTTCATAATTATCAAAATTTTATTGTACAGTAGTTACTAATTTAAATGACCTAAGCATTGCTCTAAATAATTTATAATAAGATGCTTCGGTGGAGGTTCCGGCATTATAAGCTAAGGTAAATATATATTGATCGTTGGCAAGGTAGGCATTTAAACCGTCGAATGATAAAACCCAAGTGGCGGAACCTACTTGAATGGTAGGGATTTGATCAGCCGTTACGCCTGATAATTGTTTGATATACCAATCAGTAGCCGATAGATGCTCTGGATTGTCTATAACTAATACTTCAATAAATTCGTCACCTAACCCGCTAAAAATTACCTCACTGCCTTCCGTATCTTTTGGTTTAGCAAGCCAACCACTTGGATACATTACACTGTAATTAAAACGTTCACTGTTATAATTTGAAATTTTTGGGCTGACTGCCAAACGCTTTGATTCACCTAAGGCCGGATCATAATCATTATCTAATTCTAAACCATCGGCATAAGTATCATTGTCGCTATCGGTTTTAACTTTGTCTGTTCCCAAAATAATTTCTTCAGCATCGGTTAAACCATCAGCATCGGTATCAATTGTTGAGGTTGGCAAAGTTAAACCACGTGGTTCAACCGGCGGAACAAGCGCTTCAGCATCAAAACCTTTAGGTGAGGCCTTGTGTTCGCCCGCTATTAAATTACTCGCGCCTTGTTCTAAAGTAAAGGTAATAGTATAAGTTGCGCCATCAGCACTTTCGTATAAATAACCGGTGCCACCTGGTTCAATATTTTTTGGCACCACAATTAAATATTCGGTGCCTTGTTTTTGTTCCAGTGGAGTAAACCCAGCGGCGGATAAAACCGCGGTTGGCTCTAACCCTAAAACTATCGGTAAAACTGCAATAGGATATTTTTTTACATCACTAAAATATAAATCCAAGGCGGTTTGAATATTTTTTATATCACGAAATCGCGCGCGATCTCTTTCTTCCACTGGTAAAACTTGGGGCTCGGGTTCAATCGGCGGCTCATTTACTGGCGGAATATTTACTGGTTGATTAACAATATCCGATGGTGGAATATTATTTTGACCTTTTGGCCAAAAGAAATAAACGCCCGCACCAATTATGAGTACACCCAAAACACTACCGGAAATTATCAACCATTTTTTAGTATTACCTGAACCATAATTACTCATCGTGGGGGCTTGCACTGACGAATTGTTAGCCGATGCTTGGGGCATAACATGAATATCACCCCACGCCTCGCTACTCGCCTCTTTAGGTGTAGTTGAGGGCGCAGTTGGGTTAGTTGGTGATGAGTTGGAGTCGAACATAGATTTATTTAAATTCGAAATTCGAATATCAAAATTCGAAAATTTTTAATTTTAAATTTTTATTCAATTATTAATTTAATAAATGTTTTAAAATTAAGTTATTAAAATTTATTTTGGAATTTGGGAATTGTTTCGGATTTCGGATTTCGATATTCGGATTTTTTGAAAGATAACTTCGTCGCTCACCTTACTCGCTCCTCGCAATGACATAAACTATACCCTATACGCTACCCCCTAACTAATCCTACTGCACCGGCAATTCCAACAACTTACCATCACCTTTCGGATTGTAACCGTTTTGAATTTCCACGCCATCAGCAAAGGTATCACCATCGGTATCAGCTTTAAGCGGATCGGTTAAATAAACTTTAACTTCTTCGCGATCAAATAAACCATCGGAATCGGTATCGGGTTTTAAAGGATCAGTGCCAACAGTTTGTTCTTCGGCGTCAGTTAGTCCGTCGGAATCTTGATCGGGCGGTAAAACAGGCGGTGGATTATTCACTGGCGGTTGATTTTGTGGTGGATTATTAATTGGTTGATTGTTGTTAGCCGTTAATTCTGTGTTACCAGCCGGCGCACTACCCTGCCACCACAGTACTCCCCCGGCAATTACTATTATTACGGCGAGCCCCACCCAAAACCACCACTTATGCCAAAAATACACTTTGGCTATTTGACTCATTGGCATTTCAACTGGTGGTGGCACTTGGCCACCTGCCGGTGTAAACGGAGAATCTTTTATATTTGAATCGGTGGCCGCAAAAATATCGTCAACTGGAGCTGGGTTAACAGGGGTAGACGAAGGTATTGGCGGTACAGACGGATTAACCGGTGGTACAGTGGAAATTGGATTTTGAGGGTTCTCATCAAACATATGATTAAATTAGAAGTTAGAATATAGAAGTTAGAATTTCGAAATTTAAAACAAAAATTTTGGGATTTGGGATTTGGGGATTTTTAAAAATCCTTTCGCTTCTTCCACATTATGGCAACACATTATTTCCTACCAAGATTCCATTTGCAATCCCTATACTATAATTATAACGTAAAATGAAATAAAAAGCTTGCGATTAATTTAAAATATTAAGGGCACGTACCATTAGCTTGGCAGGTTTTAAATTTATTTGCGTTTGTCATGGTATTAGGAAAAGTAGGCGTAAACCCATTACTAACAAGGAGACAAATATAATAAGTGGTATTAGATGACAAAACAGGTGTCATTTCTGGGGACTGCAAATGTCCTTGACCAGCAACATATCTATAAGTTACTTGCTGATTTTGTTTGTCGGCCGTTATATTGTTTGGGGTAGTTAGTTGCCACCAAGATCTATTATTAGAATCAAAAGAACTACAATTAACACCGGTTTTATCACCTGGATTGGGTCCACTTAAAACAAGTTTAATACCAGTACTAGACCCATTGGCACTAATATTTGCTGTAATATCTACACTGTCTTTAGTTATATTAGATAAACTAAAACTATTTATTTTTGGAGCTATGGGAGTAAGTACTTTAACTTCTTTAATTCCCACTTCTGTGGAATAATTGCCAGCCCAATCCACCACGTGAATACCATACACCCAAGTACCCAAACCAGGTACGTTAGTAGTACTAATGTCAGTTATATTGGTAAAAGTTTTTATTCTAGCACCCCCCCAATTACAACCAGTTTTAACAGCTGGCGGACCTTCTTTACAATTAGTAGCATTGTATGGCGCGCGCCACAATTCTATCTCTTTTACGCCACTATGTGAATCAGTCGCAATCGCATCCAAACTAATCTCAACGCTAGTAGTAGCACCATAAGCTGTGGTAGGAGTAACTGCAATAGTTGGTTGGGCTGGTTTATCATTATCAACCTTCAAAACCGTACTAGTTACCCCATAACCAATTAAACCATCGCTATTAGTATTTTTAAAACACATATAATCATTAGTACTTTTAGGAATGCTGGCAGAATTAATAGTAACTAAACCGCCAGAAACAGCATTAGTATAGGTCTCACTTGGACAATTACCACTTGAACTTAAAACCCAATAAGTGGGCGAGCCACCATTAACTACACTAACATTAATAGTATCGGAAGTAGTCCACGATACACTAGGATTACTAACAGTAATTACTGGCTTTAATTTAAACCAAGCGGTCATTGACGTATTAATATTAAGTGAATTAATAATACAAGGATCTGTTGATTCTACACATGGGCCATCAGCCCAACCCATAAAGCCAGAATCCAAATTAGCTACAGCAGTTAATGTAACACTACTTGAAGCTGGATAATCTTCACTACAATTACCTCCTTCTCCAAGACCACTAATACTACAATTAATACCAGCTGGAGCCGAGGTAACTGTACCATTACCTTGTGCTCCCGTCTGTCCATGAACACTTACATTATAAGTTCCTGGCACAAAACTAATGTTGGCAGTTTTGTCGCTATTTAAAGTAATACTGCAATTGGCATTTTGACCAGCTGATGAACAATCTCCACTCCAGCTACCTATTCTATTGGTACCATCAGGTGTAGCGGTAAGTGTAATTACTTCGCCGTGCAAAATATTAGCAAAAGCATGTGGACTACCAGTAGTAGTATAATCAGTGCCTTTATAAGACACCTTGCCGGTTGCGCCACTATTATTATTAATATTTAAAGTAAAATTATATTTCTTGCGTGTTAATTGAAGACTAACTGTTTTATTACTACCAGTAGCAATACTTACATCTAAAGTGCAAGGTACTGTACCCGAACCACTACAATCGCCACCCCAATTACCAATATTAGAGCTGGCACTACTAGCTGTTAAAATTACATTAGTAACGACCGGGATGGAGGTGAAGGGATAAATTATATTACACGTCAACGCGCCACCTTCGGCACAATTTAACCCAGCTGGATTTGAAGCAATAGTAGCATCACCATTATCAGAACCACCTTGTTTAGTAATAGTTATTTTATGAGCTTTGGGACTAAGAGTAAGAGTGACTGTTTTATTATCATCCATTGTTACCCTACAAGTATTACCTGCTTCTGGGGTACAATTACTCCAACTAATATCAAAAGTAGTATTATCAAAAGTGGGAGTGAGTACAAAATTTGTACCATCTGTAAGATTTAAAATTTGGCAAGTAGCGCCACTAGAACAAGTTGGTGATATAGTAACAGGATCAAATGACACACTACCAGCTCCACCCGTAATAACCAAATCAAAATTATATTTCTTTTTCGCAAAACTAGCGGTTACGCTTTTGGCTTCTAAAATATTACTAATGATACAAGTAATAGAATTGCCGCTACAAGCTCCGCCCCAACCAGTAAGCTCATAACCTGAATTTGGATTGGCAGTTAAGGTAACAGTGGAACCATAATCAAAAGCTTTAACACAAGTCGCGCCACAATCTATACCACCTGTATTTGAAGTAACCGTACCACCAGCGCTACTAGTAACTGTTACATCAAAGGTTTTGATTTGAACATTAGTACCAACTGTTTTATGGTTATTAAAAGTTAAAGTGCAATCACCAGTTCCACTACAATCCCCGCCAGTCCAACCTAAAAATTCGTAACCAGCCGGCAAACTACTGGTATTAAAAGTAAGAGTACCACTAGGAGTAGCGCTTGGATCTATTTTTTTAGAGCAAGCACTTTGTCCGGCCCTGCTACCACAATTTACACCTAAAGCTGAGGTGACTAAACCTTTAGTTGGTTTTGGTTCAACTTTCAATGTGTATTCTGGTGTAAAATTAGCTGTTATATTATTAACCGGATTTGTTAAAGTTAAACTAATTGATTTGTTGGGCGATATTCCCGCCCAACCAGTAAACACATAACCTGAGGCCGGCGTGGCAACTAATTGAAGTATTGATTCTTCGGGCAAGTATCCATTTTTACTAGCACAACCAGTATCACATACGGCTGAATTTACTCGCACTGTACCAACAATCTTATGATCAACAGCACCAACAGTAGTATTCTTTTTTTCAACATTATAATCGACTCTTTTAACAAAATTCGCGCCTTGAATAACATCGTCCATTATTTTACCAAGATTACAAGTTGTATTACTACCAGTACAGCCAACACCAGGGACTATTTGCGTCCAACCGCTGAATATAGAAGATCCAGAAGGAGTAGCTACCAAAGACCAACTATCAACATTTTTAATAACATCATTTTTGAAACAACTAGCATCAGGACAATCAATACCTGCGGGAGTGCTTACCACTTCTCCAGTCCCAGCCCCAGATATTAATACTGAAACAGTTTTCTGAACTGGGCAAGCGCTATTAATCAAAATTTCTTGCGGGTTACGTCCTTTCCAAGTAATGCCTTTAACTTCATAATTAGTATCAACATTCACTGGTGGTGTAGTACCTTTATCATAACTATAAGAATAAACTTGCGGACCGCTTGGACAACTTAACTCTCTAACTGCATCTGTTATACAACTATTAAAGTTACTTGCTCCAACTACGCAAGCTACGCCATTTACTTTCAACTCATTCACTGGGTCAACTGGTAAACTTTGTTTTAATTCACTACCAAGCACCGACTGCCACGATGGCCAAGTGCTAAAAGTTTTACCCACCACGAAACTACCGCCTTTAATTTTTATGTAATCCGACTTTGCTTGATAGTAATCAGCTAGGAAGCCCTTAATTTTCGCCATATCACGCAAGCGAGTTAAATCACGAAACAATTTTGCCTTCTCTTCTATTTTAGTATCGGCGCCCGTTGGGAAATTAGTATTAAATTCCCAACTATCTATTAACTGTTTAACAATATCTTTTAATAATTGCCCGCCAGTGCTTGGATAAGTTAAAACATAAATATTACTGTAAATATTTTCATTATTAGCGCCAGTACGACGCAAAGCCGACACATAAGTAGTTGTGCCATCAACACCCGCATCATAACCATCTATTTTAATACTGCTTAAATTACCCTTGGTTATATCGGTACGTTTTTTATACCACTCAGCCACCGACAACCTCTCCGGATTTGGGTATACGCGAATACCAACTGCTTCTTTGTTATTATTGGAATTGGGGAACAAATATTCACGCTCAGTTGAAATACATTCACGATCACCCACAACAACAATCATATCAATTATTTTATTGTTATTTTTATCTACCCAATCATAACCAGACGGACAAATACCCGCTACTGGATTAACTGCCGCGGCTGACGTTGTAGTTATTTGTGTTAAATATGGCAGTACTAATGATTTTAGTTGATCAGGAGTTAGTGCTTTGTTAAATATACCCACTTCATCTAAATCGCCTTTAATATAATTAGTATGATCTACTGAAGCGCCAATCGTTGGAGTTGAATCGTTAATTAAAATGGCACTATTGTACCCTAATTTATTAACTTCTTCTTTTCCATTTATATATAATTTCAAATTTGTGCCATCAAAAGTACCAATTAATTGATACCAAGTATTAGCTAACAAAACAGTAGTGGCTGATAAAATTTGATCATTAATTAATATTTCTAACTTACTATCCTTTAATCGCAAAGCATAACCTTTATCATCTTTCCACTTGGAAATTATATATCTTGTACCACTTAAATCAGTCGGCCTAATCCAAGTAGACATTGTAACTACTTTAGTTAAATCAAATGATTTAGTTTTAGAAAGATCAATGAAAATTGAGCCATCAAACGTTTTAGAACTTTCAACCGTCCCATTGTCCACTGTCATAAAATTCACCACACTAGCTTTATCTTTAATGCGACAATAATTCAAACGGAAATTATAATCAGGGTCACTTATTTGCCACGGCGCATCACAAACAAAAGCATTCACTGGCACAGTAGCACTGGCTTGACTAGAAGTAATTTTACACTCCTGATCATCAACTGTGCCATCGCTATCATTGTCGCTCCAAATCGTGGCATTAGGACATTTTCCTTTTGTATCTGGACCAGTTGAATCAACTGGGAAATAACCAGTAACCTTAGCTTGAGCCTGACCATCACGACCCAAAGTTTCCACAGTTGCAGTGTTTGAAATTGTGCCACCATTAAATTTCACTATACCCTTTTCATCAATTTTCTCCCAAGTAAACCCAACTTGGGCTGGTAATAATTCTTTATTATCTGCGTCATAAGCTTTAGCAGTTAAACTCGCAGTTTGACCACTAGTTGTAAAATCAACTTTACTAGGAGCAACTTCTACTTTAGCTACGGTACAAATTTTATCACTAGTGGTAAACAACCAATTACAAACAGAATCTTGAAGGGTAATACAATTAAAAATACCATCATTCATTTTTACTCTATACTGAGTATTTGAATCTAATGGTGAACCTGGTATAAAACTAATTTTACCACCGTCTTCATTTTTTGAAACACTAACCGTACCGACAACTGGAGAATTGTCATTTTTTTCTAAGGTGATTGCTCCACTCCAATTACCAGCTGGTAAAGCACGCTCCAACAAATCTGCTGTAATAGCACCGTTACGACAAGCATTAGTCGAAATATTATTTAAATCAATTGGTAAGGGATTACTAACATCTATCGATCCACCAATTAAAACCAAAAGATCTGCCCAGCCTGTAGCGCTACGCCAATTAGCATCAATTAATTTACATTCATTGGTATCTTTAACATTGTTATTATTAGCATCAATCCAAACACTACCAACCGGACATTCACCACCTACTGGCGAGGCGCTACCAGTAGAACTAAAACCAGTGGCAATTAATTTTGCCATTCCTTCTTTAGCAGTTGATGTAATAGTTACTGTAGCAGGTGTGGTCTTAGGCAAATTATCAACAATCGCTTGATTAGGATCAACCTTACTCCAAGCATAATCAACATTTGCAAGTTCTATTTTTTGCTGACATTCGCCCGGATCCCAATTACCATTTTTATTAAAATCACTTTCCGCATTCCAATCAAAACCAATGGGACAGGTTGAACCAACTGGATTAGCCCAAGCTAAATTATAGGCCTTGGCTTCAAAAATCTTATTCTCTCCCGCCGCAATAAAATTATGATTCGCTGGGTCTATTTCCACTTTGTCAATCGTACAAAATCTATCGCCAGTGGTAAAAGTAATTTCACAATCAGACGAATTTGTACAAACCAACTTACCACCATCTTCAGCTACTATACCACCCTCGCCACCTTTGATAGTTAATTTAAAATTATGACTAGGGTCAAATATTTTACGGGGACTAATAGTTAAACCATATTCAGTATCAGTTACTTTACCATAACTATTTTTTATTTCTCTAGTGTAAGGTGTGGCTTTAAAAACTAAATCTTTAAAATCAGAATCGATTAATAAACTAGTTTCATCAACCAACTTAATTGTTTCCTCAAAATTAGCTGATTTTACCGCTTGATTGGTTTTAACATTAATCGCCATATTGCGGCAAACATCGTTTGAGCCATTGGTCGGAACAAACGATTCAATTTTCAAATCACCAGCTGACACTTTAAATGGTAAAGGATTACTGGTGGTTAATTTTTTTTCTGTTTTATAACTCCAACCTATTGGCAAACAAAATTCGCCTAATTGTGCACCTGAACAGGTACGATTTGTCACTTGGTCAATAGTTTTTTGCACACTAACCAAGCCGGATTTAGTATTTTCAGGAATATTAACTTCAATTTTTTGATCAGACCAATTAGAACCCCAAACCGCAGTGTTAATTTCTAAATAACTAAGATTGGTAAACTTAACTTGATCGTGTTTACTATAATCTTTAGGATCTGGTTTAGTTGGCGGATTAGGATAAAGTATAGCAGTCGCACCAAATCGATTACCATATAAAGAAACTTGTTTAGGCAAAGCATCTTCGTTAACTTGGCTAGGACTCAAAGCACAAAGCCCTGGTGCCTTGGGCACTGATTCATCGCGCGTGAATGGTTTACTATCTTTGTCGGTAGTTTCTAAAATACCAACACTTGGCCAATTTAGCGTGCGCACTTTTACTAATTGTGATTTCTCATCAGCCGCCTTGTCTGGCACTTTAGTTACAATAAAACTATCACTCCACAAACACATTGCAGGTAAGGGCGCCGCTGGCTCTCTATCGTTATTATTTTTACCAAAACTTACTACACAAGGATCTTCTAAATCTGTGCCACGCGTCGTACAGTCACTAAAATTTCCACCCTCAATAGTGATGAAACTACCAGCTGACGCCTTATCTGGTGTAATGCGATTTATAAAAGGCGCGCCGGTAAATGTTATAGGATTAGAACGACGTAGTCCTCCAGCTGGCACAGTCATATAATCAGCCGATACCCTAACATCACCAGTACGAACTTTGGGTGGTAATTTAACAGTAATTTTATTGTTATCCCAATTTACAATCCCCGACTTTATAGTTGAGCTAATTTTATTTTTTAATACAAAGCGATCATTTTCTATTTGAACACCACCACTACCATCATTTTCTTCTTCAACCGTATCGGCACAACCTGCCACCAAATCATCCGTACTGCAAGCTACTGTTACCATACTGCCGCGAGCTTGATTAGAAGTAAAATTATAACCACTGATGGAAACTTCCGCGCCTTCTTTACCAAAGGCGGGTGAAATAGAACAAATACCGGGGCGAATTACTGAGCTAACTCTAAAAATTTTATCATCATTAGATGTACCACCCTCGGTTTTTACTTTAACTTTATTATCGGCTTTTAATAATGTGGTTGGAACGGCAATAATAATTTCTTTATCAGTCCAAGTGCCACATTTGGCAAAATCGGCTAATTTATTATCAAACCAAACTTGACCGGTAGTTCCAAAATTAGAACCCTTGATTGTTACTACTGTGGTGGCAGTGCCATCGGCTCGGCCATCGGGCGGATTAATAGAATCTATTACTGGCAATTTATTTTCACCACCTAAACTTGATTTAATAATTCTATATTCTAAAGTATTGGAATTAAGCTCATTTATACCTAAAGCAATTAACTCGGCTGGTACTGGTTTTTTTATAATTCTTAACACATCACTCGGCGCAATTGTATTTGTATTAGGTGTAATAGCTTCTATCATTGTATCAGCCCAAGATGTATAGCTTACGGCTTGTCCATTAATTTGTAATTTATTATTGAGTATACGCAAATCATATTCAACAAAATTTTGACCTCTACTACCATCTAATAATTTACCAAAAATCGTAACCCTAGCTTTCTCTTGATCAGTTAAATCTTTGGAAAATACTTGGCGTGGTTCAACCCGACAAATACCAGGGCGTGCGACAGTGTTCTTAGTAAAATCACCACTACTATTTGCTATATCATCTTCACTAGCTTCCGGACGCACTACTGAAATCGGGCCTTGAGCCGCTATACCAGGCGGTACTTCACTAATAATTTGCGTATTGCCCCAAGTGCTTTTACCACAAAGATTAGAATCAGGCCACAAACCTTCTATACTATTGGTATAAAATACTTGGCCTTTTTTATTTCCAAAATAACAACCATTAATACTTACCCAAGTACCTACCGCGCCATTATTTGGTGTAAAATTATCAATTACCGGAGTACAACGACTCTTTGTACAACTACTCCTGCCCGCGCCACACAAACCACAATCGGCATTCTCACTACAAGCGGTTGAAGAAATATATAAATCACCGTCATCATCTTTATCGTTAAATTTAGCTGTAATTTTTATTGGACCAACTGATTCATCGGCCTCCCAATTAACTCCATTGTCATCGGCCACCGCCCGAGGCGCGCCCGGATAATTAGGTGTAATAGTGGCTTTATTAGGATTATCTGATTCCCAACTCCAACCTTCGACTTGGTTTAAAACATTACAATTTTGTGCGTCGGCTTGGGCTGTGTAATTTTGCGTATCAAACTCACTTCTAATGTAAGCCGTACTTGGGTTCACGCGCACTTTATTAATCGCGCAATTTTCATCTTGTGAACGCACTTTAAAATGCCAAACATAATCACTGCCGAGTGGTGCACCACCTAATTCTTTAACTACTGAGCCGGAAACTGTAGCTTGATACCAAAAACCATTATCTAAATCAGCGGCTGGCACTTTGGTAAAACCAATTGAATTGTCGTCGCCATCTTTAATAATAGTAGCCGCACCTAAATTAACTACTCCACTACAATCACTAGCACTAAACTCATCATCATTATTACATTTTTTTAATTCTAAATTATTTGGCGCTGTTAAACTATCCTCTTTCATTACTTTATTAAACCGCGCGCCTAAACTAGCATTCTTACAAACTTCAGCACTTGATTTATAAGGTGTTGGGCTTTGCATACTACTTACACAAGTAGCTTGTTCTACCACACTCGGACCATTTAATACTTGGAAAGTTACACGATTGGATTCTTTGCTCGCCACCACTACACCCACGCCTTTGCCACCCGAAGAAATTTGAGGCACGTAAGCTGTAGGAATTGTTGTTTGACTCCAACCAGCCGCTTCCACACTAGCTTCCACTTTTTCAAACAAAACTTTACTATTACCTTTCACCACACCAAAATGTTCACCACTTAAAGTGACTGGCTTAGAAACATTATCTCGATTTGGACTAACACTACAAAGCCCTGGCCCTGGCGTATCATTTGTAACTGTAAAATCGGCAAAATTACTCTTTTTGGCCGTAGATGTAATTACTTGCACTGGCGCTGACACTTCCGGCATAAATCCAACTGGTACTTTAATAACTATTTCGTGATCAGACCAATAATCCGCACAAGCTGGAGGCGCGCCATCTATTGATGATCCAAATCTAACTACACCAACATCATCACCAAAGTTTTCACCGGAAATAGTTACATATTGATCTTTACCACCCGCCTCGGGCGATAAAGAATCTATATAAGGACTGGTGACAGTAAATGGTAAACCATTGGAATAATCGCGCCCAACGGCGGCTCGCACGAGTCCACTACGCGCGCCGACTGGTACTCGCACTTTAATTTGATCTGGGCAGGCGGCTTTATTCCAACATAAAATATTTTTTAAACCATCAAAACTATTATCATCAGCTATTACATCGTGAAACTCTACTTCCCCAGTTAAGGCAAAATTCTTACCAACTAATGTTACTGTATCGCCATAATCGCCAGCAGCTGGATTAACACTGGAAAGTGATGGCGCACAATCAGTGGTCTCACCGGTTTTAAAACTCCACGAGTAATCATCGGTTGGTGTATAGTCGGCGTCTAAATCTTTATTGCCATCTAAAGGATTACTACAACTATCACGAATTCCATCATTTGCCTGTGCACTGGCACTAGTACGCAATTTAACTGTAAATTGAGCGCGAGCCGCAAGCGCTGATTTAGGATACAAAGTAACTGATTTAAAATCACTACCCACCCGAATGCCGGTTAATTCCACTGGAGTTGCACCTTGATATAAAATAATATTATCTAAATTCAAACTAGTAGCAAGCATTACCTCATTGAAGATAACTTGGATTGAAGTATTGCGACAAACTTCTTCACTATTTGGAATTGGATAGGCCTCACTGACCACTGGTAAAATACGATCACTATCAACGCCAGTAGTAAATAACCATTCTTTTTTCTTATTTAAATTTTTTGCGCTCACACTTTTAACATCAGCAGAAATAAGTGCGCGATATTTAGTATTGCGAGAAAATTCATTAAGATCACTAGCGCTACGAGCCGAATGTTCAAAACTAAATGAATTACCTACTCCACTGTAAGTACCAATAATAGGTGGATTGTCATTTTGTACTAAAACATCATCTGTTAAATCATCTGTGCCTTTAGTATTCCAAATCTTAATATTTGAAGAATTAATTGTGTTTTGATCAACTACATCATTAAAAGTCGCTTGCACGCTGGCACATAGTTTTACATTATTGGCACGATCTTTTGGATCTACACTAGCCACTTTGAATTGACGAGATAAAAATGTACAAGGTGGTTGACTGCCATCTGCACAAACAATTGGCGGGCCATCATCGCCCCCACCACCGGTGGCATCACGAATACGATTAATAATAAAAGCGGCAATTCCCCACGCCATTAAAATAATGGCGAGGCCAATTGCGCCGTCAATTAAAAGTTTTTTAGCTTTTTCCAATTGCTCTTCATTACCTTTGGCGGTCATCCATAAATACCCGCCATACATAATTATCACCACCGCAATCACACCCAAAACCCCAAGGAAAATATTTATAATATTGGCTACGATTTCTACCAGCGGCTTTTGGCCTAAATTAACATCAAAATTTTCTAAACCATTTAACCCATCTTGCGCCCAAACTGGGAGTGATAAAAATAAACCCAAGGTGGCGGAGAGCCAGATGGCCTTTGCTTTGGTGCTAATATTTTTATAAATTGTTATGATGTTTTTTAACGGAAACATGGTTTTGTAAATTTCTAATTTCTAATCACTAATTTCTAAAAAATCCTAAATTTTTAAATGTTTTAAAATTAAGTCGTTAATAATTAATTTATAATTTAAAATTTAAAATTCAACTTTAGGATTTAGGGATTAGATATTTTTAGAAATTAGGAATTAGTTATTAGTAATTTTGTGAGAGATTGCTTCGTCGCTTCGGCTCTTCGCAATGACGAATACTATTTACTAACTACACTCCTAATACTTGTCGCGCCACACGACTCGCCATTTGCCCATCAAGCCCATTTCCAAAATCTTCTATTAGCGCTTTGGTTAATTTTCCAATTGAAGCTTGTCCACTTAAATTCAAACTCAACGCCAACTCTTTGGCTTTGATTAAAACCTGTTCTTCATTGGGCGCTGGTGGTAAGTAACGCAAAACAATTTCCGCTTCAGATTTTTCTTTAATTGCTAATTCTGGTCGACCGGCTTTTTCGTACATCTCAGCCGCCTCTATCCGCTTTTTATATTCTTTGCGCAAAACTTGCATGCCATCGGCCTCAGTTAATTCTTTGCCGGTACCACGTGCGGTAATTTGCGCTTGCTGCAAAGCATTTTTAAGCAAACGCAAAATCCCAAGCTCTGGCGACTTCGCTAAAGCTTGGGTGCGACATTCAGTTTCTAAACGCTGTTCAATGGGTAGCATGGTCACCTAACAGGTTTAATGGTTGCCTTGGCAACCACCCGCCGAAGAGGCGGGTAATATCTAAAAATTATTTATTTCTTTATTGATCGTTTAATTAGAGAGCGAACGCGTGGATCTTTACTACGTAATTCTTCTTCAGTTAATTGACCGGTTTTGCGTAAGTATTCTTTGCGACCACGAATAGCTAGACGCCGTAAGGCCTCACCGCGCTGTTCGCGTTTGGTTTTAGCTGGTTCAAAATGCTGACGTTTTTTGGTACGTAAAATTAAGCCCGATTGTTGGACTTTCTTGGAAAAGCGCCTAAGCAAACTTTCCACTGATTCGCCATCTTTCCTTTTTACTTCTATCACGGTAAATGCACCTCCTTTACAAATAAATTACATTTTAACTATAACAATTATCGGAACAGTAGTCAATCTGTGGAAAAACCACCCCGACATACATCGGGGTGGTTTTAAAATATCCTTATAACAAACTCGTATCAGTCACACTAGCTTCAATTCGTTTTTTTATTTCACTGACCACCTTTTTCAAATCCACAATTTCTTGAATACCATTTTCCATATCACGTACGATAATAGTGCCGTCCATCATTTCCTTTTGCCCGAGCACCAGCGCAAATTTAACTTTTAATTTATTAGCAATCTCAAGCTGACCCTTCAAACCGTCTTTGGTAAAACTTTCGGCTACTTTTACACCCTGACTTCTGAGCTCTTCAAATAAACGAAAAGCTTTTTTACGCGCTGGCTCACCGAGGCAGGCTAAGAATAAATCAGGTGGTGGAATTTCGGGTACTGGTATTGCCCGATTTTTTAATTCTGAAATTAATCTCTCTGATCCACCTGCAAAGCCAATTGCCGGCGTAGGCACACCACCTAAATCAGTAATTAAATTATCATATCTGCCGCCGGCGGCTAAAGTATTTTTACCGTCATCGCCTTCGGCCCAAATTTCAAACACAGTACGTGTGTAATAATCTAACCCTCGCACCAAGTAAGGATTCAATTGATAAGCTAAATCAACTTCATCTAAATACTCCAAGAGTTTAGTAAAATGTGTACTACACTCTAAGCACAAACTATCTACAATTTGTGGCGCACGCATCGCTTGTATATGACACTCCTCTACCTTACAATCCAAAATACGCAAAGGATTTTTAACCAAACGTCGTTTACAATCTTCGCATAAATGTGAACGTTTAGAGCGGAAATAATCTACCAGTTTTTGACGGAAAGCGGTACGGCAAGTAGGACAGCCAACACTATTGATTTGAATCGTGATTGGTAAATGTAATTTACTAAAAAAACTAGAGGCGAGTAGTATTATTTGCGCGTCAGCCGCGGCTCCAGCTTCACCATAAATTTCAAAATCATATTGACGGAATTCGCGAAAACGTCCAGCCTGTGGTCGTTCGTGACGAAAAACTGGACCAAAACAAAAAAGTTTGATTGGTTTGGGTAGTGCCATCATACCGTGCTCAATATAAGCCCGAGCGAGCCCAGCCGTATATTCCGGACGTAAGGCTAAATGATCTTCATTTTTGTCCACAAAAGCAAACATCTCTTTTTCAACAATATCTGTAGTAGTACCGATGGCTCGTGTAAACAAATTAAGTTTTTCTAAAATCGGCGTTTCAAGTCGCTCAAACCGGTAGGCCTCGGCCTGTTCTTTAATCACACTGGAAATAAAGTTCCACCATGGCCATTCGGCAGGCAACAAATCATGCATCCCCCGCACCAGTTGTGGTGGAGTAATTTTTTTTACCTTAACCGCTGATTCAGCTGAAGCGATTGGTTTAATTGTATTTTTAGTTAATTGATTGGGCATAAATGTTTAAATCCTAATTACTTAAATCCGAAATCCGAAGCACTAAATTCGAAAATTTTCGGATTTCGAATTTCGATATTCGAATTTTATAAAAATCTTATTCACTAAATACCTTCCATCTATTAAACGGCCAAGCGCGTACCCAACTCCGCCCAATTAAATCATGCTTAGTAATAGGACCAAACGAGCGTGAATCAGAACTAGCGCGACGATTATCACCCATGACATAATATTGATCCGCCCCAAGCGTAACATCTAAATAATTAGAATTAGGTTGGCCACCTAAATAATTAACATCTAAATATTTTTCAGGTAACTCTACTAATTCTGCCCCGCTACTTACTAATACTTTAGTATCTTTTATTACTACTCTTTCACCAGGAAGTCCTACTACGCGCTTAATGTAAAAATCTCGCGGATTTTTTGGATAACGAAAAACTACTACTTCGCCCCTTTCGGGCGCCCGAAAACGATAAGAAATCTCATCAATCAATAAATAATCATGATCGGTAAAATTTGGTTCCATCGAGGCACCTTTAACATAGAACGGCTGTACCAAAAAATAACGAATTGGTAAAATAATAGCAAGCGATACCACAGCTACTTTTACTACTTCCCAAATAAATTCTAAAAAGGCCTTGAGGTATTGGAGCATAATTTTTTATTTTTTATTAATAGTAATTTAAATTTATTGAAAATTGGCTCGCCCGCCGGGGAGGCGGGAACTTGGTCATTGGAAATTTAAACAAGTGGCTGTGCCAGCCGACTTGTCCTACGTAGCTTCAGTAGAGGAGGAAGCCTTGGCGAAGGCTGGTGGACGCACCTGGATTCGAACCAGGGACCTTTGCAATGTGAATGCAACGCTCTAACCAGCTGAGCTATGCGTCCATTCGAAATATCTAATCACTAATGTCTAATTTCTAAAAAATCCTAATGTCAAATGTCTAAATTCAATTATTAGTCATTTTTAGATATTAGAAATTAGACATTAGAAATTTTGTAAGATTGTCGCCTCACTCGCTCCTCGCCAAGATATAATACTCTTAACCTCAAGCTCTTACTCTTACTCAACCTTCCGTTGACGCCAAACAAACCCGATGGTAACATTTGTTTTGCACTCTGTCAACCTGAAATATCTTAAATCTATAGTATTACTTGAATTTAAACTTAATAAGCAATTTTAATGATTTGTCTCGCCCCGAAGTGAACGAGTCAAACGAGTTCTACTTCCGGGGTCAACTTAAAATAATAATAATATGAGCGATTTATCGCCCTACAATGTACCACTACCAAGCCAAAAAGCCACCACACGGGGGAAATTTTTTTTGTATTTCTTAATTATTGCCTTACTCCTTGGCATTAGTTGGCTTGGCCAACGCCCAGCTGTACAAGCCACTTTAATAGAATGGCAAGATCATACTATCTGGGAAAATATTAAACGACTTACCGGTAGCGATAACCATCCGCTCCTCGGTGAAAAGGAAGGCCGAATAAACTTTCTAATTCTTGGCCAAGGTGGAAGTAAACACGACGGACCTTACTTAACCGATACTATCATTTTTGCAAGTTTAAAAACCGATGGCCCAGAATTGGCTCTACTTTCCCTACCGCGTGATTTGGTAGTTAAGGTACCTGATTGGGGTTTAAAAAAAATAAATTTTGCTAATGCTTTGGGCGAAGAAAAGGGTTCCGGTGAAGGCGCCAAACTCGCCGTACAAACTGTAGCCGATTTACTTAATCAACCAATTCATTATTATGTGCGCTTATCATTTTCTGGTTTTGCTAAAATTGTCGATGACATTGGCGGTGTACCAGTAGAAGTTAACAAAAGTTTTTCCGATACTACTTACCCATCTGATAACAATGGTTTAATGACAATAAAATTTGATGAAGGTTGGAATCTTATGCACGGCGAACAGGCCTTACAATTTGCTCGCTCGCGCCACGGCAACAATGGCGAATCATCGGATTTTGCTCGTGCCGCCAGACAACAAAAACTACTAATAGCTTTAAAAGATAAACTGCTTTCACCGGCTACCCTACTTAATCCCCGCTTAGTTCTTAAATTGTACCGCAATATTAGTAGTAGTTTGGAAACTGATTTGGAAGCAAGGAGTGCTTTACGCTTAGTTGATCTTCTAAGCCAATTAGATAAAAAAGACATTATTAATCGCGTGCTTGACACCAGCCCAACAGGCCTACTGCATGAAACAATCGGTGAAGATGGCGCTTATTTGCTTTTATTAAACGACCCGTCTGGTGCAGAGATAAAAGAAACGGCGGCGAATATTTTTAATCTTAATTTAGTAAACCGCGAACAGGCTAAAATAATTTTAGAAAATGGCACCACTGAAGCAGGATTAGCCGAAGCAACCGCTACCAGCTTAAAAATCCTTGGACTTAATATTGCGGAATATAAAACTGCCGTTATTCAAAACTTAACGCGAACTGAAATTTATGATTACACTGGTGGTCGTAAACCAATCACCAGGCAGACCCTGGAATCATTATTTAAAACTTCTGCTATTAACTCTAGTTTAAGTAATGTTAACCCAAATACTGATTTTCGTGTTATTCTTGGAGTAGATAGGTTGATTAAAAAATAAATAAAATACTTAATAAATTACAAATTATCCTAAGCATCCTACAAATGTATTGGACCTAGAAGCTAGAATATAGAATCTAGATAAGTACAAAACATATTCTAAATTCGAGATTCTATATTCTAGATTCGAAACAAATTATAATTGGTTTAAACCTAGTATTAAAATTTACCTCCTAGCCATTCATAAACTATGTCCAAATCACGCTCCACTGCCGTACTCGTTGGTCGCACCAATGTTGGTAAATCAACAATTTTTAATCGCCTGCTTGAATCAGGCGAAGTTTTAGTTTCCTCTACCGCCGGCACCACGCGCGATGCGGCTTTGGGGCAAGTTACTTGGCGCGGTCAAAACTACTGGTTAATTGATACCGCTGGGGCTGATGTAAATATTTCAGATCACGATGATATCAACATCTCTTCACTTAAGCAACTTGAAAGTGCCACAAAAAATGCGGCCGTGATTTTACTAGTGGCCGATGCGAAAGTTGGCTTGGTGCCAGCTGACCTTGAAATGGCTAAAAAACTTCGTCGCCTAAAAAAACCAATTATTCTGGTACTTAATAAAGCTGATAATCCCAAAATCAGACATCAAGTGGAAGAAATTAATTTAGGATTTAAAGATACAGTAATAGTTTCGGCCCGCAATGGTTCAGGCCTCGGTGACCTACTTGATTTAATGCTTAAATATTTAAAGCCTGCCGAAGTTGAACCAAAAGTATCAATTGGAATTATTGGTCGCACCAACGTTGGTAAATCATCTTTGTTTAATCAACTGTTAAAAAAAGAACGCAGTATTGTTTCGCCCCAACCGCATACCACTCGCGATCGCCAACGTGATTATTTATTAAATGCAAATGTTACAATTGAATTAATCGATACGGCTGGCATACGGCGGCAAATTAAAAAGGCCTCGGAGTTGGAGCAACAAGGCGCTTATATTACTCAAAAAACTTTAAAAGATTTATCGGCTGTTATTTTGGTAATTGATGGAAGTATGGCCCTCTCGTGGCAAGATCAAGCGCTGGCCGCGATGGCAGCCGAAAGCAATAAACCGTGTTTGATTATAGCTAATAAATTAGATGTTATAAATGAAGATAATATTTATAAAATAAACAAACACATTCGTGCTTATTTGGGTAATTTATCATGGGCGCCAATTATTTATACTTCAGCTATTACGGGTCAAAACTGTGCTAAAATAATTCCGCAAATCAATCAACAAATTATTAACTTTAATAAAGAATTATCAGCCCAAGAAATCGCCAACTTAAGTAAATATTTTAAACGTGCGACAGCGACCCGCGACTTACCCCTTGGTGCTTTTGCTCAAACTGGTACAGCACCACCTTCGTTTGTACTTAAAATAAATACTAAAGAAAATTTACCGGGAGCTCTGGGTAAATGGGTGGCGAGCACGATTCGCACTAACTTTGATTTTACCGGTACGCCACTTAAAGCGCACGTGGAAGGCCAAACCAAACTCCACCACAAACACGCGGAATAACAAATGTCATTGCGAGGAGGTCATCAGGCCGACGTGGCAATCTCTCACAATTTTCATCCCGACGCCTTATCCGTCAAATCCTTTACGAATATATGAAGCGGAAACCAAGACAAACAATTCACAATTTCCCCAATTCCAATATCTTTTGTTCAATTTTATAACCTTGGCAATGTTTCAGTATTCCTAAATAAGATTGGAACGATTGTTCAACACTCACAGCCGTAGTCCTACCTGTTTTAAACTCAATCATACAACTTTGTAACTTTCTAATCATTCGTCGTTTAGTTTTAGTGCGCAGTACTCGGTAGTGCGGTAAAACAACATAGCCCAAAAAATCCACACCTTGATTAAATTTACGAATAATAATTTTTCGTTCGTGTAATTTAAGCTGAAGTTTCTCACCTAAAAACCCTGCTAGCTTAGGAATCAAACTTCCCAAATACTCCTGACTGCTGGAAACTATTACAAAATCATCGCAGTACCTTAGGTAGTGTTTTATTTTAAATTTGTGCTTTACAAACTGATCTAATTCATTTAAATACACATTAGAAAAAAGTTGACTGGTCACATTGCCGAGTGGCAACCCCTTACCGCTATCCACCTCAAAACTACTTATTATTTTATTTACCAAACTAAACAATCTGGCATCACCTATTTTCTTTTTTAATAGTTTAAGTAAAGTAGTTTGATCAATGGAGTCAAAAAACTTTTTAATATCGCATTTTAAAGCATAGGTTAGCTGTGTATTATTATAACTTACTTGATTTAAAAAATGATTAAGTCGTAGCACGGCTCGATGTGTGCCTTTGTCTACCCGACAAGAATACGAATCGTGAATAAAACTTGGATCAAAAACTGAATACAATACTCTAAAAATCGCCTGATGTACTACTCTATCCCGCACACTGGCTTTATGAATGTGTCGCGGTTTTGGATCGGCAATATAAAAAGAAGTGTAAGGATCATTTACGTATAAATCAGCTGTTAATTCGCGGTGAATTTGCCAAAGATTATCCTCTAAGTTAAACTCAAACAACTGAACGTCTGGTTTACTTCTCTTACCTCGCCTGAACTCTCGCCAAGATAGTAATAAATTTTCTAGACTAACTATTTGCTCAAACAAATTATGGTTAATGTTATTGCCACTAACAACCCCCCCCCCCAACGGAAAAAATGATGTGCCCTTGTTTCATATTACATATCAATTATATAAACTTTTTCATCAGTATATAAAACTATTTCCTAAAACTGAAAAATACACTTTAGGTGAAAGAATAGAAAACTTAATTCTTGATTTACTAGAAATAATTCAAAAAGCTTCCTATTCCCCCAAAACCAATCGTGTAATATATTTAGAGGATATTGATTCTAAAATACAACTACTTAAAATCCTTATTAGATTAACTCACGAAGTACGAGCCATAGATGATAAAAAATACCTTTTACTGCAAACTCGACTACAAGAAATGGGTAAAATGATTGGTGGTTGGTTAAATGCTTTTAGAAAAACAAATGCCCCGATATAATTTCGTGGGCATTTGCTATATGAAGGGAGACTTCGGGAGGAAGCCGGAAACCGAACCATAGTTGTCATTGGCATTACTAACGTCGTTCGTACCAGTCTTGAGCTGACCATTGTTGAAGTTGAAGTTCGGCGCGTTCGAGAAATCGCCATCAGCCTCATCAGAATTTGCTTTTACCCACCCTTACTCACCGGACATTGAGCCGTCATCCGTTAATTGGCCGGAGACGAAATTCTCTGCCCTGTATTTTATTTTACAGCATCTGCCTTGGGCAAAACCTATCATAGGTAAAAGCAAGCAGTATCCCCTTCAACATAACACGCTCTCGCAAACCTTGATTTGCAAGACTCTGGTTACTCTTTGAAGAGTAAGCGAGGCGACAACGATCCGTGAACCATTGTGCATGAGCCAGGCTCATTATTAGTATAGCAACTATAACTTTTTTGTAAAAATAAAAAAGGTTATCCGAGAAACGATATTGTGGATAACCTTTATTTTTTCGCCCGAACGCAAGAATCAAAAATTACAAAAGATTCAAATATTCGAAGCTTCAAGTGACGGATACTGCGGGAGGAAGCCGGAAACCGAACCATAGCCGTCATAGGCAATACTAACGTCGAGCGAACCAGTCTTGAGCTGACCAGAGTGGAAGACGAAGCGCGGCGCGCTCGAGAAATCGCCAACAGCCTCATCAGAGAATTCATCTCCAGGACAATCCGTGTCCAGCTCTTCAAACCGCACAGCACGATCAGGATGAGTCAGGTACATACAGCCTACCGCAAACCAACCAAATCCGAATTCGTCAAACCGGAATGTCTCGCGTGCCCGACGGGTAGATTCACCGCGATGTTTCATACCAAATTGAGCCGGAATGATGAGAATGTCTCCATTCTGTCCTTCCGCCAATTTTGCGAGGTATGCGATCGTACGAGCGTGTTGCCGGAGATGCTTTTCGTCAAGCTGATTTTCACGATAATTGTGAAACTTTCTCGCGGAGGCGAGAACGCTGAGAATGCGCTGAACTGCTGCATGGTATGTGGGAGCGATTTTTTCCCAACTCGGTATGGCAAAGCATCCTTCGGCACCATCGGGGAGTTTCAGTGTTGGTAAAACCTTGTCAATAAATTCGAGGGTTTTCTCAACCTTGAGATCCGGGAAATGCTTCAGTAAAACTTCGATCTGCTGCGGAAGCGACTTCAAAGAATACTCCGGAGGATAGGTGTACTGCGATTCAGCAACTTCATCGGCATATTGATCCGTTATCGTCAGTTCTTTGAACTTGGCAATAATAGCGTCAACAACCGCGTCCTGAATCTGATCACCGCTCATAAGGATGGTTTGAGCGCCATTCTTATCAACCGGAAATTTTTTACGGACAATAACTACCGCTTTTGGTACCGCGTCTTCAATCACGCGTTTAATTTGTTTCCACTGTTCTTCAGTGGATTCTTCTACAGATGTCATCGATGTGCTCATCGTGATCACCCCTTCTTTAATGTGAGAGAATAATGATTTATGGTAGGCGTAAACCAAACGTTATATCTTAATTTAACTTATCCCCACCAACTTGAATAAATTCAAAAAGGACTCAATTTAACCAAATTGATGAGGAAAAGTGAAAGCTCGGCTTTCATCCGCCAAATCGGCGGATGATTGCAAAAACAATCATTTTTAAAGAACACTTTAATATACGCCTATTATAACACTTTGTCAAGGACAGTAAATTTTGCTAGATTAAAACTACTTACTACTCCCTACTTACTACTCACTAACCAAAATCAATGAAACTCATCATCGGCTTAGGTAATCCAGGTACTAAATATCAAAACACTCGCCACAATTTAGGTTTTGTGGTGGTGGATGCTTTGGTAAATAAACTATCGCCTGACACTGCGTGGACTAAAGGCGTCAGTGTCAATTCTTTAGTTTGTGAAATAAGTTTGAATGGAGAAAAAATCCGCTTAGTGAAACCTCAAACTTTTATGAACAATTCTGGATTAAGCGCGAAAGAAGAAATGGATTATTTTAAAATGGCACCAGCTGATATTTGGGTAGTGCATGATGATTTAGATTTAAACTTGGACCGAATTAAATTTGATTTTAACGCTTCCTCAGCCGGACACAATGGTGTACAAAGTATAATTGACGAACTTGATACTAAAGAATTTAATCGCGTACGACTAGGTATTGGTAGACCTACCGACAACATTCCGGTAGAAGATTATGTGTTGCAGAAGTTCAACGATGAGGAGGTTGGGGTAGCAAATAAGATGGTAGAAGAAGCGGTAAGTTTAATAGAAAATAAATTTAAAAATTTCTAATCTCTAATTCCTAATTACTAAAAATGTCTAATGACTAAATTTTGGGATTTGGGGTTTGGAAATTATTTAGGATTTAGATATTAGGATTTAGGATTTTTGAGAGATTGCTTCGTCATTCCGCTTCAGCTCCATTCCTCGCAATGACAACCACCATGCTTCATAAAAATAAATTGTGCCCTTAGGTCTACTTACCAGCGGCTAATATATTCATGGACGAATATATTTTCCTTTGCAGAGGCGCTTACTTTAGGAGGGGTCGCAAGCACATCGCTGGCAAATAGACCAAAGCGTAAAATTGTTGGAGTGCGGTTTACCAAAATCGCTGTTTTTTACTATTTCTAAATGATTTTCCAATCGATTTTGGTAGCAACAGTTTAGCACCGTATAACGTTTAAGTCAAGGGTAAATATTTTTAATAATATTCAACAAAAAAAATAATTAAAGTGTTTAAACCCAAAATCGCCTAATTTCCAATTTCCAAATCCCTGCCTACCGGCAGGCAGGCCAATTTCCAATAAATTTTCAATGACCCAATGATTAAAATAAAATATTTGAAAATTGATAATTGAATCATTTATTGAAAATTGTAAATTGATCATTGTAAATTTTGAGGGATTGCTTCGCTTCGTCCTTTAGGACTCGCTCGCAATGACAAAATACACCCTACACGCTAACCCCTACACCCTAAACTTTCAACTCTTACTCTTCCCTCTTATCAAACCATCATGCCTAAACCAATTACTATCCCCCCAAGCCTTTCCACCCAAGCTTACCTTGCGACAAATTTAACCAATCCGGCAACTAATCCTATTTGGTGGTTTTTGGATAGCCATCTTGAATTAAGTAAAGCCCAACGACTTTATGAGGGCTGGTCAAAAATTTTAAATATTACACCACTACCAATTTTAAATTTTCCGGATGACTTATCAATTTGGTATGAAGCTCTTTTAAACAACAAAAAATATCTGCTAATTATTCCTAAGGAATATTTAAATTTAGCACTACCTTCTCTTAAACAATTCTCAGTCGCAAATATTAATCTTAAACTAAATCAAACTATAAATCCGGAACTTACACTTCGACAATTAGTGGCGGCTGGCTTTGAGCCCGGCCCACTACCCGATCGCGCCGGTTGGTTTCAAAAAACCGGTGGTTTAATAACTATAGCCGCCGAAAAAATTTATCGCCTACAATTTGGTAGTAAAAATTTAGAAAAAATATGGCAACTTAACTCACATACCGGCGCTATACAAAACGAATTAACTGAACTCAATATTTTACCTACCCGCTTACCTGCTCAACCTAATTTAACTTTAAAACAATATGTGTCAAGCGATAATGTTTATATAAACGCGCAAACCGACTACTCTACAGGCAAACACATTTACGTAACCGACCTACTTCAAACTTCCTCTTTGTTTAATAGTGTGCCACTATTCGGCGGACAATGGGAAAAAATTAAAGAATTTTTAAATACCAACCATAAAAATCAAGTTATAACTAAATTATTAACCGCGAATACCAACGAAACCAAGCGACGCCTAATCGGACTTAATTTTGAACCTGATATTTACGAAGTAAACGACGATTTAATTTATGATTTAGTTGGTTTACATGATTTAAAAACACAAATTATTTTTTTAACTGACCGTGAATTAGTTGGCTTAAAACCACGTAACGTAAACCGCACACTCGCATCATTTGATTTAATCAAACCTAATGATTTTTTGGTTCATATTGATCATGGTATTGGTTTGTGTCGAGGATTAACTGAACAAACTATTGATGGCATAGTGCGTGATTATTTGGAATTGGAATATGCGGGGGGCGATAAATTATTTGTACCCACTGAACATACTGATAGGTTAAGTAAATATTTGGGTAACCCACACCCTAAATTAGAACGCCTGCACGCCGGGAATTGGTACAAAGTAACTCAAAAAGTTAAAACCGCCACACTACTTATCGCTCAAGAATTACTGCAAACTTACGCCGCGCGTGAACTGGCTAAAACTACACCTTATCAATCATTCCCCGAAGAAGAGCTGCTGGCTTCAACTTTTCCTTGGGCACTTACACCTGATCAACTTAAAGTTTGGTCAGAAATTAAAAATGATTTAGAAGGCACTCGTCCAATGGATCGATTAGTTTGTGGTGATGTGGGTTTTGGCAAAACTGAAGTGGCAATTCGTACCGCATATTCCGCCGTACTAAATGGCTACCAAGTAGCAGTCCTTTCCCCGACCACTATTCTCGCCCAACAACACTTTGATACTTTTAATAACCGTTTAGCTACTTTAGGTGTAAATATGGCGCTTTTTTCCCGCGCCGTAAATTCAACTGATACTAAAAATAATTTGCAAAAATTGAAGTCAGGCGAAATTGATATTGCTATTGGCACGCATGCCTTACTTAGTAAAAATATTAAATGGAAAAAATTGGGCTTAGTAATAATCGATGAAGAACAAAAATTTGGCGTCAAACAAAAAGAACAATTCAAAAAAATGCGCCCCGAGCTACATGTGCTGGCACTTTCCGCCACACCCATTCCACGTACGCTTAATTTAGGTCTCGCCCAAGTACGTGATTTATCTTTTATTGCTACCGCACCTTTAGGCCGACAACCAGTTATTACCGAATTTATGAAAGCTGAGTCAGTTTTAATTAAATCAGCTATTACCAATGAACTAAAACGCGACGGACAAATTTATTATTTAGTACCGCGAGTAAAAAATATTAAGGCCACAGCTGATAAATTATCTAAACTTCTACCTCAAACTTCTTTTGGTATAATTCACGGCCAACAACCGCCTAATTTAACTGGTAAAATTATGCGCGACTTTGATGCGGGCAAAATAAAAATTTTAATTGCTACTTCAATTATTGAAAATGGTTTGGATTTGCCCAATGTAAATACTTTAATTGTAGAAGGTACCGAACTTTTTGGTTTGGCTGATTTATACCAACTAAAAGGTCGAGTGGGGCGTGGACAAAATCAGGGTTATGCTTACTTTTTAATTCCGCCAAAATTATCAAAGGATGCCACCGCGCGCCTTGAAGCATTGCAAGATGCTCATAACTTAGGTGGTGGCACAGCCTTAGCTTTACGTGATTTAGAATTACGAGGCGCAGGATCTATTTTAGGTGATGAACAGCACGGTGAAATTTCCGCCGTGGGCTTACATTTATTTGGCGAGCTACTAGCTCAAGCGGTAGAGGAAGCGCGCACCGGCCTAACTTTGCCTTCTATTCCCGAAGTTAAGTTGCGCTTACCACTTCACGGCCGCCTTGATCCTAAAATTATTGAAAGCGAAGCCGGTCGTATTCAACTTTATCAAAAATTATCACGCGTTAGAGAATTAAATGAACTCGAACCAACCTTGGAAGATATTTTAGGTCGAAAATTAATTAATAACCAAACTGATTTTGAGCTTAGGCAATTACTCACCACTTTAGAATTTAAAATTCTAGCGGAAAAAATTCGTTTAGAAGAATTATCTTGTCAAATTAAAGGTGAACTAGGGCGATTTAATATCAAATTCTTAACCCCACCGCCGCATGAAGCGTTGGTACGCCTGCTTGATTTTGACCCCAGTTGGCAAAAAACTGAGAGTGGTTTTAAAGCCGATCATCTTCTAGCCGCAGGAAGTTGGATACCGTGGCTCAAACAAAGCCTACAAACTCTAAATTGACCTATTATCTAATTATGTCCGGCCGGACATAATTAGATAATAGATATTATTGGTAAAAATTAAAAATAAAAAAGTTGAACAAAATTTTAAATGTCAACTTTATTTAAAAAAATCCAATTGGTCTTTATCCTCTGATTTAGGATTAATATTTGGTTGTAATTTACCTAAACGCCGCTCTAAATCACCACGCTTCGTTTGTAATTGCTGACGCTCAAGAACTAAACGGTCAGATATTTTACCATTTAATTTTATAAATATTACCATTTGCTCCTCTATCCCAGAAAGTTTAGTAATAACTTTTTTTAAATCATTTTGCAATCTTTCTATCGTCATCTCAACCGGCTCAATATTTTGATATTCTGTCGTTATCATCTGTGATCCTCCTTCTGAATAAATCATATAATTTTTATACAAATTAACAAACAAATCAATTAAAGGTCTTTGCCTAAAACATAAAAAAATGTTTACACTATAAGTATGCCTGAAAATACACTAACTAATCAAGCCCATCCTTACTGGGTAGCCCTATCCTATTTTATGAAAATTGGGCCACAGCGCCTAGCTACCCTCAGACAATTTTTTAAAACACCCAAAGAAATTTGGGAAGCGTCACTCTCGGAACTTAAACAATCCCGACTTGATGAAAAACTACTTAATGAATTTATAACTTTCCGCACCGATTTTAATCTGGAAGAAAAATATCAAGCCATTACAAAAATGGGCTTAGGCGTAATAACAATTGATGACGAGGCCTACCCTAAACTACTTAAACAAATTTACGATCCGCCATTTTTACTTTTTTATCGCGGCGATATTACTTGTTTGCAAAAACCTAGCTTAGCGGTGGTGGGAACACGTCGTGCTAGTAACTACGGTCTACAAATTACCCAAAATTTAATTGACCCCTTGGCACGCGCCGGGCTCGTAATTATTTCCGGGCTCGCTTATGGTATTGATGCCGTAGCTCATCGCAGTACTTTGCTCGCTTGCGGCACCACTATAGCCGTACTAGCTTCTGGACTTGATACCATTTACCCAACTGCCAACCTACCACTGGCTCAAGATATTGTAAACAAAGGTGGTCTTCTCATAAGTGAGTTTCCACCCGGCGCCGCACCTTTAAAACAAAACTTCCCTTTTCGCAACCGAATAATTGCCGGCCTTGCGCGCGGTACTTTAGTAATTGAAGCGGCACTGGGTTCGGGCTCACTCATTACCGCTAAATCAGCGCTCGAAGCCAATCGCGAAGTATTTGCTGTGCCGGGTAACATAATGCTTGAAACAGCCCAAGGCACTAATGATTTATTAAAAGCTGGCGCACATTTGGTAACTGACGCGCAAGATATTTTGGATGTTTTTGGTTTAGAATATATTCCGCGCGAAGCCCTACCCGAAGCCACACCAGAACAAAATAATATTTTAAACCAAATTGAGAGTGAACCGATTGGAGTAGATGAATTAGTTAAGAAATTAAATCTAGCTCCGAGCGCTATTTTATCGGAACTAACTATGCTTGAACTCTCGGGTCATCTTAAAAAAATGGAAAATGGAAAGTACTTAAAAATTATGTAATAAATTATTGTCTGACTAGACAACTTTATAATAATTGTGGTATAAACACAACTGTTATCTAAAATCCTAATAATTTAGAATAACGAATCACGAATTAAGAATCACGAATGTTAGTAGTACTTATCTTGATTCGTTATTCCTGATTCGTGATTCTGGATAAATATTATTGAACAAATATCAATAACTAAATTAACTATGCCAAAAGTAAAAAACCACCACCTCGTCATTGTCGAATCTCCTACCAAAGCTAAGACTATTAGCCGTTTTTTGGGTAGTGAATTTACTGTGCTTTCTTCATTTGGACACGTACGTGATTTGCCAAAAAGTAAACTGGGAGTAGATGTGGAACATAATTTTGAACCAACTTATACCATACCACTCAAAGCCAAAGCCCACGTGGCCGAATTAAAAGAAGCGGCTAAAAAATCTGATATCATTTACTTTGCGACTGATGAAGACCGCGAAGGCGAAGCTATTTCTTGGCATTTAGTACATTTACTAAAGCCAGCGACCGATAAAATAAAACGCATTACTTTTCACGAGATTACGGCCCACGCCATTTCTGAGGCCATAAAAAATCCACGTGATATTGATCAAAAATTAGTTGATGCTCAACAAGCTCGCCGCATTTTGGATCGCTTAGTTGGTTATGAACTCTCACCTTTTTTGTGGAAAAAAGTGGCGAAAGGTCTTTCGGCTGGTCGCGTACAATCAGTCGCGGTGCGTTTGATTGTGGAACGTGAACGAGAAATTCAAAAATTTACCGCTCAAGAATATTGGACCATAAGCGGTGATTTTAGTTGGACGAAAGAAATTTTTACAGCCGAACTAACTAAATTAAATAATGAAACTTTAGATAAATTTGCTATTCCAAGCACCACTCAAGCTGAAAAAATCGCGAGTGACTTAAAAAACATTAAAACCTGGAAAATTGATTCTTTAGAAACTAAAGTTACCAAACGTGCACCCTTAGGCCCTTATACTACTTCTACTTTACAACAAGATGCTAACCGTTATTTAGGCTATTCGGCTAAACAAACTATGTCGCTTGCGCAAAAACTTTATGAAGGTATGGAGCTACCCGAAGGCCAAGTCGGTTTGATTACTTACATGCGTACCGATTCCACCAACTTAGCTGATAAATTTTTAAACGAAGCACAAGACTATATTAAAAATAATTTGGGTGATAAATATGCAGTTGGGTCAAAACGTTATGCCACCAAAAGTAAAAATGCTCAAGAAGCGCACGAAGCTATCCGCCCAACTGAGGCCGCTCGTAATCCCGATGCCATAAAAAATAATCTTTCGCCCCAAGAATGGAAATTATACAATTTAATTTGGCGTCGCGCACTCGCCAGCCAATTACCGGAAGCCCAATTTGATTCCGCTACAATTTTAATTTGCGACCCCAAACAAACTGCTACTTTTAAAACCAATGGCTCGGTCATGATTTTTGATGGCTTCTTAAAAATTTGGCTAGAAAAAAGAGAAGATAGAATTTTACCAAAATTAAGCAAAGGTGACACTGTTGATTTAACCAAGGTAACACCCGAACAACATTTTACTGAACCACCGGCGCGTTATAGTGAAGCCTCGCTGGTTAAAGCTCTTGAAAGCTACGGCATTGGTCGCCCTTCCACTTACGCCCCAACTATCTCAACTGTGGTGGATCGTGGCTATGTGGAAAAATTTGAAAAACGCCTGAAACCAACTGATATGGCTTTTTTGGTGAATGATGTTTTGGTGGAACATTTTCCAGAAGTGGTTGACTATGAATTCACCGCTAAGATGGAAAATCAATTAGATGAAATTGCTTTGGGTAATATAGCTTGGGTACCAGTGATTGAATCATTTTATTTACCATTCAAAGGTCACTTGAATATAAAATATGATCAAGTGTCTAAAAAAGAATTAACTGAAACCGAAACTGATCAAATTTGTGAAAAGTGTGGCTCCCCAATGATTATAAAAATTGGAAGGTTTGGTAAATTTCTAGCTTGTTCTAAATATCCAGAATGTCGCAACACCAAACAAATAACCGCCACCGGTGAAATAGAAGAACCTGAAACGACCGATGAAAAATGTCCGGAGTGTGGAAGTGCTATGGTATTTAAACGAGGACGGTTTGGTAAATTTCTAGCTTGTTCTAAATATCCAGATTGTAAAGGTATAAAAGCGATTCAAAAATTAACTGGCGTGAAATGTCCGCAGTGCAGTGAAGGTGATATTATAGAAAAACGTTCCAAACGCGGCCGCAATTTTTATTCTTGTTCAAAATATCCAGATTGCAAATTTGCATTGTGGAGTAAACCAACCGGCGAGGCCTGCCCGAAATGTAAATCACTGCTCGTGTACGCTAAAAAAGGAATGGTGAATTGTTCCAACAAAGAGTGTGATTATAGTAAAGAAGTGGTGGAAAATTAATTTAAATTTATCTGTTTGGTTAAATAAACTCATCTACCTAGATGGGTTTATTTTTTAAACTTGACTATTTACATAAATAGGAGTTAAGTAAAGACAAATAACCCATTTAAACTAACAAGCAACATTAACAATCTGAAAGAAAAAATCATGAAAAAATACATAATCATAGCAATAGTTGTCATTGCGGCTGGACTAATTGGATATTTAATTTATCAAAAAGAACACGCCGTAAAAGAAATCAAATATCCTGGTGAATATACGCAAGATAAACGTTGTCTTTATCTCGTAGACGACAAAGGTGACCCAATAACTGCTAAAAATGAAGTGCTGGAAAATCTTAAAGGTTACGGGATGCTTATTAATCATATTATTTGGGTAACTTCTCAACCTGAATTATACCCAAAAGTTGACCCCCATGATCCCCGAATAAAATATCATACGGCTGACAGTGTAAATCACGCTTTGACTCTAATAAAAAAAATGGTAATGGATAGTAACTGGATAGAAATTACCAGCGAAAGATTGCTTTTTCACTCCTTTGAATTTACTGAAGAAGATAAAGATCTGGCCATCGCCTTAGAGCGTGATACTATCACCACTGCTACACCTTTATTACCCTTTGGTTTTATCAGAAGTGAACGAGAAAAAATTAAAACTGGTAAAAAAAATTAACTACAATAAATTATTTTTTACAGATGGCGCAAGATAAAATCTCGCGCCGTTTTTATTTTTATACTTGATTTAAAACCATATTAATGCTATATTAAATCGTAAACATATGGCAACTTTTGATGATCTAAAAAATCTAGTTCATAAGCAATTTCCCGACGCTGATTTGCTAAATCTTAAACGGGCTTATGATTTTGCGGCCTCAGCCCACGCTGGCCAAAAGCGCTTAGACGGCACTGATTATATTGAACACTCTTTGGCCACCGCTTTTACACTAGCTGGGCTGCGGCTAGATGTGCAAACTGTAATTGCTGGGTTACTGCACGACGTGCCCGAAGATACTGCCGTAACAATTGAGGAAATAGAAAAAGAATTTGGTTCAGAAATAGCTAAACTAGTTAAAGGTATTACCAAACTTGGTAAAATAAAATACCGCGGATTAGAACGCTACGCCGAAAATTTGCGCAAAATGTTTGTGGCTATGGCTGAAGATATCCGCGTGATTATTATTAAATTAGCGGATCGATTACATAATTTAGAAACACTCCAAGCCCTGCCACTAGTTAAACAACAACGCATTGCTCGTGAGACATTAGAAATTTATGCCCCCATCGCCAATCGCTTAGGAATTGGTGAATTGCGTGGTAAATTAGAGGACTTAGCTTTCAAATTTGTTTATCCAGAAGAATATGACTGGACGGTAAAAATTTCAGCTGACCGCTTAAAAGACCAATTAAGCCATGTTAATAAATTAATCATTCAAGTAAAAAATATCTTAAGGGAAAATAATATTGAACCAATTTCCATACATGGTCGTGTGAAACATTATTATAGTTTATACCGCAAACTGTTACGGAAAGATATGGACATAAATAAAGTTTATGATTTGGTAGCAATGCGTATTATTTTGCCAAATGTAGCTGACTGTTATAATACACTCGGGTTAGTACATAGTTTATGGAAACCAATGCCCGGACGTATTAAAGATTATATTGCCCAACCCAAACCTAATGGTTATCGTTCACTACACACCACCGTATTTGGTGAAGATGGACAAATTGCTGAATTCCAAATTCGCGACAAAGAAATGCATGATCATGCTGAATATGGTATTGCCGCTCACTGGCATTATAAGGAAGGTAGTAAGAAAAAGGGCATGCAACTACCGGCTGAACAATTAAAATGGATTAAAGAACTTTTAGATTGGCAAAAAGATATTAAAGACCACGAGCAATATCTCGCGGCCTTAAAAATCGATATTTTTCAAAATCGCATTTTTGTTTTCACGCCTAAAGGCGATGTAATTGATCTGCCAGAAAATTCCACACCAGTTGATTTTGCTTATCATATTCACACTGATTTAGGCAATAAAATGTCGGGCGCGAAAGTGAACGACAAAATGGTGCCACTGGATCATAAATTACTCAGTGGTGATTTAGTAGATGTTATTATCGATAAAAATCGCCCCGGCCCGAGCGAAGATTGGTTGAAATTTATAAAAACCAACGTGGCCAAAAATCACATTAAAGCCCACATCAAGCGCAAACGGTATGGATTGCTTAATATATTTAGTAGGAAGAAAGAGTAAATAAATATAACAAAGGCGACAATATTTATTGTCGCCTTCACTGTTTTAAATATTATTTTTCATTTCTCACCTCTGTGATTGTGCATAATAAGCAGATGCTGCGCGTTTTACTGCCATACAAAACTCACGCAAGGCTTGCATGACAGACATAATTGGTTTTGGTTTTTCTGGCCCACCCCATCCTTGAGTTAAATATGGGAGTGCATCGCCAGACATGAATAATTTATACAATTTCTGCACGTTTGGAAAATCAGCGACAGAGAAATTAAATTTGAGCCGATAAAAATCATCTCTCCTTTCACCATAAGACGCGTAGTCGCTCTCAACCGTCATTGTAACTCCTCCTAAAACATATTGGCCGATAGTTCTTGTATTTGTCTTTTTATAATCTATTTGCAACCACAAAGAACAATAATTAATATCTTCTAAATTCAAGTTTTCCTTGACCCAATTAAGAATATCATTACTATCATCGTGAATATTAAAATCAAAATCGAACGGTGTATCGCAAACGTACCCACGAGGTTTGACTGTAAATTTCCTCTGAAGACCTTGGTATGATAAATTTGTTACCTTTAATGAATTAATAAATATACGCATAACTTCTCCTTTTTTGTTCCGCCGCGGGTGGTCCCTTGGTCGGTTTGGAGTTTGATTGAATCCTGTTATTCAATCGGAATATTTTTTGTACAGCCACAGGCAGCTGCTTAAAACATAATCTAAATTGTTAAAGAACAATTCAAATAAGTATAGCGAAAATACAACTACTTGTCAATAGTAGTTCGTATAAAATCAATATATTTTGGCTAATATAAGAGTTTATTTCGATCAAATATTTAAAATAATAGTTACTACGACTATCTAGCCCAGCAGACCATAATCATTGACAGGAAAACTAGTGGCTAAACTCCAACGATCTTCTCCACCACTCCCTCCAACTCCTCATCGGAAAAATAAGTAACTTCAATGGTACCTTTTTCTCGATTACCTTTTATTTGTACTTTGGTACCTAAGGCCGAAGCTAATTCTTGTTCCCAAACCTTCAAATTTGGATCGGACATTGTTTTTCGCAAATGACTTCGTACTCGTACTGGTTTAGTTTTAATTTCAGTTTCCCGAACTGATAATCCTTGACTTAAAATTCTTTCAAAAAATTTAATTTGTTCAGCCGGATCATCTATTCCCATTAAAACCTTGGCATGCCCCATGGTAATTTTATTTTGTCCTAAAGCTTGTTGAATAGATGGTGATAAAGTAAGTAGCCGTAAAGTATTCGCCACTTGAGCGCGAGATTTTCCTACCTCGTGGGCTATGGCTTCTTGAGTTAAGCCAAACTCGTCTTCCAATCTTTTAAAAGCTACGGCTTCTTCTAATGCGTTTAAATCTTCCCGTTGAATATTTTCGACAAGTGCGAGGGCTAATTTTTTCTGCTCAGAAACATCACGAATAATTACTGGTACAGTTTTAAAACCGGCCAAAGTCGCTGCTCGAAAGCGTCGTTCACCAGCAATTAAATCATACCCGCCACCGGTCCGCGGACTTACCACTAAGGGTTGTAAAATACCGTGCACTTTAATAGAGGCGACTAAATTTTGTAAGGCCTCTGGTTCAATATTTTTACGAGGTTGATTAACATCGGGATGAATATTTTTTAAACTGATTTCTTGTACGCCATTTGTAACCAACGGCCCAGACACCTTATCAGACGATAATGATTCGCTTTCGGGTGTAATATTTGCCGCACCCCAAAAATTAACACCCTCTTTTTTAGGTGAGATGAGGGCGCTGAGTCCCCGACCAAGTTGAAAAGGTTTTGGCATGTGTTTAGTAAGTAAGAGTAAGAGGTTGGAGTAAAAATTTTATAAAAATTTTCAATTATCAATTTACAATTTTCAATAAATTATCAATGTTCAATGTCACAATTATCAAAACAAAATAATTGAAAAATTGTTTAATTGTAAATTCATTGTAAATTGATCATTGATCATTGGAAATTAAATAATTTGGATTTGATTTGACATTTGGATTTTGATATTTGAAATTTTAAAATTAATTATTCACAATTTCACTACTATCCGTCTGCCCACCCCATCTCGCCAACAACTCTCTCGCCAATGCTTCATAAGCCACTGCTCCCCGCGATGATGGATCATACACTACTACTGGCTGACCATAGCTCGGTGCTTCGGCTAGCCGCACATTACGCGGTATAAAAGTATCAAATAATTTATTGGGGAAATGATTTCTAA
>CAYGDX010000001.1:34828-36524 GCA_964348825.1 uncultured Gammaproteobacteria bacterium | reverse complement strand
CGCACATTACGCGGTATAAAAGTATCAAATAATTTATTGGGGAAATGATTTCTAATTTCCTGTATCACGGCCGCACCCAAACGACTGCGCGAATCATACATTGTAATCAGCGCCCCACAAATTCCCAAAGTCGGTTTTAAATGAGTTTGAATTAAATGAACTGTGTGCAGTAATTGCCCTAACCCTTCCAAAGCATAATACTCAGCTTGAATTGGAATTAGCACTTCATCGGCCGCTACCAAACCATTAATCGTAAGTAACCCCAAACTTGGCGGACAATCTATTAATATCGTATCATAATTTGGTCTGGCTATCTCGAGCGCTTGCTGTAATTTGTATTCCCGACCTTCCGCGCTAACCAATTCCACCGCCGCACCAGCGAGATCGGGATGAGCTGGTAAAATATGAAGCGAAGGTAAATCAGTTGGTTTAATTATATCAGTGATAGTCGGTGGTTCAAATAAAACATGATACACATGGCGATCGTTATCACCCATTCGCACGCCAAAGCCAGCCGAAGCATTGGCTTGTGGATCAATGTCTACTAACAGCACTTTTTGCCCGAGGCGCGCCAAATAAGCGGCCAGATTAACTGCCGTGGTGGTTTTACCCACCCCACCTTTTTGATTAACTAATGCAATTATCCGAGCCATGCCCTATTATTTTACCTGCGCGCGCCACTCTTGACAAGCGCACGTAATTAAGCTATACTAAATTGTTCTTTAAAAAACATTTGTGTTTTCTTATTTAGTGCCATATTTTATTATGACGCCTACTAAGAAAACATAATTAATAAATATATAATCAAAAACATTGCAGGAATAATAAAATGTCAAATCAAATTCAAACAAAAAAAACAAACGTTTTGGTAATTTCTGGTGACATCTCACAAATTAAAGCCGATGCACTTATAACCGCTATCAATTCAGAAGGAATGTGGTACGGTGGAATTGATGGAGTAATCAATAAAGTGGCGGGTAATATTTTTCATCAACAGGCGGCTGATAAAATGCCACTCAAAAATGAAGACACAGTAGTGGCTAAAAGCAACAACCAACAACACTACGGAGCATTCACTAATGTAATTTTTGTTATAGATGACTTAAAAAGTCCGCTACATACTATCATCTACAAAGGTCTTATGGCTGCACATACATCTGGTTTTAAAACAGTCACTCTACCAACCATCAGGATGGGTGTAATGCTTGGCGTAGTCGAAAAAACGATGCAAGAAGCAATTGATGAAATGGTTGAAGGAGTTAAATCCTTCTTAGAATTAGTACCGGACGAACTTGAACAAATAACTTTCGTTGTTTACAACGATCCAAAAGTGCAACACATGCTCGACAACGCTTTAAAAAAAATGATTACAATCTAATTTTACAATAACTTTCAATAATACAGGTTTGCCAGTTGTTTAGAACAACTGGCTTTTTATTTACCAAAAAACCACTCCCAAATAAATGGGAATGGTTGAAAATACATATTAGCGGAGAGTGGAATTGCACCACTGACCTTGGGCTTATGAGTCCCACGCTCTAACTAACTGAGCTACTCCGCCCCATTTAGCAAATAGCTAATAGCAAATGGCAAATAGTTCTTAAAATTTGGCTGTGCCAGCCGTAGCCCTAAGGGCGAAGGTTGGTTGCGGAGGTAGGATTCGAACCTACGACCTTCTGGTTATGAGCCAGACGAG
>CAYGDX010000001.1:0-34728 GCA_964348825.1 uncultured Gammaproteobacteria bacterium | reverse complement strand
TTGGTTGCGGAGGTAGGATTCGAACCTACGACCTTCTGGTTATGAGCCAGACGAGATGCCACTTCTCCACTCCGCGTCGTATAGTTTAAGTTATATTAACATTTTAAGCAAGGCAATTGGTGGGCGAGGAGGGAGTTGAACCCTCATGGATTTCTCCGTACGATTTTGAGTCGTATGCGTATGCCAGTTCCGCCACTCGCCCGTATTTTATCGATTTTACTAAGCACACACTATCATAATCATATTTTAAAAAATTGTCAACGAATTGTTATTGACTCAAAACTAACTTTCTATGCTATAATGAAAATACAAAACTTAAAACCAAAGGGGGTGCCCCGCAGTAGAACTCACTTGACTCGTTCACTACGGGGCGAGACAAGGCTGAATAATTTACAAACTAAAATTTTTGTTAAATTTTGATCAATCTTAAGCTCGAGAGGGGGTGAACAATGTGAACGAATCATCAAACAAAGGTGTACACATGGTAACCTTCATTCTGCTCGTAATCGGCGGATTGAATTGGCTTTTATTGGCTCTATTTGGTTGGGAAGTAGGTAGCTTATTTGGCGGTATGGATGCCACAGTTTCTAAAGTAATCTACGTATTAGTCGGTTTGTCAGCCCTTTACGAATTATTCAGTCATGGTAAATGTTGTAAAGTTTGTAAACCATAATAAATCCATGCTTGTCGTGTATTTAAAAACTCCTCACTTTGGGGAGTTTTTAATTTTAACAAAAAATGATAGAATAAATTTAGCTTTAATAACAACTACCCAATAGTTCCTATTTGCTCCATTCCTCTGAATAATAAACTACACCCTACACCCTAAACAAACTATTACTTTAACTTTTTATTTATCCGCCGATGAGGCGGACTATTAACTAAACAACATATGTACTTAACCGTTCACGCCGCGGCTGGACTAACTCTCGCCGCTTACACTGTAAACCCTTGGCTCGCTTTTGCCCTGGGGCTTATTTCTCATTTTGTGTTGGATTTTATTCCGCACGGTGATGAACATTTAGCCGCCGCACATTTTACGCGCGAGCGTGTTATGAAACGACTCTTAGGCGCGGCGCTACTCGATGGCATTGTACTTATTATTTTTGGCTTAATTTATATTGCCACTACGCCAATTTATAATCCTGCCCCACTTATTGCCGGCGTAGCTGGCGCACTAGCACCCGACGTATTACTTGCCATTACTATGATAACCAATGCCAAATGGCTTGAGTGGTACAAAAAATTTCACCATGCTATTCATAATCTCCCCGGCCACAAATTATCTTGGGTGCAGGGCATGTTTGTGCAAGTGATGGTTTTCATCGCTTTATGGTTGATGTTGATATAAAAATTAGTAATAAAAATCTAACTAGCCGAATCAGAAATGTAATCTGACCCAGCTAATTAGAAATAATTTTGGTTGACAAACAACCAAACTTGCTTTAATTTTACCACGCAGGGTTGGCACTGAAATCTACTCCTTTTAGATGTCCGTCTTTTTGGGAGATTTCACTACCACTCTGCTTTTTGTTAACCATCAGTTGGAATTACTGAACCGAAAGCTGTATCTGTTGCACCATGAACTTTCAGATTAGGTCGGGCATTCCACATCCCTCCAATATAAACCCAATCTTGCTTTATACAGTCATAACCATAAAAAACACGAAGTATCAAACACGGAAAATTAGGATGCCCCGACGCCATAGGTTCAATTAAATCTTGGCAGTACATCGGCTTTTTTTCTAATTCTTTAATTATCCGATTCTGACCATATGATCCAGCTCGCCTACGACCCGGATCCCAAATCCAAATATCACGAGTTTTACTACCTTGTTTTGGTTTAAGCACAAAACCCTTATCCCAATCCAAGGCATCTTCTTTAGTTACCTCGCGCCACAAATTCATCGCTAAGCCGTAACTTTTATTACCCTTCTGTTTTAATGAGCTGACTGATCTTGATTCTAAATAGTGAAATCCAAATTCACTAGGCTCAGCCCGCACTAAAACTAAATCGCTTGGATTATTTGTCACCGGTGCCCACAAATGATCGTCACTTGAATTACGAAGCGAACTAACGACTACTTCAAATTTAGGCCAAGTGGATTGTACTTTTTTAAGCTCAGCGGCAAACAACGGATTCATTAACGTATTGAACCCTATACCAGCCGGCCGCTCTTCAACTTCATACAATCTCAGCTGATCATTTTCTATCACGCAATCCAAACGAACTATAAGCGACGGAATGTGTAAATTATTTTGCACCCAAGTATTTTCCGGGCTAAAACAACTTACCCACTCTTTAATTAAAGATTTTCCTTCGGCTTGTAGTTTATTATTAAAAGGTAATTGTGAATCTGAATAATTTACCGACCAATTACCAACCAATAATTTATTTGTATTTTGACCCATACTAAATTTCATTTTGTACTCCTATTATTAAATTGTTAAAGTGAATATTTTAATTATTTTTATTTGCTGATAAATTCTATATTTTTTACTAAGTAAGTTGCGTGCCAATACTTGCCAGACGTGTTCCCGTGCGCACCACCGACCGCCCTTTAATCGTAATTATTGTGCCAGCATAAGGTGTAGTTATGATCGTCCGTTCAAACTTAGGTAAGGTGTAAATTTCACCAATCGGCTGATTAATGGCCACTGTTTCCAAAAGTTTAACCAGCGGCTCAAACAATCCAGCGTTATCGGGATATATACATTTGGTTTTAAACTCTGATATTTTTTTATCTGAAATTTTTAATTCTGATGAATAATTAGTAAATACGTTTATTAACCCTTGGCTAATTCTAAAAATTAATTCCGGAGTTATACTTTGATAATTTGGCATTTCCACAAATACACTTGGCACCAAAACTTCGGTGAGAGCGGCAAATAAACAACCTTTAAATTTACGATCTTCATTGTCTTTATCATCAACTACCCATACTACATCGGGCGATAATAATTGAATAAGTTTCTGCACCTTGGGTTGTGGTTCTATTTGCTTCATATAGCCGACCAAAAATGGACTTTGCCGATCAAAAGTATGTAAATCAATCACAAAATCAGATGATTTACAAAGCGTAAAAATAGCGTGAGCTAGTCGAGCTGAAAAGTTGCCATGGGGATTCCCCGGATACTCGCGATTAAGATTACTACCTTCAATTGTTTCATTGCGCGTACCAGCAATAAAACCAAATGGATTAGCGACCGGAATAATTCGAATCGTACCTTTAATTTCAGTTTGATGCTTTATAACTTCTTTAATAACCCACAAAGGCGACCATTCTCCACCATGCTGTAGGGCCAGTATAGTACCAACTGGCGAACCAGAACCAATTTCTAAGTATGGAATTTCTACTGGAGTAATTCCAACCTGACCAATGTTAAGTGATTTTGTATTCATAAAAAATAATAAAAATACTAGAATAAAACAACCGCTCTTGAGTCAAGAGCGGTTGGAGATTGATGTAATTAATAATCTATTACTAAGCCACTACACCACGATCTCGCCGCTCAAGCGGGAGAATAAAATAAATGACTACATACCACATTGATGTATGCTTATTTGAGATAGTGCTTAAAGAAGTAATAGACATAGATTATATTTATACGTTACCTGGTAATAAACCAACTGTCAAGTTGTTGGTGGGGATAAGCATTATTTTTTGGCTAACACTAGTTTAAAAATCTGCACTCATCTATTTTTTTTCCATTCAACTAACTTCCCCGCCATAATCTCAATTTTATCGGCCTTACGCAAATATTTGATTTGCGTTTTTGTTATAAGTGGAAAATGTTTTGCCTTATCCAAAGCCCGCACAATGTACCACAAATCTTTGGCTGACGTCATCCAATTTTTTTTATCAAACTTTTTTAAATTAAATGGTGCCGAATAGCTTCGTAAAGTTTTCTTGCCATCATTAGTAAAATATTCGTGAAAGTACGACATCGCTAGTTCCCGTACAGTTTTATAAATTGGTTCGCGATACCGCAAAACCGCGTGATTAGTTTTACTAATCGCGCCCCAAAACCCTCGCTCCTTGAATAAGGCCACCACATGATCGTCATCATGCCAAACTGATTTTAAATCAAGTAGTAGTGGATCACGACCTTGCAAGCGCAGTGCTACCGCGGCCAGCATAGCACCCTCAATACAATGAGCGCGTTTTTGTTTTAACACTTGAAGTGGTGATAAACACGTTTCCCCACCCTGCTCAAAATTAATCGGGATCTTATTTATAAAATCCTGAATTTGTACTGGATTTTTTAACTTACATAAAATATCGAATTCAATTGGAAGTGAAAGTAATGGCATATTTATAAAATTTCTAATCTCTAATTCCTAATTTCTAAAAATAACTAATATCTAATAACTAAATTTAGAGATTCAAGTATTAGATATTTTTAGAAATTAGAGCTTAGTCATTAGTGATTTTTAAAAGATTGTTTCGCTCACCTGATGTCTCGCTCGCAATGACTATTGGCTAGGAACTAATTGCTAGTGGCTAATTAAATCGCCACCAACACCACCCCTAAAAGCATAATCACGCAAGCCAAACTTTTTCTTAAAATATTATGCTCGTGAAAAATCTCCCCACCTAAAATTGTCGTAAAAAGTGATGACGAACGTTTTACGGCTACGGCCAAACCAATAAAAGCTAGACCTACGGCATTAATTAATGCGAAACGGTGCCCAACCACGAGTACTGCTACCAAAAAAATCGGCAGTCCAGCTGTTTTTAAACTATGACGCACACCACGCAGGCCATCATGCCAAATAGCTGAAGTTATAATAAAATAAAGCGCTAAAAATAAATTAATAAAAGCTAAATAAGTAATCGGCGCTAAATGATAACGCGATAAAACGAATCTATCAGCTAAGGCCGTAAAAGTATAAAGCACGATTGCCACTAAAATTAAAGGTAAATAACGCTCACGTTTTAAATCAGTCCAAAGCGCACTTAATTTATGATGCGGTTTTAATTCTAAAACAAAAGCGCCAACTAGTAGTAAAACCAAACCCAAAATCTGCTGGCTAGATAACTTTTCACCCAAAATTGGGTAAGCTAGTAGCGCGGTAAGCCCGGGCGCCAGCACCAACCAAGGCGACACACTGCTTACCTCCATATGCTTAACCGC
This sequence comes from uncultured Gammaproteobacteria bacterium, assembly GCA_964348825.1. Classification (GTDB taxonomy): domain Bacteria; phylum Patescibacteriota; class Patescibacteriia; order Veblenbacterales; family UBA10138; genus JBBTZY01. The sequence goes on along the minus strand of CAYGDX010000001.1, from coordinate 29,589 downwards.
TTTGGCAATCAATAAAAAAGCCGTGCCGCCTACTATCGCAATACCACCTAAAATGGCTAAAACTCGCCCTGTTAGCGCACTATAGTCAATTACCCAAAAAAATGGCAAAGACACCACCAAGGCTAAAATTGACAGCGTGGTGGCATACTCCATAGCGTGTTCGTCGCGCGATAATATTTTTTTCTCAAAAATAGATACCAGCGAAACCAACCCCGCGGCGAGAAGTGCGTAAAGATACCAAGACATAAAAATTTAAATCCGAAATCCGAAATCTTAAATCCGAAATTTTCGTATTTCGAATTTCGATATTCGAATTTTAAAAAGTAACTCTTACTTAATAATACCATAATCAAAAACCTCCCCGAAATGATCAGGGAGGTTTTTAGTTTACTATAAACTATTATTTAACTTGGCTTTGCAAGTACTGTTGATATGCCTGGCGGGCATACTGTTTATAATAATCCTGCAAATAGCGTTCGTATACGCTGTCCATCGCACCCTTTACTTGACCTAAGAAGTCAAGATTAAGAGTGGTTGGTTGAACTTGAGTCATACCTGGAAGTTGTTTTTGCCCACCTGAGCTAAGTTCCGAAACTTTCTCTTCAAAACCATTACGAATTTCTTCCATTTCTTCTAAACCACTAGTAATGGTATCAACATCAACATTTTTTGATGTCATTAAACCACGTAATTCTTGTAATTTAGTTTGCGCCGAGGCCATAATATCGTTAAGCTCGGTCACGTCAACTTTTTGTTTGGCTAACTTTTTAACCAAACTCTTGCCTTGATTAATACCCCGCGTAATATTGCCGACATAAGTGGCAAAATTGGAAACGGCTTCTAACTTTTGTTGCTCATCGCGCGCTTCTTGCATCGCGTCAAAGAACCCCTCTATTTTACTAAAAGCCTCTTCGCCACTACCAGCTTTAAATGAACCATCGGCCTCAGCTAAAACAGCTTGCAGTCCAGCGACTTTTTCTGTATAAGCGGCTACAAAACCACTGGTGTCAATTTTTGAACGACCAGCTCGGGATTTAGCGCGATTAAAATCACTACTCATTCGCTTTAATTCATTCTGCGCATTTTTCATCATTTGTGGAAATTGCGCCAAACGTTCCAAAGTTTGCATTTGTTCCATAATGGTTTGGCTAGCTTCACGCAAATCACCTTCTACCGCTTGTACATCTTCAAAAGTTTGTGCGGTGTTTACCAAATCCATAGTGGCTTTGGCAGTAGCAATCGCTTCAGTTAATTCAGCCGGTGGAGTAACACCTTTCTTTTGGAAAGTGGCTACCTTTTTTTCAAAACTAGTAATTTGTTTGCCAAAACCACTCATACCTTTTTTCATCTGTTTCAAACTTTGCTCTTCAGCCATTTGACGTTGTTTTTCATATTTATCTTCCAAATTTGGTTCTTCTTGCATATTTTGCTCATACTGTTGACCAAAAGTCGTCTGCTCTTGCATTTGACCTTGATTCATTTTATCACCACCAAATTTACCTTGATCTTTAGTCATTGGACTACCTAAAAAGCCGGTATCACCCATCATACCTGGTTGTTTCTGACCCATTTGACCTTGTTGTCCTATCTGACCAAACTGGCCAGGCATACCTTGGTTCATTTGACCATTCTGTTGACCGAATTGTTGATTATTCATGCCAGTACCCATCTTACTTGGATCAAACTGTCCCATTTGGCCATTTTGCCCTGGCATCATATTTTGCTGTCCCATTTGACCAGGTTGACCCATCATACCGTTTTGGCCAGTCATTCCCTGACCCATCTGGCCAAATTGTTGATTCATGCCTTGACCTTGCCCAAATTGTTGTTGCCCCATCATTCCAGACTGATTTTGTCCGAATTGTTGGTTATTCATTCCTTGATTATTTTGCCCCATCTGGCCAAATTGTTGCTGATTTTGTTGATTAAAATTCTGCTGTTGCTGTTGTTGACCACTTTGATCACCAGGTGGCGGATTATTAGGTTGCTGAGGTTGTGCCGGCTGTTGACCAGCTGGCGGTTGCATTGGTGGTGGTGGTTCTTGAGCAAACCCCGGGTTTGCTAAAAGCAAAAATCCAACCAAACTACCTGCGATGACAAGCTTACGCATAGTTGTTTGTATGTTAGTGATGGAAGCCACCCATCTGTTTATAAAAATGGCTTAATGTAATTTTAGTATAGCACATTTTTTCACAAAAATCAACCGAAAAAATATTTTTTAAAAAAATTCTATAAATTGGCTAAGATAAAGTTAATTTAAAAAAATAAAAAACCGTGAATAATATCTTATCCACAGCTTTTTTGAAATCCGAAGTATTTAATTTCCAAGTTCAAAATCCCAAGTTCCAATAAAGTTCCAACATTTTAAAATTTTAAAAACCCTTAAATATTTATTGGAAATTTGAACTTGGATATTGGAACTTTTTAGAAATTAGAAATTAGTTATTAGTAATTTTGAGAGATTGCTTCGTCGTTCGCCTTACTCACTCCTCGCAATGACACCTATCACAACTCTTACTTAACCAACCCAATCTTCCTAATCCTCACATTCTGCGGGGTAACTTCCACCAACTCTTCATCATTAATATATTCCAAAGCATCTTCCAAATCCATAATTTTTGGAGTTTTAAAATGTTCACTTGAACCATCACCTTTGGAACGCATATTAGATAACTGCTTGGCCTTACAAACATTAACACTAATATCATCAGCTCGTGAATTCTGCCCTACCACTTGACCTTTATACACCGCTACTCCTGGACCAATAAACAAAGAACCGCGATCTTGTACATTGAGTAATCCATATAAATTACTTTCCCCGCTTTCGTGCGCCACGAGTGATCCACGTTCGCGTTCACGCCAATTACCTGGGTCGGCTTCAAAGCCAGAAAAAATACTATTCATTATGCCTAAGCCGCGGGTATCAGTAATAAATTCACTACGATAACCAAAAAGTCCGCGAGTTGGAATAGTAAATTCCAGCGCGGTTTGACCTTCGTGCGAATGCATATGTTGCATTACACCTTGTCGCGTACCTAATTTTTGAATCACAATACCAGATAAATTATCGGGTACCGAAATTACTACTTGCTCATAAGGTGTGAGAGTTTTGCCATTAACTATTTTATCAATTACTTGCGGCCTGCCAACTTGTAATTCATAACCTTCACGACGCAGGCGCTCAATTAAAATAGCCAAATGAAGTTCGCCGCGACCCGATACAATCCAACCGCCAGTTTCTAAAGTTTCTACTTTAAGCGCCATATCGGTTTCAAGCTCTTTCATTAAACGTTCATTAATTTGTCGTGAAGTACAAAATTTTCCCTCGCGCCCTGCAAAAGGCGAATTATTAATTTGAAAATTCATTTTCACTGTGGCTTCTTCAATATCTAAAAGTGGCAAAGCCACTGGACTTGCTAAATCAGCAATTGTTTCACCAATTGTTACATCAGGAATACCAGCAATAGCAACTAAATCGCCAGCCGAAGCTTCGGTTGTTTCCACCCGCCCTAAACCTTCAAACGACATCAAAGAAACCAAACGATATTTCTTCATTTGTCCCTCTCGATTAATATGCATTACTTCTTGATTGGCTGAAATTTTACCATTGTGAATTCGGCCCGTGGCAATACGGCCTTTAAAATCATCGCGTGAAATAGTGGTTACGAGCATTTGGAGTGGTAAATTTGAATCGCCATCGGGTGCTGGAATATGTTTTACAATTGCATCAAAAATCGGATTAATATCTATCATTTTATCTAAATCTGGTTCTAACCCCGCCTTACCTAATTTCGCCGCCGCATAAACAATTGGAAAATCGGCTGTGGCATCATCAGCCCCTAAATCCAAAAATAAATCAAAAGTTTTATTAAGCGCTTCTTGGGGATTAGCATCGGGCTTGTCTATTTTATTTACCACCACAATAATTTTATGTTTCATCGCCAATGCTTTTTTGAGCACAAATCTGGTTTGTGGCATAGGGCCTTCTTTAGCATCAACCAAAAGCAAACAACCATCGGCCATATTTAAAACCCGCTCCACCTCACCGCCAAAATCAGCATGACCAGGCGTATCTATAATATTAATTTTGGTTTCACCGTACCGCACGGCCGCATTTTTGGAAAAGATGGTAATGCCGCGCTCACGTTCCAATTCATTGGAATCCATGATTAAATTATCCGCCACATCTTTACCCATTTTGGTGAAGGATTGGCGAAGCAAAGCATCAACCAAAGTAGTTTTACCATGGTCAACGTGGGCGATTATGGCGATATTTCTAATATTAGTTAAGCTCATAAAATATTGCGACGTCATTCCCGCGGAGGCGGGAATCCATAAAAAATTAATAACTCCTAGATTCCGGATCGCGGTCCGGAATGATGAAAGATTGGATTACCCTTCGACTCCCTTTAGTCGCTCAGGGTTATCCGCTTTTACTTAGGGAAAAAGCGGATAAAAAAACTGCCCTAACTTAAGCAGTGATCAGCTTAAAACTCTTACACTAGTATACGGGTTTTCAAGAAAAAAAGCAAGTCCACTCGCTTAACTAAAATTTATAGGTTATGATTAATGCATCTATGCTACCGAACTTAACTACCAAACTCTGGACTATTTTAAAAAGAACAGTTGTTATAATTGCTGTTTTTTTACTGCCTATTTTTGCCTTACCAGCTGTACTTAATACTCTAGAACAAATTATCGGCCGTACCCTGCCTTACGAAATAGCTCTGCGCCTAGTAATTTTAAGCACCAGTTTTTTGAGTTTATTATTTTATGCTCATTGGTGGTTAAAGCGTGAATCCAATTCCACCCACCGCACCATTTTTATTATTTTATTAATTTGGTTTTTTGGTTTACTAATTGTAGCACTCGGTGATCAAAACAATCGTTTAATGGAAGAATATTCTTGGATCAGATACACCACCGCTTTATTTTTATTTGGCACAGGATTTCTAGCTGGATATTTAGCTTATCAAAAGTTCGCTGATAAAATAATCTCATTTGGTTTTGGGTTAGCGAGTGCAGCTTTTATTTATGCTGGACTAGATGAACTTTTACAAATTCATGAAGCGGTAGCATGGCGTATTGAACATTATTTAGGTCGCTTAGTACAAGCTGGCGATTACATAACTCTTGGCTATGCTGGCTTTGGTTTGATTGCCATAATTTTATTAATAAAATATGGCCGACGTTTAAATAATTTACTACCCCACCTTTCTAAAATAATTTTACTCGGCAGCTCCTTCATTTATTTAACTTCTACCTTGTTTGATACTTTGGATATAAAATTGTTAAAAATATTAAATACTTACGCCATCACACAATTAAATTTAAATCCTGCTAAAATTTTTGGTGAAATGTGGTATTTACTATGGCCAGTTAAAAATTTAACTAATGGTTTAGAAGAAGTATTAGAATACTTAGCCGCTACCGGATTTTTCATTGGTTTTTATTTAATAATTCAGCACCAAAAATTAGGTAGTACTAACATCCTGAATCCCGACCCAAAGTCGAAGCAAAAGATTTTTATTATTACTACTCTACTCACCTTAACTATTATTATTTTAATTTATTTTAGTATAAAATCAGTACCCAATCTTCAACCCAAACAAATTACACTCGGGCAAAATAATGTAAGTGTCTTGTCGCGCCCCGCTGATGGCTTAAAACACAGTGATGATTTAACTTACAATTCCAATTGGGGCATACTTTCAGCCAACGAAGGTGGGCGAAATATTATGCAATATAAAAATGGCCAGCTTAATCCTCTACCTGACCCTAAAAAATTATTGCTTGATCCTGATAGCGTAACAGCTGATGATAAAGCAATTTACATATCTGATAGCACCAAGGGGATAATTTTCCGTTACACGGATAAAATCGGTTTTGAGCCAATTTGGACACGCGTTGATGGTTTGCACGAACCAGAGGGCTTAATAGTAGTTGATAATATTATTTTTGTAGTTGATGAATCACAGGGCACTATTACTAAATTAACTCACGGGAAATCACCTGAAATATGGCGACCAGAACATAATTTATGGCAAACGCCGGAAGGTATTACCTATCACCCCGTACTTCAAAAATTAATTGTAACTGATGATACAAGCGGTGCGGTATTTGCAATTGATTTTGGCAAAAGCATTGAACTATTAACCAAATTAAACAAACCAGAAGATGTAGTAGTTTTGCCAAATAATAAAATTTTAGTAACTGATACTGGTGATGGCGTAGTATATGAGGTGGACACAAACGGTAAAACCAAAACTTTAGTAAATTTCATCCGCACTTATCGTGACTTGCAAGGCGTAACAGTTGATAACAACGGTAATTTATTTATAATAACTTCGGATGGTTTTGGTAGTGTTTCCTTTATGCCGAGTATTTTGTGGCAATTAAAAAAATGACTAATAAATTCCTTCCCTTGTAAGGGGAGGTTAGGTGGGGTTAAAAACCCAACGTCTCTTACTCTATCCTCTTATTTATCCCGCCGAGGCGGGACTCTTACTAAAAAAATAAAAAGGAGTCAGAATTCATCTGCTCCTTATTTTGTTCACGAAACAAAATTTGTTTACTCCTCCAGCACGCGTTCAATGGTTGTGAGTAAATCAACTAAATCGTATGGTTTGCTTACAAAATCTTCCGCGCCCAATTTTTTTGATTCAATCGCATTTTTTAAATCGGCGTCTTTTTCGTTGGGAAGCATAATAACTTTGGTTGCCGGATAATCTTTTTTAATAAATTTGAGCACTTCAAAACCATCCACTCTGGGCATTTTGATATCTAGAAGAACAATGTCAAATGATTTTTGTTTTATCATAGCAATTGCGGCATCACCGTCATCAGCTGTTCCTACTAAATACCCCTCATTAATTAATTCCCCGCTTAAAACATGTCGAAGCGCCTCTTCATCGTCAACTATTAAAACTTTTATTTTGTCCATGTCCATTGTTTTATCCTTTTTGCTGTTATTTTAATGAAATCTCGTAAAGATACACGTGGAGCTTCACGAGACCTTTACGGGTTATTTTTATTTTAATTATCAACATTTTAGCAAAAAAAACCGGCCTAGGTCAAGCCAGCCAGCCAGTGTTTTATAGTGATGTCATTGCGAGGATTCGTCGAAAAGGCAAGGGAAAAATTTAAAACTCTTACCCACGCACTAGATTCCGCTTTGGCGGAAACAGTGCGGGGCACAGCTCTAAGCTCTTATTTATCCGCTCCTCGAGTCTGAGCCTCGGAGTCGAAGACCGATGAGGCGTGACTCTTACTAAGGTTTAAACAACTCTCGCAATTCCTCTTTTTTCTCTGGATGTAATTTAGCTTCATAAATTTTACTCACAATTTCTTGTTCTTCAAAATTTTTACTAATTGCAATTTCCATAAATTCATCAAAACTAACTGGCTTCAAAATAATTTTTTCACCGGCATCCAACTTCATCTCACTAACCTTAGTTAAACCCTTGGCAATAAAAGTATAAATCACCCAATCGATTTTAGAACTTACATGCCGAGCGTCCCACAAAATAAATTCCTCGGCCTCATAACCACTTTCTTCTAATAGTTCGCGCTTAGCGGCTTCAAGCACACTCTCACCTTCATCCACTCGCCCGCCAGTAGTGCCCACAAAATTTCCCTTACCTGGTTGTTCTTGCTCGGTTAATAAAATACGACCATCTGGTAGTACTGGAAAAACCACTACTGTGTCGGGCCGTTTTAATTTCTCAAACGTAGCTTTAGTGCCATCAAACATTTCCTGCTCCCATTGATACACATCAAACAGCACGCCGCTAAAAACTTTTTTCGCGTGAGGTGGAATTGGTTGTTTGGATAATGGCCGTAGTATTTCCATACCCGTTTATTTTATCATTTTTTGAGTAAAACAAAAACTCCCCCGATTTGCATCGGAGGAGTTTAAGTAAAGTATATTAAACTTTCTTTACATTGACAGCATTCATTCCCTTTGGAGATTCCTCGGAATCAAAGGTAACTGCGTCACCTTCTTGAATTTCGTCAAAAGTAATACCAACTAAGGAATTACTATGAAAGAATAAATCTTTGGTTTGACCGTCAGGAGTAATGAAACCAAAACCCTTGTCAGTCTTTTTCTTGATAACACCATTCATAAAAAAATTTATATTAATGATAACTAAGGCAATTTTAGAGATAACTACGAAACTCGACGACATTTCTACGTTAAATAATTTTGCCCCTATAGTATAGTACGGGTTGAATAAAATGTCAAGGGCTTACTTTCCAAACAAATTTTGACAATGATTAATCCATTGTTAAACGCACCAAACGCAATTCATCATAAGTAAATTCACCTTTTAGTCTGGCGAGCACTGGCGCGAGCTTGGTAGTATCAAGCGTGCGAAAAGCGGCCTTAATTTCGGCCTCACTTTTAAATAACTTGGGCGTGAACTCGCGGTAAAAATCAATTTTATTTATTTTACCACTCACACTTAATTTTCCTAGATGGGTTAGGATTGTAGCAGTAGTAAGTTCTCTACTTTCGGCAATCTCGGCAATGGTTCTGCCTTCTTGCCATAAATCAAACGTAACATTTTCAGTTTTAACTTTATTTTTTTTATGACCACGTTCGTAACTATACTCAAAATTAACTGGCTCGTAATCAGCAATAGTTTCTAATTTGCCACCACAATTTAAAATAAAATCATCCTGCTTTTCTTTTACATCACGCACTTCTAAACGACTAACACTTTCCGTTTGCTGCTGTGATAAACTGCGCCACTCGGCATCTTGTTTAATAACTGCTGGGTCAACTTGAAAAGCGCGCGTATTCCAACCCAAAATATGAAGGCCACTTAATCTGCGCACGCGTGACAATGCCACATAGCCCTGCCCAAATTCAAATACTTGACTCAAATCCATTACCGCTTCGTCTAAACTCATGCCTTGGCTTTTGTGTACCGTAATCGCCCACGCTAATCGTAGGGGAATTTGTGAAATTTTAGCTAAAATCTTGCCATTATTTTCTATGGCCCACGACACTAACTCAGCTGTAACTCGGCGACCATTCTTAATTTTAATTTGTGGCCGATTGGTATCGGTTTCAAAACCAACCACTGTTCCTAGTGTGCCATTCACCACGCCAGTTTGAATATTATTTTTAGTAAACATAACTGAAGCTCCAATTTTCAAACATAATTTAGCCGGCGACAAACAACCTTTCATTAATGCCTTAACCGGAGCTTCAGGCCCCTCAGTTGACATATCAAAAATTTCCGTACGGCCTGGTAATTTTTCTAATTTTTCATCATTCACTAAATCAACATCCACATTGTGCGAAAAAAGTTTAGGTATATGCTCATGCTCTAACCCTGCTACAATTTTTCGCGCACTAATTTGCTGCAAATGATTGTTGGTAAAAATATTACGCCGAATGGCTGATAGTATTTGTAAAAAAGCTTGATCATCTTGACGATATTGTTCAGTGAGGTAACAAACTTGAAACTTGGCGTGCGCCCAAGAGCGCGATTCATAAGCAAAGCGCCCTTCAGGTACATTAATTAATTTAGTTACGGAGTCATAATTATTTTTTCGTACCGGAGGAAGCTGAAAAAAATCACCCACCGCCACAATTTGTAAACCGCCAAATGGTAAACTATTTTGTTTAATATGCTGACAAACTTTATCTACCATCGAAAGTGTACTGGGCGGTAGCATTGAAATTTCATCAATAATCAAAACTTTGGCCTGACTCACCCGCTTTTCTACACGCTCAGACCCCGCAATTTTATTTAAATCACGTAAACTTAATTTTTCATTTATGCCAATGCCACTCCAAGCGTGAATAGTCATGCCACCAATGTGCGTGGCCGCAATACCAGTGGAAGCGGTAATGGCTGGCGAAATTCCGTGCATACGCAAATACTGCACATACTCGCGCACGAGATGTGTTTTACCAGCACCGGGTTCACCAGTTAAAAAAACATTAACACCGGTTTTCAAAATTGCTAAAGCTTGCGCTTGGGTCATACCCAGAATATCAACTTCACTCCACCTAAATAAAGCGGATTCAGTTAAATGTTTAATAATTAAATGATTAAAATTAGATAACCTAACAAGAGAATAGTTTAGGTGGAAGTTAGCTTAAGTGAAGTTGTATTACTGGGTCATAAAAATAAACTGAAGTTAACTATCTTCTGTATACTATACTAAATTTAATTTTTTAAGTGTCTCTAAATATTTACTTGACTGTTCTAGTGCTTTATCTTTATTCTTACCAAAATACTTAACATGTTCCGGTTGTTCAATAATTCTTCGAAGTCCCGCTCTAAGTAAAAGTTGATTAATCTCTGGCACATCTACCACTAAATTATATACATCAAGATTTGTATCTTCCCAAGTGATGGCATCTACAATAAGTAAGGCTTTAGCATAATCCTTCGGTCGCCAATATAAAGTTAGGTCAATCACACCAGGAAATTCTTTTTCATTAAAAATAATATTACGGGTAATATCGCCGTGGATTATTTGATATGATAGATTGTTTGGTTTTAAAATAGGTTGAATTACATTAATAATATTCTGAAACTTCTCCTCATATTGAATCTTCAATTCACCCCAAGTGACCCGATCGGCGATTGCCCATGGATTATTTCTAGCTTCAATAAATTTTGGTTTGCTAACATCCTGAAAAATTTTAGTAAAAAAGTCACAAACTTCGATTTTATCTTTATACCTTCCCCCAACTTCTTTGCCTTCCAGATATGTCCACGCCACGTATCCCTCCTCAATCCAATTTCCATTAATCGACTTGATCGGTTTAGGGATTCTAATTTTTTCCGAAACTGGAAGTTGATTAATGATTTCCGCCAATTCTTCAGATTCAATCTTTTCTAAAATTGGCTTAATGATTATATTGCCAGCCCTATAAACACCGTGCGTATCTAAAAATAAAACCGGCTCTTCATCAGACCCAAAGAGTTTAGATATTTTTTTTATTGGTTCATCCATATTTACAAAGTATACCAAAAATTCTGAAAGTCTTATAACTTTAACAACTACTCCCCGCCACAAAACCAGTGGTCCAGCAAAGTTGCAAACTATAACCGCCCGAAGGGCGATCAATATTTAAAGCGTCGCCTATAATATACAAATTAGGTATCAGGCGCGACTGCATAGTTTTAAAATTTATTTCGGAAATTAAAACCCCACCCGAAGAAATCACTGCCTTATCAGCACCCAAGAGCCCCTTAATTTGCAGTGAAATATCCTTAAGTAATGCCGTAAGCTTTACCCTATCTTCACTTCGCACACTATGATTAAAAGTTTCACCATCAATTCCTGCTAAATCCAAAACCACTGGGATTAATTTTATTGGTATAAGAGCACCTAAAGTATTTTTTATTTTTTTGTTACTCTCTTGTATTAAAATATTTTGGAGTTCCTGCTTTAGCGCACCGTGATTTAATTTAGGAAATAAATCTAGTGTTAAAGTTACTTCACCGTACTGAAATAATTCACCAACCGCCTTACTCATATTTAAAACCATTGGGCCACTCAGGCCAAAATGTGTAAAAAGTATTTTACCTTTGTAACTTTCTTGTTTAACTTTATCTAAATAAGTGGTTAATTTAATATCGGAAAGGGTAAGCCCACTTAATTTTTTAACCCATGAATTTTCGAGTGCGATTGGCACCAATGCAAAATCATTATTTATAATAGTGTGGCCTAATTTTTTAAGCCATTTAAAACCATCGCCAGTTGAACCAGTTTCCGGATGCGAAGTGCCGCCAGTAGCCACAATACAAGATTTGGCAGTTATTATAGTTTTATCTTTAAGTTGAATAACAATATGCTTAGTGGTTTGGTCCACAGCCAACTCAGAAACTACCGCGCCAGTTTGTATTTTAACTTTACCTTCTTTCATATAATTTGTAAGCACATCCCACACCGATTGGGCTTTATTTGATTCCGGAAACATTCTACCTTCGGCTTCTTCTTTAATTGACAACCCATATTTTTTAAAAAAATCCAAAGTTTCTTGAACACCAAACTGAGCAAACGCCGAAAATAAAAACTTGCCACTGCCTTTGTACTTGGAAAGTAAAATGTGATTGTCGGTTTTATGATTTGTAACATTGCACCTGCCACCACCTGTGATTAATAATTTTTTACCTAAAGTAGAATTTTTTTCAAGCAACAAAACTGAGTGGCCTTGCTCGGCCGCTCGCCCCGCCGCCATCATTCCGGCTGGCCCACCGCCAATTACCACCACATCGTATACTTCACTTTTTGCTTTAATAGTTTTCATTAGTAGAATTTACAGTAAGGTGATTTAATATTTTACCAAAATAGGATTTATGAAGTGCTTCTTCGGTATTGGCTACTTCATTATTCACTAAATTAGCCATCATTTCTTTATTCCAATCTGCTGACCAATTATCCGCAATCCACATAATACCCTCTTTAATTCCTTGAATATTTAATTTTTTAAGGAGTTGGGGATCCGCAAACACATCAGATAATTCTTCTTTTAAAGTTGGTAATAAAACATAAAAATTTTTACCCTTATATTTTTCAAAATCTTTTGTACCCTCAACAAACTGCGACGGATTATCAATAAATCCAAGTAGAGCAAGCAACACTCTGGCTTTGGGGGCTTTTAATGAAGAGTCAAAATCTAAAATGGCGGTTAATTTAGCTCCTTGGTGCAAAATATTCCCCATATGTAAATCGGTATGCACAAATACAGATTTTTCGTTATCAAATACGGCAGCATTTTCTAAAAAATATTTTTCGACTTTTGCTATATCCACTTCTTCACAAAGTTTTTTATCCCTAATAGTTTTAAGATTTTTAGTAAACTGATCTTTCAAAAATTCTGTGTATGTAGAAGATGATTCATTTTTATTCACTTGTCCAAAATCTTTAAATTCAATCGTAAACATTTGTTTAACTACACCCAACACTTGTTTAAACAAATTTTCTTGAATTTTAGTATCGAAATCAAAAATATCGTCAAGCAAAAGCGTGCCTGGCGCCCGCTCCATTACCAAAACTTCATAATTAGTCTTTTCAAAAAAATCATAGGCAGCCACATTTATGACTGGACACTTATCCGATAATCTATCTGAGACTAATTTATTGGCTAAATAATTAAGCGCTTCTCTATTTTGATTGATTTTCACAACCAATTCAGGGGTAATATAAGTTGCATTAACATTACCTACCGACGCTTCCTTTATTGATCCTGGAGAAACAGTTATACCCAACAAGCTTAGGGCACTCACCACCTCATCAACAGAAAATTTAACAACACGCTTTTTGTATTGTTCAGCTATTTCTTGTTGATATTTATCGCTATCAGTGTATTTTTGATTAGACATAATATTTAAAACAAATTCTAATCACCTAAAATTTCTTTAACCAACTCACTTACCCCAATTTTTTTAACGGTAGAAAACGGTATTACTCTGCAAGCACCCACTGTATCTTTAATTTTTTGAAGTTGTGCTACACAAGCTGATTTTTTTATTTTATCAACTTTGTTCGCTACCACTACCACGTTCTTTTTTTGTTCCACTAAACTATAAAGCATTTCCAAATCACGCTCGGTTGGACCAACACTCGCATCTATAATCAAAATCACTTTCTTTTGTTCATATGGAGAATTTAGCAAGTACCAATAAATTAAGGCTTCGAGACGCGCCTTTTCTGCCCACGAATCTTTAGCAAAACCATAGCCAGGTAAATCCATTAAATACAAAGTATGATTAACTAAAAAGATATTAATTTCTTTAGTGCGCCCAGGATAAGAACTGGTTCTGGCTAAACTTTTCTGATTAGTTACCATATTAATCACACTGGATTTTCCAACATTAGAACGCCCAATCAAAGCCACCTGCGGTTTACCATCCTTAAGTAACTCGTCATCGCCCACCACTCCCTTAATAAATCTAGCTGATGTTATAGCCATACTTATATAATAACAGAAAAATTCGCAAAATGTATCTGCGAATTTCTCAAACTCTCAAACTATTTTGCCTTAACTTTCTTTGGTTTTTTAGTTTCTCTTTTTTGACTATTATTACCTTTGGCCATAAAAAATAAAATAATAATAAATGAACAATTTAATTATAACACAAATTTCTAATTACAACTTAGCTAAATCAATAGTTTGATCAATCCTAATTTGCGCTACAAAATCTGGAATATGGCTCACCAGTATCAGTGCGCCAGCGTAATCATCGAGCGCTTTAGCAATTATTGGTAAATGTCTAAAATTTATATGATTAGTTGGTTCATCTAAAATCAAAAGTCCGGGCCGCATCAGCACCAACCGCGCCAGCGCCAGTAAACCTTTTTGTCCTTCAGATAAACTTTTTACTTGGTGGGCGAGCACTTTACCATCGAGTAAAAACCCAGCCGCGGTTGAGCGTAGTTCGTGCTCATCGGGCTTAGCCATTACTTCTTCCAAACTTGCATAAGCGGTTTTCTCAAAATCTAAAGTGGAAAAATCCTGACGATAATAACCCACCTTCACACCAGTACCTAAAATCGCACCTTGATCGGTACCATGCGCTAATTTTTCAAGTAGTGTAGTTTTACCAATGCCATTTGGTCCGGCAATTAAAATGTGCGAGCCACGCCTAAGTTCAACATTTAATTCTTTTTGGACTGGTTCGCCATGTTTTAAAATACCTACCTTGATAAGTTCTAAAACCTTACCATTAAAATCAGATGGAAATTCTTGCATAGGAATAGTGAAGGCGCGAATAGTTTTATCTTCTTGGCGCACCTCTACCATATTTTCTTCCGCCTCTTCGGCCGCCTGTCTCATTTTTTTAGCCACCAAACGAAGTTTACCACCTTTGTGGGCAAACACTTCGGCTTGAGCTACTTTCTTTTTTATTTCTGATTCAGCGCGGGCGTTCAACCGGCGTTCTCTTTCTAGGCGCTCCGCGATTTCCGCCACCACGTCTAAATAATTTCCATTGTACTGTTCTATGACATGGGTATTAGCATCTAAATAAAGTACGCCATCGGTAAACGCATTTAAAAAATCAGCATCGTGCGAAATTACAATTACAGTTTTGTCATACGTCATTAAAAAACCTGTGAGATGATCAATACCCGCTTGATCCAAATTATTTGTTGGTTCATCAAGTAATAAAACATCGGGATCTTGGATTAAAGAAAAAGCGAGTAACAGTCGCGCCAACTGCCCACCAGAATGTGAGCGTACCAACTTATCTAATTTAGTATCAAGTTGTACCGCATCGAGCACTTCGGCAATATGTTTATCTAAATTATAAGGCACTTTTGCGAAAGTAGAAGCAAAATATTCGCGGACCGTAAGATCCATATACTCCTTCGCCATTACTTGTTTGGCAATACCAACCGTGGCACTTGGTGGTGTTAAAAAAACACCACCTTCAGCTGGCTTTTCTTGCCCTAAAATTAATTTAAAAAGAGATGTTTTCCCAGCGCCATTTTGCCCCATTAGAGCAATTCGAGATCCTGCGCGCACCGAAAAACTAGCCGCTTCCAAAATCGGTTTATTTTCACTATAAGCGAAGCTAACTTCGCCAAATCTTAGTACTACATTGTCATTTCCCATAGCTGAAATATTCTACATCATATTTTATTATTTGTGAAGAGCACTAAGAGTGATTATATTTTTAGATATTTAAATAAGTGATGGTTAGCTGTAAAACAGTAGCAAATGAAACCCAGAGTAAATATGGGATATTAGCATAAACCACCCATCTTAATTTTTTAAATTTTTGTGCATCTAGTTGCCAAATTAAAAGCATCGCCCAAACCAAAGTGCCCAAAACAAGCAAAATATCTACCGCCGCTAACAAATTATTTTTTAAACCAAATTGCAGTGGTGTAAAAGCAAAATTAAATATTAAGTTGAGCACAAATGGCAAAGCCACTATTCGCGGAATTTGTTTAGTAAACGCTTTGTAAAATACCGTGCCAAAAGACAGTGCAATAATAATGTAAAGCACTGTCCACACCGGACCAAAAAGCCAACTCGGCGGCGACCATGATGGTTTAATAAGTTGCGAGTACCAATTGTATGTATCCATATTGTTTTAATTAATTATAAAATTATTTATAAAGTAAAATTACCACCAATCACTATAAAAAAATATCAATATTGTAGTATCCAAAAATTATCAACTAAAACCGATTTCACCCATTAGTATTGTATTTCATTCTTACTTATTAAAGTAATAAATTATGAACACACCTATAAATATTAATAAACCACCAATAATGGTGCTCAAAGATACCCCATTTTCTTTAAAAATAAAGTAAGCGAACAGAGTAATGAAAATTGGGTAAGAAATTTCAATTAATCCAGCGAGGGTGGCATTTTTATTAGTGATAGCAAAACCAATTGATAGTTCGGCCAAAATAAGCGTAATCGTTTCTACTAGCACCAAAAACATTAAATTTTTTGAACTAGAAATCACGCTCAAATCTTTTTTTAATAAACCTTGGCTACAAGCTACCACCAGCATAACCACGAACATCGCGAAACTAGTTATTGAAAGCGAGGTAACAACCGATATTTTTTTGTACACCTGCTCATTAATCACATACGTCAAACCCCACATGAGTGAAGCACTGAGAGCAAAAATAATCCACATATAAATTAATCCTATTAACCTAATAGCCCTTTTCAAAATCTACTTTATATAGTAATTCCTGACCTCTTTTAAATCTCTTATAATTTTCAGCAAAGATACTAAAGATTTTATCGCTCACTACATAACTTGCCATATGGGGCGTAATATATACATTATTTGTATTCCACAGCGCGCTTGATTTAGGGAGAGGCTCATCATTAAAAACATCTAGCACCGCTCTCGCTAGCTTATTTTGTTTCAGGGCTTGAATTAAGTCTTCCTCATTTACCGCATTGCCACGACCAACATTTATAAAAACTGATCCCTTTTTCATCAGAGCTATAGTATCTTTATTAATAATGTTTGTTGTATTTTGAGTATTGGGTAGTGTATTAACAATATAATCAGCTTGCGCGAGACATGTTTTTAAATTTTTTCCTACAAATATTTGATCAAAAAAATCAGCCAACTCATTCTGATTTCGATACCCCAACGTACGCATGTTAAATGCTTTAGCTACTCTGGAAATACTTTTACCAATTGACCCCGCACCTAATATACAAATGGTTTTATCTCTTAGCACTCTGGCATCCCTCTGTTGCCAGGTACTCTTTTTTTGGTAAATAATATTTTCTAGAATTTCTTTTTCAAATAATAAAATGTAGGAAAAAACGTATTCAGCTATAGCCTCACCATAAATACCGCGGGCGTTGGTTAATACATAATCTTTTCGCAACGAGGGAGCATTCATAGCATCAATACCAGCAAAAGTAGATTGCATCCACACCACATGCTTAGCTTCATTTATATACTCTTTCGCCATGAGCGGATTCGCAAACAAAATATTGGCTCGCTTAATCTCAGGCCCGACTTTATACGGATTTTTAGGGACAATAATTTCCAAGCCTGGTAATTTTAAACCAATTAGCTTCTTACTATAATTTACTTGATCACGAGTTAAAACCACTAAAATATTTTTAGACATACTAAGTAAAAAAATTAAAAATGATATTATAGTAAAACTACTTACCTTTAAGAGCGCTACACTATTTATAACTAAAGTAGAGAGCGAATAATGCAAACAGTAAGGCAAAACCTTTGTATAAAGTAAAGCTTTCCTTAAAGTACAAGCTAGCAACTAATAGCGCCACAATAACGGTAACTGCTTCCCAAATTAAAAAGACTGAACCAAATTCAATTTTTTTAAAAACTACCGCCACTGGAATAACACCAAGGGCATAAAAAAATATACCTAACCCAAAAAACCACCAATTATCCAAATGACTCTTTTTTAAAAAAACATCCCCTATCGTACTAGAGATAACACCTATGGTTATAAGTAATAAACTATGTAAATTCTCCATTTTAATTAAGCAATGAATAATTTAATTTTACAACCAAAATCTAACCATCTTTATTTTTATCAGGTAATCCCCATTGCCAGTGAGGCTTTTCGCCTTTCCAAAAACCAAAAATAAGTATGGAGGTAATCATTAGTAGAACTCCCAAGAGCGCCGCACCCGGCGCGTCGTCGATTTCTCCAATATAAACGCCCATAGCCACAAAGGCCATACTAATCATTATCACAAACCACCCCTGCCATTTAACTGGCACCCACCCCCAGCCGTAGAGTTTACGTTTGAACCAATATCCCTTGGGATTATCTTTTATATACCCCATGTATTCTTTAATCATATGGTTTTTATAAATTATTTTTTAATTATTTACTCAATTTCTAACACGTACCACAATCATGACGAACATTTTAATTTACCGAGGAGATAGTGAATAGCCGAGGCCAGAATAGTCCAGTAGAAAATGAGATAGATGCCAATAAATGGGGGTGGTGGATCTTCTTTCAAAAAATTAATGGAAGGTAATGCCAAAGGCCCCATCAAAACAATTTTTATAGGTAATATAATTGTGGATACTGTACTCTTCCATGTAACTCCTGAGTCGCCACCAGTTCTGATAATAGAGTCAGGGGGTTGAGGGAATCCTCGGGGACCGGTTGATCCTAAAAGTGAGGTAGTAATAAAAAGAAAGGCAAACCCAGAAATAATGAAGATAATAACAAATTTTTTTCTTGAAATATTCATATACTGTTAATTATGTCACTTTTTTCTATTTTTGAAAACTTAGAGAAAAAATTACAAGAGGATAAAAATAAAAGCCTGAACGATCAACTGCTCAAGCTTTTGTATAACTAGGATTTATTACCCTAATTTGATTTGTTTACACCGCAATTGGTGCATTTGTCCGCGGACTCAGTATTTTGGGCTCCGCAATCACTGCACGTCCATACTGTATCTTGAACAACAGTGTGGGTTTGTTCAACAGGTTCCGCTTCTTTTTTTTGACGACGTTTTACCCACTTTATTTGCATCTCCTCCAGACGTTTTGCAATATATGACGACATATTGTTCCTGTCGTTAATTGTGGCTTCAACCGCATCACGCACCAAGGCTTCCAACCGACTATTTTCGAGCGTCAGCACAAACTCAGGGTTCAATTGAACTGTGACCTCGCCCGTATCTTCATGCTCTATGCCGGGGAACGAGTGCACAATAGATACGCCATCACGAAGTAAAATTAGATCAAACACCTGACGCGTTATTGGTCGCGTAATAATCAAATCAACAGGAAGCTGTTTTGATTTCCTCTTTGATGAATCATCGGGAGATAATTTTAATCTGCACTTTACAACTGTTTGTTTTACCATAAAAAGTTTACCTTTGTTATTGTTTTGAATATTTGTTTTTAATAAGTACACAGTTTGTATACTTAAAAATACATTAGTCTATTCAAAGTAATTTGTCAATGGCATAAAATTGCTTAAACAAAACAAAAACAGGGGGCTAACCCCTGATTCTGTACGATGGTTCGGGGGTGGGGATCCTCCTCCCCTAAAATTTAGCAGCGCTTTAGTGCAAACTAAATTTTTCCCTGCCTACCGGCAGGCAGGCTCCGGAGCCTGGGTGTTTAAAAAACTAAAAGCTTAGCTTTTACCCCGATGGTCATCGGGGTGATTACGAAGTAACCAGCAGTTTAGATTTTTAAACTACCCTTCGATCACTACTACACCTCTTGGTGTAATAATAAAACTCATGAACCTTAGAAGTTTACTAAGTTGTTGTTAAAATAAAAAGGTTCGTCATAATATAGATGATTGGTCATCCTTTATGCAAACCTTTAAAAACCACGCCGATAAATTTAATTAATAATAACCCTCAAACTCTTTTGCAAAAACAGGGTCATGAATACTTTCCACCAAAGGCGGCCTATAGAAAGCAAATACAATTTTGTTTATATCTTTTTCAAGAGTAAATAAATACTCATTAAAAGGACTATTGCGACCAGGAGGTATATCACTATAGATGCCTTTTTTCTCTACGTGAAATTCTCCATCATGGTATACATAAACAACATAATCAATCTTATTATTTTTTACAAGATATTCTCTAGCGAGATCCTTGCACATTTTGTTCCCCTTGTTTCTTATTGCTAACTTTTCTTTTACAGGTAATTGCTGAAACTCTACAAAAGAGATTTCCAAATTAGGTTCCATTTTTATTCCTTACTATTTTAATTATTTATTTTTGTTGAGTTATTCTTGTCACCAAACACTGTATTCGGTTCAAGCACTATAAATTAACTAGAAAGTGGTATTTTGACAATGACATTATCACCTCGACCAATGTAGCCGGTACTGTACACAATTCCTACCAAACCCCTCCTACCATTAGCTACTTTAGGAAAACGACTGGCGAGTTTTGGTTTTTTAAAATACTTTTCAATAACTAATCCTGGCCCAATACAAGGATAATTGTCTCCCGAAACAAACAACACTGCACTTCTTTTATTATTTTTGTTTTTTTGAAAAAAGAGCATAGTACCTAACGGTAATTTAGTAAAATTAGGAATACCACTGATTACAAGATTTTCACCCAATAGACCAAATGGCATTGGCTCCGGCACTGCGAGTGCCTGCCTAATTTGATCAAGCTCCTCACTTGAAATAGCTGACCACTGTCTCAAATTAGCAATCTCCATACCTTTCATAAAGCCAAACTCCAACATACCATTCTCACGACTATCAATAAGTCTGCGACCATAGTGACGGTCGCCTTTTATGCCTTGATTACATACAACCATAATCTTTTCGACTTCTGTTGATACAAGTGACTCGCCGTCTCGAGTAACTCGTACAGATTCAACGCGACCATTTAACTCAATACCCCTTACCATACTATACTCCTTTTATATTATAAATATGTTATCGAACTGTGTTTATTATTTTTTATAACCTTACTGCCGTATGAAAAAAAAGTCAATGGATTGAATATAATTTAAGACCACCCTCATCGGGTGGTCTTAAAATCATGATTCAACTTATGTATAAAAGAAGCCCCGATAAACGAGACTTCTTTGTTTCCGAT
Organism: uncultured Gammaproteobacteria bacterium; assembly: GCA_964348825.1. Taxonomy (GTDB): domain Bacteria; phylum Patescibacteriota; class Patescibacteriia; order Veblenbacterales; family UBA10138; genus JBBTZY01. The sequence continues at coordinate 8,534 of CAYGDX010000001.1, read as the reverse complement.
TGAACGAGCCTAAGTGTGACACACCTAGGTCACTCAATAAAAAGTCTTTGGCTCCAAATTGTGGATGATATTAGAACTTATTTTATAACCACAAATTAAAGAATCTTCCACTTCCCCTCAACATACCGTGCGGCAGACGTTCCGCTAATAGGAACTCCATCCACATAATAAGTTACGTGAATTTCTGTAGCAGTTATTGCGCCTTCTGGATAACGTCCTTTTCTCATATATGCATATTCATTCACTTCACCTTCGGAATCCCCTAAGGCTACAACCTCCAAAATATAAAGACCTTCTTCGTCTTCTAATTTTCGTTTTTCAGAGTATTTTTTGCCAATCAATTCACTAAATACTGAATGCACTTCCTCGGGAGTCGGGATATGCTCAGATTCGCTTTCGAATGAGTTGTTTTCTTTTTCTGTCATATAAGCAATATAACATATTTAGGTTCGATCGTCTCACTTGGTTAAATAAAACTCACCAACCTTGATGGTTGATGAGTTTTATTATGGCTCGGGGGGTGGGGATCCTCTTCCCCCAAAATTTAGTAGCGCTTTAGCGCAAACTAAATTTTTCCGCCAGAGCCCGGGTGTTTTAAAATCTAAAGCAGTTTAGATTTTAAAACTACCCTTCGATCCCCATCACATCTATAACATAATAAAAAAATCCCTATTATAAAAATAGAGATTTTTTTATGGCTCGGGGGGTGGGGATCGAACCCACGACCAATTGATTAACAGTCAACTGCTCTACCGCTGAGCTACCCCCGAATAAACAAACGAATTACTTTTATTTTATATCTGGATCCCCGCTTACGCGAGGATGACATAATAGAAACGCCCTAGTAGCATAACAAATTTTAAAATTTTGGCAAGCTGGCCTAGGGTGATTTTATCTGAACAGAAAACTCCGGCCAAAAACCGAAGTTAACTGTATAAACTACATTTTAGATTACACACCAGAATTCATCATTTCATTTTTACTGCGTCCCATAAAATATACTACCAAACCAACCACACCCAAAATTAGGTGGATATAATTAAAGGTAGTTGTTAAATCAATTACACCTAAAATATTTGTCATACCCGCGAAACCTAAAATCGCGAGCAGTAAACCAACTATACCTACCCACATGGTGTAGCCCTCACTGTGTTCTTTTGCCGCCCATACGCCCAAAGCGCCAGCGACAATATGAATGAGCGCGTGAACTGGCATTACCATAATAGGTTCAACAAAGAAGTTGAGTACACCTACTACAATAAGCACCCAGCCGACTACCATTGCAAATTGCTTAGTCAAGTTTATCACCCCCTTTCTGAATAAGCTATAAACTTCTCTAACAATTCTATATAATTTACCAAACCTATAAACACGTCTCGCCCCGCACCGAGTTACTCTGGTGCGCGGGTCACCCCCTTTCAATTAAAGGATTGATAATTAAAGTATAGCACGATGTAATAATTTATAAACCAACAAGATTAATAAACATATTTTATTGAATAAATTGCCAGTTTATGATAAATTTACAATATGAAATATATAGAAATAGAAAGGCAACATGAATCAACAAATAGTGTGCTCCTAGAGTCTCCAGTTATTGAATCATTCGCTGACGCAACAAAAGTGGCCGAAGTTTGGCCTGAGGAAATTGCTACTAATAGAGTTTTTCTAGAACAACTTAAAGAAAGAAGTGAGTTAAATCAACGACTTAACTATATACTTGATTGTCTGCCACGACCAGATATTTCATTAGAAGCGGCTATAACACAAGGCAGTATTACTGAGCAACAAGTTGCTAAACTTTACGAATCATTTAATGAGTTACTTAATAAGGGTCGGGATTATGCGCGCTTTATTCTTTATTGCCCTTTTGAATTTTTACCAACCGCTTCATCGAGCTATTCCACAAAAGAACTTAACCAAGCTTCAATAGATTTTAAAAAATCATACATGGAAGCTTGGCGGAGCTTGCTTTCCGTACATGATGTACGAGCCAATTTTGTTGATGGTGATGTGTTAGAAGTTGAACAGCGTCAGGACGATTTGCCACGAGTAGTGAAAGCGGCTCACCTTATACCAAAATTAGTGGAACACGGTTTAATAAAAATAGAGGAGGTTGTAGCACTTATAGAAGAAAGTAATGATCAGGTGTTAAAAAATAGCATTGCTGATGCTCTTTCTGTACTAGCTGATTTAAGTTTTATCACTAAAAAAGAATTTAATATTTTGATGGAATCTAAGGATCCGTTTGTTGTTGATATAGCACGCACTATTGCTTCAAATATGGAAGCAAAAAAAGTGGAGCCTGAGGAAAAATTAGAGACGGCAACTTTCTTATCTATTCAGAAAGAATTAAATAAAGAATGTGATAGTATTGAAGCAGAAAAATATGATGGTCTAACAAAAAAACGACAAACTTGGTTAAGGGAGAAAAAAAGGCAAACGGTGATCGAAGCCCAAAGCGACATTATTAGCAGATCCATTCAAGAGAATAAATTTACAATTACGGAAGCTTCGAATTTTTTAACCACTGAAGCAAATGCTGTAAGCCAACAAACGCTAATTGAGGGAATTAGAAAAGCTGTTGAAATGGTAGCCTTAAACAACCCCAAAGAAGCGCAAGCGCTTTATAATAATTATCAAGAAACTTTATTGACGCTTTGGAAAACTAACGATCCCAACACCAAAGAAACTATCATAAAAATCTTTCGCCGACTTAAACATTTGAATATTATTGATAACAAGCAACTAATTGAGTTAGATATTGTAACTCCTAAATTAGCCGGGCCATTTTCTGAAAATTTACAGCTAATGAAAAAAGAAATTGATAACATACGCGAAACAATTGCTTCAGTAGAATTAAATCCAGAATTATCACAACTTATTTACCCAGTAGTGCTTGCTTTTGGCTCACGTCTTAAGGGTTATGGTGAATCAAATTCCGATATTGACATGGCAGTGTATGTTAAACCAGGAATGCCTTTTAATGAACGAGCTAAACTACAAGGACTACTTAATAAAACTTTCTCACACGAAAAAATCCGCGGGGAGATTATTGAATTTTGGTTGGAAGAAAAAGGAGATAAGTTAAACATACGAAATTTTAAAGAAACTGATTCACAATTAGGCGAAAGTTATTGGGCGCATATTATTTTTGGTGCCGCTTGGTTAGGTAAAAAAGAAGTGATTAATGAGTTGCAAAAAAAAATACTACCCTCTTATATATATGAAACCGACCTGGTTATACATGATCATCCAGCACGAAATTTATATCTTGAAGAAATGGAGCGAGATATTTTGCAGTATCGATTAATGCACAAAGGCTACGAAAAAAATTTCCCATCCTTCGGTGGTATTCATATAACACACGCTGACAAAATTGACGGCAATAGTATATTTTGGGATTCTGGTTATCGACAATTGGCAATAAAATTATTTACCAGTCGGGTATTTTTACCAAAAATACCTACCTCAAAAAAATAAAAAACCCGAGCAATAAATTGATCGCTCGGGGAATATTTGTTGAGGTATTTTTTTATTTTAAGATTACCGATATCAGAGACTCTCGCGACGATTGCCACTACCTATACCGGTGACTTTGCCACTGGTGCCCATGTTACCAAGTTGGTCCCAAGGGATTTGCGACCCAAGCATGAAGAGTGCGCTTAAATACTGCAACTCTTCATTGCCGGCCGGCTGATCTTTGATCCGAAGAACTGCTAACACAAATCGTGTTAGATTGCTCTCTAATCGCGGGTAAGTGGCAGATACTGCTACGCCCAACTGACGGAGCATTTGCTCGCGATTGGCCGCACCAATCAAAGCCGGTAAGCGATTATTTTCCAGAGTTTCTTTTATTTTACTTGCATCATATGCAAGTGCGGCCGTAATTTGCACACCCGTTCCGGAAAATACTTTGTTAATAGAGTCGGCTAAGGCACCTGCCTGGTCACGTAAGGTACCAGTGTCTGGTGGTTGCATTAAGCCTGGAGCCATAGCACCAACTCCACCACTCGCAGCTAAGATTGCACTCATCACGATTGCTGGATTGGCAGCTCCTTGCAACCAAGCTTCTTGCCAGGATTTAAGTTGCTTTTGAAAAGCGACAAGAGCGGGCCATAAGTGCTCATCAATACGACTGAAGAGTAGTTTTTTTCTGGTCTCAGTCACATAGCTTCCTTCAAGACCATCAATTCCCTCAAAGATTTCAGCGTAAGACCGTCGCGCTAATTGTTTTCGAAGTTTGAAGTACTCAGGATCTACCTGCTCTTCATTTGTATCAGCAAACGTCTCCATTTGCTTCACGAGGATATCAGGGATAGAGTATAAACCGGCGCGATGAGCCAATGCTGCCCGAACTGCCGAAATGACAGTTGACTCTTCAACCTTGCTTACACCGCCAGCTCGAAGACTTGCCAGCCATGTTACGTCATTCGGAACCGTTGGAAGTATGGAGTCGAACGCAACTGTATTGACTGTGGTAGTCGCAGATGAAGCAGGTTTTACTAATGAAGCAAGTTTTGCAGCCAAATCTCTGGCTGGCAATTTTTTCATGCCAATTCCGATAAGATCGGACTCAGTCAAGCTGGCTAACTGTTCAATAGTAGCGGCACCAAGCTCCTCTGTGATTTTTGTGATTGTCTCAGGTTCAACTCCGAGCTCCTGTAATTTATTCGTTACATCGTTCATTGAATGTTTCCTTTATATTATTGGATATTGTTATTGATTTATGTTTTTTATTTACAAATTTTTTCTCGTTCAGTAGGACCGAACGAAAGCATTCTAACCCGCACCCCTACTTTTTCTCGAAAAACATCATCGCAAAAATTATATAAATCATCTTGCGTTTTCGATATTGGTAGTTGATAGGTAAGAATCTCTGGTTGACAACCTAAAAGCTGTTGTCCAAGATTTTTTTGGTAAGCTAATTGTATCTCATCGGTACCACACCGAACTTTAATTTCACCAGTAGGAGAAAAAAATGTCTGGTCAGTAATATTACTATAGTGGTCGCAGACTAACCATTTTCCGTTAGCTTGAATTTGATCAAACCAAGTGATTGCCAAACCATCAAAAGCGTTTGGGCCACCACAAACTTCAATAGCATAACGGAGTAATACTAGATCAAGCGGACCGACGCGAATTTTGCCTTGATAACGATTTTCTTCTTTGTGACTATAAGGCAAAAGACTCTCTGTCATGGTTGAATCAGCTGTTGGCATCGGCCCAGCACCGTGCCGATATTCATAAGCTCGGTGCACTCCGATTTTAATGGTCTGTTCCTTGAAGCCAGCATCATTAAGCATCACCTGCGTTAAACTAGGCAAGGTGCGTAAGGCGCTGGTATGAGGACTAAACCCATAAAAACGATCAGTCAGAATCCCATGAGAACTTTCAACTATAGCCACACCATCCTTGGTTAAGATTTCTCGTCCAAGAAAGTCGGGGTCAACAATTTTTGCTCGCTGAGATAGCTCTTTAAACCTCTTTACAACAAAGTTAAGAAAATCATCGTCATAAAGCAGTCTAATCTCTTTTTGTGCTTCAGCTTGGTCAGCAGGCAAAAAGTCTGCTTGAATAATTTCGGCCAAGTCGCGCTGTATTTGCTCTCGTATAGTAATTAATCTTTCCTTTAGGTTGGCTTCTGACAAGTTAATAGCTCGAAGTGCTAGATCGGGAAACCGTTCTAACATACGATAGGTTTCCCCAACACCTGAACCAATAGTGCCTCGGGGATGATTGCCTCGCGCCAATTCTTTTAGACGCGAGGCAATACCATGAAATGGTGTAGCACAAAGTACTCTTTGATCTATAGTAAGTAGATCAAAAGCATTGTGAATACCATATTCGTATTTGAGTTCATCAGCTTCGTTAAGCAAACCTTCTGGAGAAATAACCATCAAAGAGGAGAGATGGGTTTTTATTCCATCAAAAGTGCCACAGCCCCATTGGCTGAAGGCAAATTTTTCTCCTCTAGAAGTTAAAACACCATGACTTCCTTGAGCACCGCCAACTTTAATAATAGTGTGGGCACACATCATTTTACAGATTTTATGCACCACACCGCCTTTACCACCATCTCCAGGACCAAGATCGGTGACGAGGTAAACTTTTTTTGTCATTTCAATTACCTTTTACCTTTCTTTGATTATGGATTATGGTGAATTGGCTAAAGCCATGTAATTGGCTCGCCTGTTGTTTGTTGATCAGATGTAATTAATTGCGATACTTTTTCCGGATCAATCGGCCAGAGGTCGGTTTTTTCACGAAAGAGATCACCTTTTTGAGGGCGTTTACCAAAATTCGGTAAAGCTGCTTGAGCACCTATCGGAATGTTGGCAACCGACTTAACGATTTTCTGAGCATCAATTGGGTTAACGTTGTTTTTTTTCAGGAACTCTTCAACATTTAATAGGCTCAGCGTCCCTTCAGTTAATCCGATGATCGTAGCCTGTACTTGCGGCATAAGTTCAGTACTAGGCAATACGACCACTCGATTCTTGCCAAATACGCTTTGCCAAAATCTTGTTGTCATTCCATTTTCACCAACTTGTAAGAAGAAGGCGTGGCTAATCTTCAAAAGATCTTGAACAACTTCGGTTGTAGTCGGTAGATTAGAGGCGATAATATTTGAGTAACCATTTTCTTTAACTTTATCAAACACATCATCACCAAAAATCCGCTTCAACTGTTTTGCATCTAATAATTCGCGAGCTGGCGCATCCGAAACTGTGAAGTCGTAGCCCTTCAAACCAATACGGTGAATATAGGCGGCTGTCAAATAAGCGGCACCAAATAAACCATAGTGTGGATCTTCCGGCGTATCACCACCGGCTCGTTCCGGTACCATTAAGGTAAGTTGTTCCACAATTTTTTCAGCATCCATTTCAAACTGTGGACGACAAAGCACAAAACAATCATCAACATCACCAAATATACCGGTGGCTATCTGAGGATCATAACCAGGCAGGACTTCACTACATAGCTCGTAATTATTAGGTAGCACACGAAGGGCAACATCGACGTTACCTCCCATACTATTAGTAGTATCTAACCGAGTTTCAATCGGCATTGGTGTGCCGATTGTTAAAAGGTAAAATCCGTTATTTTGCTTATCAACTCGAGGCAAACAACGGCGAATCGCGCCGAATCCAGATGGGTCAACAAGTTGATTCAGCTTTCCAGTATGACGCGCTTGTTGCTCTGCTTTTTTTGTCACCGGACCATCTGATGTAATACCCCTTGTGGCTTCTGTATAAGCTATTCTTGTAAATGTTTTACTACCCATAATTTTTGTTCTCTTTCTTTAAAATTGTTGTTTGATATTATTTTAATTATTTAGTGGTTTAGTAGTGAAGGCATAGAATTCACGTTTCCAAAGTGAATCAACAAGTTCATAAAATTGTTGATGCGCCTGAATTGATCTACCTTCTTTTCCTTGAGCAAGTCTTACGAGATACTCGGTATATTGATCAAAAGCCTCATCACCGTCATTGGGAATATTGTAAGTTATCGGATCACCTCCGATAACTGCAATGACTGCTTGAGCGACTGCCGAAATTTCTTGTTGGCAAATTTCTCTCGAAATTCCTTCAGGAAATATCTGAGCTTTTGACCAATCAAAAATTAATACATAATGCTGATCCGGTTCAATCAAAATGTTACTACCAGTCAATTGGCTAATAGCAATTCCTTGACTGTGAGCAAATACTAATAACTTCAAAAGCTTGCCCATAATCCAGACACTGGTCCGCAAATCAACGCGCAGCTGATCTTTGGTGGTAATACTATTAAGTGGCACCATTCTACCCACTTCATTTACTTCTCTAAAAGCAAGGATGTTAATCCGCCGATTTCCTTGCTCTAAACAAATAAAACTCTCCACCAGCTCAGGAAAACCTAATCTATAATTAAGTGGAGATGAAGTCGGACTACTTACAGCGTATTCCTCCTCTATCTTGCTAGCATAGTTGGTTAATATGCCAAGCAAATAAGCATTCCGATCTAAGCAACCATTGTGTTCCACAGCTTTAGCAACTTGTAGTAAACACTGACTCTGTGAATCTGCGTATTTACATATGTATAGCCGGTATTCTTCAGTCTCTCCTACCAAAGCGCAAACTTGATAGGTGTGGATATTTCCTTTTATTTCCATTGTTTTTACCTCTTTCTCTCTATATTTTTTAGAATTTTTCGTCGTATTTAATTGTTAAAGAATAATTTAATATAATCTATTCTAATACATCTGTCAAGCTCCTATTAAACATAGTTTTATTATGTTGTATAATTAAAAATCAAAAAAATCGTGAACATAAAGTTCACGATTTTTTATTTATTCCCTAATAAGTGACAAGACAGGGTTATGTTAATTATTACATTAAATAAATAATGTAACCGACACGAATTGGCTTTTAGCTTATGGCTAATGGCGAATAGCATTACTGCTCTTTGCCATTTGCGATTTGCTATTAGCAAATATATCTCCCTAGAAAGGAGGTGATCCAGCCACAGCTTCCGCTACGGCTGCCTTGTTA